>NZ_JBEYUW010000004.1:0-357433 GCF_040643735.1 Streptomyces sp. NPDC047085
TTCTCAAGGAACGGTCGCTTCCTTTGTACTCACCCTCTCGGGCTTTCCTCCGGGCGCTTCCCTTCGGTCTTGCGTTTCCGACTCTATCAGATCTTCTCTCGATCCGATTTCCTCGGTGCTTTCCAGGTTCCCGCTCTCGCGTTTCCCTTTCCGGCGTTTCCGACTCTATCAGATCCTCGCGGTGTCTGATTCCCAATCAGAGGGGGTTGTCTTCCCGGCCGCTGGGCCGTTCCGACGTGTGAGACTTTAGCGGATTCCCGGCTCCCGAGCTAATCGGGGGCCGCGTCCTTTCGAACACGGATTCCTCATTTCGCAAATGCGCACGCCAAACAAATCGACACCGGAGCGTCGATGAATGAGTGGGCCTTGCGGAATGGCTGTCCGGGGACCGACCGAGGTCGGTGCTCACGTCGGACAACCCGGAGAACACTACGCATCCGGGTGAGGGGTGTCAACCTCTGCCTTCGAGGTCACTCCAAGGCGTACCGTGGACCGCATGACGACGCGTACGTGTACCCAGCTGTGGTGGGCCGCCTGACGGCGGCCGTACTCACGTATGCACTCAACGGCCGCCGCTTCGGCGGCCGTTCTCGTATCTCCTCCGGACTCCGGGGGCCGGCCGCAGGCGCGGCGGTCCCGACCAGGAGGTGGAGTGGAGATGACGAGGGTCTTCAGCGGGGTCAAGCCGACCGGGCATCTGACGCTGGGGAACTACCTGGGGGCTATGCGGCAGTGGGCCGCGGTGGACCAGCACCGGGCGGACTCGCTGTTCTGCATCGTCGATCTGCACGCGCTGACGGTGGACCACGATCCGGCGCGGGTGCGCAGGCTCAGTCGGCAGTCGGCGACGTTGTTGTTGGCGTCCGGGCTCGATCCCGAGTTGTGCACCGTGTTCCTGCAGAGCCATGTCGACGAGCACACGAGGCTGTCGTACCTGCTGGAGTGCGTGGCGACCGACGGTGAGATGCGGCGGATGATCCAGTACAAGGAGAAGGCCGCACGGGAGCGCGAGCGGGGCGGGAGTGTGCGGCTGTCGCTGCTGACGTATCCGGTGCTGATGGCGGCGGACATCCTGGCCTACGGCGCGGACGAGGTGCCGGTCGGGGACGACCAGACGCAGCACGTCGAGCTGACGCGGGATCTGGCGGTGCGGTTCAACCAGCGGTACGGGCACACGTTCGTGGTGCCGAGGGCCACCCCGCCGAAGGTGGCCGCGCGGGTGATGAACCTGCAGGACCCCACGTCGAAGATGGGGAAGTCGGACGACTCGGGGCCGGGGATCGTCTATCTGCTCGACGAGCCGGACGTGGTGCGCAAGAAGGTCATGCGGGCCGTGACCGACAGCGGGCGGGAGGTCGTGTACGACAGGGAGGGGCGGCCGGGGGTCGCCAATCTGCTGGAGATTCTCGCAGCGTGCACGGGCGGGAACCCTGAGTCACTGGCAGACGTTTACGAGTCGTACGGCGCTTTGAAGAAGGACACCGCGGACGCGGTGGTGGAGGTTCTGAAGCCCGTGCAGGCCAGGCACAGGGAGTTGTGCGCGGATCCCGCGTATGTGGAGGGGGTGCTCCGGGATGGTGCGGAGAAGGCTCGGGCGATGGCTCGACCGACCGTCGATACGGCCTATCGGGCGATCGGGCTGCTGCCGGCCGCCCCGGAGCCCGCGCTGAGCGCCGCACGCTAGCCGTGGGGCGGCGGGGTGACCCGCCGCCTTCGGTGCGTCGGTTCCAGCTGCGTCGGTTCAGTCCTTCTTGCCGGAGGCCAGCTCGCGGCTGCGGTCGCGGGCGGCTTCGAGGGCGGCGATGAGGGCGGCTCGTACGCCGTGGTTCTCCAGTTCGCGGATGGCGTTGATCGTCGTGCCGGCCGGGGAGGTGACGTTCTCGCGGAGCTTGACGGGGTGCTCGCCGCTGTCGCGGAGCATCACGGCGGCGCCGATGGCCGACTGGACGATGAGGTCGTGGGCCTTGTCGCGGGGCAGGCCGAGCAGGATTCCGGCGTCGGTCATGGCCTCGACCAGGTAGAAGAAGTAGGCCGGGCCGGAGCCGGACAGGGCGGTGCAGGCGTCCTGCTGGCTCTCCGGGACGCGGAGGGTCTTGCCGACGGCGCCGAAGATCCCCTCGGCGTGTGCGACGTGCTCCTCGGTGGCGTGGCTGCCGGCGGAGATGACGGACATGGCCTCGTCGACGAGGGCGGGCGTGTTCGTCATGACGCGGACGACCGGGGTGCCCGCGGTCAGGCGCTCCTCGAAGAAGGAGGTGGGGATGCCGGCGGCTCCGCTGATGACCAGGCGGTCGGCGGGGACGTGCGGGGCGAGTTCGTCCAGGAGGGCGCCCATGTCCTGCGGCTTGACCGTGAGGATCAGTGTGTCGGCGGTCTTGGCGGCCTCGGTGTTGCTGACCGGGCTGACTCCGTAGCGGCTGCGGAGTTCCGCGGCGCGCTCGGGGCGGCGGGCGGTGACCAGGAGGTCCGCCGGCGCCCAGCCGGCGCGGATCATTCCGCTGAGCAGGGCTTCGCCGATCTTGCCGGTGCCGAGGACTGCGACTTTCTGGCTCATGCGGTCAGTCTGGCACCGCGGGCGAGGTGTGCGAGTCGGTTGTCCGCTGGGCGGAACGCCGGTGGGCGGGTGGGGTGGGGCCCGGCCCACCCCGGGCCACCGCTATGCCGTCCGCCGCCTCAGTGTCGCCGCGCCCAGCACCAGTACCAGGACCGCGCAGCCCGCCACGATCAGGGCGTCCCTGAGGAAGGTCGCCGTCATGTCGGTGTGGTGCAGGACCTCGTTCATGCCGTCGACGGCGTACGACATGGGGAGGACGTCGGAGATGGCCTTCAGGACGGGGTGCATGTCGGAGCGGGGTGTGAAGAGGCCGCAGAGGAGGAGCTGGGGAAAGATCACCGCGGGCATGAACTGGACCGCCTGGAATTCCGAGGCCGCGAAGGCCGAGACGAAGAGACCGAGGGCCGTGCCGAGCAGGGCGTCGAGGAGGGCGACGAGCAGGAGCAGCCAGGGGGAGCCGGTGACGTCCAGGCCGAGGACCCAGACCGCGAGTCCGGTGGCGAGGGCGGACTGGACGACGGCGAGCGCGCCGAAGGCGAGGGCGTAGCCGGCGATGAGGTCGGCCTTGCCCAGCGGCATGGCGAGGAGGCGTTCGAGGGTGCCCGAGGTGCGTTCGCGCAGGGTGGCGATGGAGGTGACCAGGAACATCGTGATCAGCGGGAAGATGCCGAGCAGGGAGGCGCCGATGTTGTCGAAGGTGCGCGGGCTGGCGTCGAAGACGTAGCGCAGCAGGATCAGCATCACGCAGGGGATGAGGATCATCAGCGCGATGGTCCGCGGGTCGTGGCGGAGCTGGCGCAGGACGCGGGCCGCGGTGGCGGTGGTGCGGGCGGCGCTGAGGGCGCTGGTGGGCGCGGCCGGGACGGCGGCGGTGGCCGTGGCGGGCGTCGTGGTGCTCATCGGGTCGTCTCCTTGGTGCGGTCGGCGGTGCCTGCTGTCGTGACGCCCGCTTCGGCGGCGACCGCCTCGTCGACGAGGTGCAGGAAGGCGGCCTCGACGGTGTCGCTGCCGGTGCGGGTGCGCAGCGCCTCGGGGCTGTCGTCGGCGAGGATCCGGCCGTCGCGCATGAGGAGGAGGCGGTGGCAGCGCTCGGCCTCGTCCATGACGTGGGAGGAGACGAGGAGGGTGGCGCCCCGGCCGGCGGCGATGTCGTGGAAGAGGTTCCACAGGTCGCGGCGGAGGACGGGGTCGAGGCCGACGGTCGGCTCGTCGAGGACGAGGAGTTCGGGGGCGCCGAGGAGGGCGACGGCGAGGGAGACGCGACTGCGCTGGCCGCCGGAGAGGTTGCCGGCGAGGGCGTCGGCGTGGCTGGTGAGGTCGACGTCGGCGATGGCGCGGGTGACGTGGTCGTGCCGGCGTTCGGCGGCGGCGCGGCCGGGGTCGAGGATCGCAGCGAAGTATTCGAGGTTCTGGCGGACGGTCAGGTCGTCGTAGACGGAGGGGGCCTGGGTGACGTAGCCGATGCGGCTGCGGAGGGTGGGGTGGCCGGCGGGGCGGCCGAGCACGTCGAGGGTGCCGGTGACCTTGGCCTGGGTGCCGACGATGGAGCGCATCAGCGTCGACTTGCCGCAGCCGGAGGGGCCGAGCAGGCCCGTGATCTGGCCGCGGGGGACGGTGAAGTGGAGGTCGTGGAGGACGGTGCGGGGGCCGCGGACGACGGTGAGGTTCTCGGCGTGGACGGCGTCCGGTGCCAGGGGTCGGAGTGGCTCGGGCACATAATTCATCATGCGATGAATAATCTTCCCGCGCGTCTGCGTCGTCAAGTGGCGGCGGTTGCTGTGCCGTACACGAAAAGCGGCGGCCCGGAAGGAACCGGGCCGCCGCAGCTGGAGAGGTGGGGGGTCAGGGCTTGGTCGCGACGAGCAGGAGCACGTCGTACGTCTCCTCGACGATGCCGTCCGGGAAGACCTTCAGGAGATGGGCGCGCTCCTCCTCCAGGAACGCGTGCCTGCGCGCCTCGGGGATGAGGAGAAGCGCCGAGTGACTGCCGATGTTGGCGAGGTGGGTGTCGATCGGGACGCGGCGGCTCCAGCGGACGGCGCGCCGGGTGAAGCGCAGGCGGCCGCTGGGGTCGGCCAGGTCCGTGCGGTCGGCGGCCTTGCGCTTCTCGGCGGCCGTGTCCATGCCGAGGAAGCAGCCCGTGCGGTCGGCCTGCCCGGCGATCCACTCGACGTCGAGCGCGTCCGTGTTCCACCACAGCGCCAGCGCCCCGCCCGGCCGCAGCACCCGCAGCGCCTCCGGCACCGCCAGGGCCGGGTCGGTCCAGTGCCAGGCCTGGGCGTAGGTGAGGAAATCGGCCTGGCCGTCGGCGAGGGGAAGGGCGTTGCCGTTGCCGCGCACGAGCGGGATGTGCGGCAACGAGCGACGGAACTCCGCTGCCATGCCGTCACCGGGCTCGACCGCGAGGACGTCGGCGCCCCGGGCCTCCAGCAGCGCGGTCGCGATCCCGGTCCCGGCGCCGACGTCCACGACCCGGGCACCGGCGAGGGGACGCCCGGCCAGTTCCTCGACGGTGTCGAACAGGGCGGGCGGGTAGGAGGGGCGGTTCGCGGCGTACTGGGCCGCGGCGGCGTTGAAGGACTGGGCGCGGAGGGCGGCAGGCGGCTCGGGCGAGGTGGCGGGAGGCGTCGTCATCCCGCCATGGTGCGTCGAGCGGGGCGAGGGGTGACAGCGGGTTTTCGCGGGCGGAGTGGCGCCGTTCGGCCATGGGCCCACGTCCGCGTCCCCGTCCCCTTCAGCGGCGGCGCTTCTTCAGCGGCGGCGGCTCTTCGGTGGGCGGCTCTTCAGCGGCGGCGCTTCTTCTTCGACGGGTTGCCCGTGCGTCGGGTGGTGCGGCGGGCGTACTCCTCGCAGGCCTTCTCGTACTCCTCGCGGTGGAGTTTCTCGCCCGGGGCCTCGGTGAGGGAGCGGAAGAAGTAGGCGAGGAGGGAGCCGACGAAGCCGATGGCGAGCAGGCCGCGCAGGGAGGCCTGGCGCTGGGGGTCGTGGCGCTTGCCGAAGCCCTCCCAGGTGTTGCGGAAGGCGAGCGCGCTGCAGATCGCGAACATGGCGACGATCAGCACGGACACGAAGGAGCCGGTGCCGGCGATCTGGATGCCGTCGAAGGCGAAGCGCAGGATCAGGCAGGACACGGCGGCCGCGGCGAGGGAGCCGACGGCGACGCCGGCGCGGCGGGCCCCGTAGCCGTCGTCGTGGTTCACCCAGGACGTGCCGAAGAAGCGCAGGGGCTCGGGGCGGGGGCCGTCGCCCGCGGAGCCCGCCGGGGTGTCCGGGGTGCCGGTTTCGTCGCTCACGGGACGATTATGACGCCGGACGGCGACGGGCTCCTCGTGGGGTCGGCCGACCGCGTCGTTCAGCCGCAGCGGTCGGCGATGCTCACAGGGCGCAGCGGTCGGCCACGTAGCCGTCGCTGCCCGTGTTCACATAGGCGTCCGAGACGAACTCGCCGTTGTCGATGTTGTCCCATATGTTCGACGTGCCGTAGTAGCCCGACACCCTCGTGCCCGGCGTCTGGCAGAAGATGGGGACCTTGGCTCCCAGCGGCAGGACGCGGACGATGTTGTAGTTGGTGCCGGGGCCGTTGCGCACGTTCACGCGGACGCCCGGGGCGACCGCGTACATGCGCACGGATGCCTCCGCCACGACGGCATCCGGCTTCCCGGAGCCTGCCGTCTCTTCCGCACGGTCAACAGACATGAAGGACCTCCCCCTTGAGCCCCACGACGGTGATGGGGGCTCGTTGCTTCCCCTGGAACGCGCCATGAAACACGTGTGCGCAACTCGCACGCGGAGGTTAGCAAGCCGCCTCTGTCTCGTACGAGTCATCGACTAGGCTCCGTGCGTCGCGCGCGCGGACGAAGAGCACGGGGGTGGTCCATGGCGCCACAGCGCAACACCGGAGCGAGCGCGGAAGCGGAACTTCCCGAGTACGCCGGTCACTACCGCCTGGAGTCGTGCCTCGGCTCGGGCGGCATGGGCGTGGTGCATCTGGCCCGCAGTACGTCGGGGCTGCGGCTCGCCGTGAAGGTCGTCCATGCCGAGTTCGCCCGGGATCCCGAGTTCAGGGGCCGTTTCCGGCAGGAGGTGGCGGCCGCGCGGAGGGTGAGCGGTGCCTTCACCGCGCCCGTCGTGGATGCCGATCCGGAGGCCGAACGGCCCTGGATGGCCACGCTGTTCATTCCCGGTCCGACGCTCTCGGAGCAGGTGAAGCGGAACGGCCCCATGGAACCGGCACAGCTGCGGCGGCTGATGGCCGGGCTCGCGGAGGCCCTGCGGGACATCCACCGGGTCGGGGTCGTGCACCGGGATCTCAAGCCGAGCAACGTGCTGCTCGCCGAGGACGGGCCGAAGGTGATCGACTTCGGAATCTCCCGGCCCAAGGACAGCGAACTGCGCACCGAGACCGGCAAATTGATCGGCACGCCGCCGTTCATGGCGCCCGAGCAGTTCCGGCGGCCGAGGGAGGTCGGGCCGGCCGCCGACATCTTCGCGCTCGGGTCGGTGATGGTGCACGCGTCGACCGGGCGGGGCCCGTTCGACTCCGACAGCCCGTACGTCGTCGCGTACCAGGTGGTGCACGACGAGCCGGATCTGACCGGGGTACCGGAGAGCCTCGCTCCGCTGGTGCGGCGCTGCCTCGCCAAGGAGCCGGAGGAGCGGCCGACCCCGGACGAGCTGATGAGGGAGCTCCGGTCGGTGGCTGCCTCGTACGACACACAGGCGTTCATACCGGCGCAGCGGGCGAGCACCGACGCGCCGAAACAGGAGTCGGCGCACGAGTCCCCTGCCCCTGGCTCCGCGTCGGCCCCTGACTCCGCCGCTCGCTCTGCCGCAGCGCGCCCTGGACGGCCGAAGCGTCGCCTCCGCAAGCGCATGGCGCTCGTCGCCGGGGCCCTCGCTCTCGTCATGGGCGGTACGGCCGCCTTGGTGCAGTGGCTCGGCAGCGGCGACGGTCCGCCGGCGCACGGCACCGGCATACGGAGCGCCCCGGCCGGTTTCGCCTCCTGGCAGGGGAAGCCGGTCGGCGAAGGCTCCGGCATGCCCCAATGCACCTACGGCTCCGGAACGTTGTTCTGCCTCCGCTCCGGGGTGGCCCTCGCCCTCGACCCGACGGACGGGACCCAGCTGTGGCGGCGGTCGGTCGCTCGCCAACGGACCAGTGCGGCGCCGGCCTTGTCGGGTGGACTGCTTCAGGTACCGGTGGACGGAGGCCGGCGCATGATGGCGCTCGACCCGGCGTCGGGCAGGACGCGCTGGGAGAGGGACGTGCCCGCGCACGGGGACGCGCTCTGCGCCGGCGGCATGTTCCTGCTCACAAAGGCCGACGGATCGGTGACCGGCCTTGACGGCAGGACGGGCGACACGAAGTGGAACCGGCGGATCTCCGGTGCGGGCACGCCCTCCTTGGCCGCTTTCGCCGGTGACCCGCTGGCGTACGCGGTCACCACGTCCGCGGACGGAGCCCGCACGCGTGTCACCGCCCTGGATCCGGCCACGGGTGCCGAACGCTGGAGCGCGCTGCTGAAGGGGACGCTGAACCCCGTCGGCAGCCAGGGCGGGTCGCTGTTCCTGCTCTCCGTCGACAGCGCCTCCGGGGCCACGGAGGGGGTTGTCCGCTACGCACCGGCCTCGAAGACCCTGCGCCGGGTGCCGCTCGCCGTCCGGCGCGTCGCTCCCCAGGCCGCCGTGCACGGCGGCGTCGTCTATCTGCTGGCCACCGACGGTGCGCTGGAAGCCGTCGACGTCGACGCGGGGAAGCGGCTGTGGCACCTCGAGACGTCCGTGAGCCGGGGCTCGGCGCCGGTGGCCGTCGGTGACCATGTGTACTTCACGGCCGCGGACGGCCGTCTGCTCGCCGTCGACGCCCGGCACGGACGCCTCGTGGGGCAGACTCCGCCGCGCCTGGGCGCGAACTCGGACGAGCGTGCCGCCGTACTGCCTGCCCCCCTGGTCGTCGGCGGCCACGTCTACGCCGCCGCCCCCGACGGCACGGTCTTCGCCGTGGACGGGCGGGATCCTTCCGCCTGGTGACCGCCCGGTGACATGCGAAGGGGCCGTCTCCGGTGGAGGCGGCCCCTGTTGGTTACGGCGGCTCAGCCCAGCCTGGTCACGTCGCGGACGGCGCCCTTGTCGGCGCTGGTGGCCATCGCCGCGTAGGCGCGGAGGGCGGCCGAGACCTTGCGGTCGCGGTTCCTGGGGGCGTAGACGCCGTCGAGGGCCTGCTCGCGGCGGGCCAGCTCGGCCTCGTCGACGAGGAGTTCGATCGTGCGGCCCGGGATGTCGATGCGGATGCGGTCGCCGTCCTGGACGAGGGCGATGGTGCCGCCGGAGGCCGCCTCGGGGGAGGCGTGGCCGATGGAGAGGCCCGAGGTGCCGCCGGAGAAGCGGCCGTCGGTGATCAGGGCGCAGCTCTTTCCGAGGCCGCGGCCCTTCAGGTACGAGGTCGGGTACAGCATCTCCTGCATGCCGGGGCCGCCCTTGGGCCCCTCGTACCGGATGACGACGACGTCGCCGTCCTTGACCTCGTGGGTGAGGATGCGCTGGACGGCCTCCTCCTGGGACTCGCAGACCACGGCCGGGCCCTCGAAGGTCCAGATCGACTCGTCGACGCCGGCCGTCTTCACGACGCAGCCGTCCACGGCGAGGTTGCCCTTGAGGACCGCGAGGCCGCCGTCCTTGGAGTAGGCGTGCTCGACCGAGCGGATGCAGCCGCCTTCCGCGTCCTCGTCCAGGGCCTCCCAGCGCTCGGACTGGGAGAAGGCCTCGGCGGAGCGGACGCAGCCCGGTGCCGCGTGCCACAGCTCCACCGCCTCCTGAGAAGGCGATCCGCCGCGGACGTCCCAGGTCTTCAGCCAGTCGGCCAGGGACGGGCTGTGGACGGAGTGGACGTCCTCGTTCAGCAGGCCCGCGCGGTGCAGTTCGCCGAGGAGGGCGGGGATGCCGCCGGCGCGGTGCACGTCCTCCATGTAGTACGTGCGGTTCTTCGCGACGTTGGGCGCCACCTTGGCCAGGCAGGGGACGCGGCGCGAGACGGCGTCGATCTGCTCCAGGCCGAACGGGACGCCCGCCTCCTGGGCGGCCGCCAGCAGGTGCAGGATCGTGTTCGTGGAGCCGCCCATCGCGATGTCCAGGGCCATGGCGTTCTCGAAGGCCTGGAAGGTGGCGATGTTGAGCGGCAGGACCGTGTCGTCGTCCTGCTCGTAGTAGCGGCGGGTGAGGTCCATGACCGTGCGGGCCGCGTCCTCGTAGAGCCGACGGCGGGCCGTGTGGGTGGCGAGGACCGAGCCGTTGCCGGGCAGGGAGAGGCCGATGGCCTCGGTGAGGCAGTTCATCGAGTTGGCGGTGAACATGCCGGAACAGCTGCCACAGGTCGGGCAGGCGTTCTCCTCGATGCGGAGGATGTCCTCGTCGGAGATCTTCTCGTTGACGGCGTCGGAGATCGCGTCGACCAGGTCGAGGGTGCGGACCGTGCCGTCGACCAGCGTGGCGCGGCCGGACTCCATGGGGCCGCCGGAGACGAAGACGGTGGGGATGTTGAGGCGCAGGGCGGCCATCAGCATGCCCGGGGTGATCTTGTCGCAGTTGGAGATGCAGACCAGGGCGTCGGCGCAGTGGGCCTCGACCATGTATTCGACCGAGTCCGCGATCAGGTCGCGGGAGGGGAGGGAGTACAGCATGCCGCCGTGGCCCATGGCGATGCCGTCGTCGACCGCGATGGTGTTGAACTCGCGCGGGATGCCGCCGGCCTCCTTGATCGCCTCGCTGACGATCCGGCCGACGGGCTGCAGGTGGGTGTGGCCCGGCACGAACTCCGTGAAGGAGTTGGCGACGGCGATGATCGGCTTCCGGCCGATGTCCGCACCGGGTACACCGGAGGCGCGCATAAGGGCGCGGGCGCCCGCCATGTTGCGGCCGTGGGTGACTGTGCGGGACCTCAGCTCGGGCATCGTCGCTCGCTCCTTCGAAGACCATCCGCCGGAGAGTTCCGGCAGAGAGTTCTGATTCCCTACGAGCCTACGCCGCCGCTCCAAGGGCTGGACAAGGCTGTCCGGAATGCGGGACGCGTGTTTCACCGGAGCGCGTGTTCACCGGGATGCGCGCTTCGCCGGGACGCGTGTTTCGCCGGCCGCTGGTGTCAGGGCTGCGTCAGATGGCTCTGCACCACCGGCGCCACCCGCGCGATGATCTGCTCCAGGTCCGCCGAGGCCAGCGGCTCCAGCTTGATCACGTAGCGCATCATCGCCGTGCCCACGATCTGCGCGGCCGCCAGCTCGGCCCGCAGCTCCGCGTCCGGCAGGTTCACCTGATCGGCGACGCGGCGCAGCAGCTGGGAGGCGACGAGGCGGCGGAAGACGGCGGCGGCGGTCTCGTTGTTGACGGCGGACCGGAGGATCGCGAGGAGGGGTGCCCGGGTCGTGGGGTTCTCCCAGACGCCGAAGACGAAACGGGTCAGCCGCTCCCCCACCGCGTCCATCGACCCCTCGGCCACCGCCTTGGGCGCGTCGAGCGCGGGCGCGAAGGCGACCGCGACGGCCGCCTCGAAGACCTGCTCCTTGGTGCCGAAGTAGTGGTGGACCAGCGCCGAGTCGACACCGGCGGCCTTGGCGATGCCGCGTACCGACGTCTTCTCGTATCCGCGCTCGGAGAACTCCTCGCGGGCCGCGGTGAGGATGCGGTCGCGGGTGTCGGCGGACTCGGTGCGCGGGGGCCGTCCCCGCCGGCGTGCCGTGGCCCCGGTCATCGGCGGGGCACCTCCACCGCGGACGCCAGGTGCTCGCGGGCGAAGGCCAGGGCCTCGGCGAGGTCGGCCTCGCGCTCGGCGCTGGACATGGCCCGGCGGGTGTTGACCTCGATGACGACATGGCCGTCGAAGCCGGTGACCGCGAGCCGCTCCAGCACCTCGGCGCAGGGCTGGGTGCCACGGCCGGGCACCAGGTGCTCGTCCTTGGCGGAGCCGCGGCCGTCGGCGAGGTGGACGTGGCCGAGCCGGTCGCCCATGCGGTCGATCATGTCCAGGGTGTCCGTGCGGGCGGTCGCCGCGTGGCTCAGATCGATCGTGAAGTGCCGGTAGTCGTCCTTGGTGACGTCCCACTCGGGCGCGTAGGCGAGCATCTCGCGGTCGCGGTAGCGCCAGGGGTACATGTTCTCGACGGCGAACCGTACGTCGGTCTCGTTCGCCATCCGCCAGATCCCGTCCACGAAGTCGCGGGCGTACTGCCGCTGCCAGCGGAAGGGCGGGTGCACGACGACGGTCGAGGCGCCCAGCTTCTCGGCGGCCGCCTGGGCCCGCTGCAGCTTCACCCAGGGGTCGGTGGACCACACCCGCTGCGTGATCAGCAGGCAGGGGGCGTGGACCGCGAGGATGGGAACGCCGTGGTAGTCGGAGAGGCGGCGCAGGGCCTCGATGTCCTGGCTGACCGGATCGGTCCACACCATGACCTCGACACCGTCGTAGCCGAGGCGCGCGGCGATCTCGAAGGCCGTCGCCGTCGACTCCGGATACACGGAGGCGGTCGACAGCGCGATGCGCACGTCCTTTGGTTCAGCCACGTCCGTCACCTTACGGGGTTGGGCGGTGGGGGTGCGGGGTGCCTGTTGGCCGTTGTGAGATGGGTCATTTTGTGGATGCGAATGCCTTGTGACTCGTCCCGGCCACGCTGCGGGGAGGCGTGTCCGTGCTGCTGGGCCGCAGGTCCGTGCTGCGGGGCCGCCTGTCCGTGCTGCGGGGTCGCATGTCCATACGGCCCCGCGCCCTCAGGTATTCAGGCCGAACCCATGTGATCCAGGCGGCGCAGGATCACGCCCTCCCTCAGGGCCCACGGGCAGATCTCCAGCTTCTCCACGCCGAACAGGTCCATCGCGCCCTCGGCCACCAGCGCGCCGGCCAGTATCTGGGCGGCGCGGCCCTCGGAGACGCCGGGGAGGTCCGCGCGCTGGTCGCTGGTCATGCCGGACAGCCGCGGCACCCAGGCCTCCAGGGACTCCCGCTTGAGTTCGCGCTGGACGTAGAGACCCTCGGCGGTGCGGGCGGCGCCGGCGATGCGGGCCAGCTGCTTGAAGGTCTTGGAGGTGGCGACCACGTGGTCGGGGGCGCCGAAGCGCTTGAATTCGCCGACCGTGCGGGCGATCTCCGCGCGGACGTGGCGGCGCAGGGCGCGCACGCTCTCGGGGTCGGGCGGATCGCCGGGCAGCCAGCCGGCGGTGAGGCGGCCGGCGCCGAGCGGGAGGGAGACGGCGGCGTCCGGCTCCTCGTCGATGCCGTAGGCGATCTCCAGGGAGCCGCCGCCGATGTCCAGGACCAGCAGCCGTCCCGCGGACCAGCCGAACCAGCGGCGGACGGCGAGAAAGGTGAGGCGGGCCTCCTCGGGTCCGGTGAGGACCTGGAGGCGTACGCCGGTCTCGGCCTCCACGCGCGCGAGGACCTCGTCGGCGTTGACGGCCTCGCGCACCGCGGAGGTCGCGAACGGGAGCAGGTCCTCGACGCCCTTGTCCTCGGCGGCCTGAAGGGCGTCCTGCACGACGGCGACCAGTTGCTCGATGCCGTGGTCGTGGATGGCACCGTCATCGTCGAGGAGCTGGGCGAGCCGAAGTTCGGCCTTGTGCGAATGCGCGGGCAGCGGGCGCGCGCCGGGGTGGGCGTCCACCACCAGCAGATGCACCGTGTTCGAACCCACATCCAGGACACCGAGTCTCATGTACGGAACGCTACTGCCAGATCGTCCGTGCTCAGTCCCCGGAGTCGCGCCGGGCCACTTACCCTGGACGCGTGCCAAAGACGAAAAAGGCGAAGGACCAAAAGGCCGCCAAGGCCGACAAGGCGACCAAATCCTCGAAGGGATCGAAGGATTCTTCGCAGGCGAAGGCGTCGACGTCCAGGAAGGCCCCGAAGGTGAGCGACGAGAAGGGGCTCGACTTCGCGCGGGCATGGGTGGAGTTCCCTGATCCGGCGGACGACGAGCAGGTCTTCCGCTGCGATCTGACATGGCTGACCTCTCGCTGGAACTGCATCTTCGGCAGCGGCTGCCAGGGCATCCAGGCGGGCCGCGCGGACGACGGGTGCTGCACGCTGGGCGCGCACTTCTCGGACGAGGACGACGAGAAGCGGGTGGCCGAGCACGTGGCGCGGCTCACCCCGGAGATCTGGCAGCACCACGACGAGGGCACGCGCGGCGGCTGGATCTCGGAGGACGAGGAGGGGTCCCGGCAGACCCGCCCCTACCAGGGCTCCTGCATCTTCCAGAACCGCCCGGGCTTCGCGGGCGGCGCGGGCTGCTCGCTGCACATCCTGGCCCTGAAGGAGGGCCGCGAGCCGCTGGAGACCAAGCCGGACGTGTGCTGGCAGCTGCCGATCCGGCGGACGTACGACTGGATCGACCGCCCCGACGACACGCGGGTCCTGCAGATCTCCATCGGCGAGTACGACCGCAGGGGCTGGGGCCCGGGCGGCCATGACCTGCACTGGTGGTGCACCTCGGCGACCTCGGCACACGGCGCCGGCGAGCCGGTCTACGTCTCCTACCGCGCCGAACTGACCGAGCTGATGGGCAAGGCGGGGTACGACCGCCTGGTCGAGCTGTGCGAGGCGCGACTGGCGTCGCAGCTCCCCCTGGTGGCACCGCATCCGGCGGACCCGGAGCCGACGGACTGAGGACGGCTTCGCTGAGCACGGATTCGCCGAGGTCGGCCTTGCTGAGGACGGCTTCACGGAGGAGGGCTTCCGGGGGCGCGCGGTCCTTTCGCGTATTCCTTCCATCCCGCTAGCCGCCCGACGGGCTCGGGCTTCCGTCGTCGCTCGGAGGTGGCGAGGAGCTAGGCGGGTCCGAAGGGGTCGGGTCGGAGGGGCTTGGGCTCGGGTCCGTCGGGGACGGGGACTCGCTCGTGGGCGGGGTGGTCGGGGGTGTGGTCGGCGGGGTCGGGCCGGGGGTGCCGGGGGGCGAGGCCGGCGGGGTGGGCCGGCCGGTGGGGGCCGTGCCGTAGCCGTCGATGGTGACCACGGAGCCCGCCGGGGAGATCGCGACCTGGGCGTGCCAGTGGCCGGCCGGCTCGCGCAGGTGGTCGACGTACACCTTGATCGTCAACGTGTCGCCGGGCCGGAGGGTTCCCGAGGACCGGCTGAGGTAGAGCCAGGCCGCCGAGGTGGACGCGGACCAGCGCACGGGCGCGGAGCCGGACGCGGTGAGGGTGATCAGCGTGGTGTCGCCGTCGTTGCGCGCGGTGACCGAGAGGTCCCCGGCGCCCTTCTTGCCGGTCCCGTTGACGCTGACGACCTCCACGGAGACGTCCGCCTTGCCGTCCTTGTCGAACCGCGCGCCGGGCTTCACGCTGGCGTTGCCCGCGTTCTCGTAGCCGCCCGCCGGGTCGCTGCCGAGCTCGTCGGGGCTCTTCGCCTCGCGCGCGGTGGGGGTGGGGCCGCCCGCGTCGGCGACGGGTTCGCCCCGGTAGGCGGCCCACAGGGCGAGCACGGGGGCGGCGACGACGGTGGCGACGACGGTCGTGGTGACGGCACGCGCGCGCAGGCGGTCGCGCCGGGCCGCGCGGTCCTTGGGGTCCATCGGGAAACCGCGCCGGTCGAAGCGTGGTACGGCGGCGCCCCGCGCGCGCGGGTGCTGCGCCTGGGCGCCGTGCAGGGCCGCGCGGGGCGCCTCCAGGACGGGCAGCTCGGCCGGGGTGACCGTGGCTCCGGGCCAGCGGCCGGGCACGGCGCGCTCGGCGGTGCGGCGGCAGCGCGGGCAGTCGTCGACGTGCCGGACCAGCTCGCGGCGCAGGGCCGCGCTGAGGACGAGCCGGCTGTCGCCGGTGAGGTGGGCCACACTCGGGCAGCCTCCGGTCTCGACCACGGCGAGGGCGGCCCGGGTGCGCTCGACCTCGCACGCGGCGGCGGCCAGCAGCTCGCGCGCGGCGGCGGGCTCCATGCCGAGCACGGCGGCGACCTCGTTCGCCGCGAGGTGGTGGCGGACGGCCAGCTCCAGGGCCTCGCGCTGCTCGGGGGTGGTGCCGGCCGCCTCCGGCCAGGCGAGCAGGGCGAGTTCGCGGCGGCGCTGCTCCCGGACCTCCGGGGTGACGGGCGGATCCGGCACCTGTCTCGCGGCCGCGGGACGGCCCGCCGCGTGGGTGGCCTGACGTTTCTGCTTGGCCTCGGCGAGGCCGCGCAGGCACGCCCAGCGGGCCAGCGCGTACAGCCAGGCCCTGCGGTCGTCGGCGGCCTGCGGGACGCGCTGTCCGCGCCGCTCGGCGAGCGCGAGGACGTCCCGGAGGGCGGCGGTGGCCGCGTCGTGGTCGCACAGCACCGACAGGCAGTAGGTGAACAGACCGTCCAGGTACGGCTCGTACCGCGCCGGCGGCCGCTGGGCGAGGGTGCGCGCGGCGGCGCGGTCGCGCGCCTCCCGGTGCGCCCGGTGCGCGCCGGTGGTGCGGGTCGTGGTCTGAGGACTGCTGCTCATCACCTGTGCGACCGTAGGCGGCGGCGGAGTGCCCATTGTTGTACCTTGAGCACTTTTAATCCGTACGGGTGAAACGATCCCTCATAAGGGGACAGGAACCCCTCATTCCGTGGCTCGAACCCGACAGGCGGTGGCCGATACCGGATCACCCGCCGAAGCCCGGACCCCGCCCACGTGCGCCCCGGGTAGGCGTTGCCCCTGCCCACGGCAGGCGTTGTCCCTGCCCCGGGCGGGCGTTGTCAGTGCCCCGGGCTACGGTTTCCGCATGGCTGCCCGTACCAAGACCACCAAGGACCGACCGTCCTACCGCTGCACCGAGTGCGGCTGGCAGACGGCCAAGTGGCTCGGCCGCTGCCCCGAGTGCCAGGCCTGGGGCACGGTCGAGGAGTACGGCGCGCCCGCGGTCCGTACGACGGCACCGGGCCGCGTCACCAGCTCCGCGCTGCCCATCGGCCAGGTCGACGGCCGCCAGGCCACCGCCCGCACGACCGGCGTGCCGGAGCTGGACCGGGTGCTCGGCGGGGGTCTCGTACCGGGCGCGGTGGTGCTGCTCGCGGGCGAGCCCGGCGTCGGCAAGTCCACCCTGCTGCTGGACGTGGCGGCCAAGTCCGCGAGCGAGCAGCACCGCACCCTCTATGTGACCGGCGAGGAGTCGGCGAGCCAGGTCAGGCTGCGCGCCGACCGCATCGGCGCCCTCGACGACCACCTCTATCTGGCCGCCGAGACCGATCTGGCCGCCGTGCTCGGCCACTTGGACGCGGTCAAGCCGTCCCTGCTGATCCTCGACTCGGTGCAGACCGTGGCCTCCCCGGAGATCGACGGCGCGCCCGGCGGCATGGCCCAGGTCCGTGAGGTGGCCGGCGCCCTGATCCGCGCCTCCAAGGAGCGCGGCATGTCCACGCTGCTGGTGGGCCACGTCACCAAGGACGGCGCGATCGCCGGCCCCCGGTTGCTGGAGCACCTGGTGGACGTCGTCCTGCACTTCGAGGGCGACCGGCACGCGCGCCTGCGCCTCGTGCGTGGTGTCAAGAACCGCTACGGCGCCACGGACGAGGTCGGCTGCTTCGAACTGCACGACGAGGGCATCACGGGCCTTGCCGATCCAAGCGGACTTTTCCTGACCCGTCGCGACGAACCGGTCCCGGGCACCTGCCTGACCGTCACCCTGGAGGGCCGCCGCCCGCTGGTGGCGGAGGTGCAGGCACTGACCGTGGACTCCCAGATCCCCTCCCCGCGCCGGACCACCTCGGGCCTGGAGACGTCCCGGGTGTCGATGATGCTCGCGGTGCTGGAGCAGCGCGGCCGGATCAGCGCGCTCGGCAAGCGGGACATCTACTCGGCGACGGTGGGCGGCGTGAAGCTGTCGGAGCCGGCCGCCGACCTCGCGATCGCCCTCGCCCTCGCCTCGGCGGCGAGCGACACCCCGCTGCCGAAGAATCTCGTCGCGATCGGCGAGGTGGGTCTCGCGGGCGAGGTGAGACGGGTCACGGGCGTCCAGCGCAGGCTCGCCGAGGCGCACCGGCTGGGCTTCACGCACGCGCTGGTGCCAGGCGACCCGGGCAAGGTCCCGACCGGGATGAAGGTCCTGGAAGTCGCCGACATGGGGGACGCGCTCAGGGTCCTGCCGCGCTCGCGTCGCCGAGAGGCCCCACGGGAGGCGGAGGACCGCCGGTAGACTTTGCGCAGGTCTCGCCCGTCCGTACGAACCGAGTGCGGGAACGGGAGCGCCTCAGAACCTGCGACCGGAGGAGTGCAGTGGCAGCCAACGACCGGGCAGCAGCTCCCGGAAAGTCCGGTGGGAGTGCCGGTTCCGAAGGCCTGATGCGCGCCTCGCTGAGCGCCGTGGCTCCTGGTACGGCCATGCGCGACGGCCTGGAGCGGATCCTGCGCGGCAACACCGGCGGGCTGATCGTGCTCGGCTCCGACAAGACGGTCGAGGCGATGTGCACGGGCGGTTTCGTCCTGGACGTCGAGTTCACCGCCACCCGGCTGCGGGAGCTGTGCAAGCTGGACGGCGGCATCGTGCTGTCGTCGGACCTGTCGAAGATCCTGCGGGCCGGTGTGCAGCTGGTGCCGGACCCGACGATCCCCACGGAGGAGACGGGCACGCGGCACCGCACGGCGGACCGGGTCTCGAAGCAGGTCGGCTTCCCCGTGGTCTCCGTCTCCCAGTCCATGCGGCTGATCGCCCTCTACGTCGACGGGCAGCGGCGCGTGCTGGAGGACTCGGCGGCGATCCTGTCCCGCGCGAACCAGGCGCTGGCGACCCTGGAGCGGTACAAGCTCCGCCTGGACGAGGTCGCGGGCACGCTGTCGGCGCTGGAGATCGAGGACCTGGTGACGGTCCGGGACGTGTCGGCGGTCGCCCAGCGTCTGGAGATGGTCCGGCGCATCGCCACCGAAATCGCCGAATACGTGGTGGAACTGGGCACCGACGGTCGTCTTCTCGCCCTCCAGCTGGAAGAGTTGATCGCGGGCGTCGAGCCGGACCGCGAGCTGGTCGTCCGGGACTACGTCCCCGAGCCGACGGCCAAGCGGTCCCGCACGGTCGACGAGGCCCTGTCCGAGCTGGACGCCCTCACCCACGCCGAGCTGCTGGAACTCGGCACGGTGGCGCGGGCGCTGGGCTACACCGGCTCCCCCGAGACCCTCGACTCCGCGGTGTCCCCGCGGGGCTTCCGCCTCCTGGCCAAGGTCCCGCGGCTCCCGGGCGCGATCATCGACCGGCTGGTCGAGCACTTCGGCGGCCTGCAGAAGCTGCTGGCCGCGAGCGTGGACGACCTGCAGACGGTGGACGGAGTCGGAGAGGCCCGGGCGCGGAGCGTCCGCGAGGGGCTGTCCCGGCTGGCCGAGTCCTCCATCCTCGAGCGGTACGTCTGAGTTCCGGCCGGCCCGCCCCGGCGCGCGGGCCGCAGCCCGCCCCCGCTAGTCGGCCGACAGGACGAAGGAAGCCTGGGACTTGGTGAAGCCGGGGGCCTTCGCTTCGAGCAGGTAGGTGCCGGGCTTGGCCGAGCCCGCCGCAGGCGTCCCGCACTGCGGAGCACTCGGCTTCCGGTCCCACTTCACGGTGTACGTGATGCTCTGCCCCGCGGCCACCCGGAACACCAGGCTGGCCGCACCCCTGGGGCAGTCGGCGGAGGACCAGAACGCGTCGGCGCCATCCGCCGGCGTCACGGTCAACACCGCGTGCTTGGGGCCGAGATCGACCTTGCAGTCGCTGGAGGACGAGTTCTTCGCGGTGAGTTCGAAGGTCGGCGTCTGGTCCGGCGAGTAGGAGTTGTGCTCGCTGCGCAGGGTCAACGAGACCGCCCCCGCAGTGCAGTTGGGCAGGGTGGAGGACGCCGGGAGCGCGTCGCCCGTACCGACGTCGCCGGAACCCGTGCCCGAACCGGAGCCGCCGCCCGAGCCGTCGTCGGACCCGGACGACCCGGAGGACCCGGGCGAGGCGGAGTCGCCCGCACCGGCCGAGCCGGAGCCGTCGCCGGAGCCGGAACCGTCGCCCCCGCTGCCCGACTCGTCGCGCCCGCCCGGGTGTTGGCTGATCGCGGGCCCGGAGGACGAGGGGCCCGGCGTGATCGTGGACGCGGGATTCTTGTCGTTCGAACCGTCGGCGTTCTTCTTGCCGCCCCCGCCGCCGGCCGTGACGATCCACGTGACCAGCAGCGCCAACAGCGCGACCAGGGACAGCAGTACGGCCCTCCTTCGCCAGTAGATGGAGGAGGGAAGCGGCCCGACCGGATTGCGCAGAGATCCCACGGCGCAAACTGTACGAGAGATCCGGGCGCTCGCTTGCGCCACCCGCCGCCCGATCGCCAACTTTTCCGGATCATCATCCCGGGCAACTTCCGTCGACGGCGGGCACCTTCTGCACGCCCCGGCGGGCGCTTCACCCGGCCGATCACCCACCGCAACGCTCCGCACCCGCGCGGTCACCGCCATGTCCGCGCGCGGCGTGGCAGGATCGGAAAGGCCATGACTGAGAAGCTCCACGCCCCCGTGATCGCCTGGTTCGACATCAACGCCCGCGACCTCCCCTGGCGCCGCCCGGAGGCGGGCCCGTGGGGCGTGATGGTCAGCGAGTTCATGCTCCAGCAGACCCCGGTGAACCGGGTGCTGCCCGTCTACGAGCAGTGGCTGGCGCGCTGGCCGCGCCCGGCCGACCTCGCGAAGGAGCCGCCGGGCGAGGCGGTGCGCGCCTGGGGCCGGCTCGGCTACCCGCGCCGTGCCCTGCGCCTGCACGGCGCGGCCGTGGCCATAACGGAGCGGCACGGCGGGGACGTGCCGACGGACCACGCCCAGCTGCTGGCGCTGCCCGGCATCGGCGAGTACACGGCCGCCGCGGTGGCCTCCTTCGCGTACGGGCAGCGGCATCCGGTGCTGGACACGAACGTGCGCCGGGTCTTCGCGCGGGCGGTGACCGGGGTGCAGTACCCGCCGAACGCCACCACCGCGGCCGAGCGCCGGCTGGCCCGTGAGCTGCTGCCCGAGGACGAGCGGACGGCCGCCCGCTGGGCCGCCGCGTCCATGGAGCTGGGCGCGCTGGTGTGCACGGCGAAGAACGAGGGCTGCCGGCGGTGCCCGATCGCCTCGCAGTGCGCCTGGCGGCTGGCCGGCAAACCGGAGCACGAGGGGCCGCCGCGGCGCGGGCAGACGTACGCGGGCACCGACCGCCAGGTCCGCGGCAAGCTGCTCGCGGTGTTGCGGGAGGCGCACGCGCCGGTGCCGCAGGCGGTGCTGGACCGGGTGTGGCACGAGCCGGTGCAGCGCGCCCGCGCGCTCGACGGGCTCGTCACGGACGGTCTCGTGGAGCCGCTGCCGAACGGTCTGTACCGGCTGCCGCTGAGCTGACGCACAGCCATGTCACAGGGTGAGGGCCTCCCGTCGGCCCTCACCCGGCCCCCGTCGTGCCCCTCGGCGGCGTTCGTCGTGACCTTCGGCAGCCTTCGTGAGTCCTCATCACGACCGCCCCCCACCCACCAAAACGCGCCATATTGTGACATAAAGCCCAACTCCCTTACCCCGTACCGACTTCCGTTACACAACCGACGGACAGCCGATTGCCAGCCGCAGGCTGCTCCGCACAGCCCCGTGACAACAGCTCCGTAGTTTCTGTCTCGTGCCCGGCCGACCACCGGGACAGCGGAACGGCAGGACTCCGGGCACGATCCGGAGCGACGGGGAACGGAGGCGGTCGATCATGGCGCAGGGCGAGGTGCTCGAGTTCGAGGAGTACGTCCGCACCCGGCAGGACGCGCTGCTGCGCAGCGCCCGCCGGCTGGTCCCGGACCCGGTGGACGCCCAGGACCTGCTGCAGACCGCGCTCGTGCGGACGTACGGCCGCTGGGAGGGCATCGCCGACAAGCGGCTCGCCGACGCCTATCTGCGCCGCGTCATGATCAACACCCGGACCGAGTGGTGGCGGGCGCGCAAGCTGGAGGAGGTCCCGACCGAGCAGCTTCCGGAGGCGTCCATCGACGACTCCACCGAGCAGCACGCCGACCGGGCCCTGCTGATGGACATCATGAAGGTGCTCGCACCGAAGCAGCGCAGTGTCGTGGTGCTGCGACACTGGGAGCAGATGTCCACGGAGGAGACGGCCGCCGCCCTCGGCATGTCGGCCGGTACGGTCAAGAGCACGCTGCACCGGGCGCTCGCCCGGCTCCGCGAGGAGCTGGAGGCGCGCGATCTGGACGCACGCGCGCTGGAGCGTGAGGAGCGGGAGCGTTGCGCGGCCTGACCGGGCCCGGGCCCAGCGAGGCCCGAGGGAGTTCTCTGGCGGTGATCGCGGCTGTGGCCTCGGTCGCCGCCCTCGCCCTTTTCGTCGCCTCGTGCGGCAGCGGCGGCACGGGTGCCCGGGACGAGGGCCCGGCCCACGCCTCGGCGATGGCCGGCGCCGTCACCTCGCCGTCGGCGAGCCCCTCCGAGACCTACCGGCGCGTGGACGCGATCGCGCTGCTGAGGGGGGACGCGCAGGTCTCGGGGACGATCAAGCGGGAGCTGAAGCCGTGCGGCGGCGACGACTACCCGGTCGACGTCTCCTACGGCGATCTGACCGGCGGACCCGTCAACGACGTCGTCGTCAACGTGATGACCTGCGGCGACTGGGTGGGCATCGGCACGTACGTGTACCGGGACGTCGGCGGCACGTACAAGAACGTGTTCACGGCGGAGGAGTCGCCGGTCTACGCGGAGATCGACGGCGCCGACCTGACCGTGACCAAGCAGGTGTACGACACGGACGATACGGTCTCGAACCCGTCCAGGGAGACCGTGATCACGTACACCTGGAGGGCGGGCCGGTTCGCCCAGATCAACAAGCACGAGACCGACTACAGCAAGGCCGGCGGCAACGCGGCGCCCGCGCCGGACAACTGACCGCCGGACACCTGACCGCCGGACAACTGACCCCCCACACCCCATGAGGACTGAGAGCACAGGGATGGCAGACCAGATCCACGTCCTGTTCGTCGAGGACGACGATGTCATCCGTGAGGCCACCCAACTCGCCCTGGAGCGGGACGGCTTCGCGGTCACCGCCATGCCCGACGGGCTGTCGGGCCTGGAGTCGTTCCGGGCGAACCGTCCCGACATCGCGCTGCTGGACGTCATGGTCCCGGGTCTGGACGGGGTCAGCCTGTGCCGCCGCATCCGGGACGAGTCGACGGTGCCGGTGATCATGCTGTCGGCGCGGGCCGACTCCATCGACGTCGTCCTCGGCCTGGAGGCGGGCGCCGACGACTACGTGACCAAGCCGTTCGACGGCGCCGTCCTGGTCGCCCGGATCCGCGCCGTGCTGCGCCGCTTCGGGCACGCCGGCCGGGACGCGCGGACGGACGCCGACGCCGGCGCGATGACCGGCGGGGTGCTGACCTTCGGCGAGCTGGAGATCGACACCGAGGGCATGGAGGTGCGCCGGGCCGGGCAGCCGGTGGCGCTGACCCCGACCGAGATGCGGCTGCTGCTGGAGTTCTCCTCCGCGCCGGGCACCGTGCTCTCCCGCGACAAGCTGCTGGAGCGCGTGTGGGACTACGGCTGGGGCGGGGACACCCGGGTCGTCGACGTCCATGTGCAGCGGCTGCGCCAGAAGATCGGCCAGGACCGGATCGAGACGGTCCGCGGCTTCGGCTACAAGCTGAAGGCCTGAGCGGGGCGGCGGCATGCGGGGGATTCTTCGGCACCCGGTCCGGCGCATGGAGCGGGCGGGCCTGCACACCGGGCTCAGATGGAAGCTCAGCGCGGCGATCGCGCTGGTTGCCGGGCTGGTCGCGATCGCGCTCAGCCTGGTCGTGCACAGCGCGGCCCGCGTCTCGATGCTGGACAACGCGCGCGACCTGGCGAATCAGCGCGTCCAGATCGCGCAGCGCAACTACGAACTGAACCGGCGGCCGAACTTCCCCAACATCAAGCTCGACGACCCCGAACTGCCGGACGCGCTGCGCGACAAGCTCGAGGGGGGCCGCAGGGCCAGCGACGTCACGGTCAGCGGAGGCGCGCCGGAGATCTGGGCGGCCGTGCCGACCAAGGACGGGCACGTCCTGTCCCTGCACAGCGCCATGCCGGACCGGTCCACCGATGTGATGAAGGACCTCGACCAGGCGCTGGTCATCGGCTCCGTCGCGGTCGTACTCGGCGGCAGCGCGCTCGGCGTGCTGATCGGCGGGCAGCTGTCGCGGCGGCTGCGCAAGGCGGCCGCCGCCGCGAACCAGGTCGCCAAGGGCGAGACCGAGGTCCGGGTGCGGAAGGCCATCGGCGGGGTCGTACGGGACGAGACCGACGATCTCGCGCGCGCGGTGGACGCCATGGCGGACGCGCTGCGCCAGCGCCTGGAGGCCGAGCGGCGGGTCACCGCCGACATCGCGCACGAGCTGCGCACCCCGGTGACCGGCCTGCTCACCGCCGCCGAACTCCTGCCGCCCGGCCGCCCCACCGAACTGGTCCTGGACCGGGCGAAGGCGATGCGCACCCTCGTCGAGGACGTCCTGGAGGTGGCCCGCCTCGACGGCGCCTCCGAGCGGGCCGAGCTGCAGGACATCATGCTGGGCGAGTTCGTGGCCCGGCGCGTGGCCGTGAAGGACCCGGACATCGTCGTACGGGTGGTGCACGAGTCGGAGGTCACCACCGACCCGCGCCGCCTGGAGCGGGTGCTGTTCAACCTGCTCGCCAACGCCGCCCGGCACGGCAGGCCGCCGATCGAGGTGACCGTCGAGGGCCGGGTCATCCGCGTGCGCGACCACGGCCCCGGTTTCCCCGAGGAACTCCTCGCCGAGGGACCGAGCCGCTTCCGCACCGGCAGCAAGGACCGCGCCGGGAAGGGCCACGGGCTCGGCCTGACCATCGCCGCGGGCCAGGCCCGCGTGCTCGGCGCCCGCCTGACCTTCCGCAACGTGCGCCCGGCCGGCGCACCGCCCGAAGTGCCGGCGGAGGGCGCGGTGGCCGTCCTCTGGCTCCCGGAACACGCCCCCACCAATACGGGCAGCTACCCGATGCTGCCGCAGTGACCCCCGCGTCCTCCGCTCAGCAGGCCCAGTCCTTGTCCATGTCGAGCCCGCCCTCGCGCGGCTGGGTGAACGAGAACCAGTTCCCCGAGTCGTCGCGGAACAGCGCCTCCGTGCCGTACGGACGCTCCTGCGGCTCCTGAAGGAACTCCACACCGCGGTCCTTGAGCCGCTTGTAGTCCCCGTGGATGTCGTCGGTGGTCAGCACCCCGGCGCCGAGCGCCCCCTTGGCCACCAGCTTCTTCACCATCTCGGCGGACTCGGGGTCCATGGCGGGCGGGCCCGGCACCATCAGCGTGAACTCGACGTCGGGCTGGCTCTCGGCGCCCACGGTGATCCAGCGCATGCCTCCCTCGCCCATCGTCATGTCCGTACGGACCTCGAGGCCCAGCTTCTCGGTGTAGAACTCCTTGGCACGGTCCTGGTCCAGTACCCAGATGGTCGAGATCTTCAGACCCTTGATCATGGCGCGCTCCATTTCGCGGTGATCTGTGCTTGCCCTGTCACCGTAGGCAGCCGCGTCAGCGCTCCGCTTCTCCGGAATTGCGCTCTCCGGATTCGGGCTCACTGGATTCGCGCTCACTGGATTCACGCTCTCCGGGATCGCGCTGTGCACCGCCCGGCCCGCTTCTGAACCCGCCCGCCCACAGCATGGCGTAGCACCCGGGTATGAGCGCCGCCCCGCGCCCCACGTGCTTCGCCCGGTACTCGCTGGGGGTCAGCCCGGTCCACGCCTTGAACCGGGTCGAGAACGTGCCCAGGCTGCTGAAGCCGACCAGGTGGCAGATCTCCGTCACCGACAGGTTGGCCGTACGCAGCAGGTCCTCCGCCCGCTCTATCCGGCGGTGCGTGAGGTACTGGCCGGGTGTCTCGCCGTATGTCTCCTTGAAGGCGCGCACGAAGTGGAACCGCGAGTAGCCGGCGTGCGCGGCCACCGCGGCCAGGTCGAGCCCCGGATCGGCCCAGTCGCGATCCATGGCGTCCTTGGCCAGGCGCAACTGGCGCGTCTTGTCCATGCCCCGATGGAGGCACGGGGCACTGACAATGCCCCTGACCTGGCAGAACGCATGAAGAAGGCCCCCGGGGCGGACACCTGCCGGGGGCCTTCGGCTCAGCTACGGATCAGACCGTTCCTCTGGGGATCAGGCCGTACCTCGTCGGATCAGATCTCGGCCAGCGCAGCCGGGGGCGCGTCGGCGGCGCCGTCCGCGGCTGCCGGCTTCTGGGGCCCGCCCTTCAGCGGCACCTCCTTGACGAACAGCGAGGCGATCAGCACCAGCACCGCGATCGCCGCGCCCAGCAGGAACGCCGAGTGCGTGCCGGAGGACACCGCGTACTGGTACGCCTCCCGCGCCTGCGCCGGCAGCTTCGCGAGGCTCGCCGCGTCCAGCTGCGCCGACTTCTCGGTGATGCCCTTGCCCAGCGCGCCGGCCCGCTCGGCCATGACGTCCTGCACCCGGTGGTTGAACAGCGCGCCCATGATGGCCACACCGAAGGAGGAGCCGAGCGTGCGGAACAGGGTGGTGGACGAGGACGCCACGCCCATGTCCTTCATCTGCACGCTGTTCTGGGCGACCAGCATGGTGATCTGCATCAGGCAGCCCATGCCGGCGCCGACCACGGCCATGTAGATGCCGGACGTCAGCCGGGTCGTGTCCGTGTCCATCGTCGACAGCAGGTACAGCCCGACGATCATCAGCGCGCCGCCGACGATCGGGAAGACCTTGTAGCGGCCGCTGTTGGTGGTGACCCGCCCGGCGACCATCGAGGTCACCAGCATCGCGCCGAGCATCGGCAGGAGCAGCAGACCCGAGTTGGTCGCGGAGGCGCCCTGCACGGCCTGCTGGTACAGCGGCAGGAAGAGCGTGGCGCCGAACATCACGAAGCCGGTGATGAAGCCGATGATCGACATCAGGGTGAAGTTGCGGCTCTTGAAGATGTGCAGCGGCACGACCGGCTCGGCGGCCCTGGTCTGCCAGAACACGAACCCGATCAGCGCGGCCACGCCGATGCCGATCAGCTCCATGATCCGCGCGGACGTCCAGGCGTACTCGGTGCCGCCCCAGGTGGTGACCAGCACGATCGAGGTGATGCCGAGGGTGAGCAGCGCGACGCCGAGGTAGTCGATGCCGGCCTTGGCCCGCTTCTTCGGCAGGTGCAGCACCGCGGTGACCAGCGCGAGCGCCACGACGCCGAGCGGCAGGTTGATGTAGAAGGCCCAGCGCCAGCCCCAGTTGTCGGTGATGGTGCCGCCGACCAGCGGGCCGCCGATCATCGCAAGCGCCATGACGCCGGCCATCATGCCCTGGTACTTGCCGCGCTCGCGGGGCGGGATGAGGTCGCCGATGATCGCCATGACGCCGACCATCAGACCGCCGGCGCCGAGACCCTGCACGGCCCGGAAGCCGATGAGCTGGCCCATGTCCTGGGCCATGCCGCTCAGCGCGGAGCCGATCAGGAAGATCACGATCGAGCTGAGGAAGGCACCCTTGCGCCCGAACATGTCGCCGAGCTTGCCCCAGATCGGGGTCGAGGCCGCGGTGGCGAGGGTGTATCCGGTCACCACCCAGGACAGGTGTTCCAGACCGCCCAGCTCGCCCACGATCGTCGGCATCGCGGTGCCCACGATCATGTTGTCGAGCATCGCGAGCATCATCGCGATCATGAGCGCGAGCAGGACGACCCGCACGCTCCTCGGCTGCTTCGCCGGCTTCTCGGGCTGCTCCGGATTCGCCTTCTCCGGCTGCTCGGGTTCCGTCCGGCCGGTCTCGGCCATCTGTGTGTCCGCCATCTCTCCACTCCCCCTGAGCGCCTACTTACTTGCCGCCCGGCTAGTTCATTACACTGGGGAAGGTAGCCCCGTAACTAGCCGGGCGTCAAGTAAGTTTCCGCGGAGCGCGAGGAGTACGAGGATGGGCGTCACCATGGACGGCACCAAGCAGCAGCGCCGCGGCAACACCCGCCAGCGCATTCAGGACGTGGCGCTCGAACTCTTCGCCGAGCAGGGCTACGAGAAGACCTCCCTGCGCGAGATCGCCGAGCGTCTCGACGTCACGAAGGCGGCTCTGTACTACCACTTCAAGACGAAGGAAGAGATCATCGTCAGCCTCTTCGAGGACCTGACGAAACCGATCGAGGACCTCATCGAGTGGGGCAGGAGCCAGCCGCACACCCTGGAGACCAAGCAGGAGATCGTACGGCGCTACAGCCTGGCCCTGGCCGGCGCGGAACCGCTGTTCCGGTTCATGCAGGAGAACCAGGCGACGGTGCGGGAACTGCGCATCGGCGACACCTTCAAGGACCGCATGCGCGGCCTCAGGGACATCATCATCGACCCCGGTGCCGAACTCGTCGACCAGGTCCGCAGCGTCAGCGCGCTGTTCACGCTGCACGCCGGGATGTTCGTGATGCAGGACCTGGAAGGCGACCCCGAGAAGAAGCGCGAGGCTGTTCTCGAGGTCGCCGTGGATCTCGTCACGCAGGCACACCAGGGCGCCCACCGCGAGGACTAGGGCCTAGCCGGGCCCGAAGGCCCGAAAGCCCGGGGCCCGAAGGCCCGAATCAGCCCGGAGGGCTCGCTCAGACGGTCACGCCGTGAGCGCGCAGGAAGGCGACCGGGTCGACCGCGGAGCCGTAGTTCGGGGTCGTCCGGATCTCGAAGTGCAGGTGCGGACCGGTGGAGTTGCCGGTGCTGCCCGAGAGGGCGATGTGCTGACCGGTCTTCACGACCTGACCGACCTTGACGTCGATCCGGGACAGGTGCGCGTACTGCGAGTAGGTGCCGTTGCCGTGCTGGATGACGATGGCGTTGCCGTAAGCGGGGCCGTCACCGGCACCGTTGGGGCCGGCCTTGACGACGGTGCCACCGTGCGCGGCGAGAACCTCGGTGCCGGTCGGCACGGCGAAGTCCTGACCGCTGTGCTTGTGGGCCCAGTGGCTGCCGTCCTGCATGAAGCTGGCCGACAGGGTGTACTTCTTCACCGGGTCGACCCAGGAGGCCGCGGAGGGGGTCGCGGCGCTCGCTATCCCGGTACCCAGCACGGCCGTGGCGCCGACTCCGGCGGCCAGGACGGCCACGCGGTTGCGCAGCGAGGACGTACGGGAGGAACGGGACGTGAAGCGCTGGAACATCTAGACCTCGTGTTGTCGGAGACAGAGAGCCACCCGGCGCACGAATGTCGGACCGTTGTCTGACCGCTCGGCGGGTGGGCCATTCATTGGTAACCCGCCGCCTCAACCAGGCTCAATACCCCCTATCTACGACCTTGTGCCGTAGAACCTCTCAAAACCACCCACTTCTTGACACATCTCTCAGTCCGGACACCAACCCCCTGACGTCGGTCTTTCCCTCCGAGCTCCGCATGGAATGTCCCTTTTATTCACATTTGGACTCCCACTATCCCGGTTAGTACCGGACATTTCGGTGTGCGCCATGTCACCGGCTCCATAAGCCGTCGGGCAGGGAAATGTGACGCACGCCTCTATGCACCTACCGTCCGGTAACCCTACGGTTCCCCTCGCGCCACCCTCACCAAAGATCATGCCCCTGACAGTTCACCCTTCAGGCCGTGCAGCGTACGGACGTGAGAGGACCCCCACCGATGACCAGACGCCCCTGGGCGCGCCGGATATCCGTCACCGCCGTCTCCGTGGCCGCGCTCGCCGCGCTCGCCGCCCCCGCCGAGGCGAGTGATTCCGCCGCCCCGGCCGCCGCCGGCAGCACGACCGCCACCGCCACCACCGGCAAGGTCGACTACGCCACCTGGCAGAAGGACTGCCAGGCGGTCATGGACCAGGCCCTGCCGTACCTCAAGGACCGCATCGACCACGCCAAGCCGGGCGAGCAGCAGGCGATCGTCTTCGACATCGACAACACCACGCTGGAGACCGACTTCGGCTTCGCCTACCCGCAGCCGGCCAACAAGCCCGTCCTGAACGTCGCCCAGTACGCCCAGCAGCACGGCGTCAAGCTCTTCTTCGTCACCGCGCGCCCGGGCATCATCTACTGGCCCACCGAGTACAACCTCGAGCACGACGGCTACGACGTCTCCGGCCTCTACGTCCGCGGCTTCTTCGACCTCTTCAAGGACGTCGCCGCCTACAAGACCGCCCAGCGCGTCGACATCGAGAACCAGGGCTACACGATCATCGCGAACATCGGCAACAGCGCCACCGACCTCTCGGGCGGCCACGCCGACAAGACGTTCAAACTCCCGGACTACAACGGGCAGTTGTCCTGACCCGCGCCTGAGTCACCAGGCTAGGCTCCATCCGTACCTCTGCCGTTGCACGACCACGGGGGTGGCGGATGGAGCCCGCAGCAATCGGCGGCAAACTGGCGTCCGGACTGATCGTCTCGCTGCTGAAGAAGCTGTTCCCAGCGGACGGTCCCGGAGCCGGTCTGGTCGCGAAGCCCGTGCGACTGAAGGAACTCGTGTCCTTCCGGGGCGAGAAACGCAGCCTGGGCGAGAAGGAGATGCGCGCCCTCGCCACGCAATTGGTCGGCACCGCGCTGGATTCACCGGGTGAGCCCCCCTTTCCCCGAGAAGAGGGGACAGCTGTCGCCGTGGCACTGACCCGCAGGCTGCTCGCCCTCGGCGACCTCGACATGGACGACGTCCAGGCCGTACAGCTCGGTGACCGTGCGCTGGCCCGACGGCTGAAGCAGGAGGCTCCGAAGGCCGACGGACTGTCCAGCGACGCCGACCTGTTCCTGGACGGAGCCACCGAGTGGGCCTGCGCCCAGATCCTGGAATGGGCATCCCTCATATCGCGTACGGATCAACCTGATGCGGGCCTGGGATCGCTTCGACCAGGGCGTGTACGCCGACGAGGTGCTGGCCCACATGGACTCCCAGGACTTCTTCATCAGCGTCTCCTCGCCCGAGGCGCTGTGCGCCCTGCCCCGGCTCGGGCACCGGCCTCGGCTGTCGATCGAGGGGACACACGACCTGCAGGACATCATGCACATCCTGCCGGAGGGCGTACAGAAGATCGGCCTGGCGGAGAACCCGCTGCTCCACGACCTGCGACCGCTCGCCGCTCTCCGCTCGCTCGACCGCGTGGGCCTGATGATGTGTCCGGAGGTGGGTGACCTGTCTCCCCTGGCGGATCTGGGTCTGGACGAGTTGTACCTGCACGGTGTCGGCCGGATCTCCGGCCTCGACCGTCTCAGCACCCTGCGATACCTGACGGTGAGCAGTGAGCTGCCCGGCGGTCTGCGGGATCTGCCCCACGCCGCCCCACTGACCCACCTGAGCCTGGACGCGGGGGTTCTCTCGGCGGGCGGTCTGCTCAGCGCGCTCCCGGCACTCACCCGCCTCGGCGTTCCCGCGCGTGCGGCGGCCTGCTGCCCCGGAGCGCCTGAGCTGCCCGGCGTCGAAAGCCTGTGGGTGTTCGACATCCAGGGCACCGAGGATCTGGCCCCGCTGGCCCGGCTGTGCCCGAACGTGCGCACCGTCCGGCTGCTCACGCCCCTCGCCGTGACCCTGGACAAAACCGCGTACGCATCGGATTTCCCGGGCGTTGAAGTGCTGACTCCACGCTCCCGGCCCTTCGCCTTCTGAGCGGGACGCCTGAAGACACCGAAAGGGGCCGGTGCCCAAAAGGCACCGGCCCCTTTCAACTCGGCCGAACAGCGGTGAGGCTTACGCGTCCTTGCTCAGGTTCGGACCCGCGCCGCCGGCGGCCTGCTCGATCGGCGGGACGTCCGGCAGGGCCGACTTCTCCTCACCGCGGAAGGTGAAGGTCTGGGACTCGCCCTCGCCCTCGGTGTCCACGACCACGATGTGACCGGGGCGCAGCTCGCCGAAGAGGATCTTCTCCGAGAGCGTGTCCTCGACCTCGCGCTGGATCGTGCGGCGCAGCGGCCGGGCGCCCAGGACGGGGTCGTAACCCTTCTTGGACAGCAGCTCCTTGGCGGACTGGGAGAGCTCGATGCCCATGTCCCGGTCCCTCAGGCGCTCGTCCACCTTGCTGATCATCAGGTCGACGATCCGCAGGATGTCCGCCTGCGTCAGCTGCGGGAAGACCACCACGTCGTCGACGCGGTTGAGGAACTCGGGCCGGAAGTGCTGCTTGAGCTCGTCCTGGACCTTGTTCTTCATGCGCTCGTAGTTGGTCTTCGTGTCACCCGCGGCGGCGAAGCCGAGGTTGAAGCCCTTGGAGATGTCCCGGGTGCCGAGGTTGGTCGTCATGATGATGACCGTGTTCTTGAAGTCCACGACCCGGCCCTGGGAGTCGGTCAGGCGACCGTCCTCCAGGATCTGCAGCAGCGAGTTGAAGATGTCCGGGTGGGCCTTCTCGACCTCGTCGAAGAGGACGACCGAGAACGGCTTGCGGCGCACCTTCTCCGTCAGCTGACCGCCCTCCTCGTAGCCCACGTAGCCGGGGGGCGAACCGAAGAGACGGGAGACCGTGTGCTTCTCGCTGAACTCCGACATGTCGAGGGAGATCAGCGCGTCCTCGTCACCGAAGAGGAACTCGGCGAGCGCCTTGGACAGCTCGGTCTTACCGACACCGGAGGGGCCGGCGAAGATGAACGAACCACCCGGACGCTTCGGGTCCTTCAGACCGGCGCGCGTACGGCGGATCGCCTTCGACAGCGCCTTGACGGCGTCGTCCTGGCCGATGACCCGCTTGTGCAGCTCCTCCTCCATGCGGAGCAGGCGGCTGGACTCCTCCTCGGTCAGCTTGAAGACCGGGATGCCGGTGGCGGTCGCGAGGACCTCGGCGATCAGCTCGCCGTCGACCTCGGCGACGACGTCCATGTCGCCGGCCTTCCACTCCTTCTCCCGCTTGGCCTTGGCGGCGAGGAGCTGCTTCTCCTTGTCGCGCAGGGAGGCGGCCTTCTCGAAGTCCTGCGAGTCGATCGCGGACTCCTTGTCCCGGCGGACGCCGGCGATCTTCTCGTCGAACTCGCGGAGGTCCGGCGGCGCGGTCATCCGGCGGATGCGCATCCGGGAACCGGCCTCGTCGATCAGGTCGATCGCCTTGTCCGGCAGGAAGCGGTCCGAGATGTAGCGGTCGGCCAGGGTGGCGGCCTGGACCAGGGCCTCGTCCGTGATGGAGACGCGGTGGTGCGCCTCGTAGCGGTCGCGCAGGCCCTTGAGGATCTCGATCGTGTGCGGCAGGGACGGCTCGGCGACCTGGATGGGCTGGAAGCGGCGCTCCAGGGCCGCGTCCTTCTCCAGGTGCTTGCGGTACTCGTCCAGCGTGGTGGCACCGATGGTCTGCAGCTCACCGCGGGCCAACATCGGCTTCAGGATCGAAGCGGCGTCGATGGCGCCCTCGGCGGCACCCGCACCGACCAGCGTGTGCAGCTCGTCGATGAACAGGATGATGTCGCCGCGGGTGCGGATCTCCTTGAGCACCTTCTTCAGGCGCTCCTCGAAGTCACCGCGGTAGCGGGAACCGGCGACCAGCGCGCCGAGGTCCAGGGTGTAGAGGTGCTTGTCCTTGAGGGTCTCGGGCACCTCGCCCTTGACGATGGCCTGGGCGAGACCCTCGACGACGGCGGTCTTACCGACGCCGGGCTCACCGATCAGGACCGGGTTGTTCTTGGTACGGCGGGACAGCACCTGCATGACCCGCTCGATCTCCTTCTCGCGCCCGATGACCGGGTCGAGCTTGGACTCACGAGCGGCCTGGGTGAGGTTCCGGCCGAACTGGTCCAGGACGAGAGAGGTCGAGGGCGTGCCCTCGGCCGGGCCGCCCGCTGCGGCGGTCTCCTTGCCCTGGTAGCCCGACAGCAGCTGGATGACCTGCTGGCGGACACGGTTGAGGTCTGCGCCCAGCTTGACCAGGACCTGGGCGGCGACGCCCTCGCCCTCACGGATCAGGCCGAGCAGGATGTGCTCCGTGCCGATGTAGTTGTGGCCCAGCTGAAGAGCCTCACGGAGCGACAGCTCCAGGACCTTCTTGGCACGGGGGGTGAAGGGGATGTGCCCGGACGGGGCCTGCTGGCCCTGACCGATGATCTCCTCCACCTGCTGGCGGACCGCCTCGAGCGAAATGCCGAGGCTCTCCAGGGCCTTAGCGGCGACACCTTCACCCTCGTGGATGAGACCCAGGAGGATGTGCTCGGTGCCGATGTAGTTGTGGTTGAGCATCCGGGCTTCTTCCTGAGCCAGGACGACAACCCGCCGCGCGCGGTCGGTGAACCTCTCGAACATCGTTAATCGCTCCTCAGAGCGGTCAGGCAGTGGGGGGAACTTCCCCTCCCTGTCCTTCCGCAGCTTAGTCCCGCAAGCGGGGACCGCTCATTCCAACTGCCGACACCGTCCTTGGCCTCCTGACCCCGAACGCCGACATCTGCTCCAACCCGATGGTGCGAGACGATGTTCCCGCAGGCCAGGCAGTTACCCCACTCGCCAGTACGCCGATGGCGAACGTGAGACGACCGGACCTGCGCGTCGCCCCCTCCCACTAGGCATCTCTTACCCGCGGGGACTGACACTCCATGCCGCGCGCCCCGGTTCACTCCGCTATGGGCGAACAACCATGCGCCTCCCCAGGGCCTCACGCGCCCCCCTCCTGGGCACTCTGCGCAATCATCAGAACACCCAGCGTAACCCCCGGTGTGTTTCGGCGGTTGCACGTGGCATGGCTGGCTCGGTCCCCGCGACCTCCACGGTCCCCTTTCCCCGTCGCCCCCCGGACCCCGGCCCCGATGCCGGGGCCCGGCACTGGTACGAGAACGATCTGGGGTGGGTCACGGTGCCCGGCCGGCCGCTACGGCTGGTCACGGGGGTGCGGTTCGACGTCCTGGACGTGCCGGCCGAGGCGGGCGCGGTCGCGCTCCGACATCTCGTACCGGGTTCTCCGGTGGCCCTGCGGGGCGAGCGGATGCGGCTACTGGTGGCCGCGGGCAGCGCGGAGGAGCTGCCGGAGCTGCTGGACTGGCTGGAGTGGGGGCCGCTGGCCCTTGACCTGCGGGCGCTGGGCGCCGGCGGCCTGATGGAGGCGCCGGCTCCGCCCGAGCGATCCCGCGGCGGGACTCCTTCGCCGGTGCGCGACCGCGCGGCGGCGGCTTCGGCCGCCGGGGAGTACGCCGGGGAGTGTGCCGGTTCCACGCAGGGGGCCGCCGTATGGCTGCGGCCCCCCGGGCCGGGGTGCGAGCTGGAGGCTTCGCTGCCGGCACTGCCGGCCATGGGGGGTGTGGGGGGCGCCCCCGATCTCGTACGACTGGTGGACACGGTGGCAGCGCAGTGCCACCGGGTCCGGCTTCGGCGCCTTTGCGCCAGGCCGCCCGCCTGCCGGCGAAATCAGCCGTTGGCCTTCTCGTAGGCCTCGCGGATGGACGCGGGAACACGGCCGCGGTCGTTGACCTCGTAACCGTTCTCCTTCGCCCAGGCGCGGATCGCCGCGGTGTCCTGGCTGCCGCCGGAAGCGGCGCGCGCCTTTCCACGTCCACCCGAGGCACGGCCTCCGGTGCGACGACCGCCCTTCACATAGGGCTCGAGAAGGCCGCGCAGCGTGTCCGCATTGGCGGTCGTGAGATCGATCTCGTAGGTCTTGCCGTCCAGCGCGAACGTCACGGTCTCGTCGGCCTCGCCGCCGTCGAGGTCGTCGACAAGAAGGACCTGAACCTTCTGTGCCACCGGATTTCCTTTCATCGATAACGTGAGGGTCAGGGGGTGTGCGGCGTCCGCCGTTTCGCCGCCCCTGTTATATGCAGTACTGCAGTACGTCGGAAAGCAAACCGCTTTTGCCGGAAAAACACAAACCCCTGGGAGAGACCCAGGGACCCGCCCCGGCCCGGAAACATGCGCGTTTCGGACATAGGGAACCGGGGCAATGACGATCACAGATGCAGAAGCATCCGGCTGTTGCCCAAGGTGTTCGGTTTCACTCGTTCGAGACCGAGGAACTCCGCGACGCCCTCGTCATAGGAACGCAACAGCTCCGCGTACACATCGGTGTCGACCGGCGTCTCGCCGATCTCCACGAAGCCGTGCTTCCCGAAGAAGTCGACTTCGAAGGTCAGGCAGAAAACACGGCGAACGCCGAGCCAGCGCGCGGTCTGCAGCAACTTCTCCAGCAACTGATGCCCGACTCCGGCGCCCTTGAGGCCCCGCTTCACCGCGAGAGTGCGGACTTCCGCGAGGTCTTCCCACATCACGTGCAGCGCGCCGCAGCCGACCACCTCGGCGTTGTCGTCGCGTTCCGCGACCCAGAACTCCTGGATGTCCTCGTAAAGCGTGACCGTGGCTTTGTCGAGCAGGATGCGGTCATGGGTGTAGTCGTCGAGGAGGCGGCGCACGGCGGGGACATCGCTGGTCCGGGCCCGCCGGACGGTGATGGCTTTTGCGGTGGCTTCGGGACGCTCTGCTGACATGAGCGGACGCTATCGCTCGTCGGCGTCCCCTGCCGAGCCGGGGTTCTCCTCTTGCGGGGCTTGTGGGGCCTGCAGTGTTTCCGGTCCCTGGACGATGCGCACCGCGTCCCGGAGGGCCTGGCGCTGTTCGTCGCTCATCATCCCGAAGAAGGCGACGAGAGCCGCCGCCGCGTTGTCGCTCTGCGACCACGCGTCGTTCATCAGGGCGGCGGCGTACGCGGCACGGGTCGAGACGGCCTCATATCGATAGGCGCGCCCTTCCGCCTCGCGCCGCACCCAGCCCTTCTGGTGGAGATTGTCCAAAACGGTCATCACGGTGGTGTACGCGATGGACCGTTCCTGCTGCAGGTCTTCCAGGACTTCTCGAACGGTCACCGGGCGGTTCCACTTCCACACCCGCGTCATGACGGCGTCTTCGAGTTCTCCCAATGGGCGAGGCACAACTCAGAACAATAGTGGGAGAACCGGTCAATGGCGTGCCGGACGTGCACTTTGTCAGCAAAAGCGAACAAAAAGGGCGCACGACTCGAAAGCACCGATGGTGCGGGGAGTCGTACGCCGAGGGCTCAGGCGTCGCCGGTGGAGGACTTGCCGGCGCCCTCCATGCGGGCGAGCGCGGCGTCGACGGCCGCGTCCTCCTTGGCCTTGGCGGCCCCGCCCTGGGTCTTCACGATCACCCTGACCACACCGATGAAGAACACGGCCATGACGACCGGGGGCACGAGCGCGGAGACGTAGTCCATGGCTCCAGAGTAGCCACGCGGGCCGGGGCGAAAGGGGCGGGGTGGGCGGATAAGGATCGGCGGGGTGGGGCGAATGGGCCAGTGGAGCGAATGGGCCAGGATGCGGGCGGGCGAGCGGGGCGGGCGGACCGAGAGCGGGCGAGCAGGCCACAGGGCGGGGCGAGCGGGGGAGGCGCGGCGGGCGGGGGCGAGCGGGGTGAGCGGACCGGGGGCGAGCGGACCGGGGGTGGGCGAGCGGGGCCAGCGGGAGGGGAGGCGGAGGGCAGCGGCTCGGCGGGCGGAGCGAGCGGGGCCGGGACCGGGGCTGGACGAGCAGGCCACAGGGCGGGGCGAGCCGGGAAGCGCGGCGGACGAGCCGGCAGGCGGGGGCGGGCGGCTGGGGCGAGCGGGGTGAGCGGGGTGAGCGGGGTGAGCGGACCGGGGGTGGGCGAGCGGGGCTGGCGGGGGGAGGCGGAGGGCAGCGGCTCGGCCGGCGAGCGAGCGGGCCAGCGAGCGAGGCCAGCGAGAGGGAGACGGAGGGCAACGGCTCGGCGGACGGAGCGAGGCGAGCCGGGGCCGGGGCTGGACGAGCAGGCCACAGGGCGGGGCGAGCCGGGGAGCGCGGCGGGCGGGCCGGCAGGCGGGGCGAGTGGGGGAGGTGCGGCGAGCGGGGGAGGCGGGGGCGAGCCCGCCTCCGGTTCAGCCGGCGGCGAGCTGCTGGGGCCGCGGCGGGTCGGCCGGTGCCGTCGGCGGCTTGCGGCGCGGGAAGACTTCGCCCGGGGTGGGGATGGGCCGCTTCGGGGTCGCCGGTTCGGTGGCCGGGCGCTCGGTGGGGCGCTCCGGCGGGGTCCGTCCGGGCTTCTGAGCGGGCTTCTGAGCGGGCTTCTGGGCGGGTTTCTCGCCGCCCTCGGCCGCCATGCCCCAAAACTCGTCGGCGCCGCCCGGAAGGGCCGTCAGGCGGCTTCGGCAGGCCGGTACGGCGGGAGGCGGGACCGTGCGCGCGCCCTGGACGAAGCGGGCCCGTACGTCCTGCTCGGCGAGGACCTGGCAGCGGTCGAGCAGGGCGGCGGCCGCGGGGTTGCCGCGCAGCGCGCGGAGGGCGGCGAGGTCGTCCGGGGCCGGCCGGTGCCCGGCGCCCAGCGCCTCCTCCAGGAGCGCGAGGTACCCGGCGGCGGTGCCCGGCAGGGCGGCGCGGTACCGGCCGAGATCGGCCACCAGGAAGGCGCGCAGTCTGACCCCTTCCCGCATCGCCTCGTCGAGCGACTCGGCGAGGTGGTAGCAGTCCTGCACGTCCTCGGTGGACGCGTGGCCGGGGTGAAGGGCGAGGGCGAGGGCGCGGCGGAGCACACGCAGCTCCTCCGTGCCGAACGCCATGCCGCCGCGGGATCCGTATGGCGTGGGCATGCGGCGACGCTACCGCTAATCGGACAAAAGTGACGGATCGGGGCGTTATGTCGCCGCGTGTCGCTCCCGGGTTCCCCCGACTGGGGCCACCCGTGACCAGGGCGAAAAGAAGACCGGCGCCTTCAGGGGCGCCGGTCTCCTCACATGCGCCACATGCGCCACATGCGCCACTTGCGTCACATGCGTCACATGCGGGACACGTTCCGCTCGTACACCAGGCGCAGCCCGATGAGCGTCAGCCAGGGCTGGTGCTCGTCGATCACCGAGGACTCCCCCAGCACCATCGGCGCCAGGCCGCCCGTGGCGATCACCGTGACGTCGTCCGGGTCGTCGGCCAGCTCCCGGGCCATCCGGCTCACCACGCCGTCGACCTGCCCGGCGAACCCGTACACGATGCCCGCCTGCATGGCCTCCACGGTGTTCTTGCCGATCACGCTGCGCGGCCGGGCCACCTCGATCTTCCGCAGCTGCGCGCCCTTGACGCCGAGCGCCTCCACGGAGATCTCGATACCGGGCGCGATGACGCCGCCGACGTACTCCCCGCGCGCGGAGACCGCGTCGAACGTCGTGGCCGTGCCGAAGTCGACGACGATCGCCGGGCCGCCGTACAGCTCCACGGCCGCGACCGCGTTGATGATCCGGTCCGCGCCGACCTCCTTGGGGTTGTCGGTGAGGATCGGCACGCCGGTCTTCACGCCCGGCTCGACCAGCACCGCGGGCACGTCGCCGTAGTAGCGCCGGGTGACCTCGCGCAGCTCGTGCAGCACGGACGGCACGGTCGCGCAGATCGCGATGCCGTCGATGCCGTCGCCCAGCTCCTCGCCGAGCAGCGGGTGCATGCCCATCAGGCCCTGGAGCAGCACCGCCATCTCGTCCGCCGTGCGGCGCGCGTCCGTGGAGATGCGCCAGTGCTCGACGATGTCCTCGCCGTCGAACAGGCCGAGAACGGTGTGCGTGTTGCCGACGTCGATCGTGAGCAGCATCGCCGTTACTCCGCCTCGCGCAGGTCCAGGCCGATGTCCAGGATCGGCGAGGAGTGGGTGAGTGCGCCGACGGCCAGGAAGTCCACGCCGGTCTCGGCGTACGCGCGCGCGTTGTCGAGCGTGAGCCGGCCGGAGGCCTCCAGCAGGGCGCGCCCGCCCACGATCGCGACGGCCTCCTCGCACTCGCCGGGCGTGAAGTTGTCCAGCAGGATCAGGTCGGCGCCCGCGTCCACGACCTCGCGCAGCTGGTGCAGGGTGTCGACCTCGACCTCGATCGGCAGCTCCGGGAAGGCCTCCCGGACGGCCTTGAAGGCCTGCGCCACACCGCCGGCGGCGATCACGTGGTTGTCCTTGACCAGGGCCGCGTCGGACAGCGACATGCGGTGGTTGACGCCACCGCCGCAGCGGACCGCGAACTTCTCCAGGGACCTGAGGCCCGGGGTGGTCTTGCGGGTGTCGCGGACCCGGCTGCGGCTGCCCTCCAGGGCGTCCGCCCACGCGCGCGTGGCGGTCGCGATGCCGGACAGGCGGCACAGGATGTTGAGGGCGCTGCGCTCGGCGGTGAGCAGGTCACGCGTGCGCGTGGTGACCGACAGCAGCTTCTGCCCGGGCTCCACGCGGTCGCCGTCCTCCACGTGCCGCTCGACCTCGAACTCGTCCGTGCAGACCACGGAGAGCACGGCCTCGGCGACCCGGAGGCCGGCCGCCACGCCCGCCTCACGGGCGGTGAAGTCGCCGGTGGCCACCGCGTCCTCGGGGATGGTGGCGACGGTCGTCACGTCCACACCGCCGGCCAGGTCCTCCTGGATGGCGACGTTGGCGATGTCCTCGACCTCGACGGGGTCGAGGCCGGCCTCCGCCAGCAGTGCGGCGAGCGCGGGGTCGAGCCCGCACTCCAGGTACTCCTCGTCACCCTCGGCGCCGCAGGCGCAGCCGTCACCGCAGCCGCCGGTCGGGGCGAGGGGAAGGTCGTCGGTGCTCACAGTTCACTGCTCCTGGGGGCGGGGGTGGTGCCGGGTGGGCCGGGTCGGGGGGAAGTCTGCGGTGTCCGTGGTGTGGACGGCCAGGGACCGGTCGGGATTGATCCGTACCACGATGTGGCGCCGCCACCCCTCGTCGTCGCGCTCGGCGCGGTCCTCGCGCCAGTGGCAGCCGCGGGTCTCCTCGCGCAGCCGGGCGGCGGCGACCAGGACCCGGGCCACGCACAGGAGGTTGGTGGCCTCCCAGGTGTCGACGCCGGGCTCGGCGGTCTTGCCGTTCTCGTGGAGGGCGTCGCGGGCGTCGCTGTGCAGCCGCTGCAGCTGCTCGGCGGCCTTCGCCAGGGAGTCCTCCGAGCGCAGTACGCCCGCGCCCTCGGTCATGATCCGCTGGATGGCGAAGCGGTCCTCGGGGGCGAGCAGCGGGTGCGCGGGCCTCTCGGGGTCGGGGACCGGTTCGGGCACGCGCGCGTGCAGGCCGCTGTCCGCGTGGGCCGCGGCGATGTCGGCGGCGATGCGCTCGGCGTACACGAGGCCTTCGAGGAGGGAGTTGGAGGCGAGCCGGTTGGCGCCGTGCACGCCCGTGCAGGCGACCTCGCCGCACGCGTACAGGCCGGGCACGGTCGTCCGGCCCCACGCGTCGGTGCGCACGCCCCCGGAGGCGTAGTGGGCGGCCGGGGCGATCGGGATGGGCTCGGTGACCGGGTCGATGCCGTGGGCGCGGCAGGCGGCCAGGATGGTCGGGAAACGGTGCTCCCACATGTCGGCGCCGAAGTGCCGGGCGTCGAGGTACATGTGCTCGGCGTCCTGCTCCAGCATCCGCCGCAGGATGCCCTTGGCGACGATGTCCCGGGGCGCCAGCTCGGCCAGCTCGTGCTGCCCGACCATGAAGCGCACGCCGTCGCCGTCGACCAGGTGGGCGCCCTCGCCGCGCACCGCCTCGGAGACCAGCGGCTGCTGGCCCTCGGCGTCGGGGCCGAGGAAGAGCACGGTCGGGTGGAACTGCACGAACTCCAGGTCGGAGACCTCGGCGCCCGCGCGCAGTGCCAGCGCCACGCCGTCACCGGTCGACACGGACGGGTTGGTGGTCGCGGAGAACACCTGGCCCATGCCGCCGGTCGCGAGGACGACCGCGGGGGCGTGCACGGCGCCCACGCCGTCGTGCTGGCCCTCGCCCATCACGTGCAGGGTGACACCGGCCGTGCGGCCCTCGGCGTCGGTCAGCAGGTCCAGCACGAGCGCGTTCTCGATCGTGCGCACCCCGCGCGCGTGTACGGCCTCCACGAGCGCCCGGGAGACCTCCGCGCCGGTGGCGTCGCCGCCCGCGTGCGCGATCCGGCGCCGGTGGTGGCCGCCCTCGCGGGTGAGCTGGATGTCGCCCTCTTCGTCGGTGTCGAACTCCGCACCGGTCTCGATGAGCCGGCGCACGGCGTCGGGGCCCTCGGTGACGAGGATCCGTACGGCGTCCTCGTCGCACAGGTCCGCGCCCGCCACCAGGGTGTCCGCCAGGTGCTGCTCGGGCGTGTCACCCTCCCCGAGGGCGGCCGCGATGCCGCCCTGGGCCCAGCGGGTGGAGCCGTCGTCGAGGCGGGCCTTGGTGACGACGACCGTCGTCAGGCCGGCGGCCTCGCAGCGAAGGGCGGCGGTCAGGCCGGCCACTCCGGAGCCGACGACGACCACGTCCGCGGAGATGGACCACCCGGGTGCGGGCGCGTGCAGTCGTATGCCTGTGCTGGTCACGAGGCGGCTCCGAGGGTTCCGAAGGTGAGGGGCAGGTTGTCGATCAGCCGGGTCGTGCCGACCCGGGCGGCCACCGCGAGGACGGCCTCGCCGGTGAAGTCGTCACCGATCTCGGTGAAGTCGGACGGGTCGACCAGGGCCAGGTAGTCCAGGCGCAGCGGCGGGTCGAGGCGGGCGGCCTCGTCCAGGACCTGGCGGGCGACCGCGCGGACGGCGGCCGCGGCGCCGGGCACGGCCGTGGCCACGGCGTGCGCGTCGGCGGCGGCGCGGGATTCTCCCAGGGCGCTGAGCGCCTCGGCACGCGCGTGCGTGGAGGGCACTTCGAGCGCCCGCGCGCGCAGGGCCTCCTGCGCGGCGTGCCGGTCGCGCCCCGCGAACAGGGCGCGGGACAGGGCGAGGGCGGTGCGGCGCTCCTGCGGGGAGAGGTAGCGGTTGCGGCTGGAGAGGGCCAGCCCGTCCGCCTCGCGCACGGTCGGGACGGCGAGGATCTCGATGCCGAAGTTCAGGTCGCGCACCATGCGCCGGATCAGCGCCAGCTGCTGGGCGTCCTTCTGCCCGAACAGGGCCACGTCGGGCCGGGTGAGGTGCAGCAGCTTGGCGACGACGGTGAGCATCCCGTCGAAGTGGCCGGGCCGCGAGGCACCTTCCAGGCGCTCGCCCATGGGGCCCGCGCTGATGCGCACCTGGGGTTCGCCGCCCGGGTAGACCTCGTCCACGGAGGGCGCGAACACGGCGTCGGCGCCCGCCTGGTCGGCGAGCTTCAGATCGGCGTCCAGGGTGCGCGGGTAGCGCTCCAGGTCCTCGCCGGCGCCGAACTGGAGCGGGTTGACGAAGACGGTGACGACGACCTCGCCGTCCGGTCCCGCGATCTCGCGCGCGGTGCGGATCAGCGTGGCGTGGCCCTCGTGCAGCGCGCCCATGGTCATCACGACGGCACGGCGGCCGTGGCGCACGCGCGCGTGCAGCTCGTCGGCGGTGCTCAGCAGGGTGGTGGTCATCGGGCGTTCCCCTCGGTGCCGTTCCTACCGTCGGTCACGTCGTGCCCCTCGGCGAGGACGCCGAGCAGGTCCTCGGCCAGCTCCGGCTTCAGCAGGCCGTGGGCGAGGGCGCGGTCGGCGGTGGCGCGGGCCATCGCCAGATAGCCCGCGACGGTCCCCGGGGCGTGCTTGCGCAGCTCGGTGACGTGCGCGGCGACCGTGCCGGCGTCCCCGCGCGCGACGGGCCCGGTGAGGGCGGCGTCGCCGGAACGCAGGGCGTTGTCGAGGGCGGCGCCGAGCAGCGGGCCGAGCATCCGGTCGGGAGCCTCGACCCCGGCCGCGCGCAGCAGCTCCATGGACTGCGCGACCAGGGTGACCAGGTGGTTGGCGCCGAGCGCGAGGGCCGCGTGGTAGAGCGGGCGGTTCTGCTCGCTGATCCACTCGGGCTCGCCGCCCATCTCGATGACCAGCGCCTCGGCGGCCAGCCTCAGCTCCTCGGGCGCGGTCACGCCGAAGGAGCAGCCGGCCAGGCGCTGGACGTCCACGGGGGTGCCCGTGAAGGTCATCGCGGGGTGCAGCGCGAGCGGCAGCGCGCCCGCGCGCAGGGCGGGGTCGAGCACGGCGGTGCCGTACCGGCCGGAGGTGTGCACGAGCAGCTGGCCGGGCCGTACCGCGCCGGTCTCGGCGAGGCCGGCGACCAGGCCGGGCAGGGCGTCGTCGGGGACGGTCAGCAGGACGAGGTCGGCACGCTCCAGGACCTCGGCGGGCGGCACCAGCGGGACGTCGGGGAGCATCGTCTCGGCACGCCTACGGGAGGCGTCGGAGACACCGGAGACGGCCACCGGACGGTGTCCGGCGAGCTGGAGGGACGCGGCCAGCGCGGGGCCCACGCGTCCGGCGCCGACGACGCCGACAGTGAGCCGCGCGGGGCGGTCCTGGATATCTGACTGGTGGACTGTACTCACGCGACGGCGGCCTTCCCGTTCCAGTCCGCTCTGGGTACCGGACGATTTCTCGTCATGTTAACGCTATCCCGGTCCGGGGGCGGCCGGTCGTCCACAGGCTGTGGGTTTCGCCACGCGCCGGGGAGGGGGCTACGGCAGCGAAAATCCGCTGCCCCGGCGGCGTCGCGCACGGCATGATCCGGGCATGACGGATACGGCTGGGCAGGGCGAAGAGCGGGTGGCGGACGAGGGCGAGCAGCCGCTGGGAGAGCGGGGCGCGGAGCGGTCCGAGGAACCGGGCGAGAAGCGGCCGGCCGAACCCGGCGAGGACCGGTCGGCGCAGGAGCGGATACGGGAGCGGCGCAGGGCCGCGCAGCGGTCGGCGCGACGCAACCTGTCGCGCGCGGGCTGGGGAGGCACGATCGGCGAGCGGCTCGCGCAGCTGCGGGACGAGGCACCGCAGGTGTACGACCTGGACGAGCAGGCCGACATCTACGGCGACGGGGTCGTGACGGCCCTGGAGGAACGGGTCGCCGCGCTGCTCGGCACCGAGGCGGCCGCGTTCTTCCCGACCGGCACGATGGCCCAGCAGATCGCCCTGCGCTGCTGGGCGGGCCGCACCGGCAACCCCACCGTCGCGCTGCACGCGCTGGCCCACCCCGAGGTGCACGAACGGCATGCGTTCAGCCAGGTCAGCGGGTTGCGCCCGGTGACCGTGACGAGCGAGCCCCGGCTGCCCACCGCCGCCGAGGTACGCGACCTCGACGAGCCGTTCGGGGCGCTGATGCTGGAGCTGCCCCTCAGGGACGCCGGTTTCGTGCTGCCCACCTGGGAGGAGCTGACGGAGGTCGTCGAGGCGGCACGGGCGCGCGACGCGGTGGTCCACTTCGACGGGGCCCGCCTGTGGGAGGCGACCGTCCACTTCGACCGTCCTGTGGACGAGATCGCGAGCCTCGCGGACAGCGTCTACGTGTCGTTCTACAAGTCCCTCGGCGGCTTCGGCGGCGCCGCGCTCGCCGGTCCGAAGACCCTGGTCGAGGAGGCGAAGACCTGGCGGCACCGGTACGGCGGGATGGTCTTCCAGCAGTTCCCGACCGCGCTGTCCGCGCTCGCCGGGCTGGAGCGGGAGCTGCCCCGGCTGCCGGACTACGTGCGGCACGCGCGCGTGGTGGCCGCCGCGCTGCGCGAGGGGTTCGCGGAGGCCGGGCTGCCCTGGGCCCGTGTGCACCCGGAGACGCCGCACACCCACGAGTTCCAGGTCTGGCTGCCGTACGACCCCGAGGTGGTGGCGGAGGCGGCCGTGCGCCAGGCCGAGGAGACCTCGGTGATGCTCTTCGCGAACGGCTGGGACCGCGGCGGGCCGGGCCTTGCCGTCACCGAGGTCACCGTGCGCTCCGCGGGCCTGGAGTGGACGGCGGCCGACGTCCGCGCCGCCGTCATGGACTTCGTGAGCCGGCTGCCCGGCAAGGAGTAGCAGGCGCGGGTTTCGGGGCCGGGTGCCCGCCGGGGGGTGTCCGTACGGCTCACAGCGCGCGGGGCCGCAGCAGGCGGCTCAGGGCGTGGCGGAGCCGGCCCCGGGCCGGGCGTTCGGCGACGACCGCGCGGAAGCGCCGGTAGTCGCGCAGTTCGCGCAGCACGTCGAGGTCGTGGCGGCCCGGCGCGGGCGGCTCGGGCTCGCCGTGCAGGCGGGCACGGTAGACGTCGAGGAGGTACTGCTCGGTGATGCTCATGGCGGATCGCCTTCTCGGGACGTGGACTGATCACTGACTGATCGGGCTCCGCGGCTGCCCCGGTGCCCTCAGCCTGCTCCCGGCCGGGGCGGATGTCGCGTGGATTGACGGCTGTCGTCAATCGGCGCGGGCGCTGTCAGTGGCCGGGTGCACGATGGGAGCCATGAGCGTGACCATCGACATCACCGGGCTGCCGTCGGAGCGGGTGTCCGTCGTGCCCTCTCCGCTGGCGGAGCTGGGGATGGCCCTGCACGCGCTCAGCGAGCCCGGCCACCACCCGGAGCTGCAGGGCTGGGCGACCGCCGTCTCCTCCCGGATGGACCCGTGCCTGGCCGACCGGCTGTGCGAGGCCGACTTCCTGTGGCGCACGACGTTCTCGGACGTCTTCGCCCCGTTCGCCGGCATCCCCGGCCTGCGCACGCTCCCGGGCGCCACGCTCGCCGAGGAGCTGGACCTGCTGGACAAGCTGACGGACGAACAGTTCGTCGACGCCGCCCTGGAGTTCACCTGCCTGCTGCGCTACGACGTCCAGGAGGACGGGCCGCTGGACGACCCGGCACTGCGGCGGCGCGTCCTGGAACTGGCCGCCGCGCGCGGCACCGCGCAGGAGCGGATCGCCCGGCAGCTGCTGGAGGATCCGCCGGCCGTGCGCGCCTGGTTCCGCAAGCTCGTGCTCGACTGCGACGAGGCCTTCTTCGCCGACACATGGGCGCGGATCCAGCCCCAACTCGCCGCGGACGCCCGGCACAAGACCGAGCTGCTGCGGCACAAGGGCCTCGGCGAGGCGCTGTCCTCGCTCTCGGGTGCCGTCTCGCTCGACGAGGAAGCCGCGCTCATCACGATCGACAAGCTCGTCGTGGGCCGCACGGCGACCGGCGACGGCGGCCTGGTCCTGGTGCCGACCAGCCTCGGCCAGCCGCATCTGATGGTCCTGCACCGCTTCGGCTGGCAGCCCACGATCACCTACCCGGTCAGCCGCTCCCGCCCGCAGGCACCCTCCGTCGAACAGCTCACACGCCGGCTGGAGGCGCTGGCCCACCCGGTGCGGATCCGGCTGTGCCGGCACCTGGCCCGCGCCCCGCACACCACGAGCGAGCTGGCCGACGCGCACGGCATGTCGGCGCCCGAGATATCCCGGCACCTCGCGGTGCTGAAGAAGGCGGGCCTGATCACCAACTGCCGCCGGGGCCGGTACGTGCAGCACCAGCTGGACCTGTCGGCGGTGGCCCGACTGGGCAGCGACTTCATCGAGGGCGTACTGCGCTGACGCGGGCCCGGAGCGGCCGAGGTCCGAGCGGCCGACGTTCAGGCGGCCGGGGTCCGAGCGGTCGAGGTCCGGGCGGCCGACGTTCAGGCGGCCGGGATCCGAGCGGTCGAGGTCCGGGCGGTCGGCGTCCGGCCACGGCTGACGCTGGCCAACCACTGCGGACCGCGGGCCGTGTCGCGCCCGCGCGCGGTCCGGGTCAGCCGTTGCCGCCCGCGCGGACCAGCCCCGTCTCGTACGCCAGCACCACCACCTGCACCCGGTCCCGCAGCCCGAGCTTGGTCAGGATGCGGCCCACGTGGGTCTTCACGGTCGCCTCGGACAGCACCAGCCGGGCGGCGATCTCGCCGTTCGACAGGCCCTGCGCGACCAGCACCATGACCTCGCGCTCACGGTCGGTCAGCCGCTCCAGCTCCTTGTGCTGGGGCTCCCGGCCGGCGGAGGGCAGCATCGGTGCGAACCGGTCCAGCAGACGCCGGGTGGTGGAGGGCGCCACGACCGCGTCGCCGCTGTGCACCGCGCGGATCGCGGTCAGCAGCTCGCCCGGCGGCACGTCCTTGAGCATGAAGCCGGAGGCGCCCGCCTTCAGCCCGGAGAAGGCGTACTCGTCCAGGTCGAAGGTGGTCAGGATGATCACCTTCGGCGGATTGGGCTCCGCGCAGATCCGCCGGGTGGCCTCGACGCCGTCCAGCTTGGGCATGCGGACATCCATCAGGACCACGTCGACGTCGGTGGCGCGCGCCACCTGGAGGGCCTCGACGCCGTCGCCCGCCTCCGCGACGACCTCCATGTCCGGCTGGGCGGCGAGCACCATCCGGAACCCGGTGCGCAGCAGCACCTGGTCGTCGACGAGCATCACGCGGATCGTCATCGGGTCCTCTTCCGTGTCTTTGGCATCTTCGGCGGCAGGGGTGTTACAGGCGTCAACAGGGAGCGCGCGGCAGCGTCAGTGCGCCGGTTTGAGCGGCAGCAGCACGCTGATGCGGAATCCTCCGCCCGGGCGCGGGCCGGCGTCCAGGGTGCCGCCGACCATGCCGACCCGCTCGCGCATGCCGATCAGGCCGTGCCCCTGGCCGTCGGCGCCGCCCTCCTCGTACAGCTCGTGCGGGGCGCCCTTGCCGTCGTCCTCGACGAGCAGGCCGAGCCCGTCGTCGAAGTAGACCAGCCGCACGCTCGCGCCCGTGTTGGGCCCGCCGTGCTTGCGGGTGTTGGTGAGCGCCTCCTGCACGATGCGGTACGCGGTCAGCTCCACCCCGCTGGGCAGCGGGCGCGGGGTGCCCTCGACCTTGAAGTCGACGGGCAGGCCGGAGCTGCGGCACTGCTCGATGAGCTCGTCGATCTGCTCGACGTCGGGCTGGGGGACGTACTCCCCGCTCTCCTGGTGCTCGCCGGTGCGCAGCACGCCCAGCAGGCGCCGCATCTCGGCGAGGGCCTGGCGGCCGGTGGAGGAGATCGTCTCCAGGGCCTTCTTCGCCTGGTCGGGGGCGGCGTCGAGGACGTAGGCGGCGCCGTCGGCCTGGACCACCATCACCGACACGTTGTGCGCGACCACGTCGTGCAGCTCGCGCGCGATCCGGGCGCGCTCGGCGGCGACCGCGACCTTGGCCTGCGCCTCACGCTCCTTCTCCAGCCGGGCGGCGCGCTCCTCCAACTGGGCGAAATAGGCCCGGCGGGTGCGCATGGAGTCGCCGAGGACCCAGGCGAGGGCGAACGGGACGGTCTGGAACACGGCTATCGCGATCTGCCCGAGGAAGCTCGTGTGCTGGGCGGGCCAGCGGATCTGGGCCAGCGTCGCCGCGCCCAGGCTCACGGTGAGCGAGAGCCGGGACGCCCAGCGGGCGCCCATCGTGGCGACCGTGTAGGTGATCACCAGCATCGCGAAATCGGCGATGATCGTCTCGACGTTCATGATCAGCTGGGCGAGCCCGGTCGCCAGGGCCAGCAGCAGCATCGCCTCGGGGAAGCGGCGGCGCAGCGCGACGACCACGCACAGGACGGCGGACACGGCCATGCCCGCGGCGATGGATCCGTGGTGGTCCGGCGCCCCGTTCAGGTTCACCACGCTCACGCCGGAGAGCCCGAACAGGACGACGGCCCAGAAGGAGTCGACCCAGGTCGGGTGGCGGCGGAGGAAGTCATAGAGGCGCTGCACGTAACCCAGAGTAGGGAAACCGGATGCGTGCAGGGGTCAACCGGAGGGCCGATCCGCGCCGGGCGCGCGTACTCCGCAAGGTGGATGCAGTGATCACCTGTGCGCCTAGTCTGTTCCGGTGACGGATGAGACGGCGAGGGCGATCGGGGCGGGGGAAACCGGGGCCGGCGCGGCGTCGGGAGGCCGGCGGGGCGGCGGGCACGGCGCCCGGCGCGGCTGGCGGGCCGCGACCGAGGCGGCGCTGTACGGCCCCGGCGGCTTCTACCGGCGGCCCGAGGGACCGGCCGGGCACTTCCGTACGTCCGTGCACGCCTCGCCGCTGTTCGCCGGGGCCGTGGCCCGGCTGCTGTGCCGGGTCGACGAGGCGCTGGGCCGGCCCGAGGTGCTGGACTTCGTCGACATGGGGGCGGGACGGGGCGAGCTGGTCACCGGCGTCCTCGCCGCCCTGCCGGCCGACGTGGCCGCCCGCGCGCGCGGATACGCAGTCGAGATCGCCGACCGTCCGGCGGACCTGGACGAACGGATCACCTGGCTGAGCGAACCGCCGGAGGCGGTGACGGGTCTGCTGTTCGCCAACGAGTGGCTGGACAACGTGCCCGTGGACGTCGCCGAGGTGGACTCCGCGGGCGTGCCCCGCCTGGTGCTGGTCGCGGCGGACGGCGCCGAGCGGCTCGGGGAGCCGGTGGCGGGCGCGGACGCGGACTGGCTGGCGCGGTGGTGGCCGCTGCCGCCAGAGGAGGGGCTGCGGGCGGAGATCGGGCGGCCCCGGGACCTGGCGTGGGCTGCCGTCGTGGACCGGGTCGTCCGGGGACTCGCGGTCGCCGTGGACTACGCGCACACCGCCGACGCGCGCCCCCCGTACGGCACCCTCACCGGCTTCCGGGAAGGGCGCGAGACGGCACCCGTGCCGGACGGGTCGTGCGACATCACGGCGCACGTCGCGCTGGACGCCGTCGCGGCGGCCCGCACGGCGCGCGCGTTCCCTGAAGCGGCGGGCGAGTCCTGTCGTAGGGACCCGAACACGGCGCGCACGCCCTCCGAAGCGGCGCACACGGCTCCCCGCGCGCCCAGCGACACAGCGCGCACGCTCCCCGCCGCGCGGCTCCTCAGCCAGCGCGACGCGTTGCGCGCCCTGGACGTCACCGGCGCACGCCCTCCCCTCACGCTCGCTTCCACGGACCCCACGGCCTACGTGCGCGCCCTCGCGAGCGCCGGGGAGGCCGCCGAACTCACCGCACCGGGCGGCCTCGGCGACTTCGGCTGGCTTCTCCAGCCGGTTGGAATCCCGGACCCACTCCTCTAGGCCCGCTGTCGGGCTGCGGGGTGCCCTATTTGTCGATGTCGCCGACCACGAAGAACATCGACCCCAGGATCGCCACCATGTCCGCCACCAGCGTCCCCGGCAGCAGCTCGGTCAGCGCCTGGATGTTGTTGTACGAGGCCGAGCGCAGCTTCAGCCGGTACGGCGTCTTCTCACCCTTGCTGACCAGGTAGTAGCCGTTGATCCCGAGCGGGTTCTCGGTCCACGCGTACGTGTGCCCCTCGGGTGCCTTCAGCACCTTGGGCAGCCGCTGGTTGATCGGGCCGGGCGGCAGCTCGGCGAGCCGGTCCAGGCACGCGTCGGCGAGGTCCAGCGCGTTGTGGGTCTGCTCCAGCAGGCACTCGAAGCGGGCGAGGCAGTCGCCCTCGCTCCGGGTGACGACCTTCAGCGTGTCCTGGAGCTCCCCGTACGCCAGGTACGGCTCGTCGCGGCGCAGGTCGAAGTCGACGCCCGAGGCGCGCGCGATGGGCCCGCTCACGCCGTAGGCGTGCACGGTCTCCGGCGCGAGCCTGCCCACGTCCCGCGTGCGCCCCCGGAAGATCTCGTTGCCGAGCACCAGGTCGTCGAACCGGTCCATGCGCGAGCGCACGTCCGCCACGGCGGCACGCGCGCGTGCGGTCCATCCGGCCGGCAGGTCCTCCTTCAGGCCCCCGACGCGGTTGAACATGTAGTGCATGCGCCCGCCGGAGATCTCCTCCATGACGTGCTGGAGCTCCTCGCGCTCCCGGAAGGCGTAGAAGATCGGGGTGATACCGCCGAGCTCCAGCGGGTACGACCCGAGGAACATCAGGTGGTTCAGCACCCGGTTCAGCTCGGCGAGCAGCGTGCGCGTCCACACCGCGCGCTCGGGGACCTCCATGCCGAGCATCCGCTCGACGGCGAGGACCACGCCCAGCTCGTTGGAGAACGCCGACAGCCAGTCGTGGCGGTTGGCGAGCATGATGATCTGGCGGTAGTCGCGCGCCTCGAAGAGCTTCTCCGCGCCCCGGTGCATGTAACCGATCACCGGCTCCGCGTGCCTGATGCGCTCGCCGTCCAGCACGAGCCGCAGGCGCAGCACCCCGTGCGTGGACGGGTGCTGAGGGCCGATGTTGAGCACCATGTCGGTGCTCTCGGCGGCGCCGCCGATGCCGACCGTGGTCTCCGTCGCAGTCATGGCCCCAGTCTCCCCTACGTACCCTGGCCCCATGGAGACGGGGAGCCCGGAAAACACGGAGGCGGGGCAGGACGAACCGGAGTGGCGCGGGCTGCCGCCCGGTCTGCTGCGCATGCGCCGGCTGCTGCTGGTGGTGTGGACGGGGCTGATCGCCCTGGTGGTGGGGCTGCTGCCCGGCCTGCTCGCCGGGCCCGCGTGGGCGGCGTTCGCGCTGGTGCCCCTGGCGCTCGGCGCCTGGTGCTGGCGGCTGCTCGGCCGCAACTGGCGCTCCTGGCGGTACGCCGAGCGCGCCGACGACCTGCTGATCAGCCGGGGCGTGCTGTGGCGCGAGGAGACCGTGGTGCCGTACGGGCGGATGCAGCTGGTGGAGGTCACCTCCGGGCCGGTCGAGCGGTACTTCGGGCTGGCCGGCGTACAGCTGCACACCGCGGCCGCCGCGACCGACGCGACCATCCCGGGCCTCGACCCGGCCGAGGCCGAACGGCTGCGCGACCGCCTCACCGAGCTGGGCGAGGCCCGATCGGCGGGCCTGTGACGACCCCGGACGCGGAGCCCGGCGCACCGGACGGCGAGGCGATAGCCGAGCGGCGGCTGCATCCCGTCACGCCCTTCCGGCGGGCGTGGGCGCCGGTCGCCGTGCTCTTCGGGTGGGCCGCGCACGACCCGAACGCCGCGCAGGAGCAGCTGACGCGACTGACCGGCACCATGCTCCTGGTGGGGCTCAGCGTGCTGGTCCCGGCGGCCGGGCTGTACGGCTTCCTGTCCTGGTGGTTCACGCACTTCGCGGTCACCGACACCGAGCTGCGCATCCGCACCGGGCTGCTGTTCCGGCGCACCGCGCACATCCGGCTGGAGCGCATCCAGGCCGTCGACCTCACGCGTCCGCTCCTCGGGCGCGTGGCGGGCGTCGCCAAGCTGCGGATCGATGTCCTCGGGGCCGAGAAGAAGGACGAACTCGCCTTCCTGGGTGAGCAGGAGGCGAGCGCCCTGCGTGCGGAGCTGCTCGCGCGCGCGGCCGGCTTCGCGCCCGAGACGGCGCACGAGGTCGGCGAGGCGCCGGCGCACGAGCTGTTGCACGTGCCCCCGCGCGGGCTCGCGCTCTCCCTGACGCTGTCGGGCGCCACCTGGCTCTACCTCGCCGCCGGGCTCGTCGTACCGCCCGTCCTGTGGCTCACCCTGCACAGCGTGTGGACCGTTCTCGCCGCCGCCGTCCCGCTGCTCGGCGGCGCGGTGGGCAGCAGCGCGGGGCGGTTCGCCACCGAGTACGACTGGACGGTGAGCGAGTCCCCAGACGGACTGCGCCTCGACCACGGCCTGCTCGACCGCACGCACGAGACGGTGCCGCCGGGGCGCGTGCAGACGGTGCGGATCGTGGAGCCGCTGCTGTGGCGGCCGTTCGGCTGGGTGCGGGTGGAGCTGGACGTGGCCGGGTCGGCGAACTCCGTGCTGGTCCCGGTCGCCCCGCGCGCGGTCGCCGAGTCCGTCGTCGCGCGCGTGCTGCCCGGCGTGGCCGTCCCCGCGTCCCTGTCCCGCCCGCCGCGGCGGGCCGGCCGGTGCGTGCCGGTGTGGTGGCGCGGACACGGCCTCGCCGTCACCGACACGGTCTTCGCCGCGCGGCACGGCCTGCTGCGCCGCCGCCTGTCCCTGGTCCCGCACGCGAAGGTGCAGAGCGTACGGCTCACTCAGGGCCCCTGGGGGCGCCTGTGGCGCCTCGCCGACGTCCATGTGGACACCGGGGCCGACAAGACCGTCACGGCCCGCCTGCGCGACGCCGAGGAGGCCGCCCGCCTCCTCCACGCCCAGGCGGCCCGCTCCCGTACCGGCCGCAGGACGGCCCGCCCGGACCGCTGGATGGCCTGACCCTCGGCATTCCCGGGCCCCCGGCCCCGGCAGGCCTCTGGGAACGCCTGAGCCCGGCTCACCCCCGTGGGGGAGCCGGGCTCTTGGGTGCGTCGGGCCGGTCGGGCCGGTCGGTTCAGGACGCCGCGCTGCGCAGGCCCTGGATGTCGATCTGCTCGGTCTCGTCGTGTGCGGTGAGGTCGATGACCTGGCCGATGCCGCGCGACCCGGCGTCGGCGGGCTTGAACTCGGCCTCGGTCTCGGCCTTGTGCAGAGCGAGCGCCTCCTGGCCCACGACGTCCGCGAGGTCCTCGTTCTGCACGGAGTCCAGCGCGGCGGACGACGTCTGCTTCTGGGTGCCGAAGAAATCGAACCCGCCCTCGACCATCGGGCGCCGAGCGGGCGCGGCCGGTACGACGGCCACGGCGGTCGGCACCGTGAAGTGCCCGGCGGGCTGCTGCACTTGGGACGTGGCGGGCAGGGCGGGCCGCTCCGGGGCGGCCACGCGCGCATGCCCTTCGGCCGCGTCGGCCGCGCCGCCTGCGTCGACTGCAACGGCCGGATCGGCCGACTCCAGATCCCGGCCCTCGTCCCCGACAGCGACGGACGCTTCGCTCACGCCCTCCGCAGCGCCTTCTCCTTTGGCTCCTTTGGCGACTACGGCGACCTCGGCGACGGCCTCGTGCTCGGCGGACTCAGGGTCAGCCGACTCGGACTCGGCGGCCACGGACTCAGCGACCTCGGACTCGGCGGCCTCGGGCTCAGCAGACCCCGGCTCAGCAGCTTCGGACTCCACGGACCCGGCCGCCTCGGACTCCGGCATCCCGGACGCCTCGCCGTCGAACCCTGCCAGCGCCTCCGCGGCCCGCCGGTACAGGCTCGCGCCCTCGGCCGAGAACACGGCAGGGTGCTCCGGCTGGTCCGGCTCGTCCTGCTTCTCCTCGGCCTCCACCGCCGGCGCCTCCGGCTGCCGCGCCGGCGGCAGCGCGGGCACACCGGACGGCGCGACCGTCTCGAGTTCCAGCAGCCGGCGCCCCTCCAGGGCGCTCGCGCGCTCGGTCTCCGCGGTGGCGTACCGGCGCAGCAGGGCCGCGTGCTCGTTGCGCAGCCCGGCCAGCTCGGCGCGCTTGGCGCGCAGCCGCTGCTCCAGCCGGGTGCGCAGCTCGCGCGACTCCTCCAGGTCGGTCTCCAGTTCGGCGACCCGTTCCTCGAACCGCCACTCGTCGCTGGCACGCGCGCGCGTGAGGTCGGCGACCTGCTTGCCGGCCTGCGCGTCCCAGCGGCGCATCACGACCGCGCCGAGGACCGCCGTCACCGCGGCGGCCCCGGCCAGCAGGCGCAGCACCGTGGCCTCGGAGAACACCCAGGGACCCAGCGCGCAGACGACGGAGACACCGGCGATCACCGAGGGCGGCAACAGCCGGTGCAAAGGCGGGGAATGGCGGTGGCGTCCACGTGGCATGGCCAGAAACTTACCGCGCGTAGGGGAATCGTGGACCCCCGCACCGTAAAAACACGGCCACACCGCGGGCCGCACATGCGTCGGCGTTGTCCGCACAGCGCGTCCGCGGCGTCCGCTCAGCGGTCGGACAGCCGTCCGCTGAGCCACTGCAGGGTCGCCGGGATCTCCCGTCGCCAGGTGTTGAAGTTGTGTCCGCCGCTGTCGAGGATGATCGACGAGATCCGGGTCCGGTTCGTGGCCTGCACCCGCTCTATGAACCTGAGCGTGTCCTTGTAGTTGTGCTCGCCGATCTTGCTGCTGGTGACGAGCAGCGAGGTGTCGGGCGCGGCCTCGTGCTGCAGGAGCCACCACAGGTCGGCACGATTCTGCAGGGTCTTGTCGCCGTGGAAGAGGTCACCGGTCGTGGGGTCGATCGGCGCCTTGTAGTACGGCGACAGGCCCGCGGCGGCGGCGTAGACGTTCGGGTGGTGCATGGCGAGCTTCAGCGCGCAGTAGCCGCCGGTGGAGTCGCCGACGATGCCCCAGCTGCCGGGCCGCTTGCCGACCCGGTAGTGGGCGAGCACGGCGTCCGGCAGATCCTTGGCGAAAAACGTCTCCGCCTGCGGGCCGCCCGGGATGTCCACGCACTCGGTGTCCCGCGGCGGCGCCACGGTCGGCCGCAGCATCACCAGGATCATCGGCTGCATCCGCCCGTCCTTGGCGAGGCTCTGCGCGGTCTGCGGGTAGTGCAGCTTGTTCACCAGCGCCTGGGCCGTACCGGGGTAGCCGGTCAGGACGACGGCCGCCGGGAACGTACGCGTGCGGTACTGCGGCTGGAAGTACTCGGGCGGCAGGTAGACGTACGCCGGTGTGGCGAGGTGGGTCTTGCGGCCCACGATGTCGACCTTCTGGATCTGACCGGTCGTCTGCGGCCGCGAGCCGTTCACGCCCTGCACCTTGGAGGTGGAGATCACCTGGAGCGGGCCGCCCGTACCGCCGTTGGTGCTGTGGTCGATGACGACACCCTGGTCGGTCTCCTGGCCGAACAGGTCCGCCCAGCTGGCGTAGAAGCCGAAAGCCTGGTTGGCGGCGATCCCCAGGGAACCGAAGAGCGCCAGCTGGGTGGCGAGGAGAATCCCGACGCGTCCGCTGACGGACCACCAGGTCCGCCGGGCCAGCCGCGGCCACCACCACACCGTCGCGACGAAGAGCACCGCCGCCAACGCGACCGCCAGCACCAGCACTTTGTTGCTCGTGAGTCCCATGGGCTGTTTCCTGCCTGCGCTTTCCGCCCTGACCTGCCCACACATTCGTTGCGAGGGCTTGCCCGAGGCTTTCCTTGGCCTTTGACCCGACTTTCCGGAGGGGAATGAACCTCACTCCCCGAGACACCGTCCTAGAGGGCGCAATGTCGCCGGATGCCCTGATCGGCACCGGGTTTCAAGGTCTCTCGCAGAACTACGGGATGCGATGTCTGTCAGGATAGATGGGGAAATGTCGGGTGGGGTTCCGGGCCGATCAAGCCGGGCGCGGCGCATACTGCGCGGCCCCCGCCCCGAGGCCGTTCCCACGCTCATCGCCAGGGCGTGCGTCCTCGTGGGCGTCCTGGACATCGCCGGGGGTGTCTTCCCCCGCTTCCGCCACAGCCGTATGCACGCGATGGCCGAGGTGCTGCCCGGCTCCTTCGGGCCCTTCGCGGCGGCCGTCTCGCTCGCGGACGGCGTGCTGTTGCTGCTGCTGGCGCACGGGCTCAGGCGGCGCAAGCGCCGGGCGTGGCGTGCCGCGGCCGTGCTGCTGCCGGCCGGCGCCGTCGCCCAGTTCGTGTACCGGCACTCGGTCGCCGGCGCGCTCATCTCGGCGGCGCTCCTGGTGGTGCTGCTACGGCACCGCGACGAGTTCGCGGCCCTGCCCGACCCACGCAGCCGCTGGCGGGCACTGGCCAACTTCGTTCTCATGGCGGCGGGTTCGCTCGTCCTCGGCCTGGTCATCGTCAGCGCCCACCCGAACCGCATGGTCGGCGACCCGAGCCTGGCCGACCGGCTGACGCACGTCGTCTACGGCCTGTTCGGCTTCGAGGGCCCCCTGGACTACGACGGCACCACGTCCTGGACGGTCGCCTTCTCCCTCGGCGCCCTCGGCTGGCTGACCGCGGTCACCACCATCTACCTCGCCTTCCGGCCCGAACACCCGGCCGCCCGCCTCACCGAGGAGGACGAGGCCAAACTCCGCGCCCTGCTGGACAAGCACGGCCGCCGCGACTCCCTCGGCCACTTCGCGCTGCGCCGCGACAAGGCGGTCGTCTTCTCCCCCAGCGGCAAGGCGGCCGTCACCTACCGCGTCGTCTCCGGGGTGATGCTGGCCAGCGGCGACCCGATCGGCGACGTCGAGGCCTGGCCCGGCGCCATCGAACGCTTCATGGACGAGGCCAAGGCCCACTCCTGGACCCCTGCGGTCATGGGCTGTTCGGAGACCGGCGGCGAGGTCTGGACCCGCGAGACCGGCCTGGACGCCCTGGAGCTGGGCGACGAGGCGGTGGTCGAGGTGGCGGATTTCTCGCTCGCCGGACGCGCGATGCGCAACGTGCGACAGATGGTCAAGCGCATCGAGCGAGCCGGCTACGAAACCCGGGTACGGCGCATCCGTGACCTCGGCGAGCCCGAACTGGCGCGCATCCGGCGGGCCGCGGAGGACTGGCGCGGCACCGACACCGAGCGCGGCTTCTCCATGGCGCTCGGCCGCGTCGGCGACCCCGCCGACGGCGACTGTCTGATCGCCACCGCCCACAAGCAGGACGACGAGCCCGGGGAGTACGGCGACCTGAAGGCGATCCTGCACTTCGTGCCCTGGGGCCCGGACGGCGCCTCCCTGGACCTGATGCGCCGGGACCGCACCGCCGACCCCGGCATGAACGAACTGCTCATCGTGGCCGCCCTCCAGGCCGCCCCGAAGTTCGGCATCACCCGGGTCTCGCTGAACTTCGCGATGTTCCGCTCCGCCCTCGCACGCGGGGAGAAGATCGGCGCCGGGCCGGTGCTGCGCGCCTGGCGCGGGCTGCTGGTGTTCCTCTCGCGCTGGTTCCAGATCGAGTCGCTGTACAAGTTCAACGCCAAGTTCCAGCCGCGCTGGGAACCGCGCTTCGTGGTCTACCGCGCCTCCGCCGACCTGCCCCGCATCGGCTTCGCCGCGATGCAGGCCGAGGGCTTCGTCAACCTCGCCCTCCCGCTGCCGCGCGCTCTGCGCCGGCGCAAAGTGGCCGCCGCGCGCCCCTGCGCGCACGCGGTCGCGGAACACGACGTCCGCGCGGCCTGAACCGACTCGCCGCACGGACCGGCTCGCGGACCGATCCGGCTCTTCGCCCCCCCCGGTCCGTGTCCCGGCGGCCCGGACGGAAGCCCGCCCCCTCCGGCACAGGGGCCTCCGTCCGGGCCGCGACGCGTTCGCGGCGCCCCCCTGGGCCTACGCTGAACGTATGAACAACCACAGCGGGCGCGGACGAGTGGCGGGCCTTCCGGCATGGGACCGGTGCGCGGTCATGGGAGTCGTCAACGTGACCCCCGATTCCTTCTCCGACGGCGGCCGCTGGTTCGACACGACCGTCGCCGTCAAGCACGGCCTGGACCTGGTCGCCGAGGGCGCGGACCTCGTCGACGTCGGCGGTGAGTCCACCCGCCCCGGCGCCACCCGGGTCGACGAGACCGAGGAGCTGCGCCGGGTCATCCCCGTCGTGCGCGGCCTCGCCTCCGAGGGCGTGGTCGTCTCCGTCGACACCATGCGCGCCTCCGTCGCCGAGCAGGCCCTCGCCGCCGGTGCCGCCCTCGTCAACGACGTCAGCGGCGGTCTCGCCGACCCCGCGATGATCCCCGTGGTCGCGGCCGCCGGCGCCCCCTTCGTCGTCATGCACTGGCGCGGCTTCCTCCAGGACGGCAACGTCAAGGGCGTCTACGAGGACGTCGTCACCGAAGTCGTGGACGAACTGCACGCGCGCGTGGAGGCCGTGCTGGCGGGCGGCATCGCCCCCGACCGGATCGTCGTCGACCCCGGCCTCGGCTTCTCCAAGGAGGCCGAGCACGACCTCGCCCTGCTCGCCCGCCTCGACCGGCTGCGCGCCCTTGGCCACCCGCTGCTCGTCGCCGCCTCCCGCAAGCGGTTCCTCGGCCGTGTCCTCGCCGGCCCCGACGGCGCACCCCCGCCGGCCCGCGAGCGCGACGCCGCCACCGCCGCCGTCTCCGCGCTCGCGGCACAGGCCGGCGCGTGGGCGGTACGCGTGCACGAGGTGCGCGCCACGGCCGACGCGGTACGGGTCGCGCGGGCCGTGGAAGAGGCGCGCACCGCACCCTCCCCCGCCCCGGCACCGCAGGCACCCCCCGCGGAAGGAGCCCGGTGAGCGCCCCGCACACCGATGTCGAGCAGGTGGAGGCCGCCAACACCGCCTTCTACGAGGCGATGGAGCGCGGCGACTTCGAGGAACTCTCCGCCCTCTGGCTCACCCCCGCCGACCTGGGCGTCGACGAGGAGTACCACGACCCGACGGACACCGGCGTGATCTCCTGCGTCCACCCCGGCTGGCCGGTGCTCACCGGCCGCGGCGAGGTCCTCAGGTCGTACGCCCTGATCATGGCGAACACCGACTACATCCAGTTCTTCCTCACCGACGTCCATGTCTCCGTCACCGGCGACACGGCCCTGGTGACCTGCACCGAGAACATCCTCAGCGGTGGCCCCGCCCCCGCGGACGGCGCGGAACTCGGCCCCCTGGTCGGACAGCTCGTCGTCGCCACCAACGTGTTCCGGCGCACCCCCCAGGGCTGGAAGATCTGGTCCCACCACGCCTCCCCCGTGCTGGCCGAGACCGACGAGGACGAGGAGGGCGACGAGCATGGCGTGAACGGCGTCGACCCCGACGGCGGTCCCCTCGCCTGAGCGGTCCGGTACCCCCGCGGGGCACGGGAAGTGGGCCGCGGGGACCAAGAAGTGGTTGGAATCACGAACCGCGGGGTAGGTGCGGCTACCAGCCCATGGCACGTCCGGGTTCTCCTGGGGAAACGGACGGTGAACCCTCCCCGTCCCGGCCCCGGCCCACGCCCTGGAAACCCGGCCGTGTCAGTGCCCGCAGGTAGATTCGTCTGAGGCCGGCGTGCCGCCCGCACGCGACACCGACCGGCCGTTCCCGACGATTGCAGGAGTGATTCGCGTGGATCGTGTCGCGCTGCGCGGCCTGAAGGCCCGCGGGCACCACGGTGTGTTCCCCAAGGAGCGCGAGGAGGGCCAGACCTTCATCGTGGACCTCGTCCTCGGCCTGGACACCCGGCCGGCCGCGGCGGACGACGACCTGGCGAAGACCGTGCACTACGGCATCGTGGCCGAGGAGGTCGTGGCCGTGGTCGAGGGCGAGCCGGTGAACCTGATCGAGACGCTCGCGGAGCGGATCGCCCAGACCTGCCTGAAGCACGAAGGGGTCCAGGAGGTCGAGGTGTGCGTCCACAAGCCGGACGCCCCGATCACCGTCCCCTTCGACGACGTGACCGTCACCATCATCCGGAGCCGAGTATGACCCGACCTTTCGCCCAGGGTCAGAGCGACCCGACCGTCCAGCCGGTGCCCGCCTCCGTCGTCAAGAAGGTCGACGACGCCGACACGACCCTTCAGAACCCCAAGTGGGCCGTGATCTCCCTCGGCTCCAACCTGGGCAACCGCCTGGAGACCCTCCAGGGCGCCGTCGACGCCCTGGAGGACACCCCGGGCGTGCGCGTCAAGGCCGTCTCCCCGGTGTACGAGACCGAGCCGTGGGGCGTCGAGCCCGGCAGCCAGCCCTCCTACTTCAACGCGGTCGTGGTCCTCAAGACCACCCTCCCGCCGTCCTCCCTGCTGGAGCGGGCGCACGCCGTCGAGGAGGCCTTCAACCGGGTCCGCGACGAACGCTGGGGCCCGCGCACGCTGGACGTCGACATCGTCGCCTACGCGAACGTCACCTCCGACGACCCGCAGCTGACCCTCCCCCACCCGCGCGCCCACGAACGCGCCTTCGTCCTCGCCCCCTGGTACGACGTGGACCCGGGGGCACAGCTGCCCGGCCGCGGCGCGGTGGCCGAACTCCTGGCGGCCGTGACCCGCAACGGCATCACGCCCCGCGCCGACCTGGAACTCCGACTGCCCGAGTAGTCGTTAAGGTCAAGACGACCACAGTCCGGGACCGGTCCGGGGGAGCTGAAGGGACACCGTGAAACAGCTGCGCATCAGGGTGCTGGCCGGCGTGTTCGTCGTGGCCGGAGTCCTGTCCTGGGCGGGAGCCCGCCTCTGGAACTCGATCGGGACCCTGCCCAGTGTCCCGCTGGCCGCCCCCATCGTGCTGACCCTGATCGCGGTGGTCCTGCTGTCCACGGCGCTCTCCCTGCGCGCCCGTCTCAAGGCGCAGCGCGAGCGCCGCCCCGGCGCGAAGGGCGTCGACCCCCTGATGGCCGCCCGCGCGGTCGTCTTCGGCCAGGCCAGTGCCCTGGTCGCCGCCCTCGTCGCCGGGATGTACGGCGGCACGGGCGTCCTCCTGCTGGAGCTCCTCGACATCCCCGCCCGCCGCGACCAGGCCTTCTACGCCGGATTCTCGGTCCTCGCGGGCATCGCCGTCATAGCGGCCGCCCTGTTCCTGGAGCGGGTCTGCAAGCTCCCGGAGGACGAGGACCAGAACCACCAGGGCGCCGAGCCGGCGGCCTGACCGGCTCAGCCCGGAGTTCGGCGCCCCGGCCGGCCGGTCGGCGCTCCGGGCCCCGGCGGACCGGCCAGCGCCCTAGCGGGCCGGTCAGCGCGCCATGATGAGGCTCATCGCCTCGTTGCGCGTCGCCGCGTCCCGCAGCTGTCCACGCACCGCCGAGGTGATGGTCTTCGCCCCGGGCTTGCGGATGCCCCGCATCGACATGCACATGTGCTCGCACTCGACGACCACGATCACGCCCCGGGGCTCGAGTATCTCCATCAGGGAGTCGGCGATCTGCGTGGTGAGTCGTTCCTGCACCTGCGGGCGGCGGGCGTAGACGTCGACCAGCCGGGCCAGCTTGGACAGGCCGGTGATCTTCCCTGTCACGGACGGGATGTAGCCGACGTGCGCGACGCCCCGGAACGGCACCAGATGGTGCTCACAGGTGCTGTAGACCTCGATGTCCTTCACGAGGACCATCTCGTCGTGTCCCAGGTCGAACGTCGTCGTCAGGACGTCCTCGGGCCGCTGCCACAGGCCCGCGAAGATCTCCTTGTACGCCCGCGCCACCCGCGCCGGCGTCTCCCTGAGGCCCTCCCGGTCCGGGTCCTCGCCGACCGCGATCAGCAGTTCCCGTACGGCGTTCTCGGCGCGCTTCTCGTCGAACTCGCCGATGGTTCCCTCACCGTCCAGGGTCACGGGGTCGGTCATCTGGTTCCTCGTTCCTGTGCCTCTCACGCGTGCGGCCACGCGTTCTCTGTGCGGACATGCGGAAATGCCGCGCCCCCCAGGCTAAAACCTGGGGGGCGCGGCATTCATTCCGGGCCGCCGTGGCCGAAAGCCATCAGCCCTCGGAGCGGTCCTCCGGGGTCTGGTCCGTCAGCGGGGCTGACTCCGACGCCGTGGACTTGGCCGTGCTGATCGCCGCCGTCGCGCCGTTCGCACCGTTCGTCAGGGCCAGCTCCTTGGGGGAGAGCACCGGCGGACGGGTGGACGGGGTGCGGCGGGAGGAGCCGGTCCAGGCGGGCCGCGGCGGGCGCTTGACGATCGGGGCGAAGATCTCGGCGATCTCCTCCTTGCCCAGGGTCTCCTTCTCCAGCAGGTGAAGGACGAGCTGGTCGAGCACGTCGCGGTTCTCGACCAGGATCTCCCAGGCCTCGTTGTGCGCGGTCTCGATGAGCTTCTTGACCTCTTCGTCGACCAGCGCGGCGACCTCTTCCGAGTAGTCGCGCTGGTGAGCCATCTCACGGCCGAGGAAGGGCTCGCTGTTGTCGCCGCCGAACTTGATGGCGCCGAGCCGCTCGGTCATGCCGTACTGGGTGACCATCGCGCGGGCCAGGTTGGTGGCCTTCTCGATGTCGTTGGCGGCACCGGTGGTCGGGTCGTGGAAGACCAGTTCCTCGGCCGCCCGGCCGCCCAGCATGTAGGCGAGCTGGTCGAGCATCTCGTTGCGCGTGGTCGAGTACTTGTCCTCGTCCGGGAGCACCATCGTGTAGCCGAGGGCGCGGCCGCGGGACAGGATCGTGATCTTGTGGACCGGGTCGGAGTTCGGCGAGGCCGCCGCGACCAGGGCGTGGCCGCCCTCGTGGTACGCGGTGATCTTCTTCTCCTTGTCCGACATGATCCGGGTCCGCTTCTGCGGGCCCGCGACCACGCGGTCGATCGCTTCGTCCAGCGCCTTGTTGTCGATCAGCTTCTGGTCGCTGCGGGCGGTGAGCAGCGCGGCCTCGTTCAGCACGTTGGCGAGGTCGGCACCGGTCATGCCCGGGGTCCGGCGGGCGACGGCGGCCAGGTCGACGTCGTGCGCGACCGGCTTGCCCTTCTGGTGGACCTTGAGGATCTCCAGACGGCCCTGCAGGTCCGGCGGGTCGACCGCGATCTGCCGGTCGAAGCGGCCCGGGCGCAGCAGCGCCGGGTCGAGGATGTCGGGCCGGTTGGTGGCGGCGATCAGGATGACGCCGCCCTTCACGTCGAAGCCGTCCATCTCGACGAGCAGCTGGTTCAGGGTCTGCTCGCGCTCGTCGTGACCACCGCCGAGGCCGGCGCCGCGGTGGCGGCCGACCGCGTCGATCTCGTCGACGAAGACGATCGCCGGGGCGTTCGCCTTGGCCTGCTCGAACAGGTCACGGACTCGGGAGGCACCGACACCGACGAACATCTCGACGAAGTCGGAACCGGAGATCGAGTAGAAGGGCACCCCGGCCTCGCCGGCGACGGCGCGCGCGAGGAGGGTCTTGCCCGTACCGGGGCGGCCGTAGAGCAGCACGCCCTTGGGGATCTTGGCGCCGACGGCCTGGAACTTGGCCGGCTCCTGCAGGAACTCCTTGATCTCGTGGAGCTCCTCGACGGCCTCGTCGCAGCCGGCGACGTCGGAGAAGGTGGTCTTCGGGGTGTCCTTGGTGATGAGCTTGGCCTTGGACTTGCCGAAGTTCATGACCCGGGAGCCGCCGCCCTGCATCTGATTCATCAGGAACAGGAAGACGACCACGATCAGAACGAAGGGCAGCAGCGAGAGCAGGACGCCGACGAACGGGTTCTGCTTGGACGGCGAGACCGTGTAGCCGTCCGGAATCTGCTTGTCCTGGTACTTGGTCTGCAGCGTGTTGGCGATGGTCACGCCCTGGTCGCCGATGTAGCTCGCCTGGATCTTCGAGCTGCCCTCGACCTTCTGGCCGTCCTTGAGCGTGACCTTGACGGTCTGCTCGTCACCGGTGGTGAGCTTGGCCGACTCGACCTTGTTGGCGTTGATCGCCGCCACGACCTGGCCGGTGTCCACCGTCTTGTAGCCGCCGGACGAGCCGACGACCTGCATCAACACGACCACGGCAAGGACGGCCAGCACGATCCACATGACCGGCCCACGGAAGTATCGCTTCACGTCCATCCATACGGAGCGGTGCCGCCCCGTCCCTCCTGCCATAGTGAGTTTGATAAGACAGTTCTTCTGACGGTACCCCAGCATTGTTGCCCGAGGCCGCACGGAGCGGCATCGACGGCCGGCAATCCCGTCTTTGCTTGCTCCAACGCCGCGAAACCCGCTGGGGTTCCCGATCGTCTTACAAGGGCTCGCCCTGTTGGCCCTGCCTGGGCTCAGCCGCCGTAGACGTGAGGCGCGAGCGTACCGACGAACGGCAGGTTGCGGTACTTCTCGGCGTAGTCGAGGCCGTAGCCCACGACGAACTCGTTGGGGATGTCGAAGCCGACCCACTCGACGTCGATGGCGACCTTGGCGGCGTCCGGCTTGCGCAGCAGCGTGCACACCTTCAGCGAGGCGGGCTCGCGGGAGCCGAGGTTGTTGATCAGCCAGGACAGGGTCAGGCCGGAGTCGATGATGTCCTCGACGATCAGGACGTGCTTGCCCTTGATGTCGGTGTCGAGGTCCTTGAGGATCCGCACGACACCGGAGGACTGGGTGCCCGCGCCGTACGAGGACACGGCCATCCAGTCCATGGTGACGGGGGTGGACAGCGCCCGGGCCAGATCCGCCATGACCATGACGGCGCCCTTGAGGACACCGACGATGAGCAGGTCCTTGCCCGCGTACTCCGCGTCGATCTTCGCGGCCAGCTCGGCCAGCTTCGCGTCGATCTCTTCCTTGGTGATGAGCACCTGCTGGAGGTCGGCACCCATGTCTTTCGCGTCCACCCGCATCACTTTCGGTCGTCCCGCACTTACAGCCACCGGCAGGTCCCGGGCCGCTGTCGGAGGTCGCTCCGAGGGTCGGGATTCAGCCTTGCCGAATCACCAGTCTGCCACCCTGGCGCCGAGCGACGACTTTGCCCGGGAGATTGATGGCTCCCTGGCCGCGCCAGCCGGTGATCAGCCGGTCGACTTCCTCGATGTGCCGGGCGAAGAGAGATCCGGCCGGGGCACCGGCCTCGATGGCGGCCCGGCGCAGGATGCGGCGGCGGACGGCGGGCGGCAGGGCGTAGAGCTTGGCGCACTCCAGCAGACCCGTGGCGTCCCTCACGGAGGCCTCGGCCTGACTGGCCCAGGCGTCGAGCGCGTCGGCGTCGTCGCGGGAGAGCTGGGCGGTGCGGGCGAGCGCCTCGACGACGCCCTTGCCGAGGGCCTTCTCCAGCGCGGGCAGGCCCTCGTGGCGGAGCCGGGAGCGGGTGTAGGCCGGGTCCGCGTTGTGAGGATCGTCCCAGACCGGCAGGGACTGGACCATGCAGGCCTTGCGGGCGGTCTGCCGGTCCAGCTGGAGGAACGGGCGCCGGTAACGGCCGCCGGCCCCCGAGACCGCGGCCATTCCGGACAGGGAGCGGATGCCGGAGCCGCGGGCGAGGCCGAGCAGGACGGTTTCAGCCTGGTCGTCGCGGGTGTGGCCGAGCAGGATCGCGGCGGCGCCGTGGCGTTCGGCGGCGGCGTCGAGGGCGGCGTAGCGGGCGTCGCGGGCGGCTGCCTCGGGCCCGCCTTCGCGGCCGACGGTCACGGCGATGGACTCGGCGGGGTCGAGGCCGAGTTCGCGCAGCCTGACGACGACCTCTGCGGCGCGCAGGTCGGAGCCTGGCTGGAGGCCGTGGTCGACGGTGATGCCGCCGGCGCGGATGCCGAGCTTGGGGGCCTCGAAGGCGAGGGCGGAGGCGAGTGCCATGGAGTCGGCGCCGCCGGAGCACGCGACGAGCACGAGCGGGGAGGGGGTTCGCTCGGGCCGGCTCGGCTCGCGGGCCGCCGCGGTGGCCGCCATGGCGGCTGTCGCCGCCGCGGGGGTGGGGCTGTTGTGGGTGAGGATGTCGTGGAGGACGCGGCGGACCGCCAGGCGTATCGCCGCGACCGCAGGATGGGGACCCATGTCCGGTTCCCTTCATGAAGTTTTCGGGGGTGAGCCCGAAGGTCGGTCACTCAGAGTGTGTAGATGGTGACAGAAGCGGGCCGTTCCCCGAGCATTGCACGCCTACCCATGCCTCACGGTCCCTCGGACGGGTGATTGGCGGGGCGTCCGCCTGCCGTCGGCCGGATTCGTGTCACGACCTTCCGGTGCCGTTCACGACTCGGCCTTGCGATGCACCCGTGCGACCCAGTCCGCCGGTTTGGCGATCTCCGCCTTGGTGGGCAGGGTGTTGGGTGATGTCCACACACGGTTGAAGCCGTCCATGCCGACCTGCTCGACGACGGCCCGTACGAACCGCTCGCCGTCCCGGTACTGCTTGAGTTTGGCATCCAGACCCAGCAGCTTGCGCAGGGCGAGGTCCAGGCGGGAAGCCCCTTTGGCGCGGCGCTGCTGGAACTTCTCGCGGATCTCGGAGACGGTCGGTACGACGTCCGGACCCACTCCGTCCATGACGAAGTCGGCGTGCCCCTCCAGCAGGGACATGACCGCCGTGAGGCGGCCGAGGATCTCGCGCTGGGCCGGGGTCTGCACGAGTTCGACGAACGAACGTCCGCCGTCGTCCTCCTCGCCCTCGGGCCGGCCCCCGGCGAGGGACTGGGCGGCTTCCCTGATGCGCTCCAGGAAGGTCATCGGATCGACGTCCGTCTCCGCCAAAAACGACTGGATTTCGCCCTCGAGGTGGGCGCGCAGCCAGGGGACGGCGGTGAACTGGGTGCGGTGCGTCTCCTCGTGCAGACACACCCACATCCGGAAGTCGTGCGGCTGGACGTCGAGTTCGCGCTCCACGTGGACGATGTTGGGCGCGACGAGCAGCAGGCGGCCGCCGCCTGAAGGCGCGTCGGGCGGGCCGCCGGCCGGGAGGTCGCGGCCGGCGGGCGCGAAGGTCTCGTACTGGCCGAGGACGCGGGAGGACAGGAACGACAGCAGCATGCCGAGTTCGACACCGGTGACCTTGCCGCCGACGGCGCTGAGGACGGCGCTGCCCGGGCTGCCGGCGCGGCGTTCCTGCATCTTCTCCAGCAGGGGCTTGAGGATCTCGCGGAAGCCTGCGACGTTCGCGCGGACCCAGCCGGGGCGGTCGACGACGAGGACGGGGGTGTCGTGGGCCTGGTCGGTGCCCATACGAGTGAAGCCCCGGACGTGTTCCTCCGAGGCTTTCGCGTGCCGGCGCAGCTCCGCGACGACGGCCCGGGCCTCGTCGCGGCTGACTTCGGGACCCGGGCGTACGAGCCGTGTCGCGGTCGCCACCGCGAGGTTCCAGTCGACCATCCCGGGAGATGCGGTGCCACCGAAGCTCGTCATGTGTCAACCGTACGTGAGCGTTGCCACTTGGGGCAGGCCGTGGGGTTGGCAGGGCTGCGCGGTGTTGCACCGCCACCCGGCGCCGCGGTGGAGGCTAGCTGCAGCCGCAGCCCGCCAGGGCTGTCGCTGTCTTGTCCAGGGCAGCCTGGGCCTCCAGGGGGTTGGCCGTGTTCGAGGCCAGGAAGGCGAAGGCCAGGAGGTGGCCGTCGGCGTCCACGACCGTGCCGGCCAGGGTGTTGACGCCGGTGAGGGTGCCCGTCTTGGCGCGGACGAGTCCGGCGGCCCCGTCGGTGTACCGGGTGGCCAGGGTGCCGGTGAAGCCGGCCACGGGGAGGCCGGTGAGGACCGGGCGGAGGCCTGGGTGGGCCGGGTCGGCGGCCTTGACCAGGAGGGCGGTGAGGAGGTTCGCGGTGAGCCGGTCGTCGCGGTTGAGGCCACTGCCGTCGTGGAAGGCGGCGCCGGTCAGCGGCAGGCCGAGCTTCCTCAGCTGGGCGGCGATGGCCTTCGCGCCGCCGTCGAAGCTCGCCGAGCGGCCGGTCCCGAGGGCGGTCTGGCGGGCGAGGGCCTCGGCGATGTCGTTGTCGCTGTTGGTGAGCATGCGCTCGACCAGGTCGGACAGCGGCGGCGAGGAGACGCTGGCGAGGGTCTCGGCGCGGCTGGTGGCCTTGGAGGGGCCGGGGGCCGTGGTCCTGATGCCGGCCGCCTTGAGGAGGCCCGCGAACTTGGCGGCCGCGTCCGCCGCCGGGTCGCCGACGCGGGCCGCCGGGCCGCTCGCGGAGTTGTTGATGCGGCCCTCGTCGACGGTGAGGGCGCTGACGCGGGCGAGGTTCTCGTTGACGCCGATGGGGTGCAGGGCGGGGCCGGCGTAGAGCGTGCTGTCGTAGGAGAGCGTGATCTTGTCGATGCCGCGCTGCTCGAGGGCGGCGGCGGTGTCGGCGGCCAGCGTGCGCAGGCTCGCCCAGCCCCCGGCCTTCGGGTGCGCGGTGAGGGTGGGGTCGCCGCCGCCGACCAGGATCAGTTCGCCGGTGTCCGGTTCGAGGGCGGTACGGGTGGTGAGGCGGCGGTCGGGGCCGAGGGCGGACAGCGCGGCCACGGCGGTGGCGATCTTGGTGGTGGAGGCGGGCGTGACGGCCTGGTCGCCTCCGGTGCCGTAGAGCAGCTTGCCGGTGCTCATGTCGACGACCGCCGCCGCGTGGGCGTCGCCGAGCGCGGGGACGCCCAGGAGGGGCTCCAGGACGTCCGCGAGGGCCTCTCCGGTGGGCGGGCCCTTCTTGGTGCTCACCGCGGCCGTGACACCGCCCAGGCCGGCCAGGACGGAGGGGGCGCTCGGGGCGGGCCGGGGCGCCCCCGCCTCCGTACCCGAGCTGCCGGAGCCGCCGGAGCCGCCGTGATCTGCGCCACCTGGCCGCTCCAGGGCGGCCGCCCGGTCCCGCTCGGCCGTACGCTGACCGTTGGCGTCCCAGGGGCCGGCGACGGTCACCACCCCGGCGGCCAGCGCCAGCCCGGCCGTGGCGGCGACCGCGGTGTACTGCCAGGTCCGGACGGTCGTGGTCCTGGGAGCCCGCGCGAGCTGCGGTTTCACGGCCCGCGTGAGCCGTGGGACCCGCGGCCTCACGGCCTTCGCGGCGCGCGCCAGACGCGGTCGTACGGCGTTCGCGAGCCGCACCACCTGCGGTCTCGCGGCTCGCCAAGGCCTCAGCTCTGGCACGACCACCAGCCCCTTTCGCGATCACACACCTGCGTGAGGGACACTTAACCACCAGAACTATGTGCTGATCATGGAGGAGCCACCGGTGGAGTTCGACGTCACGATCGAGATCCCGAAGGGTTCGCGGAACAAGTACGAGGTGGACCACGAGACCGGTCGGATCCGCCTGGACCGTCGCCTCTTCACCTCGACCGCCTACCCGACCGACTACGGCTTCGTCGAGAACACCCTCGGCGAGGACGGCGACCCGCTGGACGCGCTGGTCATCCTGGACGAGCCGACCTTCCCGGGCTGCCTGATCAAGTGCCGTGCGATCGGCATGTTCCGGATGACGGACGAGGCGGGCGGCGACGACAAGCTGCTGTGCGTTCCGGCCACCGACCCGCGTGTCGAGCACCTGCGCGACATCCACCACGTTTCCGAGTTCGACCGGCTGGAGATCCAGCACTTCTTCGAGGTGTACAAGGACCTGGAGCCCGGCAAGTCGGTCGAGGGTGCCAACTGGGTGGGCCGCACGGACGCCGAGGCGGAGATCGAGCGGTCGTACAAGCGCTTCAAGGAGCAGGGCGGTCACTGAGCCCTGCTTTTCACGGGCCGCACGCGCACGCGTGCGGCCCGTTCGCATGCCCATGCGCATACTGAGGGCTGACGGAAGGTGTCGTTCAGGGAGCGGTACGAGGTGATGGAGCCGGCGGACAGGAAGCCCCGGTCGGACGAGGCGCGCTACGACCCGGAGATCACGTCCGAGTTCGCCGTCCCCGAGGGCATCGAGGTCCCCGAGGGCGGCGGCGAGCCCGAGACCACGTCCGAGTTCGCCGTGCCGGAGGGCATGGAGGCGCCCCAGCCGCCGAGTGCCGAGCCGGAGGGCTCGGCGTTCAGCGTGCCGCGCACCTACAGCGCCAAGGACGCCCCGCCCGTGTTCACCCCGGCGCTGGGCGTGCCCCTGGTCAGCCTCGTCAAGGACGCCCCCTGGCAGGACCGGATGCGCACGATGCTGCGCATGCCGGTGGCCGAGCGGCCCGCCCCGGAGCACGTGCAGCGCGCGGAGGAGGGGGGCCCGGCGATCCCGCGCGTCCTCGACCTGACCCTGCGTATCGGCGAGCTGCTGCTGGCCGGCGGTGAGGGTGCGGAGGACGTGGAGGCCGCGATGTTCGCGGTCTGCCGGTCGTACGGGCTCGACCGCTGCGAACCGACCGTGACCTTCACGCTGCTGTCGATCTCGCACCAGCCGTCCCTGGTGGAGGATCCAGTGACGGCGTCCCGCACGGTGCGCCGGCGCGGCACCGACTACACCCGGCTCGCGGCCGTCTACCACCTCGTGGCGGACCTGACCGACCCCGAGACGCACGTCTCCCTGGAGGAGGCCTACCGGCGCCTCGCGGAGATCCGCCGCAACCGGCACCCCTACCCCGGCTGGGCGCTGACCCTGGCGAGCGGGCTGCTGGCCGGTGCGGCCTCGGTGCTGGTCGGCGGTGACCTGGTGGTGTTCGTCGCGGCGGCGTTGGGCGCGATGCTCGGCGACCGGCTGGCGTGGCTGTGCGCGGGGCGCGGGCTGCCGGAGTTCTACCAGTTCACGGTGGCCGCGATGCCGCCGGCGGCGATCGGCGTGGCGTTCGCGCTGGCCCAGGTCGACGTGAAGGCGTCCGCCGTGGTCACCGGTGGGCTGTTCGCGCTGCTGCCCGGACGGGCGCTGGTGGCGGGGGTGCAGGACGGGCTGACCGGCTTCTACATCACCGCGGCCGCGCGCCTGCTGGAGGTCATGTACTTCTTCGTCGGCATCGTCATCGGCGTGCTGGTCGTCCTGTACTTCGGTGTCCAGATCGGCGGCAAGCTGAACCCGGACGCGGCGCTGATCATCAACGAGCGGCCGCTGGTGCAGATCGCGGCCTCCATGGTGCTGTCGCTGACCTTCGCGGTGCTGCTGCAGCAGGAACGGTCCACCGTGCTGTGGGTGACGCTCAACGGAGGCGTCGCGTGGTCGGTGTACGGCGCGATGCACTACGCCGCGAACTTCTCGCCGGTGGCGTCCACGGCGGTGGCGGCGGGACTGGTGGGGCTGTTCGGGCAGTTGCTGTCGCGGTACCGGTTCGCGTCGGCGCTGCCGTACACGACGGCCGCGATCGGGCCGCTGCTGCCCGGTTCGGCCACGTACTTCGGCCTGCTGTCCATCGCCCAGAACGAGGTGGACAAGGGGCTGGTGTCGCTGGCCAAGGCCGCGTCCCTGGCGATGGCCATCGCCATCGGGGTCAACCTGGGGTCGGAGATCTCCCGGCTGACCCTGCGGGTCGGCTCCGCCGGCAAGCGGAAGGCCGCGAAGCGCACCCGCGGGTTCTGAGCGGGGCGCCGTCTTGGAGCTCGGGTGGCCCCGCGCCCCGGGTCGTCACTGGTGACGGTGGTCGTACGGGTAACCGTTCTGGTCGTACTGCTGCTGCGGGTACGCCTGCTGCGGTTGCTGCTGCTGGTCGTAGTACTGGTTGTCGTAGCCCTGATTCCAGTACTGCTGGTCCTGCTGCTGATACGGCTGCTCGTACTGCTGCGGCTGCTGCGGCTGGTACTGCTGCTGGTAGGGGTCCTCCGGCTCGATGCGGCGCAGCTGGGTCGTCGCGTCGTCCATGACCGGCGGCTGCTGCTGGTACACGGGCTGCTGGGGAGGCTGAGGGGTCTCCTGCCGGGGCGGCTGCGGCGTCTCCTGCGCGGCCTTCTTGTTCTTGCCGCGCGCGCGGAGGTATTCGATCGCGATCGGGACGACTGAGACGAGGACGATCAGGATGAGGATCGCCTCGATGTTCTTCTTGACGAAGTCGATGTTGCCGAGCCAGGAGCCGAGCAGGGTGACACCGGCGCCCCACAGGCAGCCGCCGATGACGTTGAAGATCAGGAACGAGCGGTACTTCATGCCGCTGACGCCGGCGATGATCGGCGTGAACGTGCGCACGATCGGCACGAAGCGGGCCAGGACCAGGGACTTCGGGCCGTACTTCTCGAAGAACTCGTGCGCCTTGGTGACGTTCTCCTGCTTGAAGAGGCGGGAGTCCGGGCGGTTGAAGAGGGACGGGCCGACCTTCTTGCCGAACATGTAGCCGGCCTGGTCGCCGAGGATCGCGGCGAGGCAGATCAGGGCGATGGCACCCCACAGCGGGAAGTCCAGGTCCCCGGACGTGATCAGCAGTCCACAGGTGAACAGCAGCGAGTCACCCGGCAGGAAGAAGCCGATGAGCAGGCCGGACTCGGCGAAGACGATGAGCAGCAGACCCCAGATGCTGTACGTGTCGAGCAGATAGTTGGGATCGAGCCAGCTCGGGCCGAGGGCGAGTGTCATCACGGGTCCGGGCTCCTGGGGGGACGAGGGCGGCTGCGGCGGCTGAACGTCGGCTGCCGCACAACGCTATCAACGCGATGTGGCCGCCCCAGGTTCCACGGGTGACCCCGGGATGCACTGTGCGACAACCGGGGCGAAGCTGTGAGCCAGGTACTCGATGACTACGGCGGTATCTGAAGTCGCTTCCCACTCCGGGCCAGACCGCCGGATCCCGGGCCTGGGATCAGGCCGTCTGCCGGTCGGCGTTCGCGGCGATGGACTCGCTGAGGTGTTCGGCGACACCCTCGCCCATCGCGTCGTAGTACGCCTTGAAGCGCTCGTCGGCGACGTACATCGCGCCCAGGCAGCGGTGCATCCCGGGCGGGCACTCGTAGAACCAGCGGCTGATGTGCTGCCGGTGCTCCTCGGCCATGTCCATGGCGGCCTCGCCGGTCGCCGGGGCGCCGGAGGCCACCAGGGCGACGTATCGCTCGCCCCAGCCGTCGACCTCGGCCTTCATCCGCTTCCAGTCCTCCTTGGTGTAGCGCGCGGCCCGGCGCTGGGACTCGGCCCACGCCTCGGTGTCGCCCCAGCGCTGCTCCGCCTCCTCGGAGTACTCCTCCTTGAAGGGGTCCTCGTCCCCGAAGACCTCGAACCTCTCCTCGGGGGTGAGATTGATGCCCATCGTGCGTGCCTCCATGGCGTGCTCCACGGCCGCGGCCATCTTCTGCAGCTTCTCGATCCGGGCCGTCAGCAGGTCGTGCTGGCGGCGCAGGTGGACCCGCGGGTCCGTCTCCGGGTCGTCGAGCAGGGCGGCGACCTCGTCGAGCGGGAAGCCGAGCTCCCGGTAGAACAGGATCTGCTGCAGCCGGTCGAGGTCGGCGTCCGCGTAGCGCCGGTGGCCGGCGTGCGTGCGCTCGCTGGGCACGAGCAGCCCGATCTCGTCGTAGTGGTGCAGAGTGCGCACCGTGACCCCGGCGAACCCCGCGACCTGTCCCACGGAGTAGCTCACTTTCCGCTCCTTCGTCGTCGGTACGACCTCCACGCTGAGGCCTCACGCCACGTGAGGTGCAAGTCGCATTTCCTTCCGGATGTTTCGTGCCTTTTGTCCGCTTATGGTGAGCCCGTGGCCCAGGACTCCGCGCAGCCGCCGCCCCCGACCGCTCCGACGGCCCCGGCACGGGCGCTGCTCCCGCTGATCCTGCCCGCCGTCGCCGTGGGGGTCGCGGCCAGCCTGGTCTTCGTCGGGGTGAGCGCGGCGGCGGAACAACTGCAGCACGTGCTGTGGGGGCCCGTGCCGGACGCGCTGGGGGTCGGCCGGTACTCCGTGCTGTGGATGTTCGTGATGCTGATCGCGACCGGCGTCGCGGTCGGCCTGGTGGTCTGGAAGGTGCCGGGGCACGCCGGTCCCGACCCGGCCTGCCTCGGGCTCGACGCGCGCGTCCTGCCGCCGGTCGTGCTCCCCGGGCTGGTGGTGGCGACCGGGCTGATGCTGGCCGGCGGGCCGAGCCTGGGGCCGGAGAACCCGATCATCGCCGTGAACGTCGCCCTCGCGGTGTGGCTGGGCCGGCGGCTCCTGCCCCGGGCGGCGGACAGCCTGTGGCCGGCGCTGGCCGAGGCGGGCACGATCGGGGCGCTGTTCGGCACGCCGGTGGCGGCCGCGCTGGTCATCTCCGAGGCGCTGGCCGGGCAGCCGATGCGGGGGCGGCTGTGGGACAACCTGTTCGCCCCGCTGACGGCCGGCGCGGTCGGCGCCCTGACGACCACCCTGGTGGCCCATCCGACGTTCGACCTGGGCCTGCCGCCCTTCGGTCACCCCCGCTGGGGTGATGCGCTGGCGGCCCTGGTGATCGCCTCGGTGGCCGCGGTGCTCGGCATGTGCGCCGTGTACGCCTTCCCGTACGTCCACCGGGCCTTCCGTTGGCTGCGGCACCCGATGCTGATGCTCCCGGCGGGCGGGGCCGTCCTGGGCGCGCTGGCGGCCGTCGGCGGCCATCTGACGCTCTTCAAGGGGCTGAACGAGATCGGGGAGCTGGCCCGTGACCCCGAGGGCCGCTCGGCCGGCCAGTTCGCCGTGCTGACCGTCGTGAAGCTCGCCGCGCTGCTCGTCGCCGCGTCCTGCGGCTTCCGGGGCGGGCGCATCTTCCCGTCCGTGTTCATCGGTGCCGCCCTGGGCCTGTGCGCCCACGCCCTGGTTCCCGCCGTCCATCCCTCGGTGGGGGTGGCGACGGGTGTCCTGGGCATGCTTCTGGCGATCACCCGCCAGGGCTGGGTGAGCCTGTTCACCGCGGCCGTCCTGGTCGCCTCGCCGGCCGTTCTGGCCCTGCTGTGCATCGCGTCGCTGCCGGCCTGGCTGCTGGTCACCGGGCGGCCGCAGATGCAACTGCGCGCGGACGGCACCGCGATCCGCTGAATCCCTCTGGAGGCACATCCATGGCCCTGCACAAAGGACCCGCGAAGCACGAAGCGCGACCGATGTCCGTCAACCCGTTCTTCGGGGAGGCGAACCCGGTCGGCGGGATGACCGAGGCGCCGCCCACCCACCGGCTCCCGGACGCGCCGCTGCCGCCGACGACGGCGTACCAACTGGTGCACGACGAGCTGATGCTGGACGGCAACGCCCGGCTGAACCTGGCCACCTTCGTCACCACCTGGATGGAACCCCAGGCCGGGGTGCTGATGTCGGAGTGCCGCGACAAGAACATGATCGACAAGGACGAGTACCCGCGGACCGCCGAGCTGGAGCGGCGCTGTGTGGCGATGCTCGCCGATCTGTGGAACGCGCCGGACCCGTCGGCCGTCATCGGCTGTTCGACGACCGGGTCCAGCGAGGCGTGCATGCTCGCCGGGATGGCGCTCAAGCGGCGCTGGGCCGCGCGCAACACCGACCGCTATCCGGGAGCGCGCCCGAACCTGATCATGGGCATCAACGTCCAGGTCTGCTGGGAGAAGTTCTGCAACTTCTGGGAGGTGGAGGCCCGGCTGGTCCCCATGGAGGGCGACCGCTACCACCTCGATCCGCAGGCGGCGGCCGAGCTGTGCGACGAGAACACCATCGGGGTCGTCGGCGTCCTCGGCTCGACCTTCGACGGGTCGTACGAGCCGATCGCCGAGCTGTGCGCGGCCCTGGACGCCCTCCAGGAGCGCACGGGCCTCGACATTCCGGTACACGTCGACGGGGCCTCCGGGGCGATGGTGGCGCCCTTCCTGGACGAGGACCTGGCGTGGGACTTCCGCCTGCCGCGCGTGGCCTCGATCAACACCTCGGGGCACAAGTACGGCCTGGTGTACCCGGGCGTCGGCTGGGCGCTGTGGCGGGACAAGGAGGCGCTGCCCGAGGAGCTGGTCTTCCGGGTCAACTACCTGGGCGGTGACATGCCGACCTTCGCGCTCAACTTCTCCCGCCCCGGCGCCCAGGTGGTCGCCCAGTACTACACGTTCCTGCGGCTGGGCCGCGAGGGCTATCGCGCGGTGCAGCAGTCGACCCGGGACGTGGCGATGTCGCTCGCCGCGCGGGTCGAGGCGCTCGGCGACTTCAAGCTGCTCACCAGGGGCGACCAGCTCCCGGTGTTCGCCTTCACCATCGCCGACCACGTGTCGTCGTACGACGTCTTCGACGTCTCCCGGCGGCTGCGCGAGGGCGGCTGGCTGGTCCCGGCGTACACCTTCCCGCCGAAGCGGGAGGACCTCTCCGTGCTGCGCGTGGTGTGCCGCAACGGCTTCTCGCACGACCTCGCCGACCTGTTCGTCGAGGACCTGACCCGCCTGCTGCCGGACCTGCGCCGGCAGCCGCATCCCCTGACCCACGACAAGGAAGCGGCCACCGGATTCCACCACTAGGCGACCGGCCTCCTCCACCGTCGGGGCGTCGTCAGCGGTCGTCCTCCGGATGCCGCTCCCCCCTCGCGTACGGGTTCTCCTCGCCTTCGCCCAGGACGCCGACGAACGGCTCGCCCTCGCCGGCGAAGGTGTACGCCCCGCCCTCGATCCGCCCGATCAGTCCCTGGGTCCACTCGGCCTCGGCATCGGCCGTGTGGACCCAGAGGTTCATGATCTCGCCGATGTGGCCCAGCTGTTCGGGGCCGTCCTCGGGGACGTAGTGCTCGGTGACGGTGGAGCGCCACTCCTCGGTCCGCCGGATCCGCTCCTTCAGGAGTGCCACCGCCTCGGCGCGCGGCAGGTCGACCATGAAGCCGATCGCCGCCGACTTCACGTCCGTCCTCTGGTCGTAGGAGACGAGCGCCTCGCGCAGCAGCCGGAAGTACTCCTCGGTCCCCCGGTCCGTGATCTCGTACTCGGTGCGCGGCGGGCCCCCGGCCGTGGACGGCGCGGTCTCGTGCACGTGCAGCAGCCCCTGCTTCGCCATCTGCTTCAGGGCGTGGTAGACCGAGCCCGGCTTGGCGTTGGACCACTCGTGCGCGCCCCAGTACTCCAGGTCGCCCCGGACCTGGTAGCCGTGGGCCCGCCCGTGCTGGCGGACCGCGCCGAGCACGAGGAGACGGATCGCTGACATGCGGCCAGGTTATTGCCGTACGGCTAGGCCCTGTCATCTGGATCATCCCGGCGTCGCGGGGCCTGGCACGCCCATCTGCGGCGTTGTCGTCACTCGCCGACGCTCCGCGTCGACTCCCTCCTCCGCCTTGCAGCTGCACGCACCAGACCCCGCTCGGGTCGGCTGGAAGGCGCCGTACCTCACAGCCGGCCTGATCCAGACGACAGGGCCTAGCCCGCCTGCTCCAGGGCGACGAGTTCGAACGCGGTCTTCCCGTCCAGGGACTCGCGGATGATGTCGGCGTGGCCGGCGTGCCGGGCCGTCTCGCGGATCAGGTGCAGACACACCCAGCGCAGGGAGACGCGGCCCTCCGGCGGGAACCAGGGGTCGGGCGGCAGCGGGAAGGTCTCGTCCAGGCTGGGCGCGGAGCGGATGAACTTCTCCGTCTCGGCGGCGACCTGCTCCCAGTACGCGAGCTGAGAGGCGACCGTCTCGCCCTCGGCCAGCCGGAAGCACTCGTGCCAGTTCGACTCGTCGCGCCGGACCGCCGGAGGCTCCTGCTTCGCCCGTGCGATCCAGCTCTGCTCGACCTCGGCGACGTGCTTGAGCAGTCCGCCGAGCGACAGCTCGCTCGGGCTGGGACGGGTGCGGGCCTGTTCCTCGGTCAGTCCGAGCAGCGCCCTGCGGACCCCGCCGCGCTGCTCCTCGATGAACGCGAGCAGCGCTCCGCGCTCGTCACCCTGCGCCTCCGCCGCCACGTGCGTGACCATGACCGGCCGCCTTTCGTCGGGTCTCCCAGGGGCTTCCCCCCTGACACCGACGACGCTACGGGCCCTTGCGGTCAGCTTCTGTCCGCAAGGGCCCGGCGCGGACGGGAAAGACGAGGGAAAGGCGAAGGAAAGAGATGAGGGAGAGGCAGGGAGAGGCCTAGAACGGGAAGCGGCTGCGGCCGTGCTGGACCGAGATCCACTTGATCGTGGTGAAGGCCTCCAGGGTCGTCTCGCCGTTCAGCCGGCCGAGACCTGAGTGCTTCTCACCGCCGAAGGGGACGATCGGCTCGTCGTGCACGGTGCCGTCGTTCACGTGGAACATGCCGGTGTCGATCCGCTTGGCGAAGGCCACACCGCGCTCGATGTCACCGGTGTGGACGGCACCGCTGAGGCCGTACGGGGTGTCGTTGACGATCCGGACCGCCTCCTCCTCGCCGTCGAACGGGACGAGGAAGACGACCGGGCCGAAGACCTCCTGTTCGAGCAGGGCGGAGTCGGCGGGGACGTCGGTGAGCACGCTGGGCTCGACCAGATTGCCGTTGGTGGCGCCGCGCACCAGGGCCGTGGCGCCCTCGGCGAGCGCCTGCTCGACGGCGCCCGAAATGGCGTTGGCCTGCGCGGAGTTGATCACCGGGCCGATGACGGTCTCCGGGTCGCGCGGGTCGCCGACCTTGAGGGACTTCACCTTGGCGACGAACTTCTCGGTGAACTCGTCGGCGACCGAGCGGTCCACGAGCACCCGGTTGGCGGCCATGCAGACCTGGCCCTGGTGGACGTACCGGCTGAAGACCGCCGCGTCCACCGCGTAGTCGATGTCGGCGTCCTCCAGGACCACCAGCGCGCTGTTGCCGCCCAGTTCGAGCACCGAGCGCTTGAAGTTCCTGGCACACACGGTCGCGACGTGCCGGCCGACCCGGTCGGAGCCGGTGAAGGAGATGACCTTGGGGACCGGGTGCTCGATGAAGGCGTCGCCGATCTCCGCTATGTCGGTGACGACGACGTTGAGCAGGCCGCCGGGCAGGCCGGCCTCCTCGAAGATCCTGGCGACCAGGGTGCCGCCGGCGATCGGGGTGTTCTGGTGCGGCTTGAGGACCACGGCGTTGCCGAGGGCGAGCGCGGGGGCGACCGACTTGATCGACAGCAGGAACGGGAAGTTGAACGGGCTGATCACGCCCACGACGCCCACCGGGACCCGGTAGACGCGGTTCTCCTTGCCGTCGATCGGGGAGGGCACGATCCTGCCCTCGGGACGCAGCGCCAGGTGGACGGCCTCGCGCAGGAACTCCTTGGCGAGGTGCAGCTCGAAGCCCGCCTTCACGCGCGTGCCGCCGAGTTCCGCGATGATCAGGTCGGCTATCTCCTGCTCGCGGTCCTCGATCAGCCTGAGCGCCTTCTCGAAGACCGCGCGCCGGGCGTAGGGGTTGGTCTCGGCCCACTGCTTCTGGGCGCGGGCGGCCGCCTGGTAGGCCTGGTCGACCTCGTCGACGGTGGCCACGGTGATCGAGGCCAGCTTCTCGTCGTCGTACGGGTTGAAGTCGATGACGTCCCAGGAACCGGTGCCCGGGCGCCACTCACCGTCGATGTACTGCTGGGCCAGGTCGTTGAAGTAGGACGACATGTGATCCCTCAATCGCTAGCGGACACCAGATCCACGTCAGTGCTGATCACGCGTCATCGTACTTGTGTTTCAAGAGAGTTGAAGGAGACCTCGGAGAAGATCACGGCTCTCGTCCGGGCCCGGACTGTCCTGCTGCAGCTCCTTCAGCGCCTGCTCGTACTGGGCGACGTCCTCGCGCTTGTCGAGGTAGAGCGCGCTGGTCAGCTGCTCCAGGTAGACCACGTCGGACAGGTCCGACTCGGGGAAGCTGAGGATGGTGAAGGCGCCGCTCTCGCCGGAGTGCCCGCCGAAGCCGAACGGCATGATCTGCAGCCGTACGTTGGGCCGCCCGGAGATGTCGATCAGGTGCTGGAGCTGGCCGCGCATCACCTCGCGGTCGCCGTACGGCCGGCGCAGCGCGGCCTCGTCGAGCACGATGTGGAACTCCGGTGCGTCGGGGGCGAGCAGGTGCTTCTGCCGCTCCATGCGCAGCGCGACCCGCCGCTCCACGTCGGCCGTGCTCGCGCCCTTCATGCCGCGCCGGACCACCGCGCGGGCGTACTCCTCCGTCTGAAGCAGGCCGTGCACGAACTGCACCTCGTACGCGCGGATGAGGGAGGCGGCGCCCTCCAGGCCCACATAGGTGGGGAACCAGCTGGGCAGCACGTCGGTGTAGCTGTGCCACCAGCCCGCCACGTTGGCCTCACGGGCGAGGGAGAGCAGCGACTCGCGCTCGGCCTCGTCGTTGATGCCGTACAGCGTCAGAAGGTCTTCCACGTCCCTGGTCTTGAAGCTCACCCGGCCCAGCTCCATCCGGCTGATCTTCGACTCGGAGGCGCGAATGGAGTATCCCGCCGCCTCGCGCGTGATCCCCCGTGCCTCACGCAGTCGCCTGAGTTGCGAGCCGAGCAGCATGCGCCGCACCACCGATCCGGGCTCTCCCGCGCTCACGTTCGCCAGCCTCCCCAACCGTCTTCAGGGCCCGAAGTCTGCCACTAAAACACTTCGAGCAGTACTCGTGCGGTTACGGAAACGGAAAGAGGTCGGCCGTTTCTGCCTGCAAGAGGTCCTGACCTCTGGCGAACAGGAGGATGAAGATGGCGGAAAAAATGGCCAAGAAGCGGTACGGTCAGGGCCAATTCGGTCGCGTGCACGTGCATCTGCCCTTGCATCTGCTCTTCGCATCCGAAACCATGGTCCCGCGCCACCGCTGCATCGCTACGACCGCGAATTCCCGGGAGTGCCTCGCATGGGGACGAATGGATCGACCATGCTCAAGCCGTTACGGCAGGGCCTTCCTCCGCTGGACCCCTCGGCCGTCTCCGATGCCGCCTCCTGTGCTCTGCCCGCCCGCTACGAAGCGGTGCGCGAGGCCCGGCGCTTCACCCGGGACACCCTGGACCAGTGGGACACAGGTGACCACTTCGACGACATATGCCTGGTCGTCTCGGAACTCGTCACCAACGCCCTACGTCATGCACTGCCCGCCGAGGCGGCCTGTGATGCCGACCAACCGCCGTGTGTACGGCTGCACTTGATGCGCTGGACCGGGCGGCTGGTGTGCGCGGTGCGCGACCCCAGCCACGAGTCCCCGGTCCCGCGCGACTCGGACGACTTCTCGGCCGAGTCCGGGCGCGGCCTGTTCCTGGTCGACTCCTTCGCCGACAGCTGGGGCTGGCACCCGCTCGCGGGGACGCTCAGCGGCAAGGTGGTCTGGGCGCTGTTCCGGCTGGGGCCGGTCGACTGAGGACGTACGGCACAGGCGTGCGTCACCGATCTACGCGCGTCGCCACGAGGCCCGTACGGGACACGCCGTCCTCTGGACATCGTTGCCACCAGCCTTCACCACGGGCTTTGCCGCCGGGCCCGGGGCCCGGGCGAGGGTGTCAGCTCGCTATCAGGTGGTCGAACTCGCCGTCCTTGACGCCGAGGAGCATCGCCTCGATCTCCGCGCGCGTGTAGACGAGCGCGGGTCCGTCCGGGAAGCGCGAGTTGCGCACGGCCACGTCGCCGCCGGGCAGTCTCGCGAACTCCACGCAGGACCCCTGCGAGTTACTGTGCCTGCTCTTCTGCCAGGCCACTCCGTCCAGCTGCGTGGCAGCCATGCCGTTGTACACGTCGTACCCCCCGTACACGCTGTCAACGTCGCGGTCCACAGGTCGCTCCCCGGTGGTGCACTGGCTGATGTGGCCATAGATGCTGTGCTCAACTGACCTGGATCATAACCTTGTTCATGTGCAGATGCATGAGCAGATGCACGTGCACGGGGGGTGTTCCCACGGTTACAGGGTTGACGTCCGCTTTACCGAAGCCGTTCCAGCGTCTGCCCCAGAGACGGCAGCACATGCCCCCTCCAGCCCCCGCCCATGATCTTCCGCGCCATCATCTGCGCCGGATCGTCCGGATCGAATCCTTGGTGCACTAGAAAGAGACGCGTTCCGCGCCCTTCCTGTTCCAGGGTCCACGTGATGGTCCAGTCCGTGGGATTGGCCGGATCGGCGTCGGCCCACCGGAGGGACAGCATCCGGCCGGTGTCGTAGGCCAGGACCCGCACGTCGACGACGCCGGAGAAGCGGGTGTTGGGACGCGGGACCGAGGTCATCCGGTAGGTGTGCCCGACCTCGAGCCGGAAGTTCTCGGCGCCGGGCATCTGCCAGGACGTGAGCAGTTCGGGCTCGGTCAGGGCGCGCCAGACCTTGGCGGGAGGGTGCGGGAAGAACTGGTCGACGCGGATGGTGGTCAGGTCGTCATCCGCTTCGGGCGCAGGTGGTGTGCTCATGGCTGGTCATCGTCGGGCATGCGGTCGAGCAGATCGCCGAGGCCCTTCAGCTGGTCGCGCCAGAACCGCTCGTACGGATGGAGCCAGTCCTGGACGTCGGCGAGCGGGGCCGCCTCCAGACGGTATATGCGCTGCCGGCCGGAGCGCTGCTCGGAGACGAGACCGGCCTCCCGGAGCACCTTGAGGTGTTCCGAGAGGCTGGGCCGGCGCATGTCGAAGTGGTCGGCGAGTGCCTGTACGGGCTGCGGCCCGCGCTCGCGCAGCAGCCGCAGCACCTCGCGGCGGGTGGCGTTGGCGAGCGCGGCGAAGACACGGTCCTCGGCGGCGGTACCCGTACCGTTCATGGAGCGGTCAGAAGCCTTCCTTCTCCGTCAGCAGCATCAGACCGTTGCCGTCGGGGTCCGTGAAGGAGGCCATCCGCCCCCAGGGCAGCTCGTCCGGTCCCTGCACGGGGATCCCGGCTTCGGTGAGCCGGGCGCAGTCCGCGTCGACGTCGGTCGTGACCAACATGATCCCCCGCGCGGAGCCGGGCTCGAAACCGCCCATGCCCGGCCCGGAGAGTGTGAAGACGGTCTGGGCCCCCTCGGGGGCCACCTGCAGCCAGCGCCCCTGGGGCATGTCCCGGTCGGCGGTGACGGTGAAGCCGAGGACATCCCGGTAGAAGCGCAGGGCGCGGTCCTGGTCGGAGACGGGAAGCGTGACGAACGAGGCGTGTGTGATGGCCATGCCTCAAGAATAGGTAGGCAATCCCCTACGCGTCAAACGTAGGGGATTGCCTACCCATGGCTGCCTCACCTGCGTGCGCCGGCGGCGCCTCAGCGCTCCTCTCGGAAGTCGACGTGCCGGCCGACGACCGGGTCGTACTTGCGCAGGGTCATGCGGTCGGGGTCGTTGTGGCGGTTCTTGCGGGTCACGTAGGTGAAGCCGGTTCCGGCCGTGGACCGGAGCTTGGTGACCGGGCGGAGTTCGTTGCGTGCCATGCCGGCGATATTAGCTGAAAATGAATCCCATTGCCAATAGTTGTTCTGTGGGAGGTGCGTCACCTCGACCCGGTGAACCGGCGTGAGCACGCTCGCGACGGTTTCCCGTTCGGGCTGCGGAGGTCTTCCGGCCGACGGCTGGTAGCTTGCTGCGGACCCTCCGGGCCAGAGGGAACGGCGACAGCTGGGAGCGTGACGTGACTACGGCGACTGCAAGGGTGCGGACCGCTGCCGCGGCCGCGGGGCTGGTGGGCGCGCTGGCGCTGACCGCGTGCAGCGGGGGCGGCGACTCCAAGGGCGACTCCAGGAAGAACTCCTCGCCCTCCGCGGCCCCCACGTCCACCGCGAGTTCGGCCGACGGGTCCGGCACCGTGACGGGCGCCTCCGACAAGCTCCAGGGCAGCTGGGTCACCACCAGCAGCGGCAAGGTCGTCGCCCTGGTGATCAACGGCAAGCAGGCCGGCCTCTTCGCCACCGGCGGGACCGTGTGCAGCGGCACCGCGGGCATGGAGGCGGGCATGCAGATGATCCATCTGACCTGCACGGACGGCAGCAAGAACCGGGTCAGCGGCATGGTCGACTCGGTATCCGCGAGCGGCCTGAAGGTGACCTGGTCCGGGAAGCTCGGCCAGGAGACGTACACCAAGGCGGAGGGCGGCAAGCTGCCTTCCGGGCTGCCGACCGACCTCGGCCAGTGATCCTCCGGGCCGCCGCTGCGGGCCCGAACCGGTGATTCGGGAGGGGCGCGTGATCGTGGGGCGGGCGCAGGCGCCATGATGCGAGGAGACCGTCACGACCTCGATGGGACTTGCTCATGCGCGCCATTCCGCTCACCGTCACCGCTCTCGCCGCCGCCCTCCTGCTGACCGCCTGCGACGACAGCGGCGGCGGCAAGAACGGAAAGAGCAGCTCCGTCTGCGAGATCGGCGGGGTGTCGGTGCAGATCGGGTCGGCGAGCGTGGCCCCGGCCGCCGGCGACACGGGCGAGGTGCCCGTCAGCATCACCAACCAGAGCACCCCCTGCACCCTGGACAAGTTCCCGAGCGCGGTGCTGAACACGGGCACCGCCGAGGTCACCGTGCCCGTGCAGCAGGGCGCCAAGGCTCAGAAGCTGAAGCTCGCCAAGGGGGACTCGGCGTCCTTCACCATCAGCTATGTGCGCGGCAAGGCGGGCGACAAGGCGAGCCTGGAGGCGAAGACCGTGAAGATCGCCCTGCCCGGCGCCAAGTCCGCCCGCAGCTTCCCGTGGTCGTACGGCCCTGTCGCCACCAAGGGCTCCCCGACGACTCCGGACGCCTCCGTCAGCGCCTTCCAGCAGGTCGGGGACTGACCCGGAGGCCGGAAGCCGGTCCTTGGGGATCGGCCAGGTCGGGGACTGACCAGGTCGGGGACCGATCAGGTCGAGGACCGATCAGGTCGGGGGCGGCCTCACGGCAGTCTGGGCCGGGCCTTGACCTGGGCCTCGTCCGCCGCCCGGGCGCCTTCCGTCCAGCCGGCCGCGTCGCTCACGCCGCGCAGCCGGGTCGTGGTGGTCTGCGGGAACATGCGCTCCAGGCGGTCGGTGACGGCTATCGCGCGCGTGGCCAGCACCGGCAGCAGGTCCTGGGTCACCTGGGTCTCGGCGGCGGCCGCGAGCCGGTCGCCGACGCGGTGGGCGTAGGCCGCGAGGAACGACTGGCGGAAGGTCTTGGTGCGCTTGCGGCCCCCGGCTCTCTGGGCGGCCTCCGCCTTGGTCATCGCATGCGTGGCCTGCACCAGCAGCGAGGTGTAGAGCAGCTCGACCGCCTCCAGGTCGGCTTCGAAACCGACGACCGTGGAGAAGGCGAGCGGTTCGTTCCACACCGCCTGGCAGTGGTTGGCGCGGGCGACCGCGTCCAGCAGCACGGCCTTGGCCTGCTCGTACGGCGGCTCGACGCCGATCCGGCAGGCTCCGGGCGCGTCCGGCGCGGGGGCCGACGCGGCGAGCAGCGCCTCGTCCACGCTGTGCCGGGCCATCAGCTCCTGCGCCTTGGCGGTGAGGGCCTCGGCCTCCTCCGGGTAGCCGGTGGCCTCGGCCTTGGCGAGCAGCGCGCGGATGCGGGTGAGCATGCGGGAGGCGCCGGGGCCGGGGGCGTGACGGGGCTCCTCCAGGGGCTCCAGAGCGGGCAGGCGCAGCAGCAGGCGGTACAGCTCCAGGACGGCGGTGGCGTGCGAGAAGCGGTCGCTTCCGCGCGCGGGAGCCGCCGCCTGTTCCTCCAGGGCGTCGAGCTGGGCGGCCCAGCGGCGCCCGCGCGCACGGTCCCGGCCCGCCTGCGCGCGGATCAGCGCGGCGGCGAGGCGCACATGGACGTCGTCCAGCTCGCGCCGCACCAGCCGTACGACGTCGGCGGGCTGCCAGCCGCGCTGCCAGGCCGTGGCCACGAACTCCTCGCCCCGCCGCGCGAGTTCGGTGTCCGCGGCGGGGTCGGAGGCGAGCAGGGACGCGCCCGTGTCGAGTCCGGAGTCGGTGTCGTCGTAGATGGCGGCCCGGAAGGCCCGCTCGACGGTGCTGGCAGTGCTGGTCACGCTGTCGATCGTGCCACGCGGCACCGACAGTCGGGCGACGGCCGTCCACACCCTGTGGACAACCGCCGGGGCGGTCAGGCGCCGGCGGCCAGCTCCAGGGCGCGGTCGAGGGCCTCGGCGGCCGAGCAGGGGACGTCGGGGCGAACGCCGATGCCCTCCCAGTTGGTGCCGGAGACGGGGTTGATCGAGCGGCCGACCGGGATCGAGGCCTCCAGGTGCGGGTGGACGGTCCAGCCCTCGCGCGGGTGCGCGCCACCCCGGGTGGTCTCCCCCACGATCGTGGCGCGGCCCAGTTGCTGGAGGTTGTAACTCAGCTCCTCGGCGGCGGAGAAGGTGTTCGCGCTGGTGAGCACGTACACCGGCTTGGTGCCGCCGAAGCGGGCGCCCGGGACGTACGGCAGGCTCCAGAACTGGTCGTACCGCTCCCCCACGCGCGCGTACTGGGTGTTCAGGTGCGTGCGCTCGTCCAGCAGGTAGCTGCACACGAAGGCCACCGTCTCCGGATCACCGCCGGCATTACCCCTCAGGTCCAGGACCAGGCGGTCCGCGCGCGAGACCAGGGTGAGCGCGGCGGAGAGCGGCTCGGCCGCCCAGGCGAGCGGGAAGAGCGCGGGGGCCAGTTCGAGCAGGGCGGTCCCGCCGGCCAGCAGCTCCACGCGCGGGACACCGCCCAGGGAGGCGTCGAACCGGCGGCGCATGGCGGCCATGGTGGCCTCGCCCTGCTCCGGGGACACCGGCTCGGGGTGGTACTTGAGGCACAGGTGCAGATCGTTGTTCTCGGACTGGAGGTCCGCCGTGAGCTTGGCGCCGAGTTCCTCGGCGACGTCGGTCTCGTACGCCCCTTCGGCGAGACGGCGACGCAGCAGGGCGGCGATGCGGCCGGCGACTTCCGGGAAGACGTAGTGCTCGGTGACAAGACGGGCGGTCTCCTCGACGACGGCGGCAACGTCGGTGACCGGGGCGGGAGTTGGAACGGAACTGGGCGTCAGTGTCGTCATGACGGGGAGTAGAGCACCGGGCTTGCCAAAGCGTCAAGATAATTAGACGCTTAGCGCATGACGGAACAAGGCGCGCCGGAACCGCACCTCGACGGCGACGGCGTACTGGACATCTCCACACCCGAACAGTTCGCCGCGCTCGCGCATCCCCTGCGCCAGCGGCTGCTGTTCGCACTGACCCACGAGGCGTCCACGATCAGCCGGTTGGCGGTGCGGCTGCGGGTGGCCAAGGGCAGCGTGGCGCACCACCTGAAGGTGCTGCACGCGGCGGGGCTCGTGCACATCACCGACACCCGGCAGGTCCGGGGCGGCACCGAGCACCGCTACCGGCGCACGGGCCGGCGCCTGCGGGTCGCCGAGCCGCAGCCGGCCGGTACGGCGGCACTGCTCGGCGCGGTCGCGCAGGAGCTGGACCGCTCCCCCGCCGAGCACCTCCTCGGCCTCCGCCATCTACGCCTGAGCGACGACCGGGCGCGGCAACTGCGGGACGCGTTGACCGAGTTGCTCGACGGGACGGAGGAGGACGGGGCGGATCAGCCGGTACATGGCGTGATGGTGGTGATGTACGAGCACACGCGGCCGTAGGGCCGCGCCTCAAGAGCATGGGCGTGACCCGGCAGGCGGCGCAGAAGCGGTTCGTCCCGAGGGAGTCGGTCGACCTCGACCCCAGCCAGGGCTTCAGCCGCTGCACCCCGCTCGCGCGGAACGTGGTCATGGCCGCGCACAACGAGGCCCTGGCCGCCGGCAACCCCGAGGGCCGCCCCGAGCACCGGAGGTGGCAGCCGAGGAGTCGGCGACGGACGGCTCGCAGGACTGAGCACTGTGACGGTCCCGGAACCATGACCCCGCCGAACTGGCGCCCCTCTCGGTGAAACCGCAGGTCGGGGCCATTGTCAGACCCGCCTGCCACACTCGTGGACATGGCCGACCGGTGGGCGCTCGCTCCGGCCGAGGACGGTGGCGTGGACGTCGCCCCCCTCGGTCCGGACGGGCTGCCCGCCGGACCGGTGCGGCGCGAGAGCGATCTCGCCGGGGCGGTGCGGAGCCGCCCGGAGGTGACGCGTTGGGTGTGGCGGTCGACCGCCGATGTCTACCCGCGTCTGCTCGCCACGGGGGTGCGAGTGGAGCGGTGCTACGACATCGAGGACGCCGAGACACTCCTGCTGGGCCACGAGGGCCGGTACGGCGAGCCACGCTCGGCCGCCGCCGCCCTGGCCCGCCTCCGCGGCGGCCCCGTACCGCCCGACCCGCCGCAGCGCTCGGCCGAACCGGGCGCCCAGTCCCCGCTGTTCGAACCGACCGGCACCCGCCTGCCCCTGGCGGACCTCCTCGCCGTCTACGCCGACCAGCTGCGGCGGCACGAGAAGACCGCCCACCCCGACCGAATGCGGCTGCTGACCGCGGCCGAGTCGGCCGGCATGCTGGTGGCCGCCGAGATGAACCGCGCGGGCCTGCCCTGGAGCACCGAGGTCCACCGGGAACTGCTGCGCGACCTGCTCGGCGAGCGGTACGCGGGCGGCGGCGAGCCGCGCCGCCTGGCCGAGCTGGCGGACGAGGTCTCGGCGGCCTTCGGCCGGCGCGTGCGGCCCGACCTGCCCGCCGACGTGATAAAGGCCTTCGCGCAGGCCGGGATCAAGGTCACCTCGACCCGCCGCTGGGAGATCCAGTCCATCGACCACCCGGCGGTCGCTCCCCTGCTGGAGTACAAGAAGCTGTACCGCATCTGGGTGGCGCACGGCTGGTCCTGGCTGCAGGACTGGGTGCGCGACGGCCGCTTCCGGCCCGAGTTCCACGCCGGCGGCACGGTCACCGGGCGCTGGGTGACCAACGGCGGGGGCGCGCTGCAGATCCCCAAGGTGATCCGGCGGGCCGTCGTCGCCGACCCCGGCTGGCGACTGGTCGTGGCCGACGCCGACCAGATGGAACCGCGCGTCCTGGCGGCGATCTCCCGCGACCCCGGGCTGATGGAAGTGGCCGGCCGCGCGAGCGACCTCTACCAGTCCGTCTCCGACCGCGCCTTCTCCGGCGACCGTGACCAGGCCAAGCTCGCCGTGCTCGGCGCGGTCTACGGCCAGACCTCGGGCGACGGCCTGAAGAACCTCGCCGCGCTGCGCCGCCGCTTCCCCAAGGCGGTGGCCTACGTGGACGAGGCCGCGCGCGCAGGCGAGGAAGGCCGGCTCGTGCGGACCTGGCTGGGCCGTACCTGCCCGCCCGCCGCAGGGACGGGCGAGGACGCGGCGGAGGAGGCGGGCATCCCCGTCGGCACGGACGACTCCGGCCGGCAGGACGGTCACGGGGACGACCAGGGGTGGGTCCCGGGCTACGCGTCCACCAACTCCCGCGCGCGGGGCCGCTTCGCGCGGAACTTCGTGGTGCAGGGCAGCGCCGCCGACTGGGCCCTGCTGCTGCTCGCCGCGCTGCGCCGGGCCTGCGCGGACCTCGCGGCCGAGCTGGTCTTCTTCCAGCACGACGAGGTGATCGTGCACTGTCCCGCCGAGGAGGCCGACACGGTCGTACGGGCCATCCGGGAGGCCGCCGACCTCGCCGGCCGGCTGACCTTCGGCGAGACACCGGTGCGGTTCCCGTTCACGACGGCGGTGGTGGAGTGCTATGCCGACGCCAAGTGAACCGCCCCGGGGTGGAGTTCAGCCGTCCAGGAGAGCCCGCAATTCTTCCAGCAGCGCCTGCTCGTCGGTGCCGTCCAGCGCCGCGAGGGCCGCGCGCCAGGCGTCCTGCGCCTCCGTCCGGCGCCCCTGCTCGCACAGGAGAAGACCGAGCTGGTGGCGGGCGAGACCGCCGATGTAGCGGTCGGCGCGGGCGTCGGCCCGGCGCAGCAGCTCGGCGCACTCGCCGGTGGCCCGCTCGGTCTCCCCCAGCTGCCGCAGCGCGCGGACCAGGCCAAGCCGGGTCTGGGACTCGCCGTGCCAGTCGCCGTGGCCGCCGAGGATGCGCAGGCTCTCCTCGAAGTGCTGGGCGGCGGCCGCCGGTTCGCCGAGGCTGAGATGGGCGTAGCCGATGTTGCAGTGCGCCGAGTGCTGGACGATGACCGCGCCGATCGCGTCCCCGATCGCCAGTGAACGCCGGTGCTGCTCGATGGCGGCGCGCGGGTCGGTGTGCTCGTAGAGGTTGCCGAGGTGGCTGTGGGTGACGGCCTCGCCGTAGGGATCGTCCAGCCGCCGGGAGTACTCCAGGCTCTGCCGCAGCGCGTCCCCGGACTCCGCGAAGCGACCGAGCCCCTCCAGCAGGAGGCCCCGGTTGTTCAGGCAGCGCCGGATCCAGGAGACGATGCCGAGTCGGCGCCAGATGTCCAGGGCCTGGTCGGTGAGGGCGAGGGCGTCGTTCTGCCGGCCGGTCAGGAAGTGCACGCCGGCGAGGTCGCTCAGCGCGTACGCCTCGGCCGCAGCGTCCCCGAGCCGCCGCGCCGCGCCCAGCGCGGACTGCCCCAGCACCTCCATCTCGGCGACCCGGCCGCTGCGCCGCGCATACGGGAAGAACAGCCGGACCAGCGTGGAGAGGTACGCGGCCCGGCACTCGTCGGTCGTGTCCGCGTTGCGCTCCACGAGCGCCACGATGTTCTCCAGCTCCACGTCCCCCCAGGCGAACGCCTCCTCCGCGGAGTGGAAGTGCCGCAGGGCCGCCACGTCCGCGGCGTGCTCCGGGGGCTGGGCGGAGGTGGGCCGCCGCCGGTCGTCCTGGTCGAGCCCGGGCTCCACGATGGCGACGAGAGCCCGCTCGGCGACGGCGGCGAACCAGCGGAGGGCGGCGAGCTCGGGATCGGGGTCGGTGGGGGCGGGGCCCGGCGTGTCGGGGCCGGTGGGGGCCGGGCCCGGGGAGCCGGAGCCGGTCGGGGTGTGGAGGTCGGTGGAGATGGGGAGGTCGGCGGCGGGCTTCGGGTTTGTGGTGGCCAGTTCGCGGGCGAAGTCGCGGACGAGGTCGTGGGGGGTGTAGCGGCCGTACGCCGTCTCCTCCAGCAGGGCCACGTCGACCAGGCGGTCCAGCGCGGCCTCGGCACGGCGTTCGTCGGTGCCGGTCAGGCGGGCGACCAGGGGGGCGCCGTAGGTCGGCAGGTCGAGCGCGCCGAGGCGGCGCAGGGCGAGGGCGGCGTCCCGGTCGGCCTCCCGTTCGGCGGCGGCAAGGGCGTCATGGGCGACCGCGAGGGAGCGGCGGACGCTCAGGTCGTCGTACTCCAGGTGGTGCAACCGGCCCTCCGTGGCGGCCAGTTGACCGGCCAGTACATCCGGGTTGAGGGCGCGGCGGGCGGCCAGCCGGGCGGCGACGACGCGCAGCGCGAGGGGGAGCCTGCCGGTCAGCTCGACGAGCGCATGGCCCGCGTCGAGTCCCTCGCGTCCGCTCACCGCGCGCAGCAGCGCGGCGCTGTCCTCCCCGGTCAGCGGGCCGAGCGGGAAGCGGCGGGCGCCGTCCAGGGCGGCCAGCGGGGAGCGGCTGGCGACGATCACCGCGCAGCCGGGTCCGGCCGGGAGCAGGGGTCGTACCTGGGCGGCGCTCGCCGCGTCGTCCAGGACCAGCAGGACGCGGGCCGGGGCGAGCAACGAGCGGAGCAACGCGGAGGCGGCGTCCGGGTGTTCCGGGATGGTGCGGGGTTCGGCGCCGAGGTCGCGGAGGAGGGCGGAGAGAGCCTGGGCGGGGGTGAGGGGGGCCACTCCGGGGGTTGCGCCGTGCAGTTTGACGTAGAGCTGGCCGTCGGGGAAACGGTTCCGCAGGGTGTGGGCGGCGTGCAGGGCGAGGGCGCTTTTGCCCATGCCGGCCATGCCGCTGATCACGGCGAGATGGTTTCCGCCGACGGTGAGGGTTTGCTGCAGGGCGGCGAGTTCGGTGGCTCTGCCGGTGAAGTTGGCCGGGGGTGGGGGGAGTTGGGCGGGGGCGGGGGTTGCGCGGCCTTCGGCTGGGATGGATTTCGCACCCGCGCCACCCATGACAGTTTCGCCGTCGGGTGCGTGTGGCTCCTGTGGGTTGGAATCGCCGTCGGCGGGTGCGGGAGCGAGGTGAGTCAGCGAATCGGCTGCGGGCGTGCGGGTGTTGTCGGTGGTCGGGGCCCGGAGGGGTTCGGGTGCGTTGTGGGGGGTGCCCACTTCCGGGGCGGGGTTGCTCTCCGCTCCTTGGTCGGTGTTCAGCGGTGGTACCGAGTCGCGGAGTACCTCGATGTGGGCGTCGCGGACGGCCGGGCCCGGCTCGATGCCGAGTTCCTCGATCAGGCGGGTGCGCAGGTCGCGGTGGACGGCGAGGGCCTCGGCCTGGCGGCCGGTGCGGTGGAGGGCGAGCATCAGCTGGCGGTGGTAGGGCTCGCGCAGCGGATACTCGGCGACGAGTGCCGCCAGCTCGGGCACGAGCCCGGTCAGCCGGGCCCCGCCCAGGGCGAGTTCGGCGTCGTAACGCCACTCCAGCAGGAGCAGCCGCGCCTCCGACAGGCGCTGCACGAGGGCGTAGCCGCCGAAGTCCGCGGGCAGTCCGCTGAGCGGTGTGCCGCGCCAGAGCGCCAGTCCGCCGGTGCAGGCGCGTACGACGCCCGCCCAGTCCCGGCGGGCATGCGCGGCCCGCGCCTCGGCAACTGCGGCGTCGAACACGTGCACGTCCAGCTCGCCGTCGTCGACTCGCAGCAGATAGCCGGGTGGTACGGCCCTGAGCCGCTCCGAGTCGTCGAGGAGCCGGCGCAGCCGGGCGACGTGATTGTGCAGCGACGCCTGCGCGGAGACCGGCGGCGCCCCGCCCCACAGGGCGTCCTTGAGTGACTCGACCGACACGACCCGGCCGGCCTCCAGCAGCAGCGCGGCGAGCAGCGCGCGCACCTTGGGGCTGCCGATGGACCGGACGAGCTGGTCGGGGGTATCGGGAGTGCCGGGGGTGACAGGGGTGACAGGGGTGCCCTCGGAGGCAGCGGCGGAGCCGGCGTCGAAGGCGGGATGGCGGGAGGTGTCGTACAAAATCCCGTACGGCTGTCGGTCGTACAGGACGGGCGGTCCCAGCAGTCCGAACCGCAGCTCGCACCGCCGCATCACGCCGCTCCAGCCTCTCCGCGCGGCCCTGTCCGACCGTGCTCCGCGGCGGACGGGTGTCCACCGTTCCTGGCGGAATTCCGCCCTTCCTCAGCGGATTTCCGCCATCCGCCCTCTGCCGGTCGGGGCCGGATTCCGTTAGGGTCCGGGCCTGTCACCGTCGCCGACGGGCGACTTCCGGCCAACCGGTCCGCGACCGACGGACGAACCATTGGCCACATGTTAGCGATCCGTTGGTGGGTCCTGGTGTGATCATTCCATCGGATCCGGTCCGACGGCGCGCGCGAATATCGCGTAACTCGGGGGAGTGTCGCCGCAGACCGGATCCGGGGGCGTCCATCGGGCCCCGGTCGGCGGAGGTGAACGACCGGGGCCCCGTCCCGCGCCCACGAGCCCGGTGACCGGCCCGGCGACCAGTTCGGTGACCCGCGACTCTCCCGTCGCCCTTCGCCACCCACTCAGATGACAGGCGGGCGTCCCAGGCGGGTCAGCCGCCACACCGTCCGCCAGCGCATGGGCCGGCGTTCCCCGGCCGACTCCCGCAGTCCTTCCACGAACCCGCCGAACCAGGCCCGCAGCCCCGCCGCCGACCGGGTGCGGGCGAGGGTGAGCAGGGTCCACACGCCGAGGTGAACCGGGATGAGCGGCAGGGGAAGCCGACGCCGGACGAGCCAGACGCGGTTGCGGGCGTTGACGCGGTAGTAGATGGCGTGCCGGGCGGGCGAGGTCTTGGGGTGCTGGAGGAGCAGCTCGGGAACGTAGCGGATCTTCCAGCCGGCGTCGGCGGCCCGCCAGGCGAGATCGGTCTCCTCGTGCGCGAAGAAGAACGCGTCGGGCCAGTCCCCGGTCTCGGCCAGCATCTCCATGCGCAGGGCGTGGCCACCGCCGAGGAAGCCGGTGACGTAGCCGCCGCGCATCGGATCGGACTTGCCCACGCGCGGCACATGCCGCTGCTGGGTCTCCCCGTGCTCGTCGGCGATACGGAAGCCGACGATGCCGAGGCGCGGGTCGGCCGCGTACAGCTCGCGCACCCGCCGCAGCACGTCGGCGTCGACGAGCAGCCCGTCGTCGTCCAGCTCCACGACCACGTCGATGTCGCCGTACGCGCGCAGCCGGGCGAGGGCGACGTTCCGGCCGCCCGGGCAGCCCAGGTTCTCCTCGACGTCGATGGTGGTGACCTCGCCGGGCAGGGAGAGCCGTCGGGCGAACTCGGGCAGCCGGCAGCCGTTGCCGACAATCACGATCCGGTCGGGAGCCACGTCCTGTTTGGCCACGGACTCCAGCAGGGCGTCGACCTCGGCGGGCCGGTTGCCCATGGTCACCACGGCGACGGCGATCCTCGGCTGCGCCATGTCCCTCACCCCATCCGGCCGGCGGCGGCACCCCGCCCTGACCACGGGGTGCTCGCCGTTCACCAAGATGTTGCCTCAGATCCGCCGGTTCGCCTGACGCCCATTCATTTGGACGCCCTTTTGCTCAGGTTTTGTCCACACATTTCCTTGCCCATCGGCCACTCGGCTCCTTGCCCACCGGCTCCTCGGCGAAGCCGTGCTCGGCGGGCCGCGTCGCCCGCTGCGCCAGCCACCCCGAGACACGCGGCCCGCCGTTGACCGCGACGCCGTCACGCACCGTCCGGACGTGCGCGAATCCCTGACGCCGGTAGTACTCCTGCAGACCCTCGTTGGTCGTCCAGGCGTCCAGCCGCAGCCACTTGACGCCGCCGCGGAACGCCCGGTCACCGGCCCAGTCCAGGAGCCGTCCGCCGAGGTTCCGGCCGGCGTGCGTACGGGCCACGGTGAGCTTGTTGACGAAGAGGGACGTTTCGCCGAGTTCCCGCTCGGACCACAGCCCGTCCTCCGCCTCCGGAGTCAGCGTGATGGTCGCGACGGTGACGTCGTCGTCCCTCACCATGAAGACGGTCCCGGCCTCGATCGTCTCCAGGAGCTTGGCGGCAGGGTACGGACGCTGCCACTGATCCGTGCCGAGACGCGACAGCCACGCCGCCGCCTCCTCGCGGAAGGCGAGCAGCGCGGAGACGTCCTCGGGCTCGGCGGGGACGATTCTCACCGTGGTCTCACTGCGGCTCGTTCTCGCTCCGGGCGGACAGTTCGCCGATCTCGTAGGTCATGCGGTTCAGGTCGCCCCGGAACGTCGTGACGGTGCAGCGGACGGGCCGGTCCGCCGAGTAGCCCGTGCGCGTCCAGAGCAGCACCGGGACGCCGGCGCCGATCTCCAGCAGGCGCGCCTCCTCGGGCGTCGGCATGCGGGCCGCGATCTCGTCGAAGTACCCGACCTGCGCGATGCCCCGGTCGGCCAGGTATCGCGTCGTTCCCTCGTCGATGTCTCCCGGTTCGGCGAGGCGGGGCGTCTCCTCCACGAGCCAGGACGGGTAGTAGGTCGCCTGGGTGGACCAGGGGGCGTCGTCCACATAGCGGTGACAGAACCGCAGGACGGTCGTCGTACCCGCCGGGACCCTGAGCCTTTCGGCCACCTCCGCGGAGGCCGGCAGCATCTCGACGCGGCAGGTCTGGTGCGGGCGCCGGCCCGCGTTCGTCACGTCCGTGTTGTACGCGTCGCCGTTGTACGGAAAGGTCAGGTTCTCGAAGCGTGACGCGTTCAGCTCGAACACCTCGTGCGACCTGACCTCGTATCCCAGCCCCTGGCTGGACGTGATCAGCCCCTCGCCGACCAGCAGGCTCAGCCCGCTGCGGACGGTGTTCCGGGAGGCGCCGAAACGCTGCTGCAGCTCGCTCTCGGAGGGCAGCCGCGATCCCGGTGCGTGCACGCCGTCCACGATCTCGCGACGCAGGACGTCGGCCACCTGCCGATACTTCGGCTGCTTGTTCATGTCGCCATCATGACCCAGTCGTGCAACTTGTTGGTACAGGTGGTACCGGAATCCTTGACTGCTCACGGTGCGTCGCGAGAGGATTACTTCATCAGCTTGTACCAACAAGCTGACCTGCACCGACAGCGTCGAAGGAAAGCCGGAGAACGACGGAGAGCAACGGAGATCACCACCCCATGAGCCACATCGTCACTCCTCAGGGCTGCTACCGCGCCCGCGGTTGGCCGAGGCCGGGAGGTGCCGCATGAGCATCACCCGCCGGTACCCGTTCACCACCGACCCGTACGTGTTCACCGCCGACTCGAACATGTCCGCCAACCACACCTGCATGTCCGCCACCGACCCGAATCTGCCCGCCACCGACACCGAAGTGAAGGCGGAGATCGCGCGGACCGCCTGCGAGACCGCACCGCCGCCGGCGCTCGACGGAGCGAAGCCGGCCGGCGCCCGGCCGGACGCCCGCGACCTTCCCCTGCCTCTGCCCGTCACCGCCACGCGCGGTGTTGGCATGGCCGTGCTGGTCGCCCCTGGGCTTCGCCGGCACTAGGTGCGCCCGCACGTGGGCGGCCGGCACGGCTTCCCACGTTGAGCCACCCTCTTCGGCACGCTGGAGCGACCGCCGACCAGGCCGAGACGCTCGCGTGCCTTCGATCGGGTCCGGTCGACGAAGTTCGACCAAGCTCGATCAAGAAAACCAAAAGGCCAGGCCACGAACTACGTGGCCTGGCCTTCGCCGGAGCCGCTTTCGGGATTCGAACCCGAGACCTACGCATTACGAGTGCGTTGCTCTGGCCATCTGAGCTAAAGCGGCACGCTGTCCGCACTATGGTGCGATCAGCAACGTCGGTAAGTCTACACAGTTTCCGGGGGTGCTTCGTACCAGCCCCGGCGCCCAGGGGGCCGGGGCCGGCGGGGAGAGTCAGGAGCAGCGCTTTCCGCGGGCCGGTGGGGTGCCGTGGAGGAGGTACGTGTCGATCGCCGAGTCGATGCAGGCGCTGCCGCGGCCGTAGGCGGTGTGGCCGTCGCCGACGTACGTGAGCAGGCGTCCCGAGGAGAGCTGGGCGGCCAGGGACTGGGCCCAGGGGTAGGGGGTCGCCGGGTCGCGGGTGGTGCCGACCACCACGATGGGGGCCGCGCCCTTCGCCTCGATGCGGTGCGGCTCACCCGTGGCCCGCACCGGCCAGTACGTGCAGTTCAGCGTGGCCCAGGCCAGGCTGTCGCCGAACACCGGGGACGCCTTCTCGAACGCGGGCAGGGCCTTCTTCAGCTGCTCGGGGCCAGTGAAGGCCGGCGGCAGGTCCAGGCAGTTCACGGCCGCGTTGGCACTCATCAGGTTGCTGTAGCGGCCGCTCGCGTCCCGCTCGTAGTAGCTGTCGGAGAGGGCGAGCAGGCCGGCGCCGTCGTTGTCCTTCATCGCCGAGGTCAGCGCCTCGCGCAGCTGTTCCCAGGCGGCCTGGTCGTACATCGCCGCGATCACCCCGGTGGTGGCCAGCGACTCGCCGACCTTGCGCTTGCCCGCGTCGCCCGCCGGGAGGGGGTGGGCGTCGACCTTGCGGAAGAAGGCCTTGAGGTGGTCGCCGACCTGGGCGGGTGTCGTGCCCCTGCCGCCGAGCGGGCAGTCGGAGTGCCGTACGCAGTCCTTCGCGAACGCCTGGAACGCCGTCTCGAAGCCTGCCGTCTGGCCCAGGTTGAGCCTGCGGGCGTCGAGGGAGGGGTCCATCGCCCCGTCCAGCACCATGCGCCCCACCCGCTGCGGAAACAGCCCGGCGTACGTCGCCCCGAGGAACGTGCCGTACGAGGCGCCCACGTAGTTCAGCTTCTTGTCGCCGAGCAGCACCCGCAGGATGTCCATGTCACGCGCCGCCTCGACGGTGGAGACGTGCCGCAGCAGCCGCGCCGAGTGCGCACCGCAGCTCTCGGCGAACGTCCGGTCCGCGCCCACCAGCGCGTCCGTCTCCTTCTGGTCGTCGGGGGTGACGTCCGTCTGCGTGTACGTGTCCATCCCGTGCCCGTCGAGGCATTCGACGGGCTCGCTGCGGGCGACGCCCCGCGGGTCCACCGCGACCATGTCGTAGCCGGCGCGGACCTCGGCCGGGTAGCCGATGCCGGCGTACTGCTGGAGATAGGCCACCGCCGAGCCGCCCGGGCCGCCCGGGTTCACCAGCAGCGAGCCGAGGGTGTCCTTGCCGGTCGCCTTCTTGCGGGAGACGGCGAGCTTGACGTCCCCCGAGCCGGGCTTGGCGTAGTCGAGCGGCGCCTTCATCGTCGCGCACTGGAAGCCAGGGGCACCGCAGCTGTGCCAGCTCAGCTTCTGCTTGTAGTACGGCGCGAGCGCCGACGGTGTCGCCGGCGGCAGCGCGGCCAGCGCCGCCTCCGCCGTCCCGCCGGCCGACGTGCTCGAACTCCCGGAGGACCCGGAGGAACACGCGGACACCAGCAGCGCGGCGGCCGCGAGGAGGGCCGCCGTGACGCGCGCCGTGGCGCGGGTGCGGGCACGGGTCGGGGTCGGACGGGGTCCGGGGGCGCGGAGCATCCCGGCGAGCGGAGCGATCCGGGGCGTCCGGAGCGTCCGCGGGGGCCGGGCGGAGCGGCGGGGCGATGGCCTGGTCTGCATCAGGCGAGCGTAACCCTGGGCGATGGGATGGATGCCGAACGTACGGACGGTGGCCTCGTACGAGGGACGCCGTGCGTCAACCACCGTACGCCCGGCTCACCCCACCCGCAGACCTCGGCCCAGGCCGCCCGCCGGCCTTGGCTCTAGCCGCCCCCAAGCCTCGGCTCACCCCACCCGCAGACTTCGGCTCCAGCCCGCCCGCAAGCCTCGGGTCACTTCCCCCGCAGGCCTCGGTTCAGCCCGCCCGCAGGGCCATCGTCATCGCCTCCACGGCCAGCAGCGGGGCCACGTTGCGGTCCAGGGCCTCTCGGCAGGCGGCGATCGCCTCGATGCGGCGCAGGGTGGACTCCGGGGAGCTGCCGCGGGCGATCCGCGCCAGGGCGTCCTCGGCGTCCTCGTTCGCGAGCGCGATGCGGGAGCCGAGCTGGAGGGCGAGGACGTCGCGGTAGAAGCCGGTGAGGTCGCCGAGGGCGACGTCCAGGCTGTCGCGCTGTGTGCGGGTTCTGCGGCGCTTCTGCATGTCCTCGAGGTCCTTCATCACGCCCGCCGTACCGCGCGGCAGCCGGCCGCCCTGGGCCGCGCCCAGCGCCGCCTTCAGCTCCTCCGTCTCCTTGCCGTCCATCTCCTCGGCGAGCTGCTTGGCGTCCTCGGACGCCGCGTCGACCAGCTCCTGGGCCGCCCTGAGGCACGCGCCGACCTCGTCCAGGCGCAGGGGCAGCTTGAGCACGGCGGCGCGGCGCTCGCGGGCCGCCGGGTCGGTGGCGAGGCGGCGGGCCCGGTCGACATGGCCCTGGGTGGCGCGAGCGGCCGCCTCGGCAACCTGGGGCTCGATGCCGTCGCGACGTACGAGCATGTCGGCGACGGCGGCGACCGTGGGCGTGCGCAGGTTCAGGTGGCGGCAGCGGGAGCGGATGGTCGGCAGGACGTCCTCGATGGAGGGGGCGCACAGCAGCCAGACCGTGCGGGGGGCGGGCTCCTCCACGGCCTTGAGGACGGCGTTGGCCGACTTCTCGTTCAGCCGCTCGGCGTCCTCGACCAGGATGATCTGCCAGCGGCCGTTCGCCGGGGAAGTGAACGACTTGCGGACCGTGTCCCGCATGTCCTTGACCAGGATCTCGGAGCCCACGGCGGCGACCGTGGTGACGTCCGCGTGGGTGCCGAGCAGCGCGGTGTGACAGCCGTCGCAGAAGCCGCAGCCAGGGGCTCCGCCGAGGGCACGGTCGGGGCTCACGCACTGCAGGGCGGCGGCGAAGGCACGCGCCGTCTGGTTCCGCCCCGCGCCGGGCGGGCCCGTGAACAGCCAGGCGTGCGTCATCTTCGACGCCTCCGGCAGCGGCTCGTCCGCCGCGGCGGCCGTGACGAGGGCGTCGGCGTCCCGCGCGGCTGCTTCGAGCACCGCGCTCACCTTCTCCTGCCCGACGAGGTCGTCCCACACGCTCATGGGTCACGCCGCCCTTCCGTCACATTCCGTGTTCCGGGATCCATTGTGCGGGTGGGCACTGACAGCGAGGACCAACAGGACCTGCCCGGCGTCCCGCGCGGTGCTCAGTCCCGCCGGCCCTGCCAGGACCCGCCCGGATCCGCCAAGACCCACCCGGACGCAGAGCGGCGCCCGCCGAAGCCTTCGATCGCTCCGACGGGCACCGCCCGGTGTCCTCGCTCAGCCGCGTCGGCCCCGGCCCCTCCCCCGGCGGTCCGGGTCTTCGTGGTCGCCGTACTCCCGCTCGTCGTACGAGCCCAGCAGCTCGTCCGCCAGCGACGGCAGGTCGTCCAGCGGGGTCTCCTCGGCCCAGTCGGGGCGCGGACGGCGCCGGGGCCTGCCGTCGGCGCCGAGCTGGGGCATCTCGCGGGTGCGGTCCTCGGAGCCGTCAGGACCCGCGGCGGGCCGCTCGTCCCGGAAGAAGCCCTGCGGTACCCGGTCCGTCGGCGCCTCGCCCCGCACGGGAGGCAGTACGGCGGTCTCGTCGGCGGCGCCGGGGGACACCGGCGGCAGCACGGCCGTCTCGTCGGCGGCCGTGTCCGAGACAGGCGGCAGCACCGTCGTCTCGTCGGCGGCACCCGGGGTGACCGACGGCAGCACCGTGGTCTCGTCCGCCGCGCCCGGGGCGTCCGGCGGCTGCGGCAGCTCCGCCGTCACCTGGGAGTCGGGATCCGCCCCGCCTCTCGGGTCCGTCCCACCCCGGCCGGCGGCGTTCGTGTCGTTCTGGGCGCCAGTGTCGCTCTCGGCGTCCTTGGCGTCCGCGTCCCGCTCCTCGCGCACCGGCCGCAGCACCGTCGTCTCGTCCGTACCCGGGGACACGACCGGCGTCGGGACCGTCTCCTCCGCACCCGCCGAGGCCTCCGGCCTGCGCGGGCGGTCTGGCTCCCCCATGCCGGGCGAGACCACCGGCGCCGGCACGGTCGCCGCGTCCGGGGTCACACCCGGTACCGCCGACTGCGGTGCGCCCGGGCGGCGGGCCGCCGCGTCGGCCGCCGACGCGGCCTCGGCCGCCTGCCGGCGGGCCTGCTCGGCACGCAGCAGAGCCTCTTCGGCCCGGCGCTGCTTCTCCAGGCGCAGGGCCTCGGCCTCGGCGCGCAGCCGGGCCTCCTCCTCGGCCTGCTTGCGCCGCCGCTCCTCCTCGGCCCTGCGGCGGGCCTCCTCCTCGGCGCGGGCCTTCTCCTCCGCGAGCAGCCGCTTGCGCTCCTCCTCGGCACGCCGGTGCGCCTCCTCGGCACGCCGCCGGGCCTCCTCCGCCTGCCGTTCGGCCTCGCGGCGCTGCGCCTCCTCCAGCTCGCGCTGCTTGCGCTCCTCCTCCTCGGCGCGCAGCCGGGCCAGCTGCTCCTGGCGCTCGCGCTCCAGCCGCTCCTCCTCGGCCTTGCGGGCGGCCTCTTCCTCGGCCTTGCGGCGCGCCTCCTCCTCGGCCTTCTTCCGGGCCTCCTCCTGGGCCTTGATCTCGGCCTCGGAGAGCGGCAGCACGGTGTCGAGCCGATGACGGATCACGGTGGTGACGGCCTCGGGGTCCTGGCCGGCGTCGACCACCAGATAGCGGCCGGGGTCGGCGGCGGCGAGGGTGAGGAAACCGGCCCGCACGCGCGCGTGGAACTCGGCCGGCTCCGACTCCAGGCGGTCCGGGGCCTCCGTGAACCGCTCGCGGGCGGCCTCCGGGGAGACGTCCAGCAGGACGGTGAGGTGCGGGACGAGGCCGTGGGTCGCCCAGCGGTTGATGCGGGCGATCTCGGTCGGGGACAGGTCGCGTCCGGCGCCCTGGTAGGCGACGGACGAGTCGATGTAGCGGTCCGAGATGACGACCGCGCCGCGCTCCAGGGCGGGCCGTACGACGGTGTCGACGTGTTCGGCCCGGTCGGCGGCGTACAGCAGCGCCTCCGCGCGGTGCGACAGGCCCGCCGAGGACACGTCCAGCAGGATCGAGCGCAGCCGCTTGCCCACGGGGGTGGCGCCCGGCTCGCGGGTGAGCACGACCTCGTGGCCCTTGGCGCGGATCCACTCCGCGAGGGCCTCGGCCTGGGTGGACTTGCCGGCGCCGTCACCGCCCTCCAGGGCGATGAAGAATCCGGTCGCGGCCGGGGCGGTGACCGGGTCGTCGCCGCCGAGCAGCGCGTCCTTGAGGTCCTGCCGCAGCGGGATCCCGGAGCGGTCGTCGACCTTGGCGAGCACCAGCACGGCCACCGGCAGTAGCAGCGCGCCGACCAGCATCAGCGTGAACGAGGCGCCGCCGTGAGCGAAGACGAACCTGCCGTTCTCCAGGCGGTGCCGGCCGATGAGCCCGGCGACCACGGGGGCGACCAGCGCGCCGAGCGCTATGAAGACCCGCACCACCGCGTGCAGGTGCTCGGTGACGCGCGCCCTGCGGTATTCCTCGGTCTCCTGGTCGAGCAGGGCGTGTCCCGTGTTCGCGGCCACGCCCGCGGCGACGCCGGCCAGCGTGACGATCAGCAGGACGGTGGTCACGTCCGGGACCAGTCCGGCGGCCAGCAGGGCGACACCGGTGAAGGCGATCGCGAGGGCGAGGAGCCGGCGGCGAGAGAGCGAGGGCAGCAGTGCGGGCGCCGTACGGATGCCGACGGCGACGCCACCGGTCAGGCCGAGCACCAGCAGGCCGTAGAGCACCGGGCCGCCGCCCAGGTCGGTGGCGTGCAGCACGCACACGGCGACGGCGGCCGCGATGGCGCCGGCCACGGCGGCACTGGCGGTGACGAGCAGCGGGACGGCGCCCGTACGGCCCTTGTCGACGCCGGTGCCGGTGCGCGGGCGGCGCAGGCCCTCCAGCGGGGACCGCGCGCGGGGGGTGCGGGTGCCGGGCAGCTCCAGGGCGGTCAGCACGGACAGGGACGCGGCGAACAGCCCCGCCGCCACGTACGACCCGAGGGCGGCGTGGTGCTGGTCGAACCAGGCGACGCCGGTGCCGAGCAGGTTGTTGAGCAGGCCGGCGACGACCAGGGTGGCCGCCGCCAGCGGGACGGCCAGGAAGCTGGTCCGCAGCGCGAGGCGGCGCAGGGCGTCCAGGTGGTCCGGCAGCGGCCGTACCGTCGCGCCTTCCGGGGGCGGCGCGGGCAGCAGGGCGGGGGCCGCGCCCTCCCGGCACACCGTCCACAGCCGCTCGGCGACACCGGCGACGAAGGCGGTGACCAGCAGGACGGCGAGCGCGTTGTCCGGGGTCCAGTCGATCCACAGGGGCGCGACGATCAGCAGCGCGGCGCGCAGGCCGTCGGCGCCCACCATCGTCCAGCGGCGGTCGAGCGGGCCGTCCTGGGCGGTGAGCGTGTTCAGCGGGCCGAGGAGGACGGCGCCGAAGAGCAGGGTGGCGAGGACGCGCGCGGCGAAGACCGTCGCCACTGCGAACGCCACGCCTCGGTAGCCCCCGCCGAACGACCCCTCGGCGATGGCCGCCTGAAGGACGAGGACGACCAGCACGAGCAGCGCCAGGGCGTCGCCGACACCGCTCACGAGCTGTGCGCTCCACAGGCGCCTCAGCTCGGGTCGGCGCAGCAGTGAACGGACGGCGCGCTCGCGGGAATCCGCTACCAGGGCGTCGTCCGGTGTGGTGGTGGGGGCCGTTGGCTGCTCGGCTCGCGTCATGCGTTCAGCCTATCGGCAGCCACCGACACCACGGCCCCGGTCACCCGGACCCGAGCCCACCCCGACACCAAAGCGATGCCGAGGCGCGCACTCGCGAAGCCCGAGTCCGAGCCTCAGCCCTCCGCGCCTCAGCCTTCCGTGCCTCCGCGCCTCAGCCTTCCGTGCCTCCGCGCCTCTGCCTTCCGTGCCTCCGCGCCTCAGCCCTCCGCGCCTCAGTCCTCCGTGCTGGAGGCCGCTGTCTTCTTCGCGGCGGCCGTCGTCTTCTTCGCAGCGGTCTTCTTGGCGGCCGTCGTCGTCTTCTTCGCCGCCGTCTTCTTGGCGGCGGTCTTCTTCGCCGGAGCCGTCTTCTTCGCGGTGGCCTTCTTCGCCGTCTTCTTGGCGGGCCCCTTCGCACGCTTCTCGGCGAGCAGCTCGAAGCCGCGCTCCGGGGTGATCGCCTCGACGCTGTCGCCAGAACGCAGCGTCGCGTTGGTCTCACCGTCGGTGACGTACGGGCCGAAGCGGCCGTCCTTGACCACGACCGGCTTGCCGGAGACCGGGTCCTCGCCCAGCTCCTTCAGCGGCGGCTTGGCGGCGGCCCGACCGCGCTGCTTCGGCTGGGCGTAGATCGCCTGGGCCTCCTCCAGCGTGATCGTGAAGAGCTGGTCCTCGGACTGCAGCGAACGCGAGTCCGTGCCCTTCTTCAGGTACGGGCCGTAGCGGCCGTTCTGCGCGGTGATCTCCACACCGTCGGCGTCGGTGCCGACGACGCGCGGCAGCGACATCAGCCGGAGCGCGTCCTCGAGGGTCACCGTCTCCAGCGTCATGGACTTGAAGAGGGAGGCGGTGCGCGGCTTGACCGCGTTCTTGCCGGTCTTCGGCGTGCCCTCGGGAAGCACCTCGGTGACGTAGGGGCCGTAACGCCCCTTCTTGGCGACGATCGCGTGGCCGGAGTCCGGGTCGGTACCCAGCTCGACGTCTCCGCTGGGCTCGGCCAGCAGCTTCTCGGCCAGCTCGACGGTCAGCTCGTCCGGTGCCAGGTCGGCCGGGATGTCGGCGCGCTGGTGCTCCTCGGTGTCCTTCTCGCCGCGCTCGATGTAGGGGCCGAAGCGGCCGACACGGAGCACGATGTCGTTGGCCACCGGGAACGAGGACACCTCGCGGGCGTCGATCGCGCCCAGGTCGGTCACGAGCTCCTTGAGGCCGCCGAGGTGGTCGCCGTCGCCGTTGCCGGCCTCGGCCGCGCTGCCGTTGTCGACGCCCTCGCCGAAGTAGAAGCGCTTCAGCCACGGCACGGACTGGGCCTCGCCGCGGGCGATGCGGTCGAGGTCGTCCTCCATCTTGGCGGTGAAGTCGTAGTCGACGAGCCGCCCGAAGTGCTTCTCCAGGAGGTTGACCACGGCGAAGGACAGGAAGGACGGCACCAGGGCCGTGCCCTTCTTGAACACGTAGCCGCGGTCGAGGATCGTGCCGATGATCGACGCGTACGTCGACGGGCGGCCGATCTCGCGCTCTTCCAGCTCCTTGACCAGGGAGGCCTCGGTGTAGCGGGCCGGGGCCTTGGTGGCGTGGCCGTCGGCCGTGATCTCCTCGGCGGCCAGCGCGTCACCCTCGGCGACCTGCGGCAGCCGGCGCTCGCGGTCGTCCAGCTCAGCGTTCGGGTCGTCGGCGCCCTCGACGTAGGCCTTCAGGAAGCCGTGGAAGGTGATCGTCTTGCCGGAGGCGGTGAACTCGACGTTCCGGCCGTCGGCGGCGGTGCCACCGATCCTCACGGTCACGCTGTTCCCGGTCGCGTCCTTCATCTGAGAGGCGACGGTCCGCTTCCAGATCAGCTCGTAGAGCTTGAACTGGTCACCGGTGAGGCCGGTCTCGGCGGGCGTGCGGAAACGATCACCCGAGGGGCGGATCGCCTCGTGGGCCTCCTGTGCGTTCTTGACCTTGGCGGCGTACGTGCGCGGGGCGTCCGGCAGGTACTCCGCGCCGTAGAGGTGCGTGACCTGGGCGCGGGCCGCGGCGATCGCGGTGTCGCTCAGCGTCGTGGAGTCCGTACGCATGTACGTGATGTAGCCGTTCTCGTACAGCTTCTGCGCGATCTGCATGGTCGCCTTCGCGCCGAAGCCGAGCTTGCGGCTGGCCTCCTGCTGCAGCGTCGTCGTACGGAACGGGGCGTACGGCGAGCGGCGGTACGGCTTGGACTCGACGGAACGCACGGAGAAGCGCGTGTTCTCCAGCGCGGCGGCGAGGGCGCGGGCGTTCGCCTCGTCGAGGTGGAGGGTGTTCTCGCTCTTGAGCCGCCCGAGGGAGTCGAAGTCGCGGCCCTGCGCGATCCGCCTGCCGTCGACCGTCTGCAGGCGGGCGACCAGCGACGACGGGTCCGAGGAGTCCCCCGCGCGGCCGGTCGCGAAGGTGCCCGTCAGGTCCCAGTACTCGGCGGAACGGAACGCGATGCGCTCGCGCTCCCGCTCCACGACGAGTCGCGTGGCGACGGACTGGACACGGCCGGCCGACAGGCGCGGCATGACCTTCTTCCACAGGACCGGCGAGACCTCGTAGCCGTAGAGGCGGTCGAGGATGCGGCGGGTCTCCTGGGCGTCGACGAGCTTCTGGTTGAGGGTGCGCGGGTTGGCGACGGCCTCGCGGATCGCGTCCTTGGTGATCTCGTGGAAGACCATCCGCTTGACGGGGATCTTCGGCTTGAGGACCTCCTGGAGGTGCCAGGCGATCGCCTCGCCCTCCCGGTCCTCATCGGTGGCGAGGAACAGCTCGTCGGAGTCCTTCAGCAGGTCCTTGAGCTTCTTGACCTGCGCCTTCTTGTCGGCGTTGACCACGTAGATCGGCTGGAAGTCGTGCTCGACGTCCACGCCGAGGCGGCGGACCTCGCCGGTGTACTTCTCGGGCACCTCCGCGGCGCCGTTGGGAAGGTCACGGATGTGCCCGACGCTCGCTTCGACTACGTAGCCGGGGCCGAGGTAGCCCTTGATCGTCTTCGCCTTGGCAGGCGACTCGACGATGACGAGTCGGCGGCCGCCCTGTGCGGTCTCGCTGGTCGGGGACAACTTCGCTCTTCTCTCCGGTCGACGCTGTGGCCTCCCCAGGGCCTTGGTCCCGGGGTCGCGGCGTGCTTCTGGCTCGTGTGACGCTGCGGAGTGTGACGGTACATCCCGCCCCCGTGTCAAACGGGAAAAGCCCACAACGGCCACTCGAACGGTAACCCGACTACCGGCATTCCTGCCGCCCGGACCGCACGGCAGGTCTTCGCCCCATGTCCGGAGCGTGGTGCTCCCCTGACCCGGGCGGAATCACGCCCGCCGACGTCAGAGGCGGGTGAGGCAGTACGCGCCGAGCCCCAGCGCGACGATTCCGACGGCGCCGGCGAGGGTGGCCGATGCGACCTGGTTCACACCCTGGGCGACCGGCTCGTGCCGCCGGACCCGAGTGCCGGTCCACACCAGCAGAGCGCCCCCGAACAGGGCGAACACCACTCCCGCGAAGATCGCCGGTCCGCTCTCCACCGCGCCCGCCCCTTCCGCGTCGTCCGCCCGTCTCCCGTGCGGGAGGGTGGCACGCGCGGGAGACGGGCGGGCGACATCGGGGTGAACGGAAGACCGAGGCGTCATCGAACGTACGACCGAACGCAGCCCGGGCCGGACCCGGCGTCCGAATTTTTCCGGCCGTCTTCCCGGCGGCGGCGTGCCGGGGGCCCGTGCCATCGTCATACGACGATGATCCGGGCGCGGCTACGACGACGCGGGGATCCCGGATACGACGGCCGGAGCGACCGTGGCCCGACTCGCGCGCCGGACCCACCTCACCCCGCGGGCCCCAGGCGCCGCACCCGCCTCACCCCCGCAGGCTCCAGGCACCGGACCCGACTCACCCCGCGGGCTCCAGGAAGCCCTGCTCCACCAGCAGCCGGATCTGCGCCGGCGTGCGGTCGCGCAGCAACACGGGGTCCTCGCCGACGAGTTGCGCGATGGCGTCCAGGATGCGGCCGGCGCTCAGCGTGCCGTCGCACACGCCCGCGAAGCCCGCGCCGATCGTGTCGACCTTCGTGGCGCGGCGCATCCCGCGGTGCTGGCGCAGCACCACGTGCTCCGGGTCCTCGGCGCCGGGCAGCCCGACCTGCTCCTGGACCACCTCGGCGGCCAGCTTGAAGTAGCCCTCCAGCAGGGCCGCGTCGTCGTGCTCCCGGAGGTAGTCGAGGCGGTCGAAGTGGGCCCGGATCGCCTCCCCGAGGGGCTGCTCGACCGGGTGCGGCCACTCCTCCACGGTGACCGTGGGCTCGGCCGCGCCCGTCTTGCGCAGGGTGATCCAGCCGAAGCCGACCGCCTTGACCTTGCGCGCCTCGAACTCGTCGAGCCAGGCGTCGTACCGCGCCTGGTACTCCGCCGGGTCCCCGCGGTGGTCACCGGAGTCCCGGAGCCACAGCTCGGCGTACTGCGTGACGTCCTGCACCTCGCGCTGCACGATCCAGGCATCGCACCCGCGCGGCACCCATGACCTGAGTCTGTCCTGCCAGTCCTCCCCTGCGACGTGCTGCCAGTTGGCGAGGAACTGCGCGAACCCGCCCTCGTTCAGCCGTTCCCCCGCCTGCTGAACGAGCGAGCGGCACAGATCGTCCCCGCCCATTCCCCCGTCGCGGTACGTCAGCCGGGCGCCCGGGGAGATCACGAAGGGCGGGTTGGACACGATGAGGTCGAACGTCTCGTCGTCCCGGACCGGTTCGAACAGCGAGCCCTCGCGCAGATCGGCGGCGGGTGCCCCGGAGAGCGCGAGGGTGAGCGCGGTGATGTGCAGCGCGCGCGGGTTGAGATCGGTGGCCGTCACGCGCGTCGCGTGCTGGACGGCGTGCAGCGCCTGGATGCCGGAACCGGTGCCGAGGTCGAGCGCGGCGGCGACGGGCGTGCGGACGGTGATGCCGGCGAGGGTCGTGGAGGCGCCGCCGACGCCCAGGACGACACTCTCCTCGCGCTGTCCGATGCCGCCCGCGCCGCCGACCGCGCAGCCGAGGTCGGACACGATGAACCAGTCCTCGCCCGCCGGGCCGCCGTAGGGCCGTACGTCCACGGTCGCGGCCACCTCGTCGCCGCCCGTGCGCCTGAGCCAGCCGGCCTCCAGGGCGTCCTCGACCGGCAGAACGGCCGCCACGCGCGCGTGGGGCACCGGTTGCTGGAGCAGGAACAGCCGGACGAGCGTCTCCAGCGGTGTGTCGCCGCGGGTCGCCCGGAGCGCGGGCACGGTCTCGCTGCGGGCCAGCGCCGCGTACGCGGGGGCGCCGAGCAGGTCGAGCAGGCCGTCCGCGGTGAAGGAGGCGGAGAGCAGGGCGTCGCGCAGGCGTGCGGCGACGTCGGGCCGGTCGGAGGCGGGCAGGAGGGCGGGGCCTGAGTCAGTCACGCCCCCCATTGTGGCCCGCGAGGGCAGCCGGAGGCCGCCGCAGCGCGGGCCGTGCGCCGGTGTCAGTGGGTGCCCACCATGTGCGCCCGTGGGAGTCCGCCGCTGTCAGCCGGTCGCCGCCGACGGAGACGCGTTGACCTTGCAGCTGGGCTGCTTGGCGATCGCCTCCTTGACGTCGCCCTCCTCCAGCCGCTTCAGCGCGGCCGTGCCGCTGCTGCTCTGCTCGCCGATCTGCTTGGTCTGGTCGGCGACCTCGTGCAGACCCTTCGCGAACTTGCCCTGGTCCTTGGTGTCGAGCCCGTCGACCTGCTTCTTCAGGTCGGCGTACGACGCGGAGAGGCTGTTGAGGTTCTTGACGGCGTCCTGCTGCTTCTTGGCACCGCCGTCCACCCCGGGCGGCGTCCCGGCGCCGCTGATCGCGGCGGCGATCGCCTTGTAGCCGTCGGCCATGTCCTGGAAGGCCTGGGCGTACGTGGTCTTGGCGGTCTTGGGCGGCAGGTTGCTGTCCGTGGCGATCTTGGCGATCGAGGCGTTCGCCGCCCGGATCTTCGCGTCCTGCGCGGGCACCGCGTCGCACACCGACTTGGCCCAGGCGACCAGCTTGGGGTCGGGGCCGCTGTCCTTGCTGCTGCATCCCGACAGCGCCACTACCAGTACCGCACCGCCGGACAGTGCGGCCGCGAGCTTCTTGTTCACCGGATTGGTCCCTTCCATGGCTCTCGGCCCACGGAATCTACACGGCGGACCGAGGGCCTCCGCCACCGAACGCACTATAAGTGCGATTTTGCGACTCTATGCACCAAGAGAGAGAAGGCTCACGGCGTGGGCGAGCCCACACACGCGAACGGGCGGGCGGCGCGTCAGTACGCGCCACCCGCCCACCCGTTGAGCAGGCCCTCCGTGGACGGCCTACGAAACCACCGCCGGATCCGCCGAGTTGGCGACCCGCTCTGAGCTCTCGTCGTCGTCGCCGACGGCGATGCCGCGCCGCTTGGACACGTACACCGCGACCACGATCACCAGAAGCGCGAGGACCGCGATCGCGATCCTTACGCCGATGCTCTTGTCGCTGCCGTAGGAGAACTTGATCACCGCGGGCGCGATGAGCAGCGAGACCAGGTTCATGACCTTCAGCAGCGGGTTGATCGCCGGCCCCGCGGTGTCCTTGAAGGGGTCGCCGACCGTGTCACCGATCACCGTGGCCGCGTGGGCCTCGCTGCCCTTGCCGCCGTGATGACCGTCCTCCACCAGCTTCTTCGCGTTGTCCCAGGCACCACCGGAGTTGGCGAGGAACACCGCCATCAGCGTGCCCGCGCCGATCGCGCCCGCGAGGTAGGAACCGAGCGAGCCGACGCCGAGCGTGAACCCGATGAAGATCGGCGCCATGACGGCGAGCAGACCGGGCGTGGCCAGCTCTCGCAGGGCGTCCTTGGTACAGATGTCGACGACCTTGCCGTACTCGGGCTTCTCCGTGTAGTCCATGATCCCTGGCTTCTCGCGGAACTGCCGCCGCACCTCGAAGACCACCGAACCGGCCGACCGCGACACGGCGTTGATGGCCAGTCCGGAGAAGAGGAACACGACCGCCGCGCCCGCGATGAGGCCGACGAGGTTGTTGGGCTGCGAGATGTCCAGCGACAGGCTCATCGGCGAGCCCGGACCGCTGAGTTTCGCCCCGACGTCCTGCACGTTGGTGGTGATCGCGTCGCGGTACGACCCGAACAGCGCCGACGCGGCGAGCACGGCCGTGGCGATCGCGATGCCCTTGGTGATGGCCTTGGTGGTGTTGCCGACCGCGTCCAGGTTGGTGAGCACCTGGGCGCCCGCGCCCTCGACGTCGCCGGACATCTCGGCGATGCCCTGCGCGTTGTCGGAGACCGGTCCGAAGGTGTCCATGGCGACGATCACACCGACCGTGGTGAGCAGGCCGGTGCCGGCCAGGGCGACCGCGAACAGCGCCAGCATGATCGACGTACCGCCGAGCAGGAACGCGCCGTAGACGCCGAGGCCGATGAGCAGCGCGGTGTAGACGGCGGATTCGAGGCCGACCGAGATGCCGGACAGGACGACGGTGGCCGGGCCCGTAAGGGAGGTCTTGCCGATGTCCCGGACCGGGCGGCGGTTGGTCTCGGTGAAGTAGCCGGTCAGCTGCTGGATGACGGCGGCGAGCAGGATGCCGATGGCGACCGCCACCAGGGCGAGGATCCGCGGGTCGCCGTCCTTGCCCCGGATCGCCGCGTCCGTGACGCCGTCGAGGTCGGAGTACTTCGAGGGCAGGTAGACGAAGACCGCGACCGCGACCAGCGCCAGGGAGATCACCGCGGAGATGAAGAAGCCGCGGTTGATCGCCGTCATGCCACTGCGGTCGGCGCGCCGCGGGGCGACCGCGAAGATGCCGATCATGGCGGTGACGACGCCGATGGCCGGAACCAGCAGCGGGAACGCGAGTCCGGAGTCGCCGAAGGCGGCCTTGCCGAGGATCAGCGCGGCCACCAGGGTGACGGCGTAGGACTCGAAGAGGTCGGCCGCCATGCCCGCACAGTCTCCGACGTTGTCGCCCACGTTGTCGGCGATGGTCGCGGCATTGCGCGGATCGTCCTCCGGAATGCCCTGCTCGACCTTGCCGACCAGGTCGGCGCCGACGTCGGCGGCCTTGGTGAAGATGCCGCCGCCCACACGCATGAACATCGCGATCAGGGCGGCGCCGAGGCCGAAGCCCTCCAGCACCTTCGGCGCGTCGGCCGCGTACACCAGCACCACACAGGAGGCACCCAGCAGGCCGAGACCCACCGTGAACATGCCGACGACGCCGCCCGTGCGAAATGCGATCTTCATCGCGGTGTGCGAGACGGTGGTGAGATCCTTTTCCGGTTCGCCCGGGGCCGGAGTGGCTTCCCGGGCCGCGGCGGCGACGCGCACATTACTGCGCACGGCGAGCCACATGCCGATATAACCGGTGGCCGCCGAGAACGCGGCACCGATCAGGAAGAACACGGATCGTCCGGCACGCTGATTCCAGTCGTCCGCGGGCAGCAGCATGAGCAGGAAGAACACGACGACGGCGAAAACACCCAGCGTGCGCAGTTGCCGGGCGAGATACGCCTTGGCGCCTTCCTGGACCGCCTCGGCGATCTGTTTCATGCTGTCGGTGCCCTCGCCCGCCGCCAGCACCTGGCGCACCAGGACGCCCGCGACCGCCAGCGCGGCCAGGGCCACGGCCGCGATCACCGCCACGATGATCCGGTTGTCGTCGGTCAGGACCGCGGCTGCGAGGGATGTGGGGTGGCCCAACTGATGAGGGGTAGAAAGCCCCGCCATTCGTCCTCCTTGACGCTTGGGCTGAGCTCAAGATGTGGACGGATTGTAGGTACCCCCGAGTGATCTAAACAGGGGACGGTAAACAGAATTGGCCTTCGTGCCCACTTCAGCAAATGATCGAGGACACGCCACGGAACCCGAAAGAGGTAACGCCCCAAAGGCATTGACGGCCACATTGATGCTTGATCGAATTATCGGGCTATTGATCGTGAATTGCTTCACGAATTCCCGGAGTGCTGGAAAAAACAAGAAAGGCCCTGCTCAGCAGGGCCCTCCAGGAGTGGTACGGGGCGGTCTCGGCGCCGCGCGGCCGGGTTCAGACGAGTTCGGTGGCCGGTGGAACGGTCGGCCAGGACATGCGGATCAGGCCGCCGTTCTGGCCCGTGGTGACCTTCACGTCGTCAACGAGGCCGCTGATGACCGCGAGGCCCATCTCGTCCTCCTCGGCCTCCACGTCGGCGTCCGCGGCGGCTCCGCCGGCCACCCGCTCGGCGGGCACGGCGTGCGGGGCCTCGTCGCCGACCTCGATGGAGAACTGTTTCTCCTCCTCGATCAGCGCCACCTTCACCGGTGCGGTGATGTCATTGACCTGGTGCAGCCCCACGGCACGGGAGCAGGCCTCGCCCACGGCGAGCCGGACCTCGTCCAGGGCGGCCTCGTCCACTCCGGCCCTGCGCGCCACCGCTGCCGCCACCAGCCGGGCGGTCCGGACGTGCTCGGGCAGCGCGCTGAAGCGGAGTTCGACGGTGGCCATGCATCCCCCTCGCGACTTACGGGCGTGCGGTGCGGAGGCGGGGCCGCCGAAAGCCGCACCCCCTGATGAACTTCCGTGCCCCGGACCCACCGGCCCGGGGCGGGGTCGACCGGCGTCCGGACCCACCGGCCCGGACCCACGGACGGCCCAGGGGTCAGTCGGTGGCCGCCACCGCTTCCTCGACCGAGGTGTGGATCGGGAACACCTTGGTGAGGCCGGTGATGCGGAAGATCTTGAGAATGCGCTCCTGGTTGCAGACCAGGCGCAGCGAGCCCTCGTGGGCACGCACGCGCTTCAGGCCGCCGACCAGCACGCCGAGTCCGGTGGAGTCGAGGAAGTCCACGCCCTCCATGTCGACGACGAGGTGGAACGCCCCGTCGTTCACCAGCTCGACCAACTGCTCGCGCAGCTTGGGCGCGGTGTATACATCGATTTCGCCACCGACCTCGACGACCGTACGATCGCCGACGGTACGGGTCGACAGGGACAGGTCCACGGATCCTCCAGCACCTTGCTATCGAGCGGTCGCCCCTCGGGACACCTCGGCTTGCGGCCCCCGGGACGCATCGCCAGCCGCGATGGCATTCAATCACTTACCGGCAGGCGTGCACGACGCCTTGGCTCCATTGTCCGTCAAGCCAGTGACACACTCGGTGCCGATGGCCAAGAATCACCGATCCGATCGATCCCCGGCTGACCCGGCATCGCGCCCGTCTCCGGGCACGGTCCTGGACCGGCTCGCCTCCGGGCCGAGCCGGTCTGCGCGCATCACTCATACGGAGCACTTGCCCCCGCGCGCGGGTCGCCATGCCGTCTGGCCTGACCGGATTCGCTCGGAAGTGATCGCGGCCGTGCAGACGTGCGGCATCGAGCACCCCTGGGCCCACCAGGCGCTGGCCGCCGAGCACGCCCTGGACGGCGACTCGGTGGTCGTCGCCACCGGCACCGCCTCCGGCAAGTCCCTCGCCTACCTCGTCCCCGTCCTCTCCGCCCTCCTGGACGGCTCCGAGGCCCCCAACGGCCGCGGCGCCACCGCCCTGTACCTGTCCCCCACGAAGGCGCTCGCGGCGGACCAGTGCCGGTCGGTGAAGGAACTTTCACAACCCCTCGGCACGGCGGTCCGCCCGGCGGTCTACGACGGCGACACGCCCTTCGAGGAACGCGAGTGGATCCGCCAGTACGCCAACTACGTCCTCACCAACCCCGACATGCTGCACCGCGGCATACTGCCCTCCCACCCCCGCTGGTCCTCCTTCCTGAAGTCGCTCAAGTACGTCGTCGTCGACGAGTGCCACACCTACCGGGGCGTCTTCGGCTCGCACGTCGCCCAGGTGCTGCGCCGGCTGCGCCGGCTGTGCGCGCGCTACGGCGCCTCGCCCGTCTTCCTGCTGGCCTCAGCGACCGCCGCCGAGCCCGCCGTCGCCGCCCGCAGGCTGACCGGCCTGCCGGTGGTCGAGGTCGCCGACGACGCCTCCCCGCGCGGCGAACTCGTCTTCGCCCTGTGGGAGCCCCCGCTCACCGAGCTGCACGGCGAGAAGGGCGCACCCGTACGGCGTACCGCCACCGCCGAGACGGCCGACCTGCTCACCGACCTCACCGTCCAGGGCGTCCGCTCGGTCGCCTTCGTCCGCTCCCGGCGCGGCGCCGAGCTGATCTCGGTCATCGCGCAGGAGCGGCTGACCGAGGTCGACCGCTCCCTCGCCGGGCGTGTCGCGGCCTACCGCGGCGGCTACCTCCCCGAGGAGCGCCGCGCCCTGGAACGCGCCCTGCACTCCGGCGAGCTCCTCGGCCTCGCCGCCACGACGGCCCTGGAGCTGGGCGTGGACGTCTCGGGCCTGGACGCGGTGGTGATCGCCGGCTACCCGGGCACGCGCGCGTCCCTGTGGCAGCAGGCGGGCCGCGCGGGCCGCTCCGGGCAGGGCGCCCTGGCGGTCCTGGTCGCCCGCGACGACCCCCTGGACACCTTCCTCGTCCATCATCCCGAGGCCCTGTTCGACCAACCGGTGGAATCCACCGTCCTCGACCCCGACAACCCCTATGTCCTCGCCCCGCACCTGTGCGCCGCCGCCGCGGAGATTCCGCTGACCGAGGAGGACCTGGAGCTCTTCGGCCCCGCCTGCGCGGAACTGCTGCCGCAGCTGGAGGCCGCGAAGCTGCTGCGCCGCCGGACGAAGGCCTGGCACTGGACGCGCCGGGAACGGGCCGCCGACCTGACCGACATCCGTGGCTCGGGCGGGTCGCCGGTGCAGGTCGTGGAGGCCGGCACGGGGCGCCTGCTCGGCACGGTCGACGCGGCCGCCGCGCACTCCACCGTCCACGAGGGCGCGGTCCACCTGCACCAGGGCCGCACCTACCTGGTGCGCTCCTTCGACCTGGAGGCCTCGGTGGCCCTGGTCGAGCAGGCCGACCCGCCGTACTCGACGGTCGCCCGCGACACCACGTCGATCTCCATCCTGGAGACGGACACCGAGATCCCCTGGGGCTCCGGCCGCCTCTGCTACGGCTCGGTCGAGGTCACCAACCAGGTGGTCTCCTTCCTCCGCAGACGTCTGATCACCGGTGAAGTACTGGGCGAGACGAAACTCGACCTCCCTCCTCGTACGCTCCGCACGCGCGCGGTGTGGTGGACGGTCACCGAGGACCAGCTCGACGAGGCCCGGATCAGCCCGGAGATCCTCGGCGGCTCCCTGCACGCCGCCGAGCACGCCTCCATCGGCATGCTGCCCCTCTTCGCGACCTGCGACCGCTGGGACATCGGCGGAGTCTCCATTCCCCTCCACCCCGACACCCTCCTCCCGACGGTCTTCGTCTACGACGGCCATCCCGGCGGAGCGGGCTTCGCCGAGCGCGCCTTCCACACGGCCCGCGCCTGGCTCGCCGCCACCCGCGAGGCCATCGCCTCCTGCGAGTGCGAGGCCGGCTGCCCCTCCTGCATCCAGTCCCCCAAGTGCGGCAACGGCAACGACCCACTGCACAAGAGAGGGGCGGTACGGCTCCTCACAGTGCTGCTGCGGGAGGCGCCGGAGGAGAAGCCGGGGGAGGCGGAGGAGGCAGTGGAGGCGGCAGAGGAGAAGCCAGGGGAGGAGTGAGGCGGGCGGCCGGCGGTGGGCCGAGCCTGGAAGGAGTCGGCTCCTCCCGGGCGCCCAGCCGCTGAGGCCGCTATGGCCGCGCCGATGGTGACGGCGGTGGCACCGGGCCCGCCGGGCCCGCTCTCGCCCTGACCTCCGCCATGAACGGTCCCCGTCCCGATCCCGCGGTCACGTCCGACACCTCCCCCGCGATCGCACACCGCACCAGCCGCGCCCCCTGCGCCGCCGCCACCCGCTCCGCCCGGGCACAGGCCCCCGCGCTGCCCTCGTCCCAGTGGTCCGCCGCCGCGAGCGCCGCGAGGTCCGCGGCACCGGCCGCCCGGTGCCGGACGACGACGGCGTGTCCGAGGGCGAGCACCGCGCCGAACACCGCGCACAGCACGGCGATGGCCCCGAGGCTCCAGATGGTGGCGGACCCTCGGTCGGAGGGCCGCCTCGGGCGGATGTGCCGCCCGAGGCCGTCACGCCGACGGCCGGTCAGGCACCAGCGCCTCATGGCCCCGCCTCCTCGACCGCCGCGGCTCCCTCCGCCGCCCCCGGGGCCCCCTCCCCCGTCCCCACGGCGTCCTCGGCCGCGGCCACAGCCTCCTCCCGCACCTCGAACGGCAGCCCGGTCAGCACCGGCGGCTTGGCCACCACCGTCACCCGGACCTGGTCCTCCTCACGGGTGACGGTCACCCGTGCCCCTCGCGGTGCCGCCTCACGGGTCACCCGTACGACCGCGTCGGCCGGGTCCTGCCGGGCGGCGGCCCGGGCGCCCGTGCGAGCGGCGTCCACGCACTGGATCTGGGCGGCCACCGCGAGCAGCCCCCAGACCAGCGCCATGGTGAACGCCACCAGCACGGACAGCACCATGGCCGCCTCGGCGGTCACGAACCCCCGGTCCGCCCCTCGCTCACATCCGCGCACTGAGGGCTCGCTTCACGATGGCCTGCAACTCCGCCTTGACCTGGCCACTGGTGACGACCTCGTAGAGCAGCAACGCGAAGCCGACCGCGGCGACGATCCCCATCGCGTACTCGGAGGTCACCATTCCCGCGTCCCTGCGACACCGCTCCCGCAGGAACGCCCACACCTTGCCTGCCTTCTCGCGCATCTCAAGCTCCTTTCGTTCCAACCCTGTTGTCACTGCTGTCATCAGTCCCGTGTCGCCGTCGGTCCTGTCGCCCCGTCAGCCCCCACCCCCTCCCACCACGCCTCCCGCAAGGCCGATCACCACGGGCAGCACACCGACCGCGATGAAGGCGGGCAGGAAGCACAGCCCCACCGGCGCGGAGATCATCACGGCCGCCCGACGGGCCCGGGTCGTGGCGGCCCGCGCCCGCTCCGCGCGCGCGTCGGAGGCGAGCCGGGCGACGGGGCCGGCCGCGGGGAGTCCGGACTCGTCGGCCCGTTCCAGCAGCCGGGCCAGTGCTCCGGCGCCGGGCAGCGCGGTCAACCGCCGCCAGGCGTCCGCCGGTTCTCCGCCCAGCCGTACCTCCGCCGCGCCCCGCGCCAGCGCGTCCCCGACGGGCCCGCCGAGGGCCTCCCCCACCGCCTGCGCGGCGACGACCGGCCCGGCACCGGCCGCGATGCAGGCGGCCAGCAGCTCGGCGGCGAGCGGGAGTTGGCGGGCCGCTCCGGCGGTGTCGACCTCCTCCACGGGACGCGCCGCCGCCTGACGCCGACGCCACTGCCACAGCCCTGCCGCCGCACCGAGCCCCAAGAGAACGCCGATGACCCCGCCGACCAGCACCCACGCCCCGCACACCACCCCGGCCGCCGGCAGCCACTGCCGCACCGCGCCCGCGACCTCGAAGGACGGCCTCGACGCGACCATCTCCAAGGCCAGCAGTTCGGCCACCCGACGCCGTGCCCGGCGCCGCCGCCTCGCCAGATCCAGCCGCCAGGCCGTCCAGCCCAGGGCCGACACCACGGCAACGGTCATCCCCAGCCTGTGGACGACATCCCCGCTCATACCGCCTCCGCTCCCCGTACGATCCGCGCCGACCACCACATCCCGGCCCCCTCGAACACGGCTCCGACCACAAGGCAGCCCAGTCCGGCCCCGCTGTGCAGCAGCACCCGCAGCGGGTCGGCGCCCATGGCCGAACCGAGGAGCAGCCCGAGGGCGGGCAGGGCGGCCAGGAGCAGCGCCGTGGCCCGAGCACCGGACAACTGGGCGCGCAGATCGGCACGCTGGTCCCGCTCGGCACGCAGGGCGCCGTCCAGCCGGTCCAGCCCGTCGGCGAGCCCGGCGCCCTGGTCCACGGCCACCCGCCAGCAGGCGGCGAGCCCCAGCAGCCCCTCGGCGCCCGGTTGCCGCGCCGCCATGGCGAGCGCCCCCGGCACGTCCCCGCCGAACCGTGCTGCGGCGACCACGGCCCCCTGCGCCTCCCCCAGCCCGCCCGAGTCCCGCGCGGCCCGCAGCAGTGCCTCTCCGGGCTGCCGCCCCGCGCGCACCTCACCGGCGAGCGCCCCGCACAGGGCGATGACCGCGTCCGCCCGGCGCTCCCGGGCACTCCTGGCCTGCCGGGCGAGCCGCATCCGGCGCAGCAGCGGCACCCCGGCCGCCCCCGCGGCGACCGGAATCACCGACGCACCCAGCAGCCCGAGCAACAGCCCGGCCGCGAGCGACCACCACTCGGCTCCCAACCGGCCGCGCATCCGCCGCAGTTCCTCCAGCACCTGCTCCCATGAGGGCGGTCCGGTCGCCACCACTCCGCCGCCCGCGAGCAGCAGCCGCGCCCGCCGCACTCCGCAGCGCCGCCCGCCCAGCAGCCAGACCGCAGCCCCGAGGCACGCCATCGCCGCGGCCAACGCGGTCTCACCCATCACTTCCGTCACGCCTCCCACTCCTCCCGCTCCTCTCACCCCTCGCGTCCCTGGCGTCACATGAGTCGCACGTGTCCCACCGGCAGGCGTCGAGCCCACAGCCCTCACACCCCTCGCCGCTCACATCGCGCGAGTCCCTTGCGTCGCGCACATCACCCGCATCGCCCTCGAACTCACCGCGCAGCAGCCCTCTCAGCCGCTCCCATCCGCGTTCGCGGGCGAAGGCCCGCTCGCCCCACCGCAGCGCCGGAACCGTCCGCACCAGCCCGGAGGCGTCCCGCTCCAGCACATGCACCTCGGCGATCCGGCGCCGCCCGGACCGGTCCCGTACCAGGTGGAGCACCACGGACAGCGCGGCCGCCAACTGGCTGTGCAGCGCTGCCCGGTCGAGCCCGGCCGCGGTGCCCAGCGCCTCCAGGCGGGCGGGTACGTCGGCGGCCGCGTTGGCGTGCACGGTGCCGCACCCGCCTTCGTGGCCGGTGTTGAGCGCGGCCAGCAGATGCACCACCTCGGGGCCGCGCACCTCCCCGACGACCAGCCGGTCCGGCCGCATCCGCAGTGCCTGCCGGACGAGGTCCTCCAGGGTGACCAGGCCGGCGCCCTCCTGGTTCGCGGGCCGGGTCTCCAGCCGTACGACGTGCGGGTGTTCCGGTCTCAGCTCCGCCGAGTCCTCGGCGAGGACGATCCGCTCACCGGGTCCGACCAGGCCGAGCAACGCGCTGAGCAGAGTGGTCTTGCCGCTACCCGTACCTCCGCTGACGAGGAAGGACAGCCGGGCCGCCACCAGCGCCCGAAGGATCCGCTCCCCGCCGGGCGGCACGGTGCCCGCCTCGACCAGTTCGTCGAGGGTGAAAGCCCGGGGCCGTACCACGCGCAGGGACAGACAGGTGGAGCCGACGGCCACCGGGGGCAGCACCGCGTGCAGCCGGGTCCCGTCGGGCAGGCGGGCGTCCGCCCAGGGCCGCGCGTCGTCCAGCCGGCGTCCGGCGACGGCGGCCAGGCGCTGCGCGAGGCGCCGTACGGCCGCGGCGTCGGGGAAGGTCACCGGAGTCAGTTCCAGGCCGCCGCCGCGGTCCACCCACACCCGGTCCGGCGCGGACACGAGGACGTCGGTGACGCTCGGGTCGGCGAGCAGCGGCTCCAGGGGGCCGGTGCCGACGAGTTCGGACCGCAGGCGTTCGGCCGCGCCGAGGACCTCGGCGTCACCCAGCACCCGGCCCTGTTCGCGCAGCGCCTGTGCCACGCGCGCGGGGGTGGGTTCGGCGCCGCTCTCGGCCAGCCGGCGCCGGACACCGTCGAGCAGGGCCGCGCCGTCGGCGCGGTCGAGTCCGGGGAGTGTCATCGCGCGCCTCCCGCCTCGATGAGCGCCTGCTCCCAGAAGGTGGTGCAGAACCTGGCCAGCGGGCCGCGTCCGCTCGCGCCGGGCGGTTTCGCCGTACCGCGCGGGCGCAGCAGCGCCGGTTCGTCGGGGATCTCGCCGACCAGGGGCAGGCCGAGCAGCCGGGCCACCTCGCTCTCGTCCAGCCCTGGCGCGTAGGGCCCGCGCACCGCCACCCGCAGGTCGCGCACGACCATGCCGACGGCGGACGCCACCCGGCCGGCCGCAGCCACCGCGCGCAGTTCGGCCGGGACGACGAGCAGGGCCAGGTCGAGCTGGGCGAGGGCTTCGGCGACCCCGTCGTCCAGGCGACGTGGCAGGTCGACGACGACGCTGCCGCCGCGCCGCCGGGCGGCGGCGAGTACCGCGCGGACGGCCTGGGACGGGATGGCGACGCAGTCGCCGCGGTCCCAGCTGAGCACCCGCAGCGCGTGCAGTTCGGGCAGCGACTCCTCCAGTGCGCCGCCGCCGACCCGGCCGCGCGAGGCGGCGAAGGCGGGCCAGCGCAGCCCCTCGGCGCTCTCGCCGCCGAGGAGTACGTCGAGTCCGCCGCCGAGCGGATCGGCGTCCACGAGGAGCGTGCGCAGTCCCTCACGCGCGGAGGTGACGGCGAGCGCGCAGGCGAGCGTGGACGCACCGGCCCCGCCCCGGCCGCCGATGACCCCCACGGTGAGGGCGGGGCGGCCGACGCCCTCCGCGACATCGGCGATGCGGTCGACCAGCCACTGCTCGCCGTCGGGCAGCATCAGGACGTGGTCGGCGCCGATCTGGACGGCCCTCTTCCACACCCCGGAGTCGTCCTGGTCGCGGCCGACCAGCACCACTCCGCGTCGGCGGGCGGCCCCGCGCACCCGGCGGGCCGCGTCGTCGCCGACCAGGACGAGCGGGGCCGCTTCCCAGCCGCCGCCGTGTGCCGGCACGCCGTGATGGACCTCGGGTGTGGCGCCCGCCGCCGCGCACAGGCGCAGCAGATCGTCGAGGAGCTCGGCGTCCTCGGTGACGATGAGCGGCCGTCCGGGACGGCCCCCAGCGGCCGGTGGCGGGTCGTGGGTGACGATTCCGGTCACGTGTGCTCCCCCTTCGCTGCTTCTTCCGCGCAGCCCCTGGGGCCCCGCGATTCCCAAAGATGTGAAGAACCGGCAACCGGCCTCCATATGAGCGGCCGGCACAAACCGGCCATAGGCGCCCGGCAATCGGAACCGGCCATGAACTCGCCGTGGCCGAGCGCACTGGAATCACGGTGCAGCGAACCCGGAAATCTTGTTGATCTTGGTCGAAAACTGTGGACAACTCAGCCGCTGTGAATATCGCCGTCACCCATACCGGTGACCCCTGCACTGGACGTGTACGACTTCCGCAGAGCAGCGATCTGATTACCGTCAGTAGCAGGTCATGGGCATGACGAAAGTGCGGCCGCTGCCGCTCGTAGCCGGCCGTCGGCCGAGTGAAGGGAGAAGAAAACCCGCCTGGACATGCGACGACCCCCGCCGGGGGGGAGAGCGGGGGTCGTCCCCACGGCCGACTCGGGGGGGGAGGAGTCGGACCGGGTTAGCACGGTCGCGAACGATCCGTGACTTCCATGGTGTACCCGAGAGCCCTCTCAGGCAAACCCACGCGCCCCACCTTACGCCGAATGGTGGGCGCCTATGCTCAGGGGCGTGGAAAACCACTCCTTGCCCCGCGCAGCGGCCTTCTTTGACCTGGACAAGACGGTCATTGCGAAGTCCAGCACGCTCACCTTCAGCAAGTCCTTCTACCAAGGCGGGCTGATCAACCGCAGGGCCGCGCTGCGTACCGCATATGCCCAGTTCGTCTTCCTGGTCGGCGGCATGGACCACGACCAGATGGAGCGCATGCGCGAGTACCTGTCCGCGCTGTGCCGCGGATGGAACGTGCAGCAGGTGAAGGAGATCGTCGCCGAGACCCTGCACGACCTGATCGACCCGATCATCTACGACGAGGCCGCCTCCCTCATCGAGGAGCACCACACGGCGGGCCGCGACGTCGTGATCGTGTCCACCTCGGGCGCCGAGGTGGTGGAGCCGGTCGGCGAGCTCCTCGGCGCGGACCGGGTGGTCGCCACACGCATGGTCGTCGGCGACGACGGCTGCTTCACCGGCGAGGTGGAGTACTACGCCTACGGCCCGACCAAGGCCGAGGCGATCCGGGAGCTGGCCGCGTCCGAGGGGTACGACCTGGAACGCAGCTACGCCTACAGCGACTCGGCGACCGACCTGCCGATGCTCCAGGCCGTCGGGTACCCGCACGCCGTGAACCCCGACCGCGCACTGCGCCGCGAGGCACTCGCCCGCGGATGGCCGGTGCTGGAGTTCCGCCGGCCGGTCCCGCTCAAGCAGCGCCTGCCCGCGCTCTCCGTGCCGCCCCGCCCGGCGCTCGTCGCGGTGGCGGCGATAGGAGCGGCGGCGGCCACGGCCGGCCTGGTCTGGTACGCCAGCCGGCGCCGCAACGCGACCATCTGACCGATTCACCCCTGTTTCAGGCTGAAAGTAAAGAAGTACGGGCAGGGGTTCCGCTTGCTCCTGGCGTGCAGTAGAAAGGATTCAGCGGCCCGCGAGACCAAAAGGACATCCGAGAGGATCACCTTCCACTACGCACTTGGCCCACGGACCCCGCATGAACACTGGGCACCCACGCGACGTCGACCCGTCGATTACGGGCCTGCCGCACCAGGTGACGGGCAAAGTACCCGACCTGATGGGCAACATATCGAGGACGCTTGGTAACTCGGTGAGCATGCCAGCGGCGGTACGAGAACTCGTACCGCCGCAACTCTTGTCCGGGGCGTTTGCGTCCGGGGCGTTTTCTCAGGCGGCTCCGCGCTGCAGCGCCTCGCACACGGCCGTCGACTCGCGCGCACCCAGCTCGACCGCCTTCCCGCAGTGGGCGATCCAGGCGGCCATGCCCTCGGGAGTGCCGGAGACGTACCCGTCCAGCGCGGCGAGATAGGCGGCGCGGCCCAGTTCGGCGTAGCCCACCTCGGCCGGGCAGATCGCCTTGGGGTCGAGGCCGCTGCCGATCAGGACGATCCGCTCGGCCGTGCGCGCGACCAGGCCGTTGTACGAGGTGAAGGGGCGCAGCGCGAGCAGCTCGCCGTGCACCACGGCCGCCGTGACCAGCGCCGGCGCCGAGCTGCCCGCGATGATCAGCTCCGCCAGTCCGTCCAGCCGACCGGACATCTCCTTGGCTTCCGGCAGCGGCAGCTCGACCAACGGCTCGTCGACCGGCTCGCCCGTGTGCCGCGGCCGGCCGACCTCGTCGCTGTTGTCCGCGGCGGCCACCAGGTGCAGCCGGGCCAGCACCCTGAGGGGCGACTGCCGCCAGATGGACAGCAGCTGGCCGGCCTCGGCGGTCAGCCGGAGGGCCGCGCCCATCACGCGCGCCTCGGCGTCGGCACCGAAGTCGGTACGCCTGCGCACCTCCTCCAGAGCCCAGTCGGCGCCGGACAGCGCCGCCGAGCCGCGGGCGCCGCGCAGCGCGGCCTCCGAGGTGATCTCGTTGCTGCGGCGCCGCATGATCCGGTGCCCGTAGACCCGGTCCACGGCCTTGCGCACGGACTCGACGGAATCGGTCACACCGGGCAGTGAACCCAGGGCCGCGAGCGGATCGGCGGCCGCGCCTGTCGTACTCATGAGTACGACAGTACGCACCCATCCGCCCCACCCCACGAAGGAGTGGTCTTCTTCACTCCTTCTGCCACATACGGCTATCGGCTGACTACGCTTCGTGAACATGAAAATTGCTTTCGTCGGGAAGGGCGGCAGCGGCAAGACCACGCTCTCCTCCCTCTTCATCCGCCATCTCGCGTCCGTCGGCGCACCGGTGGTCGCCATCGACGCGGACATCAACCAGCACCTGGGCCCCGCGCTCGGCCTGGACGAGGCGGAGGCGGCCGCCCTGCCCGCCATGGGCGACCGGCTGACGCTGATCAAGGACCACCTGCGCGGCTCCAACCCGCGCATCGCCTCGGCCGCGACGATGATCAAGACGACCCCGCCCGGCGAGGGCTCGCGGCTGGTGCGGGTGCGGGAGCCCAACGCGGTGTACGACGCCTGTGCGCGGCCGGTGGAACTCGACGGCGGCGCCGTCCGTTTGATGGTCACCGGCCCCTTCACGGACGCCGACCTGGGGGTCGCCTGCTACCACTCCAAGACGGGAGCGGTGGAGCTGTTCCTGAACCACCTCGTCGACGGCCCCGACGAGTACGTCGTGGTCGACATGACCGCGGGTTCGGACTCCTTCGCCTCCGGCATGTTCACCCGCTTCGACGTGACGTTCCTCGTCGCCGAGCCGACCCGGAAGGGGGTCTCCGTCTACCGTCAGTACAAGGAGTACGCCCGCGACTTCGGCATCACCCTGAAGGTCGTCGGCAACAAGGTCCAGGGGCAGGACGACATCGACTTCCTCCGCGCGGAGGTCGGCGACGACCTGCTCGTGACGGTCGGGCACTCGGACTGGGTGCGCGCCATGGAGAAGGGCCGCCCGCCCCGGTTCGACCTCCTGGAGGAGACCAGCGTCCGTGCCCTGGAGGCTCTTCGGGCCGCCGCCGACGCGACGTACGAGCAGCGCGACTGGGAGCGCTACACGCGGCAGATGGTGCACTTCCATCTCAAGAACGCCGAGTCGTGGGGCAACGAGCGCACCGGGGTCGACCTGGCGGCGCAGGTCGACCCCGGGTTCGTGCTCGGCGAGAGCGTGGCGACCCCTGTGTGAGACCTACTGCTTGACGGCCGGCGCCCCGGGCACCCCCTTCGGCGCCGGTGCCGGACGGCCGGACAGAAGCGACGCCCAGCCCTGCCGCGGCGCCTCGCCCACGTTCAGGGTGCGCAGCTTCGCCAGCGTCTGCGGATCCTGGGCGTCCAGCCAGTCGACGAGCTGGTGGAAGGAGACGCAGCGCACCTCGGGCTTGTTGCACACCTCCTTCACCACCTCGTCGACGGCCCGCATGTACGTGCCGCCGTTCCAGGACTCGAAGTGGTTGCCGATGACCAGCGGTGCGCGGTTGCCGTCGTAGGCGCGGTAGAAGCCCTTGAGCAGGCCGTCGCGCATCTGGTCGCCCCAGTAGTCGAACTTGTCGGGGTCGCCCTGGGTCTGGGTCCCGGACTGGTTGACCATGAAGTTGTAGTCCATGGTCAACTGTTCATAGGTGTGCCCGGGGAAGGGGACCAGCTGCATCGACAGGTCCCACAGGCCGTTCTTCTTCTTGGGCCAGACCTGGTCGTTGACGCCGCTGGAGTCGTAGCGGAAGCCCAGGTCGCGGGCCGCCTTCGTGAAGTTCTTCTGCCCTTCCAGGCAGGGGGTACGGGCGCCGATGAGTTCCTTGTCGTAGTCGAAGGGCAGCGGTGCCGCCTTGGTCATGCCGGTGTTGGTCTTCCAGGACCGCACGAACTGCTTGGCCTGGGCGATCTCGTCCTTCCACTCGTCCACCGACCACTCGCCGACCCCGCCGTCGGGGCCGCAGAAGTGGCCGTTGAAGTGGGTGCCGATCTCGTTGCCCTCAAGCCAGGCCAGCCGGACCTGCTTGACGGTGTCGGCGATGCCCTGCTCGTCGTTGAAGCCGATGTCGGACCGGCCCGGCGAGTGCTGAGGCGGCCTGTACAGGTCGCGCTTCTCCTCGGGCAGCATGTACACGCCGCTGAGGAAGAACGTCATCGTCGCGTTGTTCTCCTTGGCGACCTTGCGGAAGTGCGAGAACAGCTTCTGGCTGTCCTCGCCCGCGCCGTCCCAGGAGAACACCACGAACTGCGGGGGCTTTTCACCGGGCTTCAGCCGCTCGGGGCTGGGCAGGTGCGGTTGTGCGCCGGTGAACGCGGTGGAGCCGTCGCCGATCAGACGGACCACGCTCTGCGGGGCCGGCATCCCCTTCTGCGGGCCGGACGAACCTTCCTTCGAGCCGTTGGAGCCGGTCGCACAGCCGACGAGCGACGCGGCACAGGCCGCGGCGACCGTGACGCCGACGGCGAGCCTCTGGGTGGCGGCCATATTCCGCCCACCTTCTTCCTTCTCTCGGGCGACCGCCGACGCTCAGGCGGACGCTGACGAGGGCTTTTCTTGCGATCTGCCGGGTTTGCGCCGACAGCGCCGTCAAGGTCGCACGGGGCCGAGAAGGAATTAGTACGACAAGCCGATGAAATGCTCGCTTCACCCGAGCAGGTGATCGTGTGCGCCATTTGCCCTGAAAAGTTATGCCGTTCCTTTACTCTGCATTACGGTTCATTTACTGAGAGTTGATTCATCCCGCGCTGCACGCCGTGACCCACGGCCGCGACCGCCCCCGCCCCTCGGCGAGGAACCCCCAGTCCGCGACCGCGCTGCCCCGGAGGAGACGGGAACATGTCAGCCTGCGCACCCCCTCGCACCCAGCCCCACCCGCCCCGCAGCCCCCGACCCACCCGACGCCCCCGCTTCCCCGTCGAGGGCGCCGACCTGTCCGCGTCCATCGCGGTCTTCCTCATCGCCCTGCCGCTCTCCCTCGGCATCGCCCTCGCCACGGGGGCGCCGCTGCAGGCCGGCCTGGTCGCCGCGGCCGTCGGCGGACTCGTCGCCGGGCGGCTTGGCGGCAGCCCGCTGCTGGTCAGCGGGCCCGCCGCCGGACTCACCGTGGTCACCGCCGACCTGATCCACCAGTACGGCTGGCGGGCGTCCTGCGGCATCACCGTCCTCGCCGGCCTCGCCCAGCTCGGCCTCGGCCTTCTGCGGGTGGCCCGCGGCGCGCTCGCCGTCAGCCCAGCCGTGGTGCACGGCATGCTCGCCGGCATCGGCGTCACCATCGCCGTCGCCCAGCTGCACATCGTCCTCGGCGGCAGCCCGGACAGCTCCGTCCTCGCCAATCTGCGGGCCCTGCCCGCCCAGTTGGCCCACCTGGACCCGGTCGCCGTGTCGATGAGCGCGCTGACCCTGACGCTCCTGCTGGCCTGGCCGCGCGTCCCCGGGCGCGCCGGACGCCTCACGCGCAGAATCCCGGCCGCTCTGGTCGCCGTCGCGGGGGCCACCGCCACGGCCGCGCTGACCGGGCTGACCCTGCCCCGGGTCGACCTGCCGTCCTGGTCCGGACACGCCCTCCCCGAGTGGCCTGACGCGCCGGCGGCGGGCATCGCCGCCGCCGTCCTCACCATCACCCTGGTCGGCAGCGTCGAGTCGCTGCTGTCCGCAGTGGCCGTCGACAAGCTGGCCGCCGCCCGTGGCGGACCGCATGTTCCCCGCTCGGACCTGGACCGGGAACTCCGTGGTCAGGGGGCCGCCAACTTCGTGTCCGGAGCTCTGGGCGGCCTGCCCGTGACCGGGGTGGCGGTGCGCAGCGCGGCGAATGTTAATTCAGGTGCCGTGAGCCGGAACTCCACGATGCTGCACGGCGTTCTCGTTGTAGTCGCCGCGCTGCTGATGGTCCCGCTCCTGGAGCGAATCCCCCTCGCCTCGCTCGCCGCCCTGGTGATGGCCGTCGGCATCCAGATGGTGTCGCTGCACCACATCCGCACGGTGACCCGCCACCGCGAAGTGCTGGTGTACGCCGCCACGGCACTCGGCGTGGTCTTCCTCGGCGTCCTGGAGGGCGTGTCCCTCGGGGTCGCCATGGCGGTCGCCGTCGCCCTGCACCGCCTCACCCGCACCCGTATCACGCACGCCCAGAAGGAAGGAGTCCATCACGTACATGTCCGAGGCCAGTTGACGTTCCTCGCGGTGCCCCGGCTCAGCAGAGCCCTGCATCTCGTACCCCAAGGCGCCCACGCCGTCGTGGAGTTGGACGGGTCGTTCATGGACCACGCGGCGTACGAGTCACTGCAGGACTGGCGGAGCGCCCACACCGCGCGGGGCGGTACCGCCGAGCTGACGGGCCGCCGCGGCGAAGTCCGGGCCGAAGCCACCCCGGCCCCGGCTCCGTCGGCGGTGTGCCGGTGCCGGCCCTGGACGCCCTGGCGCAACCACCAGTGCGCGCTGCCGATGCCGGCGGCCGGCGGTGATGTGGCGCCCGGGGCGGACACGAGCCGGGACGACTCCCGTAGCGGCTCCGACCACCCCCCTGCCGGTAACGGCTCCGACCGCCCCGCTGCTGATACCGGCTCGGACCCGCACGGAGGCACTGGCACAAGCGCTGGAGCCGACGTCCACGGAAGCACGAGCACAGGCACGGGCCCCGAGGCCAACGCCGACAGAAACCCCGGCACGGCCCCTGGGACCGACGCCGGCCGAAGCACCGCCGCGCCCGCCGGTAACGGCCCAGGCCCCAGCACCGCCACCGGCTCCACCCGTGCCGTCGGCACCACTGGCACCGTCGGCACCAGCCTCGGCGCTGTCACCGGAGCCGAAGCCGGAGCCACCACCGGCACCACAACCGACCCCCACTCCCACCCCCACCCCATCCCCCACGAACTCGCCCGTGGCATCAGCTCGTTCCAGCGCAACACCGCCCCGCTGGTCCGGGACGAGCTGGCGCGGCTGGCGCGGGAGGGGCAGCGGCCCTCGCAGCTCTTCCTGACCTGTGCCGACTCCCGGCTCGTCACGTCGATGATCACCTCCAGTGGTCCCGGCGACCTGTTCGTCGTCCGCAACGTCGGCAATCTGGTGCCGCCGCCGGGCGAGGAGCACGGGGACGACTCGGTCGCGGCCGCCATCGAGTACGCGGTGGACGTGCTCCGGGTGCGGTCCATCACGGTGTGCGGGCACTCGGGGTGCGGGGCGATGCAGGCGCTGCTGACCGCCGATCCCGGGGGTGTCATGACGCCGCTCAAGCGGTGGCTGCGGCACGGGCTGCCGAGCCTGGAGCGGATGGCCGGTGACCTGCGGGCCTGGCCCCGCCTGGCCGGGCGGTCACCGGCCGACGCGGTCGAACAGTTGTGCCTGACGAACGTGGTCCAGCAGTTGGAGCACCTGCGGGCGAACGAGTCGGTCGCGCGGGCGCTGGCGGCCGGTGCGCTGGAGCTGCACGGCATGTACTTCCACGTGGGCGAGGCGCAGGCCTATCTGCTCCGCGGCGTGGAGGACGGCACGGTGTTCGAGGACGTGAAGGAGACGGAGGAGGTGCAGGTGCACGGTCCGACATGAAGCCGCAGCTCACGACGTCCACCCCTACAGGTCTAAACCAATTTCGGGTCCGCCCTTGTCATCCACCCCCGCTGTCTGATGAGGTGTGGCCTGGGACACAACGGACACCCTGAGAAAGGGAGATGTCGTGAGCAACGAAAGCCTGGCCAACCTCTTGAAGGAGGAGCGACGCTTCGCGCCGCCGGCCGACCTGGCCGCGAACGCCAACGTCACGGCCGAAGCGTACGAACAGGCCAAGGCTGACAGGCTCGGCTTCTGGGCCGAGCAGGCCCGCCGGCTGACCTGGGCCAAGGAACCGACCGAGACGCTGGACTGGTCGAACCCGCCGTTCGCGAAGTGGTTCAAGGACGGCGAGCTGAACGTTGCCTACAACTGCGTGGACCGGCATGTCGAGGCCGGGCACGGGGACCGGGTCGCCATCCACTTCGAGGGTGAGCCCGGCGACAGCCGCGCGATCACCTACGCGGAGCTGAAGGACGAGGTCTCCAAGGCCGCCAACGCCCTGCTGGAGCTGGGTGTCCGCAAGGGTGACCGGGTCGCCGTCTACATGCCGATGATCCCGGAGACGGCGATCGCGATGCTGGCCTGCGCCCGCATCGGCGCCGCGCACTCCGTGGTCTTCGGCGGCTTCTCGGCGGACGCCCTCGCCACCCGCATCCAGGACGCGGACGCCAAGGTCGTCATCACCGCCGACGGCGGCTACCGGCGCGGCAAGCCGTCCGCGCTGAAGCCGGCCGTGGACGAGGCGATCGCCAAGGTCGACAACATCGAGCACGTGCTGGTGGTGCGCCGTACCGGGCAGGACGTGGCCTGGAACGACGAGCGGGACCACTGGTGGCACGAGCTGGTGGAGCGCCAGTCGGCCGAGCACACCCCGGAGGCGTTCGAGGCGGAGCACCCGCTGTTCATCCTCTACACCTCCGGTACGACGGGGAAGCCGAAGGGCATCCTGCACACCTCCGGCGGCTACGTCACCCAGACGGCGTACACGCACCACGCGGTGTTCGACCTCAAGCCGGAGACGGACGTCTTCTGGTGCACGGCCGACGTCGGCTGGGTCACCGGACACTCGTACATCGTGTACGGACCGCTGGCCAACGGCGCGACGCAGGTGATGTACGAGGGCACCCCGGACACCCCGCACCAGGGCCGGTTCTGGGAGATCGTGGAGAAGTACCGGGTCACGATCCTCTACACGGCGCCGACCGCGATCCGTACGTTCATGAAGTGGGGCGACGACATCCCCGCGCAGTTCGACCTGACCTCCCTGCGGATCCTCGGCTCGGTGGGCGAGCCCATCAACCCCGAGGCGTGGATCTGGTACCGCAAGAACATCGGTGCCGACCGGACGCCGATCGTGGACACCTGGTGGCAGACCGAGACCGGCGCGATGATGATCTCGCCGCTGCCGGGCGTCACCGAGACCAAGCCCGGTTCCGCGCAGCGCCCGCTGCCCGGCATCAGCGCGACCGTCGTGGACGACGAGGCGAACGAGGTGCCGAACGGCGGCGGCGGTTACCTGGTCCTCACCGAGCCGTGGCCGTCGATGCTGCGCACCATCTGGGGCGACGACCAGCGGTTCCTCGACACGTACTGGTCGCGCTTCGAGGGCAAGTACTTCGCCGGTGACGGCGCGAAGAAGGACGACGACGGGGACATCTGGCTCCTCGGGCGCGTGGACGACGTGATGCTCGTGTCCGGGCACAACATCTCCACCACCGAGGTGGAGTCGGCGCTCGTCTCGCACCCGACGATCGCCGAGGCGGCCGTCGTCGGCGCCGCCGACGAGACCACCGGCCAGGCCATCGTGGCCTTCGTCATCCTGCGCGGTACGGCGTCCGAGGACGAGAAGCTGATCGCCGAGCTGCGTGACCACGTCGGCGCCACGCTCGGTCCGATCGCCAAGCCCAAGCGGATCCTGCCGGTGGCGGAGCTGCCCAAGACCCGCTCCGGCAAGATCATGCGCCGCCTGCTGCGGGACGTGGCCGAGAACCGCCAGCTCGGTGACGTCACCACGCTGACCGACCACACGGTCATGGACCTCATCCAGTCCCAGCTCCCGTCCGCTCCGAGCGAGGACTGAGCAAGGACTGAGCGAGGGCCCGACAGGACCCCGAGGGGCGCCCGGCGTACACACGCCGGGTGCCCTTTTTGTGCATAACGTGAAGAGTGCGGATGCACCCGACGGCAACTTTAGGTAAACTAAGCAAAGTCTCAACCCAACAAGATCCTCAAGGTGTGCCGGGAAGTCTGGTCGGCGAACGCTCCGTCCTGCCCACCACCGGAGGTCTCCACCGTGGCCGCGCCCCGCACCCCGAACACCACCCGCAAGGTCCTGGGACGCCTTTCCCTGCCCGAGCGGACCGTCGTCGCGGACGCGCTGCGCACCGAGACCGTCGGCGGCATCCTGCTCCTCGTCGCCGCCGTCACCGCGTTGATCTGGGCGAACATCCCCGCGCTGCACCACAGCTACGAGTCGGTCAGCCACTTCCACCTCGGCCCCGGCGCCCTCGGCCTGGACCTCTCCGTCGCCCACTGGGCCGCCGACGGCCTGCTCGCCGTCTTCTTCTTCGTCGCCGGCCTCGAACTCAAGCGCGAGCTGGTCGCCGGGGACCTGCGCGACCCCAAGGCGGCCGTGCTGCCCGTGGTGGCCGCGCTGTGCGGGATGGCCGTACCCGCGCTCGTCTACCTTCTCACGAGCCTGACCGGGCACGGCTCCCCGCAGGGCTGGGCGGTGCCCACCGCGACCGACATCGCCTTCGCGCTCGCCGTCCTCGCGGTCATCGGCACCTCGCTGCCCAGCGCCCTGCGCGCCTTCCTGCTGACCCTCGCGGTCGTCGACGACCTCTTCGCGATCCTCATCATCGCGACCTTCTTCACCGACCGGATCGACTTCGCCGCGCTCGGCGGGGCCGCCGCCGGGCTGGTGGTCTTCTGGCTGCTGCTGCGCAAGGGCGTGCGCGGCTGGTACGTGTACGTGCCGCTGGCGGTCGTGATCTGGGCGCTGATGTACAACAGCGGCGTGCACGCCACCATCGCGGGCGTGGCGATGGGCCTGATGCTGCGCTGCACCACCCACGAGGGCGAGGAGCACTCGCCGGGCGAGCACATCGAGCACCTGGTGCGGCCCCTGTCGGCCGGGCTCGCGGTGCCGCTGTTCGCACTGTTCAGCGCGGGCGTGCCGGTCTCCGGCGGGGCGCTCGGGGACGTGTTCACCAAGCCGGAGACGCTCGGGGTCGTGCTCGGGCTGGTCGTCGGCAAGACGATCGGCATCTTCGGCGGCGCCTGGCTGACCGTGCGCTTCACCCGCGCCTCGCTCAGCGACGACCTCGCCTGGGCCGACCTCTTCGCGGTGGCGTGCCTCGCCGGGATCGGCTTCACCGTCTCCCTGCTCATCGGCGAACTGGCCTTCGAGGGCAACACCGTGCTCACCGACGAGGTGAAGGCGGCCGTCCTGATCGGATCGCTCGTCGCGGCCCTGTGCGCCACGGTGCTGCTGAAGATACGCAACGGCAAGTACCGCAGGCTCTGCGCGGACGAGGAGCGCGACGAGGACCACGACGGCATTCCGGACATCTACGAGCAGGACGACCCGGCGTACCACCTGCGGATGGCCGCGATCCACGAGCGCAAGGCCGCCGAGCACCGGCGCATCGCCGCCGAAAAGGCCGCCGCGGCACGCCACGGGCTTGCGGAAGTGCCGGGCGGGGCAGGCGAGGAGGACGACCGTCCGGCATGATCTGACGAGACGGTACAAAACAAGACGGCACCACACCTCACAGGGAGAACGCGATGAGCGCACCCGACGGCAGCCCGGTCGGCGCCGAACGCAGCCTCGGCCAACTGGTCGCCTCGGCGACGACCGAAATGTCGGCGCTGGTGCACGACGAGATCGCGCTGGCCAAGGCCCAGCTCAAGCAGGACGTGAAGCGCGGCGCGGTCAGCGGCGGCTCGTTCACGGTGGCCGGCGCGGTGCTGCTGTTCTCCCTGCCGATGCTCAACTTCGCGCTGGCGTACGGCATCCGGACCTGGAGCCACTGGAACCTGGCGATCTGCTTCGTGCTGTCCTTCGCGGCGAACGTGCTGGTCGCCGGCCTGCTCGCGCTGATCGGTGTGGTGTTCGCGAAGAAGGCCAAGCAGAGCAAGGGCCCGCAGAAGGTCGCCGCGTCGATGAAGGAGACCGCGGGCGTGCTGCAGAACGCAAAGCCGCACCCGCGCCCGGAGCTGCCGCAGGACCGGACGCCCGAGGCTGTGGCACGCTCGACGTCATGACGGAGCCAGCCGCCGCAGCGGCCGTACGGATCGACATTCCCTCCGGGGACAAGGTGACGCACCGGGACGTCGCCGCCAACGGCGCGCGCTTCCACATCGCCGAGCTCGGCGACGGGCCGCTGGTGCTGCTGCTGCACGGCTTCCCGCAGTTCTGGTGGACATGGCGGCACCAGCTGGCCGCGCTCGCCGACGCGGGCTACCGGGCGGTGGCCATGGACCTGCGGGGCGTCGGCGGCAGCGACCGCACCCCGCGCGGGTACGACCCGGCCAACCTCGCCCTCGACGTCACCGGTGTGATCCGCTCGCTCGGCGAGCCGGACGCCGCGCTGGTAGGCCACGACCTGGGCGGCTATCTGGCCTGGACGGCGGCCGCGATGCGGCCCAAGCTCGTACGGCGGCTCGCGGTCGTCTCGATGCCGCATCCCCGGCGCTGGCGCTCCGCGATGCTCCGGGACGCCCGGCAGACGGCCGCCAACTCCTACATCTGGGGCTTCCAGCGGCCGTGGATCCCCGAGCGGCAGCTGACCGCCGACGACGGCGCGCTGGTGGGCCGGCTGATCCGTGAGTGGTCCGGGCCCCGGCTGCCGGAGGACGCGGACGTGGAGACGTACCAGCGGGCCATGTGCATCCCGTCCACCGCGCACTGCTCCATCGAGCCGTACCGCTGGCTGGTGCGCTCGCTGGCCCGCCCTGACGGCATCCAGTTCAACCGCAGGATGAAGCGGCCGGTGCGCGTGCCCACGCTGCATCTGCACGGCTCCCTGGACCCCGTGACCCGCACGCGCAGCGCGGCCGGTTCGGGCGAGTACGTCGAAGCCCCGTACCGCTGGCGCCTGTTCGACGGCCTCGGCCACTTCCCGCACGAGGAGGACCCGGTGGCGTTCTCCGCGGAACTCGTCAACTGGCTGAAGGACCCCGAGCCCGACCGTTGACACCTCGGCCACCCGAACCCGGCCGCTGACGCGTTGTCCGCCCGAACCCGGCCGCGGGTCCGGGCGTTGTGGTCCGGGGCGGTGTGTGGAGTATCCGGTTCCTCACCGGTTCCTGAACACTTGTCCCTCGAACGGCCACATGCCCGCCGCATAGGCCAATTGGGGGGCGCGGACGCGGTTATCGACCTTGGGGCAGGGGCAGACGTCGGGGTATGGGCTGGACGCACGACTACAGTGACGCACCCCGCAACCGCCGCTCGACCGCCGGGCTGGGCTCTCCGCAACGCGGTACCCCGCAACTGGCGGAGGCGGATCCAAGGGTGGGGATTCCGCGCATCCTGCGCCGCCGGGCCCGCTGGGTCTCGGTACGCCTGCGTCACCCGCGCGGCTGAACGCACGCTCGCGGACCCGGCCGGGCGTCCCCTCGTCGCTCACAGGGCGCAGCTGTCGGTGCCCACCTGCTGGTTCGCCGTACGCCCCTGGGTGATGTCCCGCTGGATCTCGTCGGCCGTGAGCGCGTAGCCGGTGTCGGCGTCGTCGAGGGACTTGGCGAACACCACGCCGTAGACCTTGCCGTCGGGCGTGAGCAGCGGGCCGCCGGAGTTGCCCTGGCGGACGGTCGCGTACAGGGAGTAGACGTCGCGGCTGACCGTGCCGCGGTGGTAGATGTCCGGGCCGTTGGCCGTGATGCGCCCGCGCACCCGCGCGGAACGGACGTCGTACGCGCCGTTCTCCGGGAAGCCGGCGACGATCGCGCCGTCCCCGCTGGCGGCGTCCCGGGGGGCGAACCGCAGCGCGGGCGCCTTCAGGTCGGGCACGTCCAGTACGGCGATGTCGCGCCGCCAGTCGTAGAGGACGACCTTCGCGTCGTACCGGCGGCCCACGCCGCCTATCTGCACGGTGGGATCGTCCACCCCGCCCACGACGTGCGCGTTGGTCATCACACGGCGGTCGCCGAAGACGAAGCCGGTGCCCTCCAGGACCTTGCTGCAGCTGTGCGCGGTCCCGGTGACCTTGACGATGGACCGCTGCGCGCGGGCAGGAATCGCACTGTGGGCCAGCGCCGGGTCGGGCGGCTGGACCTCCTTGATCGGCTCGTTCGAGAACGGGCTGAAGACCTGCGGGAAGCCGTTCTGCGCGAGGACCGAGGTGAAGTCCTTGAACCACATGTCGGCCTGCCGGGGCAGCGCCTCCGACACCCCGAGCAGCACCTTGGAGTTGCGGACCTCCTTGCCCAGCGTCGGCAGCGTGGTCTGCGCGAGGGCCGAGCCGATCAGCCAGGCGACCAGGAGCATCGCGACGACGTTGACCAGGGCGCCGCCGGTGGCGTCCAGGGCGCGGGCCGGGGACCAGGTGATGTAGCGCCGCAGCTTGTTGCCGAGGTGGGTGGTCAGGGCCTGGCCGACGGAGGCGCAGACGATGACGACGACCACGGCGACGACGGCGGCCGTGGTGCCCACCTGCGCGTTGTCGGTCACGGCGTCCCAGATGACGGGCAGCGTGTACACGGCCACGAGGCCGCCGCCGAGGAATCCGATCACCGACAGGATGCCGACCACGAAGCCCTGGCGGTAGCCGACGACCGCGAACCACACGGCCGCGACCAGCAACAGGATGTCCAGCACGTTCACCGCTTCAGGCCTCGCCTACTCGCTCCGGTCCCAGCAGCCCGGCCGGGGGTCCGGGGGTCGGTGGCGAAACCGCCGAAGTCACGGCCCCCGAGAAAACACAGCACGGACGACACCCTGTCATGACCGCCAGTCGAGCGGGACCTGCTTGGTCCTGTCCCAGGGGCGCTCCCAGCCCGCGTAGTGCAGCAGGCGGTCGATCACTCCGGCCGTGAAACCCCAGACCAGGGCCGATTCGACCAGGAATGCCGGGCCTCGGTGACCGCTGGGGTGGACGGTGACGGCGCGGTTGGCGGGGTCCGTGAGATCCGCCACGGGGACCGTGAAGACGCGCGCGGTCTCGTTCGGATCGACGACGCCGACCGGGCTGGGCTCGCGCCACCAGCCGAGGACGGGCGTGACGACGAAGCCGCTGACCGGGATGTAGAGGGCGGGCAGGACACCGAAGAGCTGGACGCCCGCGGGGTCGAGGCCGGTCTCCTCCTCGGCCTCGCGCAGCGCGGCTCTCAGCGGACCGTCGGCCGCCGGGTCGCCGTCCTCGGGGTCGAGGGCGCCACCGGGGAAGGAGGGCTGACCGGCGTGCGAGCGCAGGGAGCCGGCGCGCTCCATCAGCAGCAGCTCGGGGCCCTGCTCGCCCTCGCCGAACAGGATCAGCACCGCGGACTTGCGTCCCGATCCGTTCTCCGGCGGCAGGAAGCGGCTGAGCTGGGTCGGCTCGACCGTCTCCGCCGCGTGCACCACCGGCTCCAGCCAGCCCGGCAGGCCCTCCTTGCTCAGCGTCACCGGGCCGTCGTGCGTGTCGCTCGTGTACGTCATGGCCACCCCCGTCCTGCCGTGTCCAACGCCCGAGGGCGCCGAGATCGTTCCGTCATCCGGCCCCCAGTGGCGGGGCCGGCTTGCCGCCCGCGTCGAGATAGGCCTGCGGGGGCTTCAGGCGCTGGCCGGGGAAGCCGCCCTTCTCGTACTTCAGGAGCTTCTTCGCCTTCTCCGGGTCGGTCTCGCCCTCGCCGTAGGCCGGGCAGAGCGGGGCGATGGGGCAGGCGCCGCAGGCGGGCTTGCGGGCGTGGCAGATACGGCGGCCGTGCCAGATCACGTGGTGGGACAGGTCGGTCCAGTCCTTCTTGGGGAACAGCTCGCCGACCTCGGCCTCGATCTTGTCGGGGTCGGTCGCCTCGGTCCACCGCCAGCGCCGCACCAGCCGCTGGAAGTGCGTGTCCACGGTGATGCCGGGGCGGCCGAAGGCGTTGCCGAGGACGACGAACGCGGTCTTGCGGCCGACGCCGGGCAGCTTGACCAGGTCCTCCAGCTTTCCGGGCACCTCGCCGCCGAAGTCCTCCACGAGGGCCTTGGAGAGCCCTATGACCGACTTCGTCTTGGCCCGGAAGAAGCCGCAGGGGCGCAGGATCTCCTCGACCTCCTCCGGGTTGGCGGCGGCCAGGTCCTCGGGGGTTGGGTACCGGGCGAAGAGCGCCGGGGTCGTCTGGTTGACGCGCAGATCGGTGGTCTGGGCCGAGAGCACCGTGGCGACCAGGAGCTGGAAGGGGTTCTCGAAGTCGAGCTCCGGATGGGCGTACGGGTAGACCTCGGCGAGTTCGCGGTTGATGCGGCGGGCGCGGCGGACCAGGGCGGTGCGGGACTCGTGGGCGGGCACCTTCTCGACTGGCGCCTTCTTGACCGGCGCCTTCTTGACTGGTGCCTTTTTTACCGATTTCATGCTTTTGTTACTTCCGCTGGACTTCTGTTCGCCCACAGCGGAATCCCGACGTGCAGTCACCCGCCCAGCCCCCTTGGCCTGTGCTCTCACCGGCGATTTGGACACCCGGCCAGCCTAGAGCCCGGCACCGACATCCGCCCCGGACCCGGAAGATCAGCCCCCGATTGGACCCCTGCCGCGTACCTCAGGACACCTGTGCGGCATCCTTGTGACAGATCACACTGTTTGGACCGTCCGGCAAAATGGGGAGCACGGTCCCCTGGTACCAAGGGGGAGCAAGATCCCCTGAGCAGGTCGACAAGGAGAGAACTCGTGGACGACGTTCTGCGGCGCAACCCGCTCTTCGCGGCTCTCGACGACGAGCAGTCCGCGGAGCTTCGCGCCTCCATGAGTGAGGTGACCCTCGCGCGTGGCGACTCCCTGTTCCACGAGGGCGACCCGGGCGACCGGCTCTACGTCGTCACCGAGGGCAAGGTCAAGCTGCACCGCACCTCCCCCGACGGCCGCGAGAACATGCTCGCCGTCGTCGGCCCCGGCGAGCTGATCGGCGAGCTGTCGCTGTTCGACCCGGGCCCGCGCACGGCGACCGCGACCGCGCTGACCGAGGTCAAGCTGCTCGGTCTCGGCCACGGCGACCTCCAGCCCTGGCTGAACGCCCGCCCCGAGGTGGCCACCGCCCTGCTGCGCGCCGTCGCCCGCCGCCTGCGCAAGACCAACGACGCCATGTCCGACCTGGTCTTCTCCGACGTGCCCGGCCGTGTGGCGCGCGCCCTGCTGGACCTGTCCCGCCGCTTCGGCGTGCAGTCCGAGGAGGGCATCCACGTCGTCCACGACCTCACGCAGGAGGAGCTGGCCCAGCTGGTCGGCGCGTCGCGCGAGACCGTGAACAAGGCGCTGGCCGACTTCGCCCAGCGCGGGTGGCTCCGCCTGGAGGCGCGGGCGGTCATCCTGCTGGACGTCGAGAGGCTCGCCAAGCGGTCGCGCTGACCGTCCCGGACAGCCGGGGTCCCTGGGGGCCGCGCCCCCAGCCCCCAGCCCCTGCGGGCGCGGGCGGAAACATGCCGAGGCGCGCCGACATGCTGCGGCGCGCCAGAAACAGGCAGCGCCCCCGTCTCCCGCAGGGCACAGTGGGCGCATGCCCGTACTCCCCGTCCCCCCTGTCCCCCACGGACTCGACGCGCAGGGCTTCATCGAGCGCGAGGGCTCCCACGCGCGCGTGCCGCACGCCTTCCGTCCGGTCGTGGCCGCCGCGCGCGACCGGCTGCTGGACGTCTTCGGGGCGCGGCTGCACAGCGCCTACCTCTACGGGTCGATCCCGCGCGGCACCGCGCGCGTGGGGCGCAGCGATCTGGATCTGCTGGTCGCCCTGCGGGAGGAGCCGGGCGAGGCCGACCGGGAAGCCGTGCGGGCCCTCGGCGAGGCGCTCGACAAGGAGTTCGCGCAGATCGACGGCGTCGGCACGCTGCTGTACGGCCGCGCCCGGCTGCTGAGCGATCTGGAGACGTTCGACCTGGGCTGGTTCGTGGCCTGCCTGTGCACCCCGCTGCTCGGGGAGGACCTCGCCGAGTTCCTGCCGCGCTACCGCCCCGACTCCCTGCTCGCCCGTGAGACCAACGGCGACCTCGCGCTCTTCCTGCCGCGCTGGCGGGAGCGGATCGCCGCAGCAGAGGACTCGGAGGAGGCTCGGCGGCCGCTCGTCCGCTTCATGTCCCGGCATCTGGTGCGCACCGGTTTCACCCTGGTCATGACCCGCTGGAACGGCTGGACGAGCGATCTGCGGGAGATGGCCGAGGTGTTCGGCGCCTACTACCCGGCGCGGGCCGTGCAGATGCGTACGGCGGCCGCGTACGGCTACGAGCCCGTCGGCGACCCGGACGCCCTGCGGACGTACGTGGACGACCTCGGCCCCTGGCTCGCCGAGGAGTACGCGCGCGTGCACGGCGTGAAGACCCCGCGCCCGGAGGGCTGGAGCTAGATCAGCCCGTGCTCGGTGAGGTAGTCCAACTGGGCCCGGACCGACAGTTCGGCGGCTGGCCACAGGGAGCGGTCCACGTCGGCGTACACGTGGGCGACGACCTCGGCGGGGGTGCGGTAGCCGTCCTCGACGGCCGTCTCGACCTGGGCGAGCCGGTGGGCTCGGTGGGCGAGGTAGAACTCGACCGCGCCCTGGGCGTCCTCCAGAACCGGCCCGTGGCCCGGCAGGACGGTGTGCACGCCGTCGTCCACGGTCAGCGAGCGCAGGCGGCGCAGGGAGTCCAGATAGTCGCCCAGGCGGCCGTCGGGATGCGCCACGACGGTCGTACCGCGACCGAGGATCGTGTCGCCCGTCAGCACCGCCCGGTCGGCCGGGAGGTGGAAGCACAGGGAGTCCGCGGTGTGCCCGGGGGTCGGTACGACCCTCAGCTCCAGCCCGTCGAGCGCGATCACGTCACCGGCGGCCAGGCCCTCGTCGCCGAGCCGCAGCGCCGGATCCAGGGCACGCACGCGCGTGCCGGTCAGTTCGGCGAAGCGGGCGGCGCTCTCGGCGTGGTCGGGGTGGCCGTGGGTGAGCAGAGTGAGGGCGACGCGCTTGCCGGCCTTCTCCGCGGTGTCCACGACGTTGCGCAGGTGGACGTCGTCCAGCGGCCCCGGGTCGATGACCACGGCCAGCTCGGAGTCCGGCTCGGCGACGATCCAGGTGTTGGTGCCGTCCAGGGTCATCGCGGAGGCGTTGGGCGCGAGCACGTTGACGGCCCGTTCGGTGGCGGGCCCGGAAACCACCGCACCCCGGGGCTGGCCGGGCAGGGCTGCCGCGTCGGTCATGCGGGGCCTCCACCGGTGTTCGGGGCGGTCGGGATGTGCTTGGTGAACTCGTCGTGCCCCGGCCAGGACAGCACGATCTCGCCGTCCTCCAGGCGGGCGCTCGCGAGCACCGGCGTCATCTCGCGCGCGGGCGCGTCGGCGAGCGCCTCGGCAGCACTGCCGTAGGGCAGCAGCTGGCGCAGGGTGGCGATGGTGGGCGGCATCATCAGCAGCTCGCCCTTGTCGTAACCGGCGGCGGCCTCCTCGGGGCGGATCCACACCGTCCGGTCGGCCTCCGTGGAGGCGTTGCGGGTGCGCTGGCCCTCGGGGAGGACGGCCACGAAGAACCAGGTGTCGTAGCGGCGCGCCTCGAACTCGGGGGTGATCCAGCGGGTCCAGGCGCCGAGCAGGTCGGAACGCAGCACCAGGCCGCGGCGGTCCAGGAACTCGGCGAAGGACAGCTCGCGCGCGACCAGGGCGGCGCGGTCCGCCTCCCAGTCGTCGCCGGTGGTGTCGCCGACGACCGAGTCGGGGTCGGGCCCGGCGAGCAGGACGCCGGCCTCCTCGTACGTCTCCCGCACGGCCGCGCAGACGATCGCCTGGGCGCCTGTCTCGTCGACGCCGAGCCGATCCGCCCACCACGCGCGCGTGGGGCCCGCCCAGCGGACCTGGCGGTCGTCGTCACGCGGGTCCACGCCGCCGCCGGGGTACGCGTACGCGCCTCCGGCGAAGGCCATGGAGGCGCGTCTGCGCAGCATGTGGACGGCCGGGCCGGCCGGGGTGTCCTTCAGGAGCAGCACCGTGGCCGCGCGCTTGGGAGACACCGGTGTGAGGGTGCCGTCCGCGAGCGCGCGGATGCGGTCGGGCCACTCCGGGGGGTACCACTGACCGTTCGCCATGGGCGGAGGCTATCCCGTATAGGGCGAATGTTCGAGAGGTGCCCGAGGTCAGAGGGACTTCAGAGGCGGACTCCAGGGGCTGCCTTCAGAGACTCAGAGGCTGCCTTCGGAGGCCGTCTTCAGAGGCTCGGAGGGTGCCTTCAGAGGCTCGGATGCTGCCTTCCGCGGCTACGGAAGCAGCTCGACCTGGATCTCGACCTCCACCGGCGCGTCCAGCGGCAGGACCGCGACGCCCACGGCGCTGCGGGCGTGCACGCCCTTGTCGCCGAGGACCTCGCCGAGCAGCTCGCTGGCGCCGTTGACCACACCGGGCTGCCCGGTGAAGTCGGACGCGGAGGCGACGAACCCGACGACCTTCACCACGCGCGCGATGCGGTCCAGGTCGCCGGCGACGGACTTGACGGCGGCCAGCGCGTTCAGCGCGCAGACACGGGCCAGGTCCTTGGCCTCCTCCGGGGTGACCTCGGCGCCCACCTTGCCGGTGACCGGCAGCTTGCCCTCCACCATCGGCAGCTGGCCGGCGGTGTAGACGTACACGCCGGACCGCACGGCCGGCTGGTACGCGGCCAGCGGCGGTACGACCTCCGGCAGGGTCAGGCCCAGTTCGGCCAGCTTGGCCTCGACCGCGCTCACGCCTGCTTCTCCCGCTTCAGGTAGGCCACCAGCTGCTCGGGGTTGTTCGGCCCGGGCACGACCTGGACGAGCTCCCAGCCGTCCTCGCCCCAGGTGTCCAGAATCTGCTTCGTGGCATGGACGAGCAGCGGCACGGTTGCGTATTCCCACTTGGTCATGGGCCGACTGTAGCCGCTGTGACCCGCGGGACAGACGGACGGCCGTGGGCGCCGTTATCCACAGCCTGCCGCTCGTGTGTCGGCCGGACTGGTTAGTCTCGATGACGTGAGCAGGCTCCAGGTCGTCAGCGGCAAGGGCGGGACCGGAAAGACGACGGTCGCCGCCGCACTCGCGCTGGCCCTCGCGACCGAGGGGAAGCGGACGCTTCTCGTAGAGGTCGAGGGCCGGCAGGGAATCGCACAGCTCTTCGAGACCGAGGCGTTGCCCTATGAGGAGCGGAAGATCGCGGTCGCTCCCGGGGGCGGGGAGGTGTACGCCCTCGCCATCGATCCCGAACTGGCCCTTCTGGACTACCTCCAGATGTTCTACAAGCTCGGCGGGGCGGGCCGGGCCCTCAGAAAACTCGGCGCGATCGATTTCGCCACCACCATCGCGCCGGGCCTGAGGGACGTCCTCCTCACCGGCAAGGCCTGCGAGGCGGTGCGCCGCAAGGACAAGGCCGGGAGGTTCGCGTACGACTACGTCGTCATGGACGCCCCGCCGACCGGCCGCGTCACCCGCTTCCTGAACGTCAACGACGAGGTGGCGGGCCTGGCGAAGATCGGCCCGATACACAATCAGGCGCAGGCCGTGATGCGGGTGCTGAAGTCGCCGGAGAGCGCGGTGCACCTGGTCACGCTGCTGGAGGAGATGCCGGTCCAGGAGACCGCCGACGGCATCGCCGAACTGCACGCGGCACGGCTGCCGGTGGGCCGGGTCATCGTGAACATGGTCCGGCCCCAGATGCTGGACGCGGTCGACCTGGAACTCGTACGGACCGTGGAGCGTTCCTCTGTCGCACGGGCACTGTCCGCCGCGGGCCTGGGCGGGGCGCGCCGCGGCGGGAACGCCGAGCGACTGGTGGACCCGCTGCTGGAGCAGGCCGGGGAGTACGCCGAGCGGTACGCGCTGGAGGAGGAGCAGCGCGGGGTCCTCGGTGAGCTGGGCCTGCCGCTGCACGAACTGCCGCTGCTCGCCGAAGGCATGGACCTGGCGGGCCTGTATGAACTCGCCACCGAGCTGCGGGAACAGGGGTTGTCATGAGTCCGGACCCGGCCAAGGCGCAGGACGCCGATCCCCAGCGGGAATCCGCCCGCCCCCACCTCACCCCCGCGCGCGTGCTCGACATCGACCCGCTGCTGGACGACCCGAGCACCCGGATCGTGGTGTGCTGCGGCTCCGGCGGGGTCGGCAAGACGACGACCGCGGCGGCCCTCGGGCTCCGGGCGGCCGAGCGGGGCCGCAAGGTGGTCGTGCTCACCATCGACCCGGCCAAGCGGCTGGCCCAGTCGATGGGCATCGACTCCCTCGACAACGTGCCCCGGCGGGTGAAGGGCACCGACGGCGACGGCGAACTGCACGCCATGATGCTCGACATGAAGCGCACCTTCGACGAGGTCGTCGAGGCGCACGCGGACCCCGAGCGGGCGGCCGTGATCCTGGCCAATCCCTTCTACCAGTCGCTCTCGGCGGGCTTCGCGGGCACGCAGGAGTACATGGCGATGGAGAAGCTGGGCCAGCTGCGGGCGAAGGACGAGTGGGACCTGATCGTGGTCGACACCCCGCCGTCCCGCTCGGCGCTGGACTTCCTGGACGCGCCCAAGCGGCTCGGCTCGTTCCTGGACGGCCGGCTGATCCGCCTGCTGACGGCCCCCGCCAAGCTGGGCGGACGCGCGGGGATGGCGTTCCTCAACGTCGGCATGTCGATGATGACCGGCACGCTGGGCAAGCTGCTGGGCGGTCAGCTGCTGAAGGACGTCCAGACGTTCGTGGCCGCGATGGACACCACCTTCGGCGGGTTCCGCACGCGCGCGGACGCCACGTACAAGCTGCTCCAGGCGCCCGGTACGGCGTTCCTGGTGGTGGCGGCCCCGGAGCGGGACGCGCTGCGCGAGGCGGCGTACTTCGTGGAGCGGCTGGACGCGGAGGACATGCCGCTGGTGGGCCTGGTACTCAACCGCGTCCACGGCAGCGGTGCCGGCCGGCTGTCGGCCGAGCGGGCGCTGGCCGCCGCGGAAAATCTTGAGGAGCCCCGCATTGTGGATCAGGGGGGCGGGAAAGCTGGACTTCGTAACTCTCCCGACACGTACGGCAGTTCAGAATCTTCCGCATCGGAGACTTCCGCATCGGAGACTCCCGCTTCCGGAACACCGGCTCCTGACGACGGCTCCCCCGCCACGGACACGGACGCCACGAACTCGGACGCCGCGGACACGGACTCCAGGACCACAGGCACCACGGACACAGACACCACGAGCACAGACGCCACGCGCACGGAGCGGACCGTCGACCAGCTCACCGCAGGCCTGCTGAGACTGCACGCCGAGCGCATGCAGTTGCTCTCGCGCGAGCAGCGCACGCGCGACCGCTTCACCGCCCGCCACCCCGAGGTGGCGGTCGTCGAAGTACCCGCGCTCCCCGGCGACGTGCACGACCTCACGGGCTTGCGCGAGATCGGTGACCTGCTGGCGGCGGGGCGTACAGAGGCGCCGTAATCCCCCGGTCCACGCCGGAGGGCTGCGCCCTCAGCTCACCGCCGCGTAGTTCTCGTACACCTCGTCGCTGTCGAGGGGCACGATGCCGACGCCACGCTCGTACTCCAAGCGGGCGGTTTCCAACAGCCTGCGCCAGGAGGTCACGGTGGGCCGCCGGCGCAGCAGTGCGCGGCGCTCCCGCTCCGTCATGCCTCCCCACACGCCGAATTCGACGCGGTTGTCCAGCGCGTCGGCCAGACATTCGGTGCGTACCGGGCATCCGGTGCACACCGCCTTGGCCCTGTTCTGCGCTGCTCCCTGAACGAACAGTTCATCCGGATCGGTAGTGCGGCAGGCGGCCTGCGCACTCCAGTCGGTTACCCAGCCCATACCGGCGCCGTCCTCTCCCGAATCGAGGCTCCCCCACGGCGGCAGCGGCATATTCACCGCCGCCAGTTGAGGACGTTACGGAAGGTGGGGACAGCGCAACACCCCCTTCGGGCCCAATCTTGAATGGCCCGAACGGACTATGGGTAAGCGGCAGATCACCCGGGGGAGTGAGCTGGTGACATGCGTGATCATCCCGGCAAACCGGGACAGCCGTGGTGCGTCACAGCGGACGCCAGGTGACACACGAGGCGGATTCGGACACGCCCCCACCAGAAAACCGGGGTACTTCCAGAACGATTCGGGGTCGCCGGACGTATTGATACGTGGCCGCGCTGCCGTGACAGTTGAGAGCAGCTTAGGCCAAGGCCTGCGCGCGTGTCCGGCGAATGGGAACCTCCGCGCCCCGCTTCGCCGCGCCGTGACGGGGGCACCGCCGTGCCGTGACGGGACACCCATGCCTGACCTGCGCGACGCACCCGCCACCTGACGTGCCGTGACGCGCCTCACAGGGAGCCCGCGACACGGGGACGTCACGATCCCGCACCTGAACATCCCGAGAGGGAGCCGCTCCCTCGGAACGCTCAGGAGTACGGATTAGGCTGCCCCCATGCCAAAGAAGCGCTCGGGCGGTGGTCTGTCGGCCACGCAGCAGGCCGCCAAGTTCCTCGGTGTCAGTGTGCTCGCGGGAGCCGTGATGGCGGGCATCGCGCTGCCCGCCGCCGGCGCGCTGGGCCTCGCGGCCAAGGGCTCGGTCAAGGGCTTCGACGAGATCCCGGCCAACCTCAAGAGCCCGCAGCTCAGCCAGCGCACGACCATACTGGACAGCAAGGGCGACCAGATCGCGACCGTCTACTCGCGCGACCGTACGGTGGTGGAGCTCAAGGACATCTCGCCGTACATGCAGAAGTCGATCGTCGCGATCGAGGACTCGCGCTTCTACAAGCACGGCGCGATCGACCTCAAGGGCGTGCTGCGCGCCCTGAACAAGAACGCGCAGAGCGGCGGGGTCGCCCAGGGCGCCTCCACGCTCACCCAGCAGCTGGTGAAGAACTACTTCATCGAGGAGGCCGGCGACGACCCGACGAAGGTCGCCGAGGCCACCCAGCAGACCCTCGGCCGCAAGATCCGCGAACTGAAGTACGCGATCCAGATCGAGGAGAAGCTCGGCAAGAAGAAGATCCTCGAGAACTACCTGAACATCACGTTCTTCGGCGAGCAGGCCTACGGCGTCGAGGCGGCCTCCCAGCGCTACTTCTCCAAGCACGCCAAGGACCTGAACCTGCAGGAATCGGCGCTGCTGGCCGGCATCGTGCAGTCCCCGAGCCGCTACGACCCGGTCAACGACGAGGCCGAGGCCACCAAGCGGCGCAACATCGTGCTCCAGCGCATGGCCGAGGTCGGCGACATCTCCCAGGCGGAGGCCGACCGCGCCAAGCAGAAGCCGCTCGGGCTGCACGTCAGCCAGCCGAAGAACGGCTGCATCACCGCCACCAGCGGCGCCGCGTTCTTCTGCAAGTACGTCGAGCACGTCTTCCTCACCGACCCTGCCTTCGGCAAGACCCGCGAGGACCGGGCCAAGCTCTGGAACAAGGGCGGCCTGACGATCCGTACGACCCTGGACCCGCAGGCCCAGGACTCCGTCCAGGCCTCCCTGAAGGAGCACGTCAACAAGTCCGACACCGTCGCCGCGGCCGCCACCCTGGTCGAGCCCGGCACCGGCAAGGTCCTGGCGATGGGCCAGTCGAAGCCGTTCGGCTACGGCAAGGACGAGACCGAGTACAACTTCTCGGTCAACCGGGACATGGGCGGCTCCAACTACGGCTTCCCGACGGGTTCGACGTTCAAGCCGTTCGTGGCGGCGGCCGCGATCGAGGGCGGCAAGCCGGCGACGCAGGAGTACTCGTCGCCGTACAAGATGAACTACCCGAGCCCGGTCCAGCGGTGCGGCAGCAGCCCGTACGTCAACACCAAGAACGAGACCGTGGAGAACGAGAACGAGTCCGAGAAGGGCCCGTACCGCATGAAGGAGGCGATGGCGAAGTCCATCAACACCTACTTCGTGCAGCTGATCTCCGACATCGGTCTGTGCCCCGTGGTGAAGATGACCGACGGGCTGCACGTGGTGCAGGGCGACGGCTCGAAGCTCCCGGAGACCCCCTCCATCGCCCTCGGCTCGATCGGCCTCTCCCCGCTGACCATGGCGAACGCGTACGCCACCTTCGCCGCGCGGGGCATGTACTGCACCCCGGTCGCCATCGAGTCGATCACCCAGAAGGTCGGCAACGAGCAGAAGTCGATCGCGGTTCCGAAGTCGACCTGCTCGCGGGCGATGAGCGAGACGACCGCCGACACCGTCAACACCCTGCTGCGCGGCGTGGTCGACTCCGGCACCGGCGCGGAGGCGGGTCTGACCGACCGCGAGAGCGCGGGCAAGACGGGTACGACGGACGAACGCAAGAACGCCTGGTTCGTCGGCTACACGCCCAACATGGCCGGCGCGGTCTGGGTCGGCAGCGCCCGGCAGAACGTGAAGATGACCAACATCACCATCGGCGGGGTCTACCACCCGCTCGTCTACGGCGGTCAGGTCCCCGGCCCGATCTGGAAGGACGCCATGACCGGCGCCCTGGTCGGCAAGGACGCCCCGGGCTTCAACCTGGTCGACATCCCCGACGAGGACGACCACGGTGACGACCAGGGAAAAGGCGACCGGGGCAAGCACAAGGGGGACACGGGCGGACTGATCGGGGGCCTGATCGGCGGCCTGACGGACGGGGGAACGACCGGCACGACGGGTGACCCCCTCGGCGGAACCGACGGCAACGGCGGCACGCTCCCGACGCCGGGCATCACCCTCCCCGGGAACTTCATCCAGGGACAGGGCAACGGGGGGAACGGGCACGGAGGGACGCGGGGCTGATCCGCTCCCGTCCGGGCTGAACGGCGGCGGGGCCGCACCCTGGTAAGGGGTGCGGCCCCGCCGCCGTTCTCTTGCTGCTCTCAGCTCTCCGACGGAGCAGCCTGCTCCGCGCTGGACGAGCTGCTCAGCGCTGAAGGAGCTGCTCAGCCCTGGAGAAGCTTCTTGACCGCGGCGGCGACGCGGCCGCCCTCGGCCTGGCCGGCCACCTTCGGGTTCACGATCTTCATCACGGCGCCCATGGCCCGCGGGCCCTCGGCGCCGGCGGCCTTCGCCTCCTCGACGGCCTGGGCGACGATCGCGTTCAGCTCGTCGTCGGACAGCTGCTTGGGCAGGTACGCGGCGAGAATCTCGCCCTCCGCCTTCTCCCGCTCGGCCTGCTCGGGACGACCACCCTGCGCGAAGGCCTCGGCCGCCTCGCGGCGCTTCTTGGCCTCGCGGGTGATCACCTTCTGCACCTCGTCGTCGGAGAGCTCCCGCTTCTCCTTGCCCGCGACCTCCTCCTTGGTGATCGCGGCGAGCGTCAGCCGGAGCGTCGAGGAGCGCAGCTCGTCGCGCTCCTTGATCGCGGCGTTGAGGTCGTCGTGCAGCTTCGACTTGAGCGTGGTGGTCATGCGGTCGATTGTCGCAGGTGCAGGAGCCCGAACGCCCGCTGATTTACCGGACGGCCGGTCTCCGGAAGGGTCCCGGGGTCTGACACGATGGTCGTATGCGCGCGCGATACGGAGTACCCCTGGGGATCATGGCGGCAGGCGCCGCCGGACTGGCGTACGCGGCGGGCTTCGAGGCCCGCTCCTTCCGCCTCCGACGAGTGACGGTCCCGGTCCTCCCGCCGGGCATGCGCCCGCTGCGCGTGCTCCAGGTCTCCGACATCCACATGGTCGGCGGCCAGCGCAAGAAGCAGCGCTGGCTGCAGTCGCTGGCGGGCCTGCGCCCCGACTTCGTGATCAACACCGGTGACAACCTGTCCGACCCGGAAGGTGTCCCGGAGGTACTGGACGCGCTCGGCCCGCTGATGGAGTTCCCGGGGGCGTACGTCTTCGGCTCCAACGACTACTACGGCCCCAGGCCCCGCAACCCCGCCCGCTACTTGCTGGAGAAGGTCAACGGCCGCCACGGCCTGAACGGCAACCCGCCGGTGGTCGGCGCCATCCACAACCCCTGGGAGGACCTCAGGGACGGCTTCGACTCGGCCGGCTGGCTGAACCTGACGAACACGCGGGGTGTCCTGAAGGTCGAGGGCGTCTCCGTCGAGCTCACGGGCCTGGACGACCCCCACATCAAGCGCGACCGCTACGCCCGGGTCGCCGGGGGCCCGTCCGGCACGTACGACTTCTCGATGGGCGTGGTCCACGCCCCGTACCTGCGCGTCCTCGACGACTTCACGGCCGACGACTACCCCCTGATCCTGGCCGGCCACACCCACGGCGGCCAGGTCTGCATCCCCTTCTACGGCGCCCTGGTCACCAACTGCGACCTCGACACGGACCGCGTTAAGGGCCTCTCCACGCACACCGCGGAGGGCCGCACCTCCTACCTCCACGTCTCAGCGGGCTGCGGCGCCAACCGCTACACCCCGTTCCGCTTCGCGTGCCCACCGGAGGCGACGCTGCTGACGCTGGTGGGGCGGTAGTAGGGGCCGCTCCGCCATGGGCGGTGGGGGGATTAACCCACCCGGACTGCCCCACATGGCCCCATTCGTCCCCCTTGCTTAGCGTGAGGGCATGACCGCACCGATACCCAGGGACATCCCGGACCTGCCCGCGGTCCCGGGCCCGCCCCCCGTGCTGATGCCCTCCCATGTCCCGGCCACGGCGGTGGTGGCCCCGATCCGCCGCCCCCTGGTGGCGGTGTTCCGCCTCCTGACCGCGGCGGCGGCAGCGGCCGGCGTCGCCCTGGAGCTCCTCCTGGGCACCCTGCAGGGCACTCCCGCCCGCACCCTGAGCTACTTCGGCGTCCAGGCCACGATCCTCCTGGCCGCCGTCATGCTCCTCTCCGCATCCCGGGCCTGGCGGGCACGCCGTCCCCTGCCCCCCTCTGTGACAGGAGCCACACTCCTCTACGTCGTGATCTCGGCGCTGGTCTACCACCTGCTCCTGGCCCACACGACGCCCCCGTTCTCCATGACGAACGTGACCGCACCCCCCGAGCGCTGGCACGCCCAGTGGGCAGCCCTCCAGGTCCTCCACCTGGTGGTCCCCACGGCGGCCCTCCTGGACTGGCTCCTCCTCACCCCCGCGGCCCGCCTCCGCCTGCGCATGGCCGCGCCCTGGCTCCTCTACCCCCTGGCCTACCTGGTCTTCTACCTCATCCGAGCGGGCTTCCTCCCTGCCTCCGCCCCAGGCCGCTACCTCTATCCCTTCCTCGACGCAGCCGCCCACGGCTACCGCAGCACCCTCGCGAACGCCCTCCTCGTGGGCCTCGCGATCTACGCCCTGGCACTCGTCCTGACAGCCCTGGACCACACCCGTCCGACCCCGACCCGCCGCCGCGTCTAAACCGGATTTCGTCTCCAGCCACCAGTGGGCTAAAGTAAACGTCGTCGCCGCGACAAGCAGCGACATCGGGGTGTAGCGCAGCTTGGCAGCGCGCTTCGTTCGGGACGAAGAGGTCGTGGGTTCAAATCCCGCCACCCCGACAGTGCAGTACAAGGTCAGAGGCCGGTAGCAATTTGCTACCGGCCTCTGACTCGTTGTGCGTGTCTGTCTGCGTGACTACCGCTCCGGATCGCCCTTGAAGATCCCGCGTCACCGAACCCGCACCCGACAGCGCTGTCACCCGAATGGCGCAACATGACGTGCCACCCACATGGGTGAAGATCAAGCTGGCTAGTGCCCCAACCGAGGCAATCCGTGAAAGGCGAACCACATGCGCATTCGACGAATCCTCGCCGCGGTCATCGCCACGGCAGCCCTCGCCGGACTCGGCCTCACAGGCGCCGCCGCCGCCACCGCCGCCACCGCACAGGGTGCCCCATCCTACGTCACCCCTTCTCAGTGCCAGCAGGGCGGCGGAACGGCCGATCTGACGGACAACACCTGCAAGGGCGGTATGTACGACGGGGAGAAGGTCGACTAAACCCCACAAGGCGCCCCGCAGCCACGCGCCGCGGGGCGCTCCCGCGCGAGGGTAGCCGGGAGAGTCGCAGCGGGCGGGCGACCGGTGGCGCGTTGGAACTTCGAATGCCAGGTCTCAGGCGCACCGACGGCGGCCGCGGCGGTCAGCGGGTGCGGAGAGTGCTGGTGTACACGTCCGTACGGTTCTGTGGTGCGCCGGAGTGGGTCTCGGTGAGCACCGCCCGTACTCCCTTGCCGTCCGACACCAGGCCTTGGTAGTCGCCGAGGAAGTAGCCCCCGGCGAACGGCGCCTGCAGCCAGTCGAAGATCCGCGAGATCCGTCGTTCGGTCCGGAGCTTCGGGTTTCCGTGCTGCAGCGTGGCCAGTTGGTAGGCGGTGGGCAGGGTGGTGGTGTTGCCGGGCTTGAGGAAGCGCAGGTCGTAGTACGTGAGCGCGACCGTGCCCCGCTCGGCGACCGCGATCGACGGTGAGAAGGCCGGGACGCCCTTGGGGCTGATCAGCTCCGGGGTCCCCCACGTGCGTCCGCCGTCGGTGGACCGCACGAGCTGGACGGAGTCGAACTTCCCACCGGAGAAGTCCGAGCCCTCGTAGGCCATGTACAGCGTTCCTGTCTCGGGGTCGACGGCCGGGCTCGGCAGGGTGGTCCCGTCGCGCAGCAGTTTGGTGGGGTCGTTCGGGTCGACCTCCGGTACGGAGGTGTCCCGGGCCACGGTGACCGGGGCGCTCCAGGTCTCTCCGGCGTCGGTCGAGGTGACCACCTCGTAGCGGGCTTCGACGACGGTGCTCAGGTCGTCGGCGTAGGTGATCCGGTCGAAGAAGTCGTACAGGGTGCCGGTGCGCCGGTCGGCGACGATCAGATGGCCGATGGTCTGGGTGTTGGGCACGCTGCTGGTGTCGACGAACGGCCGGGCCTTGCTCCAGGTGCGGCCGCCGTCGCGGGTGAGGGAGATGTAGCCGGGACCGTCGAGGGAGCTGGGGCCGGGCGGGTCGTTGTCGAGGCGGTTCCAGACCTGGTAGGCGGTGCCCTTGCGGATCGGGTCGGCGGTGAGTGAGGGCTTGTCGTTGAAGAACGGCTGCTCGTCGACGTGCGTGGTGGTGAGGTTCTGCCAAGTGCGGCCGCCGTCGCGGGACGTGACGGCCAGGAGGGCGCTGCGCGTGCTCTTCGTGAAGTCGACGCCCTCCCCGCCGGCGTAGACCGTGCCGTCCGGTCCGGTGCTCACCCAGGGGTCGGTGGCCCGTTCGAAATCCGCTCCGCCGGGGGCGCACAGGCTGAACGGCAGCGTGCTCCGGTGGAAGGTGCGGCCGTCCCTGGTCCAGCCGGCCGCCAGGCCACGGGCGCCGCCGTCGTTCCAGCGGTCCTGCTGGAACACGGTGACCACGCGCTTGGGGTCACGCGGATCGACGGACAGGTACGGCTCGACCTCGGTGCCCGGGTAGACGACGCTGTCGGGGGACCTCGCTCCGATGGTGCACTTCGCGTACGGGTCGCCCTGGGACACCTTGACCAGTGGTGTGCCGTCGGGGTTCCGGTCCGCCGCGGCGGGAGTCGTGCCGGTGACCGTGACGAGCAGGAGAGCGACGGTGGTGACGGCGGTCAGGGGCAGGAAGACGCGCATGCGGGATCTCCTCCGGGCCTGGCGGCCGGGGTACGGGACCGCCGTCATCCAGGCGGCCGAGCGCGCGGAGGTGTGCCGGAACGCGAGGGTGGGACGACTCCGCTTGATCCTTTTCGGCGTTGCGGCCGGTGCCCTTGATGGGCCGAACGACGGAGTCGTCCCCGGGGTCGTCGAGGAGCACGGCGGAGCCGACCGGCGGTGTACCGTGCCGGTCGGCTCCTTGGTCGACTGCTCGTTCTTATGCGCCTGTTCAAGACCTGCCGAGTGTCAACAACGCTCGTGATCAATACAGCTGGGAAATCCGAATCAATACAGCTGGGAAATGCGAACGTGTTCAGGACGGCGCGGACCGTCTCGAAGTGGTGACGGGCTCGGCTTCGAGACGGTCGGCGTCCACCATCGTGAGTGCCGCGGTGTCGAGACGGGCGCGGGCGATCCACGCGACGGTGGACCGGGTGCCGTCACTTCATACCCACCGCGCCGGGCGCACCGGCCGGACTGGTTGCCCAGCCGTGCGCCGACCGGTCACGTGATCGCCGGCGTGGTCCCGTCAGGCAGCGCGCAGGCGTAGCCGGCGTAGGGGCGTGAAATGATCTGTCCGCCGGCGGCCGTGCAGTCGTCTCGGGAGATGTTCGGAGACGAGGCGGCCCCGGCGCTGACAGCGCCGACGGCGCTCACGCCGGCAAAGGTTGCCGCGGCCAGGGCGAGGCCCAGGATTCTGCGCATGCGCATGACTTCCTCCTCCTCTCAGGCGCCTTCGTTCGGCCTTCGGGAAGGACAAGTCTCAGGACGACGGCGCCCTCTTGCTCAGCATGGGCGCTCCGCATGAGGCCCGCGAGGCGGCGGGCGGCTGCCGCGCGCGGTTCTCTAACGCGGTTCGTGGGCCGCCGCCCGGCAGGCACCGGTCGCGGCGCCGCTCGCCACTCCGGCCCCGGTCAGCCCGGTCACACAACCCTGCAGGTCTCCGACCACGCCACGGCCGCAGGCCGCTGTGACGGAGTCGGAAGCGGTGGCACCGGCCAGTTCGGCCATCTTTGTGCAGGCGGGGATGTCCGCCCGGGCCGCGGGAGCGGCGAGGACCGCACCACCGAGGGTGAGGGTCAGGCCGGTGAGGGCACCGGCGATACGGGTCGACGTGCGCATGGGATGCACCTGCCTTCCGGGTCGGTCGCGCGGTCCTGGTCCCGGCGGGCCGGATCCACGCGGTAGGGCCGCCTGGCGTCGCTCGGTGAGTGGTGCCCCGGCCGGCGGGCTCACGGACCGGCCGCACGATTCTGCGGCGCATCCATGGAGCCGCACCGGGACATGCTCGCCAGGCCGAAGGAGAGGGCCCCGGACCGGATGAGACGCACCCGGACCTCCACTCGCGGGCCTGCCCCTCACTCCAGCGTGGCATCCTCTCCCCCGCCCGTCCTGGGCATCCGGGGGGCGGCCGCGCTGAGTGACTGCGATTGCGCGAAGCGCGGTGGCCGGCCCGTCCTGTCCCCTGCACGCCACCACTGCGGTGACGCTTCTGGACCGCGCGGGCGGGCGGCCGATCAGGTTGTAGCCGGAGGCCATCGACAGGTGGTAGGCCCCGGCCACGGGGACGGCGAGCAGGTCGCCGGGGCGTACGTCGCCCGGGAGGTCCACGTCGGCGGCCAGGACGTCGCCCGCCTGTGCCGGCCCACCACGGTCATCGGGGCCGGGTCCGCTGTGCTGTGCCGGCCGGCGAGTCGGGGCGCGTAGCGGACGCCGTACAGGGCCGGACGCGGATTGTCGCTCATGCCGCCGTCCACGGCCACGAACGCCTTTCCGCCGGTGTGCTTCACGGACAGGACGCGGTACAGCGCGATGCCCGCGGGCCCACGACGGCCCTGCCCGGTTCGATGAGCAGGCGGGGGACGGGGAGTGAGGCCGTCGCACAGGCGTCGGCGAGCTCCGCGCGGACCTTGCGGGCCAGCGCGGTCAGGTCGAGGGCCGGTTCTCCGGGGCGGTAGGCGATGCCGTGGTCGCCGCCGAGGAGTTCGGGCAGGACCAGGCCGTGCTGCTCGTACAGGCGGGTCATCAGGCCGACCATGCGGCGTACGGCGACCAGGTACGGCTTGGCGCTGGCGATCTGGGAGCCCACGTGGCAGTGCCGGTAGGCGAGTTCCTTGCGCGGCACCTGTTCCAGGCCGTGCAGCATCACCTCGGTGCGCGGCCGGTGGTGGTGCTCCACGAAGGCGACCACACAGTCGGTGCCCCGCTCGATGCGGCGGTGCGCCTCGGAGAGCATCGCGTAGGTCTTGCCGACGCCGGGTGCCGCGCCGAGGTAGATCCGGAGCTTGCCGCGTGCCATGTCATCCCTCGAAGCGGTAGCCCATGCCGGGCTCGGTGATCAGATAGCGGGGGTGGGACGGGTCCCTCTCCAGCTTCCGGCGCAGTTGTGCCATGTAGACCCGCAGGTAGTTGGTCTTCTTGCTCTGGGAGACGCCCCAGACCTCCTGGAGGAGGTGCCTCTGGGTGATCAGGCGGCCGGGGTTGGTCACCAGGATCTCCAGCAGGTGCCACTCGGTGGGGGTCAGCCGGACGTCCCGGCCGCCGCGCACGGCCTTCTTGGCGAGCAGGTCGATGCTGAAGTCGGCCGTCTCGACCAGCGTGGTCTCGGGGACGAGCGGGGCGTCCTCGGTGCGGCGGACGGCGGCCCGCAGCCGGGCCAGCAGTTCGTCCATGCTGAAGGGCTTGGTGATGTAGTCGTCGGCGCCCGCGTCGAGCGCGGCCACCTTCTCGTCGGACGACTGGCGGGCGGAGAGGACGATGATCGGCACGCGGGTCCAGCCGCGCAGCGTCTTGATGACCTCGACGCCGTCCATGTCGGGCAGGCCGAGGTCCAGGAGCACCAGGTCGGGCCGGCGCGCGGCGGCGAGCCGCAGGGCGGTGGCCCCGTCGGGGGCGGCGTCGACGCCGTGGTGACGTGCCTGCAAGTTGATGACGAGGGCCCGTACGAGCTGCGGGTCGTCCTCCACCACGAGCACCCGGGTCATGGGTGTGTGCCTCTCCTGTCATGCCTGCGGGAGCCGGCGGAACCGGGATGCCTCCCGGGCCGCCGACTCCCGTCGTGATCCGTGTAAGGCCGTCACTTCTTGGCCACGAGGTCCTTGAGCGCGATGTTGAGCTGCAGGACGTTCACGCGGGGCTCGCCGATGAAGCCGAGCGAGCGGCCGGTCGTGTGGTCCTTGACGAGCTTCTCCACCTGGGCGACCGGCAGGCCGTTCTTCGCGGCGACCCGGTGGACCTGGAGCTCCGCGTAGGCCGGGGAGATGTCCGGGTCCAGGCCGGAGCCGGAGGAGGTGACGGCGTCGGCGGGGACGTCGGACGGCCTGACCGTGTAGCCGGGCACCGAGTTGTTCTTCACCACGGCGGCCTTCGCGTCCTCGACCTGCTTGCTCAGCACCTTGCTGTCCGCGGCGAGGTTGGTCGCGCCCGAAAGGATCAGCTTGTACTGGGTGTTGACCGAGTTCTGTCCGAGACCGTTCGCGGGGCGGGGCTGGAAGTACGCGAGGCTGTAGCCCTGTTGTCCGATCAGGGACGAGCCGACGACCTTGCCGTCCGCCTTGATCTCGGAGCCGTTCGCCTTGTCGTGGAACAGGGCCTGGGCGATGCCGGTGACGACCAGCGGGTAGACGACGCCCGTCACCAGGGTGAGCACGAGCAGGGCCCGCAGACCCGCCCCGAGCAACCGGGCGGTGTTCGTTACGGAGTTGTTCATGGCGATCAGCCGATCCCGGGGATGAAGGAGATGATCACGTCGATGATCTTGATGCCGATGAAGGGCGCGATCAGTCCGCCGATGCCGTAGATCCCGAGGTTGCGGCGGAGCATCCGGTCGGCGCTGACCGGCTTGTACTGCACGCCCTTCAGGGACAGCGGCACCAGCGCGATGATGATCAGCGCGTTGAAGATGACGGCCGACAGGATCGCGGAGTCCGGCGAGGACAGCTGCATGATGTTCAGCTTGTCCAGGCCCGGGTAGACCGCCGCGAACAGCGCCGGGATGATCGCGAAGTACTTCGCGACGTCGTTGGCGATGGAGAATGTGGTCAGCGCACCGCGCGTGATCAGCAGCTGCTTGCCGATCTCGACGATCTCGATGAGCTTGGTCGGGTTGGAGTCGAGGTCGACCATGTTGCCGGCCTCCTTGGCGGCCGACGTGCCAGTGTTCATGGCCACGCCGACGTCCGCCTGGGCCAGCGCGGGGGCGTCGTTCGTACCGTCACCGGTCATCGCGACGAGCTTGCCGCCGGCCTGCTCCCGCTTGATGAGGGCCATCTTGTCCTCGGGGGTGGCCTCCGCGAGGAAGTCGTCGACGCCCGCCTCCTCGGCGATCGCCTTCGCGGTCAGCGGGTTGTCACCCGTGATCATGACCGTCTTGATGCCCATGCGGCGCAGCTCCTCGAACCGCTCCCGCATACCGTCCTTGACGACGTCCTTCAGATGGATGACGCCCAGGACGCGGGCGCCCTGCTCGTCCTCGATCGCGACCAGCAGCGGGGTGCCGCCGGCCTCGGAAATACGGTTCGCGACGGTGTCCGCGTCCTTGGCGACCGTGCCGCCCCGCTCCTCGACCCAGGCGATGACCGAGGCCGTGGCGCCCTTGCGGATCCTGCGGCCGTCCACGTCCACACCCGACATACGGGTCTGGGCGGTGAACTCGATCCACTCGGCGTGCGCCAGCTCGCCCTGGTGGCGTTCGCGCAGCCCGTACTTCTCCTTCGCCAGGACGACGATGGAGCGGCCCTCGGGGGTCTCGTCGGCCAGCGACGACAGCTGGGCGGCGTCGGCGAGCTCGGCCTCCGTCGTCCCGCGCACCGGCACGAACTCGGCGGCCTGGCGGTTGCCGAGCGTGATGGTGCCGGTCTTGTCGAGCAGCAGCGTGGAGACGTCACCGGCGGCCTCGACCGCCCGGCCCGACATCGCCAGCACGTTGCGCTGCACCAGCCGGTCCATGCCGGCGATGCCGATCGCGGAGAGCAGGGCGCCGATGGTGGTCGGGATGAGGCAGACCAGCAGGGCGACCAGCACGACCATCGTCAGGTGCGTGCCCGCGTAGTCCGCGAACGGCGGCAGGGTCGCCACCGCCAGCAGGAAGACGATCGTCAGCGACGCCAGCAGGATGTTCAGGGCGATCTCGTTCGGCGTCTTCTGCCGCGCGGCGCCCTCGACCAGGTTGATCATCCGGTCGATGAAGGTCTCGCCCGGCTTCGTCGTGATCTTGATGACGATCCGGTCGGAGAGCACCTTCGTACCGCCGGTGACCGCGGACCGGTCGCCGCCTGACTCGCGGATGACCGGGGCGGACTCGCCGGTGATCGCGGACTCGTCGACGGACGCGACACCCTCGATGACGTCACCGTCACCCGGGATGACGTCGCCCGCCTCGCAGACGACCAGGTCGCCGATCGTCAGAGCGGTGCCGGGGACCTGCTCCTCGGTGCCGTCCTTGAGCAGCCTGCGGGCCACCGTGTCGGTCTTGGCCTTGCGCAGGGTGTCCGCCTGGGCCTTGCCGCGGCCCTCGGCGACCGCCTCCGCGAGGTTGGCGAAGATCACGGTCAGCCACAGCCAGGCGCTGATGGTCCAGCCGAACCAGTCGCCCGGGTCCTTGAAGGAGAACACCGTGGTCAGCACGGAGCCGATCCACACCACGAACATCACGGGAGACTTGATCATCACCCGCGGGTCGAGCTTGCGGAACGCCTCCGGCAGGGACGTGACCAGCTGCTTGGGATCGAAGAGGCCCGCTCCGACACGGCCCTCGGGGGCCTTGTGACCCGTCGGCGCGTCCTGGTGGGGCGCAAGGGTGGGAGTGGACATGGGGTCCTGCTTCTGTGTCTCTGTCTTCTGCGTGTCGGTGGTCATCACGCCAACCCTTCGGCCAGCGGACCCAGCGCGAGGGCCGGGAAGTAGGTGAGGCCGGTGATGATGAGGATCGCGCCCACCAGCAGGCCGGTGAACAGCGGCTTCTCGGTGCGCAGGGTGCCCGCGGTCACCGGGACGGGCTTCTGCTCGGCGAGCGAGCCGGCCAGCGCCAGCACGAACACCATCGGCAGGAAGCGGCCGAGGAGCATCGCGAGCCCGGTCATGGTGTTGAACCAGTCCGTGTTCGCGTTCAGACCGGCGAAGGCCGAGCCGTTGTTGTTCGACGCCGACGTGAACGCGTACAGCACCTCGGAGAACCCGTGCGCACCCGAGTTGAGCATCGAGTTCGGCGGGGTCGGCAGCGCCATGGAGGCGGCCGTGAAGACCAGGACCAGGGCGGGGGTGACGAGGATGTAGCAGGCTGCGAGCTTCATCTCGCGGCCGCCGATCTTCTTGCCCAGGTACTCGGGCGTACGGCCGACCATCAGACCGGCGATGAACACCGCGATGACCGCCATGATCAGCATGCCGTAGAGGCCGGAGCCGGTACCGCCGGGCGCGATCTCGCCCAGCATCATGCCGAGCATGGTGATGCCGCCGCCGAGGCCGGTGAAGGAGGAGTGGAAGGAGTCCACCGCACCGGTCGAGGTGAGCGTGGTCGACACCGCGAAGATCGAGGAACCGCCGATGCCCAAGCGGACCTCCTTGCCCTCCATCGCCCCGCCGGCCGCCTGGAGCGCCGGGCCGTGGTGGGCGAACTCGGTCCACATCATCAGGGCGGTGAAGCCCAGCCAGATGGTGAACATCGTGGCGAGGATCGCGTAGCCCTGCTTCACGTTCCCGACCATCACGCCGAAGGTGCGGGTCAGCGAGAACGGGATCACCAGGATCAGGAAGATCTCGAAGAGGTTGGTGAAGGGCGTCGGGTTCTCGAAGGGGTGGGCGGAGTTGGCGTTGAAGTAGCCGCCGCCGTTGGTGCCCAGCTCCTTGATGGCCTCCTGGGAGGCGACCGCGCCGCCGTTCCACTGCTGGGTCCCGCCCATGCTGTGCCCATTAAAGAATTGACCGACCTCATGGATGCCGGAGAAGTTCTGGATCGCGCCGCAGGCGACCAGGATCACCGCGGCGATCGCGGCGATCGGCACCAGGACGCGCAGCGTGCCGCGCACCAGGTCGGACCAGAAGTTGCCCAGCTCACCGGTGCGAGAGCGCGCGAAGCCACGCACGAGGGCGACGGCGACAGCCATGCCGACGGCGGCGGAGACGAAGTTCTGCACGGCCAGACCGGCGGTCTGCACGACGTGACCCATGGTCTGCTCGCCGTAGTACGACTGCCAGTTCGTGTTGGTCACGAAGGAGACGGCCGTGTTGAACGACTGCGCCGGGTTGACCGCGTCGAAGCCCATCGACCCGGGCAGCACGCCCTGGAGCCGCTGGAGCAGGTAGAGGAAGAGGACGCTCACCGCCGAGAAGGCGAGGACACCGCGCAGGTACGCGGGCCAGGTCATCTCGGCGTCGGGGTTGGCACCGATGCCCTGGTAGATCCACTTCTCGACGCGCAGGTGCTTGTCGGAGGAGTAGACCCGGGCCATGTAGGTGCCGACCGGGATGTAGACGAGCGCCAGCGCGCCTATCAGGGCGAGCAGCTGGAGGACGCCTGCGAGTACGGGACCCATGTCGCTCTCAGAACCTCTCCGGGAAGATCAGGGCGAGGACGAGATAGCCCAGCAGGGCGACGGCCACGACCAGGCCGACGCCCATTTCAAAATTGAATGCAGCCTCGGCGGTCACAGCTTCGTCACCCCCTTGGTGACAAGAGCCACCAGCGCGAAACCCGCGAGCACGGTGACGACGAAGGCCAGATCGGCCATCGCGAACTCCTGGAGTGAGGTTCGGTTGAAACGGACGTGTACGAGGAAAGCGCCTGTCCGGCCGGATCCGGTCGCTCGTTGACGGCTCTCATACGGCGGCCTCTACGCCTTTGACGGGACTCTTACGACCGTTGACGGACACCGGCGAGCAGCCCGCCGTGACGCCTGGAGCGCGGCCGAGACGAGGGCGAGGGCGAGCAGCTTCAGCGGCACCGGCAGACCGCCGAAGGAGGTGTTCGCGGACAGCGCCAGCAGGATCATCGGCCCCGCGAGCGGCGCGGCGCCGCCCCTCGTCGAGCATCCGGTAGGCCCTTGGCGTCGCTCCCGGCGACCTTGACACTGTCTTGACGTGACCTGGCCCGATAGGGTGAGGACAGGTGTGCCGGGAAGTCTGGTCGGCCGGAGGCCAGGGTGGCTTCCGCAATCCCAGGGGGACGGCATGCGCAGCGTCGGTACGGTTCTCGCCCTCGTGGTCCTCGCCACGGTGGTGGCCACCTTCGCGCGCCGGTGGCGCATCCCCGCACCCTCCTTGCTCGTGGTCGCCGGTCTCGCCGTGGCCCTGCTGCCGGGCACCCCGCAGATCGAGATCAGCCCCGAGATCATCGGCCTGGTCGTGCTGCCGCCGCTGCTGTACGCGAGCGCCGAGGACATGCCCTGGCGGGAGCTGCGGGCGGTGTGGAAACCGGTCGGGATCCTCGCCATAGGGCTGGTGCTGGCCTCCGCCGCCGCGGTGGCCGCGGTGGCGGCGTGGCTCACCCCGCTGTCGTGGCAGATGGCGTTCGTGCTGGGCGCGGTGCTGGCCAGCACCGACCCGGTCGCCGTGACCGCGCTCGGCCGCCGGCTCGCCCTCCCGCCCCGGGTGCAGGTCCTCGTACAGGCGGAGAGCCTGTTCAACGACGCGACCTCCCTGGTGCTGGTCCGGGTGGCGGCGGGCATCGCCATCGCCTCCGCCGCCGCGAACTGGGGGGCGGCGGGCGGCGAGTTCCTGCTGCTCGCGGGCGGTGGCACGGTGATCGGGGCGGCCGTCGCCGGAGTCATCACCCTGATTCGCCGGCGCACCGAGGACCCGGTCCTGGAAACGGTGATCGCCCTGGTCACCCCGTACGCCGCCTACCTGCTCGCGGAGGTCGCGCACACCTCCGGAGTGACGTCCTGTGTGATCGCCGGAGTGGTCCTGGGCGGCCGGGGCGACCGGCTCACCAACGCCCGCATCAGACTCCAGCTGCACGCCGTGTACGGCACGGTCGTCTTCCTCCTGGAGAGTGTCGTCTTCAGCCTGATCGGACTGGCCCTGCCCGCCCAGGTGCGGGCCCTGGCCGACGGCGACCGGGCCTGGCCCCTGTACGCCCTCGCCGTCGCCGTCACCCTCGTCGCCGTACGGATGCTGTGGATCGCCCCCCTGTCGGCGCTCGTGCAGCGCAGGGGCGGGATCGGCCGGGTGAACTGGCGGGTGCCGATGGTGCTGACCTGGGCGGGCACCCGGGGCGTGATGCCGCTGGCGGCCGCGCTGTCCATCCCGGAGGTCACGAAGAACGGCGCCCCGCTCACCGACCGTCCGCTGGTGCTGGTCCTGACCACCTCGGTCGTGGTCGTCACCCTCGTCGTGCAGGGCTTCACCCTCGCGCCGGTCGTCCGTGCCTCCGGCATCGCCCTGGAGCCCGCGCACACCGCCCGCGAAGAGGCCCAGGCCCGCTCCCACCTCGCCCACGCCGGCCTCGCCCGCCTGGAAGAGCTCGCGGAGCTGGAGGTCGTACCCGACGTCGTCCTGGACCGGCTGCGCCGGGGCCTGACCGCCCGCCTCGACGACGCCCGCGACCGTCTCGCCGAGAGCAAGGGCGCGGACCTGACGGCGAGCGAGTCCGCCGACCGGGTCTACCGCCAGCTGCGCCGCGACCTGATAGCGGTGGAGACCGGCGAACTCCAGCGCCTCTACGACGCCCACACCATCAGCGACACCACCCGCCGCAGGCTGCAGCGTTCGCTGGACCTGGAGGAGGCGCGGCTCGCCGACACGTGACGCACAGGGCCTCGGCATGCGCGCACCTCAGCGGTACTCCGCCAGCCGCGGTCGCAGGCCCAGCGCCGCCAGGAGCATCGCCGCGCCCAGGAGCCCGCCGCCCACGGGAGGAGGTCGGTCACCGCCGAGCGGCCGTCCCGTACCGAGGACGTGAAGTGGGCGCGGTTGATGCCCGCCACCTTGTCCAGGGCGGCCATCCACGCCCCGAAGTGCGCGTTGGACGTGCCCGGGCGCCAGCCCATGCAGAACTCGACGGCCTGCCGCTCCTTGCCGGACTCGAGCAGTGCGCGCACCGAGCGGTCGTCGCGCTCGTACACGGCGTAGGTCTCCACCGTCCGCTCCGCGGCGGCCCGCTCGCCGGGGAAGGTGACGTTGTCCAGCTCGCGGCGGAACTCGCCGGTGAAGCGCAGGTCGTGGGGGTCGGTGCGGTAGGTCCCCCAGGTGGTGACGAGGTCGGTGTCGTAGGTCGCCAGGGTGGCGCCCTTCAGGCCGTACAGCTGCTGGGACTTGGCGAGGAACGCGTCCTCGTACCGGCCGCGGCGCTGCGGGTCGAGCAGGTAGCGGCTCTCGTCGGCATTGGCGTCGTAGGCGATGGCGCGGGCGCGGGAGAGGGCGACGACGGAGTCGAAGGCGTCGTGCCGGGCCACCCGCAGACGGTCGGCGGAGGCGGACAGCAGCTGAGCACCGAGGATCACCGAGACCAGCGCGCAGACGGTGGCCCCCAGCACCCCGGGGTTGAGGATGCGCCGGAAGCTGCGGGCCAGGTACCACTGCAGGACGCCGAGCACGGACAGCAGCAGCGCGCCGAGCGCGAGGACGGTGACGAGCTGGGCGGAGAGGGTGGAGCGGGCCGAGTCGTACTCGGCGTCGAAGGCCGCGTCGTTCGAGGACACCAACGTGCGTGCGGCGGGCAGGAGTCGGATACGCAGCAGGTCGGTCGCACGGCGGTAGTCGGCGAGGGCGGCGGACTTGCCGCCGCGGTGGCCGTCGTTCTCCAGGGCGCGTCCGATCAGCTCCTGGTACTCGGCGAAGCCGTCGGTCAGCGACTCCACGGTCTTCTCGTCGGCCCGGCTGCCCTGCCCGGCGACGGCGAGGGCGCGCAGATCGTGTCCGATCTCCTTGCGGGCGTCGCCGTAGAAGCCGACGGCCTTCTCGTACGGCGTCCCCAGCCGCCCCCGGCCCGCGTCACCATTGGCCAGCAGGATGTTTGCGGCCTGGGCGTCCATGTCGTTCAGGGCCAGATTGAGGTCGGCCGCGCTGGTGGTGCGGGGCGCGTCGCGGTCGGCCACGCTGCTCCAGGTGCCCAGGGCGGAGACCCCGGCGACCAGCAGCAGCGCGGCCAGAGCCGCGGCGAGCAGGACCGTGGCCGCACGCAGAAGACGCAGCCGCGCGGGCACGGAGGCCCAGAAGCGGCGGCGCAGAGCGGCCCGCGCGGCCACCGGCCGTCGCAGGAGGCGCCGTCCCGGGCGCGGCGAAGGTGGACGGCGCGCGGCCCGGCCGGGACCGCCCGTCCGCGACCCCTCTCTGAGCCGCGGGCCGGGACGGCCTCCGGCCGGAGTGCCCTCCCGCCGTGGCGGCTGCCCGCCGCCGCCCGCCCGAGGCCCGTGCGTCGAACCTTCCGGCCGGGATCTCCCCCGCTCGGACGAAGCCGACAGCTTGGAGACCGCCACGGTCGCCCCCCACGTCCTGCCACGGACGGTCACCCGCCCCCGTTGCCGATCAGTCTGCGACCGGATCCGGCCATGGATGGCGGACGTTGATGCGCTCCTGACGCCTTGCCAGGCTTGTTTGACGGGACTTTGACAGGGACCGCGCCGGGGCCGGTACGGGTGCCGCACATTCCGTGCCGAGAGGGCGGTTCGCCCCCGCGCGGTCCGAGTCGGCCTGACGGTCCGGCCCGCAGAACGTCGTACGCCCCCGTACAGTGGAGCGGTGATTGCCACGCAGCCCGCCGACGGCGCGGCCGGAGCCAGGCGCCGTCAGCCGGCGCGGCTCGCCGTGCTGGTCGCGGTGCTGCTCGGGCTGTTCCTCATGCACGGCGGCCCGGCCTCGGCCGAGTCCGGCTGCCACGGGGCGATGCCCGGCATGGCGGCGACGCATCACGAACCCGCCGCGCCCGCCGGGACGGCGGCCCACGACGCCGGCCACTCGGCGATGGCGGGAGCCTCCGACCACGCGGTTCAGGCGGCGGACAAGGCAACCGCGCCGACGGCCCACTCCATGCGGGGTGCGCTGTGTGTCGCCACCACGCCTCGCTCCGCGTTGCCGATGCCGCCGCTCTCCGCGGTCGCCCTCGTTCTTCCGGTGGCCGTGCTGCTGCCGGGGGTCCGACGGATCTACGACGGCACGCGCCGCCGGGGACCGCCCCCGGGCGGGCGTCAACTGCTGCTCCAGGTGTGCGTCGCGCGGACGTGACGAGACCACCGGGCCCGCGCCCAGCGCCGCGGCCCGGCACCGGCTCTCACGTTCACCCGCGCCACTTCACGGCGCCCACCTGGAAAGACGTATTCATGGCCCAGCGTTCCCGGACGTCCCGGCATGCCCTGACGGCTGCCGTCGCCACCGCTGCCCTCGCTCTCACCCTGGCCGCCTGCGGCTCCGACTCCGGCTCAGGCTCCGCCTCCCACGGCCACTCCGGCCACGGCTCCACCATGCCCGGCATGGACCACGGCACCACCACGCCGTCCCCCTCGACGTCGGACGACGCCATGGCGGGGATGCCCGGCATGGACGGCGCCGCCGCCGGCAACGGCCTGGCCGCCGCGCAGGACGGCTACCGGCTGACCCCCGCCACCGCCTCCCTCCCCGCCGGCAAGGCGACCGACTACCGCTTCTCCATCACCGGCCCGGACGGCAAGCCGGTCACGGCCTTCGCCGTCGACCAGACCAAGCGGATGCATTTCTACGCCGTCCGCTCCGATCTCAGCGGCTTCCAGCACCTGCACCCCACCATGGCGGGCGACGGCACCTGGACCGCGCCGCTGGAGTCCCTGGAGCCGGGCGCCTGGCGGCTGTACACCTCGTTCACCCCGGACAGCGGATCGGGCAAGGGCAAGGACCTCGTCCTCAGCCGCACCGTGAAGGTGCCCGGTACGGCAACGGCCACCCCGCTGCCCAAGGCGTCCGCCACGACCACGGTCGACGGCTACACCGTCACGGTGAAGGGCGACCCGATGGCCGGGATGGCCCATCAGATGACCGCCACCGTCACCAAGGACGGCAAGCCGGTCACCGACCTCCAGCCCTACCTCGAGACCTACGCCCACCTCACCGCGTTCCACCAGGGTGACCTCGCCTTCGCCCATCTCCACCCGGAGACCGAGGTCGACGGCGACCACGGAGGTCCGACGCTGACCTTCCACGCCGAGTTCCCCCGGTCCGGCGACTGGCGGCTGTTCCTCCAGTTCCAGACGGCGGGCACGCTGCACACCGCGGCCCTGACCCTGAACGTCGGCTGACCGTCCCCGCCAGGGGAGCGCCGGGCCCGTCCGCCACTCCGGTGGGCGGGCCCGGCGCGCTACCGGGACGGTGTCAGCGGCAGGTCGTCCGTGTAGGCGTTGACCGGCTGAGGGATCGGGCGGGTCGCGCGGACGTCCAGGGCCGGTTCCGCCGACCGGGTGCCGAGGGCGCCCTTGGGGTGCCAGGTGCCGGTGACGGACAGCCAGGTGTCGGTCGGCGGGGCCTCGGTGCCGTACATGCGGATCTTGACGGTCTGGGAGTCGGCCGCGCAGCAGGTGAAGATGATCCGGGTCAGGTACCAGCCGCCGTTCCCGGCGATCGGGGTGACGAAGCCGGTGAGCTGGACCGTACGGCCCTTGATCGCCAAGGTGCGGTCCTGCTGGACGCGGGTCGTGAAGCCCGTGAGGGTCATGGGCAGCGGGGAGGTCGCGGGCAGCGGTTCGAAGCGGCTCTGCCTCGTGACGGGCTTGGCGGCCGAGTGCGCGGCCGTGTAGGCGCCCAGGGCCGGTGGGGCGAAGAGGAGCAGGCTGAGCGCGGGGAGGCAGAGGAGCCAGGCGACGCGGGGGGCGGTGGAGTGGTCGTGGCCGTGGGAGTGGTCGTGCTCCTGATCGTGACCGTGGGAGTGGTCGTGGGAGTGGTCGTGGGAGTGGTCGTGGGCATGGCTGTCGGCATGTGCGGTGGCGGCGCGTCTGTCCAGGGTCGCGTTCGCCACGCCCAGGAGCACCAGCGTAAACCCCGACGCGATCAGCAGCGGGCGCAGGCCCTCCTTGACGTAGCGCAGGTAGAGGTCCGTGAAGAGGGTCGTGTGCAGCAGGCCGATGCCGGTGAGGGCGAGCAGGGCCGTCTGGGCGGGGCGTCTCACAGCAGTACGCCTCCGATCAGGGCGCTCGCGGCCACCGCCACGACCGTGGTCGCGGTGGAGAAGCGGAGGGCGAACGCGCGGCCGAAGGTGCCCGCCTGAAGGGCGATCAGCTTCAGGTCGACCATGGGACCGACCACCATGAACGCCAGCCGCGCGGTCGGTGAGAAACCGGTGAGCGAGGCCGCGACGAACGCGTCGGCCTCCGAGCACACCGCCAGCAGTACGGCGAGGGCGGCGAGGAAGAGCACCGACAGCCAGGGCGATCCGGAGAACGCGTCGAGGACGGAGCGCGGCACGGTCACGTTGAAGGTGGCCGCGGCCATGGCCCCGAGGACGAGGAAGCCTCCGGCGTGCAGGAAGTCGTGCTGGAAGCCCTGGCGGAACTCCGTCCAGCGGCTGTGCCCCGGATGGTGGCCGGTGTTGTGCCGTACCGCCGGGCGCAGCCACTCCTCCTTGCCGAGCCAGAGCCACAGCCAGCCCATCAGCGCGGCGGTGGCGAGCGAGGCGAGCAGCCGGGCGGCAACCATCGCGGGGTTGCCGGGGAAGGCGACCGCCGTGGCGGTCAGCACCACGGGGTTGATCGCGGGGGCGGAGAGGAGGAAGGCGAAGGCCGCGGCCGGGGTCACGCCCCGGCGGATGAGGCTGTTCGCGACCGGCACCGAGGCGCACTCGCATCCGGGCAGGACCGCGCCCGCCACCCCGGCCACCGGTACGGCGAGGGCTGCGCGCCTCGGCAGCACCCGGGTGAACAGGTCGGCCGGCACGAAGGCGTTGATGGCGCCGGACAGGACCGTGCCCAGCAGCAGGAAGGGCAGTGCCTGGACGGTGATGGCCAGGCAGACGGTGCGCCAGGCCTGGACGGCGGGGTGGTCGAGCCACCCGGTACCGGCCAGGAGCGGCACCGCCGCCCCGACGGCCGCCACCGCGAACGCGGCGACCAGCGGCCGTACGGGGGCGTGACGGCGTACCGGCGTACCGGTGGATGTGGATACGACCGCCACCCCTTCGACGACGCCCACCATTTCATCCGTTTTTCCCATTTTCACTCCGGATGTTGGCGTTTGGCCGACGATATGCGAGGGACGCAGTCGGGGCCGTGCGCACACGCCGTCGCGAATGGATGACGGGGGCTCGGAACCAGTGGCGGAAGGGCCTGAACTAGTGGTCGAACATGCCGGGCTCGTAGTGGCCGGCCGGCTGCCGGACCATGACGTTCACCCGGTTGTAGGCGTTGATGAGGGCGATCAGGGCGACCAGGGCGCCGAGCTGCTCCTCGTCGTAGTGCTTGGCGGCGTTCGCCCAGACCTCGTCGCTGACGCCGCCGGCCGCGTCCGCGATGCGGGTGCCCTGCTCGGCCAGCTCCAGCGCGGCGCGCTCGGCGTCGGTGAACACCGTGGCCTCCCGCCAGGCCGCGACGAGGTTGAGGCGCAGCCAGGTCTCACCGGCGGCGACGGCGTCCTTGCTGTGCATGTCGGTGCAGAAACCGCAGCCGTTGATCTGGCTGGCGCGGAGCAGCACCAGTTGCTGCGTCGCGGCCGGCAGCGAGGAGTCGGCGACCGCCTTGCCGGCCGCGTTGAAGTGCTTGAGGACCTTGCCGGCGAGCGGGCTGGCGAAGAGGTTGAGACGGGCTTCCATGTCGGGCTCCTTTGCCGTTGTCGTGCCGTCTTCGCGGTTACACAGTCACGACGGAGCGGATCGCGAGGATGTGACAGCGCCGCATGTGACCTGCGCCACGGCCATTCACGAATCCGCTGAGAATGTGCGCAGGAGGGCCACATGTGCCGCACACAGTCTTCCGAAAGGATCGTTAGCGTTGCGAGCCGTTCGATCCCGCGTGCGAACGTGGCCAGGCCCGGTGCCGAGGCCGCAGGCGCCGTCGACTCAGGAAGACCGCAAATGGACTACTGCTCCTCGTGCCGTCGGCATCTGAACGGCGCCCTCGTGTGTCCCGGCTGCGGCGCCTACGCCCCGGACATAGCCCCCTCCACGGCCGTGAACACCGCCACGAGCGCCGCCGCCATGTCGTACGGCGACGATCTTCACGACGAGCCCGCATCGGCCGAACCGAGCGAACCGGTCGGCACCGCCGACTTCCACCCGTCCGGTGACGCGGACGCCTCCTTCGACGCGCCGCGGGGCCGGGCCGCCCGGCGCCGGCAGCTGGCCCGCTGGAAGAAGAACAAGCGCCGGGCCGCCGTGGCCACCGCCGTCGCCCTCGTCGGCGGCGGACTCACCCTGGCCTCGATGGACCGGCAGTCCACCGACCGCGCGCAGGCGGCCTCGGCGCCAGACAACCGCAGCATGGGCGCGGCGGGCGAGGAGACCACCGGCGAGTCCACCCCGGACGCGACTCCGCCCGGCACCCACCACTCGTCGCACCCCTCCGGCCCCGGGCACACCCAGCGGCAGACGGCCGGCAGCACCGCCTACCGGCAGTCAGCCCACAGCGTCGCTGCCGCGCCCCGGACCACCGTGCCGAACACGCACCCGGACGCCGCTGCCGCCCCCGTGCCCGCGCAGACGGCGGCCGCACCACACCGGACCACCACTCCCGTCTCCGACGGTACGAGCACCGGCGGCACCGGCACGGCGGCGCAGCCGCCGGCGTCCGCCCCTCAGCCCGCGCCGAACGGCGGGACGGACACCACGGGCACCTCCGGCACGCCACAGACCAGCCCCTCCCCGGCGGCAACCTCGCCGTCCCAGCTGTGCCTGGTCGTGCTCTGCCTGGGCTGACGGCCTGGCGGTTCAGTTGTTCCAGGTCTCGTCGTAGGGATCGTGCGGGACCGGGACCGGCCTCGCCGAGGTGACCCTCAGGTACGGGATCGGGCCGTCGTTCACCGGGTCGTGGGTCAGCTCGGGTGTGTAGGTGCCGGTCACCTCCAGCCAGGCGTCCGGCCGCAGGACCGGGGGCAGCTCGCCGGTCAGGGCGATCTTGACCGGCTGGGCGTCCGCAGCGCAGCAGTTGAGGGCCATCCGCACCAGGTACGGGGCGCCGCCGCGGTCCAGGGCGAGGAAGCCGGTGACGCGGACGGTACGGCCGTGCAGCGCGCGGCCATGGCCGTAGGCCGCGCGGGAGGCGTAGTCGACCACGCTCAGCGGGACCGGGTCACCGGCGGGCAACCTGCCGTAGCCGTACGGCTGTTGCAGCGCGGTCCCCGTCCGCACGGCGCTGTACGAGCCGAGCGCCGGCGGCGCGACGAGGATGAGGGCGAGCAGGGGCAGCACCAGCAGCCAGGAGATCCGGGGCTCGGGGTGGTGCGCGTGGCCGGGGTGTGCGTGACCGAGGGGTGAGTGACCGGAGTCCGAGGGCTTCGCCGCTTTCGCCCGCCCGCGCTCGTACCAGGCCGTCGCCAGTGCCGCCGCCATGAGGACCACGCCCGAGGCCAGCAGCAGGGGCTGGAGGCCCGCCTTGACATAGCGCAGGTACAGGTCGGTGGCGCCCGCGTGCAGCAGGGCCGCGCCGAGCAGGAACATGACCGCCGCCTGGGCCTGCCGGTTCACAGCAGCACCGCCCCGGTCAGGACGCCGCCCGCGACGGCGAGGGCGAGGGTCGCGGGGGCGAAGCGGAGCGCGAAGCCACGGCCGAAGGTGCCCGCCTGCATCGCGAAGAGCTTGAGGTCGATCATCGGGCCCACCACCAGGAACACCAGCCTGGCCGTCAACGAGAACTGGGTCAGCGACGCCGCCACGAACGCGTCCGCCTCCGAGCAGATGGACAGGACCACGGCCAGTACGGCGAGGGCGAGGACGGAGAACACCGGGTTGTCGGCCGCCGTGCGCAGCCACGCCGCCGGGGCCACCGCCTTCAGCGTGGCCGCGGCCATCGCGCCCAGCACCAGGAAACCGCCCGCGTGCATGGTGTCGTGACGGACCGAGTCCCAGAAGGCCTCCCCCTTGGTCGCGCCTTCGTGCGCCGCGTGGGCCGGCGGGCGCAGCCAGTCCGTACGGCCCAGCCGCTGCCACAGCCAGCCCATCGCGCAGGCCACGAGCAGGCTCGCGAGGAACCGGGCCAGGACCATCTCGGGGTCACGGGGGAAGGCGACCGCCGTCGCGGTCAGCACGATCGGGTTGATCGCGGGGGCGGAGAGGAGGAAGGCGAAGGCCGCGGCCGGGGTCACGCCCCGGCGCACCAGCGCGCCCGCCACCGGCACGGAGGCGCACTCGCAGCCCGGCAGCACCGCGCCCGCGACTCCGGCCACCGGTACGGCGAGCGCGGGGCGGCGCGGGAGGGCGCGGGCGAAGAAGGAGGGGGGTACGAAGACCGCGATCGCCGCGGAGAGGAGGACCCCCAGGACGAGGAAGGGCAGCGCCTGGACCGTCACCGCCACGAACACCGTCATCCAGCTCTGCATCACCGGGGTGCCGAGGGCCCCGCGGATCGGGGACTGGGCGAGCACGGCCAGCAGGAGGATCAGGGTCAGCAGGAGCGGCGAACTGAGCCGCCGGGCCTCCCGGCCGGGGGAATCGCCGGGCATGTCTGGGGACTTGGCGCCGGGCGGGGCGTCTTCGGTGATGGCCACGGATGGAAACCTTCGGCTGGGGTGCTCAGGCTGAGGTGCTCCGGCTGGGGGGTGCTCCGGCCGAATGCGTCGGCCGGGTGCTGCTCCCCTCTCATACGCGCTGCCGCGCACGGCTGTTCACTTGGCTGCTGGAACCACCCGTCTCCTTGGGGCAGTCTTTTCCCTCGTGGCGAGCGTTCCGTACCAGGGTGGACCCAGTGACACGTCGCACATGGTGGTGTGCGGCGACGACGGGCTCGCGCACCGGCTGACGGCCGAGTTGCGCGGCGTCTACGGCGAGCAGGTCGTCCTCGTCGTACCGCCGCACGAGGGCACCGTCCGGCCCCCGGTGGTCGGCCGGGCCCGGTCCGCCTCGGCGACGCTGTTCGACCGGATGGTCAACGCCACGGTCGGACGGACCGGGGGCAACGCCGGCACCGCACCGGCCGCGAACGGCGCCAACGGGAGCGGCACGGGAACCGGAAGCACCCAACGAGGCGACGGCGAACGGGTGTTGCAGGCCACCGAACCCACCGAGGCCGTGCTCGCCGAAGCCGGCGTGGAGCGGGCCGCCGCGCTCGCGCTCGTGTACGACGACGACGAGACCAACATCCGCGCCGCGCTGACCGCCCGCCGCCTCAACCCTCGCCTCCGGCTCGTCCTGCGGCTCTACAACCGGCGGTTGGGCCAGCACATCGAGGAACTCCTCGACCAGGCCGCCGCGTTGGCGGCCGGGGACGGCGACGGTGACGCCCTGGAGGCCTCCACGACCGTCCTGTCCGACGCCGACACCGCCGCGCCCGCGCTCGCCGCGACCGCCGTCGCCGGCACCAGCAAGGTCGTCCAGACCGAGGGGCTGTTACTGCGGGCCGTGGAACGGATCCCGCCCCCGGGCGGTCACATCACCGATCCGGGGCTGTGCACCCTGGCCCTGCTCCCCGCGGTCGAGGGCGACGGTCCCCAACTGCTGCCGGACGACGAGGAGGTGCGCGCGGCCCGGGGCCGGCCCGCCGTCGTCCTGGAGCAGGTCTCCGACGCCGGCGCCGCGTCCTCGGCCGCCGCGCGCGGGGTGGGCGGTGTGCCGTCGCTCGCCTCGCTGTTCTCGCGGCGGCTGCGGTGGTCGCTGGCCGGGCTCGTGGGGTGTGTGGTCGCGCTCGCGGTCGCGCTGTGGGCGGTCACCGGCATTCATCCGCTGAGGGCCTTCTATCTGACGCTGCTGGACATGTTCGCGATCGACGATCCGGCGATCGGGGCGTCGCTCGGGCGGCAGATCCTGCAACTGCTGTCGGGGCTCATGGGGTTGCTGCTGCTGCCGGTTCTGCTGGCGGCCGTGCTGGAGGCGCTGGGTACGTTCCGCACGGCCTCCACACTGCGGAAGCCGCCGCGCGGGCTGGGCGGGCATGTGGTGCTGCTGGGGCTCGGGAAGATCGGCACGCGGGTGCTGACCCGGCTGCGGGAGCTGCACATTCCGGTGGTGTGCGTGGAGTCCGACCCGGAGGCGCGGGGGCTCGCGACCGCGCGCCGGCTGCGGGTGCCGGTGGTGTTCGGGGACGTCACCCAGGAGGGGGTGCTGGAGGCCGCGAAGATCCACCGGGCGCATGCGCTGCTCGCGGTGACCAGCGCGGACACGACGAACCTGGAGGCCGTGCTGTACGCGCGCACCGTACGGCCGGATCTGCGGGTGGTGCTACGGCTGTACGACGACGACTTCGCGACCGCGGTGTACCGCACCCTGCGCGCCGCGCACCCCCAGGCCACGACCCGGAGCCGGAGCGTGTCCCACATGGCCGCGCCCGCGTTCGCCGGGGCGATGCTGGGGCGGCGAGTGCTGGGCGCGGTCCCTGTGGAGCGGGGGGTGTTGCTGTTCGCCTCGGTGGAGGTGGCCGGGCACCCCGAGCTGGAGGGGCGGACCGTCGGGGACGCTTTCCGGGCCGGGGCGTTCCGGGTGCTGGCACTGGAGGGACGGGCTGATGCCACCAGTGACCACGTGCTGCGAAAGGGCGACCGGGTCGTCGTCGCCGCAACCCGCCGAGGCCTGGCCGAACTGGGCTGACCCGGCGGCAAACCCCGGCTCGGCAAGCCGAGGAGTCCCGCCGGGCGGATGTGCCGGCGCTACGGACGCGGCAGATGTCTGGCCGCGAAGTCCAGTTCCAGGCGGAGTTGCTTGATGCGTTCGTCGACGACCAGGGAGCCGTGGCCGGCGTCGTAGCGGTAGACCTCGTGGGCGGCGCCGCGGGCCTCCAGGCGCTTGACGTAGTTGTCGATCTGGCGGATGGGGCAGCGGGGGTCGTTGACGCCGGCGGAGATGTAGACGGGGGCCTTGACCTGGTCGACGTAGGTCAGCGGGGAGGAGGCCTCGAAGCGGTCGGGGACCTCCTCGGGGGTGCCGCCCAGCAGGGTGCGGTCCATGGCCTTCAGGGACTCCATCTCGTCGTGGTACGCGGTGACGTAGTCCGCGACCGGCACGACCGCGATGCCCACCGTCCACGCGTCGGGCTGGGTGCCGAGGCCGAGAAGGGTGAGGTAGCCGCCCCAGGAGCCGCCGGTGAGGATCAGGCGGGCGGGGTCGGCGAGGCCCGAGGTGACCGCCCATTCACGGACGGCCGCCACGTCCTCCAGCTCGATCAGGCCCACCCGGTGCTTCAGTGCGTCCGTCCAGGCGCGGCCGTATCCCGTGGAGCCGCGGTAGTTGACGCGGACCACCGCGTAGCCGTGGTCGATCCAGGCGGCGGGGCCCGCGGCGAAGGAGTCGCTGTCGTGCCAGGTCGGGCCGCCGTGCAGGTCGAAGACCGTGGGGAGGGGGCCCTCGGCACCGGCCGGCTTCTGGATCAGGGCGTGGATGCGGCCGCCGGGGCCCTCCACCCAGACGTCCTCCACGGACACCGACGGCGGGCACTTCATGCCGGGCGGGTCCAGGACCACGCCGCCCGCCGTCGAGCGGACCGCCGGCGGCTCGGCGGCCGACGACCACAGGTACTCCACGCTGCCGTCGGGGCGGGCCGTCGCCCCGGACACCGTGCCGGGCGGGGTGGGGACGCGGGTCAGCTCGCGGCTCGCCAGGTCGTAGCGGAACAGTTCGCTGCGGGCCTCCTGGCTGTGGGAGACGAGCAGGGCGCTGCCGTCCGGGAACCACTCGGCGCCGACGTCACCGGGCAGGTCCAGGGACAGGTCCGTCTCCTCGCCGGTCGCCACGTCCCACACCAGCGGCTCCCAGCGGCCACGGCGCTGGTGGCCGATGAGCAGACGGGTGTCGCCGGCGACGGGGGCGAAGCCCAGGACCTCCAGGCCGAGTTCCTCGGTGCCGTCCTTGGTGTCGTCCAGCTCGGCGACCGTCGTGCCGTCCGGGCGCAGCACGCGCAGGGCCGCGTGCATGGCGTCGCCGTGCTCGGTGTGCTCGATCGCGATCAGCGAGCCGTCGTAGGAGAGGTCGCCGACGCCGGCGGACTCACGGTGCCGGTAGATCTCCACCGGGGCCTCGCCCTCGCGGGCCAGGTGGATGGTCGTACCCTCCTCGTCCGTGGAGCGGCCGACGACCGCGGTGCGGCCGTCCCGGGCCAGGGCCAGACCGGCCGGGTAGGAGGGGTCGAGGCCGGGGACGGCCGGCTCGTCCGGGCCGCCGCCGAAGGGCTGGCGGCGCCAGACGCCGAACTCGTCGCCGTCCTTGTCGTCGAACCACCAGATCCACGCCCCGTCCGGGGAGAGCATGCCGTCCGTGGTGCCGTTGGGCCGGTCCGTCGCCTGCCGCTGCGCGCCGCTCGCCCGGTCCCACGCGTACAGCTCGTACGTGCCCGTCGCGTTCGACACGAACAGGGAGCGGTCCGGCGCGTCCTCCGCCCAGTCGGGCAGCGACACCCGCGGCGCCCGGAAGCGCTTCTCCCAGTCCGGCATGTCCGGTGTGTCCGGCGTCCTGCTCTCACTCATCGCCCCAGTCATGACCCCTATAGTGCCTGGCCGCACCCACAATTCGCTGGCCGCTGTGCCCAGCCTGTGGATAACTTCGCACCATGAGCACCGAAGCCGCACGCACGCGCGTCCCCGAAGGCTGGCGCGAGGACAACCGTGCCCTGTGGGACGAGCGGGTCCCCGTCCACACCGCAAGCGCGTTCTACGACCTCGACGGGTTCCGGGCCCGCCGGGACGTCCTGCGCGCCTTCGAGACCGAGGAGGTCGGTGACGTCACCGGGAAGTCGCTCCTCCACCTGCAGTGCCACATCGGGCTCGACACCCTCTCCTGGGCGCACCGCGGCGCCTCCCGCGTCGTGGGCCTCGACTTCTCGGCCCCGGCCGTCGCGGCGGCGCGCGACCTCTCGGCGGGCCTCGGGTACGGGCCCGAGCGGGCGGACTTCGTCACCGGTGACGTGTACGACGCCGCCGAGGCCGTACCCGAACCGGCGTACGACATCGTCTACACCGGGCTCGGCGCCCTGTGCTGGCTCCCGGACATCCGCCGCTGGGCCGAGACCGCGGCCTCGCTCGTCGCCCCCGGCGGCTTCCTCTACCTCGCCGAGTTCCACCCGTTCACCGAGACCCTGGACGACGAGACGGGCTCGCGGATCGTGCGCGACTACTTCTCCCGGGACGCCCAGGTGTACGACGTCCCCGGCACCTACGCCGACCGGGACGCCGCCACCGTCCACAACCGCAGCGTGGAGTGGCAGCACACCGTCGGCGACGTCGTCTCCGCCCTCGCCGCGACCGGCCTGCGCCTGGAGTTCCTGCACGAGCACGACGTCTCGCTCTTCCCGCGGTTCGGGAACTTCGAGGTCCGCGACGGCTACCACCGCTTCCCCGAGGGCCACCCGCGCATCCCGCTGATCTACTCGCTGAAGGCCAGCAAGGTCTGACAAGAGCTGACACCCCCGCCCCGCGCCCCGGCTCGCCGCGGCGGCGCCGTACCGTGGAGGGCGTGTACCGGTTCTTGCTGACACCCCGCTGGTGGGGCATCAACGTCTTCGTGCTGCTCGCCATCCCCTTCTGCATCTTCATGGGGTCCTGGCAGCTGAGCCGGTTCGAGGGGCGGGTGCAGGAGCACCGTGCCGCCACCGAGCAGGCCGCCTCCGACAAGAGCGAGTCCGCACGGCCGCTGGCCGAGATGCTGCCGGTCGACAAGGGCACCTCGGGACGGCGGGTCACGGCGAGCGGCCGGTACGGCAGGCAACTCCTGGTGCCCGGCCGGGAGCTGGACGGCAGAAGCGGCTTCTACGTGCTGACGCTGCTGCGCACCGGCTCCGGCACGGCCCTGCCCGTGGTGCGGGGCTGGCTCCCGGGCACGGCGGACGCGGCGAAGGCGCCCGCCCCGCCGGCCGGCGAGGTCACCGTCACCGGCGCGCTGCAGGCGCCCGAGACCCCGGGGGACAACGGGGTCGGCGCCCAGGGCGGACTGCCCGCCGGGCAGACGGCCGCGATCAGCCCGGCCTCGCTGGTGAACCTGGTGCCGGACAAGCTGTACGACGCCTGGATCACCCTGGACCGGGCCGACGCGGGGATGAAGGCCGTGCCCGCGACCGCGCCGTCGGGCACGGGCCTGGACCTGAAGGCGTTCCAGAACCTCGGCTACACCGGTGAGTGGTTCGTCTTCGCCGGCTTCACGCTCTTCATGTGGTTCCGGCTGCTGCGCCGCGAGGTGGAGTTCCAGCGGGACGCGGCGCTCGGCCTCGTACCGGAGGTACCGGAGCAGGAGGGCGAGGCTTACGACGCCGCCAGCACTCCGGTGTAGTACACCGTTCCCGCGCACGCGTTCGGCACCGTCGCCGTCCCGGACGGGGAGCCCGTCTCTCCGGTGTAGGTGACGAGGACGCTGCCGTCCGTCGTCCCCTCCTCGGTGGTGAGCTGGGTGGTGGTGCCCGACGAGGTGCCGCCGGTGTCGGTGCCACCTCCGGACGTGCTCGCGTCCTGCGAGGGCGAGGGGTCGGGTGAGGGGCCGCCGCTGTCCGAACCGCCGGTGTTGCCGCCCGTGGTGGGGCAGGCGGCGGACGGCACGAAGGCGAACTTCTCGTCGTACGACCCGCCGGGCTGCAGGACCAGGCTGGAGACCGCCGTGGACGGGTCGGGCAGGCCGGTCGCGGCGTCCCCGGACGCGTGCGCGGTGACAGCGATCTTGGTCTGGTCGGCCGCGCCCTGGGCGGTGGCGCTGACCGTGACCCCGCCGCCGACCGTGCAGGGGGTTCCGGAGACGTTGGTCACGCGGAAGGAGCCGTAGACCGCGCCCGCCGGGTCGGGGGCGTCGGTGGTGCCGGTCGTGCCCAGCTGGGCCGACGTGCACGCGAGGATGCCCGCGGTCGCGGTGGCGGCCGGGTTGGTGCCGGCGGTCGAACCGGTGGTGCTGCCGCCGGGCTTGCCCGGCTCGTCGGGCCTGCCGCTGACCGTGCCGGGGCCGGGGGTCGTGCCGTGGGAGCCGACGGTGCCGCCGTCGCCGCCGCCCGCCTGCTTGCTCGGGCCGCCGCTGTCCCGGCTGTCGGAGGACTGGCCGGCCATGGCGGTGTTGGGGTCGGAGCCGCCGGCGTTCGAGACGTGGATGAGGGCCGGGATCGCGGTGCCGAAGAACAGGGCCGCGGCCGCCATGCCGACCGCCGCCTGCCGCTTGCGGGCCCGCCGTGCGGGGACCGCCCGGCGCAGGTGGTCCAGGGTGCCGGAGCGGGGCTCGATGTCGTCGACCGCCGAGTGCAGCAGCCGGCGCAGCGCCTGCTCGTCCGGGGCGAGCCCGTCGAGGGCGGGGCCGGTTTCCTCGGGTCCCAGGTCGCCGAGCCCCTCGGGGCCCTTGTCGTCGGGGACGTGGTTCACAGTTCCGTTCCCAGCGTGCGGTGGCGTGTGCTCTTGCTCGTGCTCTGTCGGTTCGCGCCAGGCGTAGGGCTCGTGGCGTTCATGGGAGAGGCGGTCAGGTGAATCGCCCCCTTCCGAGTGGTCGCTCATGCGCGTGCCTCCATGGCCACGCGCAGCGCGGCGATGCCTCGCGAGCCGTACGCCTTCACCGAGCCCAGCGAGATGCCGAGCGTCTCGGCGACCTGGGCCTCCGTCATGTCCGCGAAGTAGCGCAGCACGAGGACCTCGCGCTGGCGGCGCTGCAGCCCCTTCATCGCCTTGATGAGGGAGTCGCGCTCCAGCTGGTCGTAGGCGCCCTCCTCCGCGCTCGCCATGTCGGGCATCGGCTTGGAGAGCAGCTTCAGGCCGAGGATGCGCCGGCGCAGGGCGGAGCGGGAGAGGTTGACGACCGTCTGTCTGAGGTAGGCGAGGGTCTTCTCGGGGTCGCGGACGCGCTTGCGGGCCGAGTGGACCCGGATGAACGCCTCCTGGACGACGTCCTCGCAGGACGCGGTGTCGTCGAGCAGCAGGGCGGCGAGACCGAGCAGCGAACGGTAGTGCGCGCGGTAGGTCTCGGTGAGATGGTCGACGGTGGTTCCGGCGACCGCGGCGGTCGCGGTGTCCTCCGCGCCGTCGCGCTGGCTGGGTATGCGGGCGGGCCGCGCTGCGGGCATGGGCGCGATCACCGGCATGCCGCCGGCCGAAACGGCCGTGCGGGGCCGGACTGCCGCGCGGGGCGGACGGAGTGCCGCGGTGCCGCGGGCCGCTGGGGACCTCCCCTGCTCGAAGAGCATGGGGGAGAGTTCGAGTACCTCTGCCACGCCAGTTGGACACGTTTACCCCCGCAAGGGTTGTACGTGCCGGACGTCACAAGTGCGACAACCGACGGTGCCTCAAGTGCCGTCATGCGTCCCGCTCTTCCCCTATGTCCCATATGAACGGGCGTCCCCACGCCCCGATCGTGACGTCCCCACGCCAGGATCCTGAGGTCCCGGGTCACCGAAGGTGAGTCCCGGGCCCACCAAGGGTGACGGCAAAGACGCTCCCCGCCCTGCACGCGGTTGCGCGGGGCGGGGAGAAAATCCTCTGTTGCCTTGGTTGCCCGTTCAAGCGATTTGGACCATGGTTCTGGCCACAATTCTTAAAAGGATCCTACAAACGTCTCACCCTCGGGCGGGACCGTCCCCCGTGATCTCGGCCGCCACCAGCTCGGCGATCTGCGCGGTGTTGAGCGCGGCACCCTTGCGCAGGTTGTCGCCGCACACGAAGAGTTCGAGCGCGGTCGGATCGTCCAACGCGCGCCGCACCCGGCCGACCCAGGTCGGATCGGTGCCCACCACGTCGGCGGGGGTGGGGAATTCACCGGCGGCCGGGTCGTCGTACAGGACGACCCCGGGCGCGGTGGCGAGGATCTCGCGGGCGCCGTCGACCGTCACCTCGCGCTGGAAGCGGGCGTGGACGGTCAGCGAGTGCGTGGTGATCACCGGCACCCGCACACAGGTCACGGCGACCGGCAGCTGCGGCAGTCCGAGGATCTTGCGGGACTCGTCCCGCACCTTCATCTCCTCCGACGACCAGCCGTCCTCCCGGAGCGATCCGGCCCACGGGACGACGTTGAGCACGACCGGCTCCGGGAAGGGCCCGGTGTCCTCCCCCACGGCCCGCCGTACGTCACCGGGGGCGGTCCCCAGCTCCGTACCGGCCACCAGGGACAGCTGGGCCCGCAGGGTCTCCACCCCGGCCCGCCCGGCCCCGCTCACCGCCTGGTACGACGACACCACCAGCTCGCGCAGCCCGAACTCGGCGTGCAGCGCGCCCAGGGCGACGATCATCGACAGGGTCGTGCAGTTGGGGTTGGCGACGATCCCGCGCGGCCGGGTCCGCACCGCGTGCGCGTTGACCTCGGGAACGACGAGCGGCACGTCCGGGTCCATCCGGAAGGCGCCCGAGTTGTCGACGACGACCACCCCGCGAGCGGCGGCGACCGGCGCCCACTGAGCCGCGACCTCGTCGGGCACGTCGAACATCGCGACGTCGACCCCGTCGAAGGCCTCCTCGCTCAGCGCCACGACCTCGATCTCCTCGCCGCGCACGGCCAGCTTGCGGCCGGCCGAGCGCGGGGAGGCGAGCAGACGGATCTCGCCCCAGATGTCCGCGCGCTGGGACAGGATCCGGAGCATGACCGCGCCGACCGCTCCGGTCGCTCCCACGACCGCGAGCGTCGGCTTGCCGGTCGGCGCCATCAGCGGCCGGTTCCTCCGTAGACGACGGCCTCGTCGGTGTCGGAGTCGAGCCCGAAGGCGGTGTGGACGGCGCGGACGGCCTCCGGCACGTCGTCGGCACGGGTGACGACCGAGATGCGGATCTCGGACGTCGAGATCAGCTCGATGTTGACCCCGGCGTCGCTGAGCGCCTCGAAGAAGGACGCGGTGACGCCCGGGTTCGTCTTCATACCGGCGCCGACCAGGGAGATCTTGCCGATCTGGTCGTCGTAGCGCAGCGAGTCGAAGCCGATGCCGCCCTTGTTGCGCTCCAGCTCGTCGATGGCCTTGCGGCCGTCGGTCTTCGGGAGCGTGAAGGAGATGTCGGTCAGGCCCGTGGACGCGGCCGACACGTTCTGCACGACCATGTCGATGTTGATCTGGGCGTCGGCGATGGCGCGGAAGATCGCGGCGGCCTCGCCCGGCTTGTCGGGCACGCCGACGACCGTGATCTTGGCCTCGGAGGTGTCGTGCGCGACACCGGAGATGATGGCCTGCTCCACCTTCTTGTCCCCTTGCTCGATCGGCTCGCTGCTGACCCACGTGCCCTGCAGCCCGCTGAAGCTGGACCGGACGTGGATCGGGATGTTGTAACGGCGGGCGTACTCCACACAGCGGTGGAGCAGCACCTTGGAACCGGAGGCGGCGAGCTCCAGCATGTCCTCGAAGGAGATCCAGTCGATCTTCTTCGCCTTCTTCACCACGCGCGGGTCGGCGGTGAACACGCCGTCGACGTCGGTGTAGATCTCGCAGACCTCGGCGTCGAGCGCGGCGGCCAGCGCCACGGCCGTGGTGTCGGACCCGCCGCGCCCCAGCGTGGTGATGTCCTTCTTGTCGGCGCTGACGCCCTGGAAACCGGCGACGATCGCGATGTTGCCCTCGTCGAGCGCGGTCCGGATACGGCCCGGCGTGACGTCGATGATCCGGGCTTTGTTGTGGACCGAGTCGGTGATGACGCCTGCCTGGCTGCCGGTGAACGACTGGGCCTCGTGGCCCAGGTTTTTGATCGCCATGGCCAGCAGGGCCATGGAGATCCGCTCTCCGGCGGTCAGCAGCATGTCGAACTCCCGGCCGGCAGGCATCGGAGAAACCTGCTCGGCGAGATCGATCAGCTCGTCCGTCGTGTCGCCCATCGCGGAGACCACGACAACCACCTGGTTGCCGTTCTTCTTGGCTTCCACGATCCGCTTGGCGACGCGCTTGATGCCCTCGGCATCGGCTACGGAGGAGCCTCCGTACTTCTGCACGACAAGGCCCACGTGCGCTCCTCGCTAGGTATGTCTTTGTCGGCTCAGTCTAACGAGCGTCCGAATTTCCCCTCCGCGATATCGCATGGTGAGACATTCGGGCCACCCGCTCCGGACGCTCACATGCCCAGGCCGGGGGACGTCACGCGGGTAAGTGGGCCGTGTCACATCCAGGCAGGAGAGTAAGTACGACGGCGGTCGCAGTTGAGTACGCGTCTTGAGCGCGGGCGTGCTGGTGGCGTTCGCGCTCGTGGCGGTGAGCTGGCTGCTCCCGCGTACCCGACGTCACCACCACGACCGCATCGCCACGGGCGTCGCGGGCTGCCTGCTCGCCTTCTTCTACGGCAAGGCCGTCATGGCGGTGTCCTTCGCGATCGGCATCGCGCTGTGGCTGAAATACGGCGACTGAGCCCGCGCTCTCGGCTCGGCCGGGGCGGCGTCACTTCCCCCGGCGCATCCCGAGCGGTGCGCCGATCTCCTGCGCCATGACGCGGCCCGCCTCGATCTCCAGGGTCTCGTCACCCACGCCCTGGTCGGTGTCGAGGCCGTCCAGCTCCTCCAGGGGCTGGTTGAGGCGGACGTGGATGAGCACCGACTGGAGGGCACGCAGGACCGAGGACGCCGTCGGGCCCCAGTTGGAGAAGTAGGAGAACTGCCACCACCACAGGGCCTCGGTGGTCCGGCCCGCGCGGTAGTGGGCCATGCCGTGGCGCAGGTCGGTGATGATGTCGGCCAGGTCGTCGGAGATACGGGCGGGCACGGGAGCCTTGCGGGGCTCGTAGGGGTCGAAGACCTCGGAGTAGACGTCGACCGGTTCCAGAAGCCGGGCGAGGTTCTCGCGCAGCCCGTCGACGTCCGGCTCCGGGCCCAGGTCCGGCTCGTAGCGCTCGTCGGGGACGATGTCCTCGTGTGCGCCGAGACGGCCGCCGGCCAGCAGGAGCTGGGAGACCTCCAGGAGGAGGAAGGGCACGGTCGAGCCGGGCTCGTCGCCCCTTGCCACCTCCGTGACGGCCACCAGGAAGCTCTCGACCTGGTCGGCGACCTGGACCGCGAAGTCGTCCGGGTTCTGCGTCGTGGCGTGCAGCGTGGCGTCAGACATCTAGGAGTCGTCTCCCCTCGAAGGCGCGGCCGAGGGTGACCTCGTCCGCGTATTCCAGGTCGCCACCCACCGGGAGGCCGCTGGCCAGGCGGGTGACCTTCAGGCCCATGGGCTTGATCATGCGAGCGAGGTACGTCGCCGTCGCCTCGCCTTCGAGATTGGGGTCCGTGGCGAGGATCAGCTCGGTGACCGTGCCATCGGCCAGGCGGGCCAGGAGTTCCCTGATCCGCAGATCGTCCGGGCCCACGCCCTCGATCGGGCTGATCGCGCCGCCGAGCACGTGGTAGCGGCCCCGGAACTCGCGGGTGCGCTCGATCGCCACGACGTCCTTCGGCTCCTCGACCACGCAGATCACCGAGGGGTCGCGGCGCGGGTCGCGGCAGATGTTGCACAGCTCTTCCTGTGCCACGTTGCCGCAGGTCGCGCAGAAGCGGACCTTCGCCTTCACCTCCAGGAGGGCCTGCGCGAGCCGCTTCACGTCCGTCGGCTCCGCCTGCAGGATGTGGAAGGCGATCCGCTGCGCGCTCTTCGGACCGACGCCGGGCAGCCGACCCAGCTCGTCGATGAGGTCCTGGACCACGCCTTCGTACAACGGACTGCCCTCCTGGAGACCTTTCGGTACGTACGGTAGTTGGCTGCCGCCTGTCCTAGGAAGGCGGTGGGGGTGTCGCGCAGGTGGCGAACACCAGAACGATCAGCAGACCGGTCCGGCGTCAGAACGGCAGGCCGGGGATGCCGGTGCCGCCGCCCAGGCCCTGCGCGAGCGGGCCGAGCTTCTGCTGCTGGAGGTTCTGCGCGTTCTCGGTGGCCGCCTGTACGGCCGCCACGATCAGGTCGGCGAGGGTCTCGGTGTCCTCCGGGTCCACCGCCTTCGGGTCGATCTTCAGCGCGCGCAGCTCGCCGGCGCCGGTCACGGTGGCCTTCACCAGGCCGCCGCCCGCCTGCCCGTCGACCTCCGTGTTCGCCAGTTCCTCCTGCGCGCGCTGCAGGTCCTGCTGCATCTTCTGGGCCTGCTGGAGCAACTGCTGCATGTTGGGCTGGCCACCACCGGGGATCACGATCAGCTCCTGGTTCCTCGTGCGCTCTCCGCTGCTTCTCCGTTGTGCACGAGCCTACGTGGTCTACGCGGCCGTCGCCCCGCCACTCTTTCGAGTGAGAACGGCGGCGGGCGTATACCTGATCAAGGCCCTCTTCCGGGCGGAAAAGATGGGAAAGCGGCCTCTCCGCCACCCATTGGGCGGTAGGAAGGGTGCCTCGCATCGGCATCCAATGTCACGCGATGTGACCGTCCGCGTCCAGGTCGTGTTCCATGCCGTGTTGTTGTGTGCCGGTTCCGTGCCGTGCGTCGGTGTCGAGGGTGTCGAGTTCGGTGTCGAGTTCGGTGTCGTGTCAGTAGGGAGTGCCGGGTGGGTCAGCCGGAGATGCAGCCCGAGGGTCCGCCTCAGGACGGGCGGGGCGAGGGGGCGGCCGGGCCCCGGCCGGGCGATCTGACCGGGCGGGCCTTTCCGCTCGGCGACTGGGGCGAACCGGCCGAGCGGCTGGACGAGCTGTACCGGTGGGTGGAGCGCGGGGCGCTGCAGACCGCGGCCTGGTACCTGGAGGACCGGGTGTGGAAACGGCGGGGCGGGCGGGCCCTGCGGGCCGGGGCGGCGGCGGGGGCGGTCGCCGGGGCAGCGCTGCCGCTGCTGGACCTCACCGGGGTGATCGGCGGAGTCGCCCCCTGGGGATACCTGGCCCTCCTGCTCGCGGTGGCCTGCGTCGGCATCGACCGCTTCTTCGGCGTCACCTCCGGCTGGATGAGGGACGTGGCCACCGCGCAGGCCGTGCAGCGGCGACTGCAGGCGCTGCAGTTCGACTGGGCGTCGGAGAGCGTGCGGGAGGTGCTGGGGCCCGCCGAGGGCACGGCCGGTGAGGCGGCGGAGCGGTGCCTCGGGGTGCTGCGGAAGTTCTCCGAGGACGTGACCGACCTGGTCCGCATGGAGACGGCCGACTGGATGGTCGAGTTCCGCACCGGCTCTGCCCCGCTGGGGATCCAGACGGCGGTGGCGTCCGGCGTGCGTGTGGAGTCCGGAGGCCCGGTGGGCCGCTTCCCCCTGCCCCCGGCCAACGGCACCCGCCCGAACATGCCGCGTCAGCGACCGCCGGAGCCGCGGTAGCGTGCGGCCGGCTTTCCGGCGTTCGACTCACTGCCTGGTGTACGTCAGGCTCTCCCCGCCGCTCGCTTTGGCCCGCCTCAGCCTTCCGTCCGGGAGCAGGGTGACTTCGGTGGCCTCGCCCGGGGTGCAGGAGGAGGCGGGCTCGCCGGAGGTGACGACGGACGGCCCGATCTCCAACGGCCCGTCGCTGCCGGGCTGTTCGGTCAGTGTCGCCTCGAACACGCAGTGGTAGGTGCCGCCGCCGTCGCTGGGTCCGTCGGCTACGAGGGTGAGGATCGCGTCGCCGACCTGCCCCTGTTCGATGGTCAGTTGGCGGGTGTTGGTCCCGTTGGCGTTGTCGATCGTGGTGACCCACGTGCCCAGGTAGCCCGCGGGGACCACGCCGTCCGTGGGGGCGGAGGAGGTGGGGGCCGTGGTCGAGGGGGTGGGGGTGGGGGTGGCCGGCGGGGAGGTGTCGCTCGGGGCGGAGGTCGTGGTGTCGGTCGGGGCGGGGCTGACCGTGCCGCCGGCCTTGTCGTCGCCGCCGTGCTTCATCAGGGCGTAGACCGAGCCGCCGGCGCCCAGGGCCACGACGAGGGCGATGACGACCAGGAGGGCGGTGGAGCGGCCGTTCCTGCGGGTGGGTTCCTGCGGGGTGCCGAAGGGTGGGGGGCCGTAGGGAGGGGTGGGGCCGAGTGAGCCGCCGTAGGGGTTGTACGGCTGGGAGTGGTGCGGGTAGCCGTAGGCGGCGGGGGGCTGCGCGTGCTGGTGGGGGTGGCCGCCGTAGGGGTTCGGGGCGACGTAGGTGGGAGGGGCGGGTGGGGGCGTGGGTGTGGGCGTGGGGGCGATGAGGGTCGGCAGGTGGTCGAGGGGCGGCTGAGCGTTGTCGGGTGCGGGTGCCGGGGCGTGTTCCGGTGCCCGGCCTTCGGCCGGGATCGGGTTCCCACCCGCACCACCCGTACCACTTTCGTCGTCGGGTGCGGGTGGCCCCTGTGGGGCGGACCCGCCGTCGGCGGCCGCGGGTACGGGCGGATGCGATGCAGACCCGCCATGGGCGGACGCGGCTGCCGGTGACTGCGGCAGGCTGGACTGACCATGGGCGGCTGCGGGGGCCGTCGGGCGCGGCGGGATCGAGCCCGCATCGGCGGCGGGGGCCGATGGGCGCGGCGGAACGGAACCGGCGTTGGCGGCCGCAGGGGCAGGCGGGTACGGCGGGATCGGCCCCGCATGGGCCGCGGGGGCCGACGGATGCGGCGGGATCGAGCCCGCAGCGCTGGCTGCGGACGCCGGCGGGCGCGGGGGCATTGAGCCCGAATTGCCAGCTGCGGGCGCCGTCGGGCGCGGCGGAACGGAACCGGCGTTGGCGGCCGCAGGGGCAGGCGGGTACGGCGGGATCGGGCCCGCATCGGCGGCGGGGGCCGACGGATGCGGCGGGATCGGGCCGGGGGCGGAGGCCGCCGGGGTTGATGGGGATGTGGGGGTGGGGAGGTGGGGGGTGGTGTCGGGGTCTTCGGTGTCGAGGAGTTGGACCGCGTGGCGGCCGAGTTGGGCGACCAGGGCGCTGGGGAGCCAGGGGTCGCGGGAGCGGCCGCCGGAGACCGTGTCCTCGGCGCCGGTGCGTTCCAGGATGCGGTCCAGCGAGGGACGGGCGGCCGGGTCCTTCCTCAGGCACTCCCGCACCAGATCCGCGATCCCCTCCGGCACCCCCTCCAGGTCCGGCTCCTCCTGGGCGATCCGGAACATCACGGCGTGCACCCCGCTGTCCATGCCCCCGAAGGGCAGCGCACCGGTGGCCGCGTACGCCAGCACGGACCCCAGGCAGAACACGTCGCACGCCGAGGTGACCCGGTCCCCCCGCACCTGCTCGGGCGCCATGAAGCCGGGCGAACCGATCAGCGAGCCGGTACGGGTCAGCCCGTCCCCCGCCACCGTCTCCAGCGCCCGCGCGATGCCGAAGTCGATCACTCGGGGCCCGTCGATGGTGACCAGCACGTTCGACGGCTTGAGATCCCGGTGCACGATCCCCGCCGCGTGGATGTCCTGCAGCGCGTGCGCGAGCCCGGCCGCGAGGATCCGTACCGACCGCTCGGGCAGCGCCCCGTGATCGTGCCCGACGACCTGCTGCAGGCTCGGTCCGGCGACGTACCCGGTGGCCACCCACGGCACGGCGGCCTCGGTGTCCGCGTCCAGCACGGGCGCGGTCCAGTACCCGCCGACCCGCCGCGCGGCCTCCACCTCCTGCCGGAACCGCGCCCGGAACTCCTCCTGCTCGGCCAGCTCCTGCCGGACCAGCTTCACGGCGACGGTACGACCGCGGTCCGACCGCGCCAGGTACACCTGCCCCATGCCGCCCGCGCCCAGCCGCGCCAGCAGCCGGTACGCCCCGATCCGCTGCGGATCCGCCGGTCCCAGCTTCTCCATGCCCGCCCCGCCTTCTTCCCCCCGGTCGCGCCGCGCCCCCGTGCGCGCGATCCCCTCCGCAAGCACCGGATCGAGAATAGTGCGGCCGCACCGGGAGCCGCCCGGGCTCTGCCTCTACGGTTCCGTAACGGGCCCCGGGCGTCCGTCGGCCCCCGGTCGACGTCCGTCGACGGGACAACCGTCGACAACCTGTCGCGGAAACCGCCCGCGCAGGGAACAGGACGCCGATGTCGCGTCCGCATCCCGGACATTTACGCTCGCCCGCATGACCCCTCAGCCCAATCCCGAAGCCGGCGCCGCAGTGAAGGCCGCGGACCGTGCGCACGTCTTCCACTCCTGGTCCGCGCAGGACCTGATCGACCCGCTCGCCGTCGCCGGCGCCGAGGGGTCGTACTTCTGGGACTACGACGGCAAGCGGTACCTGGACTTCACCAGCGGGCTCGTCTACACCAACATCGGCTATCAGCACCCCCAGGTCGTCGCCGCGATCCAGGAGCAGGCCGCGAAGATGACGACCTTCGCGCCCGCCTTCGCGATCGAGGCGCGGTCGGAGGCGGCCCGGCTGATCGCCGAGCGGACCCCCGGTGACCTGGACAAGATCTTCTTCACCAACGGCGGCGCCGACGCCGTCGAGCACGCGGTGCGCATGGCCCGGCTGCACACGGGCCGCCCGAAGGTGCTGTCCGCCTACCGCTCGTACCACGGCGGTACGCAGCAGGCCGTGAACATCACGGGTGACCCGCGCCGCTGGCCGTCGGACAGCGGCACCGCCGGCGTGATCCACTTCTGGGCGCCGTTCCTCTACCGCTCCCGCTTCTACGCCGAGACCGAGGAGCAGGAGTGCGCGCGGGCGCTGGAGCACCTGGAGACGACGATCGCCTTCGAGGGCCCCGGCACCATCGCCGCGATCATCCTGGAGACCGTCCCGGGCACCGCCGGGATCATGGTCCCGCCGCCCGGCTACCTGGCCGGGGTCCGGGAGATCTGCGACAAGTACGGGATCGTCTTCGTCCTGGACGAGGTCATGGCCGGGTTCGGGCGCACCGGTGAGTGGTTCGCGGCCGACCTGTTCGGAGTCGTGCCCGACCTGATGACCTTCGCCAAGGGTGTGAACTCGGGTTACGTGCCCCTCGGCGGTGTGGCCATTTCACAGAAGATCGCGGAGACCTTCGGCAAGCGCCCCTACCCGGGCGGCCTCACCTACTCCGGGCACCCGCTGGCCTGCGCCGCCGCCGTCGCCACGCTCACGGTGATGGAGGAGGAGGGCGTCGTCGAGAACGCCAGGCGGCTCGGCGAGAGCGTCGTCGGCCCCGGCCTGGCCGAGCTGGCCGAGCGGCACCCGAGCGTCGGCGAGGTGCGCGGCACCGGCATGTTCTGGGCCCTGGACCTGGTGCGGAACCGGGAGACCCGCGAGCCGCTGGTGCCGTACAACGCGGCCGGCGAGGCGAACGCGCCCATGGCCGCCTTCACGGCCGCCGCCAAGAAGAACGGCCTGTGGCCCTTCGTGAACATGAACCGCACCCACGTGGTGCCACCGTGCAACGTGACGGAGGCCGAGCTGAAGGAGGGCCTCGCGGCCCTGGACGCGGCCCTGAGCGCCGCCGACGAACACACCGTGTAGACACCGTGCAGGCCGTCACACCGCGTGACGGAACGACGGCTGCCGCCGCGCGGACTCGAACGCGTAAGGTGACGTGCTCGTAAGAACTCGCAGGAAACCAGGAAACAGGCGAGAACGTACGAGTACGTCCCCTTCGCGTGAGGAGAGTCCCGGACCATGCCCGGCAACGGCGCCGTGACGCGCAGCACCCTGCGCCAGCAGATCGCCGACGCGCTGCGCGACGAGGTGCTGGCGGGCCGCCTGACACCGGGCCGGGCGTTCACCGTCAAGGAGATCGCCGAGCAGTACGGCGTCTCGGCGACCCCGGTCCGCGAGGCGCTGGTCGACCTGTCCGCGCAGGGCATCCTCGAGGCCGACCAGCACCGCGGCTTCCGCGTCCCCGAGTACTCCCTCGACGACTACCGGGGCATGATCGAGGCGCGCAGCCTGGTCACCGACGGCATGTTCCAGAGCCTCGCCGGCGGCCGCCGCTCCGCCTTCGCCGACACCGGGGACCCGCGTACCGCCGCCGCGCTGACCGCGGTGCGCCGGCGCGGCGAGGAGGCCCAGCGGGCCGCGGCGGCCGGTGACCTCACCGTGCTCATCGGCTACGACCTGCGCTTCTGGCGCGAGCTGAGCGGTCTGTTCGGCAACCCCTACCTCTCCGACTTCCTGCACCGGCTGCGGGTGCAGTCCTGGGTGTGCGCGGTGCAGCACCTGCGCCGGGTGCCGGACGTGCGCGGCCGGCTGTGGGCCGGGCACACCGAGCTGGTCGACGCGCTGACCCGGCGGGAGACCGAGGCGGCCCGGGCGATCGTGGCCGCCGCCAACGCACACTCCCTGGAGCTGCTGGAACGCCTGACCAATGGGTAAGTCACGGTTACCCTTCCCAGACACCCACTGTGTGCGTGTACGCGCGCGTGCGTACCGACGCGAGCCGATGCGAGGAGCTCTCTTTGGCCTGTGACCTGTGGCTGGTACCGCTCGTCGACGTGTTGTGCCACACCCCGGACAACCCGTTCGCCGAGGAACTCGCGCACTACAACAACGCGCTGGCCGCGGCCGGGCTCCCGCCGGTGCCGGTGTACCAGTACATGCCGGGCCTGTCCGGCGAGGTCGCCCCGGTGGCCGGTTTCGACTACGACGCGCTGCATTTCCTGCGCCGGGTCTATCTGCTCCAGGTCTGCCGGCTGCCGGTGACCCCGGTGGACGAACTCGGCGGCGACTACGAGCAGTTGCTGGAGATGTTCGAGTCCACCGCCCAGCAGTCCCACCTGGTCTGGCACTACGACCACGCGGGCGCGTACGTCCCTGTCGACTTCCCGCAGCCGCTGTCCAGCGACGAACTCCTCGCGGGCGGCGGCCCGTTGGGCTCCTCGCAGGCGCTGCTGCGCGAGCTGGAGTACGTCGCCCCGTCGATCGGCATCGATCCGGCGAACCCGCCTGCGGCGCCGGAACCGCCCTCCGCTCCCACCGAGTTGGAGGAGCCGGCCGTCCCGGCGCCGTACGACCCCAGCCCCTTCGCCCGGGAACGCCATGTGTGGCTCGGCCTGCACGCGGCGGCGACGCGGTCGCTGGCGCAGGGCTCGATGATCGTGTTCAGCTGACGGCGCTCGCGGAGCCGGCCCGGCTCTCTCCCGAGCCGACCCTTTGCAGTGCGAGCACATGCTCCTATCATGGGCGGGAGAGGCGATGGAGGAGATCATGGTCCGCGCGGCGACGAACCCTGGCGACATGTGCAACAGCCTGGCGCTGCGCAAGGCGGCGCGGTACCTCGGCGCGACGTACGACAAGGCCCTGGCCCCGGTCGGCCTTCGCGGGACGCAGTTCAGCATCCTGCAGAGCCTGGCCGCACGCGGGGAGACGACGATCAGCAGCCTCGCCGAGTCGATCGCCATGGACCGGACGACCATGGCCTCCAACCTCAAACCGCTGGCGCGCGAGGGGCTGGTGACCGTCGAGCCCTCGGCAACGGACCGCCGCGCGCGGATCGTCACGATCACGGCGGAGGGACGCTCCCGGCTGAAGGCGGCGCTGCCGCTGTGGCAGGACGTGCAGCACCGGTTCGAGGAGAGCTTCGGAGCCGACGAGGCCGCCCGCCTGCGCACGGCCCTCGAAGCGGTGCTCGAGACCGGTTTCACACCCTGGGCCGAGTGAGGCGTCGGCCTGTCGGGCCCGGAACACCGGGCTGAGCCGGGTTGCCGTACAGCAAATACGCGCATATGCTCGTAAATCACCCCCACGGCATCCCCGCGTGTCCGTTCCGATCACGCCGCATGCCCTTCCCCCCAGAAAGTGATGACATGGAACGCCCTGTCGCAACCGCCCCGGAGCACGAGCAGGCGGCGCCCGCAGTGGCCACGCCGTCGCCCCGTCCGCACCGGATCGTCCGTCACCGACCGCCGGTGCGGGCCTGGCTCCAGCCCGTGGTGATCGCGCTGATCGTCGTGGCGGCCTTCGTCACCTGCTACGTCGGCCTGCAGCGCAACCCCCAGCCCCACCAGATCCCCATCGCCGTCACGGGGTCCGCACTGCCGGGCGAGATCGGCCAGGCTCTCGGCGACACCGTCGAGGTTCATCCGGCCGCGAGTGCCCAGGCCGCGCGCGACGCGGTGCAGCACCACGACGTCGACGCCGCGGTCGTCGGCGGCGGCCCGCACCGGCTGCGCCTGGAGATCGCCGGGGCCGCCGGCACGTCCACCACGGCGGCCGTGAAGACCCTCGTGGGCGCCTACGCCCACGGTGCGCACAAGCACGTCACCATCGAGGACACCGTTCCGCTGAGCCACTTCGACGCCCGGGGACTGGCCGGTTTCTACATGGCCTTCGGGGTGACGCTGGCCGGTTTCGTCCTCGGTTCGAACGTCCTCGGCCTGGCCGGTCTGCTCCGCCTGCGCCACCGGTTCCGGGTGCTCGGCGGCGCCTCCGTGGCCATCGGCGCGCTCGCCGCGATCATCGCCGGCCCGGTCATGGGATCCGTCCCGGCCCCCGTGGCGCCGCTGATCGTCACCCTCGCGTTCCTGGCGGCCGCGGCCTCCTTCACCACGAAGCTGCTCGGCACGTACTTCGGCCCCCTCGGGATCCCCGTGGCCACGCTTCTGCTGCTCACGGTCGGCAACGCCACCAGCGGTGCCACCATCGGCCCCGATCTGCTGCCCGGCACGGCACGAGCCGTCTCCGCGCTGCTGCCGCCCGGCGCCGCCGTGCGCGCGGTCAGCGACCTGAGCTACTTCGGCGGTGCGCACGCGGTAGTCCCGGTGCTCACGCTCGTCGCGTGGACCGCGGGCGCCGGCCTCCTCCTCGGCCTGCACGCCCGGCTGGCGAGGCGGCGCAGCGCTGCCGCACCGGCCCTGTCAGCGCCCGCGTAGCCGGGGGCGTCAAGGGGGGTGTCATGTGGATCAGGCCGACCGTGACTCACGGTGCGGGCCGGCAGACCGGGCCAGCGAGGCGACCTGGTGCCGGCCCGTGCCGCGTGTTTCGGCCCCGGGTCACTCCTCGTGTCGGCGCCCATGGAGACAGCCTCCTCCGATCGGCGCCCATGGAGACCTCCCCGTCCAACTCCCGCGCACAGAAAGAAGCACTGCGATGCCGGCCGCATCGCAGTGCTGTGTGGCCATGTCGCTACGAGGTCTGCGCGAGGTGGCGGCGGAACCAGTCGACGGCCGCCCCGCTGGACTCCTTGAACCCGGACAGGTAGGGGTCGAAGTGGCCGCCGGGCAGCAGCACCAGGCGCTTCGGCTCCAGGGCGCGCTCATAGGCGGCCAGGGCCAGGTCGGTCACCGTGATGGTGTCGCGCTCGCCGACCACGAGAAGCAGGGGCGTGGGCGAGACCCGGCTGATCCAGACGCCGGGCTCGTACATCCGGGCGGCGCGCGTGGAACGGACGGTCACCTGGTTCTCCCAGACTCCCGGGGGAGTCGGCTGGAGGTAGAAGTCGATGGCGTCCCGGGCGCGGTAGGAGGCCGGCACGGCGGGGTCGTCGCTGACGATCGCCTGCGTACGGAGCGGCTCGCCGCGGAACTGAGCCCGCTCGTCCTCGGCGAACGACTCCTCCAGACCGGCGACGGCCTCCGGCGGGACGCGGCGCAGGCCCTGCTCGTATCCGCTGATCGTGGGCACCTGCGCGACCACACAGCGCAGGCGCCGGTCGGTGGCGCCGAGCACGATGGCGTGGCCCCCCGCGTAGCTGGTGCCCCACAGGCCGATCCGGCCGGCGTCGACCTCGGGCCTGCTCTCCAGGAAGGAGACGGCGCGACGCCAGTCGGCGATCTGCCGCCAGGGGTCCACGTCGCAGCGCGGGGAGCCGTCGCTCGCGCCGAAGCCCCGGTGGTCGTGCACGAGCACCACGAAGCCGCTGTCGGCGAAGGCCTCGGCGAAGCGCTCCAGCCCGTGCTCCTTCACGCCCGCGTAGCCGTGGGCCATGGTGATCGCGGGGTGGGGGCCGGGGCCGTCCGGGAGGTACAGCCAGCCGCGCAGCGTGACGCCGCCCTCCGCGGGGAATTCGATGTCGGTCCGGTGTGTCATGGCTGGTTCCTCTCGCGGCACTGCCTATCGGTCGCCGTCGTGGAAGTGGGTCGGGTCGATGCGCCCCCGCAGGCGCTCGCGCATCTCGACGGAGAAGCGCAGTACCGCGCCGAGCGGCCGGTGGTGGATCGCGGCGCGGACGATCCGGCCGTCCTCGTCCTTGGTCAGGACGGTCACGCCCTGGATGCGCAGGCCACCGAACGCGGTCGCCTCCCACTCCAGGTAGGTGCGCGGCCCCCGGGTGGCCTCGTGGGTGAACGCGAGGCTCTCGTAGATGCCGCTGGCGGTGGCCATCACCTGTTTGACCTGGTCGCGGCCCTCGACCGGCCGGGTGAGTGTGGTCGCTTCGAGCACGACCTCCTCGGCGAACGCCTCCGCGAAGGAGTCCGCGGACTTCCCGGCGAAGGCCGTCGTCCACGGCTGCGCCCGCACGCCGCTCTTCGTGATGCCCGCGGGCAGCGCCTCGGCGAGGAACGCGCCCAGGAGCGCGGCGACGGCGGCCGGGCGCTCGATGTGCGCCCAGTGCCCCGCCTCGTCGACCGTCGCGGTCTCGGCCCGGCCGAACCGCTCCAGCACGCCCCGCTCGACCAGTTCCGCGGTGGCGAACGTGTCGCAGGCGCCGCGGACGACCAGGACGGGCCCGGGGTAGCGGCTCGGCTTCTCCCCGTCCGGGTGGCCGGTGTTCCAGGCGTCCACCAGAGCGCGCACCACGTCGGGACGCATCCGGCCGCCGACGACCCCGAGCCGGTCGAGGTCCGCCTCGCCGATGCCGCGGGACAGCTGTGTCCGGGCCGCACGCTGGGCACCGGGGTCGCCGCCCAGCGCGTAGAAGGATTCGAGGACGTCGTCCGGGAGGTGGGTGCCGGCGAGCGGGACGGGCGTCAGCAGGACCAGGCCGCGTACCCGCTCCGGGCGCGTCGCGGCGACGAGTTCCACGATCAGCGTGCCCAGGCTCTGGCCGACCAGCACCACCGGCTTGCCGAGGGAGTCCACGACGGCTCGGACCTCGGACGCGAGCCGGTCCAGCGTGAACGGGCCGTCGGCCTCGGTGCGCTCCCCGTGCCCCGCCAGGTCCAGCTGGACGGTCTCCACGTCCTGGCTGGTCAGCTCCTCGATGACGCCGTCCCAGACGTGCTGGTCGTCGAGGAAGCCGTGGACGAGGACGACGGCCCGGCTCCCGTTGCCGTTGCGGCGGAATCTGACGTCCGAATCGGCGATGCGCTCGGTCTTCACGCGGCCGACTCCTTCCCGGGGGCCGAGGTGGATCCGGACGGGGACCACTGGGCCGTGTCGATGGGGGACCACTCGGTCGCCCGCCCGTCGAGGCGCTCCATGCGCCGTCCCTCGTGCGCGTCCACCACGCCCTCCTCGAGCGGAGTGGTGAAGACGTTGTCGACGAGGGTGTACTCGGCGGCGAGACGGCCGATGACGGGGAGGGCGGCGGTGTCGACGCGTCCGCGCTCCAGGTAGAGGTCGTCCCTGATGTGGAACCGCACGACCTCGCCCCATACGACGTGGTCGTGTGTGTCGCCCACCGGGATGATCCGGTTCACCACGCACTCGAAGGAGATCGGCGCCTCCTTGATCCGGGGCGCCCGGACCACCTCCGACGGTGCCTTCTCCAGGCCGAGTTCCGCGAACTCGTCCACCGAGCTGTCGAACTCGTAGGCCGAACGGTGCAGTTGGTCGGCCAGGGGCAGGACCGCCAGGTTGGTCACGAACTCGCCCGTGTCCTGGATGTTGACGAAGGTGTCCTTGAGGGTCACCCCGTCCGAACGCGGCTGCAGGGAGATCGAGATCATGGGCGGCTTGCGGCCCACCGCGGTGAAGAAGGAGATCGGTGCGAGGTTGCCGACGCCGTCCGTGGAGACGGTGCTCACCCATGCGACCGCACGGGGAAGGATGCTCCCGATCAGCAGCTTGTACGCGGCTGTGGCGTCGATGCCGGTTCCGTCGATGATCATTTTCGGTGCTCTCCATCGTCGGGTCGATGGGTCGGCGTGACCGGGGCCACTGAGACGACCCTCCGTTGATACAACCGTAATGCTTATACCTCTGTCAGGCAATGCATTCGGTGCGTCGGTCATCCCTTGGCGGACCTGGCCGAGCCCCACAGCGCCCCCTGGTTGACCCGGCCCGGGTGGCGCTCGAGCATGCCGCGGTAGAGGTCGAGGGTGGTCGTGGTGCGCTCGGCGACCTCCTCGAAGTCCTGGATGTAGCGCCGGGTCTCGTCGATCGCCCTCGGGTCGTCCGGCAGGCCGGGGTTCTTGTGTCCCGCGACCACCGCCCGCGGGTCGAGCGAGGCGACGGTGTCCAGCGCGTCGAGCCACGCCCGGCGGCCCTCGGCGGGCGACTCGGCGAGGTACAGGTGGACGTCGTTGTAGACGGCGTCACCGGCCACGACCAGGCCGATCGAGGGCACGTGCAGACAGGTGGTGTCGTCGGTGTCCGTGTGCCCGAGACCCACGACGACGAGGTCGCTGCCCTCCAGGTCCAGCCGGTCGGCGGTCAGCGGCTCCGCGGCCACGATCCGCTCGGGCATCTGACCGGGGAAGCGCTTGTCCCAGTACGACGCGATGAACTCCGGCGCCATCTGCTTCTCCATCTGCTCGACCACGGCCGGCGTCGCGACGGCGCGCGCGTCCGGGAAGCGCTCGAGGAGGGTGCCCAGGCCGAACCAGTGGTCACCGTGTCCGTGGGTCACGTAGACGGTGGTGAGGTTCTTGCCGCTCGCGGCGACCCACTCGGCCAGCCGGCGGGCCTGCTCGACCGTCATCAGCGCGTCGACCAGGACCGCGTCGCGCTCGCCCGTGATCAGCGTCGCCGTGGTCGGCGACCACATGCGGCGGTCGAGGTCGGGCGGCAGGTCCGCGATCTCCGTGGGGATCGGCGGCGCCACGTGGACGCTCCAGCTCAGCGTTGCTCCGGACATCGTTGCTCCCTCAGGTCGGCCAGGCGGTGCACGCCCGCATTACGACATAGACAATCGTCACACACCTCTTTCGAAAATGGCGAGGGCGCACACGCGACACGATAGAAGTCATCGCGTTACGCTTCTTTCATGCCGCATCGGTCTCGCTGAAGGAGGCGCCATCATGACCGCGTCCGCATCCACCCCCGCGTCCGGCTCGCTGGACTACGAGGTCCACGTCCTGGACGGGACGCCGAGGGCCGGCGACGAGCGTCTGCCCAACGGTGACCGGCTCGTCTCGTCACCGCTGGCGGTGACGCTGATCTTCGGGGAGGAGGACGCCGTACTGGTCGACCCGCCGCTGACCGTCGAGCAGACCCGAAGGGTCGGCGACTGGATCGAGCGGTCCGGCAAGCGCCTGGCGTACATCTACGCCACCCACGGCCACGGCGATCACTGGTTCGGCACGGCGGACCTCGCGAAGCGCTTCCCCGGCGTCACCGTCTACGCCACCGAGGGCACCATCAAGGTCATGCACGAGCAGGCCACCGTGGGGCGCGAAGAGCTGTGGGACAAGCAGTTCCCGGGCCTGATCCCCGACACCACGGTGCTGGCGGAGCCCGTCCCGGCCGAGGGTTTCCTGCTGGAGGGGCACCTCCTCCAGGCCGTCGAGGTCGGGCACACGGACACCGACAACACCACCGTCCTGCATGTGCCGTCCATCGGCCTCGTCGTGGCCGGGGACGTCGCGTACAACGGCGTGCACCAGTACGTCCTCGAAGGCGGCGACGGCGGCCTGCAGGAGTGGCTCACGGCCCTCGACCGCGTCGCCGAGCTGCGTCCACGCGCCGTCGTGGCGGGCCACAAGAACAAGGACCTCCCGGACGACCCCGCCATCCTGGACGAGACCCGCCAGTACCTGCTGGACGCCATCCGTGTGCTCGGCGAAAGCGCCAACGCCCGGGAGTACTTCGACGAGATGACCTCCCGCTATCCGCACCGACTCAACCCGGGACCGGTGTGGTACGGGGCCGTCGGACTGCTCGGAGCCTGACCCACGCGCCCCACGCGCCGTCACCGCGTGAGCGGGCGTGGGGGCGGGGATGGGTGTCGGGGCGGGGGTGGATGTGGGGGCGGGTGTGGGGGACGCGGTCGTCGCCGACCGGATCGTCCCCCGTTCGACCCGCCCCGGTCAGAAGACCGGCGTTCCGGCCTGCGTCAGCTTCCAGTTGGTGACCGCGAAGTCCGTCGGGTCGAGGGCCTTCTTCGCCGTCACGTAGTCGATCATCAGCTGGCGGATCTCGTTGGTGGAGCTGTAGGCGATCTCCGCCGAGGCGATGTGCGGGTATCCCGAACCGCCGTTCGCCCGGTAGTTGTTGACCGCTACGACGAAGACCTGGTCGTCGGCGACGGGGGCGCCGTTGTAGCTGAGGTTCTTGATCCGGGACCCCTCCGGCTGGGCGATGTCGATCTCGTAGTCGACGCCCGCCGCGGTGTCGTACATGTAGTCCCAGAACTTGTTCGCGTTCGTGAGGGTCGCGGTGTCGACCTTCGTGCCGGCGGGGACCTGGTGGTAGTACTTCGCCGCGTACTCCAGGTAGTTCCTCAGCTGGGCGCCCGTCAGCTTCTTGCCGTAGAGGGTGTTGTCGTAGATGTAGAGACCGGCGATGTCCTTGATGGTGACGTTGCCCTGCGGGATGTCGGCGGTGCGGCTGAAGGGCGCGGCGACGGAGATGAGCGGGAGCGCCGCGTCCGCCGCCGACAGGCCGGACTTCACCGTCTCCATCTGCACCTTGTGGATGAAGTCCATGATCGGCACGTCCTTCCAGCAGGACTCCGCCGCCGAGAGGTCCTGGGTGCAGGTGCCGACCGCCGTGTTGACGTACTTCACCACCAGCTCGTGGTCGGCCTCCAGGAGCTTCCTGATCTCGGCGTCCTCGTCCACATCCTTGGGGTTGAGGGTCTGCGCGGTCTTGCTCGTCACCTTCCACTGCCCGCAGTGGAGTTCGAGCTCGAAGTCGAAGACGCTCAGCCGGAAGCCCCAGCAGTACGGCTCGGAGAGCAGCACCTCCTCGCCGGTCTCCGCGTTCTTCACGGTGTACGACGGCACCTCGACGTGGGTGTGGCCGACGAGGATCGCGTCGATGCCGGGCACCTGTTCGGCGACCAGGTTGGAGGCGTTCTCGACGTAGGGCAGGGAGTCGCCCCAGGACGTGGAGCCGTCGAGGCCGGAGTGGTCGGTGAGGAAGACGACGTCACAGCCGAGCGCGCGCAGCCGGGGCACGTACTTCTTCGCCTGCTCCACCAGCCCCGGGAACACCATCTTGCCGCTGACGTTGTCCTTGTCCCACAGGGCGATGCCGGGGTTGGTGAGGCCGAGGATGCCGACCTTGATGTCGGGCGCGCCGGGCACCCGGATCCCCTTGACGGTGTACGGCCGGAAAGCGGGCCGCAGCGTCTTCGCGTCGAGGGCGTTGGCGCCGAGCAGCGGGAAGCGGCACTGCTCCTCGAACTTCCGCAGTACGTCGATGCCGTAGTTGAACTCGTGGTTGCCGAGGGCGGCGGCGTCGTAGCGCATGTGGTTCATGGCGGCGGCCATCGGGTGCCGGGGGCCGTCCTCGCCGTCGGTGCCGGTGATCGGGTCGACGCGGGCGAAGTAGTAGGCGAGCGAGGTGCCCTGGATGATGTCGCCGGCGTCCACCAGCAGGACCCGGTCCTCGCCCTTGGCCGCGCGCTGCTGCTTGACGAGCGTGGCGACCCGGGCGACACCGCAGGAGTTGCCGGCCTTGTCGGTGTAGGCGGCGTCCTTGTAGTAGTCCCAGTCGAAGACGTGGCTGTGCAGGTCGGTGGTGCCGAGGATGGAGAACGACCAGGTGCGTGGCGCCTTTTCGGGCAGGTGACCGGCTTCCGCGGCCTCGGCGCTGCCGGTGCCGACCGCTCCCGCGGCGGCGACGGCCGCTCCGGTGACGGCCGACTTCTTCACGAACTCCCGGCGGTTCATGGGACTGACGGGCATGTCAGGACTCCTGAGGAGGGCTGGAGGAGGGTGCTGGCGGGCGCCGCGGCGGTGACTACCCGCGTAGATGTTTGTCGGGGGCGTCCCACCCCGGAAACCAGGAACTGGCCATGTCCGAGTCAATTTCTGGAATGATCGCGCTCCATGCAGTCCCTGTCTCCCGACGACCCGGCCCACATCGGCCCCTATCGTCTGCTGTCCCGGCTCGGCGCGGGCGGCATGGGCCGGGTCTATCTCGCACGGGAGGCGGACGCCGGTCCCGGCGCGACGACGGTCGCGGTGAAGCTGATCCGCACCGATCCCGACGCCGAACAGGAGGAGTTCCGGCGACGGTTCACCCGCGAGGTGGCCGCGGCGCGACGAGTGAGCGGGGCGTGGACGGCGAGGGTGCTGGACGCGGACACCGACGCCGAACAGCCCTGGGTGGCGACGGAATACGTTCCGGGGCCGACCCTGCGGGCCGTCGTACGCGGCGACTTCGGCCCGCTTCCCTCGGCCTCCGCGCACGTCCTGGCGAACCGGCTGGCGCAGGCCCTGGACGCCATCCACGGCGCCGGGCTCGTCCACCGCGACCTGAAGCCGTCCAACATCCTGCTCACCGTCGACGGTCCCCGGGTCATCGACTTCGGGGTGGCCCATGCCCTGGACGCCACCGCCGACTCCACCCTCACCCGCACCGGAACCCTCGTCGGCACGCCCGAGTTCATGTCCCCCGAGCAGATCAGGGGCGCGCGGGTCACCCCGGCCGGTGACGTGTTCTCGCTCGGCAGCGTCCTGGCCTACGCGGCCACGGGCCGCTCCCCCTTCCGGGGCATGGGCGAGGGCGGGGTGCACGCACTGCTGTTCCGGATCGCCTACGAGGAACCGGACCTGACCGGCGTGCCGGAGGTGATCGCGGATCTCGTCCGGCGCTGCCTCGCGAAGGACCCCGGGCAGCGGCCCTCCGTCACGGAGGTGACCGAGCTGACCCGGCGGGCTCCGGCGGGGGCGTGGCTGCCGGCGGCTCTGCTGGCGCGCCTGGACCGAGTGGCGGCGGAGCCGTTGCCGGAGACGCCGCGGAGGGAGGACGAGGGAGCTCGCCTCCCGGACGCGCCTGAGCCCCCGGAGTTCCCGGAGTTCCCGGAGCTTCCCGACGAGCCCTCGGCCGTCGAGGAGCCGCGCGATCCGCTGGACGTGCCCGAGGCGGGCATCGCCCCGCCGCGTGTCGTACCGACGCCGCCCCCGTCTCGCGCCGCCCGCCTCGGGCGCCGGGCCGCGGGCGTGCTGCTGCCGGTGATCGCCGTGCTGTCGGTGGTGGCCGCCGGTTACCTCGTCCTGCCCGCCCTGGCCGCCGCCCCGTGGCGGGTGCTCGGGGAGAGCGGGCCGCGCGAACGCCAGCCGGGTTACTACGCCTTCAGCGGATCCTGGAGCACCACCCTGGAGGAGGGAGAGCCGTTGTTCAGCGTCCGGCTGGACCTCGTCCGGGGCGCCCGCCCCGGCAGTCGGGGCGCCACCGTCCTCACAGCCACCCACGACACAATCTGCGCCGGAGAGGCGATGGTGCGCTCCCGGTCGGAGAGGGCGCTGGTGCTCGGCGATTTCCGGATGCACGGGATCGGCGCCCCCTCCGGCAAGGAGAGCTGCCGGACGCCGTCCACGATGAAGCTCGTCGCGAGTGTCTACGAGGACCTCAGATGGGACACGCCCCGGGTGTCCTACGGCCTGGACCGGGTCGCCGAGCCCGGCACCCGTGTCGGGCCCGCCCTGCGGGGTGACTGGTACACCGGCGGCGGTGGCCTGAGCGTCGTCATCGGCAGCGGCAGGACTGGCTCGGTCACCGTCCACGGCACCGACACCCGGGGCGGACGGCACTGCGAGTGGGAGGCGGCCCTGCTCAACGTCGGCAGGGCCTCGATCGCCACGACTGGCGCCCGGGTCATCAGGGAGGGCTCGGACCCGGCGTGCCGTTCGGCGACCGTCGCGTACGTCTACAACCTCGACGGCACCGGCGCCGACGCGACCCTCACCCGCAGCTCCATGGCCGAAACGGCCACGCTCGTCCTGCGCCGGAAGCCCTGAACACCACGCGCCCGCCGGCTGGCGCCGGGAGAGCGGCCGGTGTCAGAGCCGGCCGATGAGCCGGATCTCCGGTGGCCACAGCACCCTGCTCGCCATCAGCAGGGAGGGTCCGAGATGCACCGGGCAGACGCGGAGCGGGGGGAGGCCGTGCCGGGCGACCTCGAAGACAGCGGGGTCGGAGCAGTCCGTGCCGCAGGCCTGGTCGCCCTCACCGCCGTACGGTCCCCGGCACCGTGCGTTCCGGTGGACGCTCATACCTCGATTGTCCCTCCGCGCATCACGCGGAGGGACAAGTCGAGACATGCGGGGAGCGAGCCCCTACAGGAACGAGTTGATCTCGATCGTCTCGTCCCGGCCCGGGCCCACGCCGATCGCGGAGATCGGGGCGCCGGACATCTCCTCCAGCGCCTTGACGTAGTTCTGGGCGTTCTTCGGGAGGTCGGAGAAGGACTTCGCCTTGGTGATGTCCTCGGACCAGCCCGGGAGGGTCTCGTAGACGGGCTTCGCGTGGTGGAAGTCCGACTGGGAGTACGGCAGCTCCTCGACGCGCTTGCCGTCGATCTCGTAGGCCACGCAGACCGGGATCTGCTCCCAGCCGGTGAGGACGTCGAGCTTGGTGAGGAAGAAGTCCGTCAGGCCGTTCACGCGGGTCGCGTAGCGGGCGATGACCGCGTCGAACCAGCCGCAGCGACGGTCGCGGCCGGTGGTCACGCCCCGCTCGCCGCCGATGCGGCGCAGCGCCTCGCCGTCCGCGTCGAACAGCTCGGTCGGGAAGGGGCCGGAGCCGACACGGGTCGTGTAGGCCTTGAGGATGCCGATGACCCGGCTGATCTTCGTCGGACCCACGCCGGCGCCGGTGCAGGCGCCGCCCGCGGTCGGGTTCGAGGAGGTGACGAAGGGGTACGTGCCGTGGTCGATGTCGAGCAGGGTGCCCTGGCCGCCCTCGAACAGGACGACCTTGTCGTCCTCCAGGGCCTGGTTCAGGATCAGGACCGTGTCGGCGACGTACGGCTTGATCTGCGCCGCGTAGCCCAGCAGCTCCTCGACCACCTGGTCGACGGCGATCGCGCGCCGGTTGTAGAGCTTGGTGAGGAGCTGGTTCTTGACGTCGAGGGCCGCCTCGACCTTCTGCTGGAGGATCGACTCGTCGTACAGGTCCTGGACCCGGATGCCGACGCGGTTGATCTTGTCGGCGTAGGTCGGGCCGATGCCGCGGCCGGTCGTGCCGATCTTGCGCTTGCCGAGGAAGCGTTCCGTCACCTTGTCGACGGTCACGTTGTACGGCGTGATGATGTGCGCGTTGCCGCTGATCAGGAGCTTGGACGTGTCGACGCCACGCTCGTTCAGACCGCTCAGCTCGGAGAGCAGGACCGACGGGTCGACGACGACGCCGTTGCCGATGACCGGGACACAAGTAGGCGAGAGGATTCCGGAAGGGAGCAGGTGCAGTGCGTACTTCTGGTCGCCGACGACCACCGTGTGGCCGGCGTTGTTGCCACCCTGGTAACGCACCACATAGTCGACGGAGCCGCCAAGCAGGTCCGTCGCCTTTCCCTTGCCTTCGTCACCCCACTGAGCACCGAGCAGCACAAGTGCGGGCACGCGCGTACACCCCTTCCGGGCGGGGCATGTCCAAGGTCGGGGGCGTGGGCGTAAGGTTCACCGCCGCGTGCCATCGCGACCGTCGTTGGCCGCTGAACCGTCGGACCGGATGCCCCGGAATAGACGAAGCCCCTGGCGCAATAGCGCAAGGGGCTCTTGCACAAAGATGCTACCCGAGGAAGCGAGGCAGGACCGAGGTGGCGACTTTCGCGACGTCCGAACAGCTGCTGGTGATCATCGATCCGGTGGCACGGCAGGCGGACGGGGAGTCCGTACGGATCGCGAAAGACGTGCTCAGCGCGGGTGCGGCGGCGAAGGTCTGTCTGCCGGAGGGGCCGGAGGAGTTCGCCCGGGCCCTCGGCCGGCGGGGGTCCCGGCGCCCGGTCGTGGTCGGCGACGACCGGGCGCTGGTCCGCGCGGTGACCCTGCTGCACCGCCACCGCGAGCTGGCCGGATGCGCTCTGTCGGTGGTGCCGGTCGGGGAGGCGGGTCTGGCCCGGTCCCTCGGCGTGCCGTCCGGGGCGGTGGCGGCGGCGCGGGCCGTGCTGGACGGGGCGGAACGCCGCCTGGACCTGCTGGTCGACGACAGCGACGGGGTGGTCCTGGGCGCGCTGGGCATCCCGCCGGTGCCGGTGACGGCGCGGGCGGCCGCCGTCGAGCCGGTGAGCGTGCCCGCGGGGCGTCCCTGGCTGCGCACGACGTACCGCTCCCTGGTGCGCACCCTGGCGCCCCGGCCCGCCCGGCTGGCCACCGTGCCGGCGCCCGGACCGTCCCGGCTGCGGGTGGAGGTCGACGGGGAGACGGTCGTGGACCTGGACCAGCCCGTGGAGGCCGTGTCGGTGACGCCGGGGGCCGGCGGGGTCGCGGAGGTGGAGGTCCGGCCGCTGTCCCTGGGCGCGGAGGCGACCCCGCTGCGGGCCCGTGGGCGCACGGTGACCGTGGTCGGCGGGGACTTCCGGTACCGGGCGGACGCGGCGGTCTCGGGGCCGGTGCGCAGGCGGACGTGGCGGGTGGTGGAGGGGGCGTGGGGGCTTACGCTGCCGTCAGCGTGAGCCGGGGGCGTGGAAGCCGGTGGTGTCGAGAGTGCAGTCGAACGGGCGGGGACGCGCCGCGACTCAGCGCAGCCACTGGCACGCCGAGGTGATCCACTCGCGAAAAACGGGGTCAGCCCTGACCGAAGAGCTCCTCCCGGCGCACACGCCAGCGCTCCATCATGGCCGCGATCTCTCCGTCCACGAACTCGAAGAAGGCCAGTGTCTCGGCCATGCGGCGTCCCGCGGGGGTGTCGGCGCCGAGGCTGGTGACGCCTTCGCGCAGGGCCGTCTCCCACCGCTTGATGACGGCCTCGCGGTTGGTGAGAGCCTCGTACCACTGGTTGCTGTGCACGCGGTAGCGCTCGCGCCGCGAGCCGTACCCACGCACTGGACGGCCTCGACCTGGATGTCGAGGCCGGCGAGGTGCACGGCTTCCTCGGCCCCAACGGCGCCGGCAAGTCCACCACCATCCGCGTCCTGCTCGGCCTGCTGCGCTCCGACAAGGGCGCCGCACAGGTGCTGGGCCGCGCCCCCTGGACGGACGCGGTGGAGGTGCACCGCCGGATCGCCTACGTGCCCGGCGACGTCACCCTGTGGCGCAACCTCTCCGGCGGCGAGGTCATCGACCTCTACGGCCGGCTGCGCGGAGGCCTCGACCAGCGGCGCCGCACCGAGCTGATCGACCGCTTCGAACTGGACCCCACCAAGAAGGGCCGCACCTACTCCAAGGGCAACCGGCAGAAGGTCGCCCTGGTCGCCGCCTTCGCCTCCGACGTGGACCTGCTGATCCTGGACGAGCCCACCTCGGGCCTGGACCCGCTCATGGAAGAGGTCTTCCAGCGCTGCGTCGCGGAGGAACGGGACCGGGGCCGCACCGTCCTGCTCTCCTCCCACATCCTCAGCGAGGTGGAGCAGCTGTGCGACCGGGTCAGCATCATCCGCAAGGGCCGCACGGTCGAGAGCGGATCGCTGGCCGACCTGCGCCACCTCACCCGCACCAGCGTGACCGCCGAACTCGCCGGCCCGCCCAACGGCCTGGCCCGCCTGCCCGGCGTCCACGACCTCGACGTCCAGGGCCACCGGGTCCGGCTCCAGGTCGACACCGACAAGCTCGACGCCGTCCTGCGCTCGCTCGGCGAGTCCGGCGTACGCTCCCTGACCTCCACCCCGCCGACGCTGGAGGAGCTGTTCCTGCGGCACTACCAGGATGAACTCGACCGGGACGCACTCGACGACGCGGGGGAGGTGGCACGGTGACCGCGACGGCCTTCTCCGTACGGGCCGGGGGCTCGCGGCCGCTGGCCGGCACCGGCACCCTGCTGCGCTTCGCGCTCCGCCGCGACCGCGTGCTGATCCCGGTCTGGGCCGCGGTGATCGCGCTGATGGTCCTCTCCATGCCGAACTCCCTGAAGGCCCTCTACGGCACCCCGGCCGCCCGCGCCGACCTGATGCACCAGATGGCGACGAACACCTCCCTGCGCGCCATGGTCGGCCCGGTCTTCGACGACTCCCTCGGCGCGCTGACCGCCTGGCGCATCGGCGTGTACGCGGGCGCGCTGGCCGCGGTGATGAGCCTGCTCGTCGTCGTCCGGCACACCCGGGACGAGGAGGAGAGCGGGCGCCAGGAGCTCGTGTCGTCCGGCATGGTCGGCCGGCGCGCCCCGCTGACGGCCGCGCTGCTGACCGCGGGCGTCGCGAACGGCGCTCTGGCGCTGCTCGTCACGGTGGGCCTGGCCGGCCAGGGCGGCCGGGGAGCGCTGGCCTTCGGGCTCGGGATCGGCGGCATGGGCATGGTGTTCGCCACCATGGCGGCGATCGTCGCCCAGCTGACGGAGAGCGCCCGTCTGGCCCGTGGCCTGACGGCGGCCGTGCTGGGCGCGGCCTTCGTGCTGCGCGCGGCGGGCGACTCGGCCTCCGACGACGGCTCCTCGGTGCTGACCTGGCTGTCGCCGATCGGCTGGCTGGAGAACCTGCGCGCGTTCGCGGCCGACCGCTGGTGGGTGCTGCTGCTGTTCGCCGCGGCCGCGCTGCTCCAGGGCGCGGTCGCCTACGAGCTGGCCGGCCGCCGGGACATCGGCATGAGCTTCATGCCCACCCGGCCGGGCCCGGCCACCGGCCGCCTGCGCACGGCCGGCGCCCTGGCCTGGCGGCTCCAACGGGGCAGCGTGCTGGGCTGGTCGGTCGGCTTCTTCCTCGCCGGACTGATCTACGGCGGGATCACCACCGGCGCGGCCGACCTGATGAGGGACAACAAGCAGGCCCGCCAGATCTTCGAGCGGATGGGCGGCCAGTCGGGCCTGACCGACGCGCTGCCGGCCTCCCTGATCGGCATGCTCGGCCTCGTCGCCGCCCTGTACATCGTGCAGTCGGTGCTGCGCCTGAACGCCGAGGAAACCTCCGGCCGCGCCGAACCGCTCCTGGCCTGCGCGGTCGGCCGCCTGCGCTGGGCCGCCGGGCATCTGGCGATCGCCTTCGGCGGCACGGCCCTGATCATGCTGCTCGCCGGCCTGGGCTTCGCCCTCGGCTACGGCAAGGACACCGGCCCGGTCCTCGCCGCCTGCCTGGTCCAGCTCCCGGCGGTGTGGGCCGTCGGCGGCATCGCCGTCCTGCTCTACGGCGTCCTGCCGCGCGGCGCGGTGGCCGCCTGGGGCATCGCGGGCGCGGTCCTCCTCATCGGCTGGGTCGGCCCCGCCCTCGACGCCCCCCGGGCGATCCTGGACCTCTCCCCCTTCGGCCACCTGCCCAAGCTGCCGGGCGGGGAGATGGAGTGGGGACCGGTGCTGGCCCTCACGGCCCTCGCGCCGGCGCTGGTCGCCGCGGGCCTGGCCGGCCTGCGCCGCCGGGACCTGACGGCCTAGGTCCTGTCGTTTGGATCAGGCCGGCTGTGAGGTGCGGCGCCTTCCAGCCGACCCGAGCGGGGTCTGGTGCGTGCAGCTGCAAGGCGGAGGAGGGAGTCGAAGCGGAGCGTCGGCGAGTGACGACAACGCCGCAGATGTGCGTGCCAGACCCCGCGACGCCGGGATGATCCAAACGACAGGGCCTGAGCCCGCGCGGCTACGCCACCGCCACCCGAAGCCCCCGCAACCCCCGGATCACGAAGTTCGGCTTCCGCTCCGGCTCCGCCACCAGGGTCAGAGCCGGAGCCCGCTCCAGCAGCGCCGTCATCGAGGCGGCCAGCTCGATACGGGCCAGCGGGGCGCCGATGCAGTAGTGGATACCCGCGCTGAAGGAGATGTGCGGGTTGTCCACCCGGGTGAGGTCCAGGCGGCCGGGGTCGGCGAAGACCTCGGGATCGTGGTTGGCGGAGCCGAAGAGCATGGCGATCTCCGAACCCCGCGGGATCGTCGTGCCGGCGATCTCGATGTCGTCCAGCACCCAGCGCTCGAAGAGCTGGAGCGGGGTGTCGTACCGCATCAGCTCCTCCACGGCGGACGGCACCAGCCCGTGGTCGGCGCGCAGCGCGGCCAGCTGGTCCGGGTTGCGGAACAGCGCCCACCAGCCGTTCACCGTGGCGTTGACCGTGGCCTCGTGCCCGGCGTTCAGCAGCAGGACGGCCGTGGAGATCATCTCCTGCTCCGTCAGCCGGTCCCCCTCGTCATGGGCCGCGATCAGACCGGAGATCAGATCCTCCCCCGGCTCCTTGCGGCGTTCCGCGATCAGCTCCCGCAGATAGTCCGAGAACTCCACCGACGCCCGGACCGCCCTCGCCGCCGTCTCCTGCGACGGGTTCAGCTCGTACATCCCGCAGATGTCCGCCGACCAAGGACGCAACAGCGCCCGGTCCGCCTCCGGGATGCCCAGCATCTCGGCGATCACCGCCACCGGCAGCGGCTCCGCCACATCCGTCAGCAGATCGCCCCCGCCCGCCTCGACCAGCGCCGCCACCAGGTCGTTCGCCAACCCGTGCACATACGGCCGCAGCCGCTCCACCGTGCGCGGTGTGAACGCCTTCGACACCAGACGCCGGATCCGGGTGTGGTCCGGCGGCTCCAGGTCGAGCATGCCGTGGTCGTTGAGCGTGTGGAACGGCTCGTGCTCCGGCCGGGGCGGGGTCCGCCCGAAGTCCTCGTGCGTGAACCGGTGCTGGTAGGTGCGCCCCAGGCGACGGTCCCGCAGCAGCGCCGAGACGTCCGCGTGGTGCGGCACGAGCCACTGGTCGGTCGGCTCGTACCGGATCACCCGGCCCCGAGCCCGCAGCTCGGCATAGGCCGGATACGGGTCGGCGACGAACGCCGGGTCCCACGGGTCGAAAGCGAGGTCCGCAGCAGCTGCCATGCACGGACGCTAAGCGCTGCGCCGACGATGCCGCAATGTGCCCTGCTCATCCCCAGCTCCGTCGTGGCCGGCCGCTCCGCGCCTCTCCGGGAGCCGGCTCACCCCGGCGTGACCAGCCTCGCCTCGTACGCGAACACCGCCGCCTGCGTACGGTCCCGCAGCCCCAGCTTCACCAGGATCCGGCTCACATGCGTCTTGATCGTCGACTCCGCCACCACCAGCCTCTCCGCGATCTCCGCGTTCGACAGGCCCTGCGCGATCAGCACCAGCACCTCCGTCTCCCGCTCCGTCAGCTCCCCGTACGCCGCCTGCCCCGCCGGCATCGCCCGCGGCGCCTGCGCCAGCCGCGAGAACTCCGTGATCAGCCGCCTGGTCACCGACGGCGCCAGCAACGCCTCCCCCGACGCCACCACCCGCACCCCGTCCGCCAGCTGCCGCGCCGAAGCGTCCTTCAACAGGAACCCGGAGGCCCCCGCCCGCAGCGCCTGGTACACGTACTCGTCCAGGTCGAACGTCGTCAGCACCAGCACCTTCGCCGCGCCGTCCGCCGCGACGATCTCCCGGGTCGCCTCGATACCGTTCAGCTCCGGCATCCGGATGTCCATCAGCACCACGTCCGGGGCCAGTTCCCGCACCCGCTCGACCGCCTCCCGACCGTTGACGGCCTCGCCGACGACCTCGATGTCCGGCATCGCGTTCAGCAGGACCGAGAAGCCCTCGCGCACCATCATCTGATCGTCCGCGATCAGCACGCGGATGGTCATGCTCCCCCTTCGACCGGCTCGGTCACCGCGGCGCCCGCCGGCACCGGCAGGAACACCGTCACCTCATAGCCCCCGTCCTCCGCCGGACCCGCCGTCATCTCACCGTCCAGCATCGAGACCCGCTCACGCATCCCGGTGATGCCGTGCCCGGCACCGGGCGAGGCCTTCACCAGGTCCGGCGCGGGCGGCGGGCCGTTGACTATGCGCACGCCCAGGCCGCCGAGAACGTACCCGATCTCCACCCGCGCGCCCGCCCCCGGAGCGTGCCGCAGCGTGTTGCTCAGCGCCTCCTGCACGATCCGGTACGCCGACAGCTCCACGCCCTGAGGCAGTTGGCGCACCGCGCCGGTCACCGTCTTGCTCACCTCCAGGCCGGCCTCCCGCACGTTGGCGAGCAGCGCGTCCAGGTCGGCGAGGGTGGGCTGCGGGGCGTCCGGGGCCTCGTAGTCCTCCGCGCGGACCACACCCAGGACCCGGCGCAGCTCGGTCAGGGCCGCCACCGCGTTCTCCCGGATGGTCACGAACGCCTTCTCCAGCTCCGGCGGCGGGTTCTCCACCCGGTAGGGCGCCGCCTCCGCCTGGATGGCGACCACCGACATGTGATGCGCGACCACGTCGTGCAGCTCACGGGCGATCGTCGTGCGCTCCTCCAGCAGGGTGCGCCGCGAGCGCTCCACCGCGGTCTCCGTCTGCTGGGCGGTCACCTCCTGCCGGGCCTCCCGGCGGGTGTGCCGGACGGTGACGATCAGCAGGATCAGCGCGGAGAGGACCAGCATCGGGCCCACATTGGTGTCGTAGTGGCTCCGGCCGAGGACGCTCTCGGCGAGGAAGCCGTAGACCGCGGTCAGCACCCACATCCAGGCCGCCGTGCGCGGGCGGGTGCGTATCGCCACGACCGTGAGCACCACCAGGTGGGACAGGAAGCTTCCGGGCAGCCATGGCCAGTCGCTCCAGCCGCCCGCGCCCACGACGGCGGCGGCCGTGGACGCGGCGAGCGAGAACCAGAACGCGCCCACCGGACGCACCAGGGTCAGCAGCACCGGCCCGAGCGCCAGCAGCCCGCACAGCACGGACAGCAGTCCGGAGTCGTCCGTGCTCGCCAGGGCGAGGAGCATCGCCACCACGCCGAGGACGGCCACCGCCGCGTGGGGGGTCCAGGGCGCGTACTCCCGCACCCGCCCGGACCGGCGGGCGAGCCTGCCGTCGGCCTCCCTCTGGGGCAGCGGGCGATAGGCGAAGGCGTCCTGGAACAGGTCCTGCCGCAGCCCGCGCAGGGCGTCCGCGGCGAGCCGGAACTCGGGGCTGCGCGGCCTGCCCTCCGCTCCCGGCGGTGTCGTCTGCGTGTGCGTCGTCTCGGTCACGTGAAAACCGTAGGGCGGGGGCGGGGTCGCGGTCGTCACCTTGGAGAGGGGTCCTTGGGGGTCCGTCTCAGGTACTACGGGTACGGGAGGTCGGTGGGGTGGGGTCAGCGGCCGCCGGGGCGGATCAGGCCGGATTCGTAGGCGAAGATCGCCGCCTGGGTGCGGTCCCGCAGGCCCAGCTTCACCAGGATGCGGCCCACGTGCGTCTTCACGGTCTGCTCGGCCACGAAGAGCCGCTCGGCGATCTCCGCGTTCGACAGGCCTTGGGCGATCAGCGCCAGCACCTCCGTCTCCCGTTCCGTCAGATCGCCGACGCGCTGCTTGAGCGGAGGCCGGGGATTGCCGTCCAGGCGGGAGAACTCGGCGATGAGCCGGCGGGTGATGCCGGGTGCGAGCAGCGCGTCGCCCGCGGCCACGATCCGTACCGCCTCGGCCAGTTGGTCCGCGGAGGCGTCCTTGAGGAGGAACCCGGAGGCGCCCGAGCGCAGGGCGTCGTACACGTACTCGTCCAGGTCGAAAGTGGTCAGTACGAGCACCTTGATGGCCGGGTGGACCTCGGTGATGCGCCGGGTCGCCTCGATCCCGCCCAGGTCGGGCATCCGGATGTCCATCAGGACCACGTCCGGGGCCAGTTCGTCCGCCCTGGCGATCGCGGCGTAGCCGTCCTCCGCCTGCCCGACGACCTCGATGTCGGGCTTGGTGTTGAGCAGCACGGTGAAGCCCTGCCGGACCATGTCCTGGTCGTCGGCGATGAGTACACGGATCTTTCCGGTGCCGCTCGTCATGGGCGCGGTTCTCCTGTCGGGGGTGGGTCGGGGTCGTCGTGGTCGGGGTCGGGGGCGTCTCCGTGTGGGAGGAAGGCCGTCACCATGAAACCGCCGTGCAGGGTCGGGATCGCGGTCAGGCTGCCGCCGAGCATCTGCGCGCGCTCCCGCATCCCCAGCAGGCCGTGGCCGGAGCCCGGGGAGGGCTGGACCGGACGGCTGGGCCGGGAGTTGACGATGCTCAGGAAGAGGCCTCTGGACTGATGGCCGACCTCCACGCGGGCCCCCGCCCCGGGGGCGTGCCGCAGAACGTTGCTCAGCGCCTCCTGGACGATCCGGTACGCCGACAGTTCCACACCCGGTGGATAACCGCGGGGTTCGCCGTGCACCTGGGTCTCGACGTTCAGGCCGGCCGCCCGGGTGTTCTCGATCAGGGCGTCGAGACGGGACAGGTTCGGCTGCGGGGCGTCGGAGTCGGGGGCATCTGCGGACGTCTCGGAGCGCAGGACGCCGAGGACGCGGCGCAGTTCGGTCAGGGCTTCCAGGGCGTTGTTGCGGATACCGGCGAGGTTCTCCTTCAGTTCCTCCGAAGGATTCTCCACCAGGTGGGGGGCCACCTGGGCCTGGATGGAGATCACCGACATGTGGTGGGCGACCACGTCGTGCAGCTCGCGGGCGATACGGCTGCGCTCCTCCAGGAGGGTGCGGCGGGCGCGCTCCTCCGCGGTGATCGTCGTCTGCTGCACCAGCTGGGTACGGGCCTCGCTGCGGCTGCGCAGCACCGTGCCGACGAGGGCGGACAGCGCGAACAGGGCCACCGCCACGAGGCCCGTCGGGGAGTAGCGCAGGGCGCCGAGCAGACCCTCGAGGAAGAAGGTGACCAGGGCGGTCGCGGCGAGGGCGGCCAGGGTGCCGCGGATGCGGACGCGTAGTGCGAGGAGCAGCAGGACGGCCATCTGGGCCAGCAGGGTCGGGGTCGCCCAGGGCCAGTTGGGGCCGTTCCCGGGCGGGACCAGTTGCATGTTCTGGCGGGCGAGCAGGGCGGTCGCCGTGGCGCCGGCCAGGGATATGGCCCAGGCCGGGACGGGGCGCCAGAGGGCCAGGACGATGGCGGTGCCTTGGAGGAAGCCGGTGAGCAGCGCTACGGCTGTGGTGAAGCCGTAGGTGTGGGACAACTCCTCGCCGCCGCCGAGGGAAAGGGCCAGGGCTACGTAGCTGGTGAGCAGGTAGGTGAGGAGGCGTAGCCAGCGGTGGCGGGAGAAGGGTGGGGAGTGGGGGGAGGGGTTGTCGCCGAGCCAGGTGAGGAGGCGGTTTCGGCGGGGCGTGGTGGGAGTGGGGGTCGGGGTGGGTGTGGGTGCCGATTTGGGTGCGGGTGAGTGGGGGTGCGGGTGCGGCACCCGGCCTTCGGCCGGGTCTGGGTTCCCACCCGCACCACCCGTGCGAGTTTCGTTGTCGGGTGCGGGTGGCCCCTGTGGGGCGGAGTCGCCGTCGGCGGGTGCGGGTCGCGCGGGGGAAGCGGGGGCGTCGTTGATGGGTGCGGGGTCCGCCGGGGAAGTGGAGGCGGCGTCAGCGGATGCCGGGTCCGCCGGGGAAGTGGGGGTGCTGTTGGTGGGGGTGGGGGGTGCCGGGGGCTGGGGGTTGTTGGGGTCCTCGGCGTTCACTGGGTCGACTTTAGGCATTGCGGCTCTTCGGTGGGGGCACGTGGCGGTGGAGTACGTGGGAGGGGCGGTTTCGGGGGCGGCGGCGAGTCTGTTCGTGGTGGCGGAAGGCTGTCCAGCAGAGGGCGAGGGTGAGGGCGAAGGCCGGGAGCCAGAGGAGGCGGGCCGCTATCCAGGCCGGGGAGTCGGGTGTCGTGTGCAGACCTGGGAGGTGGGCGGCGGGGAGAGTGGCGGCCGTCGTGGCCGTCAGGGATGTCTGGTGCCAGAGGTAGATCGTCATCGCCGAGAGGTTGACGAGTGCCGTCGCCGCCCAGATGAGTGGGCGTGACATCGCTCGACGCAGGCGGTCGCGGAGGAGGAGGGCCAGACCGCACTGGGCCAGGCCGAAGGTGACGGCCGCCAAAGTCGGGGGGTCGAGGTTGGAGACGGAGGCGCCGGGGACACCGACCATCGACGCCGGGTAACCCGCGAAGGCGATCAGCGCCGCCGTGGCCGTCGTACCGCCCAGCAGCAGGACCCGGGCCGCGCGGCGGCTGTCCAGCTCGCCCCGGGTCCAGGCCGCGCCCAGGGTGTAGGGGACCAGCCAGCCGGCCGCCACGTTCACCCAGCCGAGCCAGGACGGGCCGGCATGCAGGCCGAAGCGCAGGATGTCCACGTGCAGGACGACCGCCAGGGGCCACAGGGGGTTGAGGCGGGTCAGGAGTGGAGTCGCGGCCGTCAGCGTGGCGAAGACCAGGAGGAACCAGAGCGGGGACAGGGCCAGTTTCACCAGGGTGTGGATCGTGGGCCATGGGGTGCCGAGGGCCAGGAGGGCCGTCGTGACCAGCATCCACAGGGACAGCAGTGCGGCGACCGGGCGGAGCAGTCGGGTCAGGCGGGCGCGCAGCCACTGGGGGTAGGTCTCGCCTCTGGCCTGTGCCGAGGCGAGGCTGCTGGTTGCCACGTGGCCGCCCACCAGGAAGAACACCGCCAGCGTCTGGAACAGCCAGGAGATCGGGGCCAGCCAGGGCATGCGCTGTAACGGGCTCGCCGTGTGCAGTCCGCCGTCCTCCGACACCAGCGCGGTGACCAGCCAGTGGCCCAGGACGACACCGAGGATCGCGAAGGCTCGCAGGGCGTCGACGGCGCGGTCCCGGGAAGCGGGGGTGGCTGCGTCGATGCGGAGAGCGGCCTCGCGGATTTTGGGGAGGGGTCGAAGAGGTCGAAGGGGGTGGGGGGAGTCGGTGGCGTGGTGGGGGTGGTGCAGGTGACGGGGGCGTGGGGGGTGGTAGTGAGTGCCTGGGGTGTGGGGGGTGGGCAGGGTTGTGTTTCCGGGTTGCGAGGAGTCGTCAGGCACGGGTCACCTCCGAAGGGACGCCGAGAGTGATCCGGGCCAGGTTGGCGAGGGAGGTCGAGCCCGGGGTGAAGTAGCCGCTGTGGTCGGCGTCGCCGGCGTCGAAGACCCGGGCGCCGAAGGCTCGGAAGACGGGGTCCGTGCCGAGACCGATGGTCTTTCCGAAGAGCGAGATTCGGGTGTGGGGCACGTGGGAGACCCAGTCGTTGCTGCCGCGCGCCGACCAGACGTGGGCGCGGGTGTGCAGGTCCGCGACCGAGTCCGCGCCGGTGCCGGGGCTGCCGATCAGGGCGATGTCGTCCGCGTCCAGGCCGGGGGCGGCGCGGCCGCAGACGACCGAGCCGTAGGAATGGCAGAGGAGGGTGATGCGGGCCGATGCGGGCGTGAGGTGGTGCAGGTCGCGAATGAAGGTGCGGAGGCGAGGGGCTGCTTCGTCGGCTCGGGTGGTGGTGGTGACTGTCGTGCTGACCGTGGCGGGGGTCTCGTAGCCGAGCCAGGCGATGACGGCCACGTGGGGATGGGTGTGCGTGGGGGTGGTGCTGCGTGCAGTGAGGTCTGAGTAGAGGGCCGATGCGGCTTTGTGGAAGCGGGCGTACGTGTCTATCGACGTGTCCGAGCCCGGGACCAGGACGGCGACGTTGGTGGCGTGGGGTAGGTCGCCGAGGACTTCTGTGGCTCGGCCGGTGCCTCGGCCGTCGTAGGTGAGGAGGTTGCGGGACGGGGATGCGAGGGCGCGGTCGGCTGTGGCGCGGTGGGGGTCGCCGTGGGCGGCGGCCATGTCGGCGGCCTGGGTGGCGTTGGCTCGGTTGGCCTCGTAGGTGGAGGCGAGGGTGGTCGGGGTGAGGGCGGTGATGGTGGGTGGGGTTGCTGGGGGTGGGGCGGGGATTTCGGGCCGGGCCGCGGCGGAGAGGGGGGCGACCAGGGCGGTGGTGAGGAGGGCGGTGAGGAGAGGGCGGAGGAGGCGGTGGGGGGTGGTGCGGGGCGGTTCTTGGTGCGGGGGTGTGGGTGGACACCCGGCCTCCGGCCGGGTTTGGGTTCCTACCCGCACCACCCGTGCAGCTTTCGTTTTCGGGCGCGGGTGGCCCCTGTGGGGTGGAATCGCCCTCGGCGGGTGCGGGTGAGGGGTGGGTGTTTGCCCCATGGGCGGGTTCCTTTCAGTGCGCCCGGCCATCGGGCTTTACTGACAAGGAAGTTAGGAATCGACGCGTGTCGTTCGCGTCCCGCCATGGAGCTGTTCTGGGATGTAGCTCTCAGGTACTACGGGTATGACCGGGTCAGCCCCTGAGGGGCATCGGAGGCGTCGGCAACACCGTCCGCTACCACGCCAGTTGAGCGATCTCCTCCGCCACCACCGCGCACGCGTCCGCCGCCGGGTCGATCAGCGGGAAGTGGCCCACGTCCTCCAGCAGGGTCAGGCCGACCACCTCCCCCGCCTTGGCCGCCGCGTCCGCGTACGACTCGGCCACCGCCTGCGGCACGACCACGTCCGTGCGGCCCTGGACAAGAGTGGTCGCGATGCCCGTGGGAAGGAGCAGGACCGGGTCCGCGTACGGCCGGCGTTCGGCGAAGTGCTCTTGTCCGCCCAGGAATTGCAGCGTGGCGTTTCCGCAGACGTTCAGTTTCTCCGCGACCTCGAAGTCCGCGATCGGGGCCAGCGCGACCACGCCACGCAGCTCGGCCGGGCCGTCCGTGCGCCAGGCCGCGTCGGCGGGGAGGACGTGGCGGGCCGCCGCCCACAGGGCGAGGTGACCGCCTGCCGAGTGGCCGGTGAGGACCATGCGGCGGGGATCGGCCTGCGGGAGGGCTTCGCGGACGAGGGCCGGGAGGGCGTCGAGGGCCGCCGCGACGTCGTCCAGGGTTTCGGGCCAGCGGCCCGCGAGGGGGGTTTCCTCGCTGTTCTGCCTCGGGATCGGGCTGTCGCCGCCTCGCCTGTACTCGACGTTGGCCACCGCGAAGCCTCGGCGGGCGAGGTAGTCCGCGAAGGGGGTGATGTGCCGGCGGTCGTAGCGGGCGCGCCAGGCGCCGCCGTGCAGGACGACGACGAGGGGGGCGAGGGGGGTGGACGTGCGGGGGGCGTAGAAGTCGATCACCTGGTCGGGGTGGTCGCCGTACGTGGCGGTGACGTCGGGGTCTACCGGGGGGTGTGAGAAGGCCGACTCCTCCTCGGCGGCGGCGCGGGCTGCTGCGGCGTCGTCCGGCATGCTCCAACCTCTCAGCGACGGAACGGGTTTGGCGGACCAGGTGAATTCTTCGGCGGCCGTTGGCGGGGACGCTATCAGGCTGGTGACGTGCGGGGATATGGGGATGTCACGCTGGGTGAGGGATAAACGGTTCTGTGAGGATTGAGGGATTGAGCGGTTGAGGGATGGGGGCGGGGGTGGGTTTCGTCCACCCCCGCCCTGGGATCGGTTGGTGTGGGGCGCGGCGGCGCCTAGCCCAGCACCTCCCCCAGCACCCAGGCCGCCCGCTCCACCTCGCCGAATCCCACATACAGCGGCGTGAACCCGAACCGCAGGACATCGGGATGCCGGAAGTCGCCCACGACTCCGCGCTCGATGAGCCGCTTCATCACCTTGCCGGCATCGGCGCAGCGCAGGGCGACCTGGCTGCCCCGTTCGTCATGCGCCTCCGGGGTCAGTGACTCGACGCGGCCGGGCTCGGTGCAGGCGGCGACGCACTCCAGGAAGAAGTCCGTCAGGGCGAGGGACTTGGCGCGGACGGCCGTGATGGACACGTCGTCCCAGATCTCCAGCGCCGCCTCCAGGGCCAGCATGGAGAGGATGTCCGGGGTGCCGACGCGGCCGCGCAGGGCGCCCGGGGCCGGGGTGTAGGCCGGGCTCATGCCGAAGGGTTCGGCATGGGAGTTCCAGCCGGGCAGGGGGGAGTCGAAGCGGTCCTGCAGCTCCTTGCGTACGTACAGGTACGCCGGTGAACCGGGGCCGCCGTTCAGGTACTTGTAGGTGCAGCCGACCGCCAGGTCGACCCCGTGCTCGTCCAGGCCGACCGGCAGCGCGCCCGCGCTGTGGCACAGGTCCCAGACCGCGAGGGCGCCGGACGCGTGGATCGCGGCCGTCAGCGCGGGCAGGTCGTGCAGGCGGCCGGTGCGGTAGTCGACGTGGTTCAGCAGGACCGCCGCCGTACGGTCGGTCAGGGCATCCCGCACCTCGCCCGGGGCCACGGGCCGCAGCGTCCGGCCGGTCATCCGCGCCGCCGACTCCGCGATGTAGCCGTCCGTCGGGAACGTCGTCGCGTCGACCAGGATCTCGTCACGCGCGTCCCCGGCCATCCGCACCGCCGCGACCAGCGCCTTGAAGACGTTGACGCTGGTCGAGTCGCCGACGACGATCTGGCCCTTCGCCGCGCCGACCAGCGGAGCGATCCGGTCGCCGATGCGCTCGGGCGCGGTCCACCAGCCGCTCTCGTCCCAGGAGCGGATGCGGAGCTCGCCCCACTGCCGGCGGACGACGTCCTGCAGCCGGTCGGGGACGTTCGCGGGCAGCGCGCCCAGAGAATTTCCGTCCAGGTAGACCACATCGTCGAGGACGAAGCGGGAGCGCAGCTCGGCCAGTTCGTCGGACGCGTCCAGCTTCCGGGCCCTCAGCGCCAGTTCGGTCATCTCAGACATGCGACCTCGCCGTCCACAGCTCGGGGAACACGTTCTTGCGGGCGCGCTTCTCCAGCCAGGCCACACCGGCGGAGCCGCCCGTGCCGGGCTTGGCGCCCATCGCGCGGCGGGTGGCGACCAGGTGGTCGTTGCGCCAGCGCCAGACCAGTTCCGCGACGTCGGTCAACGCCTCGCCGAGGCAGGCGAGTTCGGCGTCCTCGTCGCCGGAGTACACCGCCGTCCAGGCGGCCTCGACGGCGTCGGAGGGTTCGTAGCGCTGGGAGACGTCCCGGGTGAGGACCGCGTCCGGGATCGCGTGGCCGCGGCGCGCGAGGAGGCGTACGACCTCGTCGTAGAGGCTCGGCTCGTGCAGGGCCTTCTCCAGTTCCGCGTGGACGCGCGGGGCGCCGCGGTGCGGGACGAGCATGGAGGCGGACTTCTCGCCGAGCAGGAACTCCATGCGCCGGTACATCGCCGACTGGAAACCGGAACCTTCGCCGAGGGCGCTGCGGTAGGAGTTGAACTGGGCCGGGGTCAGCTGGCCGAGCGGCTTCCAGGAGGCGTTCAGCGCCTCCAGTTCCCGTACGGAGCGCTTCAGCGCGGCGACGGCGGTCGGGATGTCGTCCGAGCGCAGGGCCTTCGCGGCGGTCTCCCACTCGTGCACGACGACCGTGAACCACAGTTCCATGACCTGGGTCGTGACCAGGAAGACCATCTCTCCGGGATCCTCGGAGAGGGTGTGCTGGAGGTGGGTCAGCACGTCCGCCTTGACGTAGTCCTCGTACGGCGTCGTGCCGGCGAAGTCGAGATGCGGGGTCTCGGGCTCAGCGGCCTCGAAAGGTGGGTGAGCCTGTTGGGACATCGCTGTCTCCTGTTGTACTCCGGGTAGCGGTCCGCCCCTGCCGATGCCGGCACGGGGGCCCCGGTCCCCAACCGGAATCCTCAGCGATCCCCCCGGATACGGCAAGGCCCGCCTGCTGCCAGACGGGCCACACCGAAACCCCGAGGTAACCCGTACGGGTCAGCCCGGGGTCCGGGCCGGGATGGTCAGCCCAGGGTCTGGGCCGCCGTCGGCGAGGAGTCCTTCAGGAACTGCGTGCAACGCTCGTACTCGTCCTGCTCGCCGATCGCCTGCGCGGCGCGGGCGAGGCCGTGCAGGGCGCGCAGGAAGCCGCGGTTGGGCTCGTGCTCCCACGGCACCGGGCCGTGGCCCTTCCAGCCGTTGCGCCGCAGCGCGTCCAGGCCGCGGTGGTAGCCCGTACGGGCGTACGCGTACGACTCCACGACCGCGCCCCGCTCGAACGCGTCGTCGGCCAGCTGGGCCCAGGCGAGGGAGGAGGTGGGGTGCTGGGCGGCGACGTCCGCCGGCGCGACGCCGCTCGCCAGCAGCTCACGCGGCTCCGGGTCGTCGGGCAGGTGGGTGGGGGGCGGGCCGCCGAGGAGGTTCTCGTGAATCGTCATGGGTTCCAGTCTGCTGCATCGTCCTCGGTCGGTGACGGTTGCCCGTGCCCGCCCGCGGAAGCGCGGATTGCCGGTCCGGACCACCTGTTCCACGACACCGGCGTCGACAGGCCGATCGACGTCGTCCAGTACGTCCAGTGCTTCCTGAGCCGGCTCCGACGGCGCGGCCGGCGACCAGGGCAACCTGCTCGTCCTCGCCTTCCGGGCGAGCGGCACCGACGCCTCCGTCACGCAGTCGGATCAGCGCTGGAAGCCGTGGCCGACGTCGGCGCCGGGGTCTCGCGCTGCGGGCGCTCCAGGGGCGGGAACGGCACGCAGCCGTGGCGGCGGCACTCCGGGTGACGGCAGACGGGAGGCGGGCGGCGGACCAGGGTGAAGGCGATCACCGATCCCAGCACCAGCACGCCCGCGCAGATCGGCATCGCCCGGTCGAACGCCCGGTCGAAGGCGGCCGGGACGCGGTAGGCCTCCGGGCCCATGCCCGTCACCAGGGGCAGGGCGGCCACGGCGACCAGGCTGGCCGCCCGCGCCGCCGCGTTGTTGATGCCGCTGGCCAGGCCCGCCTGGGAGGTGTCGACGGAGGCGAGGACGGTCGCGGTCAGCGGCGCGACCAGGACGACCATGCCGGTGCCCATGACGAGCAGGGCCGGCAGGACGTCCGTGAGGTAGTTCGCGTCACGGCCCACCCGGAGCATCAGCAGCAGTCCCGTGGCGCACAGCAGCGGGCCGACGGTCAGCGGCAGCCGGGGGCCGATACGGTCGGCCAGCGCGCCGGAGCGGGACGAGAACAGCAGCATCATGACCGTGGTCGGGAGCAGGGCCGTACCAGCCGCCAGGGGCGAGTAGCCGGCCACGACCTGGAGCTGGAGCGCGGTGAGGAAGAAGAAGCCGCCGAAGGCCCCGTACACGCACAGGGTGACCAGGTTGACCGCTGTGAACTGGCGTGAGGCGAAGATGTCGAGCGGGAGCATCGGATCGGGGCGGTGCTTCTCGACGTACCCGAAGGCCAGGGCCGCGACCAGGCCCGCCACCCCGCTCACGGCCACCGTGGCGGAGGCCTCGGGGGCCTCGATCAGCGCGTACGTCAGCAGGGCGAGGGCGAGGGCGCCCAGGGCCGCGCCGAGGACGTCGAAACGGCCCTGCGGAAGGCCTCCGTCGCCTCCAGCCGCTCCCTTGAGACCTGCCGCTCCCTTGAGACCCTCCTCAGCTCCTCCCCGTTCCCCGGCCTCTCCCCCGGGCCCGGCCTCGCTCAGTGCGGCGGTCCGCGCGTCCGACTCGGGCACGTGCCGCAGGGCCACCGGCACGCACACCAGCGCGACCGGCACGTTCAGCAGGAAGACCCAGCGCCAGCCGGGGCCCTCCACCAGCCAGCCGCCCAGGAACGGGCCGACGGCCGCGCCGATCCCGCCGAAGCCGGACCACAGACCGACCGCCCGGCTGCGGTCGTCGGGGTGGAAGGAGGCCTGGATGAGCGCGAGGGAGCCCGGCGTGAGGAGCGCGCCGCCGATGCCCTGCAGGGCGCGGGCCGCGATCAGCACGCCCGAGGTCGGAGCGAGCCCGCACAGCAGGGAGGCCGCCGCGAACCAGACCACGCCGAGCACGAAGATCTTCCGGCGGCCGTAGTGGTCCCCGAGCGAGCCGCCCAGCAGGATCAGGCCGGCCAGCGTGACCATGTACGCGTTGACCGTCCACTGCAGGGCGGACAGGCTCGCGTCGAGGTCGACGCCGATGCGTGGGAGCGCCACGTTGACGACGGTCGAGTCCAGCATCGCCATGCTGGAGCCGAGCACGGTGGTGAGCAGGATCCACTTGCCCTGGGACGAGGCCAGCCGGACGTCGGGCATGCCTCCAGATATACAGCGGACCCGGCGCCGGGGCACCGGGTCCGCTGTACGCGCTGTACGCAGAGACGTCGTACGACGTACTTACTTGATCTTGTTGCCCGCCGAGCGCAGGTTGTTCGTGGCCTCGACGACGCGCGCGGCCATCGACGCCTCGGCCAGCTTGCCCCAGGTGCGCGGGTCGTAGGCCTTCTTGTTGCCGACCTCGCCGTCGACCTTCAGGACGCCGTCGTAGTTCTGGAACATGTGACCGGCGACCGGACGGGTGAAGGCGTACTGGGTGTCCGTGTCGATGTTCATCTTCACGACGCCGTTCTCCAGCGCGGTGCGGATCTCCTGCTCGGTGGAGCCGGAGCCGCCGTGGAAGACGAAGTCGAACGGGGACTGCTTGCCGAACTTGGCGGCGACGCCGTCGGCCAGGTCCTTCAGCAGCTCGGGACGCAGGACGACGTTGCCCGGCTTGTACACGCCGTGCACGTTGCCGAAGGAGGCGGCCAGCAGGTAGCGGCCCTTCTCGCCCAGGCCCAGGGCCTCGGCGGTGCGGATCGCGTCCTCGACCGTGGTGTACAGCTCGTCGTTGATCTCGTGCGAGACGCCGTCCTCCTCGCCACCGGTCGGGGTGATCTCCACCTCGAGGATGATGTTGGCGCGGCGGGCCTGCTCCAGCAGCTCCTGGGCGATGGACAGGTTGTCGGCGAGGGTCTCGGCGGAGCCGTCCCACATGTGCGACTGGAAGAGCGGGGTGCGGCCGGCCTTCACCCGCTCCTCGGAGAGGGCGAGCAGCGGACGGACGTACCCGTCGAGCTTGTCCTTCGGGCAGTGGTCGGTGTGCAGCGCGATCTGGACCGGGTACTTCTCGGCGATGATGTGCGCGTACTCGGCGAGCGCGACCGCGCCGGTCACCATGTCCTTGCTGTACTGGCCGCCGAGGAACTCGGCACCGCCGGTCGAGATCTGGACGATGCCGTCGCTCTCCGCCTCCGCGAAGCCGCGCAGCGCCGCGTTCAGGGTCTGGCTCGAGGTGACGTTGATGGCCGGGTAGGCGAACTTGCCTGCCTTCGCCCGGTCGAGCATCTCGTTGTAGACCTCGGGGGTTGCGATGGGCATCTGTCCGCTCCTTGTGTTGCGGGTGGTGGTGTTGCGTTACGGCCCTGACCTAGACCTTGTGGGGGGCGACGTCATCGTCGTCCCCATCTTTCCAGACCTGACCCGATGGACGGCCCAGCGGTCAAGCCCGGGGCAAGTCCAGGTCAATCCGGTGCGTCAGTCCAGACCCAGTTCATCCTTCGAGAAGGCGAAGAGGTACGGCACCCCCGCCTGCTCGGCGATCGCCTCGGCCGCCCCCGTCGCCCGGTCCACGATCGTCGCGACGGCGACGACCTCCGCGCCGGCCTCGCGCAGCGCCTCCACGGCGGTCAGCACGGAGCCGCCGGTGGTGGAGGTGTCCTCGACGGCCAGCACCCGGCGGCCCTTGACCTCGGCGCCCTCGATACGGCGCTGCAGGCCGTGCGCCTTGCCCGCCTTGCGGACCACGAACGCGTCCAGCGTCTTCCCGCGCGCGTGGGAGGCGTGCAGCATCGCGGTGGCCACCGGGTCGGCGCCCAGGGTGAGGCCGCCGACGGCCTCGAAGTCCAGCTCGGCGGTGAGGTCGAGCATGACCTGACCGACCATCGGCGCGGCCTCGCCGTCCAGCGTGATCCGGCGAAGGTCGATGTAGTAGTCGGCTTCCTTGCCCGACGACAGGGTCACCTTGCCGTGCACCACGGCCTTGTCCTTGATCTGCTGCAGCAGCGCGCCGCGTACGTCCGTCATGCCGCCAAGCTTAGAGGCGGCGCCAGCTCCAGGTGGTGAAGGCCTCCAGCGGTTCCAGCGGCGTGACCAGGCGCGGCCGGGTGTTCAGGCCGTTCGGCGGGCCGGTCTGCGGCTCCACGCAGACGGCCTCGGCCTGCTCGTCGTAGACGACCACCCACTCCTCGCGGCTGCTCACCTTCAGCTCCAGCTGTCCGGGCCAGGTGAGGGTGACGTCGACGCCGTCGGGCATGCCGAAGCAGTCGTCCCAGGGGCCGGGCTCGGGGTCGATGCGGTTGCCGGTGGGCAGGTGGTCGGCGCCGCGTTCCTCCTGCCAGGCGGGGGTGAAATCGAGGCGGGCGTCCTCGCCGCCGAGGTTGCGGTTGAACCAGGGGTGCCAGCCGAGCTGCGCCGGGAAGGAGTCGTCGTACGCCTCCACGGACATGGTCAGCGTCAGGCTGTCCTCGGTGAGCGTGACGACGTGGGTGACGCGGCCCCGGTGCGGCCAGGGGTCGACGAGGTCGTACGTGATGACCGCCTCGTGCTCCGCGGTGCGGGCGGTGCGCCAGGCGCCGTCGCGGGCGGTGCCGTGGATGGCGTGCGGCGGGGAGTTGAGCGGCATCTGGCGGACGATGCCGCCGTCCAGGAAGCGGCCGTCCCGGATGCGGCCGCACCAGGGGACCATCGGGAAGCAGCCGTAGCGGTGCCCTTGCCGCAGCAGTTCCAGGGTGTCGACCTTCAGGCTGCTGATACGGCCACCGGCGGCGGGGGTGACGCGTACCGATGTGTCGCCTGCTGTCAGCGTGATGTCTTCGTTACTCACGGGGAGACACTACTGGGGCGATCAAGGGGGCGTTCGCTGTTGCGGGGTTCGTGCGCCCACCCGCACCACCCGTGCGGGTTTCGTCGTCGGGTGCGGGTGGCCCCGGTGGGGCGTTGTTCGCCGTCGGCGGGTGCGGGTGGTTCGTGGGAGTGATTCCCACCCGCACCACCCGTGCGGCATTCGTTGTCAGGTGCGGGTGGCCCCTGTGGGGCGGAATCACCGTCGGCGGGTGCGGGCCGCCATCAGGTGAGTGCGGATGCGCCGTCCGGTGGGTGCGGATGCGTCGTCCGGTGGGTGCGGGTGCGCCGTCCGGTGGGTGTGGAAGTCAGCGGCGTTTGCGGAGGGCTCGGGTGAGGACGATGGCGGAGGCGAGGGCGAGGGCGGCGGCGGGGGCTGCCCAGCGCAGGGCCTGGTTGGAGGCGACGGTCTGGGGGGCCGGTACGGGGGCGTAGCGGCCTCGGGGCGGGGCGTGGTCGACCTCCTCCGCGCTGCGGCCGATCATCGTGCGCCGGGCGTGCGCGGCCTCGGCGGGAGGTTCGCCGGTGTCGGCGAAGTCGCCGGAGACGCGGTCGTCCAGGGGGGTCTCGGCGGAAGCGTCGCTGTCGTCGTCGGCCGCGTCCGGGTCCAGGGAGGACGGGGGGACGTCGGTGTCGAAGACGGAGGTGTGCTCGGGCTCGGGGGTCGGTTCGCTCGAGGCGAGCGTTGTCAGGAAACGGTTCAGCAGCCGGGTCGCCGCCGACGTCACCGCGTCCTGCGGAAGTTCGGCGATGCGGCCGTCCGCGTCCGCCGTGCCGTCGACCGTGACGGTGGTGCCGTCGTCGGTGTCCGTGAGGCGCAGGGTGAGGGCGAGTTTGACCGCGCCGGGGCCGCGGGACTCGGTGGCGTCGCCGTCGACGGCGTACGTGCCGTCCTCGCGGGCGATGACGCGGAGCGCTCCGCGATAGGTGACGGAGTGACCGCCCACGCGGAGTTTCAGGCGTCCGGCGACGGGGTCGGCGCCGGCGTCCTGCTGGAGCCCGGGGATCGACCGGGCGACCCGTGCGGGGTCGGCGAGGGCCGCTCTGAGCAGATCGGCCGGAACCGGGAGGAAGACCTGGTGCTCCATGTCGGCTCAGCCTACCCAGCGGGGGCCGGAAATCACCCTTCCCTGTGGTGGTGCGATGCGCGGTGTTGGTGCCGGCGCCAGGAGGTCAGTACCTCGGGTGTACGAGTGTCGAGGGCGGCAGGCCGTCGATCCGTGTGCGGCGGGCTGCCTGTTCGTCCGCTGTCAGGTCCTGGTCGGTCAGGGTGTGGAGGTGGGGGCCCTTCGGGTCCAGGGCGAGGCGTGGGGGTGTGGGGCCGGGGGTGGCGAGGAGGAAGCCCCAGTCGTGGGGGGCGCGGGTGGCGCCCGCCGAGCGGTCGGGGCCGGGGGTGAAGCCGGAGTCGTGGCCGAGGACGCGGTAGGGGGTGCTGGAGAAGCCGGCCGCGCGGAGGGTCTCGGCGACCGTCCAGAAGACGCGGGGACGGGTGGTGACGGGGCCGGCGTGGACGACGAGGCGGCCGTGGGGTGCGAGGACGCGGCGGGCGAGGCCGTAGAACTCCTGGGAGTACAGCTTGGTGCTGGCGGTGATGCCGGGGTCGGGGAGGTCCGCGACGACGACGTCGTAGCCGGCCTCGGGGGCCCGGTGCCGCAGCCAGCAGAGGGCGTCGGCGGTGGTGACGTGGACCCGGGGGTCGTCGTAGGCGTGGTCGTTGAGAGCCGACAGGCCCGGGTCCCGGCGGGCCAGGCGGATCAGGCCGGCGTCGAGTTCGACGACGTCGACGCGGCGCACGTCCGGCCGGCGCAGGACCTCACGGGCGGCCAGGCCGTCGCCGCCGCCGAGGATGAGGATGCGGGCGTGCGGGCCGGACAGCGCGGGGTGGACCAGGGCTTCGTGGTAGCGGCGCTCGTCGCGGCCGCCGACCCTCAGGCGGCCGTCCAGGAAGAGGTCGAGGGGCTTGCCGTCGGTGCCGCCGGCGAGGACGACCTCCTGGACGTCGGTCTGCAGGGCCACCCGGACGTCGGTGCCGTACACCGCGTGCCGGGCGGCGCGCTCGAACTCGTCGGCGAGGGCGGCGGCGGAGGCGAGGACACCCAGCACGGTGAGGCTGACGAGCAGCAGGGTCCAGCGGGCGCGGCGCGTCAGGTCGTGGCGGAACAGACCGAGGACCAGCGCGCCGCCCGCGACGACGTTGACCGTGCCGGTGAGCAGGGCGCCGGTCAACTGGCCGAAGAAGGGCAGGAGAAGGAAGGGAAAGGCGAGGCCCCCGACCAGCGCGCCCACGTAGTCCGCCGCGAAGAGGTCGGCGACCGCGCCGCCCGCGTCCTGGCGGCGGATGCGCTGGATCAGCTCCATCAGCAAGGGGACTTCGGCACCGACGAGCAGGCCGATGGCGAGGGAGAAGGCGACCAGGAGACAGCGCGGGCCGTCGGACCAGACCCCGCCCCAGCCGCCGGTCCAGGCGAAGACGGCGTACAGCGCCATCGCACTGCACCCGCCGACCAGTGCGAGGGCGCTCTCGATCGCGCCGAAGCCGGCGGCCGCGTGCCAGCGCAGCCGCTTGGCGCCGAGGGAGCCGATGCCCATCGCGAACACCATCACGGACAGCACCACGGAGGCCTGGGTGACCGAGTCGCCGATCAAGTACGAGGCGAACGCCACGAGTTCGAGTTCGTACACCAGTCCGCAGGCCGCACAGACGAAGACACACACGAGGACCAGGAACCGCCCGGTGCCGGGCCGGACGGGCAGCAGCGCGGGGCCTGTCCAGGGCGGGGCACCCGGGGGCGCGGGGGCGTGCGGTTCGATCACTCTGCGACGTTACGTCACACCCTCGGTACGCTTCGTCACCCACACGTGTGGAACTGGGGGCAGTTGACGCATTGTGGGTTTATGTCATCGGCGTGCGCCACCCAAGGGTGGCGCGAGGGCGACCGAAGGGTGACTCGTCTCAGTTCGGCCGGGCCGCCGGCGCCCGCACACCGACCCGGGTCCGCGTCGCCACCAACTGCCCGTCCTGCGGGTACGCGTGCCAGGTACGCCAGTGCACCTGGCCCTCGTGGCGGTGGGCCAGCAGCGCGGTGAAGGCGTGCGGACTGCCGGGGAAGACACCGGCGAGGCCCTGCGGATGGTCGGAGACCAGGGCGAGCAACTCCTGGGCCCGGCCCGCGAACGAGCCCGGAGTGAGCATCTCCACGCGCGCGGCGAACTGGTACTCCCAGTCGCCGATCCGCTTGGCGACGCCGAGCGGAAGGGGGGTGCTGGAGCCGGGAATGCACGCGACAGTCTCCGAACAGACGCCCCGCTCCTCCTCGAGCAGCACCTGGTGGGAGGCGCCCAGCAGTCTCAACTGCAGCTTTGCCCCGGCCAGTTCCAGGTCGAGAGTCGCCAGGGCAGGAAGCGGTTCGCGCCCCAGGGCCCAGGCGAGGTCGGCAGCACGCGTATCGGTGTACGAGGTGTTCAGGGTCGTGAGCATGGATCGGCTCCGCTAACACGCAATGAGGCAGGAGTGAGGTCCGGCGCACCTCGGTAGACACCGGGCGATTGGCCAGGTCGGCCCGACCGGGGAGAGGGTGTCTGCGGGACGCCCGAGGGCTGCGGTGGTGGTTTAGAGGGAATCATGAACAGTGGCCGCGCCACAGCGTTTTTACCCAAGTTCGGAGGGTTTCCATCCCTCAGAGGGCTCCACAGCTCAACTGTTCAACTACGGCGTACGCCGGGCGCGGGCCCCGGAGCGCCGGAGCCCGGTTCCCGCAACGCCGAGCGCCCGCCGGAAGCCTCTCCGGCGGGCACCCTGCCCCGCGGGGCGGCAACGGGTCAGCTCCCCCCGCCGCAGCCGCCACCGCCACCACACGACGAACCCCCGCCGCACGAAGAACCCCCGCACGAGTGTCCGCCACCGCAGGAGTGGCCCCCGTGACCCCCGTGCCCGCCGTGGCTCCCGTGCCCGCCCGAGGACGAGCCGGAGTCACCGCCGCCCCACACCCACCAGCTCGCACCACCGTCGTTGTACGACGAAGACGACGAGGACGACGAGCGGGACGCGCGCGACCGGCCGCTCTTGCCGAGCGGGACCCGGGCGTACCGCTGCTTCCTGCGCGCGCTGCTCACCGCCGCCACGACGACGATGCCGACGGCCACCACCAGGATGACGCCGAGGAACATGGCCCCACCCTCCTTCCGTTCCCCCGAAGCGGCCCCCCGTGGGCGCCTCGCTGTTGCCGCGTCTCGCGCGGTGACGGGGGGATGCCCGGCCGGTCCGACAGCCAAAGCAGAGTTGAGGAACTTCTGAGGGTGAATGCCTGGAAAAGGCCCCTGACCTGCTGAAACGCGGCCTCCGAATTGTGGCGGCCGCCGACGTGGGGCAGGGTGGTTCCGGGACCGGCGCATCACGGATGCCGGCTGTGGCTGTGGCTGATCGTCCATCCAGGCAGGCTCACGGAGGTGTCGTACATGGCTGAGAAGAACCCGGCGCAGGCGCCCCCGGCCGAGAGGCCCGAGGTCTCGCTGCCGCCCGAGGTCAAGCTGCTGCAGGAAGTCGCTCCGCCCTTCTTCCCCGAAGGCGGATCGGCGATGACGATCCTTGTCGAGTGGCCTCCTGGTCACCCCGGGCTCCCTCCGCATCGCCACTCGGGCCCGTCGTTCGGCTACGTGATGGAGGGCGCGCTCCGGTTCGAGCTCGAGGGTGAGCCGGAGCGTGTGGTCGAGGCCGGTGGGACGTTCTGGGAGCCCGGCGGCGACGTGATCCACTACCAGGACGGCAACGCCCTCACGGACGCACAGACCAAGTTCGTGGTGACCATGGTGTGCGCGCCGGGTCAGCCGATGCTCACGCTGGTCGACGAGGAGGAGCTGAAGGAACGGGCGCACCTGCGCGCCCCGCGTCCCTCCGAAGGCTGACGCCTTCGACAAGGTGAGTTGAGGAACTCCAGACCCTGGGCGCAGGATGGCCGGCATGACCTCCACCGCGCGCCCCCACCTCAATCGCCGGCTCGCCGAGTTCGGGACGACGATCTTCGCCGAGATGTCCGCCCTCGCCACCGCGACCGGGTCGATCAACCTGGGCCAGGGCTTCCCGGACACCGACGGCCCCGAGGAGATCAGGGAGGCGGCCGTACGGGCACTGCGCGACGGGCGCGGCAACCAGTACCCGCCGGGTCCGGGCATCCCCGAGCTGCGCACCGCGATCGCCGCGCACCAGTTGCGCCGCTACGGGCTGTCGTACGACCCCGACGCCGAGGTGCTGGTCACGGCGGGCGCGACGGAGGCCATCGCGGCGTCCCTGCTGGCGCTGCTGGAGCCGGGTGACGAGGTGGTGGCGCTGGAGCCGTACTACGACTCCTACGCGGCGAGCATCGCGATGGCGGGCGGCCGGCGCGTCCCGGTGACCCTGCGGCCCTCCTTCGGCGAAGGCGCCCGCTTCCGCCTGGACCTCGACGAGCTCCGCGCCGCGGTCACCGACCGCACCCGCCTCCTGCTGATCAACACCCCGCACAACCCGACCGGTGCGGTCCTCACGCGCGCGGAGCTGGCCGCGATCGCCGAGCTGGCGGTGGAGCGGGACCTGCTGGTGGTGACCGACGAGGTCTACGAGCACCTGGTCTTCGACGACGCCGAGCACGTGCCGCTCGCCACGTTCCCGGGGATGCGCGAGCGGACGGTGACGATCGGGTCGGCAGGCAAGACGTACTCGTTCACCGGCTGGAAGGTCGGCTGGGTGACGGCGGCGCCGGAACTGGTCACGGCGGTCCGGTCGGCGAAGCAGTTCCTGACGTACGTGTCGGCGGGGCCGTTCCAGTACGCGGTGGCGGAGGCCCTCGCGCTGCCCGACGCGTACTACGACGACTTCCGGCGGGGCATGCGGGCGCGCCGGGACATCCTCGCCGAGGGGCTGACCCAGGCCGGTTTCGAGGTGTTCCAGCCTGCCGGCACCTACTTCATCACCACCGACATCCGGCCCCTCGGCGAGAAGGACGGCTTCGCCTTCTGCCGGGCCCTGCCGGAGCGGGCGGGCGTGGTGGCCATCCCCAACGCCGTCTTCTACGACGACCGCGAGGCGGGCGCGCCGTTCGTACGGTTCGCGTTCTGCAAGCGGGAGGAGGTGCTCCGGGAGGCGGCGGAGCGACTGCGCGGCATGTGAGCGGCACAGCGGCCGCGCGCGGCGCAACTCGGCCTGGCCCGGGGGCGGCGGCCCCCGGACCCTGCCCGGGGCCGGCTACTCCCCGTCGTCCTCGGGCTTCTCCGTGTCGTCGGCCTCGTTGACGGCCTGCTCCAGGCCCAGCTGCTCGACCAGCCACTTGTCGAACTCGATCGCGGCCCGCACCCAGCTGACCGTGGAGGAGACGAAGTGGTTGAGGTCGACGCCGGTGCCGATCAGCATCTGGGCCTCGCCGATGAGGCGGACGGTGCCGTCGTCGTGGGTGTGGGTGTACACCTTGGGCCACAGGGTGCGGCGGTTCCAGTCGTCGACGGACTCCAGCAGCTGGGGCTTCTCGTCGATCTTGTGGGGGCGGTCGTAGAAGGTCCGCACCGAGAAGACCGCCTGCTCGGCCTCCCCGCGGAACATGAAGTATGTGCGGAACTGCTCCCAGGGCGCCGCGAGGTCACCCTCCTCGTCGACGACGTACTTCAGCTCCATCTGGTCGAGGAGCTGCTTCACGAGGTCCTGATCCGGGACGACGGGGCCCGCCGGTCCTTGGGGCTGCGGCTCGGGCTGGCCCCCGAAGTTCGGAATCGAGGACGGGTCGATGGACATATTTGGATACTCCTGCGGTCGTCTGGCTCGTCCGGCCATCGCTGAAGCCAGACGTACAACCCACCCTCTCGCTCTTGCCCCGCCCCCGGCAAGCGACTCAGCCGACGGCCCCCATCAGCCGGCCGATCATCGGTGCGAGTACCAGAATCCCTGGTCCAGCCCGGCGGGAGATACATGTGCAACGTGCCTGACTTGTGCGTTCCCTCGCAGAAACAGCGGACGCCGGCCTTGAGGAGCGCGGATCACGGCTCTCACAGGGGATGGCCAGCCCCGGCGGGGCTCTGTCAGCCGTTGGCTGGCAGGATCCGGCTGGTCGGGTGGCAGGCCGGAGGACGGAGGGGGTCGGATGGCGGTACGGGGGCGGACCAGATGGTGGGTGGTGTCGGCGATCGTGGGGCTTCCGGTGCTGCTCCTGGGCGCGGCGGTGGTGACGTTCGCGACCTCGGACCATCCACTCGGCGGTGAGCCCGAGAAGGTGCCGTGCGCCGAGGCCCTGGCCTTCGGCGGGGCGCGGTTGCCGAAGGAGGCGTACGGCGCGCGGTGCACGGTCCAGACGTGGCTGGACACCAGGTACGTGGCCCGGTTCCGGATGCCCCGTGAGGCGGTGGACGACTGGTTGGAAGCCGCCTATCCGGAGGCGCCGGAGCCGGAGACGGAGTCCTGTTATCCGGAGTCCGTCGACCTGTGTCTGCACCTGGACATGACCGCGGGCGGCGCGTACTACGCCGGAGAGGTCCCGGGCGCGTCCGGCCCCGGCTTCGGCGCGAACGGCGTGGACGTCGACGTGGCGTGGGAGGACGGGGACACGGCCCTGGTGGAGTTCACGGCGTTCACGGTGTGAACGGCGCTCACGAGTGACCTGGGTGAGCGATGATGCGGTCATGCGCATACCAAGACCGGCCCGATGGGTGTTGTGGGCCCTGTGGCTGGGGTGTCTGGGGTTCTCGGTCTGGTTCTTCTGGACGCTGTACGTCGCGATGAGCAGCGTCTGAGCCGGACGGCGTGACGCGACGGCCCCTCCCGACGGCCCACCGAAGGTGAGTGGAGGGAGGGGCCGCACGCCGCGATGCGTCCTACAGCGTCTTGCCCGTCGCCGGACCCACCAGCAGGCCCTCGCCGAAGCGGTCCACGCGGACCGTGTCGCCGTCCTTGATCTCGCCGGAGAGGATCTCCCTGGCGAGCCGGTCGCCGATGGCGGTCTGGACGAGGCGGCGCAGCGGGCGGGCGCCGTAGGCCGGGTCGTTGCCCTCGTCCGCCAGCCAGGCCAGGGCCTCGGGTGTGACGTCCAGGGTGAGCCGGCGCTCGGCCAGCCGCTTGGCGAGCCGGTCGATCTGGAGCCGGGCGATCCGGGCCAGCTCGTCCTTGTTCAGGGCCGAGAAGACGACCAGGTCGTCGAGCCGGTTGAGGAACTCCGGCTTGAAGGAGGCGCGGACGATCTCCAGCACCTGCTCCTTCTTCTCCGCCTCGCCGAGCAGCGGGTCGACCAGGTACTGGCTGCCCAGGTTGGAGGTGAGTACCAGGATGGTGTTGCGGAAGTCGACCGTGCGGCCCTGACCGTCGGTCAGGCGGCCGTCGTCCAGGACCTGGAGGAGGATGTCGAAGACCTCGGGGTGGGCCTTCTCCACCTCGTCCAGCAGGATCACGGTGTAGGGGCGGCGGCGGACGGCCTCGGTGAGCTGGCCGCCCTCCTCGTAGCCGACGTAGCCGGGGGGCGCGCCGACCAGGCGGGCGACGCTGTGCTTCTCGCTGTACTCGGACATGTCGATGCGGACCATGGCCCGCTCGTCGTCGAAGAGGAAGTCGGCGAGGGCTTTGGCGAGTTCGGTCTTGCCGACGCCGGTGGGGCCGAGGAAGAGGAAGGAGCCGGTGGGGCGGTCGGGGTCGGCGATGCCCGCGCGGGCCCGCCGTACGGCGTCGCTCACGGCGCGGACGGCCTCGGTCTGGCCGATGAGCCGCTTGCCGAGCTCGTCCTCCATGCGCAGCAGCTTCTGCGTCTCGCCCTCCAGGAGGCGGCCGGCGGGGATGCCGGTCCAGGCGGCGACGACGTCGGCGATGTCGTCGGCGCCGACCTCCTCCTTGACCATGGTGTCCTTGGCGACCTCCTCCTCCGCGGCGGAGGCGGCCTCCAACTCCTTCTCCAGGGTGGGGATCTCGCCGTACAGCAGCTTGGCGGCGCGGTCGAAGTCACCGTCGCGCTGGGCGCGTTCGGCCTGGCCGCGCAGGTCGTCCAGCTGCTCCTTCAGCTCGCCGACCCGGTTGAGGGACTGCTTCTCCTTCTCCCAGCGGGCGGTCAGGCCCCGCAGCTCCTCCTCCCGGTCGGCGAGGTCGCGGCGCAGCTTCTCCAGGCGTTCGCGGGAGGCCGGGTCGGTCTCCTTGGCGATCGCCAGCTCCTCCATCTTCAACCGGTCGACGGAGCGCTGGAGTTCGTCGATCTCGACGGGAGAGGAGTCGATCTCCATGCGCAGGCGCGAGGCGGCCTCGTCGACGAGGTCGATGGCCTTGTCGGGCAGGAAGCGGGAGGTGATGTACCGGTCGGACAGGGTGGCGGCGGCCACCAGCGCGCTGTCCGCGATCTGCACCTTGTGGTGGGCCTCGTACCGGCCCTTCAGGCCGCGCAGGATGGCGACGGTGTCCTCGACGGTCGGCTCGGCGACCAGCACCTGCTGGAAGCGGCGCTCCAGGGCGGGGTCCTTCTCGATCCGCTCCCGGTACTCGTCCAGGGTGGTGGCGCCGACCATGCGCAGCTCGCCGCGGGCCAGCATCGGCTTGAGCATGTTGCCGGCATCCATGGCGGAGTCGCCGCCGGCGCCGGCTCCCACGACGGTGTGCAGCTCGTCGATGAAGGTGATGATCTGCCCGTCGGAGTCCTTGATCTCGCCGAGCACGGCCTTCAGCCGCTCCTCGAACTCACCGCGGTACTTGGCCCCGGCGACCATCGCGCCGAGGTCGAGGGAGACCAGCCGCTTGTTCTTCAGCGACTCGGGCACGTCGCCCTTCACGATCCGCTGGGCGAGCCCCTCGACCACGGCGGTCTTGCCGACGCCGGGCTCGCCGATGAGGACGGGGTTGTTCTTCGTACGACGGCTCAGCACCTGCACGACCCGCCGGATCTCCTGGTCCCGGCCGATGACCGGGTCGAGGCGGCCCTCGCGGGCGGCGGCGGTGAAGTCGGTCCCGAACTTCTCCAGGGCCTTGTACTGGCCCTCCGGATCGGCGGTGGTCACGCGGCGTCCTCCCCTGGCCTTCTGGAAGGCCTCCTGCAGCTTCTTCGCGTCGGCACCCTGATTCTGGAGCACCTCGCCGGCCGCGCCGCCCTTGGCCGCGATGCCGATGAGCAGGTGCTCGGTGGACAGGTACTCGTCGCCGAGTTCCTTCGCGCGCTCGGCGGCGTCCGCGAGCACGGCGAGGAGTTCACGGTTCGGCTGCGGGGGTGCGACGGTGGAGCCGGTCACGCTGGGCAGCCCGGCGAGCACGCGCTCGGCCCCGGAGCGTACGGCGGCCTGGTCGGCGTCGACGGCGGCGAGCAGGTCGGTGATGTTCTCGTTGTCCTGCCCCGCGAGCAGCGCCAGCAGCAGATGGGCGGGCACCAGATCCGGGTGCCCGTCGGTCACGGCCCGCTGGCTGGCCGCGTTGATCGCGTCCCGGCTCCTGTTGGTCAGCTCGGCGTCCACGGTCCCTGTCTCCTCCTCGGCATCGGCCCCGACGGCCACGTCTCCCACTGTTGACTGACTTAACCAACATACACAAAGTTGAGTCCATTCCGCTCAACTAATGCCGTGCGGGTCTCCCGGGCTGGGGCGCGGCGGTGACCTGCGGTTAGGTTGCGGGGCATGGCCACGTACTCCGTAGACCCGGGTGCCCCGGACGAGCCGTACCTCGCCTTCTGGCGGGAGCGGCATCTGTGCACGCTGACGACCCTGCGCCCCGACGGCAGCCCGCATGTGGTGCCGGTCGGGGTGACCTACGACCCCGAGGCCGGGCTGGCGCGGGTGATCACGAACGGGACGAGCGCGAAGGTGTCCCATGTGCGCGCGGCCGGCCCGGAGGGCGCCCGGGTGGCGGTGTGCCAGGTGGACGGGCGGCGCTGGGCCACGCTGGAGGGGCGCGCGCGGGTGCACACCGACCCGGAGCGGGTCGGCGAGGCGGTGCGGCGGTACGCCGAGCGGTATCTGCGGACGCCGAGGGAGAACCCCGCCCGGGTGGTCATCGAGATCGAGGTGGAGCGGGCGCTCGGGAACGGGTGAAGCAGGGTGGTCAACCGGCTGGTTTCAGCCACCTGGAAGCGCTCCCATACCCCGAAATACCGCCACAAACTGCAGCGGCGTCACCGTGTTCAGGTCACGGTGACGCCGCTGCGGGGGGAAGCACCTGAGCGATCTTTTACGACGGGGGAATCGCGTCAGGCACTGCGGGGGGTGGCCGAGATGGTCCTCAGGTCCGCGTCCTCCGGCTCGGCAAGCCGGTGGTCGCGCTGGTCAAGGTTGACGAAGATCATTCCGTACCGGACGGCACACCTCACCGGCTGCGGCGCCCCGCGGGGCTTGCGCAGACACCGGTAGGCACGTACGTCCTCGTCGTCGTCCCGCGTCACCACGACCGGCTCGCCGAACACGGTCACCATCAGCGAGTCGCCGCTATGGGGGATGGCGGTGACCAGGTCGATGAAGTGCCAGCCGGAGCGGTAGGCGGTGGCCATCTCGCGGCGGAAGGATCGGTCGTCCGGTGGAGTGGTCACGTCAGCTCCAGGCGCTGTCGTCCGCGTGAACAGTGCCGTCACCACTCGCGACCGTGGTGGCCGCCAACGACCAGGCACTGTCCGCCCGATTGTCACCCTTCGCGCCAGAGAGACCACTCAGAGATCCGAAGGCCACAACGGCGGAGAAGGCGGCGACAAGTATCGAGCGAAGCATTCTCTTTCGCATAGTCGGCTTCGTCCTCACTTGAAAGTCCCCTCTTCCCCCGTCGAACAAGACGATGGCTCATTCGGGCACGTCATGGCCACACAATCAGTGCATCATGTTCCTGCATGTTCAGGACCCTGGGGGGTGTAGATTTGGTGGCAAATCGGACTAAAACAACACATCCCCATGCGGTGACGGAGATGTGCGAGGCAGGGGGACGTCTCTACGCGAACGCGCTGCGCACGGGACGCATCGCACGCGCGGACGTGGAAGCCGCCCCCTGTCTGATGGAGTTCGCCCTGCTCCACCCCGATCCCGACGACGTGAACTGGCTGCGCCCGGTTCCTCCCACGGTCGCGCTGGCCCAGCGGCTCAACCCCGTGGAACGTGAGATCACCGAACGCCGGCGGCTGTCCATAGAACTGGCCGAGGCTTTCGAGCCTTTCATGACCCTCAGCGCCCAGGTGACCGCGTCCACGCATTCGATCACCGTGCTGGAGGGCCTCGACCGCATCAACGCGGCGCTCGACCTGGCGACGGCACAGTGCCGGAACGAGATGCTCACGGTCCAGCCGAGCCACCGCCACCCCGAACGCCGGCTCGTCGAAGCGCTCGAACGCGACAAACCACTGATCGAACGAGGAGTCCGGATCCGGACCCTCTATCAGCACACCGCCCGCTACAGCCCCGAGCGGCTCGCCTACGTGGACCAGTTCGCCAACGGCAAAGCGGAGTACCGCACCATCGACGAACTGGTCGAGCGCCTCATCATCTGCGACGAGACGGTCGCCTTCATCCCCGTACGGGACGACCGTCAGGTCGCCCTGGAACTGCGTCACCCCGGCCTCGTCCGCTACCTCATCAAGGTCTTCGAGTTCATGTGGAACCGCGCGGTTCCGCTGAGCGCCGGCAGCCCCTACGAAACCGCCCCCGACGGCATCACCGACATCCAGCACTCCATCGCCAAGCTCCTGGTGGAGGGCCACGTCGACGAGGCCATCGCACGCCGTCTCGGCATGAACGTCCGCACCTGCCGCGCACACATCGCCAAGCTCGCCCAGGCCCTGGGCAGCGGCAGCCGGGCCCAGCTCGGTTTCCTCATAGCCCAGTCCGGAATCCTGAAGCAGGAGCCCTGAACCGCCGGGGGAGAGCCACGCATGACCGCAAGAGCGCACGTCCACGGACCGGAGGAGCTGTGCGAGGCGGGCCTGGAGCTCTACACCCGCGCGCTGCGTGAGGGCCACGTCCCGGCCCGCGACGCCGACGCGCTGCCCTGTCTCGTCGATGCGGGACTCCTGCAGTCCGACCTCGAGGCCACCGACCGCCTGTGCCCGGTGGCCCCCGCCGTCGCCCTCCCCCGGCTGCTGCGCTTCGTGGACGAGGACATTGCCCATCGACGCCGGCAGGGCGTCCGTCTCGCCGAGACCTTCGAACCGCTCCTCGCTCTCTCGGCACCGCAGACGGACCCGGCGGACGTCTCGGGCATCCGGATGCTGAGCGGACTCGACAGGATCAACGTCGCCATCTCCGAGGCCATGGCGAACGTCTCGGGGGAGGTCCTCACCATCCAGCCCCACAACCTCGGGGACCCCGGCGCAGGGGTCGCCGCGCTGGCACGCGACCAGGACCTGCTCGACCGCGGCGGTCGCATCCGCGCCCTCTACCAGCACACCCAGCGCCACCGGCTCGTGATCACCGCCCGCTACGAACAGCTGCGCGGCGACGTCGAGGCCCGCACGCTGGACGAGGTCACCGAGCGGCTGCTCGTCATCGACCGCCAGGTCGCCTTCATCCCCGCGAACAAGGACCGCACCCTCGCCCTCGAAGTGCGCCACCCCACCCTCGTCGACTTCCTGGCCACCGCCTTCGACCGCCTCTGGAGCCTGGCCACCCCCATGCACCCGCGCGCGGTCCGCCCGCCCACCCTGAACGGCGTCACCCCGCGCCAGCGGGCCATCGCCCGCCTCCTCGTCGAGGGCCACACCGACGCCGTCATCGCCGACCGCCTCGGCATGAACGTGCGCACCGCCCGCGTCCACATCGCCAAGCTCGCCGCCGCCCTCGGCAGCGAGAGCCGCGCCCAACTCGGCTACCTCATCGCGGAGTCGGGGATCCTGAAGCAGGAGCAGGAGCAGGAGCAGGAAGAGGCGTGAGCCGGCCGCTCAGCGCATGCTCGGCGACTCCTGGTCGGGCAGGCTGACGACGGCCGGACCGCCGCCGGTGCGCGGGGGACCGTCCAGCCCCACCTGGGCGATGCGCACGCCCAGTTGGGTACGGCTCGCCGCCCCGAGGGTGTCCGACAGCCGGGCGATGTGGGCGCGGCAGGTGCGGACGCTGATGCCGAGGCGCTCGGCGATCACCGCGTCCTGGTGGCCCTCGGCGAGCAGCGCGGCGATGGACCGCTCGCGGTGCGAGATGCCCTCGATGCCGGTGTCGGGCAGCGGGGCCGTCAGCGGGATGGCGAGCCGCCAGAGCCGTTCGAAGACGGTCACCAGGTATGCGACGAGGGCCGGGTGACGCAGCTCCAGGGCCATCGTGCGGTCGGTGTTGGCGGGGATGAAGGCGACCGTGCGGTCGAAGAGGATCAGCCGGTCGATGACCTCGTCGAGCGTGCGGGCCTCCACCGCGTCGCCCATCAGCTCCAGGTAGTTGAGCAGTCCCTGCCCGTGCCGGGCCACGTGCGTGTACAGGTCGCGCATGCGCACGCCCCGGCCGCGCAGGGCCAGCGCCCGGTGCAGCCCCTCGGTCAGCTCGGCCTCCCGCCGGATGCCGCCGGGCTGCACGGTGAGCACCTCCGTGGTGCACGCCTCGGTCGCCTCGTCCATCGCGGCCTGGATGCGCGACAGGCCGTCCAGCACCCGGATCGCGGTGCCCTCCCCCGGCGCCGACAGCGTCTGCAACTGCCGGCCCAGTCCGGCGTACCACTCGAAGGCGGCGACCGCCGAACCCACCCGGCGCTGGCTCGCGGTGACCTCGTCGTAGACCCCGCGCAGCAGCCGGGTCATCACCTCCTGCGGGGAGGTGGGCACCAGCCAGTCCATGTCATCGGGGTCGGGGTGCAGCAGGGCCAGCTCCAGCAGGCAGGGCACCGGGTCGGCGTCCGTACGCGGCACCCGGCCCCGGCGTACGGCCCGGGAGTACACACGGTCCCCCGGCCCGCACAGTCGGTCGGCACCGTGAGGATGCTCCTGAGCCCCATGCCCAGTCATTGCCCATTCCACCCCCCGGTTCCTGCCACTTCCGCAGCGCAACTATGCGCGGCCCCGACCGGGTCCGCAACACGGCTCTCCGCGCCACGGGCGCCGTAATCCACCGGTTTGCGCCGGTATCGTCCGGCCTCCGCCCGTCGCATTGCAACAAGATGATGGTGGTGGCCCGGTCGTCGCCGGGGCATCGTTGATCCCGCTTCCCCCGGGTGCCCGGCACCCGGGGCGGCCCCGGCCGGACTCCCCCCGTTCGGCCGGGGCTGCCGCATCGCGCTCACGGGGGTGGCGCGATGCGGGAGGGCCGCTCACGCGCGTGACGCGGCGGACCACCGCGGTACGCGGGAGCCCGCCGCGTCACGCGCAGCAGTCACGACGGCCCGAGCAGGCAGCCGGATCGGGCGACCCGAGCCTGCCCGATGCCCGCTGCCCGGTGGCTCTACTTCAGACCGGCCTCCGCGCAGGCGGTCTTGTACTTGGGCGTGCAGATCACGTCCACCGGGTAGATCCCGTCCGCGACGACGGTGCCCTTGATCTTGCTCTTGGTCAGCGCGCTCACCTGGACCAGCTTGGCGGCGATGTCCTTGTTGGTGGGGCTGTTCACCCGGTCCTGGGTGAGGGCGTCGAACTGGATGTCCTTGCCCTGGACCTTGGCGACGGCCAGCTGGGCGGCGGTCTGGGCCTCGTCGGGGTAGGACTTGTACACGCTCATGTACTGCTCACCGGCGAGGATCCGCTGCACCGCGTCGAGTTCGGCGTCCTGGCCGGTGATCGGGGGCAGGCTGGTGACGCCGGCGGCCTGCAGCGCCTTGAGGACGCCGCCCGCCATGCCGTCGTTGGCGGCGTACACGCCGGCGATGTTCGCCTTGCCGATCTGGCCGATCGCCTCGGTCATCTCGGCCGTGGCGTTCTCCGGCTTCCAGTCCTTGGTGTCGTACGACTTCGCGATCGTCACCTTGCCGTTCAGCTCGGAGAGCGCGCCCTGCTTGAACTGCTTGGCGTTCGGGTCGGTGGGCGAGCCGTTCACCATGACGATCTTGGCGGAGGTGTGGTCGCCCGACCCCATCGCCTCCAGCAGGGAGCGGGCCTGCACCTCGCCGACGAGCTCGTTGTCGAAGGAGATGTAGGCGTCGATCGGGCCCTCGGCGAGGCGGTCGTACGCGATGACCGGGATGCCCGCGGCCTTGGCCTTCTTCACCTGGCCGGCGATGGCGTGCGAGTCGACGGCGTCCAGCAGGATGACGTCGACGTGGTCGTCGATCATCTGCTGCATCTGACCGGCCTGCCGGGCGGCGTCCGCGTCGGCGTTGAGGTACTCGACCCGGCCCTTCTTGTGGGTCAGTTCGGCCACCTTGCTCTTGATGATGGGGAAGTCGAACTTGTCGTAACGGGTGTTCGCCTTCTCCGGCAGCAGCAGCCCCACCGTGACGTCGTCGCCCTTCGTCGGGCTCGCGCTCGCCCCGTCCCCCGTCGCGTCCAGCACACCGCAGCCGGCGAGCGAAAGGGTCATCGTGGACGCGACCACGGATATGGCGATACGACGCATTCGAGGGCTCACTTCAGGTGGCTTCAGGACGTGGGTGCCGCTTTGCGGCACAGGTGTCTGAAAAGACAACGCGTACGCCACACCACCGTCAAGGGAAACCACTTAACGAGATGGCAACATCACGTTCCGTTTGGATGTGAACACCTTGGAAACCCCACCGGAACCGCCTCCAAACGCCCTTTACGGACCCTTCACCGGTCCCCGCGCGCCGGATCACCTCGCCCCGGGGTCGTACTTCCGCAGCGACTGCTGGACTTGGGACGCGTAGGGGCCCTCCCACCACGGGATCGTCTCGACCAGGACCGGCTTGGTGCCGGAGGCGAGGACGAGGGCGCGGCCGGGCGGCATGGCGCCGAGGTCGGAGACCTGGAGCACCCGTTCGCGGCGCACGGACTCGCTGATCGACCGGGCCCCGGACCAGCCGCCCGTCTCCGACTCACGGCTGGTCTGGTACTCGCGCAGCTCGAACTCGCCCGCCAGCTCGCTCAGATCGCCCAGGAACCGGGTGTCCGAGACACCGCCGCCGTAGACGCGGACGTTCGCCGCGGACCACAGCTTCTCCATGCCCCGCTCGCCCCAGACCTCGATGCCCTGCGCCCAGGACTGCAGGATCGTCATGAGGACGATGCCGCGCGAGCCGTAGTGCGAGTACAGGTCGGGCAGGGCGCGCCAGCGGCAGACGTTGGCGGCCTCGTCGAGCACGCCGATCAGCGGCAGCGGGAGGCGTCCGCCGCGCTGGGTGGTGGCGTACTCCTCGGCCGCCTCGACGACCGCCACGGTGAGCGCGGTGACCAGCGGGCCGGCGGAGTCGCGCCCCTCCCGGCTCAGGGAGTACAGCGTGCCGCCGGTGCGGACGAAGGCGTGCGGGTCGAACTCGGGCGCGTGCGGGTCGGCGGGCGGGGTGACCCAGCGGTTGACCTCGGGGTTGATCAGGCAGGACGCCATCTGCTGGGCGACGCCGTAGATACCGCTGCGCTGCTTGTCGGGCGCGGTGATGACACCGTTCAGCCCGTCGGCGGCCATGGTGTGCCCGGCGGAGCGCAGGATCCGCTCCGGGGTGTCGTCCTTGGGGTTGGACAGCCAGCCGTAGATCTGGGTGACGGGCGCCTTGGCGCAGGCGGCGGCGAGCAGCAGGTTGGCCAGCAGGTCCTGGCCGGCCGGGTCGAAGAACGCGTCGGTGGACGCGTTCGCGTCCCGGGACCCGGAGGCGAAGTGGTCGGCCATCTTGCGGGCCTTGGCGACGTCGGTGACGTACGACAGCGGGTTCCACCACCAGCTCGGCGCCTCCGCGGCGACCTGCTGCGGGTCGAACACCCACACCGGGCCGCGGGCGGCCCGCGGGCCGCGGGTGGCGTCCACGATGTCCCGCTTGTTGGAGGTGACGAGCACGGCGCCCGGCCCGTCCAGGATCGCCGGGATCGCCCGTCGGGTGGTCTTGCCGGTACGCGGGCCCCAGATGTCGACGTGCATGTCCTCGTACGAGCCGAACAGCGGCTGACGCCCCTTGACGGACCGGCCGATGAACACGCCCGGGGTGCTGGCCTGCACCCCGAGCCGCTCGGCGGTGGCGGCCGCGCCCTTCATCGTCAGTTTGCCCAACTCCTCGCCCTTCGCGAGGTGCTGGGCCGCGCTGTCGACATCGGGCTTGTTCCGCCGGCGCTGCCGCACCCGGTAGGCGGCCAGCCCGAGGACGCCGAGGGCGAGCGCCTCGCCGGCGGCGACGGCACTGGCGGCCGAACCCGGCCAGCTGTAGTCGCCCTTGACCATGGCGACGAGGAAGGACAGCGGGTTGGACGGCGGCGCGGGCGCGTCCGCGAAGGACGCGCCCACCTTGGCGGCCAGCCAGGCGCCGCCGGCGCCCAGCAGCACGACCACGACCAGAATGACGATCTCGACCGTCCAGTCGTCCTCGGCGCGGGGCTTCTTCTGCTGTTCTACGGTCACCCGCGGGATCCTCTCTGGGGGGCGAAGACGAAGAGACCGTCGCCTGCCAGCACGGCGTGGCCGTCGGTCGTGAACTGGAGGGCGTCGCCGTCCTGGAGGAAGGAGCCGGACCCGAGACCCTTGGCCAGGACCTTCTTGGTGGTCATGTCCAGCGCCGTGAGGCCCAGGTCGCCGACGTCCGCGTAAAGGAGGTCGGCGCGCGGCAGCGCCAAGGGAGTGATGTCCTGCTCGCCGTCCTCCTGCCGCCACAGCTCCTTGCCGGTCGTCAGGTTCCAGGCGACCGCGCCGCCGCCGTCGAGATCGGTGACCGCGGTGGAGCCGTCCGGGGACACGGCTGCCATCAGCCGGCTCGAGGAACCGACATCGGCCTGCGGCCCCTGGGCGAGCAGCCGGCCGGTCCTCAGGTCGACCACCGTGAGCAGCACGTCGTGCGCGGAGCCGTCCGGCAGTTCCCAGGCGAGCAGGCCCTTGTCGGCGGTGAGCGGGTGGAGGCGGGCCTTGGGGTCGTCGGCGTGGGCGAGGGCGGCGGGACGGTCGACGTCCTCGAGCGTCCACAGCTGCTTCCCGCTGCGGCGGTCGCTGACGACCAGTCGGCTGCCACTGCCGTCGATCACGTTGTAGGTGCTGCCGACGCGGTAGCCGAAGCCGCTGCCGATCCGGTCCTGGTCGTGGTCCCGGTCGGGGACCTCGATGGAGGGACCTCCGCCGATCGGAGTGTAGGTGTCGGCCCCGTACCCCTCCTTCAGGAGCAGGTGGCCCGCTTCGGCGGGCAGATGCGTGTAGGCGTCGCCCGTGAAGGAGGAACGGCCGAGGACCGCGCCGGAGGGCGCGTACAGGGTGTACGTGGTCTTGACCGACGCCTTCTTGAGGCCGTCGGCCGCGATCTCGTCCCCGGCGACGACCAGAAGGGCGGGGTTGCCGTCCTTGTCCTGGATGACCTTGACGAACGAGGAGGGCGTGAGCCGTCGGTCGCCGGCCCAGGCTTCGGGGACGTCGAAGTCGATCGTCCTGCGCACCCTGCCGTCGGCCGCGTCGTAGAGGCGGGCCCGGAAGTGGCTGTCCTCCGAGGAGTCACCGCTCGTGCCGGAGTTCCCCGACCGGTCCTGGGTGAGGACGACGGCGTCGCCGAGCACGCACACCTGCGGGTCGGCCCCCACGACGCCGAGCGCGTCCTTCAGCGCCGGGTCACCGGCACAGCCCGTGGAGCCGTCGACCGGCACGCTCCAGGCGGGCGCCTCGGCCAGGCCGGGCAGGGCCGGGCCCTGGTAGGCGGGTCCGCCGTGCCGGGCGGCGGAGGCGGAGGGCTTGGACTCGGCGTGGCCGGTCGCGGCGCCCTTGCCGTCGCTCCCGCCGCATCCGGCGAGCAGTCCGAGGGACAGCAACATCCCCGTACCGATGCCTATCTGACGCTGCATCACGTCTTTCACGCTCCCTTTTCCCCTCCGTGGCCGTTGCCCTCGACCGGGTCGGTGCCCTTCGGGATCGGCACGCGGTAGACGCCGGTGATCTCGTCCTGGACGTCCCAGGTGCTGAACTGCACCGTCTTTCCGGGCCGCGGCGCATGGATGATCTTGTGGCCCTTGGGGTCCCAGACCAGGCCGACGTGCCCGGAGCGGCCGTTGCCCTCCGGCCGGAAGAAGATCACGTCGCCGGGCTGGGCCTCGGACAGCGACACCTTGTACTTGCTGAGGTACGGCTGCTGTTCGTACGTCGTACCGCCGATGTTGATCTTCCCGCCGCTGGCCATGTAGTACGCCCACTGCGTGAAGCTGGAGCAGTCGAAGCTGGTCGGGTTCTCGCCCTGGAGGCGCGGGGCGCCGTACACGTACGGCACACCGATACCGCGCTGCGCCCAGCCGAGGACCGCCCGGATCACCGGGTCGTCGGCGTCGGGGATGACACCGGAGGCGCCGGCGCCGTCCGGCGGGACATTGGTGCCGCTGCCGCCCGCCGCGCAGTCGGCGTACTGACCGTCCCGTCCCTTGTTGTTGTCGTCGGAGCCGGGAACGGTGCCGTAGTCGGGGTTGGCGGTGACCCGGCCCTTCATCCACTCCGCCGGGTCGACCATGCCCGGACCCTGGTCCTGGCCGGCGACGAACGGGTTGTCGACGCCGGGGACGCGGACCTCCCAGTGCAGGTGGGGACCGGTGACGTTGCCGGTGGCACCGACCGTGCCGATCTGGTCACCGCGCTTGACCTGCTGGCCGACGGACACCTTGATCGACGTCTGGTGCGCGTACAGCGTGATGACACCGCTCGCGTGCTCCAGCTCGGTCATATTGCCGTAGCTGCCGCCGGGGCCCGCGTGGACGACCTTGCCGTCGGCCGGGGCGTAGATCGGAGTACCCGCAGTGGCCACGAGGTCGAGGCCGGTGTGGTAGCCGAGGCTCCACATGTTGCCGTTCTTGTGGTACGGGGTGCCGAGCGTGTACGTGCCCTCCTTCATGGGCCACTGCCAGTCCTTGCCTCCGATGGAGGGCGGCTGCTTGGCCTGGGGGAGGGCGGCCGGGACGACGTCGGTGGAGTAGGCGAGCGGCGCCATGGCCGTGACCGTCTTGTCACCTTCGCCGTCCAGCGGCGGGGTCGACCAGGAACGCGGCGAGCTGGCGGCGATGTTGAGCGCGTGGTCCGGCTGGGCGTCGTTGCCGACCGGCTCGGGGATGTCCGAGTGCTTGCCGAGGGTCGGGAAGGACGGGTTCTTGTCGATGGTGTCCTTCAGGTGCGCGTACCAGCGCTTGATGAGGTCCTGGTCGCCGGTGAGCACACCGCGGTAGCGGGCGGCCTGGGTGAGGACGACCCGCGGATAGATGGTGTTGGAGGCGGTGGAACCCGAGTAGCCGAGCAGCGCCTTCCACGGCTGGGACTCCGCGTGCAGGGCGTGCAGGTAGTTGGCGGCTCCCCAGGCGGCGTCGTCGATGTTGTACAGGTCCTTCTTGCCGTCGCCGTTGCCGTCGGCGCCGTAGTCCTGCCAGGCGGGGCGGCCGAACTGCAGGATGCCCATGTAGCCCAGCGAGTTGGCGCCGCCGGGTGCCGCGGAGGGGTCCTGGCCGTACTTGGTCTCCTGGTACATCTGGCCGGCGATGAGCGTCCAGTCGAGGCCGTCGTAGCGGGCGGCGGCGCGCATGGCCGCCAGGATCATCCGCGGCGGTATCTCGGCCCGGGCCGTCTCGCTCGGCATGTACATCTTGCCGGCCGGCATGATCGGGTTGGTGGCGGCGGCGTCGCCTGTGTTGCCCGCGTTGGCGTTGTCGCCATAGTCGCCGCAGGCGGCGTTCGAGGCGCCGTTGCCGACACCGCCGACCATGCTGCCGATGAGCAGCAGCACAAGGAAGACGGCGGACACGGCGGCGAGACCGCCGCCACCGCCGAGAATCATCCAGAGCTTGAAGCCGTTGTCCTTCTTGCCGCCGCCGGCGCCTCCACCAGGCCCTGCCGAGCCCTGAGCCGCCTGCTTCGCCTTCCTGGCGGCCTTCGCCGCCTTCTGCGCGGCGACGAGCACCGCGGGCGCCACCATGGTGGGCTCACTCCCCCGACTCTGCGGAGGCGCCGGCGTCACCGAGGCCGAAGACGTCGAAGCCGGAGACGACCCACTCCCGACCCTCCTCCTTGACGGACACCAGCCATTCGTTGGACTCGGTGGTGGACTTGCCGGCGGCGACGCGCGTGGTGGTCACCTTCACCAGGCTGGAGATCGTCCGACCGCTCCCCCGCACCAGGTCGTCCGAGATCACCGCGTCCCGCTCCACGACGGCGGTGCCCTTGGACGAGCAGTGCTCGGCCTGGCACTGCGCCCACGTCCTGCCGCTGGGCAGGACGGTCACCTGCTTCATCTGCGGTTCGCCGGTGGTCAGCTGAAGCAGCGGCGCCTGCCACGACCGGGTGCTGCTGCTGTGGTCATAGGTGTTCAGGCCCGCCATGTACCGAGTCATCGCCTCATGGGCCTTGGCCACTTCCGGCAGCGAGACGATCGGAGCGGCCGCGGCGGCACCCGGCCGGTCGCTGCCCGCGTCCCCGGCGTCCTGTCCCGGGTTCGCGGGAGCGGAAGTCTGCGCCGTCGTCCCGCCGTCGCCGCTCTGCTCGTCGTCCCCGTCGAAGACGGTGAACACCGTCAACACGCCGACGAGCAGAACCCCGAGCACCGCCAGGGCCAGCAGTGCCGCGCGCTTGTTCTCGGCAGGCAACTCCACGTCTCCGCGTCTCCCTTGTGCTGATCCGACCGGCGTTACGGGGGATGACCGGGACACGGTAGGGGGAAGGCGGTGCGGGAGAGACTCGGCATTTCCCGCCGGGCAACAGGCCGGGAAAAGAGTCAGGAGTGCTCGGGAAAGCGCGGGACTCGGGCCCCGTGCGGCTCAGTGGACGTAATCGGTCAGGACGCAGCCGTCGACCAGAGCGGGCTCACTGCGGAAACCGGCCGGCGGGACGAAGTTCGGCGAGCAGTTGATACCGAGGGTGCCCGCCCGTACGAGCGCCTCGCGGTCACTGCTGCGCGCGTTGAGTTCGACCGCGAAGTTCTGACCGACGTAGTAGCGGGTGTCCGTGTCGCCCTCCGATCGCTGGTAGTTCTTGTAGGCGGTCTGGAATGCGGTCATGTCGTTGACGAGCATCAGTTTGTGATACTCCTCGTTCGAGATATCGCCACTGCAAGTCGCTCGATCCTTGATGGAGAAGGCCTTGTCGGTGGCTGCGATCTTGGCGGCCGCGCCATTGCTGTCGCCTTCGCCATCGATGTTGGCGAGAACGTCCTCCTTGTCCCGGCTGAGGCCCTCGCACCCGGTGGCGGAGCTGACGAGCTTCGCCACCCCGTTCATGTCCGCGACCTTGGCCAGCCCGGCCACCGCGGCTTTGCCGTTCCCGTCCGCACCGGGATCCCCCACCGCGCCGGACGGCGCTCCGCTCGCCGTCCCGTTGCCGCCGCCCTGTCCCGTACCGGCGTCGTCCCCACAGGCGACGGCCGTGGTGGCGAGGACGAGGACGAGTGCGGCCGTGGTGAGTGGACGGAGCTTGCGCATGCGAGTGTTCTTCTTCCGTTGGCAGTGCAGGAGCATGTACGGGTGCTCAGGAGACCGAGGCCGTCACGCCGGCCGGGGATCGACCGGCAGCGGATCGAACGGGTAGGCCGTGTGGCCGTCCTTCGGTGAACAGGCCGCGAAGGGACCCATGTCCGGGTCCATCAGGACTCGCAGATGCGGATCGGCATGGTGCAGCCACCAGGTCGACATGCCGAGCGCCGGGTCCTGGCGCAGATGCTCCCAGGCCAGCCAGAGCGCGGAGAGACGCGCGCCGGCCTCGGGGTGTTCCCACCAGGTGGGGCACCAGGTGGCCGAAGTGCCGTTGACACGGCGGCGGATCATCTGGGCGAGGTAGTCGGAGACGAAGGCGTAGACGTCAGGGAAATAGAACTGCGGCTCTTCTGCGGCCTGTTCGCCGGCGATCATAGCTCCACTCCTGCTGGCTGCCGTTCGGGGGCCGGGGGCGGCAGGGTGAGGGCCGCAGCGGGGTTGAGGGCACCGTGACCGGCGGTCGGACCTCGCGGGGCGGCGGGCATGGCGACGGGACGGATCTTCACGCCGGGCAGGAACTCGTTCACCGCCGGTCCCCGCTGCCGCTGTTGCCGCGCGTTCAACTCCTCGTAGCTGTCGGCCGATCCGAGCCGCCACAGGGCAGCCTCGTGGCTCTCCTTCAGCCGCTCGGGTACGTCCATGGCGGCCAGCTTGTGCGCGAACTCCTTGGGCGAGGTCTTCGCCGGGTCGATGTCCTCCATCCGCCACTGCGACCGCAGGGTCTTGTCACCGATCAGGCTGTCGATTTCCGGCGGGAGTTGCTCGTGCCGGGGCATGTCGACCGGGAACTCGATGTGCTCCTTGCCGACCTTCTCGTGAGCCAGCAGCCGAGGCAGTTCATCGGCGCCGAGGACCGACTCCTTGCCGATATCGGCCGCGAACGCCACCACCGGGCCGGTCGCCGCCTCCGCATAGCGGCCGGAGACGGTCTTCCACACTGCCTTTGCGGTCTCGTCGACCTGGGCGAGATCCAGATGGTAGTCCTTGGTGAGGACACCCCTCACCTCATCGTTGAACAGGTGGTAGGAGTCGAGCTGAGCCCCGGCGGGGCTGTCCTCCAGCACCTGCATGCCTCGTGATCTGCCGCAGGCCTGGGCGAGGTAGCGATGGCCGATCTCCCGGGGTGCCCCCTCCGGCTGCGACCGCCAGGACCAGAACGCCCGTGTCTCACCCCGCTCCGGGTGCGTGACGGCACCGTTCTCCGCGACGTCCCGGACGAACGACAGAAGGTCCGGGAACGCCCGCCCCTGCTCGTGCGCGGCACGCCAGTCCGCGTACATCCGGGCGACCACGGTGCGGGCTTCGTCCTGGTTGCGCGGCTGCGTCCGTGCGTGCGCCTCCTCCAGGGCCAGCGCGTCGGCTATCTCCTCCGGGGTCGGCGTTGCGCCGAGGCTCACAGACCCCTCCGGGAACCTTCAGGCGGATACACGGCCAGGCTGATCATCGACCCACCAGGCAGATCCTGGGTCCAGGTCGGGAAGGACACCGACTGGTCGAGTACGTAAACCGCCTGTCCCGGCGCCTCGCCCAGGGGCCCCCAGTACGCCATCCGGAACGGGCTGCGGTTCCGCAGCCGGGATTCCCGGCCCGCCCAGAACGCCGGCTCCGGCGGCTCTGGAAAGTCCGCAGCGTCCCACTGTCCGTGCCACACCGGTGCCCCCATGGCCGACACCGCCGCCTGAAGATGTGCCGGCCAGGCCTCGGAAGCCGCAGCCAGTACAGCGTCGTTGTCCTCCGGGCCGGACGCGGTCAGCCGCCAGCAGGCCATCAGGCTCGCGCTCACGATGGGACTTCCATAGACGGTGGTGTTGCCGAACGACACCTCGCCCCCGGTCGCGGTACGGACCCGCAGCTGCCGGTCGAACGTCAGCGGCTCCCAGCCGTACCGCCCGCACCACTCCCGCAGCTCATCGGAGCCCTGCGGCGGCCCTGCCCACACGGAAGCCCAGTCCACACCCCGCAGCACGGTCAGCTCGGCGGCCAGATCCTGGGGGCTGCGTCCGGTCGTCTCCGTCAGCATGGGCTTCCTCTCGGTCGGACGAACAATCGGCAGGGGGCGATCAGGTCAGGACGATACCGAGCAGCAACAGCCCCACCACGATCGCGCCCATGACGATCCGGGCCGTCGGATCCTCCCGTTCCCACAGGTCGTGGACGACCGCCCATCCGGTCAGCCGGGCCGCGCGACCGTTCTGGAAGCGGGCGCCCAGCCCCTCCCCGTCCTCGTCCGCTCCCTGGTCCGGTGTCTCCGCCGGTTCCGGTGCCGCGTCCAGGCCCACCGGCAGCCCCTGCTGCTCCTGAGCCACCAGAACCAGCGGCTCGAGAAGGTCGGGAATCGTGTGAGGTGTGAGGGGATAGGCGACGGTGCCGTAGGGCGTGTCCAGGCACAGGCGGGTCTGCCATGGGTTGCCGGGCTCGTAGCCGTCGATCCACGCCCGGGACGCCTGCAGTGCCTGCGGTGGTACGGGCAGCTGGGGCACCGCCGGCTGCTGCGGTGCCGTCGGCGTCTGCGTCTGCGGCGGTACGGCCCAGGCGCGCGGGTCGGGGGATTGCGGATGCCCGTTCTGGTCGCTCAACTCTCGTCCTTCGCCGGGGCCATGGGGCCTGGTGTGCTGCGCGGGGGCAGCCCGCCCGGGTCCACCCCGCGCATTGTGGGCCGAGGGCACGCCCCGACGGCGACCCGGCTTCCCGATGATTCCCCGGCGCCTCTCCCGCCCGTTTCCCGACCGCCTGCCTCCCGGGAATTCCTCAACTCCCGCCGGGAATTGCCACCGGCTCGAGCGATGCGTCTTTGCCACACTGCCAGCGCACCTGGCCGGGCCAGGGCCCGTCGTGCGGCGCGGTCGCGCCCGCCAGGCAGACGGGGAACCGACTCGCTGGAGTATCCGACTCGATGACAGACCAGAACAGCCCTGCTGGCGCGGTCGGCGCAGGCCAGCCTTCCGGGCAGCCCGGGTCCTTCGGTCCTCCGCAAGCCCAGCAGCAGGGATGGGCGGCGCAGGGGCAGCAGTCCCAGCAGCAGCCTCCGCACATGTCCTCGGACGCGGCCCGTGCGCAGGTCGCCGCCGCCTGGGTACGCAGCCAGCCCCGGGCCGCCCAGGCCGCTGTACCGGCCCTGCCGCCACGGGAGACCGCTCCGCGCACCGAGTCGAAGAAGGAGAAGCGGGAGCGGGAGCGGGCGGCACGCAAGGCCGCGTACGAGCAGAAGAAGGCGGCGAAGCAGGAGCGCAGGAAGGGAACGGCGCAGGCACCGGCCTCCGCCACGGCTCCGGCACCCGCCATCACCCCGACACCGACACCGGCAGCCGCTCCGGCAGCCGCCGGCGCGACGGCTGCGCCACCGGCACCCCCTACTGCCGCATCCGTAGCGTCCCCGGCCGCCGCTGCCGCCGGGCCGGCCACCGCGGCCGCGCCCTCGGCCGGCGTGGCCGCCCGACAGGTCTCGGCCGCCACGTCCACGACGGCCCCGGCCTCTGCGACGGCCCCCGCCTCCGCGGCTTCCCGCACCTTCGACGTCCCCAAGCCCGGCGGCCGTATCCCGGCCGGCGGTTCCGGCGGACGCCGTACGCATGTCGCCCTGCGCGCCACCCTTCTCATCACCACCTGCGTGTTCGCTCTCGGCTCGTGCGGGGTGATGGGCCTGATGGTCGGGGCGTCGTCCGGGTCGAGCAGCGCGTCGCTGGACGCGTCGGACGCCGCCCGGTACCGGCTCACCGACTTCCCGCTCCAGCAGGCGGCGAACTTTGCTGAGCAGTACGCGCTGCTGTGCATGACGTACTCCCCGGAGAAGGCCTCCGAGCGGCGCGCCAACCTCGCCCACTACGCCTCCGCCGGCGTCGACGCCGAGTGCGGATGGAACGGCGAGGGCACCAGCACGGCCGTGTCCGCCACCTGGGACGGCACGGTGGAGGACCTGCCCGAGTACGACGACCACGGCCGCTACCTGGGGGTGCAGGTGCGCACCACCGACGGCACGTTGACCGAACTGACCGTTCCCGTCTACGTCGAGGACCTCAAGTCCGGCGAGGGCATGCGCGTCGCCGGGGACGTCGGCCAGATGCCGCTGCCCGCCCGCGCCGACGTGCCGGAGGTCGATCAGAGCCACGAGGTCGTGGACGAGAAGCTGGCCGACCAGCTCAAGGAGCAGGTGCTGCCCGGCTATTTCACGGCCTGGGGCGCGTCGGACAGCACCGCCATGGCCCGCTTCACCGCCCCCGACGCGACTCGTGCAGCCACGTCAGGACTGGCCGGCCGGCTGTCGAACCCGCACCTTACCGATGTCGTCGCGCTGGTCCCGGGCAAGGTGCAGAACACCGACCCGTACACCTACCCGACCGGTCAGGCCGTCCAGCTGCGGGTGACCGTCGACTGGGGCGTCCCGGAGGGCCGGACGGCGAGCCGGGCCTACCGGATGACCGTGGTGAACACCGCCCAGGGCTGGTTCATCAAGGACATCCGCGGCGGCCTGCTCGACCCGCAGGGCGGCCGGGCCGACGACGACCAGAGCGGCTCCTCGGACTCCTCCGGCTCAGCGGACTCCTCCGACTCCGCCGGCAGCACGCCGTCGGCCTCCGGCTCACCGTCCCCGTCGCCCTCAGGCACCACCGTCCAATCGTCGAAGGGCAAGCGGCGCGCCGCGCACTGACGCGGTCCACCCGCCCGATCCCAGAACCAATTCGTCAGCATCCGAGAGGAAACATCGTGTACCTGGCAGCCAAGGGCAACAACGAGCTGGACAACATGATCGGAGAGATCGAGGGGATCCTCCGTGACGCGGGCACCATGGTCGCCGTCATCGCCCTCCTCATCCTCGGCATCCGCATGCTCATGTCCATGAAGCGTGGCGACGGCATGCGCGAGGCGTTCCAGGGCTTCGGCCTGATCGCCCTCGCCGCGCTGATCATCGGCGGCGCCACCGGCCTGGCCGGACTCCTCATCAGCCTCGGCGACCAGATCGGGGGCAGCACCAACGGCTGACCGGTCCGCCGGCAGACATGGCAGCGGACGCTCGGCAGACATGGCTGAGCTGACGCTCGGCAGACCAAGAACAGACACGGGAGTTCGCACAGATGGCACAGGACGCGCCGGAGCCGCTGGTCGCGTACGACCACACCGACCTGGTCAACCGGCCCAAGCGCATCTGGAACTGGGGCAACATCCCGCTCCCCGGCCTGCTGCTGCCCGCGCTGGGCGCCGCCTTCGCCTTCGGGCTGCTCTGGCTGGTCACGCTGTTCTCGCTGTCGGCGTTCCTGCCCTTCCTGCGCATGTCGCTCTGGACGTCACTGCTCTACTTCGGGCCGCCGATCGTCGTCTACTTCGTCTGGGGCAGGCCACTGCCCTCGGCGCTCACCCTGAGCCAGCAACTGGTGGTGTGGGCCGACTGGTGGTGGCAGCCCAAGCGGCTGCAGGGCCTGGCCGCGGACCGGGAGCCGGAGGAACTGCGCTGGCAGGTGATCCTGTGGACTCCCGGATCCCCGCGCTGGCAGGCCCGCTACGACGCCGCCCGCCGGTCCGCCGCCGACCGCGGCACCCCGTTCTCCGCCTCCCGCTGACCGACCGACCCTTCCCTCCCAACCCCCAGGTGACCCATGTTCATGCTGATCCTCCTGGGCGGTGCCGTCGCCTTCTTCGTGGTCGCCATGATCATGGCTTCCTCTTCGAGCAAGAAGCAGCAGAGCAACGGCACCGCCGGGACCCGCACCAGGCAGGCGCCGGCCTCCGCCCGCCGTGAAGACCTCCGCCTGCCCTACCGCTACGCCGACGACATGATCTTCGTGCACGGCGACTCGGTGTGGACGGGTCTGGTCCTGCCCAACGCGATCGACGAGTACCTGAACTCCACCGAGCTCCAGGCGATGGCCGAGGGCCCGGCCCGCGGTCTGCTCAACCTGGCCCGCGGCGACCGCAACGTCGACTGCCACTACCGCAAGGTGTACCAGCCGATCACCGCGCTGACCTGGGCGGAGGAACTGAACGCGGTCGCCTGGGACCCGACGGAGAACTACAAGGCGTACAACCTGCGCAAGGCCGACTATCAGGAGCGCATCGGCGCCAAGCGGGAGCGCAACATCCTGCTGGTGAAGCTGGGCTCGCTCAAGCGCAGCGGCGGCTCCACGGGCGTCCTGCGCCAGGACGACGAGCCGTACGACGAGCCCGGCCTGCTCCGGGGCGTGCGCGGCACCGCCGACCGTGCCGCGGCCACCGCGACGGGCGTCGCCGACGAGCACCTGTCGCCGTCCGTCATCGCCGAATGGACCCAGGTCGCCGTCGAGGTCCACGAGAGCCTGGAGAACCTCAAGGGCACCCCGCTCACCCGCGAGGAACTGGTCTGGCTGATCCGCAAGCCTCTCCACGGCGACCTGCCGGTCCCCCCGGAGCCCGTGCTCGGCTCGCGCGCCTGGGGACCCGACCAGTTCGACCTGGTCGTCGACTTCTCTGGCGAGAACCGCAAGACGCACATCGTGCTGCACCAGTACGACGAGGTCACCGGCGAGCGCCAGACCAGCTACACCACGACCCTGGTCGCCGCCAACTGGCCCGCCGAGACCCGCTTCCGCCAGTCCACGGCCTGGGCCCGTTACGCCGCACAGCACGTCGACTTCCCCGTCGAGATCGACATGCGCTTCACCCTCATCCCGTACTCGAAGTTCAAGGACCGCGCCGACAAGATCCGCGGCAACCTCGTGGACGAGATGAACGACATGGCCAACTCCGGCCGCACGCCCGACACCAAGCTGGCCAGCCAGGTCACCCGTGCACAGGAGCTCGTCGACGACATCGAGGAGCACAAGATGCCGGGCATGGAGGCGCAGATCCGCTTCACGATCTCGGCGCCGGACGTGAAGGAGCTGGAGCGCCGCCGGCGTGTGCTGGAGATGCAGTTCAAGCAGGATCTGAAGGTCACTCTGCTGCGTCCCACCCGTATGCAGTGGCGGCTGCTGCAGGCCCAGCTCCCCGGCGACGCGCCCAAGCTGCCGATCTCCCCGTACCTGCGCCTGCAGGAGGTCGAGCAGCTCGGCGCCGGGCTGCCCACCGCGGGCACCGAGCTGGGCGACAACCCGGAGACCCGCTCCGGCAGGCGCCTGGGCTGGGTCGGCAACCTGGTCGGCTGGGCCGGCAAGATGCCGGTCCACTACTCGCTGCACGTCGGCCCGGCCCGCAACGACGGCGGAGGTCTCGCCATCGTCGGCGCGTCGGGTGGTGGCAAGTCCTCGCTGGCCCTCCAGAAGTTCTACGAGGAGTCGGAGTCGGGCGTCCGCTGCCTGGTCATCGACCCGAAGACCGACTTCGCACAGATGTGCTACTACCTGGCCTTCGGCTCCCAGGTGAACGACACCGGCTTCGCCGCGGACGCCGAGGCGGGCATCCTCGGCACCCCGGCCAGCCGCTTCCAGCCCGTCAACCGGGAGTTCTGGGCCGAGACGGAGGTCGTCGACCTCCTCAAGGGCCAGGCCGGCGTCCTCGACCCGTGGGTCATCGCCCGGGACGTGCCGTCGGGACGCCTGCTCGCCGAGTCGATGCTGCGCGGGTTCCTCGGCGACGAGGACTACCAGCGCGTCCGCCTCCCCGTCATCGAGGCGATGGCGGCGGTCGTCGGCCGCTACAACTCCGCGATCCGCCAGGCCGTCGAGCAGGGCCTGTCCGCCCGCGACGCCGAAGTGCGCGTGCCACGGCCGACCCTGTGGCAGGTCGTCGACGAGGTCGTGGAGTCGTACGACCACGCCGTCGCGACCGGCGACCGGGAGGCGGCCAAGGACCTGAAGCTCGCCCAGATGCTGCTGACCGAGCTGCGCACCCTCCCCTACGCCCGACTGGCGTTCGCGGAGACGCCGCAGCCGCTGAGCAGCATGCGCAAGCGCCGTACGGTCATCACCCTGCGCGGCTTCCAGTCCCCGGCGGCGTCCGACCCGCGCAACTGGAACCCGGCCGAGCGTCTTGCCGCCACCGCGCTGATGGCGGTCGTGGAGCTGGGCAGCCAGATGCTGGACGTCGGCTACGAGAAGAACCCGGTGACCGGCGAGGTCGGCCTGCGCCCCAAGGCGCTCTTCGTCGACGAGGCCTACGTCGTCACGGCCACGGAGTCGGGCCGCGACCTGATGCGCCGAGCCCTCAAGCAGGGCCGCTCCTACCTGGCCGTGACCGTCCTGATCACCCAGCAGGCCATCGACCTGGTGCAGATCGAGGACTCCGAGGCCCGCAGCGGTGGCGCCAACCAGATCCACACGGTGTTCGCGTTCAAGCAGAAGTCGGCCCAGGAGGCCTCCCTGGTCGCCCCGCTCCTCGGCCGCCCCGAGGACGACCCGAAGGTCATCGCCGCGCTCCAGGAACTCCGCACGGGTGTCTGCCTCCAGCGAGACGCCGACAAGCGGGTCGGCACGGTCGCCGTCGACCTGGTCTTCAAGGAGATCCTCGCCGCCACGGACACCAACGGCACCACCCGCCCGGCCCGCCAGGGGATCGACCCGCCGCAGAGCGTGTGGGAGTGGACGTTCCTCCAGGAGGCGGAGGAGGCCCCGACGCAGCAGACCGCGGCGACCGCGGAACCGGTGACCGTATGACCCCCATGACACGAAGGACCACAGACACCGTGCGCTCTCTGAAACCCCTGCTCACCACTGCCGTTTCGGCGGCCATGCTGACGGCGCTGACCGGCTGCGGCGGTGATGGTTCCGGCCTCCACGTCCTGCCGCACGCCCAGACGGTCCAGGACGTGCAGAAGTTCATCACCCAGGCAGGCCTGCCCTGCACCGACCTCAGCAACGACCCCGAGGGCGCGCCCGGAGCGCCGGCGGAAGGATTCATCAGTCCGACCTACCACCACGGCCGCTACGGCGCGTCGTACGACGAGGAGAACAAGAAGGAAGCAGCAAAGTGGTCGGTGAAGGAGGGAGCCGCCTGCGGGAGAGACACCTCCGACGCCGGAGGTTGGGTCATCTACCTGACCAAGGACATGAAGGCGTTCCAGCAGGCCTACCGGGATGACGTGCGCGAGTCGACGCGGGACGGCGAGTGGGACGACGTGGAGCGCCGCGGCATCTTCTTCGTCGGCGCCGACTTCGCCGTCAACCCCACCACCCCCACCGAGGAGAACCCGCTCCTCCAGACGGACCTGCTCGTCCTGAACTGCTACCCCGACCTCAAGGTCCCCAGCGGCTACACCGTGCGGCCCGCCCTCGTCGACGGCTGTGTCCTGACCAACTACGTCCCGTTCTGACCGGGACTGCCCCCTCGCCCCAGCATCGAGAACAGGACGGACAGCATGCGCGTCACCCGAGCACTCGCGATCGGCGTCGGCGTCGCCGCCTTGACGGCGACGGCCGGGTGCGGAGGCAAGGACACGGCCGACTCCGGCCTGCCCGAGGCCAAGGACGTCGCCTCCGTCGCCAAGTACGTAAGCGCGTACACCACCTGCGAAGCGGTGCAGTCCGGCGATGCCTACGACACCAACCGCACCGGCGAGAACTACTCGTGGGGAGCCGGCGGAGAGGTCGACGCCCCGTCCTGGGGCATCAAGGAACGCGCCGTCTGCAAGGACGCGTCCGGCGATGCCATCACTCTGCTCATCACGCCGGACATGCGGAAGTTCCAGTCCGCGGTCAAGAAGAACCACGAAAAACTCCTGGTCGGCCAGGACTTCGCGGTCGTTCCGACCGGCAACGACGCGATCCGTGGCCTGACGACGTCGGATCTCAGGCTCCTGACCTGCGACCCGGACTTCTCGGTGCCGAGCGGCTACACGAAAAAGGCGGCTCTGGTCGACGGCTGCGTCCTGACCGACTACCTCCCCGGCTGATCCGACACCCGTTCCGCTTCCCTCCCTGTCCCCGCGTCCCGAAGGATTTCAGATGCCCTCGCGCACCGCGCTGCACCGCGCCATAGGCAAGGCCGGTGTGGTGGTCCGTGCCGTCCTCTTCGTGGCACTGGCGCTGACGGCGCTCACCCTCGCCGTGCCGTCGTCGGCGTACGCGGACTTCGCGTGCAACTTCACCGGCGACGAGACCTACCAACTGGACTCGCCGGGCGGCAACGGCGAGGGCATCATGCCCGCGGTCGCGCAGTGGCAGACCGGAGACCGCGCCAAGAACCTCGGTGATCAGACCGGCATGGTCAGGGGCGCCTTTCCGGTGAACCAGGACGATGCCAAGGACTACACCTTCTACGAACTGAACGGCATGCGCGGCCTCAACTGGTCCATGACGTTCAAGGGCAAGGGAAACGCCTCGCAATGGAACGGCTCCTGGGGCAGTGGCGCCGACGACTGCGAGGTCATGGGGTACGTCAACAATGGCGTCGCGAACGCGGTCTTCGACGGCACGAAGGTGCTCACCCGGTTCGCCATCTCCATCAAGGAGATGGCCTCCAACCCGAGCCCGTTCTCCGGCCTGTACACCAGCCGGAACAACGTCGTGACGAACCTGCACGACCATGTACTGAAGCCCGCCGTTGCGGTCATGATCCTGCTCGTCGGCCTCTGGGTGTTCACCAAGTGGCGCAAGGGCGACATGCGCGAGGTGTGGGCGGGCATCACCTGGACCGCTCTGTCTGTCATCGCCGTCACGGCGTTCCTCACCGGGCAGAACTACGACAAGTTCGTGTCCAGTTCCGACAAGTGGATAGCCGAGGCCAATTCGGCCTTCGCGTCCACGGTTCTAGCCGGCGCCTCCGATGAGATGCAGAGCCCGTGCGACCTTGCGGACGACGGCAAGGCCAAACGAGGTGCAGTGGGCATGCGGCTGTCGAGCTGCGCCATGTACGACACCCTCGCCTTCCGGCCCTGGGCCATGGGCCAGTTTGGTGAAGTCGGCGCCAACTGCATCTTCAGGAACGACACTGGCGAGGTCGACAAGAAGGGCACCTGCGTCTACAACAAGGATGTCTTCAACAGGAGCAAAGACGCGCAAGATTGCTATTGGGGCGAGGGAGCCCGCTGCGCGGATCTCCGCGTGAAACAGGCGGCCGCCCAGTCGGTGACCAACGTCGACGGCCATCGGAAGGAAGACAAGAATCCCTGGGACGGCAAAAGCGCATACCCTCCCTTCATCAATGTGAACAAGGATATGGCCGTTGCCAAGTTCGATGATTGGCAGCAGATCCGCAAGGACATCGCGGTCGGCGAAAACGCCCCGGACAAGAGCATTTATCCTGTCGCCTTCAACGACTGGTCCGGCCAGGACTCCTCCGAACGCGTCGGTCTCGCCTTCTACTCCCTCGTGGCGGCGTTCATCGTCGGCGTGATGGTCATCGTGCTGAGCGCGCTCACCCTGCTGTGGCACGCGGTCACCCTGATCCTGATCATGCTGCTGCCGCTGGTCGCCACCCTCGGCATCCACCCGTCCCAGCAGAAGCATCTGAAGAGCTGGCTGGAGACGTTCATCCACAGCTTCGTGCTGCGCGCGGGCTTCGGAGTCATCCTGACCGTGCTGCTGCTGCTGTACCAGATGATCCTGCCCGCCAAGGTGGCCCTGGGCACGCAGCTGCTCATGCTGCTTCTGGTCACCATCGCCGTCGTGATGATGCTGAAGAAGCTGCTCAGCGGTAACTTCACCCCGCAGATCGCCGGCGGCGAGGACACCCTCGGCATCCGGGACGGCGCGAACGCCACCTTCAACAAGGCGGCCGTCATGGCACCGGGGCTCGCCGTCTCCACGGCCCGCACCAGCGGCCGCGTCGCGGGCACCACCGCCAAGGGGGCGGTCCGCGTGGGCGGCAGCGCGGCGCGCGGCGGCGCCTGGGCGGCCGACAAGCTGATCCTCAAGGGCAAGGGCCGCGAGAAGCTCCAGAGCTGGGGCTGGCTGGGACAGTCCAAGCGGGAGCAGAAGCAGACCGCTCACCTCCAGGCGAAGACCGCACGCATGCCGTACGAGGAGAAGGCGAACCAGCCGTCGCCCCAGGAGCAGCAGACTCCGCCCAGCCCCGCGTCGGCCCCGCTCCGCGGACGCCGCGTCAGCACCTCCAAGCCGCCGGCCCCACAGCCCGCGGCGCCGCAGCCCACGGCCCCGGTCGAGCAGCGCCCCGCACCGGCCCAGCCGGCACCTCACCCGCAGCCACGGCCCCCGGCCCCCAGGGTTTCGGCACCGGAGCCCCCGACCGCCCCGCGACCCCAGGCACCCGCCCCGCCGAGGGACCCGCGCGACCCCAACGGCCGCGTCTGACCCCGTCCGCGCCTTCCGCACGCACACACACCGAGGAGCCGTCCGATGCCCGCCCTGACCGCCGACCGCACCCCCGACCAGCTGGTCGCGGAGCTGGAGCGGCTCATCGAGGTGGACTGGTCCACGGTGTGGGCGGGGGTGCCGGAGGAAACGGACAAGCGCACGTTCTGGTGCGCGGGCTTCGGCTGGCGGCCGCTGTGGTTCCAGGCGGGCCTGTGGGTGCGTACGGCGGGGGGCGCCCGCCTCTACCTCGCCACCACCGCCCCCGGCCGCCCCGTGGCCCGGGTCGAGCACACGGCGTGGGCGGCCCGGGCCCGCGACACCGACGAGAACGAACGGGTCGCCGAGCTGGCCCTGGACCGCTTCGCGGCCCACCTCGCCGCGTTGCGCGGTGTCATGGGCGAGCCCACCTGGAACGGCACCTGGGCCGACCCGGACTTCCCGGAGCTGCCCGGCCGCAGCCCCTGGTACACCCCCGAGTGGCGCCTGCGACAGCGGGACCCGCACCGCGTCGCGGTGTGGCGCTTCCGCACGCCCGGGGCGCCGGTCTTCGAGCTGAGGTTGAACCTCGGGCTGGGTTCGCAGACGGCTCCCGCCCCGTCCGATGCGAGGATCGGACTGATATGCCACAGCCCTCTCGAGCAGCCCACGCCCGGACCGGCCCGGCGAATCTGAGGGACGAGAGAAGAAATCGGGAGCAGACATGCCCACGTTGCTGATCGATGAATCGCCGCAGCGGCTGGCCACGGAGCTGACCGGCCTGGAGCACGTGGACTGGCCGGCGGTCTGGGCGGGCCCGCCCCTCCCCGGCCAGGCCCTGGACGACTGGTGCGCCCTGTTCGGCTGGAAGCCCCTGCCCGAGGACCGGGTCCTGTCCGTACGCACCTCGACTGACGGCCGACTGACCCTCACCCCGGTCGTCGGAGGCGGTTGGAGCCCGGTCCAGTCCCTCGGCTGGACCAACTGGCAGGTGCAGGCGGACAGCCCCGAGGAGAACGAGCGCGTGCTGGACATCGCTGCCGACGTCTGGCCCGCGTACGAGACGGCGGCCCGGGAGGTGCTCGGCACGCCGGACTTCTCCGGCGCGTGGGACGCACCCGACTTCCCCGAGCCCGGCGGCCCGTCCCACTGGCTCCCGTCCCGCGAGCGGCGCCTGCGGACCCGCAATCCGTACCGGCTGGCGATCTGGCGGAGCCCGGACCCCGAAGGTCCGGTCGTCGTCCTGAAGGCGTTCAGCGGCGGCGTCACTTCGACGGGTGTGGGCCGACGCGGCGTGATGATCAGTCTGAACTGCTATCCCCAGGAGTTGGAGTGAGCGACGGCACCACCGCGGGAACAGCCACGCAGCGCGCGCTGGACCGGCAACTGAAGGCCGGCGCTCCGCTGTCCGAGGAGGAGGTGGAACGCGTCACCGACATGATCCTCGCGGGGGCCGCCGAGGCCGGGAGCATCGAGAAGTACATCCTCGATTACGTCAGGGAACTCGACGTCCGGCCACCGCGCCCGGGCATGAGGTCCGCCTTCTGGTCCCACGGCATTCCGCACCCGGCCCTGCCCCCGGACAAAGTGCTGAGCAACCAGTACATAGCCGAAGTGTGGTCCGAGGACGAGAATGCGGTCGAGCCCGGCACAGCGCGCTACCTAGAGGGCACGCCGGGCGGACAGCTCCTGGACAAGCTCCACCTTTGGCGATCGGAGGTGCGGGAGATCCTGCAGCTCGACGAGGCCAGCGGGAACGCTCTGGCCCGGAAGGCCTGGGCCGCGCTGTCCGAGAAGTACGCCAAGAGCGTGGACGGCGAGGCCATCGCGTTCACCGCGACCATGGCCCCGTGGAGCGTCGCCTACGAGACGGAGATGCCCCAGCTGCGCCAGGTCACGGGCCCCGAGAACATCCACTTCGTGTACGACCTCCCGGAGGATGTGCTGAAGGGACTTCCTCCGGAGACCCAACAGTTGCTGTCCGACGGGGCGATCCGCTCCCACCTGCACTTCTTCGCTCCCGACCCGGACAACCCGCCGGCCCAGAAGTACTGGGCCGCCGGTTACCTGGATCTGGACCACCTCCGCTCCCTCCCCACGGTCGAGGCCCAGCGCGCCGCCGTCCTCGAAGCATGTGGGCGTGTCGCCCGATTGGACGGCCGTGACGCCGCCGTCGAGCAGTACACCGAGGAGGCGCTGAACCTGCAGGCACAGCAGGAGGCGACCGCCCGCGGCATCGATGAGCAGCAGCCTGCGGCGGTGGAGCTCCCAGAACAGACGCCGCAGGCACAGCAGACCTCAGAGACGCAGCAGGCACCGCAGGTCCAGCCGACCCAAGAAACCAAGGGACCCTCCGCCAAGCCCCCGATCACCGGCTTCCACGGCGTCAGCTGGATGCCGGGCGTCGCCATGGAGGCCCGCCAGGTCGTCGTCCCCTCCGGGCACGCCGGCCCCGCAGAGCCGGCCCAGACACCCCCCGCGCCTGCCAAGGCACACGGCGCGGGCATCGGAGAGTGACCCGACCATGAGCCCTGACCATCCCCTCCGCCGTCTCATTCGCCAGGACAAGGACGACTCCTGGGCGGTGCACCTCCTGCCCCGTGCCGTCTTCGCCATCGCCGCCGCCTACACCCTGTTCGCCGTGGCCTCCCAGAGCGGCTCCTCGTTCGTCACGGTGTGCGTGCTGGTCCTGCTCGGCGCGGTCGTCTGGCTGCTGCGCCGGCGCGGGCAGCTGCTGCTGGCCCTCGGCTCGAGCATCCTCACCGCCGCGCTGGCCGGCTTCTTCTCCGCCGCGGGCGAGTCCGCCCGGGACACCGCCAGCACCGTACTCACTGGACAGGCCGTCTTCGGCTACTGGGCCCTCGCCGGCATGGCCCTCCTCGGCGCCTGGATGGTGAAGGAGCACCCGGGACGGCGGGGCGTCACCGTACTCCTCGCAGATGTGATCCTCGTCATCGCCTCCGTGGCCGGGATGTTCCTCCCCGAAGTGGGTGTGCCGGTCGGCTTCCTGGGCGTCCTCGGGGTGCTGGCTGCCCGTGGCGGCACCGCGAAGTCCCTGGCCGCACGGGCTCGACGGCTGTTCGCCGGACGTCGCACGCCGGACAAGGCGCGTGAGTCGAGCGACAGTTGATGCCGTTGTGAATCTTTCGTCTCGTCACTGTCCCAGGTCGGTACGTGCTTTGCAGATGCGTTGCAGCGGTCTGACCGGGTGTTTTAGAGTCCCTCGCGATCAGGCATCACCACGGGGGACTTCACACATGCGTTTGGCAGGTCATACGACGCTGCCCGCGCAGCCCACGCAGACAACGCGCGGGCCGCTACGGGGGCCGCACATACCCGACGCCGCGCTGCCCTGCCGGCGTCGGCCCGACGTTTTCCAGCACCCTCTGCTGGAGGATCCGGCAAGCGCGGGCGGGGTTCCGGACGCCTCCCCCACGCAGCGCCACCGGTATCTCGTCCTGCTGCGCACCGCCCGCGACCTGTGCGCCTCCTGCCCGTTGTGGGCGGAGTGCCTCCAGGACGCCGTGGCGCACGTCGAGCCCTACGGCTATGTGGCGGCCACGACGCAGGACGACCGCCGCTGGATCCGCCGCACGCTCGGCATCGGCAACGCCGTCGGCGACCTGCCGACCCGCATCACGGACGGGTCCGACGACACGTCCCGGCGACTGACCAGGCTGCGCTCAGGCGCCTCAGACACCGCCGACCGGCACCCCGGCGGCCCCTCCCTGGAGCAGATCCTCGACGCCTTCGACCTGCTCCAGGACGAGCAGCTCGCCTCCAGGACCAGGGCGTTGCGGCACCTCCAGACGGAGGCGGCGGAGGGGTTGCACGAGCACATGCACGCACAACCGGCATACGGACAGCCCCGGGTGCCCGGGCAGACGAGAAGAGGGAAACAGGACATGGCAGGGGCCGAGTCCGGGCAACGGATCTCCTTCTCGTACGAGGATCCCGCCCAGGCCGTGCGCCAGACGCTGCTCGGCCCGCTGATCCGCAATGCCCGGCCCGCACTGGCCAGTCTCGAGCAGCTTGTCACGATGCTCATGAGCCTGCCCGGCACCAAGGCCCGGCCGGAGATGCTGCAGGAGGTCCGTGCCGTTCGGGAGGCCGTCGAGGCGCTGCTCCCCGAGGACGCCGAGGATCCGGCCGCGCCGGACGCCGCCGCTCTTCCCCTCCCGCGCCCGCTGACCGGCTCGGTCTCCCTCGACCTGGCCACGACCGATCCCGTGGCCGCGCTGCTGCGCGATTTCGTGGACCCGTTGCTGGGCGAGCTGGCCACCGGCCTCGCCAACATCGAGAAGGTCGCGACGATGCTGGCCGCCGCGGAGAGCGGTGCCGATGAAGCTCCCCTGGCGACGATCCGTACCGCGCTGCAGCACATTCACGCCCGGCTGCCGCACCCGACGCCGCCCGACACCGGGACCGGAACCGCCGTGGACGGCACCGGCACGGCCGCCGTCCCGGGGCCGCACCGCCGTCCCCCCACCGCCCCCAGCATCCGCGCCGCCGTGGAAGAGGCGGTGGAAGCCTTCCCCGGCCCGTTCTCCGCCCGCGACGTCCTGCGATCCCTGCCCTCGGGCGTCTACGGCGACCCAGCCAAGACGATCAGCAACGTACTGTCGTCCCTCGTCAAGTCGGGCCGCCTGCAACGGCTTTCACGCGGCACGTACGCTCGCGCCCACGACACCGACGACACCGACGACAACGGCCACGCCGATCAGGGCGAGCCGAAGAGCGCCTGAGTTGCCGAGCCGGAAGGAATCCGACCCCGATGACCGAAGCACCCCTGCCCGGCGCCGAACTCGACGCCAAGGTCCATGTCTTCTCCCCCAACGCCGGCCTGATCGACGGCGTCCCGGTGACCGCCCCGCCCTACGGCGACATCCAGGACGTCATCCTCTCGATCCTCCAGCAGCGCGCCCAGCAACTCGGCGCCCCCACCCCGGCGACGATCACCGACAACCGCTACGGAGGCGCCATCCGGCTGCTGGTGCATCCGGACGGGTCCACTGAGCAACTGGACTGAGGCTCACTGGGCGTCGCGCGGGGTGCTGACCTCGTCGATGTCGGCGAGGACGGCCTTGGCGTCCCTGACGTTCATCTCGAGGATGTCGCGGTCGAATTTGCCCGGCTCACGCCGGTAGCGGGCTCGGCCCATGTCGGAGGTGAAGGCGTCGGCAGGCACGGCGTCCTGGCCGGGCGGAATGAACTTGAGGATCTCCTCGAACGCCGCGACGCTATAGGCGACCGCGTCACGCAGCTTGTAGTGCTCGGACTCCGGCGTATTCAGGAGCTGAAGCCCGGCGGATCGGGAGACCCGGAAGGCAATCTCGGCGAATTCGCCGGGATCGATGATCTGTGAGGGCTCCGCGCCACCGAACGCGGGCAGAGGCGGCGGGATCTCCTCCGCCATACGAAAGGCGAAGCACCGCTTCTCACCACACTCCCGGCACATGCCCTCGTAGACCGCCACGATGTCGTCACCGTGCTGTTCCAGGCGGTGTCGGCGATCGAAGTCGCCGGAACCGCATGTACAGGGATGCAGGTCCATGTACAGGTGTGCTTCGGACGAGGAGCGCGCTGTCAACATGACATGATCCTAAGGGCTGTTCGAGGTCTTTGTACGTGAACGCACGGGGGAGGAACATCACGTGAGCGGGGCGGCCATCGACGCGCAATTGCGCGCCCATCAGGCAACTCTGATCGCCACGGCCGAACGCGAACTGGGCGCGGTGGTATCCGTCGTCCTCGGAGAGCGATTCGCCTCGATACACAGGGCTCAGACGAATGAGGACAGCCCGCGCGACTATTTCGTGGTGGAGGACGCCCAGGGTGGTACGGCGAATCTGTGGGTGGACGCCATCCCCTTGGAGACGGGCGTGCTCGCCCGCACCGTGACGAACACGACGTCGGACCAGTACATCGTGCATGTGTCCGACCGGCTGCCGAGCGAGCAGCTGACCCGCGTTCTCGCTTACGAGCTGGGTGACGCGATCGCCGTACGCGACCGATCCGGTCAGGGTCTGGCACCGGTGCGCGAGAGCCTTCTGCAACCGGAGTCCGACGTCAGCAAACAGTCCGAGCTGTCGAGCCAGGACCACGGGCGCATCGGCGAACTGAACTGGCTTGCCGCCCGGTCCACGGACGCACAGCTCTCGGATCCGCAACGGGCCGAGGCGCGTGCCGAGTTCTCGGCTCTTCTCGATCAGTGCGGCCTTCGCCCAATGGCCGCCTTGAGCGAGACAGAGACGCATACGACGGAACTCAGAGCGGCACGAGCGCGGAGGGTCGTATCGAAGGATTTCCTCAGGTCGTACCGGGCATGCCACGGGGCAAGTTCCCGGTGGAGAGCCGCGGCGAGGCCGTACGGCTGATCGGCGAGCGGCTGAGGGAACTGGAGGACCAGCAGGTCACCGGCGCGCGGGAGATGCGCGAGTGGCTGGTCCAGGCGGAGCGCGGGGGCACGGACACCCGGACCCTGCTGAAGACCCTGGACCCCTCGACCTGGAAGGCCGCGCTCAAGAACGGTCTGGATCCCGAGGGGGCCGCCACCCGCATCGACAACTGCTTCACCGCCCTCGAATCGACCCAGAAGTGGGAGGCTGCGCGCGAGGCGGCACCGGGGCGGGCGCTCCTCGGGGACGAGGTCGCCGAGAACCGCTTCGACCCACGCGCCGCCCAGCACTGGATCATCGCCGGTTCCGGCGGCACCGGAGTGGCCAACGCGGAGATCATCCTCCGCAGGCACCCCGAGGCGCGCGTCACGCTCGTGGGGGCCGAGCCGCCGCCCGCGTTGCGGCACCAGGTCCAGTACCCGAACATGCTCGAGGTCTACGGCGAGGAAGGTGACGGCCGTCTGTCCTTCGTCCGCACCCGGGTCGACGCGATCGAGACCTACCAGGACGAGCACGGCCGGACCTGCTTCCGCGTGCCCCACGGAGAACCGGACGAGGCGGGCAACCGGAAGACCGTCGAGGCCGACGGCTACGTCACCAGCCTCGGCCGTACCAATCCCCTGCCTCCCGCCCTCCAGGACCTCGCCAACCAGGTGCGTGACCGGGGTGGGGAGATCTCCGGGGACCTGATGTTCGACCGGGACGACCAGTACATCGGCTACGGGCTCACCTTCTCCGTGGACGGCCGCGAGCACCGGGTGGACGTGGACGGCGCGGCCTCCTGGCAGCTGCCGCGGGAGGTGTTCCCGCCGGAGTCGGGCATCCAGCGGCAGCTGAACACGATGGGCGTCCGCGGCCTGCCCTCCGAGACCGGCAACGCCGCCCCGGGATTCGCCCCCATCGCCCGGCAGAGCGCGTTGCGCGCCCGTGCGGTGGCGGCGGCACAGGAGGGCGACGTCACCGCCGTACAGCACCGGTCGACCGTCCCGGAACGCTGGCGACGCCCGGAGCGGGGCCCGGAGACGACCGCGTCAGCCGCGAGCCCGGAAAGCCCCACGCCATCCCCGGGGAGGTCCGTCGACGCGGAACGGGACCCGAAACCCCCGGCGCCCCAGCAGCCGACCGCGCCCAAGCCCGCCCCGGCCCCGAACGTCCCCGGCTCGCACCTGTGGCAGCTCGGTGTCCCGCAGAGTCCCGCGAGCCGGCCCTCCGCTCCGGCACAGCAGCCCCAGCAGCCACCGCCGGGCCACGAGCGGCCGGGACCGGGGATCGGCATGGGCGACTGACCCGGCACCAAGACGTACGAAAAGGGTCACCCTCATGCCGAACCATCGGCGATGTGCCCGGGAGGTTCAAGGGCGGGCAAAGATCCGTACAACCAAGTCCCTTCCCCGCGAGTCATGATCGACGGCTGCCGTGTGCCGCCACCCCGACTCGACCAGAGGACCGAATGAATCCAGTCAGACGCGCGGCGGCCACGGCCGTCGTGCTCTCCACCGCCGGCACCCTGCTGACCGCGGTCACCGCCCCCGCCTCCGCCGCGACCACCTGCACCTCTCCGGTCTACAAGCGGCAGTTCTACGCGAACACCACCTTCTCCGGCACCCCGAAGAAGACCGACTGCGACAGCGCGATCGACCAGAACTGGGGCACGAACGCCCCCGCCACCGGCCTGCCCCGGGACAACTTCGGCGTCCGCTGGACCGTCACCCGCGACTTCGGCTCCGGCGGACCCTTCGCCCTCCCGGTGGCCACCCAGGACGGGACACGGGTGTACCTGGACGGCGTACGCAAGGTCGACCTCTGGAAGAACGTGTCGACGACGGTGAAGAAGACCGTCAACGTCACCATCCCCTCCGGCAAGCACACCCTCCGCATCGACTACGTCAACTGGACCGGCACGGCCAACGTCTCCTTCGCCTACACGCCCCGCACCTCCCCCGACGTCGACAAGGTCAAGCCCCTGGTCCCGACCGGGACCTCGGTCTCGTACGACCAGGCCACCGGCAAAGCCAAGCTGACCTGGGCGAAGAACAAGGAGATGGACCTCGCCGGGTACCGGGTCTACCGGCGGCTGAAGGGCGCGTCGTTCGGCAGCAAGCCGCTCGCCTCGACCACCCCCGCCTCCACCTCGTACACCGACTCCACCCTCCCCAAGACGGGCGCGACCTACTACTACGAGGTCCGCGCCTACGACAAGGCCGGCAACGAGTCGACGGGGACAGCGGACCAGGCAGTCACCACCGTCGACAGGACCCCGCCCGGTGTGCCGGGCAACGTGACCGCGGCGGGTGAGGTGACTCCGGCCGGTGGTACGGGCGGGATGAAGGTCGGCTGGGACAAGGTCGCGGACGCGGTGTCGTACCGCGTCTACCGGTCGGCGAGCGAGAACGGCACGTACACGGCGCTCGGCAGCACGGACCAGCTCACCTACCTGGACACCACGGCCGCCGAGAGCACCGTGTACTACTACCGCGTCTCGGCCGTCGACGCGGCCGGCAACGAGTCCGCCCGGTCCGCGGCCCAGGACGGCAGGATCTGGGACAACGATCCGCCGGCGCTCGTCACCGGACTGAACGTCACCCCGACCGAGTACGGCTTCGAGCTGGCCTGGGACAAGAACCCGGCCACGGATCTTAAGTACTACCGGGTCCTCTGGGGCGAGGTGGTGGGCGAGCCGGGCGATCAGGCCTGCTACAGCACCGGATCCGAGTACCTCTCGCCGGACGAGACCTCCTTCACGCGCACCGCCCTTCCGGACGGTGACGAGGTCTGCTTCTTCGTCGACGCCGTGGACGACGCGAACAACTCCGCCATCCAGTGGAACGGCCCGGCCGAGGCCGTGGTCGCGACCGAGCTGGACATGACGCCGAGCGTGGCGACGCCCGAGGGTTCGCCGGTGCAGCTGACCGCGACCCCCGGTGAGGCGGGCGTCGCGCTGGCATGGAACGGCGTGGCCGACGCCACGGGCTACCGGGTCTACCGCTGGAATCCGGACACCAAGGTGTACGAGAAGCTGGCGGACGTCGCCGGGACCTCCTACGAGGACGCCGGTGCCGCGAAGGGCACCACTCACTTCTACTGGGTGACCGCCCTGCAGGCCGACGGCACCGAGTCCGCGCCCGGTGGGGCCTCGGCGGTTCTCGCGCCCTGAGCGCCGGCACCCTGAAAGCGCTGAGCGCGTGAAAGGGGCCCGGAGGATCCTCCGGGCCCCTTGTCGCTTTCGTGTGCTGCTCAGTCCTTCTGCTGCCGCTTCGGCCGCCACACCACCAGCGCGCTGGTCTGCTGGACCTCCTGGTACGGGACCAGGTCGCGGCGGTAGGAGGCGTGGACGGCGGCTTCGCGCTGTTGCATCGCGGCCGCCGCGCCGTCCAGGGCCGACTGCAGTTCCGCGACGCGGGACTGTAGGGCGGCGACCTGGTTCTCCAGTTCGATGATCCGCTTGATGCCGGCCAGGTTGATGCCCTCGTCCTGCGACAACTGCTGCACCTGGCGGAGCAGTTCGATGTCGCGGGCCGAGTAGCGGCGGCCCCGGCCCGCGGTGCGGTCCGGGGAGACCAGGCCCAGGCGGTCGTACTGGCGCAGCGTCTGCGGGTGGAGACCGGAGAGCTGGGCCGCCACCGAGATGACGTAGACCGGGGTCTCCTCGGTCAGTTCGTACGGGTTGCGCCGACGGCCTGGTGTGTCCATGGAGCTCTCAATCTCCCTTCGCGGCCTCGAACAGCTCCGCCCGCGGGTCCTCGCCCGCAGTCGTCTCGCGATACGCCTGGAGCGCGTCGCGAGCCTTCTCCGACAGGTCCTTGGGGACGCTCACCTCGACGGTGATCAGCAGATCACCGCGGGTGCCGTCCTTGCGGACCGCGCCCTTGCCCCGCGCCCGCATGGTGCGGCCGTTGGGGGTGCCGGGCGGAAGCTTCAGGGTGACCGCCGGACCGCCGAGGGTCGGCACCCGCACCTCGCCGCCGAGGGCCGCCTCGGCGAACGTCACCGGGACGGTGACGGTGAGGTTGTCGCCCTTGCGTCCGAAGACCGGGTGGTCGCCGACGTGTACGACCACGTAGAGGTCGCCCGCCGGTCCGCCCCGCTCGCCGGGTGCGCCCTTGCCGCGCAACCGGATCCGCTGCCCGTCGGTGACACCCGCCGGGATGCGGACCTGCATGGTGCGCGAGGACTTGGCGCGGCCGCTGCCCTTGCACTCCAGGCAGGGGTGCTCGGCGATCAGGCCGCGCCCCTTGCAGTCGGGGCAGGGGTCGGTGAGGGAGAAGCCGCCGCCGGAGCCCCGGGCCACCTGGCCGGTGCCGACGCAGGTCGGGCACACGCGCGGCGTGCCGTTCTTGTCGCCGGTGCCGGAGCAGGCCTTGCAGGGCGCCTGCGAGGTCATCCGCAGGGGGACGGTCGCACCTTCGATCGCCTCGGTGAAGCTGAGGGTGACCTCGGTGTCGATGTCCTGGCCACGGCGCGGCTGGGTACGGGTCGTGCCCGTGCCGCCCCGGTTGAACAGGCCCCCGAAGACGTCACCGATGCCGCCGCCGAAGCCGCCGGCTCCGCCGCCGCCCTGGGCGCCGCCTCCGAAGAGGTCGCCCAGGTCGAAGTTGAAGGAGCCGCCGCCGGCGCCCGGACCGGGGCGGAAGCCGCCGTTGCCGAACAGGGCGCGGGCCTCGTCGTACTCCTTGCGCTTCTTCGGGTCGCCGAGGACGTCGTTCGCCTCGGAGATCTCCTTGAAGCGCTCCTCGGCCTTGGCGTTGCCCTTGTTGGCGTCCGGGTGGAACTCGCGGGCGAGCTTCCGGTACGCCTTCTTGATCTCGGCCTCGGTGGCGTCCTTGGGGACGCCGAGGACCTTGTAGAAGTCCTTCTCGATGAAGTCCTTGGTGCTCATCCCCGACGTCCCTCCTTCCCGTGAGTCGCCTCGGTGTTCACGTCAGCCCTCGTCCGGGCCACCGTTCTCCTTGTCGTCGGCGGCGGTCGCCGTGTTCTCCTCGGCGTCCTCGGCCTTGACGGTCTGCGCGCCGGGCTGCGGTTCGGCCACGGCCACCCGCGCGGGGCGGATGGTGCGCTCGCCGATGCGATACCCGGGCTGCAGGATCGCCACGCAGGTCGTCTCGGTGACGTCCGGCGCGTAGGAGTGCATCAGGGCCTCGTGGATCGTCGGGTCGAAGGGCTCGCCCTCCTTGCCGAACTGCTGCAGACCCATCTTGGCCGCGACGGTCTCCAGGGACTCGGCGACGGACTTGAAGCCGCCGACCAGTTCCCCGTGCTCCCGCGCGCGCCCGATGTCGTCGAGCACGGGCAGGAGCTCGGTCAGGAGGTTCGCGATGGCGATCTCCTTGACCGCGATCCGGTCGCGCTCGACCCGGCGGCGGTAGTTCTGGTACTCGGCCTGGAGGCGCTGGAGGTCCATCGTGCGCTCGCTCAGCGCGGTGCGCACCTGGTCCAGCTGGGCCACCAGGCCCGCGTCTGCACGTGCGTCCCCGGCCGGGGCCGCCCCCTCCTCGGGGGCGGCCTTCGGCTCGGCGTCGTCGGGGGTCGCGCCGGAGGGGACGTCGGGCTTCTCCTCGAAGCCCGGGGTCTCCTCCGTCACGCGGCACCGTCCTTGCGCTCGTCGTCCACGATCTCGGCGTCCACGACGTCGTCGTCCTTCACGTCACCGGCACCGGCACCGGCGGCACCGCCGGCGGCCTGCGCGGCCTGGGCGTCGGCGTACATCGCCTGGCCCAGCTTCTGGGACACGGCCGCGACCTTCTCCGTGGCCGTGCGGATCTCGGCGGTGTCCTCGCCCTTGAGCTTCTCCTTCAGCTCGGCGACGGCGGCCTCGACCTCGGTCTTGATCTCGCCCGGGACCTTGTCCTCGTTGTCCTTGAGGAACTTCTCGGTCTGGTAGACGAGCTGCTCGCCCTGGTTGCGGGTCTCGGCGGCCTCGCGGCGGCGGTGGTCCTCCTCCGCGTACTGCTCGGCCTCCTGGCGCATGCGGTCGACCTCGTCCTTCGGCAGCGAGGAGCCGCCGGTGACGGTCATCTTCTGCTCCTTGCCCGTGCCAAGGTCCTTGGCCGTGACGTGCATGATGCCGTTGGCGTCGATGTCGAAGGAGACCTCGATCTGCGGGACGCCACGCGGGGCCGGCGGCAGACCGGTCAGCTCGAACATGCCGAGCTTCTTGTTGTACGCCGCGATCTCGCGCTCGCCCTGGTAGACCTGGATCTGCACGGACGGCTGGTTGTCCTCGGCCGTCGTGAAGATCTCGGAGCGCTTCGTCGGGATCGTGGTGTTGCGCTCGATCAGCTTGGTCATGATGCCGCCCTTGGTCTCGATGCCGAGGGACAGCGGGGTCACGTCGAGGAGCAGGACGTCCTTGACCTCACCCTTGAGGACACCGGCCTGGAGCGAGGCGCCGATGGCGACGACCTCGTCCGGGTTCACGCCCTTGTTGGCCTCCTTGCCGCCGGTCAGCTCCTTGACGAGCTCGGCGACGGCGGGCATACGGGTGGAGCCACCGACGAGGACGACGTGGTCGATCTCGTTGATGGAGACGCCGGCGTCCTTCATGACGTTGAAGAACGGGGTCTTGCAGCGCTCGAGCAGGTCGGCCGTCAGCTGCTGGAACTGAGCCCGGGTGAGCTTCTCGTCCAGGTGCAGCGGGCCCTCGGCGGACGCGGTGATGTAGGGCAGGTTGATCGAGGTCTCGGTGGAGGAGGACAGCTCGATCTTGGCCTTCTCGGCGGCCTCACGGAGGCGCTGGAGGGCCATCTTGTCCTTGGACAGGTCCACGCCGTGGCCGGACTGGAACTGCTTGACCAGGTAGTCGACGACGCGCTGGTCCCAGTCGTCACCACCGAGGTGGTTGTCACCGTTGGTGGCCTTCACCTCGACGACGCCGTCGCCGATCTCCAGGAGGGACACGTCGAAGGTGCCGCCACCGAGGTCGAAGACGAGGATCGTCTGGTCGTCCTTGTCGAGGCCGTAGGCCAGCGCGGCGGCGGTCGGCTCGTTGACGATGCGCAGGACGTTCAGGCCCGCGATCTCGCCGGCCTCCTTGGTCGCCTGACGCTCGGAGTCGTTGAAGTAGGCCGGGACGGTGATGACCGCGTCGGTCACCTTCTCGCCCAGGTACGCCTCGGCGTCCCGCTTCAGCTTCTGCAGGATGAACGCGGAGATCTGCTGCGGGTTGAAGTCCTTCCCGTCCAGCCCGATCTTCCAGTCGGTGCCCATGTGGCGCTTGACGGACCGGATGGTCCGGTCGACGTTGGTGACCGCCTGACGCTTCGCCACCTCACCGACCAGCACCTCGCCGTTCTTGGCGAAGGCGACGACGGACGGCGTGGTCCTGGCGCCCTCGGCGTTGGTGATGACGGTGGGCTCGCCGCCCTCCAGAACGCTGACGACGGAGTTAGTCGTGCCCAGGTCGATGCCGACCGCACGTGCCATGGTTGATTCCTCCAGCTGACTTGAGTGGAACAGGCTCAAGTGTGCACGAGCCGTCCGCCAGGGTCAACAGACATGAGTCAGCCGGACTCAACTCTTATCCGTTCCTTACACGCAACCGGGCGCTGACCTGCGTAGACGCGGTCCGGCGGGGCTGCTGGACAGGGATGCGAAGGAGTACGACGACGGCGACAGCGGCCCCACCGGCCACCCAGAGCACGGCTCCCTCCCCCGCCCAGCCGGTGTGCACGAGCACCCCGACGAGCACCGCGGCGAAGCACCCGGCGCCCAGCACCACGACGGCGCCCTGGGTGGTCAGGCCGAGCCGCCGCAGCCGGTGCGCGAGATGGCCGGGCCCGCGCCGGAGCGGTCCCCGGCGCGCGGCCCGCCGGGCGAGGACCACCAGCAGGAAGTCGGCGGCCGCGACGGCACCGAGGCAGAACAGCACGCCCACGGTGGGCGCGAGCGCGTACCCCGCGCGCGTGAAGACGGCCGCCGAGGACAGCAGGAACCCGGTGAACAGCGCGCCGCCGGCGCCGAGGCCGACCCGTGCGGGACGCCAGTTGTGCATCAGGAAGCCGGTGAGGGCGGCCGCGAACACGCTGAGCAGCACCGCCAGCCCGTCCATCACCTCGGCCGCGGCGCAGGCCCCCGCGCCGAAGGCGGTGACCACCCCCACGGTCCCGGCGAGCCCGTCGGCGTGGTCGAGCCCCTTGAAGGCGAGCGACGAGAAGACGATCCAGCCCACGGCCAGGATCCCGCCGCCGGCGCCCGTCTCGTCGTACGGCACCACGCAGGCCGCCGCCACGGCCGTACCGGCGACGAGCACCCGCGCGCGCAGCCGCCACACGTCGGCGACCAGTCCCAGGAGCGCGACCGCGCCGGCCGCGACGATCAGCCGGCCGACCCCGTCCCCGAGCGGGACGACCCCCGTCCACTCACCCGTCCAGGCGATCAGGCCGGTGACGGACACGACGGCGATTCCCCCGGGCACCGGCAGGGGCCGCTGCCACCGCCGGTCGACGATGCCCGCCCTGAGCGCGGGCACCCGCAGCACCGCCGCGAGCACGGCGGTGAGGAGGAGGGCGGCGGTAGCCGCGGTGATCCCGTAGAGCACGGCTCTAAGTTAGGCGCGAATGTAGCAATTCGGTATGAATAACACGATCGGATTGTGCGGATCGCCCACCGGATGCAGGCAACCCTCAGCGACCCAGATCACTCCGCACCTGGCTACAGTGCGAGTAAAGATGAGGGTAGTCTCAGACGAACTGCATAAGTTACCGCTTAGTAATCTCCCTCGCAGGCCCGAGGAGCCCGGATATGCAACTCGCCGCGATCATCGTGTCGCTGGTTCTGATCGTGGTCGGCGTGGCCCTCTTCCTCCGCGCCCTCCTGCAGATCTTCAACTTCATGCGGCTCGGTCAGAGCGTGCCCGCGGGCACCCGCACCAACGAGCCCTATCAGCGCACCGTCACCCTGGTCCGGGAGTTCCTCGGGCACACCCGGATGAACCGCTGGGGCATCGTCGGCGTCGCGCACTGGTTCGTGGCGATCGGCTTCTACACACTGCTGCTGACGATCGTCAACGCCTTCGGCCAGCTGTTCAAGGCCGACTGGATCCTGCCGGTCATCGGCGAGTGGGCGCCGTACAACGTCTACGTCGAGTTCATCGGCACCATGACGGTCGTCGGCATCCTGGTCCTGATCGCCATCCGCCAGCTGACCCGGCCGGGCGGCGCGGGCCGCAAGTCCCGCTTCGCCGGCTCCAACACCGGCCAGGCGTACTTCGTCGAGACGATCATCCTGATCGTCGGCGTCTGCATCTTCATGCTGCACGCGCTCGAGGGCGCCCAGCACCACGTCGACGGCTACGAGGCCTCGTTCTTCATCTCGTACCCGGTCGTCGCGTGGCTGCGGGACATGGACGTCTCCACCCTCCAGAACCTCACCTACCTGTTCGCCGGCGTGAAGATCGCGGCCTCCTTCACCTGGATGATCGTGGTCTCCCTGAAGACCGACATGGGTGTGGCCTGGCACCGCTTCCTGGGCTTCCCGAACATCTGGTTCAAGCGGAACGCCAACGGCGAGACCTCGCTCGGCGCCCTGCTGCCGATGACGTCCGGCGGCAAGCCGATCGACTTCACCGACCCCGGTGACGACGACGTCTTCGGCGTCTCCCAGGTCGAGCAGTTCTCCTGGAAGGGCCTGCTGGACTTCTCCACCTGCACCGAGTGCGGCCGCTGCCAGTCGCAGTGCCCCGCCTGGAACACCGGCAAGCCGCTCTCCCCGAAGCTCCTGATCATGTCGCTGCGCGACCACGCGCACGCCAAGGCGCCCTACCTGCTCGCGGGCGGCGGCAAGACCATGGAGGGCGAGGAGAAGGCGTCCGAGGAGCAGCTCGCCTCGGTGCCCGCGGCCGCGCTGGCCGAGGCCGAGCGTCCGCTGATCGGCACCGCCGAGGAGAACGGCGTCATCGACCCGGACGTCCTGTGGTCCTGCACCACCTGCGGCGCCTGCGTCGAGCAGTGCCCCGTGGACATCGAGCACGTCGACCACATCGTCGACATGCGCCGCTACCAGGTCATGATCGAGAGCGCCTTCCCCTCCGAGGCGGGCACGATGCTCAAGAACCTGGAGAAGAAGGGCAACCCCTGGGGCCTAGCCAAGAAGCAGCGCCTGGAGTGGACCAAGGAGGTCGACTTCGAGGTCCCGGTCGTCGGCAAGGACATCGAGGACCTCACCGAGGTCGAGTACCTGTACTGGGTCGGCTGCGCCGGCGCCCTCGAGGACCGCGCCAAGAAGACCACCAAGGCCTTCGCCGAGCTGCTGCACATCGCGGGCGTCAAGTTCGCGATCATGGGCGGCGACGAGAAGTGCACCGGTGACTCCGCCCGCCGCCTGGGCAACGAGCCCCTCTTCCAGGAGCTCGGCATGGAGAACGTCGCCGCGCTGAACATGGCGTTCGGCGAGGAGACCGACGACGAGGGCAACGTCACGCCCGAGTCGAAGAAGCCGAAGTCCGCGAAGAAGATCGTCGCGACCTGCCCGCACTGCCTCAACACGCTCGGCAACGAGTACCCGCAGCTCGGCGGCGACTACGAGGTCATCCACCACACCCAGCTGCTCCAGCACCTGGTCGACGAGGGCAAGCTGATCCCCGTCACCCCGGTCGAGGGCATCATCACCTACCACGACCCCTGCTACCTGGGCCGCCACAACAAGATCTACACGCCCCCGCGCGAGATCATCGGCAAGGTCCCGGGCCTCAGGAACGAGGAGATGCACCGCCACAAGGAGCGCGGCTTCTGCTGCGGCGCCGGTGGTGCCCGGATGTGGATGGAGGAGCGGATCGGCAAGCGCATCAACAACGAGCGCGTCGACGAGGCCCTCTCCCTCAACCCGGACATCGTCTCCACCGCCTGCCCGTTCTGCCTCGTCATGCTGACCGACTCGGTCAACGGCAAGAAGAACGAGGGCAAGGCCAAGGAGTCCATCCAGGTCGTGGACGTGGCTCAGCTGCTGCTCGACTCCGTCAAGACGCCGGCCGACCCGGCGGACGACGCGGAGACCGCGAGCGAGCCCGAGCCGGAGCCGGTGAAGTAACAGCGGCTCCATGACGTACGGCGCCCCCTGACCCGCACAGGCAGGGGGCGCCGTCGCATGCCCCGGCGCGCCGTCGGTGAGCAGAACACGCCGCGTTCCAGGCAATGTCGATCCAGTTCGGCGAACCACCGTTCGACCAGCGACGGCGGTGACCACATGCAGTAATCGGTTCGCCTGTATGGCCTCATTTCAGAGGGTGGTTCCTGGTTTGCGCTGATCAGGTCACTTAACGTCACCCGCGGCGATGATCAGCGCCGCGGCGATCCCGGACGTCCATGGCAGGGCATCGGTCGCCGCCTTCATCCGGAGCACGGGAACGCACTTCGGTGCCGTGCACTGCAGGAGGTCTTGATGTCGGGTATCGCAATCTCGGGGGCGCCGGAACAGGAAGGTACCGGGCGAAATCCCGGGGGCGGGGCTTCATGGTGGGTGGCGCTGCGGGCCTGGGTGACGGGAGTGGCGGTCCTGGCGGGCCTGGCCCTTCCGATCGCCGTGGCCACGCCTGCCGCCGCGCAGACCGGAACCTTCGCCTACGTCGCCAACCTGAACTCGGACGACGTGTCGGTGATCGACACCGCCACCAACACCGTCACCACCACCATCCCCGTCGGCGACGGCCCCAACGACGTGGCGGTCACCCCGGACGGCACCCGCGCCTACGTCACGAACGGCCTCTCGGACAACGTGTCGGTGATCGACACCGCCACCAACACCGTCACCACCACCATCCCCGTCGGTGACGACCCCGAGGGCGTTGCGGTCACCCCGGACGGCACCCGCGCCTACGTCACCAATAACGACTCGGACACCGTGTCGGTGATCGACACCGCCACCAACACCGTCACCACCACCATCGCTGTGGGCGACGGCCCCCGTGGCGTGGCGGTCACCCCGGACGGCACCCGTGTCTACGTCGTCGACACCCTTGCGGACAACGTGTCGGTGATCGACACCGCCACCAACACCGTCACCACCACCGTCACCGTCGGCGACGCGCCTGTGGGCGTGGCGATCACTCCCGACGGCACCCGCGCCTACGTCACCAACCTTCAGCTCATCGGAGGCACCGTGTCGGTGATCGACACCGCCACCAACACCGTCATCGACACCGTCACCGTCGGCAGCGGACCTGTGGGCCTGGCGATCACTCCGGACGGGTCCCGCGTCTACGTCGCCAACACCCGGTCGGACAACGTGTCGGTGATCGACACCGCCACCAACACCGTCACCACCACCATCCCCGCGGGCGACTTGCCCCATGACGTGGCGATCACCCCGGACGGCACCCGCGCCTACGTCCCCAACACCTTGTCGAACGACGTGTCGGTGATCGACACCGCCACCAACACCGTCACCACCACCATTCCCGGCGGCAACGGTCCCTTCGGTGTGGCGATCGGCACCGTCACCACCCAGCGCACCCCGACCACCCTGACCCTGAAGGTGAAGAAGGGGAAGGACGCCTGGGGCAAGGACGGTGTCACCCTGAAGGCCAAGCTGACCGCCGAGGGCCGGCCCCTTGAAGGCAAGACCATCACCTTCACCACCGACTCCACCCTGCTGTGCACCGAGACGACCGACAGCAACGGCAAGGCCACCTGCAAGGCCCCGGGCAAGCAGGACAAGAAGGTCTGCTACACCGCTACGTTCGCCGGTGACGACACCTACGAGCCCTCCACCGCCACCGTCTGCAAGAAGTACCACTACGACAAGGCCGACGCCCTGGGACTGCTCGACCCGAGCGACCTCCAGGACGACGTCCAGGACATGGTGCAGCCTGCTATGGCCTTGGCGGGCCTGGCGGAGTGAGACCGCGGTAATTCGTTCCCCCAACGGCGCATGGATCAGACAGAGAGCCACATCACGACCTCGGCCTGCGCCGGACATCACCCGACCGTACCGGGGAGCGAGGGGCGTGGGGCATGCCTGACAGGTATGTCCCACGCCCGGCGTTCAGCAGGCTGGTCTAAGCGCTCTTGGGCTCAGCCTGCTGGACCACCTCGAAGGACCACAGGGTCGAACCCGTGGCGGCAGGCTTCGGCTTCTCGCCGCTCTCCTCACCACCGCCCTGGTGCGCGGCCTTCATGGGGCCCTCGAGCCAAGCTTGGAACGACTCCTCGTCCCGCCACCGCGTGTAGACGAGGTACTGGTCGGTGCCCTCGACCGGGCGCAGCAGCTCGAACCACTCGAAGCCGTCGGAGTTCTCCACGGCGTGGGCGCGGTGCGCGAACCGCTTCTCCAGGGTCTCCCGCTGCTCGGCGGGAACGGTCAGCACGTTGATCTTGACTACGCTCATGGACCCATCCTGCCCGACATCCCGGCGCGGCTCCGCGACCGGCGTCACCGGCCCGGCGCCCCCGTCCGGCGTCACTGGCCCGGCGATCACACCGGCCCCGGAAATTACCGAACTCCTGTACAACCCTTACCCCTTGCCGCCGGTCTCCTGATCGCCGGCCGTTCGGTGAACCGTGGGACAACCCACGGCGAACACGGACGGTCCGCACCCCGTCGACGTGGATGCCCCGCCAGGCGTCCCCCGCATGCCGCAGGAGAACCCGCATGCACACGCACCGCCGGCTCGCCCTCGCCACGGCCACCGCCGCCGCGCTGACGGGCGGTCTGCTCACCTTCGCCGCCACACCCGCCACGGCCGCCGACTCCGTCAAGGTCGCCAAGGCCGACTTCAACGGCGACGGCATCGGCGACATCGCCACCTCGGCGCCCGGCGCCTACGTCAGCGGCCAGAAGGGCGCAGGCCAGATCGTCGTCCTGTACGGCTCCGCCTCCGGCGTCACCGCCGCCAAGCGCACCGTCATCAGCCAGAACACCACCGGCGTCCCCGGCACCGCCGAGGCCGGCGACGGCTTCGGCCAGGAGACGGCCTTCGGTGACTTCAACAACGACAGCTACGACGACCTCGCCGTCAGCTCCCCGCACGAGAAGGTCGGCACCGACACCAACGGCGGCGACCTCGTCATCCTCTACGGCTCCAAGAACGGCCTGACCGGCAAGTCCGCCCACCTGGTCGACCCGGCCGTCTCCTCCCACGACTACTGGGGCAAGGACCTCGCCGCCGGCGACTTCGACGGCGACGGCAAGACCGACCTGGTCGTCGGCAGCTCCTCCGCCACCCTGTACCTCTACAAGGGCGGCATCAGCAGCTCGGGCACCGCCGGCAGCCGCACCACCATCAAGCCGCCCATCCAGTCCGGCAGCAACGACTACCCGTACGGCCCGCTGAGCCTCACCGCCGGTGACATCAACGGCGACGGCCGCACCGACCTCGTGGTCGACGGCTACGAGACCTCCACGCCGGACGGCTGGAACACCAACTACTGGCTGCCCGGCACCGCGAGCGGTCTGAGCGGCTCCTCCGCCACGGCCCTCAAGCCCGGCATCATCACCGCGATCGGCGACATCAACGGCGACCACTTCGGCGACATCGTCAGCGGAGCCGGCTGGGACGCCACCCTCGACGACGGCACCCCCATCCCGGACGCCTCCAACGGCGGCCGGGTCAACATCACCTACGGCTCCGCCTCCGGCCCGGCCGCCACCACCGGCATCAACCAGAACACCGGCAGCGTCCCCGGCAGCTCCGAGAAGGGCGACTCCTTCGGCTGGGACCTCGACCTGGGCGACGTCAACGGCGACGGCTACCAGGACCTCGTGGTCAGCGCCCCGCTGGAGGACATCGAGGGCGTCACCGACACCGGCGCGGTCACCGTGCTCTACGGCTCAGCGTCCGGAGTGAACACCGCGTCCGGCATCCAGTCGTTCAACCAGAACACCACCGGTGTCCCCGGCGGCAACGAGAAGAACGACCTCTTCGGCGCCGACGTCAAGCTCGACGACGTCACCGGCGACGGCAGGGCCGACCTGGTGATCGGCGCGTACGAGGACAGCGGCGACGGCGCCCTCACCTACCTGCCGTCCAACGGGTCGAAGATCACCACCTCCGGCAGCCGCTTCATCGGGGCCGGCAGCGCCGGCGTCTCCACCTCCGGCACCCCGCAGTTCGGCTCCCTCTTCGCCGACTGACCTGCCCTCCCCCCTCCCCGTCCCGGCCGGGCCCGCACCGTGCGGGCCCGGCCCCACTCCCATCCGGAGCCCCGTCTTGCGCAAGCGCGTCCTCCTGCTGGCCGCCGGCCTGACCACCGGCCTGCTCACCGCCCTTCCCGCCACCCCGGCCGCCGCCGCGCCCTCCCGGCTGTCCGGCGACTTCAACGGCGACGGCTACCTGGACCTCGCCCTGAGCGCCGTCAGCCACGACGTCGGCTCGGCCCAGCAGGCCGGTGCGGTCGTCGTGCTCTACGGCTCGTCCTCGGGCGTCTCGGCCGCCCGGCGCACCCTGATCACGCAGAACTCCGCCGGCGTCCCGGGCACCGCCGAGCCGGGCGACCTCTTCGGCGAGAGCCTGGCCGCCGGCGACCTGGACGGCGACGGCTACTCCGACCTGGTCGTGGGCGCCCCGAACGAGAGCATCGGGGACCGGGACGCCGTGGGCAGCGCCACCATCCTGTGGGGCGGCCCGTCCGGCCTGTCCGGCGGCGCCCTCGTGCCCCAGCCGTCCACCATGGCCGAGTGGGCCGACTTCGCCGTCGGCATCGCGGTCGCCGACTTCGACGGGGACGGCAAGGCCGACGTCACCCTCACCGGCCGGACCGAGACCCGCCTCTACAAGGGCCCCTTCACCCGCACGGGCACCCCGGTGAGCAACGTCCGCGTCGGCGAGCTGGGCACCACGACCGAGGTGTTCGCCGGCGACCTGAACCGCGACGGCGCGGCCGAGCGCTTCTACCCGTTCCTCGTCGACGGCGACGAGGGCGGCGACATCATCTACTACACCTGGACCGGCTCCAGGCACGCCATGAAGGACCTGCCGAACGCCGACGGCCTGCGCGGCTCGGTCGCCGACGTCAACGGCGACGGCTACGGCGACGTCGTACTCGGCGACCCCACGGACCCCAGCACGTACAAGAAGTCCGGCCACAAGGGCGGCCAGATCACCGTCTGGTACGGCGGCCCGAACGGCCCCGACCCCGCCCAGACCCCGACCGTGATCCACCAGGACACCCCGGGCGCGCCCGGCACCGCCGAGACCGACGACATGTTCGGCTCGTCGATCGGCACCGGTGACATCAACCACGACGGCTACGCCGACGTCGCGGTCGGCGCGCCCGGCGAGGCCGTGGGCAGCATTCGCGGGGCCGGCGCGGTGACCATCCTGTTCGGCTCCGCCTCCGGCCTGACCACCAAGGGGGCCAAGACCTGGACGCAGGACACCGAGGGCGTGCCCGGCGGCTCCGAGACGGGCGACGCGTTCGGCCAGTCGGTCCGGCTGACCGACATCAACAAGAACGGCAAGGCCGACCTGATCGTCGGCGCGGGCGGGGAGAACGGGTACGGCGCCGTCACCGTCCTGCGCGGCACCGCCTCCGGCCTGACCACCGACTACGCCACGTTCATCAGCGCCCGCGACGTCTCCGTGAAGGGCCTCGGGGGCTTCGCCTCGGCCATCGCCCAGTGACGCGCCCCCGACCCCGGCATCCCCAAGGGAGCTCCATGCGTACCCGCGTCCTCGCCATCGTCGTCGCCGGGGCCCTGGCCCCGCTCGCCCTGACCGTGCCCGCCGCCCACGCGGCCACGGCCGCCGCCCCGTACGACTTCAACGGCGACGGCCGCGCCGACCTCGCCGTCGGCGCCCCCGACGCGACCGTCGCCGGCCAGTCCAAGGCGGGCGCCGTCTCCGTCGTCTACGGCAGCTCCACCGGGCTGAGGACGGCCACCCGCACCCTGATCACCCAGAACACGTCCGGCGTGCCCGGCACCGCCGAGGCGGGCGACGCGTTCGGCGCCGCCGTCGCCTCGGCGGACCTGAACAAGGACGGGTACGCCGACCTCGTGATCGGCGCCCCCGGCGAGGACGTCGACGGCGACACCAACGACGGCACGGTGGTCGTCGTCTGGGGCGGCAGGAGCGGACTGTCCGGGGCCCGCACGGTCGTCGACTTCTGGCACGACGAGGTGGACCGCTACGGGCAGGCGCTGGCCGTCGGCGACCTCGACGGCGACGGCGACACGGACATCGCGATCGGTGCCACCGGGCCGATCGGCCTGTCCTTCGTCGACGGCCCGATCAGCAGGTCCGGCAGCTGGCAGGGCGGCTCCGGCTCCGGCTTCCCCGACTCCTACTCCCCCTCGTACGGCATCACGTCCCTGTCCGCCGGCCGCGTCTCCCCGGCCTGGTCCACCAGCCTGGTGGTGCACGGCCGGCAGCCGCGCACCGGCGCCGCCGTCACCCACCTGGTCACCGACCCGTCCATCGGCAACTACACCGACTGGATGGAGGACCTGCCCGCCGGGACGGTCTCGGCGATCGGCGACATCGACAAGGACGGGTACGCCGACATCGCGATCGGCAACCCGGCCGAGACCTCCGCCGACCCGGCGGGAGCCAAGGGCGGGAAGGTCACCGTGGTCTACGGCGGACCGGGCGGCAAGGGCACCTCCCACGCCCCGCTGGTGATCGGCCAGGACACGGCCGGCGTGCCCGGCGCGGCCGAGACCGGCGACGCGTTCGGCAGCAGTGTCCACCTGGGCGACGTCAACGGGGACGGGTACAAGGACCTGGCGGTCGGCGCGCCCGGCGAGGACTCCGGCGCCGGTTCCGTCACCCTCCTGTACGGCACCGCCTCCGGCCTGACCACCAAGGGCTCGATGTCGTTCACCCAGAACACCGCGGGCGTCCCCGGGACCGCCGAGAAGGGCGACCGCTTCGGCGCACGGGTGCTGCTCGCCGACCACTCCGGCGACCGGCGCGCCGAGCTGACGGTGGGGGGCTCCGGCGAGAACGCCGGCGACGGCGCGGTCTGGTCGCTGCGCGGCGCGGCCGGCGGCGCCACCACGGCCGGCGCGGTCTCCTTCGGCCCGTCGGCCACCGGGGTCTCCACCGCGGGCACCCCGCGCTACGGCTCGGTCCTCAACAGCTGACGGCGAGCCGGGGAAAGCCCGGGGCTCTCCCTGGGCTTCCCCGGGATCATTCGCTGACGATCCCTTAGGGGATGTCACAGGTCGGCCGCAAAGCCGGGCCCGGACGCCCGGGTCCGGCACGCCACTCTCCGGGACCAGGTACGTTCGAAGACGTGGCTGGATTCAGGATCGGACGCGGGGGCCGGGACAACCGCACCCCCCAGGGACAACAGGCTCCGCAGGGACCGTCGTACGGGCACGGACACGGGAACGGACACGGGCGCGGCCACGGCCGGCCCGGGGGACCGTCGTACGGTTATCCGCCGGCGCCGCAGCCGTCGTACCCCGGACAGGGGCAGCCGTACGGCTACCCGGGCCCCGGCGACGACGGGCCGGAGTACTTCGGCGACGGCGGCTACCCGCAGCAGGGACCCGGCGGCGCCCACGACCCGTACGCGGCGAACAACCCGGGCCACACCCAGGCGTTCTCGATCGACGAGGCCTCCGGCTACACCCAGGGCGCGACCTACCACGCCGGCTCGGCCGCCCCGCCCGGACCGATCGGCCCGCCCCTGCACTGGAAGGAACTGCTGAAGGGGGTCGTCTTCTCCCCCGACCAGACCTTCCTGCGCATGCGGGACTACACGATGTGGGGCCCCGCCCTGATCGTCACGTTCCTCTACGGCCTGCTCGCCGTCTTCGGCTTCGACGGCGCCCGCCAGGACGCGATCAACGCGACCCTCTCCAACGCGGTCCCGATCGTCCTGATCACCGCCGTCACCATGGTTCTGAGCGCCTTCGTCCTGGGCGTGGTCACCCACACCCTGGCCCGCCAGCTCGGCGGCGACGGCGCCTGGCAGCCCACGGTCGGCCTGTCCATGCTGATCACGTCACTCACGGACGCCCCCCGCCTGGTCTTCGCCATGTTCTTCGGCGGCGACGCGGGCTTCGTCCAGGTGCTCGGCTGGGCCACCTGGATCGGCGCGGGCGCCCTGCTCACCCTGATGGTCTCCCGCTCCCACGACCTGCCCTGGCCGAAGGCGCTGGGCGCGTCCGCGATCCAACTGATCGCCCTGCTGTCGATCGTGAAGCTCGGCACGTTCTGAGCGGCGGCACCCAGACGACACCCACGCGAAAGGGCCCCCGGCACCACAGCCGGGGGCCCTTTCCATGCACTCTCTCGTCCGCCCCGGACGCCTCAGGCGTCGAGAACCTGCCCGGCCCGCTTCACCACGGGCGGCTCGACACTCCACGGGAAGTTGATCCACTCATCGGTGCGCTTCCAGACGTACTCGCACTTCACGAGGGAGTGGGACTTCTCGTAGATCACGGCGGAGCGCACCTCGGCGACGTGGTCGAGGCAGAAGTCGTGGACGAGCTTCAGCGTCTTCCCGGTGTCGGCGACGTCGTCGGTGATGAGCACCTTCTTGTCGGAGAAGTCGATGGCGTTGGGGACCGGCGCGAGCATGACGGGCATCTCGAGGGTCGTGCCCACACCGGTGTAGAACTCGACGTTCACCAGGTGGATGTTCTTGCAGTCGAGGGCGTAGGCGAGCCCGCCCGCGACGAACACACCGCCGCGCGCGATGCTCAGCACGATGTCGGGCTCGTACCCGTCGTCGGCGATGGTCTGCGCGAGCTCGCGGACGGCGACGCCGAACCGCTCGTAGGTCAGATTCTCCCGCACGTCACTCATGTCGTCGCTCATCTCGTCGCCGCCCTCACACCTGGGTCCGATGGAAGTTCTGGAAGGACCGCGAGGGGGTCGGCCCGCGCTGGCCCTGGTAGCGGGAGCCGTAGCGCTCACTGCCGTAGGGGAACTCGGCGGGCGAGCTGAGCCGGAACATGCACAGCTGGCCGATCTTCATGCCCGGCCAGAGCTTGATCGGCAGGGTGGCGAGGTTCGACAGCTCCAGGGTGACGTGACCGCTGAACCCGGGGTCGATGAACCCGGCGGTGGAGTGCGTGACGAGCCCGAGCCGCCCGAGCGAGCTCTTGCCCTCGAGGCGGGAGGCGAGATCGTCGGGGAGGGTGATGACCTCGTACGTGCTCGCCAGCACGAACTCCCCGGGGTGCAGGATGAACGGCTCGTCGCCCTCGGGCTCGACCAGTCGGGTCAGATCGGCCTGCTCGACGGAGGGGTCGATGTGCGGGTACCGGTGGTTCTCGAACACCCGGAAGTAGCGGTCCAGCCGTACGTCGATGCTCGACGGCTGCACCATGGTTTCGTCGTAGGGATCGATCCGTACCCGCCCGGCGTCGATCTCGGCCCGGATGTCCTTGTCTGAGAGAAGCACGTAGCGAGGATACGCAAGGCGCGCGGAGCCGTGACAATCGTGACGACCCCGCGCGCCTTTCGATCTTCGGCCTGCCCGCCGGTGCCTACCCGGCCGGCCGCCGCTTCTCCCGCTCGCTACCGCTTCTCCAGGGTGACCGGCACCGCATTGCGGAGCCGGGCACACCGGGGACACCTCACGAGCCGTCCGGGGCCGAGTCGCTCGGCCTGCTGCATCGGGAACGAAGCGGTGCTGAAGACGTGCCCGTCCGCGCAGCGGACGACGGTGCGTTCCATCAAGTCCCTTAAGTCCCTTCCCCAAGAGCCGTATCGGGCTCATTGCCCTGACGACAAAAGCCACATTACGGGATCAAAGAGACGACTCTCCAGGCGGCACTCCGGCCCCACCCGGACCCTCTCCCAGTCCTCCACGGTACGCCCCAACTCGCTTCCCCCGCACGGGGATCCCACCCCTCCCGCGACCCCTGCCCACACGGTCCGAGCACCGGGGGTCCGCGATGAGGTACAGTGAGCGAGCGTTCGGACATCGACTCCGCGAGGGGCGATCTGTCCGTATTACGCGGGTGTAGTTTAATGGTAGAACATCAGCTTCCCAAGCTGAGAGCGCGAGTTCGATTCTCGTCACCCGCTCCATGAGGCCCAGATCATCGATCCGGGCCTTTTTGCTGTCCCTGGTGATCATTGCGTGCCAGATGGTTCACCGGAAGGCCGTGTCCCGGCGAGAGGCTTCCCAGGCTGGGCATGTGAACCCCCGGCCGTTCCCCAGGCCGGATGTCAGAGGCGTGCGGCAGGATGTCGAAGGATGGTGCCGTCCCGGATCTGCCGGTGCCCGGCGAGGGAGCTCCGGGGGAGGACGATATGCCGAAGATCTCGAAAGGGCGGCGCGTGGGGCAGGCCGCCGTGAACGCGCTGCGCTCCCTGTTCGAAGAGCACGACCACATCGTTCAGGAAATTTCCGGGCAGAACGATTTCGGCGAGGACCTCTACGTCACCTTCACCCACAACGGACATCTCACGAGCGACACGATCAAGGTTCAGGTCAAGGGTGGGAGCAGCCGGCGCCGAGGCAACGGCTACGCGGTGCGTGTCGACCAGCACGGCGACACCTGGGCGAACGGGAACATCCCCGTCTACTGCGTGGTGTACGACCCTGACACCAGACAACTGCACTGGGCCAACGGAACCCAACAGCTCCGTCGGTCCGGTCCGCTGAGTCCGCCGCGCTTCATCGGGGTCAGCCCCAACGCGGTGCTGGACGACACCACCATGGAGTCCTTCGTCGCCCAAGCCCGCCGCTACGTGGGGCGTTATCGAGATCGGCAGGCCGTCCTCACCCACCTCGGCGAGATGTCCGGCGTCGAATTCGACCAGGCGGACCACGTTCTGCACTTCGTCAACGGCTACGACGAGGACCTCATCTTCTGGAAGCGCCCGGGGGACCGTGTGGCGACGCTGCTGCTCAGCGCCCAGGACTGGGAACCGGTTCTCGTCACCCTGGAGTCCCTGATGCGCGGCCGGATCGACATACCCGAGGAGATAAGAGGCGGTGAATCCCCGGACCCCGATCTGTGGACCGCCGAGGACCTGGAACTTAGCCCGTCCGAGATCATGTGGGCGACCTCGTGCTTCATGTCCACCCGAGAGGCCGACGAGGGGCCGGGGGACGACGCCATCGGCCTCGTCGAGTGCGCGGGGTGCCCTGACTGCACGGACGAGGAGCCTGTAGAACACGGCCGGATCGAGGCCGACCTGCTCCACGACTACCTCCTGGCCCGTATCCTCGACCGGATCGCCGCCGAGCCCGACCTGATGCGGCGCTCGATCCTGGCCATGCGCGAGGACGGCGAACTCGGACCGGAGATCGTCGCCGAGCTCGGGCCTCTCGAAACCGAGCCCCGTGTCGTCCGTCAGGTGAACATGCTGAGCCGGGCGACAGTGTCGACAGTGGACGACATGGAGCCGGGGGCCTTCCAGCTGGCCGTCCTCTACCTCATACACCGCGTCTACATCGGCGGCCCCTCGCTCCCCCTCGGCGAGCAAGTCCGCATCGTCTGGCGCATACCCGAGCCCACGGCATCCGAGAAGGCCGTCGAGAATGATCAGGCTCCGGCCGCCCGGACGTGACCAACCCGCTGAGTGACACCCGCGCCTCGGCCGCGGCCACGAGCAGCTGCACAGCGATCCTCAGATGTCCCCGGTCTCCCTCCGATTCCGCCAGGGCAGACAGGGGCTCCCCGCGCAGCATGGTCCGTCAGGGCATCCCACAGCCCGGCCGGTGGGGCTTTGGTACACCGTGCCTTCCTGCCGAGCTGGTCCAGGCAGTCCGCGAGTCTGACCCTGCTGGTGGGGAGGCGAGTTCTGCCGGGTTCGCGAGCGTAGACAGGTGTCAGGGGCCCCGAGTGCCGCGCGAAACTGGGCTCAACTTCAAGAGAGCGTGCCCGATGTCCCTGTCCGCCACCATGTCATGCCCGAGGCGGCGGGCGTCCATGGACGACTCGATCAGGGCACTTTGCAGGGCTGTGGTGGTTTTGTACCTGTCGATGAGGGCGCAGCCACCGGCGAGGTACTGGGTGATCTGCCCCAGACGAACTGGCCGTTGATATCAACCGAGCAGTTTCACGGCGCGGGCTAGGCTCTTGTCTCGATGCCCCGGCGGCGAATGTGCCGCAGTCGACGTCCATATGATCTCCGCACAGCGAGCACCATCTCTGCAAAGCGCCTCGGCTCAGACCTTCTCCGAACTCACGCGTGGATGCCCGGCAGTGAGCAGAGCGATGTCTTCTACATCGGACGTCAGGATCGTCACCCGGCCGGGACGCTGCAGGGCGGTCGCGCACAGCATGGCGTCGATGGCGTACTTGTGGCCGTGCAGCCCCGCAGTACGCAGCAAAGCGGCAGCGGATTGCGCGACGGCCTGGGTCACCGGCTCGACACTCAGGCGGGACAGGGTCCACTTCAGTGCGGCTTCGTTGATCTTCGGGTGGATCACCTCGACGAGTACCGCTGCCGAGGTGATCACGGGCAGGTCCGCGTCGCGAGCCGCCGTCAGCCACTCGTGGATTTCCCGGTCACGCTGTACGGCCTTCGCCAGGCCCTCGCTGTCCAGGACCAGGGCACCGCTCACGCGGCCGCCCCGGCATTTGAAGCACCGCCGGTCAACCGAGCCCGCTTCGCCGCCACGGCCTCAGGGTCGGCCGGGCCGTGCACCTTGTCGAAGTCCGCGATCAGCTCGTCCAGGTTGTCCCGCTCGATCTGCCGCTGGGCCGCCTTCTCCAGGTACGCCGAGACACCCCGCTTGCCGACCCGCTCACGGATCGCCTGCAGGGTTCCGGCGGTCAGCGTGACGGAGATGCCACTGGTGGGGCCGTCGCCGGGCAGGAAGTCAACGTCGTCATCAGCCACACCCCGATTATGCCATTGAAAATGGCATAGTGGGCGGCAAGTGCATCACGAGACTCTGATCGGAGCCGGAGGATCCCTGTGTCGGAGGTTGGGCCGGAGGTTCGTGGGTACTGTGCAGCCGCAACGCTCGCTCAACGGTTGCCTCTGCATCGGGCGGACCGCGCCCGGTTGTCCCCTCGGTGGCGCCGGTCTCCCCCCTTCTGGGATTCCGTGCCCTCCGCGTGCCCGTAAGAGCGGAAAACCACGGTGAGCAGTGGTGCAATCCGACGCGCACGACCACTCCGAGATCCCAGTATCCGTGCTGTTCAGAGGCATGCAGCCAGTGCAAGCGCCGTCGCTTCCCAAGCTGAGAGCGCGAGTTCGATTCTCGTCACCCGCTCTTCTTAAAGCCCCAGGTCAACGGCCTGGGGCTTGTGTTTTGTCGAAGGTTGTCCGGCAGTTTCCGGCCCGCTGGGCGCACGAAGATCGGGCACGCGGAGGGCACGGGTTCCGCGCGGCAGCCGTATGCGATGCCGACCGAAGTCCCTTTCATCGGCTGGGACTTCGATGCCGGAAGCTCGTCACAGCGGCAGACCGTCGGGCAGGACCCGGAATGCCTTGTGACGACCCAAAGGCCGTACGGCACCAAAGTCTCGCCGGTCGAGGGTGAGGATCGCGTCGGTGTCGTAGTCTGCGGCCAGCGCCACGTTCACCGCGTCGGCGAGGTCGAGATCCAGTGCGTGGTAACGGACGCGAACGGACTGGGCTGCGCCCAGGTGATCCCCTGTGATCTCCGGCATGACGACCCGGCCCCGGCTCATCCAGCGGCGGAGGTCGTCAACCGCGCTGACGGCGGCCTCCCGCCCGATCTCTCGCGTGGCGACGTGATCGAGTTCCGCCAGCAGGAGCGGCGACATGACCAGCAGGCCAGCCGCCATGATCGCCTCGTTCGCCGCCCTGTGCTCCGGGTGCGTCGAGTCGAGGGCGGCCAGGAGGCCGGACGTGTCCGCGATGACGATGATCACGCAGCAGGCCCGGAGTCCGTCTTGCGGCGGACCGCGTCGCCAACCACGTCACGGACCTCGGCCTTCGATGGCGTACGTCCCGGCCCCTCGAAGGTGCGCGAGAACAGCGGCTCGTCCCAGACGCGGTTCGCCATCGCCGCAAGGTGGATCCCCTGCCGCCTGCCATGGGCACTCGCCGAGGCTCAGGCGTTCCGCCTCCAGGGGATCGGCCGACTGGGCCCGCGCCCAACGGGCCGCCGCCAAGCAGCAGGCGGAACAGGACGCGTCCGCTTATCCGGCGGCCGAGACGCCACGACTCCGGGATACGACAGCAGTCGGCCGCCGAGGCCGGACCGTGGTGGCAGGTCCTGACCGCCACCGACGAGGAGACCGTCTGCGAGGCGGTGAACACCGCCTTCTCCGACAATCCGGCGGCCATCCCGTGTGGCCGTGCGAGGCTGCGCCGCGGTCGCCGTCCCGCCCAGCGGCTGGGCGTTCAGCGTGACGGCGCCGCCGTCCGAGGACCTGGCGCGCAGGAGGCGCTCGTAAGCGACGTGGACTTCCCCTGGTGCGTCCTGCTCCACGTCGACGAGGTCGTAAGGCCGATCGCTGCAGGGGGCCAGGACGAGGGCGAGCGCAGTACCAAGGGCGGCGCCCCTTCAAGGGGTGCCGCCCTTGGGCGTTCAGACTGCGCGGGACTCAGGAGTGATGGCACTCCCCGAGACTCAGGAGTTGCTGAACGCGTCCCGCAGCCGCATCTCGTTGAAGCCGTTGCCGTCGTAGTCGTCCGAGTACGTCAGCGCGAGCCGGCCGGTCGAGGCCAGGGTCACGGCCGGGCCGCCCTGACCGCCGCCGGTCACCACGTTCATCCGGTAGGCGGGGAGCCTGCCGGTCGTCGTGCCGTCCGCGTTGAAGCCGCGGGCCCACACGTCGTCCTTGCCCGCGTACAGGCTCCCGCCGATGTTCACGTCGAAGGCCTCCTTCCACGCGACCACGAAGCTGCCGTCGTCGGCGACCGCGACATCGGCGATGTCCTGGTCGGAGATCGGCCGCTGGCCGTCGACGTACGGGCCGCTGCTGGTGCCGTCCTCGGTGGTCCGCTGCTCGGCCGCCGCGGCGCTGCCGGTCGCGGAGAAGATGCGGTCGTAGATCCGCTGCGGCCGCACCAGCGTGCCGGTGCCAGTGGTGTACTCGTCCGTCCACGCCACGACGAACCGGCCGTCGCCCGTCGACGCCACCGCAGGAACGGACTGCTGCCCGTCGGTGAGGGAGTTGGCCACCTTACGGGCCACGGCAAAGCCGCCCGAGGTGTTCAGCTTCGCGAGACCGATGTTGATGCCGCCGTTGCCGTCCGCGTCCTCCTCCCAGACGATCGCGGTGTTCCCGGCGTCGTCGATCGCCGCGTCGGGGCGGCGGTTCGACCCGGCCGCACCCGAGTTGATCGTGCTGACCTGGACGTCCTGGTAGCGCAGCGTACCGGTCCCGGACCAGCTGCTCGCGTAGATCTGGTTGAGCGTGGAGCCGTCGGCCGTGCTCTCCCAGGCGACGGTGTAGGAGCCGTCGCCGGCCACCGCGACCGTCGGCCGCAGCTGGTCCCCGCTACCGGAGGCGTGCGGGCGCGGCAGGGCGGTCACCGTGCCGTCCGGGGCCACCTTGACCACGGCGATGTCGGCGAACTTGTTGCCGTCGTCGTCCTTGGCCCACGCGACGATCGCGTTGCCCTGGTCGTCCACGCCTACGTCGGGCTTCTGGTGCGACCAGGTCGTGTTGCCGGCGGTGCCGCTGTTGCTCAGCAGCTTCTCGTTCCACAGCGCGACGCCGTCCTTGTACATGCGGATGTACACGTCGGTGCCCAGCTCGGGGTCCGAGGAGTCGTGCCGGTCGCCCTGCTCGTACACCACCGCGGTGTAGACGGACGAGGTGCCGCCGGAGGCGATGGCGCTGTAGTGCTGGTCGCCGTTGGCCTGTACGTTGACCCGCGAGTAGTGCTGGGACGTCGAGCCGTACTTCGAGGCGTCGATGTCGACCGCACCCGAGTGCACTTTGTTGAAGTTGGCGACGTAGGCCTGGTAGACGGCCGGGTCGTCGATGCGCAGCAGCGTCTCGTCGTTCGTCTTCAGCGAGCCCGAGGTCCAGTTGTGCGAGCCCGTGTACACGTGCTGGACCTTGGTGCCGTCGGCTTTCGTCCACTCCGTCAGCAGGTACTTGGAGTGGGTGGTGCCGTGGTTGCAGGAGGCGGTCGCCGAGGACTTGTAGCGGCACCCGCCGGGGCGGTTGCCGTAGGCCGCGATGTCGAGGGCGGTCAGGTCGTTGACGCCGTCGTTGCCGCCGCCGTTGCTGAGATCGCGGACGTTCGCGTCGACGCTGCACCCCTGGGACCGCTTCGCCTGGAGGGCGTCGTAGACAGCCGGGCGGGTGGTCCGCTGGTCGAGCTCGGCCGCCGAGATCCTGATCTTTCCGTCGATCGAGCAGTCGACCTTGTCGATGAACGAGGCGAGGATGTCGGCGTTGCCGTAGTGGGTGGCGTCCGAGGCGGTGTTACGGGGGAAGAAGAACGCCTCGACGGGAGAGCTCGGGTCGCCCGTGGTGTAGTCGTACGTTGTGTGCAGGCTGTCGCCGACATGCCTGATCTGGTCGTTGAAGTGCGCGCGGTACCGGGAGGCGAGGGTCGCGTTGTTGGACACGACGACCGCGTTGTTGATCTCGCCGTCCTGGCCGCCCGCGAGGTTCTGCGAGCTCTGCCAGACGACGTTCGTGCGTCCGTCGGTGAGCGCGTCGAACACGATGTACTTGTCGTGGTCGATCGCGTTCGTGTCGCCCGAACCGTTGCCCAGGCAGCCGCGGGAGCACCAGGTGAGGCTGGAGTTGCCCGTCAGCGTCAGACTGTCCAGGTCGCTGCTGGCCCGGTTCGCCGACTCCGAGATGATGCGCAGCGTGACGCCACGGCTCTGGGCGGCGGTGAGCTTCGCCCGCAGACCCGAGCTGTTGAACCAGTACATGCCCATGTACAGCGTCGAGTTGGGCGCCGCGAGATCGATCAGGTCGCCGACCGAGGTGTTGATCGAGGAGTCGTAGGTCGTGGGCGTGGGGTAGTTGAACACCGCGGTGTAGTTTCCGGAGACGACGGTCTCCGCGTGAGCGGTGGCCGGAGCGAGCAGTGCCGCACCGAGCGCGAGAGGGGCCACGACTGCCGCCGAGCGCCGTATCTGTCTACCCATCTGTTTCCTTTATCTAAACACGAGTTGGGAAAGAGAACATCCTACGGCCCACTTATTACGTTCTTGACCGGCGGTTGACGCGTCAGCGCACGCTCCGTCGCCGACCGCGCACCGGGGTCGTCGGCCTCGTGGTCGCTGCCACGGCCGAGTTGGCGAGCACTTCGCCGGAGGGCTGCGCACTGGCGACGTGCACTCCCCGCCTCCCCTCGTCGGACATGCGAACGAGCCGAGCCAAGCACAGAGGCCGTTCTCGGGTGCCCTGTCCGCCGCACTTCGAAGCCGTGCCCACGACGTGCCCATAAGAGCGGACAACCACGGTCAACAGCAATGTGACCGGACCCGCGCGACGATACCGACACGATGAACGCCCGCAGGTCACCTACCCTGCGGCCGCGCAAGCGCCGTGGCTTCCCAAGGGAGGCGCTCGGAGCGGCCTTGCCGGGTCGGGATCTCGCTGCTGTCCCGCACCTTCCCCGACCAGCCATCAGGCGTTCGCCACCGCCGCGTTAGGCGTGCCGTGCTCCGCAGCGAACGGGAAGCGGTCAAGGCGAAAAAGATCTGTGGCTCTTCGCGGCAACCTTTTCGGCCTCTGGGACCACTCAGTGTTGTCCGGCCAAGTGGTCCGGTCAGATGCGACGGCTGAAAGAGAGCACAGGCGTGTCCCTGGAACGAGAGCACAGACATGTCCCCGGCCCACCCACGTCATCGGTGGCGTCCCGCGCCGGCGGCCACCGTGCCGACGGCGGCGCGCGCGGTGATCGCCCGAAGCATCGTGGCCGTCGGCTGCTCGCGCGTCGGGGTCTCTGGGCGGGTCTTGCCATGGTGGTCGTGGCCGGCTCGGCTGTCGTGGTCAGCCAGGCCTCGGCGCAGCAAGAAACCCTGGATCTGAAGAAGTGGTACGTGCTGGTCAACCGCAACAGCGGCAAGGTGCTGGACGACGGCGCCTCCGCCAAGAACGACGGCGCGGCGGTGGTGCAGTGGAGCCGTCACGGCGGCGCCAACCAGCAGTGGCGGTTCATCGACGCGGGTGACGGGTACTACCGGCTGCAGAACCGGAACTCCGGCAAGGTGCTGGACGACCTCGGCTGGTCGAAGACCGCCGGCTCCGCCCTTGTGCAGTGGAAAGACCTGAACGGCACCAACCAGCAGTTCAAACTGGCCAAGTCGGCGGCCGGCTACGTGCGTTTGGTCAATCGCTTCAGTGGCATGGCTGTCGATGTCCACAACGCCGCCAAGGCCGACGGGGGCGACGTCGTCCAGAACCGCGACCGGGGCGGTGCCAATCAGCAGTGGCAACTCGTCCCGGCCGGGAGTGTCGGCACGCAGCCGTCGTCGGCGCCGTCTCCTGCGGCCGGTGGCGGCAGCTCGACGACACGTTTCATGGGCAGCAGCACGGTGCTCATCGGCGGCTCGATGACCGACGCCTCGGCGACCGCCGCGCCGTTCGACGTGCGCTACGCCTATGTGCACAGCCAGCCCGCGCCCTCGTCGGACTACTACTCTGCAGCGCGCTGCCACGACGGGTGGTCGGGCTGGTGGGGCTGCTGGAACGGCAGCACCACGGCGCCCGGCACTTACGTGACCTGGCGGGACACCGTGGCGGCCCAGGCGACGTACAAGGGCAGCCCGCGTCCGCAGAAGATGCTCTGGACCTGGTACTCGTTGCGCGACCTCGGGGATGCGGCAGGGGAGGGCGACGGCCCGGGCGAGGTCAAGGCCATCAACCGGCTTGACCTGCTCACCCGGTACATGAACGACTACCGTTTCTTCCTCCAGAAGATCGGCACGTCGCACGACGCGATCGACCTTGAGCCCGACTTCTGGGGCTACGTCCGGTCGCTCGGCGATCCGCACCAGGTTGCCGCACAGGTCTCGGCCGCAAACCCTACCGATTGCGGATCGCAGGAGAACAGCGCCGCCGGACTCTCCCGCTGCCTGATGTCGATGGCGCACAAGTACGCGCCGAACACCGCGGTGGGGATGCACCTTTCCTGCTTCGACTGGCAGACCAACACACAGGCTTGCGTCAAGGACTACGCGGACCTCGGGGCACAGAACGCCGACTTCCTGGCCACCGATGTGTCGGACCGCGACGCAGGCTGGTACGCACAGCCGGCCCACGGCGGCAGTGACCACTTCTGGACCGACCAGAAGGCCGCCGCCGCGCTGCAGTTCTACAAGACGATGGCCGAGTCCGTGGGCAAGCCGGTGGTCCTGTGGCAGATCCCCGTGGGCAACATGGCGCAGAACAACACTCTCAACCATTACAAGGACGACAAGGTGGACTGGTTCTTCGCGCACATGGACCAGGTCGCGAACGCCCATGTCGCCGGCCTGCTCTTCGGTCCAGGGCAGCAGGAACAGACAACGGCCGAGTCCGACGGCGGAAACCTGATCCGTAAGACGATCGGCTATCACAACTCGGGCGGTACAGCGCTCAAGTAGGCGAAGGCACGAATGCGCCCCCATCTCTCCGATGGGGGCGCATTCGTCATCTTCGTCGGGCTCAGCGGGTGGAGGTGCTCACGCCGTAGACCGCTCGTCTACGTGCCGGTGCACTGCACCCGATCGCGATCACCGTTGATCAGGCGGGTCAGCGCTGCAGGGTGAGGACACCCGGCCGCCACGGCAGTCGGTCGTAGGGGCCGGTCGCGGTGGGGGACTTGCCCTGGTAGAGGAACTGCAGGTTGCAGGGGTCGATGGTCATGGTCTGGTCGGGGTTGGTGCGGACCAGGTCGCCGTGGCTGATGTCGTTGGTCCAGGTGGCACCGCTGTTGGCCTTGCCGGCGAAGGGGTTGCTCTCGCCGGCGGCCTGCGGGGTCCAGGAACCACTCAGGCTGGTGGCGGTGAACGAGCGGAAGTAGCGCTGCTCGTTCGCGCCCCGAGCCTCGACGATCATGAGGTACTGGTTCTGGCCCTGCACCTTGTAGACCTGCGGCGCCTCGAACAGGCTCTTCACCGTGTCGCTCATGACCGTCGTGTAGGACGAGCCGAAGTTGCCCGGGAAGTTCCCGATCGGCATGCTCGCCCGGTAGATCTTGCCGTTGTCACCGGCGAAGAACAGGTAGATGTTCTGGTCGTCGGCGATCAGTGTCTGGTCGATCGGGCCGGTGGGGGATTCAGTCTTGGGGATGCTGCCGGTGAACAGCGGCTGCGGCGCGGACCAGCCGTCGGGGTCGGTGGGGTCGCTCGACGTACGGTAGACGAAGGGCGACGCGCCCCACTGGGATGCCAGCACCCAGATCTTCTTGGGCGCGAAGTAGAACAACGTGGGCGCCACCGCGGACTGGCGCATCCCGGCCTGGCCGGCCGACGCCATGTCCGACCAGTTCGTGAAGGGCCTGAACATCATCGAGCCGTACGACGAGCCCGACACGCTCGACGCGTACACCAGGTGCTTGCCGTTGTACACCACGTCGGTGAAGTCCTTCACCGCGTCCCACCCGTTCGCCGGCTGCGCCAGCGCACCCGTCGACGACCACCGGTACGTCGACGGAAGAGCACACGCGCCGCCCGCCGGAGCAGGCGCCGAAGTCCTCAGGTTCCAGTGCTGGTGGGCGCCGCCGTTGGAGTCCCAGATCTGGACGGGAGTGCCGTTGGCGGTCCGACCGCCGGGGATCTCCAGCGCCCGGCCGCTGGCGACGTTGGTCAGCGTGTAGGAGCCGTCACTGTTGCGGCCGGCCCGCCAGTGCTGGTTGGCGCCGCCGCCCGAGTCCCAGACCTGCATCCTCGTCCCGTTGCCCGTCTGGTTGCCCGGCTCCTCCAGGACCCGGCCGCTGGCGACGTTGGTCAGCGTGTAGGAGCCGTCGCTGTTCCGGCCGGCCCGCCACTGCTGATTGGAGGCACCGCTGGCGTCCCACACCTGGAGCTGGGTGCCGTTTCCGTTGTATCCCGCGGGCTCGTCGAGAACGCGTCCGGCGGCCACGTCGGAGAGCGTGTAGACGGTGCCGGAGGTGATGCCCCCGCCCGGCGTGCCGCCGCTGCTGCCGCCCAGGGCGGTGAGCACCGCGTTGTAGGCGGGCTTCTCGTTGCCGCCCGCGTCGAACAGCAGCGGGTTCTCACCGGTGCGCCACGAGTCGCTGTCCCTGATCCCCCACACCGTGATGCCCGTGCAGCGGGCGACGTTCACGCACGCCTGGACGGCGTTGGCGTACGCCGTCGGCGACGCCTGGGCCATGTCGAGCTCGGTGATCTGGACGTCCACGCCGAGCGCGGCGAACTTGGACAGAGTGGTCTGGTAGCTGGCCGGCGGCCCGCCTGCGCCGAAGTGGCTCTGGAAGCCGACGCAGTCGATCGGTACACCGCGCGACTTGAAGTCCTTGACCATCGCGTAGACGCCCTGCGTCTTGGCGTCGGTCCAGTTCTCGATGTTGTAGTCGTTGTAGCAGAGCTTGGCGGAGGGATCGGCGTTCCGGGCGGTGCGGAACGCCTCCTCGACGAAGCCGTTGCCCAGCACGTCCTGGAACACCGAGCTGCGGTGCTGGCCGCTGCCGCCGTCGGCGAACGCCTCGTTGACCACGTCCCAGGCGTAGATCTTGCCCTTGAAGTGACTCATCTCAGTGGTGATGTGGTTGTCCATCACACTGCGCAGGGAGTTGGCGTCGGTGATGGACTTCACCCAGCCGGGCAGTTGCGAGTGCCACACCAGGGTGTGCCCGCGCATCCGCTGCCCGTGCGCGGAGGCGTGGCCGACGATCGAGTCGGCCGGGCCGAAGTTGAAGGTGCCGCGGGACGGTTCGGTGGTGTCCCACTTCATCTCGTTCTCCGGGGTGATCATGTTGAATTCCCGGTCGAGAATCGTGGAGTACGTCGAGTCGCCGAGCCTGCCCGAGGACACCGCCGTACCGAAGTAGCGGCCGCTGCCGGCCGCTGCACCGGCCAGGGTCGGCGTGCGGGCCTTCGGCGTGTGGGCGGCCTGGGCGACCAGTGGTACGGCGGCACCCGCGGCGGCGAGGACCACGGCGGCGGCGAGCACGCGGCGAGTTGCCGGACGGCGGCGATGAGAGCGGTTCTGATCTGACAACGGCATGTCCTTCTGGCACAGCGGGCCTTGATCCGGCCTCGTTACCCGCCAGTTGCCGCCACGCACACAAAGGTTGCCGCGATCGAGGGAGGAATTTTCACGGCCGCCGTCACCGTCCCCACCCAGTTCCACGGCGACCTGCTCGCCACATGGAGGCCACCTACGCCGACGGGACCAACGCCGGCCCGGCCGACTGGACCCCTTACCAGCAGTTCCGGTACTTGTTCTCCCATCGAGCTGTGCGGCAAGGGGGCTCGTCCCCTTGCCGCACAGCGGCGTTCACCGGGTCGGGACGAACCCTCCCCGGACCGACGCGGAGCCGCCCGAACCCTGCGCGTCGACGCGGTAGCCGTCGCCCGCGGCACTGCGCGCGCCGGTGCCGTTGTTGAACTGGGCGGCAAACTCATAGCTCCCGGCCGGCACGGTCAGGCCCGGCTTGAGAACCCAGCGGTAGACCAGCGTGCCGCCGGCCTCCTGGGCGGTGACGGTGAAGTCATCACTCGGCAAGGTCTGCCAGGTGCCGGTGATCTTCACCCGGCCGGTCTGCACGATCCGCATCTCGACCGTGAGCGAGGTGAGCGGCTGGGTCGTCTTGAGGGCGAGGTTGCTCTGCGTCCAGTAGACGGTGCTGTGCGGGTCCACCGAGCCGGCCGACCACAGCGCCCCGTTCTGGCTCTCGCCGGCGGACGGTGATGAACTGGTGGCCGGCGGAGTCGGGCGCGCGCTGCCCGGGGTGGTGGCCGGAGCCGGCGCGACAGGGGTGGGGCGGCCCGATGTCGGGTGCGGGGAGCCGGCGGTCGGGGACGGGGTGGCAGGCGCGGTCACCGTGGCCGACGGCGACGAGTGCGCGACGATGGCGGCGACGGCGAGGCCGCCGGTCGCCAGGATGCCGGTGGCGGCGAGCGCGGCGAGCGCGACCCTGGTCCCGGACCTCGCGAACGGCCGCGCGCGGTGACGGACGGCGGGGCCGGCCATGCCGCGTTGCACCCGGGCCAGCATCCTCGCACGGTCGGGCCGGTGGGTCTCGGCGGCCTCGCGCAGCCGACGGGCGATCTCCTCGTTCACCGGATCCTCCTCCCTGCCACCAGGTCCCCGACCGCTCGTGCGCCCAGTATCCTTTCCAGCTCGGCCATTCCCTTCGAGGTCTGGCTCTTCACCGTACCGACCGATATGCCCAGCGCCGCCGCCGTGTCCTTCTCCGACAGGTCGAAGGCGTGCCGCAGCACCACGCAGGCGCGCTTGCGGAACGGCAGCCGGGCGAGCGCCGCGCGGACGTCCAGCACGGCCGCCATGTCCGGCCCCTCCACCTTCTCGGGGCTGCGGGACCAGAACAGCGTGATCCGGAGTCGCTCGCGCACCGCGCTGCGGATCCGTCCCCGCGCCAGGTTGGCCACCACACCGCGGGCATAGGCGAGCGGGTGGTCGGCCTGCCGCAACCGGTCCCAGCGCTGCCACAGGGCGACCAGGGCATCCGCCGCGAGGTCGTCCGCCGCGTCGGTCTCGCCGGTCAGGAGGTGTGCCAGACGGGCGAGTTCGGCATAGTGGCGTTCGAAGAATTCGTGGAACTCCGCGGACGCGTCATCGAGGAGCATCCCCCGCCCTCTCCTGGCAATGATGTGCGCGTTAGTTGCGCGTTTAACAATGGGGGCGCAGCCTAACAGTGCCCGGCCCGGGATCCGAACGGCGGTCGTGCTCGGTTGCGGGCCGGTGAAGGCTGACCGGCAGGCTGGTCAATGCCGGGTGAACTGGACGCCGGTCGGCTGCGCGACGTCCGGCCGCACGGCGATGCCGTCGACGGTCAGCTGCTCCCCGTAGATGTCGATGATCCTGAGCGCCCCGCCGCAGCCGGTGCCATCGGCGGACAGGAAGTAGTTGTAGTCGGTGCGGGACAGCCGCCGCCAGCCGCCGGCGGCCCGCACCTCCAGCGCGGCCACCGGGTTCCGGTGGCCGATCACCTGGATCCCGCACCACCACTTGGTGGACCCGGTCTTGTACCGGATGGCGATCGTGCCCGGCAGGTCCGGGCTCAGCAGCGACCAGGTGATCGGGAGCCGGCCCACCGACGGGTCGGCGAGCTTGGCGAACGCCTGTCGGCTGAGGTCCAGTTGCCCCGGCGCGCATGGCCACGGGCATTCGTTGACGATCCGTACCGTGATGGTGGCTCCGCCGGCCGCGCGGACCAGCACGTAGGCGCCGCACGCCTTGGCCGACTCGTAGTCGGTGACGTTCATCGCTGCGATCATCAGGTCGTCGGACGGCCCGTACAGGCAGGAGCCGCTGCCGTCACCAGCGGCGTAGGCGGTGGCGACCCCCTGGTAGCTGACGGCCGGTCTGATCCGTCCGGCCAGGTCCGCCGCCTTGGAGCTCGCGGGCGCGGTGCTCCTGGCCGAGGCCGTCGGAGTGGCCGAAACCGAACGCGACGGCGTGGCCGAGGCCGGAAGCGTGGGACTGGCCGAGGCCGTCGGCTGCACCGTCGCACCCGCACTGCCGCCCGCCGCCGACCCGGCATCGGACGGGGCGGCCGCCCGCGCGCCTGCGGCGGACGCGTCGGCTGCCCGCCCGGCACCGGTTCCGCTCCCGGGGAGGACGGTCAGGACCAGGCACGCCAGCACACCGACGATTAGCAGCCCCAAGGGAATAACCGTGACCAGTCCGCGCCTGCGCCACGGTTGCGGCGCGGCGTGCTTCGTTGCCCTCATGCCCGTCCATCCGGTAGTTCGACTCGGCCTTCCGGCTCCCAGTTGCCGCAAGAGACGAGAAGGTTGCCGCCCCGACGCTGATTTCCCGGCGACCGGTGCACCGCACGAAAGGGATCTCAAGAACATCGGATACGGCGGCAACCTTTCCGTCCCGAGCGGCCACCTAGGGGTGCACCAACCACCGCGGGCGCAGTCAGCGTCGCTTCCAAGGCCACGAGTAGTCGTCAGCCGCGAAGAGGGGCTCCCTGCACCCAGGTCATAAGCTATCTACCCCTGCAAGCGCCGTCGCTTCCCAAGCTGAGAGCGCTTGTCTAGTCCGATTTGGCGGCGGGTTCGGCGCTGTACAGCTTTTCAGGTCTTGCTGCAGTCCAGGTCCGCCATCGCCTTCGGGAGATAGGCGCGCAGGAGTTGTGTCAGGTCCTTCCTGCGCTGGGAGGCGTCCTTGGGATGCTCCTTCTCGAGTTGGATCAGCGTGGCGATGCGCTCCTTGCCGCCTCTTCTGGTGCAGTCGGCGACCGCCATGGCGCCCCGGTCGGCGACGCGTGCCGCATCGCCCACGTCGGCCGGTGAGGGGTGGCCGAGCCGCTGCAGACCGCGGTCCTGCACCTTCAGGGGGTCGGTGCCGGGCGGGACCAGGTCGCTGGAGACGTAGAGGACGAGGTTGTCGTCCACGGAGACACGGCACCGGGGGCTCGTCGCGCCGGCGTCGGACGAGCGCTGGGTGAGCTTCTTGCCGTCGGGCAGCAACGGGGAGATCAGCTTGGAGTCCACGGTCACCCCGCACAGGTCACCGGGGACGGCATAGTCCCGGCCACCCCCCGAGCAAGCGGTCGACGAGAGTATGACGGCGCAGGCGACGGTGCCGGTGGCGAGCAGGCGTCCGCTCGACCGGCGCAGCCGCGGTCGTGCCTTCCGGATCTGCTGGGTCACTGATCTCCTGCCAGTCCCTGAGCGCGCGAGTTTCCGTCGAACGCGGCTCCGTTGATCTCCGACGTGAGGGTGTAGCGGTTGTTGCCGTGGTGGTCGGGGTTGGCGTCCGCCCACAGGTCGGCGAGCTTCTGCAGCTGGTTCTCGCGGGCGGTGAAGACCTCCCCGTTCTGCCGGGCGACCTCCTCGTTGATGCGGTTCTGCTCGTCCAGCTGCCACTGGTAGGCGAGCGCGTCCACGCCACGCTGTGCGGCGTCGCCGACGACGGGGATGAAGTTCACGGCACCGCCGAAGCCGTGGTACAGCCACTTGGCGTCCCAGGACGGGTCGTGCTTGTCGGTCTTCAGCGCCTGGTAGCGGGCCTCCTCCAGGAAGCCCACCGTGTGCCCGGCTCGCAGAAGGGTCTCTTTCGGGTCGCTGGGGTGGTCGTTGTAGATGTCGCGCACCATCTCACGGTTGAGACCGTCGTTGAGGATGCCGTAGGCGTTCTGGTCGCGCGAGACCTGCTTGGCCACTTCCAGCAGCTGGTGGCGGTCCAGCTGCCGGGGATCGCCCGGGTCGTCGGCGAGGGAGCTCGCGGTGTTGTGGACCTCGTCGCTCCAGTTGACCAGCGTGGTGGCCATGTCGTCGCGGAACTCGGACGGCATGTCGTCGCCGGCTTCGGAGAGGTACTTCAGGGACCGGTCGAGTACGTGTCGGTTGTCCGCCGTGTGCTCGACGGGAACGGCGTTCGGGTCATTGGGGTTCACGCCGGTCGCCGCGGCGAGCAGGGCTTTGCCGGTGGCCTCACGGGACTGGTTGCCGTCGTGGTCGTCGAGCGGCGTGTCGTCGAAGACCGGCCGGTCCTTGAGTACCCATTCGGCGTTGTCCTGGGGCTGGGTGGTGTTGAAGAAGTCCGTCGCGGCCTTGGGGCTGTTGGACAACCCGGTCATGAGCCCCGTCACCGGGTCGCGGCCGAAGTCGTCCCCGATGAAGTTCATCTTCGGCATCGGCGGCACACCGGCGTTCCAGTAGTGGTCCGGCAGGCGCATCTTCTTCTCGGTGGCCACCAGGGCGTTGCCGTACTTGTTCAGGAACTGGTCGTCGTAGTCCCCGACACGCATGAGGTTGCTCATCAGTTGGAAGCCGTAGACCTGCGTCCCGCGGGTCTGGATCAGGTCGTCGCCCAGCTGGACCATCTGGTCCTGCCACTGGCGCATCGCGGGGGAACCGGAGCGGGTGGCGCCGGCGAGGACGAGGCCGAGGTTCTTCTGCAGCTCGCCCAGCTGGTCGAGGCGGGCCCGCTGCAGGTCGCCGCCGTCGGACGGGTCGGACAGGTCGGCCCAGAAGTCGAGGGTTCCCCGCGGGCCCAGCGTGGTGGCGAACTCCTCCTGGAAGAGGGGGTCGTTGCGGTACTTCGCCAGGGATCGGTTGAGCTCGTCGAACTCCTCGGGCGACATCGAGTCGCCCTTGTTCTTGAGGAGGTTGGCCAGCCTCTCGGCTTCCTCCATGGCTTTGGCGGCGGAATCCCGGTCCTGGTAGGAGGCGCCCGAAAAGCCGTACTCGGCCTGGTCGACCAGAACCCGCAGCGCCTGGTCGGCCGAGTTGTCGCTCTCGGTGGCCGCCTTCAGGATCCGCTGGACCTCGTCCCGGAGGAAATCCACGTCCTGTTGGCTGTGTTCGGGCACCGACGTGCCGTGGGCGGCTCGGTCGGGGTGGATGTTCATCATGACGGTGAAGGACCCGTTGCCGGTGTCCATCACGGTCAGGTTCTTTTTCAGGCCCTCGGAGATCGCCTGGTTCAGCTGGTTCCGGTAGCCGACGAGCTCGTCATGGGTGTCCTTGAGGATGTTGTGGATGCTGCTCGCCTCGGCATGGGCGTCGGCGAACTCGCCGGCCGTCTTGGTGATGAACTCACGGCTCACCGTGGCGTTCACCCCCTTCCAGTCGGCCTTTTCGGCTGCCCCCTTCAGGCCGTCACGCGCGTCCTTCTCCAGCGTCTCCAGGTGGCTGACGACCTTTGCCCAGTCCGCAATGGCGGTTCCCAGCTTCTCGAAGCGGCCGAACCGCAGCGTGTCCAGATCCATCAGCGACCGGCCTCCTCGCTGAAGCCCTCGTCCAGCGTCGCGATGCTGCTCAGCTGACCCGCGATGTAGTGCTCGTCTCCCCGGTGGATCCTCTTCGTGAACTCAAGATGGTTGGAGATGTGTGCGCAGGCGTCGAGAAGCGTCGTCAGCTGACGTTCCCACCGCTCCTGCACGTGATCCAGGCCGCCGCCCAGGCTGAAGCCCTGCCCCTTCAGGTCGGAGGCGGCAGACTGGCTGCTGGACCAGGCGTCCCGCCCGTGGTTGCCCAGCGCGTCCCAGAGGTCGAACGCCTTGTCACCGATGGCGGCAAGGTCCTGCTGGTTCACCATCAGGTCACCGCCCGGCTGCGCGCCCCCGCCGCCCCCGTCGGCCGGGAGCTGATTCAGCTGCATCCCGGTGGATCGCCGGTCCGCCGCCTCGCGTTTCAGGTGCTCCCATTCCTCCCAGGCCATACCCCCTGGACACCTCCCCGCTGACCGCCCGACGCCGATTCAGACGTGCTGCTCTCTCCCACTGGGACGCAACGAATGGATCAGATGAGTCCAACGAATGGCAACACTACGACCAGACCGCCACGGTAAGTACACCGGCGCTTCACACTCCGAAAGAGCGGACTCTCCTCCTCGGCCAGAGGCAGCCTGGCCGTACCGAGAGCTTTTCGCGCAGCGTGATCGGCGGTGCCGTTCCCGGCGAGTCCTGGTCGTGCCGCCCGAGGAGCCCGCCGGGACAGCGGCCCGGCTGCTGGGCGCCGCGGCCGACCCCGACAAACCCGTTGACCGCCGCACGGATGCTCACGCTCGCCGAGACCGGTCGCCTCGGGGGCAGGGCGGAGGAAGCGGAATGAGGGACGCGGCCCCTTGGGAGCCCACGGCACCGGGCGGCTCCGGGAGCTGAGTGCGGCGCTAGGGCCGAGGGGAAAACTGTCATGGCGAGCCCACATCTCCGTGCCTGCCGGAGTTAGGGTTGTGGCACGACGCGGACGGTGCCGGAACCTTCGGAGACCGGTGCCAGGCAGGCCCGGGTCCCCCGACGCGTCGCCGAAACGAAGGTGCAATGCCCGCTGAGAACGCCCCGGTCGCCGGCAACCTCGACGACGACGACTACCCCGCCTACACCATGGGTCGGGCCGCTGACGTTCTCGGCACCACCCCCGCCTTCCTCCGGGCCGTCGGTGAAGCCGGGCTCATCACTCCGCTGCGTTCGGAAGGCGGTCACCGCCGTTACTCCCGCCGCCAGTTGCGCGTCGCCGCCCGCGCCCGTGAGCTGGTCGACCAGGGCACTCCCATCGAGGCCGCGTGCCGCATCGTCTCCCTCGAGGACCAGCTCGACCACGCACTCCGCCTGAACCGGGAAATGCGTCGGAAGCTGGATGCGCACGGCGAGGATATCTAGTCCCGCCGCTGCAGAAATAGACTCCGGCGCGGGATGAGAATTACCTGACGCCTCTCAAAACACATGGCCGCTGGCGTCCGGCCTGTGTTAGCGTGGTGGCAGTTGCAGTTTTGGTTGCCAGAGATTTTTTCTTTGCAGAGCTTTCCGGATCTTTCCGGAGGGGTGATCATCGCGGCGACCCGGCTCCGCAAAATGTGGAGTCCGACACTGCCCCTCAAGGGAGATTCAATATGGCATCTGGCACCGTGAAGTGGTTCAACGCGGAAAAGGGCTTCGGCTTCATCGAGCAGGACGGCGGCGGCGCTGACGTGTTCGCCCACTACTCGAACATCATCAGCAACGGCGGCTTCCGCGAGCTTCAGGAAGGCCAGAAGGTCAGCTTCGACGTCACGCAGGGCCAGAAGGGCCCGCAGGCCGAGAACATCGTTCCCGCCTGACACTGACCCGAATCGCCGCGAGCCAGTGGTTCGCGCATCATGTGGCTGGGGCCCGCGCTCTTGGGGTGCGGGCCCCAGCTCATTGGTTTCCCGGATTTCCGGATTTCGCCGGGCCACCGACATTCCCCCGGCCGGCCGCCCCATGACTCCCGGATTTTCATTTTTCTCCGGCTCATTCTTGCGATTCCTCGTGTGGTCATCACCGCCGGACGGAATTCCTCGATACGCCGCATCGAGGAAGGTTCCTCCATGAACCGCACCCCCCGTCGCACCGGCGGCACTTCCGGTGGCTTCCGCAAGGACAGCAGGTCCGCGCGCTCGGCAGGATCCGCTGGCGGCACCCGCTTCCGTACGCAGGAGGCGGGCCGCAAGGGCCCCCGCCCAAGCGCCGGGCGAAAGAGCGACCGGGGTGCACGCACCACCCCGCGCCGACAGGAGTTCGCCCTGCCGGTCACCCTCACCGAACCCCTGCCCCCGGTCGAGACGTTCGCCGAACTGGACATGCCGGCCCGGCTTCTGGCCGCGCTCCGCACCGGGGGCGTGACCGATCCCTTCCCGATCCAGGCCGCCACGCTGCCGAACGCCCTGGCCGGCCGGGACGTCCTGGGCCGCGGCCGCACGGGCTCGGGCAAGACGCTCGCCTTCGGTCTGCCGATGCTCGCCCGTCTGGACGGGCAGCGGGCACAGCCCAAGCAGCCGCTCGCCCTCGTCCTCGTCCCGACCCGGGAACTGGCCCAGCAGGTCACCGACGCGCTCACCCCCTACGCCCGCGCCCTGCGGCTGCGGCTCGCCACCGTGGTGGGCGGCATGTCGATCGGCCGGCAGGCGAGCGCGCTGCGCGAGGGCGCCGAGGTCGTCGTCGCCACGCCCGGCCGCCTCAAGGACCTCATCGAACGGGGAGCCTGCCGGCTCGACCAGGTCGCCGTCACCGTCCTGGACGAGGCCGACCAGATGGCCGACATGGGTTTCATGCCGCAGGTGACCGCGCTGCTCGACCAAGTCCCCGCCAGGGGGCAGCGGTTGCTGTTCTCGGCCACCCTGGACCGCAACATCGACCTGCTGGTGCGCCGCTACCTCCACGACCCCGTGGTGCACTCGGTCGACCCGTCCGCGGGAGCCGTCACCACCATGGAGCACCATCTGCTGCATGTGCGCGACGCCGACAAGGACAGCGCCGCGACCGAGATCGCCGCACGCGAGGGACGCGTGCTCATGTTCCTGGACACCAAGCACGCGGTCGACCGGCTGGCCGCGCACCTGCTGTCCGTCGGAGTGCGTGCCTCGGCCCTGCACGGCGGCAAGTCCCAGCAGCAGCGCAACCGGACACTCGCCCAGTTCAAGAACGGCCACACCACGGTCCTGGTGGCCACCAACGTCGCCGCCCGCGGCATCCACGTCGCGGGCCTCGACCTCGTCGTGAACGTCGACCCTCCCGGCGACCACAAGGACTACCTCCACCGCGGCGGCCGTACCGCCCGCGCCGGCGAGTCCGGCACCGTCGTCACCCTCGTGCTTCCGCACCAGCGCCGGGCCGTTGACCGGCTGATGGCCGACGCCGGTATCACTCCGCGTGCCGCGCGGGTCCGCCCGGGCGAGGCCGAGTTGCAACGCATCACCGGCGCCCGGACGCCCTCCGGCGTACCCGTCACCCTCACCGCACCGGTCGACGAACGAGGAGAGGGCGGGGGCTCCGTCGGCCGGCCTGGCAGGGGCCGGGCCGCCGGACGTGGGGGAAGTGGTCAGGGCGACGGGCGCGGCGGGACCGGCAGGGGCGCCGCGCGGCGCCGTCGGCCCGCACGGAGGAACAGCCCGTAGCCCGAACACGGGGGGGATGCGCTCTCTGCGGTCGGGGCGGCGAGCCGTCACCCGCCCCCCACCACGCACACAAAGCCCCCCCACGAGAAGGAGAAGCCCTTGACACCGGTTCCGCCCCGAACACATCAGGCCGGCAGCGCCCACGGCACCGGTCTGACCGCCCGCGACGCCATGCACGCGCCCGGACCGCAGGTCGACGACCACATGACGGTCGACGTGGCGTTGTCCGTGCTCATCGGTGCGCGTGTCCCGCATCTGCTGCTCAGGGACGAGGACGGGCGGTGCGCGGGACTGGTCACCCGGGCCCAGCTCGCCGGGCACCGCGGCGGCTCGTGGTTCAGCGACCGGACGCGGCTGCGGGACATCCCGCTCGACCGCGGACCGTTCACCTCGTCCATGGCCGCACTCGGCGAGGCGAAAGCCGCCATGCGGGTCCGGACCCTGGACGTGTCCCCAGTGATCGACGAACACGGCTACGCCCTGGGCGTCCTCGCTCTCACACCCTGACCGCCGTGTCGGCGGTCGGCCCATCCGGCGTTCTTCCCCACCCCTGTGGAGGCATCCATGCGCTGTGTCATCGCCAGATTCCCCTTCGACCTGATCAAGAGCGAGGTCGAACAGTCCATGAGCGGCATCACGCCCGAGCCCGTCACCGGCGTGTCCGTGACCATCGGCCGTCGCCTCTACCCCGTGATGCAGGTCGGGGAAGTGATCACCCGGCAGAGCCGCCGGGACTTCACGACGGGCGAGATGCGCCGAGCACTGACCCGGCTCGGCTTCACCTGCCACGACGCGCGCCCGGTCACGCCGACCTTGGACGCACGAACCGACGAGGACGCGCTCGGCTGGTGACGCCGTCGACGGCGGCGGCAGGTGACGCGCCGGAAAGTGGGGCCGTGGGTGTGCAGGAGTGCCCGGGGGTGATTGTCTGGCTCCGGCAATCTCACCCGACCCGGCCTGGCCGGCAGGAGGACTCCGCAGCGATGAGCAGCCCCGACGCGTACGAATACAGGTACGAATACAAGGTCGTCACCTTCCGGGAGTCGTTGATCGGCGACGCGCTGGACAGCGACAAGTTGGAGAAGGTCCTGAACAAGCACGCCGAGGACGGCTGGGGTCTCAAGGCCATCACCTCCGCCGACGTGAAGGGCCGCATAGGTCCCGGCGCCGTCGAGGGACTGCTGCTGACCTTCGAGCGTCCGCGCCGGTAAACGGACCGAGGCGGGCCTGGGTCAAAAGTGGGCCGGGAGCCGGCGTTGCTGGACAGCGCGTCGGTGCGGCCCTCGGCGAGCAGCCGAAGCAAGACGTCAGCGGGCGCGGAGCCGGCTAGTCACCGCCTCCGTCGCCCCCGCCGTCGCCGTCACCGCCGTCCCCGCCGTCGCCCCCGTCCCCTCCCCAGCCGTCGCCGTCGCCGCCGCCGGGCTCGTTGTCGTCACCGCCGCTTCCGAGGTTGCTGAACCAGGGGCGGTCCCACTCCTCGTCGGTGGCGAGCGGCTCGCCGCCGTTCGCCGGGCGCCGCGCCGACCGGAACCGTGCCAGGCCCGTGGTGTCCCCGAGCCCGAAAGCGACGGAGAACGCCTGCGCCATGACGGCGTCCAGCGGGTCGGCGCTCTCATACCGCACGGGAGCCAGCGGCAGCAGGACCGTGCCCGGTTCGAGCGCCGGTCGTCGCGGTGGACGGGTGAGCAGGGCGACCCGGTGTTCGTCGCGGAGCAGCCACGAACTCACGGCGTTCTCGCGCTTCAGCGTCCAGCGCCGCTGTCCGGGCAGTCGTACCTCCACAGAACTCTTGTTCTTGCGCAGCTTCTTCGTGAGGGCGAGCTGGGCCGGCCCGTCGCCGACGGTCAGCAGCAGGCCTTTGGCCGGTTGCGGCGACTCGCGGTCGAAACCGTGCGGTGCCCGGATCCGTACGACGGGAGTGTGCGGCCCCCACACGTCGACGCGCACCAGACGCCGGTCCACGGCGACCGTGATCGGCCCGGCCGGCCCCTGCGCGTACCGCCGCGCGATCCACAGGGGTACGCCCTCGGCCCGGGCCCGTTCCGCCAAGCGGGCCACCTGGTCGGGGCCTCCGCACCGCCGTACTGCCAACTCACCCAGCGCGCGGGCGAACTCGGCGGCCCGCCGCACCTTCCACGGGGCGGCGGTCCCCGTGGCACGGGTCACCGGGACGACACCGGCTCCCTCCGGCAGCCGTTCCAGCGGGCGTTCCGCGCCGCCGCCCCCGAGCCAGCAGCCCCGCTGGAACGCCTCGGCCACGGCACCGAGGTTCAGCTCGCTCAATGGTGTGATCCTGCCGCCCCTGCGGAGCTGTTCCTCGGTCAGCTCCACGGTCCGTGCCAGCGGGTTCCACGACCGCTGCTCGCCATAGAGCACCTGGCTCACCACAACCCCCGTACGTGTAAAGGCCGAACCGGCCGTGCGTGAGGCCGGGGAAGGTGCTACTTGCTGACGGCGAAGCGCATCAGGGCGTGCTCGTCGCCCTGCTTGATCTTCCCGGTCACATTGATCACTTCGAGCTTCCAGCCGTTGCCGACCCGGATCGCCTTCGCCACCGCGCAGCCGTTGTCCTGGGTGAGCAGGCTCGGCCAGATGTCGGCGACCTGCTGCGAGCTGCCGCCGGTCGCGTCGTAGACCTTGAAGCTGATGTTGCGCGCCTTGTCGAAGGAGCTGCCTCTTTTGTACGCGGCGGCGATGAAAACGATCGACGTGATGTTGGGCGGGATCCGGGCGAACTCGACAGTCACCGTCTCGTCGTCCCCGTCCCCGTGCCCGGTCTGGTTGTCGCCGCTGTGCACCAGGGATCCGTTGCCCATGGGGTTGAGCGAGTCGAGCCCCGCGAGGCGCACCGGGTCCCCGCCCTGCATGGCGATGGCGATCAGGTCGAGATCGGTGCCGGTCTTGCGGCGCAGCTTGCCCAGCACCCCGCCACTGCTGCCGGACGTGGGGTCCCAGGACACGCCGATGGACAGATGGGTCACGCCGTCCAGATCCGCCGGGCCGTCTTCCTTGGTGAGCGTCAACATGCGTGGGCATCCCTTCGCGAGGACTACAACACGCCGAGTGTGCCCGGATCCTTGTTCGTTCCGTGTGACAGGCCCGCACCGAATCGGCTGCAGGTGCGGAAACAGCCAAGTTCCGCCGGGTGTCCACGATGTGACGGTCACGCAGGCCCACGGGCCGCCGCCCGTCTCAGGGGGATAACCGATTGCAGTAAGCATACGGTCGTGCGTATTTTTGACTGGGTCGGCTCGGGACCGATGAGCCGGCCCGTCCTGCCGCGAAAGGGATGCCTCACATGTCGAATGCCAGCCGCACACTGAGGGCGGAGGCCGGCGCGCAGCCGGGTCCGGGCGCAGGGGATGCGGTGCCTTGGGCCGCGCTGTCGACCGTCATGATCGGTATGTTCATGGCGATCCTGGACTCGTTCATCGTCGTCGTGGCCGGGCCGGCCATCCAGACCGACCTCAAGGTGACCGCGAGCCAGCTCCAATGGGTCCTCGCCGGCTACCAGTTGAGCTACGCCGTCTTACTGATCACCGGCGGCCGGCTCGCGGATCTGTACGGGCGCAAGCGCGTCTTCGTCATCGGAACGGCGGTCTTCACCCTCTCGTCCGTCGCCTGCGCCATGGCCGGCGGTCCGGGCATGCTCATCGGTGCCCGCATCGTCCAGGGCCTTGGCGCGGCCTTGATGGTTCCGCAGGTCTTCGCCGTCATCACTCTGACGGTCTCGGCGTCGAACCGGCACCGTGTCTTCGGTGTCCTCGGGGTCGTCCTCGGCATGGCATCGGTCAGCGGCCAGCTGATCGGTGGCCTCCTGATCGGCGCCAACCTCTTCGGCTCCGACTGGCGTTCGGTGTTCTGGGTGAACGTCCCCGTCGGCATCGTCACGATCCTGCTGGCCCTCAGGTACGTACCGGAGTCGCGGGCGGAGCGGACCCGCAAGCTCGACGTGCCCGGCGTTCTGGTCCTCAGCGCGGCCCTATTGCTGCTCACCTACCCGCTCATCCAGGGGCGGGACGCGGGATGGCCCTGGTGGACGTGGGCGTGCTTCGCGGGCAGCGCGGTGGCGTTCGCGCTGTTCGTCGTACTGGAGCGCACGGTCGACCGGCGCGGTGGTGAGCCGCTGATCAAGCTGTCGCTCTTCGCGCAGCGTTCGTTCTCGCTCGGCATCGTGCTCGTCCTCGCCGTGTACGCGCTGCTGTACTCGTACTACCTGGCGCTGTCCGTCTCGATGCAGGACGGACTGGGCATGTCGGCCCTCGGATCGGGGCTGGTCTATACGCCGGCGGCGGTGACCTTCTTCGTCTTCAGCCTGATCGCCGGACGGCTCGTCCCGACGTACGGCCGCCGCGTACTGGAGGCCGGGGCGGTCGTCCTCGCGGCCGGCTATCTGACGACCGCCGTGGTGCTGCTGTCCGGGCCGCGGCTGACGCCCCTGCTCATCATCCCGACCCTGATGCTGCAGAGCGTGGGGGGCGGGTTGCTGATCACCCCGCTGCTCAACACGGTCCTGGCGCGCATCGATCCGCGGTCCGCGGGCATGGCCTCGGGCTCGCTGTCCACCGCCCAGCAGGTCGGCGGTGCACTGGGCGTGGCGGTCGTCGGAGCGGTGTTCTTCCACTCCTTCCAGACAGGTGCCGCCTCGGGCGACAAGGTGCACGCGGCGGGACGCGCCTTCGCGTTGACGTCCCTGACGACCTTCGCCATCGCGGCGCTCGCGGCCCTGCTGGTGTTCCTGCTGCCGAAGGCGCCTGCGACAAAGGCGTGACGACGTACGGCAGATGACGATGTACGGCAGATGCCGGCGCCTCCGGGGAGCGAGCCCCGGGAGGCGCCGGCACCTTGTGCGCCCCGCACGGCCCGGCGCAAGGAGTGTTCAGGCCGCCTTCAGGAGGTCTTCCACGGTGCGGCGGACCTTGGCGATGACGTCTTCGTCTCCGAGGCGCAGAGCCGTGTTGGCCGCGCAGAGCACGGAGTCGATCTGAAAGACCGCGAGGTCGATGTCGAGCTCCGCGATCTCGTGGGAGGAGACGGCGTTCCGCAGTTGCTTTCCGATGGTGTCGAGCCATTCCTGCTGGTCGCGGACCAGGGCGTCGCGGACAGGTCCCGGCCTGCTGTCGAAACGGGCGATGTTCGCGACGCGGAAGCAACCGCCTTCGAACAGCGGGGTCTTGGCGTAGTCGAACCAGTGCTCGATCAAGGAGCGCAGCCGGTCGACTCCGGGGGCCGCTTCCCGCGCCGGGCGGACGACCGCGTCGATGAACATGTCGCGCGCGTAGTCGATGGTCGCGAGCTGGAGCACTTCCTTGGACCTGAAGAGGGTCTGGATGCCCGCCTTGCTCATGCCCGTGTCGGTCGCGAGACGGCCGAAGCTCACGTCGTCCAGCCCGTCGAGGGAGGCGATGTCGACGGCGCGCCGCAGTACGATCTCCCGCGCTCGCGCCCCTTTGAGCAGGCGCTTGTCAGTGATCGACACCGCGTCCGCCCGCGTGACGAAGGTTCGCGCCCCAGTGTCCATACGGTCGATCGTACCTCTTGTGGTACTTCGCGGGCTGCGGGCTCCGCCGAGCTGGGCGCCGACGACGAACGCGGTGTGGGGCGGTGCGGTGTACCGGCGTTCAGGGGGTGCGACGGGCCAGGGTGGCGGCCAGCGCTCTGACCATCTCGCTCGCCATGACGGCCTGCCCCGACGTGGAGAAGTGGATGCGATCCGCACTCAGCAGGTTCTCCCGGGAGTTGACGGGGTGATCCCACATGTCGACGACCACGGCGTCGTACTCGTCGGCGAGGGCGCGCGTGAGGTCGTTCAAGGTGAGCACGCGCTCCGTCCAGTCGGGGAAGACCGGCACGACGTAGGAACGCCCCAGGGTGAACACCGTGAGCTGCGCGCGCGTCTCAGCCGCCAGGTCGTACATCCTGCGCATGTCCTGCTCGATCTTCCCGAAGTCCGGTGAGCGGCGCAGGAGGTCGTTGGCGCCGCACGGGATGTGCAGCAGGTCCGGGGCGAAGTCCCGCATCTCGGGGATCTGGTGGTCGAGGGTGTCGACCGTCGTGGCGCCCGTCACCGCCGTGTTCAGGTAGGCCAGATCAGGTCTCACCTGCCGAAGGATGTGCGCGAGTCGGTCGGACCAGCCCTGGTCCCCGTAGCCGGCGCTCCTGTCTCCCGTCCCGGCGAAAAGGCTGTCCCCGATCACGGCGTAGCGCTGCCAGGGGGCATCGAACAGCATCGCCGCGGCGTCGACCGTGGCCAGGCAGAACGGGTCGGTCTCCTCGGTGAAGGGTGTCGAGGTCATGATTAAAGCATGCGGTCGGCCGTATGTACTGTCAACTCAACCGGCCCGGTCCGCGATGACGTGGCATCAGGCGCGTGGCCATCTCTGAGCACGCGGCCGCGCCGCATCCCATGGCGCCCCCGTCGCCCAGGGCGGACAGTGGGACCAGGGCGCTCAGGGCACCCAGGGCACCCAGGGCCCTCATGACTCTCACGACTCTCAGGGCTATCAGGGAAGCGAGATGATCATGGATCGTTATCCGCCCATCGCCGACCACGGCCTGGTCGGAGACCTGCAGACCGCTGCTCTGGTGTCGTCCCAGGGGGTCGTCGACTGGTTCGCGGCTCCCCGGTTCGACTCGCCCAGTGTCTTCGCCGCCCTGCTCGACCACGACCGGGGCGGGTACTTCCTGTTCGCGCCGGAAACCCGGAACACCATCTGCAAGCAGCTCTACTACCCGGACACCGCGGTCCTGGTCACGCGGTTCATGTCGCCGGACGGGGTCGGCGAGGTCTTCGACTGCATGCCACCGGACCGCACCGGCACCCCCACGGACAGGCACGTGCTGATACGGGGCGTGCGGGCGGTGCGCGGCACGGTGCGGTTCACTCTGGAGTGCCGTCCGCGCTTCGACTACGGCCGGGCCGCCCACCATCTCGACCTGCGGGACAGTACGACCGCGACGTTCCGGGCACCGGACGCCACCGCCTGCCTGCAGAGCACCTTCCCGCTGCAGCAGGACGGCAAGGACATGCGGGCCGAGGTGACCCTGGGGCCGGGTGAGGTGGCCGCAGCGGTGTTCACCGTCAGCGGGCCCGATGGCGACACCCCGCCGCCGGTCACCGCGGACTGGGCGATGGAGCAGTTCTGGGACGTGGTGGACTTCTGGCAGCGCTGGATACGCCACTCCCGGTACCGCGGCCGGTGGCCGGGGGTGGTGCATCGATCGGCCATCACACTGAAACTGCTCACCTACGCGCCCACGGGTGCCCCCGTCGCCGCCGCGACCATGGGCCTGCCCGAGCAGATCGGGGGTGAACGCAACTGGGACTACCGCTACACCTGGGTCCGCGACGGCTCCCTGTCCGTGCGCGCCCTGCTCGATCTCGGGTTCGCCGAGGAGGCGGCGCAGTTCACGCGCTGGATGGGCGAACGGCTCCAGGCCCGGGAGGGCGTCGACGGCGAGCCACTGCAGATCATGTACCGCGTCGACGGGGACCCCGAGCTGCCGGAAGAGGTTCTCTCGCACCTCGAGGGCTATCGGGGTTCCTATCCGGTGCGGGCGGGAAACGCGGCGGCCGATCAGCTGCAGCTGGACATCTACGGGGAGGCGCTCTACGGCTTGTCCGAGGCGCAAGAGGTCACCATGGGAGGCAGCTATCACGGCTGGAAGAACGTCGCGCGGACGCTGGACTGGCTGGCCGATTCCTGGGACCGCCCCGACGAGGGCGTCTGGGAGACCCGTGGCGGGCGCCAGGACTTCACCTTCAGCCGGGTGATGGCATGGGTGGCCTTCGACCGGGGGCTGCGCCTGGCGCGAGAGCAGAGCCGTCCCGCCGACGCTCCTCGGTGGACCGCGGCGCGCGACGCGATCCTCGAACAGGTGATGGAGCGGGGCTGGAACGAGAAGGACCAAGCCCTCGTCCAGCGCTACGGAAGCGATGTCCTCGACGCTTCGCTGCTGCTCATTCCGCGCGTCGGGTTCCTGGCGCCCAGGACGGAGAGCTGGCTGTCGACCTTGGACGCGATGGAGCGCACGCTGGTGTCGGACAGCCTCGTCTACCGCTACGACCCCGCGGCCTCCCCGGACGGCCTGCAGGGCTCCGAGGGCACCTTCAGCCTCTGCACCTTCCTCTATGTGGACGCCCTTGCCCGCGCCGGGCGGATTCGTCCGGCGCGCTACACGTTCGAGAAGATGCAGACCTACGCCAACCACGTCGGTCTGTTCGCCGAGGAGATCGGCCCCAGCGGCGAGCAGTTGGGCAACTTCCCGCAGGCCTTCACCCATCTCTCGCTGATCATGGCCGCCACCACCCTGGACGACGCCCTCGACAGGCAGCGCGACTGAGAGCCACGGTCCCGCTGGCCGTAGGTCACGCAGCGGCTCAGCCGCCCGTGGCGAAGCCGGGGAAGAGGGTCATGCCGCCATCCACGTAGAGGGTGGTGCCCACCACGTAGTCCATGAGGTCCGAGGCGAGCCCGACGGCCGCGTGGGCGATGTCCTCCGGATCGCCGACACGGCCGTAGGGAATCAACTGCAGCAGGTCCTTCTCGGCTTCGGCCGTGTCCCAGGCGTCGCGGTTGATGGGCGTCCTGATGGCTCCCGGAGCGATCGCGTTGACCCTGATCCTGTGGGGCGCGAGTTCCTGGGCGAGCGTCGCCATCATCATCTGCACGCCGCCCTTGGAGGCCGCGTAGTTGACGTGACCGGCCCACGGGATGATCTGGTGCACCGAGCTCATGCAGATGATCTTCCCGGCGGAACGCGACACCTCGGGGACGATCCCCCTTCGCAAGAACTCCTTCGTCGCTTCCCGCGCGCACAGGAACTGGCCGGTGAGGTTGACGTCCAGCACCTTCTGCCACTGAGCCGTCGTCATCTCGGTGCAGGAAGCGTCGCGCTGCAGCCCGGCGTTGGCCACGAGGATGTCGATGGTCCCGAACTCCCGCACCATCTGTTCGATCATCGCGGTGACCTGGTCCTCCTGGGACACATCGGCCTCGTACGCCATCGCGCGCACTCCGAACCCGGCGATCTCCTCGACCACCTGCTCGGCCTCCTCGCGCCCGGCGACATAGTTCACGACCACGTCGGCTCCGGCGCGCCCCAGGCCGATGGCCGTCGCCTTGCCGATGCCCGAGTTCGCGCCGGTGACGAGCGCCTTCTGGCCCTTCAGGAGTTGCGCGGGAATGACGCCCTGAGGGGCTCCCTGAGTCACGCTCACGCCGGTTCTCCTCATCGTGTGACTGCGGCTGACCGCCTCATGCCCTGACCGCCTCATGCGGGTCCGGTCGGCATCGGCCTCTGCCGACACCGAACCATCCGGGGACCCGGGTCACACGCCGGGCGCGGGCAGATTGCGCCGATCGGCAGAACGACAGAACGGCAGGGTGACCCGACGGCTCAGTACGACCGCGTGGTTTCGCGTGGGGTGGGGGCGGGGGACGGGGCCCGGAGGCTGCCGTACCGCTCCATGCGCTGCCAGCGCAGCCGGGAGCCCGACACGGCGGTGAACACGGACTGGATCACCACCAGGTACATCAGCTGCCGGTAGACGAACTGCTGCAGCGGCAGGCTCCACAGCGGGCCCGGGCGTTCCCCGTCCAGACGGAACGCGTACAGACCCATCAGGAATTGCAGCAGCAGGAACGCCAGCCACAGCCCGACGATCCGGACCGGGTCGAGGAAGAGCAGCCCGTACAGGGCGAAGACGTCCACGACGGGGGCGAGCAGGGGCAGCAGCACCTGGAAGAGGAGGAGGTAGACCAGGCCGCGGCGGCCCAGTTTGCCGGCGGGACCGCGCTGCGCCAGTGCGCCGCGGTGCTTCCACATCGCCTGCAGGGTGCCGTAGCACCAGCGGTACCGCTGCCGCCACAGAGCGCCCAGCGACGCGGGCGCCTCGGTCCAGGCGACCGCGTCCTCCTCGTAGACGACACGCCAGCCGGCGCGGCACAGCGCCATGGTGAGGTCGGTGTCCTCGGCGAGGGTGACGTCGCTGACGCCGCCGAGGTCCAGCAGCGCCCCGCGGCGGAACGCGCCGACCGCTCCGGGCACGGTCGGCATGCATTCGGCGAGGTCGAACAGGCGGCGGTCGAGGTTGAAGCCGACCACGTACTCGATGTGCTGCCAACGGCCCAGCAGGCCACCGCGGTTGACGACCTTGGCGTTGCCCGAGACGGCGCCCACGCGGGGGTCCGCGAAGGGCTGCACGATCGTGCGGACGGTGTCGGGTTCGAAGACGGTGTCGCCGTCGACCATGACCACCAGCTCACACGTGGCCGCGGCGAGTCCCGTGTTGAGCGCGGCGGGCTTGCCCGCGTTCCGCTGCCGGATCACCCGCACCCAGGGCAGGCGCAGCGCCTCCACGAGGTCGGCGGTGCCGTCGGTGGAACCGTCGTCCACCACGATGATCTCCACCGGGTGGTCCGAGGCGAGCAGGGAGCGCACCGCCGCCTCGATCCCGGCGCTCTCGTTGTACGCGGGGACGATGACACTGACCGGCTCGGTCACCGGCGGCCCCCAGGACCCGCCCCGGCGCTTCGACCGCAGCCGCCGGTGCCGGCGGGCCGCGACCAGCACGACCGCCGCGCGCAGCACGCTGATCACCCCGGCCGCGTACATCAGCACGCCCAGCAGCCGCACGACCCAGTCGCCGGCCCGCAGCACATTGATGAGGGCCAGGCCCTGGAGGTGGTCGCCGAAACCGGCGCGCTGGACGGGTCCGGCCATGCCGACCGCGGCGCCGATCGTCGCGAACCGGAAGCCCCGTGCCTTCAGCCGCGGGATCAGGGCGCCGAGCGCGGACACGGTCTGGGACCGGTCACCGCCGCCGTCGTGCATCAGCACGATCTGCCCGGCGTGACCGTGCGGTGTCGCGTTCGCGAGGATGCGGTCCGCCCCGGGCCGCTGCCAGTCCTCGGCGTCCTGGGTGGAGAGCACCGTGACATAGCCCGCCGTGTCCGCCTGCTTCAGGACGGACCAGTCGGCGTCGTCCAGGGCGTCGTTCTCCGAGGAGTACGGCGGCCTCAGCAGCGCGGTGGTGACGCCCGTGGCACCGGCCACCGCCAGCTGTGTCTCGCGCAGCTCCAGGGACCGCTGCCAGGGGGCGAGGCGGGCCAGGTCGGGGTGGGTGAAGGTGTGGATGCCGATCTGGTGTCCCTCGGCCACGATCCGGCGAACCAGCTCGGGGTGGTCCACGACCTCGGTCCCCACGACGAAGAAGGTCGCGTGCACATGGTTGCGGCGCAGCACGTCGAGGACGCGCGGCGTCCAGACGGGGTCGGGACCGTCGTCGAAGGTGAGGGCGACGGTGCGGGCCTTGACGTGGGCGGTGTGCGGGGAGGTGGCCGCGTTCGCGATCACCGGGCCGCCGTGCGCCACCCGGCCGGGCACCGTGTCGCTCCGGCCCCGGGCCCCGGTCACGTCGTCCGAGGTGATGCCGAACATGTGGTGGGTGTAGCCCTGCAGCAGGAGGGCGGTCGCCAGGGTCACCGTGAGCACGCTCAGCAGAAGCCAGTGGGTGCGGGGGGTGATCTGGCGGGTACGGCCGCGGCGGCCGGGAGCGGCTTTGCGGCGTCGGCGATCGGTCACGTCAGGGGCCTTGGATCAGATCACTTCACGGGCTTGTGGGACGAGCCGACGGCACGGCCCCTGGAGCCGGGGGCGGCGGTCGTGGTGGGCGCGGCCGTGGGCTGGGACGTGGCCGTGGGGGCGGGAGCGGTGGAGTCGGTCGTCGACCGGCCGGTGGGACTGCTGGAGGTGTTCCCTGCGGCGGTTCCGGAGCTCTTGTGCGGCGCGGTGGAGGTCGCGCTCCTTGCCGAGTGCCCGGTGCCGGACGGGGAGTCGGGTGCGGTCGCCCGGGGCGTGGCCGGATGCGTGGAGCCCGCCTGCGGGACGAACGGGGAGCTGATGCTGGGGCCGCCCAGCAGCGCGCTGATCAGCACGCCGACATAGCCCGCGGCGGGGATCACCAGCAGCCGGGCGGCGCGGAGCACGTGACGCTGGCGTCGCCCCGAGGAATCGACGAAGACGGGCCGCACGGACTCGCCCTCGGGTGCGTCCGGGTCCGGCACGAAGCCACCGGGTGTGTCGATCACCGGGAGTTGCGCGGTGAGGACGTCACCGTGTGCGGAGCCCCAGGGCGGCGGGGCCGTGTCGGTGATGGTGCCTCCGCCGTACCCACTGCCGACGCCTTCGCCGTACCCATGGCCGGCGCCGCCGCCGTACCCATGGCTGGCGGCATGGCCGTACTCGTGGCCGTAGGCGTAGCCGTGCGCGTGGCCGTACTCGTGGCCGTAGGCGTACGTGTACCCGACACCGCCGTACGGATCCTCGCCGTACGCGGCTCCGTGACGTGTTTCGTCCGTCCACTGCACGAGTCGTGTCCCCTTTGTCCCGGCCGACCGACACGGTCACCCGCATGGAAAGAGCGAACTCGGCCGGAAGTGTTACACCTGGGCCTCACGGGACGGACGAAATGGGAGGCATGGGATGAAATGGGCTCAGGCCGGCAGCCGCTTCACCACCGCGTCGCCGCACGCGGCCGTCCGCGCGTAGAACGCCCTCAGCTCCTGGTGCACCGCGGCGAACGCACCCCACGCCTCGGGCTCCGCGGTCACGCCGCCGTAGCGCGGCAGCACTTCGTCGCGGGCGAAGAACCACAACGCGTCGAAGTCGGCCTTGGCCAGGAACCCGGCCACCCGGCGGGCCTGGGCGGCCGTCAGCACCAGGAGACGCGGCCTGTGCCGGTCGGGGCGGAACACCGGCCGGCCACCGAGCACGACCTGGGCCTGGGGCCGGTCCTCGGCACCGTCCGGGAGGGCGCCGAGGTAGATGCGCTCCTGGTCCAGACAGCGCTCGTCCAGCACCTCCTCACGGCGCCGGCGGCCCCGGCGCGGGGCAGCCTCCATACCGTCCTCGAACTGTCGTTCCAGCCAGGTCGCGCTGTTGCGCAGCGCCGGGGCAGGCACCGCGCGCATACGGAGGTACGCACTCATGCCAGGAGGAGCGCACGGCGGCACCGAAGCATCACGCGGCGGTAACGGGCTGCTGCTCGCAGGGGTGGGCTCCTGGCGCACCGTCCCGCCCCGTCCCCGCCCCGTCCCCGCTCCGTGCCGCTCACGGGGGGAGTGGGCGGCGGCACGGAGGGGGTTCCGGCGGTACCGGTGTCCGGTGGGCGCTCGCTCGCGCCCACGCGGTACCGATCCGACACTCGGCCAGCGCACGACCGGCGCGAGACGTCACCCCGCCCGGGTGGCGCGCCTTCGGCGACGAGGACGCCACTGAGGCGTTGTGACACTTCCGTGCGCGCGGACGCTGTCCCCCATGGGGCCGTCGACGCGACCGGAGCGCGGCGGACGACACGAACTCACTGTGAACCCCGGTGCGAACGAGGACAGTCTTGGGCCAGGTACGGCAACCCCGGCGTGCACAGGCGTACGACGGGGAACTGGGCGCTGCGGTCGCGCGGGCCCAGGAGGGCGACGAGGCCGCCTTCGCGGTGGCCTACCGGATCGTGCAGCCGGGTCTGCTCGGCTATCTGCACGGCCTGGTCGGCGACGACGCGGAGGACGTGGCGTCAGACGCCTGGCTGGAGATAGCCCGCGACCTCGGTCGTTTCCGGGGGGACGGCGCCGGGTTCCGCGGCTGGACCGCGACCATCGCCCGGCACCGGGCTCTGGACCATCTGCGCCGCCGGCGCGTACGGCCCCAGGCCGGCGGGACCGAACAGGACCTGCTGCACCTGCCCGGACCGCACGACACCCATGACCAGGCCCTGGAGTCCCTCTCCACCGAGCAGGCGCTGGCACTGGTCCGCGAGCTGCCCCGGGACCAGGCCGAGGCCGTGCTCCTGCGGGTCGTCGTGGGCCTGGACGGTCCCGCCGCCGCACGCGTCCTCGGCAAGCGCCCGGGAGCGGTCCGCACGGCCGCCCACCGGGGCCTGAAACGCCTCGCCCGCCAGCTGGGCGTCGGCGGTCAGGCGGACGGGGGTGTGACGGATGAGGCTTCCCGAACGCTGGGGCAGTCGAATTGAACGACGAGGGCACCAGTGGACGGCAGGAAGGCGCCAGGCACGGCACCTCGAACAGAACAAGACGGTCGGACAGGAACGGAAACGGACATGGGTGAACGGCTGAGCGGCGACGGGGTGCCAGTCCGTCACCGGCATGCGCACCCTGGCGACACCGGGTCCGACCCGTGGGACGCACAGGACTCCGCCGTGCTGGAGACGGCGCTGGCCGCCGTCCTGTGCGCGGACCATCTCGACCCCGAGGCCGAACAGCGGGCTCTGGCCGCCTTCCGGTCCGCGGGCCACGGCGTGGGCGCGCGCCGGCCGCGTACCCGGCGCCGGGACGACTGGCGGCTGCCCGAGGAACGGCGGGTCCGACACCGGGCGCGGCTGACGTTCGGCGTGGTGTTCGCCAGCCTCACCCTGGGTGGTGTCGCGGTCGCGGCCATCGGTTCCGGGGGTTCGTCCAGTGAAGATGCCGGCACCGGCCGGGGCGCCGGACACCCCTCGGCGGTCGCCCCGGAGCAGCCGGGCGCCACGGCCTCGTCGGCGTCCTCCGGCGGCCCCGCACCGACGGACCGACCCTCCTCCGCCCAGGACACCGAGGCCCACTGCCGCGCCTACGAGCAGGTCGAGAAGCACGGCAAGGCACTCGACGCGACGGCCTGGCAGCGGCTCGTCGCGGCCGCCGGCGGAACGGACAAGGTCGCCGCGTACTGCTCCGAGCAGCTGGCGCGGGCGACGGCCACGCCGACCGGGCCGAACGGCACGGGCAAACCCGGCCAGGGCGCCGCGGACGCCGGAAACGGCACAGCGGGGAACACCGGCGGCTCCGGCACCGGCACGTCCCGCACCGGCGCGTCCGGCGACAACCACGGCGGCACGGGCAGCACAGCCGGGAACGACCGGACCAGCGGCGGGCAGGGCGGGCAGGACGGCGGGAAGCACCCGTAGCCCCCGCCCCGTGACCCGAACCGTCGACGAACGGGGGTGCGAACAGGCCCCTCAGCGGCAGCCCAAGGAGCTGGGCGGGGACGGCGAGGGCGCGAACCCCGAGCAGCACTTCGCGATCGGGTACGCCGCCTGCTTCGGTACGACGCTCGCCCTGGTCGGCCGGCAGGGCGCGCTCACGGCGGACGACGCGGAGATCGACTCGTCGGTCTCACTGATCCCTGCCGACGGCGGGCGCCCTCGCCTTGAGAGCGCCCGTTCCGCCCGCGGGAGTCAGGCCGACGCCCTGGCCGCCGAGCCCGCGTGAACCGACCTGCTCACGACGCGGCGGGGGCGGGTCGGCAGGAGGATGGGGTTGGCGACGCCCCAGGCCGCGCCCTTGCAGACCAGTTCCTTGTAGACGGCGGCGAGACGTCCGGTCAGGGCCGCCCGGACGGCGCGGTCGTCGGCGGTGACGTACTGGATCAGGCCTTCCTTGCGGCCGAGCGAGACGCACTGGTTGAAGTAGCGGAGCGGGACGCTGGGGAGCTTGCCGCCGGTCAGGCGGGCGGCGACGGCGTCGGCGGCCTGCCAGGCGGTGGGCACGCCCGAGGCGCAGGACATGCGCAGCGGCTTGTCGTTCGGGCCCGTCACCATGGCCGCGTCGCCGATGGCGTACACGTCCGGGTGCGAGACCGAGCGCATGGTCCGGTCGACCACGATCCGGCCGGTGTCGGTGGCCTCCAGGGTGGTGGCCTTCGCGATCGGGTGGACGGCGAAGCCGGTGGTCCACACGGTGACCGCGGCGGGAATCGTCCCGCCTTCGGCGGTGGTGACGCGTTCGGCGTCCACGCCCGTCACGGCCGCGTGTTCGTGGACGGTGATGCCGAGCTTGTCGAAGACCTTGCGCAGATGCCGGCGGCCCTTGGGCGAGAGCCAGTCGCCGAGGCCGCCGCGGGCGGCGAGGGCGACGTCGAGGTCCGGGCGGGCCTCGGCGATCTCGGTCGCGGCCTCCACGCCGGTGAGGCCGCCGCCGACCACGACCACGGGCTGTCCGGCCGCCAGGCCGGCGAGTCGCTCGCGCAGCCGGAGCGCTCCGGGACGACTGGCGATCTCGTGGGCGTGTTCGGCGGTGCCGGGGACGCCCTGGTCGTTCCAGCCGCTGCCGAGGGCGTAGACGAGGGTGTCGTACGCCAGCTCCTCGGTGCCGTCCGCGTCGGTGACGGTGACGGTCTTGCGGTCGGCGTCCACGCCGGTGACCTCCGCGAGCCTCAGTTCGACGCCGGTGCCCGCGAACATCTCGCTGAAGGGCCGGGGCTTGAGGTCCTGGCCGACCGCGAGCTGGTGCATGCGGACGCGCTCGACGAAGTCGGGCTCGGCGTTGACGAGGGTGATGGCGACGTCGTCACGGTGCAGCCGCCTGGCGAGGCGGCCGGCCGCGATGGCTCCGGTGTATCCGGCTCCGAGGACGATGATCCGGTGCTGCATTTCCATGCTCCTGTCTCGAGCGGGTCGCACCTTGAACCGGGCGGCCCACCGATTCCTGACAGCAGCGCGGTGTGAAGCACGTCACAGTTCGTCACCGGTCGGGAGGAGTGGGAAGGAGGGGGCGGAAGGCAGGCGGTCAGAAGACCTGGAGCAGGGGGTCGCCGTGATCGGTGGCCGCCCAATGCCTGGTCGCTCGTTCGAGCTTGTCGGGGTTGACCTGGTTGCGGAACGCGGCGATGCCGTCGGCGGTGACCTCCAGGCAGATGACGCCGACGACCCGGCCGTCCACGACCGCAATCACGGCGGGGCCGCCGTTGGCGGTCGTGGCGTAGATCTCGGGCGAGCCGCCGACGTAGGCCTGCTTGGCCTTGCTGGGCTTGAACAGGCCCCGCATGAACTTCGCGACCGCGAGGGCGCCTTCGAACGCCTTGGCGCGGGCCGGGATCTTCCCGCCGCCGTCGCCGATGGCGATCGCGTCCTGGGTGAGCAGCCGGACGAGCGGCTCGGTCCGGCCGCTGGTGGCGGCCGCGAGGAACTCGTCGACGATCCGCCGGGCGGCGGCCTCGTCGATCTCGGTGCGGGCCGTGCCGTCCGCGACGTGCTTCTTGGCGCGGTGGAAGATCTGCTGGCTGGCGGCCTCGGTGATGTCGAGGATCTCGGCGATCTCCCGGTGCGCGTAGGCGAAGGCCTCCCGCAGCACGTACACCGCCCGCTCGTTCGGGGAGAGGCGCTCCAGCAGGACGAGGACCGCGTACGACACCGATTCGCGCTGTTCGGCGGTGTCGGCGGGGCCCAGCATCGGGTCCCCGGCGAGCAGCGGCTCGGGGAGCCACTGGCCCACGTACGTCTCGCGGCGGGCGCGGGCCGAGGTGAGCTGGTTGAGGCACAGGTTGGTGAGCACCTTCGTCAGCCAGGCCTCGGGGACCTCGACGCGGTCGACGTCGGCGGCCTGCCAGCGCAGGAACGTCTCCTGCACGGCGTCCTCGGCCTCGGTCGCGGAGCCGAGCAGGCGGTAGGCGATGGCCTCCAGGCGGGGCCTGGAGGCCTCGAACCGGTCCACGTCGTTCATGGTCAGGGCCATGAGCGGGATCCTAGTGGCCTCGCGGCGCACGCGGGCCGGCGCGTCCCGGTGCCTCTGAGTCCGTCTCAGCGGCCGTCTCAGCGACCGTATGCCGGGGCCGTGCCCCGCCGGGGTCGGCCCGGGTCAGCCGAGTTGGAAGGTCGCCTCGACCGGGTAGTGGTCGCTGGGGGCGTTGGTGTCGGTCTGGCCGGGGGTCCAGCCGGGCTGGGGGTCGAAGTCGACCTTGACCGGGGAGACCGCGGCCGGGGCCGGACGGCCCGGGGCGTTCAGGTAGCCGATGTAGTCGAGGTCGTCGCGGTAGTCCTTCGGGAAGGACTCGACGCCGGACATGTACTGGCACCAGGCGGCGACCGCGCAGTCCATGGTCCGCAGGGTCTGGCCGGGTTCGGTGGCGGGGGTGCCGAGGACGCCGCCCGCCGCGGCCTGGGCGTTGGCGTAGTCGCCGCGCGACTGGCCGCCGTAGTACTCCACGTTCATGTCGCCGCCGATCAGCACCGGCCCGCTCGAACCGGCGATGCCGTCCACCCAGCCACGGATCTCCCGGAGCTGGGCGAGCCGGGTGGACTGCGTGGTGTCGGTGGAGGTGCCGGACTCGTCGGCCTGCAGGTGGGTGCCGACGACCCAGGTCTTCACCCCGCCCTTGTCGATCTGCGCCAGCGCCGCGCCCTTGTTGGCGTGGTAGTCCCAGGTGCCGTAGGTGGAGTTGCTGAAGATGTGGGCGTACTGGGCGGTGATCGGGTACTTGGACAGGATCATCGTGCCGCCGTTGATGACGAACCAGGAGTTGGAACAGTCACCGCTGATGCCCGTCCAGCCGCCGCCGGAGCAGCTCTGGCCGACCACGGGCGTGTGGTACGGGTAGAGGTCGGCGAGCTTGCTGACGATGTCGGCGGTCGAGGTGTTGTTGAAGTCCTCGTCCAGCACCACCACGTCCGCGCTGTGCTTGCGGACGATCGACTCGATGACCGGGGTGCGCTGGGCGGCCCTCTCGTTCTGGGTGCTGTCGACGATCGGGGTGCCGAGATCGACGTTCCAGGCGAACACCGAGAGGTCGGCGGCGGAGGCCGCGCTCGCGGCGGGGACCGCGGGGGCCGCGGTCGCGGCGGGTGCCGGGTGGGTGGCGACGCCGAGGAGCAGTGCCGCCGTGGCGGAGGTGAGGGTGGCGGCGGTACGACGCGAGACCATGCGCTCTCCTGGTGGAAGTGGGGCCCTCCCGGCCCGTGCCTGACGGGCTGGGCGCGTTCATGACAGGCGGACACTAGGCGCGCTTCCGTACGGCCGCAAGAACGCCGAACGATCGGTCTGTGGAGAAAAGGTGTATGGACAAGTTCGGCCCGGCCGGAGCGAATCCAGCCGGGCCGACGCACTTGACCGACCGCCGCCTGTGCACAGAGCGCCAGAGCGTTGGGGCGCGGTCTCCTCGCCCGTCAGTGGGCGCTGATCGCCAGTTCGTAGTCCCCGATGAGGTCACCGAGCAGGGTGCCGGCGGCGAGGTCGCTGGGGACGTGGATCAGGGGGCCCGGGTGTCCCGGTCGTCGGCGGCGGGAGAGGCTGCAGGAGAGGGCGGGGACGGGGACCCAGGCAGGGGCGCGGACGAGGACTCGGGCGGGGACTCGGGCAGGGCTGCCCGTTCGGTGCGGCGGTGGAGCAGGTGGCGTACGACCAGGGCGGCGACGGCCACGCCCAGCGCGGCGAGCACGTACAGCTCGTACCGCTGCACGACCGGGTACAGGGTGCCGATGTGGTCTCCGGCGAGGTCGCCGAGGGTGACCCAGGTGCCCACCCACAGCGCGGCGCCCAGCACGTTGAAGGCGAGGAACCGCGGCCAGGGCATCCTGCTCAGCCCGGCGATGATGCCGTTGGCCTGGCGCAGCCCCTCGACGAAGCGGGCGACGGTGACGACCTTGCCGCCCTGGCGGGTGAAGAACGCCTCGGCCTTGGCGACCCGCGCCGGGGTGAGCAGTACGTAACGGCCGCACCGCGTCACGAGGCGGCGGCCGCCGTAACGGCCGATGGCGTAGCCGAGGTTGTCGCCGCAGACGGCGGCCACGAAGGCGATCACGGCGACCGCGACGACGTTCAGCTGCCCCGCTCCCGCGTACACGGAGGCCGCGATCAGCACCGTCTCCCCGGGGACCGGCACGCCGAAGTCCTCCAGGAAGAGCAGTCCGCCGACCGCCGCGTAGCCCCAGTGGTCGAGGAGCGGGGCGAGGTCGGCGAACACGCCGGGCAAGGGGGGAGTTGCGGTCATCGCGGCATCGCCTCTGAAGCCGAGGTTACGGGACCACGGGGCGGGCGGCGCGGCGGCGGACCCGTGAGTGCGATGCGCCTCCGGGAGGCATGCGAGGAGGCACGCGCCCCTCGGGAACAGCGGTCAGGTCAGGGTCGGCCGCCCGTCGTGAACCGGCGGCGGGCGAAGGTGAGGGCCGGGGGCAGGGCGAGGAGGAGGGCGAGGACGGCGTAGCCGTGCGTGAGGGTGGTCAGGGAGGCGACCACGGCGACCAGCAGCGGGCCGCCCGCGTCGCCGAGTTCGCGGCCGAGTTCGGCGGCGCCCATGGTCTGCCCCAGGCGTTCGGCCGGAGTGCTCGCGGCCAGGGCGGCGAAGCCCAGCGGGGTGATCAGTCCGGTGCCGGCGCCGATCAGGGCGGCTCCTGTGAGCACACCGGTCAGCCCCGGCAGCATGGCGCAGCCCAGGCCCGCGGCGGCGAGCAGCAGACCGGCCGCGATGCCGCCGCGGGTGGTGAGGCGCCCGTCGTCCAGGGCGCGCCCCGCCCTCGGCTGTACGACGGCCGCGCAGGCGGCGAGCACCGACACCGCGGCACCGGTGGCGACCGGGCTCAGCCCTGCGGCCCGGCCCGAGACCGGCAGGAAGCCCACCCCGACCGACAGGGCCGCCGTAGCCGCCGCCAGCGCGGCGGTCGGGGCGAGGAAGGCCGGGTCCGCCAGGCGGCGGGCCAGATCCAGCACCGTCTGCCGGGACCTGGACAGCGGCGGTACGACGGGCACGGCGAGCGCGGCCCAGACGGCGACCGCCGCGCCGAGCACCGCGAGCACGACGAACAGCAGCCGCAGGCCGCCGGCCCACACCAGCACCCCGCCCAGCAGCGGGCCGAGGGTGTAGCCGATGGACTTGTAGAAGCCGTAATTGCCGTACGCGCGTCCGTGTTTGGCGGCCGGGTTGAGCCGGGCCACCAGCGCGGACGCCGACGGGGAGAAGGCGGAGGCGGCCGCGCCCTGACCGAAGCGGGCGGCCCACAGCCAGCCGGGGCTGTCCGCTACGACGTACAGCCCCGAGGCCACGGCGAAGGCGACGAGCCCGCCGAGGAGCACCGGGCGGGCGCCGACACGGTCCGCGAGGGCGCCGAAGAGCGGCTTGAGGAGCACCTCCGCGCCGTCGTACAGGGCGAGCAGCCCGCCCAGCACCAGCAGCGAGGTGACCGCGCCCGTGGCATGCCCGCCGAGGTTGGCGGCGATGCCGTGCGCGCCGAAGGCGGTGGTGAACCCGGCCGCGTACAACGGCCACATCTGCCGGGCGGGAGCGGCCGGAGCGCCCTGGGCGGTCGCCCCCGTGCTCACTGCCCACCCTCCGGGATGCTCACTGCTCGCCCTCCGGGGTGCTCACCGCTCGTCACGGCGCGGAATGTAGCAGCCGTCACATCTGTTCGAGAACGTCCCGATGGACGCCGAGGCAGGACAGGCGACGGTCGACAGTCCGTCAGGCGTTCTTCCCCGTGAGGAACCGCTTGTCGAGCGCGATGTTAAGCAGCGGTCCGGAACAGCGGCCCGCTGCGGGCGACTGCGAACTCCAGGTAGTCCGCGGGTGCTTCCCTCACCTTGTGTCCCTTCATGGTCGGACGTCACCTCTTATACGCGGTGAGGGTGCTGCCGCGTTACGCCCGACCGCGTGCGGGGACGTGATCGGCATCGATTACGCTGCGCGTCCGGTGACCGGAGGGAAGCGATGTTCGGCAAGCGAGCGATAGTGGCCGCGGTGACTGCGGTACTGATAGCCGGACTCGGCGCCTGCTCCGGCGGGGGCGGCGACGACGTCGGCGGCGAGTGGTCCGCGACCGGTGCGGGGTCGGCCGGCGGGGATGCCGCGCAGAACTCGCCGGCCCCGGACACCGTCTTCGGGCTGCGGGACACCGTCCGCCACGTCTCCGCCCGGACCACCAAGGCCACCCGGCCCCACCTGGTGTCGAAGTGCACGACCGCGTCCCGCCGGGTCAGGCACACCTCGCGCACCGGATCGGGCAAGCGGCGCACCACCCGTGTCTGGTACACCACCGAGCAGTACCGGACCTGCAAGAAGGTGCGCCAGGGGACCGAGACGTACACGAAGGTGCTCCGCCGGGAACGCTGGTGCGTACGGCTGGACGACGTCGGCGGGCACGCCTCCCAGGACGACGTCTGGTACCGGGTCGCCCAGCCGGCCTACACCGAGGCCCTCGGCGCCGACGACCACGCCCGCCTGGAGTTCACCCCGCAGGGCACCGGCTGCTGACACCCAGGAGCGTGTCCCAGTCCTGGCCCGCGGCCCAGTCGGCGAAGGTGTGCCAGCCGACCTCGGGGTGGTCGCGGCGCAGGCCGGCGACGTCGACGGCGAGGCCGTGGGTGGTGAAGTAGGCGAACATGGCGGCCAGGTCGGTGGACCAGGCCCGCACCTGGGCGAGCGGCACCTCCTGGTGGGCGACCGGGCGGCCGAGGGCCGTCGTGAGGATCTCCGCCATCTCCCCGGGGGTGCGCTCGTCGGAGGCGATGTCGATGCGCTGCCCGGCGAACGCCTCGCGGCGCTGGAGCGCCAGCGCGGCGAAGGCGCCGATGTCGACGGCGGGGATGAGCGTGAGCGGCAGGGCGGCGGGCATCGGCCAGCCGAACGTGCCCTCGCGCAGCCCGTCCAGCGTCCAGCCGGTCGCGTAGTTGTCCATGAACGCGGCCGGGGCGATCACCGTCCAGGGCAGGCCGGCCGCGCGCAGGTGCCGTTCGACGAGGCGCTTGCTCTCGTAGTGCGGGATGCCGGTGTCGCGGTCCGCGTGCGCGGCGGAGGTGAACACGACGTGCCCGATCCGGGCGGCCACCGCCGAGTCGACCAGGGTCATGCCCTGCCGGGTCTCTGCCTCGGTGCTGGTGCCGAACGGCGTGGTCACCGCGAACAGGGAGTCCGCGCCGGCCAGGGCGGCTTCGAGGGACGCGCGGTCGTCGAGATCGGCTCGGCACACCTCCGCCCCGAGGCCGCGCAGGGCGTGGGCGGCCGGTGAGCCGGGGCGCCGCGTGAGGGCACGTACCCGGTGACCGGCGGCGAGCAGGGCACGGGCGGTGGCCCCGCCCTGCGCTCCGGTGGCTCCGGTGACGGCGATGGTGAGCATGGATTCCTCCAGGAAAGCGAAAGTCTCATATAGCTGCGTGACGCAGTTGATGCGTTGCACAGCAGCTTAGCGGGGAAAGCTGCGTCGCGCAGCGAATTCCCACCGGGGAGGAATCCGCCCCCGCTCCTTACGGACCGGTGACGCACCGCCCGTCGCGCCCTGCCCCGGGCCCGTCCCGGACCTAGCGTGGCGGTATGCGTGTACTGGTCACCGGCGGTGCCGGCTTCATCGGGTCCCATGTCGTCGACGCGCTGCGGGCGCGCGGCCACGAAGCGGTGGTGTACGACGTCCGGGACGACCCCCGGGCCGACGTCCGCGACCCGGAGGCCGTCGCCCGCGCCCTGTCCGGCATGGACGCCGTATGCCACCAGGCGGCCCTGGTGGGCCTGGGCGACGGCGTCGCGGACGCGGCCGAGTACGTCTCCCGCAACGACCTCGGCACCGCCGTCCTGCTCTCCGCGATGGCCGAGGCGGGCGTACCGCGGCTGGTGCTGGCCGGGTCGATGGTGGTGTACGGCGAGGGGCGCTACGAGTGCCCCGCGCACGGCGTCGTACGCCCCGGCCCGCGCGCCGAGGCCGACCTGGCGGCGGGCCGCTTCGACCCGACGTGCCCGCGCTGCGGCGCGGAGCTGGCCCCCGGCCTGGTCACCGAGGACGCCCCGACCGATCCGCGCAACGTGTACGCCGCCACCAAGCTCGCCCAGGAACACCTCTCCGCCGCCTGGGCCCGCGCCGCGAACGGCACGGCGGTCTCCCTGCGCTACCACAACGTGTACGGCCCCCGGATGCCCCGGAACACCCCGTACGCGGGTGTCGCCTCCTTCTTCCGCTCGGCCCTCGAACGCGGCGAGCCCCCGCGTGTCTTCGAGGACGGCCGCCAGCGCCGGGACTTCGTGCACGTCCGGGACGTGGCCGCCGCCAACGTCACCGCGCTGGAGGCCGAGCCGCGCCCGGGCACCCTCACCGCCTACAACACCGGCAGCGGCGACCCGCACACCGTCGCCGACCTGGCCCACGCCCTCGCCGCCGCGCACGGCGGCCCCGAGCCGGTGATCACCGGCGAGTACCGGCTGGGCGACGTCCGCCACATCACCGCGGACTCCTCCCGCCTGCGCGCGGAACTGGGCTGGAAACCGGAGATCGGCTTCGCCGAAGGCATGCGGGAGTTCGCGCGGGCCCGGTGAGCGGCCGGCCGGGGTGCGTCACGTCGACGTCCACAACCTGTGGACGGGCGGTCCGGGTCGCCGGCCGGTCGGCAGCAGATGAATCAGCGGCCCCTCATCAACGGCCCCCGCAACCCCAAGAGTTCACCCAACTCCCGTGCAACCCTTGCCTTCCTCCGACGGTCTCCTCATCGCGCCACCGGGCGCCCGGGATCCGCCCCGACCGTGGGAGACACCTTGCGCAAGCGCACCTTTCCGCTGACCCTGAAGCACCCCCTGCGCGGCGGCACCGCGCTCGCCGCCCTGCTCGTCGCGGGCCTGACCCCGGTGGCCCTGTCCACGCCCGCCTCGGCCGCACCTTCCGGCCTCCAGGGCGACTTCAACGGCGACGGCTACCGGGACGTGGCCATCGCGGCCCCCGCCGCCACCGTGAGCGGCCAGTCCTGGGCCGGCCAGGTCGCCGTCGTCTACGGCACGGCGACCGGGCTGAACCCCGCCAAGCACCAGTTGATCAACCAGAACACCGCCGGCATCCCGGACACCGCCGAGAAGAACGACCAGTTCGGCGACCGGATCGCCACCGCCGACCTCAACCGCGACGGCTACAGCGACCTCGTCGTCGGCGCCCAGCGCGAGAAGGCGGGCAGCGCCGCGGACGCGGGCACGGTCGTCATCGTCTGGGGTTCGAAGTCCGGCCTGTCCGGCGGTACGACCGTGAAGAACCCGCAGACCCTGTACGGCAGTTACTTCGGGCTGAGCATCGCGGCGGCGGACTTCACCGGCGACGGCAAGCCGGACCTGGCGATCTCCGCGCAGAGCGACACCGAGAACCCCAGCAGCTGGCGGATCCGGCTGATCCGGGGCCCGTTCGCGAAGTCGGGCTCGACGGGCCGCGTGTCGTCGTACTCCCCGGGCATCGACAGGCCCGTGCTCACCGCCGGCCGGGTCAGCGGCGACACCAAGGCCGACCTGGTCGTCACCGGTCAGAAGCCGAACGGCGACCACCTCGCCACGGCCGTCTACTACAAGGGCACCCCCGACGGCATCAGCAAGGCGGCGAGCCTGCGCACCGCCGGGACGGCCGCGATCGGCGACCTGAACAAGGACGGCTTCGGCGACATCGTCCTCGGCAACCCCGAGGACCCGGCCGACGACCCGTCCGCCTCCACCGGCGGCAAGATCCACATCATCTACGGCACCTCGTCCGGCCCGAGCGCCACCCGCAGGGTCTCGTACACGCAGAGCAGCGCGGGCGTCCCGGACTCCTCGGAGTACGGCGACCGCTTCGGCGAGGCGCTGGCGATCGGCGACTTCGACAAGAACGGCTACGGGGACCTCGCGGTCGGCGCGCCGGGCGAGACCTTCGGGGACGACAGCGACTACCGCGCCTCGGCGGGAGCGATCACCCTGTTCCGGGGCTCGGCCTCGGGCCTCACCACGACCGGCGCCGTGTTCCTCACGCAGGACAGCCCCGGCGTGCCGGGCGGCACGGAGGCGGGCGACAGCTTCGGCAAGACGCTCCTCGCGTCCGACGTGAACCACGACGGACACGCCGATCTCACGGCGATCGCCGACCAGGAGAACGACCCCGAGGGCGCGGCCTGGTTCCTGCCGGGTGCCTCGTCCACGCTCTACTCGACGACGGCGTCGACGACCTTCGGCCCGACGAAGGTGGGCCTGCCGGCCGGCAAGTACACCGCGTTCGGCGCCGACCTGGCCGGCTAGCGCCGACGGGCACCCCCGGGCGCCTACGCCTTCGCCGGGGGCAGGGTGACCTCGAAGCGGCAGCCGCCCGGGATGTTGCGTACGGTCGTCCGGCCCTGATGGGCCTCCACGATCCCTCGTACGATCGCCAGCCCGAGCCCCGCCCCGGCCGGCGGGGTCCGGGCGTCCGTGCCGCGCCAGCCGGTGTCGAAGACGCGGGGCAGGTCCTCCTCGGGGATGCCGCCGCAGCCGTCGGTGACGGAGAGGACCACGCCGTCGGCCGCCCGCTCGGCGGCGACGGCGACCGTGCCGTCGGCGGGGGTGCGGCGGATGGCGTTGACCAGCAGGTTGGCCAGGACCCGGCTCATCTCCTTGCCGTCGACCTCGACCGGCAGCGGCTGCACCCCGTCCCCGATCAGCCGTACGCCGTGCTCGCGGGCGAGCGGGCCGACCCCGGCGAGGGCGTCCCCGACCAGGTCGTAGAGGGAGATGCGGGCGGGGCTCAGCGGCAGGGTTCCGGCGTGGATGCGGGAGAGCTCGAAGAGGTCGCCGACCATGTCGTTGAGGCGTTCCACCTCGGTGCGGATCTGCTTGAGATAGCGGTCGGGGTCGGCGGCCACCCCGTCCTCCAGCGCCTCCGACATCGCGCGCAGCCCGGCGAGCGGGGTGCGCAGGTCGTGGGAGATCCAGGCGACGAGTTCGCGCCGGGACGTCTCCAGGGCGCGCTCCCGTTCTCGGGAGGCGGCCAGCTTGGCACTGGTGGCCGCCAACTCCCTGCTGAGGGCGTCGAGTTCGGCGGTGGCCGGGGCGGCGGGCGCGGCGAAGGCGCCGCCGTCGCCGAAGTGACGGGCCGCGTCGGCGAGTTCGCGGCTGCGGGCGACGACCCAGCGGCCGAGGAGCAGCGCGGTGAGCAGCGAGACCACGGCCGCCATGGCGACGACCGTGGTGACGACCCGCAGGTCGTGGGAGGACAGGAACATCGCCTGGGCCACCGCCATGGTCCCGGCGAGCATGGCGACCACGCCGACGGCGGCCACCACGGCCAGGGAGCTGGTCAGCGAGCGGCGGCGGATCAGGCGCAGCACGCCCGCTCCGGCGAGGCCGGTGGCGGCGGCGCCGAGGAAGGCGTAGAGGGCGATGAGCAGGGTGTCGCGCATGTCAGTCGCCCTCCGTTCCGATGCCCGTTCCGGTTCCTGTGCCCGTGCCCGTGCCCGTGCCCGTTCCGGTGTCGGTGCCCGTGCCCGTTCCGGTGCCGGTGGGGTCGAAGCGGTAGCCGACGCCCCACACCGTCTGGATGAGCCGGGGCCGGGCGGGGTCGTCCTCGACCTTGCCGCGCAGGCGGCGGACGTGGACGGTGACGGTCGACAGGTCGCCGAAGTCCCAGCCCCACACCTCCCGCATCAGCTCCTCCCGGCCGAAGGCGCGGCCGGGGTGCCGGAGGAGGAAGGCGAGCAGGTCGAACTCCCGCAGGGTGAGGGCGAGTTCGGCGCCGTTCTTGGTGGCGCGGCGGGCGGCCGGGTCGACGGTGAGACCGGCGGCGCCGAGGGGGCCGCGCGGTACGGCGGGGCGGGCGCGGCGCAGCACCGACTCCACCCGCAGGACCAGCTCCCGGGGGCTGAACGGCTTGGTGACGTAGTCGTCGGCGCCGACCTCCAGGCCGAGGATGCGGTCGTCCTCGTCGCCGCGCGCGGTGAGCATCACGACCGGCACCGGACCGTGCTCGCGCAGCCGCCGGCACACCTCCAGACCGTCCATGCCGGGCAGCATCAGGTCGAGCACCACCAGGTCCGGCCGGCGCGCGGCGGCGCGCGCGAGGGCGGACGGACCGTCGGCGGCGCGGTCCACGGCGTATCCGGCGCGGTCCAGGTAGCCCGCGACGACCTCGGCGACGGTCGGGTCGTCGTCCACGACGAGGATCCGGCCCCGGGTGTCCGGGGGCTGTTCGGCGCCGGGTCCGGCGTGCGGGGCTGCGTACGGCTGCTGCATGCCTACCAGCCTGTCACCGCGCCGGGGGCGGGGCTCGGCCATGGCGCCGACGTCCGCGTTTCGTAAGGAGCCGATGCCCTGTTTGTCACGGTTCAGGTTCGTAGATTGAACGCCGTGACCACCTCACCACCCCCGCCCGGCGGAGATTCCCCGCCGCCGCCCGACGTGGACGTCGTGCTGCCCTGCCTGAACGAGGCCGACGCCCTGCCCTGGGTGCTCGCGCGGATCCCGGCGGGCTGGCGTGCCGTCGTCGTCGACAACGGCTCCACGGACGGCTCCGCCGACGTCGCCCGCGCGCTGGGCGCGCACGTCGTACGCGAGGAGCGGCGCGGGTTCGGCGCGGCCTGCCACGCCGGGCTGCTCGCGGCCACCGCCGACGTGGTCTGCTTCTGCGACTGCGACGCCTCCCTCGACCCCGGGCAGCTGGTGCCGTTCGTCGACGAGGTCCGCTCCGGCGGGGCCGACCTGGTCCTGGGCCGGCGCCGCCCCCGCTCCCGGGGCGCCTGGCCGGCCCACGCCCGCGCGGGCAACCTCGCGCTCTCCCTGCTGCTCCGCCGCCGCACCGGGCTCCGCCTGCACGACCTCGGCCCGCTGCGCGCGGCCCGCCGCGAGCCGCTCCTCGGCCTCGGCCTCACGGACCGCCGCAGCGGCTACCCCCTGCAGATGGTGGTCCGCGCGGCCGACGCCGGCTGGCACATCACCGAACACGACGTCCCCTACCTCCCTCGCACCGGCACCTCCAAGGTCACCGGCACCTGGCGCGGCACGTGGCAGGCGGTACGGGACATGAGCCGCGTCCTGAACGAGCCGCCCGTTGTCCGCACCTAGCGGCGCGCCGGTCCCCCCACCCCGCCCCAGCCCCGGTCACCCGTCAAGGAAGGGCCACATGACCACCCTGCTCGTCATCGCCAAGGAGCCCAGACCCGGGCGGGTCAAGACGCGGTTGTGTCCGCCGTTCACGCCCGAGCAGGCCGCCGCTCTCGCCGAGGCCTCGCTCGTCGACACGCTGCGGGCGGTGGCGGAGGCCCCGGCCGCGCGGAGGGTGCTCGTGCTGGACGGCCGGCCGGGCCCCTGGCTGCCGCCCGGCTTCGAGGTCGTACCGCAGTGCGGGGGCGGGCTGGACGCCCGGCTCGCCGACGCCTTCGCGCACTGCACCGGTCCCGCCCTGCTGATCGGCATGGACACCCCGCAGGTCACACCGGCGCTGCTCACCGTGGACTTCGGTGACTGCGACGCGTACTTCGGCCCGGCCGAGGACGGCGGCTTCTGGGCGCTGGGCCTGGCCCGCCCGGAGCCCGCGCTGCTGCGGGGCGTGCCCATGTCCTCGCCGGACACCGGTGCCGTGCAGCGGGAGCGGCTGGTCGCCGCCGGGCTGCGGGTGTGCGACCTGCCCCGGCTGCGGGACGTCGACACCGCCGCCGACGCCCACGCCGTCGCCGCCCTCGCCCCGCACGGCGCCTTCGCCGCCCGGCTGGCCGACTGCGCCTCCGTCCGATGAGCGCCACGACCGACGCCCCGCCCGCCTGGGCCGCCTCCGACCCCTACGCCACCGCCCTGCGCACCGGCCGCGGCCCGCTCTACCTGCGCCGCGGCGACGGCTGGCTGCTGCCCCTGGAGGTGGAGCGCTGGTGTGCCGGCGCTGACGACGTGGACCGGGACGTCCTGGACCGGTGCGAAGGCGCCGTCCTGGACGTCGGCTGCGGTCCGGGGCGGTTGGTCGCGGAGCTGGCCGCCCGGGGTCGTACCGTCCTCGGTGTCGACGTCAGCGAGGCAGCCGTCACCCGTACCAACACCCTCGGCGGCCAGGCGCTGCGCCGCTCGGTGTTCGAGCCGCTGCCCGGCGAGGGCCGCTGGGGCACCGTGCTGCTGATGGACGGGAACATCGGGATCGGGGGCGATCCGGCGGCCCTGCTGTGCCGGATGGGCCAACTCCTCGCCCCGGGCGGTCTGTTGATCGCCGAGACGGCCCCGCTGGACATCGACGAGCGCGCCCACGTCCAAGTCGTCGACGTCGCCCACGGACAGGCCCCCATGGGCGAGCCGTTCCCCTGGGCGCGCATCGGTACGCCCGCCCTGCTCCGGCTCGCCGGGCGGGCCGGGTGGCGGGCGGTCGCTCAGTGGGCGGCCGGTGAGCGCCGCTTCGCCGCCCTGCGCACCCCCAGCACCCGCAACACCAGCAGCAGCGCGGAGCCGCCGAAGAGGACGGCGGTGATCAGCAGCCAGCGGCCGAGGTAGACGTCCGCGGACTGGCCGGTCGCCAGGCGGTAGCGCTGGTCGACCAGGCCGAGGATCAGCGGGAACCACACGAGCAGCAGCAGCCCCGACAGCACGGCCGGCACCCGCACGTACGACACGTACGGCACCCACGCCCGCCGCCCGGCCGCGCCCGGCCGGCCCACCAGCGCCCGGTCCAGCGCGGAGTACAGCGGCAGCAGCACCAGGTCGTGCAGCAGGGCGGCCCCCACGATCCACAGCGCCACCCCCAGCCAGTCCCCGGACAACAGCCGCACCCCGGCGTACGCGGCGAGCGCGAACGAGCAGGCGAGCAGCAGCAGTTGGAACGGACTTCCGGCCGGAGGAACCCGAAGTGCCGGACGAGCCGGACGAGCCGGAATACGGGGCCGCATCACAGATCTCCAAAGGTCAGCCGGGCCACCCACTTGGTGTTGAGCACACCGGGCGCGGCGGGCACGATGACGCGCGCCGGGTAGCCGTGGTCGGGGGAGAGGTCCTCGCCGTTGACGGTCAGGGCGAGCAGGGAGCGCCCGTCGGCCACCTGGTTGGCGCGCAGGGCCGCGCGGCGGAAGGCGCCGTGCCGTTGCAGGGACTCCACGAACACGTCCTGCGGGTCGCCGGCGTCGTAGCCGACGAGCGCGGCGAGGTCGCGCAGCCGTACCCCACGCCACCACTGGTCGGCCGTCGACCAGCCCTCGACGCAGGCGATCGGCAGCGACGAGCTGTGCAGGGGCATCGCCAGCAGTTGCGCGCGGCTGAGGCGGACGGTTCCGGTGCGGCCGGTGACGACCAGCCGCCACGCCTCCGCGCCGGTCTCCCGCGTGTCGATCCCGGCGTACGCGGCCGTCTTGTTGATCTGGAAGCCGTTCGGCCCGCCGCCCGGGTCCGGCCCGCCGTGCGGCGCGAGCAGGGCCGTACGGCGGAAGGGGCCGCCCAGGCTCTGCCCCACCGTGGTCAGGAACAGCAGCAGCGAGCCGCCACCGACCAGCCACAGCGCACCGCGCCGGGAGACGGTGGGCGGGGCGGGATCCGGGGAGACGAGATCGTCGTCCTCGTGGCGCAGCCGGTGCCGGACCGCGCGTACCGCCTTCGGTGTCTTCAGCACGGCGTGGGCGACGAACACGGCGAAGAACACCCAGGCGCCGTAGAAGTGCAGGGGGTAGAAGGAGCCGGGGAAGACGTAGTCCAGCTGGACGTTGAGCACCCCGGTGGTGAACTCGAACAGGCCGCCGCCGACCAGCAGCAGGAGCGAGATCCGCTCCAGCGCGTGCGCGAGCGAGCGGGCCGGGGGCAGCGTGAACAGCTTCGGCACCACCGACCACAGCTTGGCCAGCAGCACCGGGATCAGGGTGATGCCCAGGGTGACGTGCAGGCCCTGGGTAAACCGGTACAGCCACACCGGACCGGCCGGCCACGCGAAGAGGTAGAAGCCGAGGATCCCCTTGTCCGGGGTCGTGTCGTTCACCGGGGACAGGCCCGGGTTGTAGGCCGCGTACGACACCAGACCGGTCACGAACAGCACGGTGACCCCGACGAGCAGCACGAGGCCGAACACCGAGGTGAACCACGTGCCGCGCAGGGGGCTGCGCCAGAAACCGGGAGAGGTGGGAAGCCGTGGATGGTCGCGCATGTTCCGACCGTAGGCCCGGGCCGGCCCCGAATCGGGTGCGCGACCCATGACGAAACGCTGACGTCCGGCCCGTACGACGGCTCGCGCGGTGCCGTGCGGCCTAACGTGCCGGTGTGATCCGCAGCCCCCGTTCCGACGCCCCCGGGCCGGCCCTGCCCCGCCCCGCCGCCGACGGCGCCTCCCGGGCCGAGGCCCGCTCCGGCACCCGCCGCGACCTGTACGCGGCCGGTGCCGCCGCCCTCCTCGTGACGGTGGCCGTGCTGGTCGGCCGCCACATCCAGGACACCCGCCACACCCTGTTCGTGCACTGGCCGCCCGTGCTGGCCGAGTGGGACCCGCACGTGGGCCCGGGCACCCCGGCCGCCCTGCTCCTGGCGGTGGCCGGCGTGGCCTACGGACCGCCGCTGGCCGCCCGTCTGCCGTGGCGCGGCCTGCTCGCGGCGGCCTGGGCGGCGTCGACGGCCTGGATCCTCTCCCTCGCCCTGGTCGACGGCTGGGACCAGGGCGTCGCGAGCCGCCTCACCAACCGCAACGAGTACCTCCGGGTCATCGACCGCTTCCACGACGTCCCGGCCGCGCTGCGCGACTTCACCCACCACATCGTGGCCGGCAGCCCCCACCCCTGGCCGGCCCATGTCGCCGGGCACCCGCCGGGGGCCACACTCACCTTCGTGCTCCTGGACCGGATCGGGCTGGGCGGCGGCGGCTGGGCCGGGATGTGGTGCATCGTGCTGGGCGCCTCCGCGTGCGCGGCCGTACTGGTCGCGCTCCGCGCGCTCACGGACGAGACCCTGGCGCGCCGCGCGGCCCCCTTCCTGATCCTCGCCCCGGCGGCCGTCTGGCTCGGCGCGTCCGCCGACGCCTACTTCGCGGCGGTCGCCGCCTGGGCCCTCGCCCTGCTCGCCCTCGCGGTCACCCGGCGCTCCCCCGCCTGGGCGGCCGGCTCCGGCCTGCTCTTCGGCCTGACCTGCTATCTGTCGTACGGCCTCACGCTCATCGCCCTGATCGGCGCGGCCGTCCTGCTGCTGGGCCGCACGGGCGTCCGTCCCGCGCTCCTGCTCGCGCTGCTCGCCGGACTGGCCGTCGTCCCGCTGGCGTTCACCCTCGCCGGCTTCAACTGGTGGACGGCGTACCACCTGTTGGTGACCCGCTACTACCAGGGTGTCGGCGGCACCCGCCCCTACGGCTACTGGATCTGGGCCAACCTGGCCTGCACGGTCCTGATCACCGGCGTGGCGACGGCGGCGGGCCTGCGCCGCACCGGTTCCGCCCTCGCCCACCGGACCGACCCCGCGCGCACCCGGCTCGCCCTGCTGGTCGCCGCCGCCCTGCTGGCCCTGCTGGTCGCGGACCTGTCCGGGATGAGCAAGGCCGAGACCGAGCGGATCTGGCTCCCCTTCGCCATGTGGCTGCTGCCCGCGTGCGCCCTCCTCCCCCGCCCCCGGCCCTGGCTCACCGCCCAGGCCGTCCTGGCCCTGCTCCTCAACCACCTGCTGCTCACCGGCTGGTGACCCCGCAAGGCCCCTGCCGATCCTCCCGTCACCAGGACCGACCCCGCGCGCACCCGGCTCGCCCTGCTGGTCGCCGCCGCCCTGCTGGCCCTGCTGGTCGCGGACCTGTCCGGGATGAGCAAGGCCGAGACCGAGCGGATCTGGCTCCCCTTCGCCATGTGGCTGCTGCCCGCGTGCGCCCTCCTCCCCCGCCCCCGGCCCTGGCTCACCGCCCAGGCCGTCCTGGCCCTGCTCCTCAACCACCTGCTGCTCACCGGCTGGTGACCCCGCAAGGCCCCTGCCGGGCCTCTCCCGTCACCCCAGGACCGGGCTCGCCGCGCACACGGGTACGACCGTGCCGGTGCGGGGCGACGGAACGGTGGCCCGCACCGGGTGGCCGGCGGACGTGCCGGACTCGATCTCGGCGAGCAGGCGGCGCAGGGCCGCGCGCACCTGGGGCATGTCCGGTGCCTCGGGTGCTCCCAGGACGCCCGGCAGAACGGTCCCGGTGTCCAGGGCCGCCAGCGCCCGGCGGGCCCGGTGCCAGGCGCGGCCGCTGTGGCCCTGGTGATGGTCGGCGCAGGCGCGGGCGTAGCGGGCGACGGCCGTGGCCCAGGCGTCCTCGCGCACACCGGGGTGGGCCAGCGCGCGGCGGGCGCTGCGCAGGGCGGCGCCCGGGGTGAGCGGGGCCTGGACGACGGCCAGCGCGGCGAGGCTCACGGCGGGGGCGGGGCCGCCGGGGGCGTGCGCCGGGACGGTGTCGGCGGCCTGCCGGAAGCAGTCGGCGGCGGTACGGATGTCGCCCTGCTCCCAGGCCAGCATGCCCTGCACATGGGCGACGCGGCCGATCAGCGCGTCGTCGCCGGCCATCACCGCGGCCGGCCAGGCCTGGCCGAGCAGGGTGCGGGCGGTGGCCGGGTCGCCGGGCGCGTGCAGCAGGGCGGCCAGCCAGCGGGCGCGGGCGGCGAGCGGATCGTCGGCGGTGTGGCGGGGCAGCAGCCGCGCCAGATGGGCGCGGCCCTCCTCGCCGTGGCCGTGCACCGCCCACCAGAACCACAGGTCGGCCACGGCACCCAGGGCCGCCGTCACATGCTCGGCGGGGGCGTCGGGTCGGGCGAGCGTGCGCTCCACCAGGGCGGTCAGATCCTCCTGGTTGTCCTGGACGAGCCGGGCGGCCTGCCGCTGGTTGCCGGTGCTCCAGAGGTTCTCGGCGACCGAGGCCAGGCGCCGGTAGTGCAGCACATGACGTTCCAGGGCCACCGGGAACTCCCCGGCCGCGCGCAGCCGTTCGGCGCCGAAGTCGTGGGCGGCGCGGGTCATCCGGTAGCGGGGCGGACGGACCCCGCCGGGCTCGCCGACCGTCTCCAGCACCCCGGCGGCGGCCAGTTGGGCCAGACAGGCGGAGACCTGGTGCGGGGCGACGCCCGCGCCGGAGCACAGATAGACGGCGGTCGGCTCGGTGAAGGCACCCGCGAAGACGCTGCCGCGGCTCCACACCACGCGGGCGGGCCGCTCGAAGAGCACGTAAGCGGCGCCGACCGCCGACCGCAGCGACCGGTGCCGGCGCAGCGCGGGCCCGGGCGCGGCGAGCCAGCACTGGTCCCGCTCCAGCCGCTCGGCGAGCGCCCGCACCGACGGGTCCCGGGCGAGCTGAGCGGCGGCCAGCTCGACGGCGAGCGGCACGCCCTCCACCAGCCGGCAGATCCGCGCCACGCGGTCCAGCTCCGCACGGTCGGCACGGAAGCCGGGGAGAACGGCACGGGCCCGCTCCAGGAACAGCTCCATCGCCTGCGCCTCACCCAGCGGAGCGAGCCGTACGACCCGCTCGTCCCCGAGCCCCAGCGCCTGCCGGCAGGTCACCAGCACCCGCAGCCCGGGCACCCCCATCAGCAACCGCTGCACCAACCCGGCACATTCGGTCCGGACGGCGTCGGCATCATCGAGGAAGAGCAGCGTGGGACCCGCCACCGGGCCAGTGGCCCGCAAACGGTCCGCCGCCGGACCAGGACCCGACAAGCCGTCGGCCACCTGCCCGACAGTCCGCAGGTCCTCCGCTGTCAGGCCGGCAGCGGCTCGCGGGGCGTCCGGGGTCGGACCGGCCGTCAGCTCACCGGCGCAGTCCGGCCGGTGCTCTCCGAGTGCCGCGGCCACCCGGGCCGCGAGCGTCCCGGCCGCTGCGGTCCCGGCGTCGGGGCAGCGGACGTGGATCACTCGGCCCCACGGCATCAACGGCATCCACGGCACCACCGGGTCCCCTGCCCCTGGGGCGGCCGTCGCGGCGGCCAGCCGGCTCTTGCCGACGCCCGCGGCGCCGGTCACGGTCACCAGCCGTCCCCGCGCCAGCCCCTCCCGCAGCGCCCTCGTCTCCTCCTCACGGCCGATCAGACCGCCCGTCCCCCGACGCCCTGCCGCGGACGCCCCCTCGGCGCTTGCCCTCACTGTTCCCAGCACTCCATACCTTGCGCGGTGCGATGTCAGGCGGCGGCACCCGAAGAGAAATCGTTCCTGCAACCGCCGCCACGGCAACTCCAACGCCCACCCGCACCACGGGTGGCGCACCCGCGCCCGGTATCACGCGCCGCAACGAACGCCCGAACGTCCGTCCCCACGCTCCCCCGGCGGCGGGGCCCGCCGTACTCCGAACGGCGGCACCCGCCGGACGCGGCTAGTACTCCTCGTCCGTGCCGCCCGTGCCACCCGTGTCGCCCGGGCCGCTCTTGTCGTCCTTGCCGACCGTCCTCGTCGGCCGTGCGCCCCGGCCCGGTTCGGGCAGTTCACCCAGCTGGGCTCGGGCGTACAGCACGTCGCCGATGAAGAGGTCGTAGATCAGGATGCCGACCACGCCGCCGATCAGCGGCCCGACGATCGGAATCCACCAGTACCCGCTGAACGACCCCTGCACCGAACCCCCGAACGCCAGGCTCTGCCAGCCCGCCGCATACGTGAGCAGGCGCGGCCCGAAGTCGCGGGCGGGGTTGATGGCGTAGCCCGCGTTGGCGCCGTAGGACATGCCGATGGCGGCGACCACGAAGCCGACCAGCAGTGGGGCGAGGTTCGCCTTCACGGCCTGGTTGCGCAGGTCGAGGAGGGCGACGACGAACATGACCAGGAAGGCCGTGCCGACGATCTGGTCGACCAGCGGGCCCCAGTAGCCGCCGTGGTAGTAGGGCGCCGGGAAGGTGGCGAAGATGGAGAACGTGGCGTTCGTATGCCCGTTCACCTTCGGCCCCGGCGCGACGGCGTCGTACGCGTCGATCGCGTTGTGGTAGACGAGGAGGACCAGCGCCGCCCCGGCGAACGCCCCGCAGACCTGCGAGAACCAGTACGGCAGGACCTTCTTCCAGGGGAACCCGCGGCGCACGGCCATGGCCAGGGTGACCGCGGGATTGATGTGGGCGCCGCTCACGCCGCCGGCCACGTAGACGCCGAAGGCGACGGCGAAGGCCCAGCCCCAGGCGATCAGAAGCCAGTCACCGGCCGCGAGGAAGATCGTCGTGGGCGTGGCGGCACGGCCCGAGCCGGGCAGCGCGGCCACCGCCGTCGCGACGACACCGCACCCGAACGAGATGAGGACGAAGGTCCCGAGGAACTCCGCCAGGCACTCGCCCGGCAGCCCGGCCCGGCTCCTGAGCCGGGACGGCTTGATGATCGGGGGGATTTCGACAGCCATGGAGGCCCCCTTGAAGAGAGCAATACGGCCAACATCACCATATTGGCCCATAAATGCTCTTCACGCAGGGCGGCGGCCGTCCGCAGCAGGTCAGGCGTCCAAGTCGTCGGCGTAGTGCCGGAACCCGCGCCGGTCCCGGTGCATGCGCCACAGGGTCTCCGCGAGCACGGCCGGATCCTTGCGCGCATGGCCCGGGGTGATGGCCCCCGGAATCACCAGTTGCGCGACATGGATCCCCTCGCGGGCCAGCCGGTCGTGCAGCAGCCGCCCGTACGCGCTCTCCGCGGCGAAGGCGATGGAGGTCCCGGTCCGCTCGGGATGCGGTACGGCGGCCGTCCCGCCGTTGACGAGGAGGATGGTGCCCCGGCCGAGCCGGCGCATCCCCGGCAGCACCTGCTGCACCGCGGCGACCGGCCCGTACACCGAGAACTCGATCGGCCCGAGCAGGTCACGGTGCCCGGTCTCCAGCACCGGCCGCATGAAGTCCCGGTGCGGGACCGGGCTGTACTGGAGCACCTCGACGGGCCCGAGCGTCTCGCCCGCGGCGCGCAGGGCGGCCACCAGCTCCTCGGGCCGGCGCACGTCCGCGGGGAAGCCGTGCGCGCCGACCCCGTCGGCGGCGAGTTCCTCGACGAGGGTGTCCAGCCGGTGCCGGTCGCGCGCGACGAGCGCGATGTCGTACCCCTCCCGCCCGAACCGGCGTGCGACGGCGGCCCCCAGCCCGGGTCCGGCGCCGACGATGGCCATGGTGCTCATGGCGGGCATCCCTACCGCGCCCGGCCGCCGGCGAATCCCCGCCGGCCCGCTACGCGCCGGCCTCGACCAGCCGGGCCGTCATCGAGCCCGCGCTGATCCGCTCCACCTGCGCGGCCGTCACGGCCCGCACGGCGAACGCCCCGGCGACCGCGGCCCCGACGACCGCCGCGTCCGAGAGCAGCAGCGGCCACACCTCCGTGTAGGCGCGGGCGATGATCTCGTCGGTGGAGTCGTTGTACACGAGCCCGACCCCGCTGAGCATGCCGATCAGCCACAGCCCCCACCACAGGTTCACCGCGACGGGCAGCTTTCGCCCCGGGGCGGTGGTGCGGAAGGCGTCGGCGACGATGCCGCGCGGGAACCACAGGTTGACGACCGGCACGATCCACCCGAGCCAGACCCAGATGCCGGCGTACTTCGGCGTCTGACCCGACAGGGTCCGCGCGTTGTCCCGCACCCGCCACAGCCACAGCAGGAAGAGGACCGCGCACAGGAAGGCGGCACCGCCGCCGAGGCTGGTGACGAAGTGGTACGAGTTCTCCAGCGCGTTGAGCGGCCGGTGCACCCCGTCCCCCTGGTCCGGCGGCCCCGAGGCGGGCTCTCCCGCCATGGCCAGCCGTGTCTCCCACACGGCCCGGGCCGTCCAGGCGAGCCCGGCGAGCAGCAGGGACCAGGCGGTCAGCCGTCCGGACAACCGTATGGGGTGCAGCGCGAGCCGCCGAGGGGCCGGGGCCCCGACTGTCTGTTCGTTCACCGCCTCATCCTGGCCCACCGAAGTCGGCGGCCGGGCGGTAGGTGGCGAGGGCCCAGATGACGAAGAAGTCGATGGCGATCATGACCAGGGACCAGATCGGGGCGTACGGCAGGAACATGAACTGGAAGATCACACTCAGCGAGGCGAGGCCGATGCCGAGCACCCGCGCCCACTCGTAGCCCTTGAGGATGCCCACGCCGGTGATCACGGCGATGGCGCCGAGCACGATCAGGATCGCGCCCCAGCCGGTGAGGTTGATCTTGTAGACGTAGGCGTTGATGCGGGCGTACACGTCATCGGTGGCGATCGCGGAGATGCCCTGGAGCACGGCGAGGATGCCGTTCACCAGCATCAACACGCCCGCGAAGACAGTGCCTCCCTGGGCCCAGCCGCCGTGTGGCGCGGGAGCCGGGGCCGGGGCCGGTGCGCTCTGCTGGGTCATGGCTGTACCTCCGCCATCGTCGTCCCCGAGTGCGTCGTACGTGCCGTACGTGTCGTACGTAACGACGATCCGACGCGGCGCGTCCGGCGACCACGGGGACTACTCCGAACGGGTGAATCTCGCGCTCTCCCGGGCCTCACGACCTGCGGAACCTCACGACCTGCGGAACGTCACGGCCTCCGGACCTCACGCCATCCAGAAGAAGACCGCCGTCATCCGCTTCTCCTCCAGCGTCCGGCCGGTGTAGCCGGTGGCGCTGTGCACGAGGTTGGCGTTGTAGAGGAGGAGGCGGTTGTACTTGTGGGGGACGCGGACGTCCTCCTCGAAGGCGTCCGGGGCGACGAAGCGCGTGCCGAGGGCCTCGACGAGGTTGTTGTGCGGGGCCTGGACGACGTTGCCGCCGAGCCGGCCGCCGGGCAGGGACTGGCGGAAGAAGCTCGTGCCGCAGTCCTTGGGCATGCGCGGGTTGAGGTACAGCACGGCCGCGTACCGGCACAGCGCGCGCGAGTCGGTGTGCGGGCGCGGCTCGCTCTCGCCCTCGCCGACCACCTGCACGCAGTTGTGGTTGAGGGTGCCGCCGCCGGGCGCCTGCTGCACCCACAGCTCCTTCGCCCCGGTCGCCTGCTTCACCAGCCCCTCGACACAGGCGAGTTCATCCGGCTCCAGGCCCGGCATGGCGCGCAGGCCGGGCCAGGTCTCCGAGGTGTACGGGTGGCCCTCGACCCAGTCGTCCTTGGCCAGACACCGCTCCCGTACGGCGTCGACGTCGGGCAGGACGTCGTCCAGCACCCAGTAGTCGCGGCCCTTGGTGGGCTTGCGGTAGGGCAGAACGGGCAGCGCGGCGGGCATGCGGGGCTGTGGGGGCATGCGGCGAATCTAGGCGCGCGCTTTCCCTGCCTTCTCCCGAGAAGTGGTCAATCTTTCACCAACACGAGCCCCGCTTTCGTCAACTCAGGCCCCTTTTCGTCAAGTCGGGCCCAAGGGAACGGAATCTTTACCCGGGACCGCCGACACAAATCGCCTCCGCATCCGTACTCCTGTGCGTCAGAACCGCCCACGGGCGGGCTCCCCCAGGCAGGAGGCACGGTGCGGTTTTCGCGGAACGCGACGGGAACGCTCTTCGTGGGCGGCGCGATGGCCCTGACCCTCGCCGCTCTCGCCTACCCGAGCATGCTCGGAGTGAGCACCGTCTCCAGCTCGCAGACACGCGTCATCGCCAACACCCAGTGGGGGCCGCTCACCGAGGCGGACCGGGACTTCGTGGTGAAGGTGCGGGCGGCCGGCCTGTGGGAGTACCCGGTCGGCCAGATCGGGCTGCAGAAGGGCACCACCAAGGCGGTCCAGACGGCGAGCCAGCACCTGGTGGACGGGCACGCCGCGCTGGACATCACCTGCCGCAAGATCGCCCCGCTGCTCAACATCACCCTGCCCGACCTCCCGAGCCCCCAGCAGCAGGGCTTCGTCAACACACTGAAGTCGGACAGCGGGAAGAAGTTCGACAGCGACTTCGCCAACATCCTGCGCATGACGCACGGCTCGATCTTCAACACGGTGGCGAAGATCCGCTCCACGACCAAGAACTCGCTGGTCCGGGCGCTGGCCGACCAGGCCAACGACACCGTGCTGGACCACATCACGGTCATGGAGAAGACCGGCCTGGTCGACTTCGACCAGACCGTCTTCCAGCAGACCACCCCGCCGAAGCTGCCCGACTCCGACGTGACCCCGCCGCCCCCGGCCCCCGGCCAGCCGCAGGTGGTCCTCACCCCGCCCCCGAACGCCACCTCCACACCGGTGGACATCGACGGCCTGACGGGCGGGAACGGCGGGGCCGGAGGAGCGGGCGGTAACGGCGGGTCGGGCGGCTCCGGCAACACCGCCCCCAGCCCCGCCCCGACCGTCGGCTAGGCCAGCCACACCGTGGTGTCCGGGGGCAGCACTCCCGGCTCGGACTCGGGCAACGCGGTGCTGGCGAGCAGCAGTTCACCCGAGGGCAACGGCACCGGCGCGTCCGTCAGGTTGCCGACGCACCGCCAGCCCGCGCCCCGCGCGAAGTCCAGCACGCCGGCCGGAGCCCCGGGCGTCCACGTCAGCGACTCGCCCTCCAGCAGCTTGCGGCGCAATCGCAGCGCGGTGCGGTACAGCTCCAGCGTGGAACCCTCCACGCCGGCCTGCGCGGCGACGGCGTACGACGCGAAGGACGCCGGCTGCGGCAGCCACGCCGCTCCGGGCCCGAAGCCGTACGACGGTCCCGTCGGCGTCCAGGGCAGCGGCACCCGGCAGCCGTCCCTGCCCTTGCTCAGATGACCGGTCTGCGTCCAGACCGGGTCCCGCAACGCCTCGGCGGGCAGGTCGGCGACCTCGGGCAGGCCGAGTTCCTCGCCCTGGTAGACGTACGCCGATCCGGGCAGCGCCAGCATCAGCAGGGTCGCGGCCCTCGCCCGGCGCAGGCCGGCTTCGCGGTCGATCGCGGGTTCCGTGCCGCCGGACAGCAGCCAGGCGTCGGTGTCGGTGCCGGGCGGAAGGACGAGCCGGGAGGCGTGGCGTACGACGTCGTGGTTGGAGAGCACCCAGGTGGCCGAGGCACCGGCGGCGTGCGCGGTGGCGAGGGAGCCGGTGATGGCCCGGCGCAGCTCCTCGGCATCCCACTGGGCTTGCAGATACTCGAAGTTGAACGCCTGGCCGAGTTCGTCCGGGCGGGCGTAGAGGGCGCGGCGGGAATCGGGGACCCAGGCCTCGGCGACGGCGGTGCGGGGTGGGTCGTAGGCGTCGAAGACCTTGCGCCAGTCCCGGTAGATCTCGTGGACCTCGTCGCGGTCCCAGTAGGGGTGGGTGCCGGGCGGCACGCGCAGCAGGGCCTCCTCGCCGGTGGCGCCGACGTCGCCCACGTCCCGGAGCGGCTCGGTGAGGTCCTTGGCCAGGCCGTGCGCGACGTCGACGCGGAAGCCGTCCACGCCCCGGTCGGACCAGAAGCGCAGGGTGGTGCGGAAGTCGGCGCGGACGTCCTCGTGGTCCCAGTTGAGGTCGGGCTGCTCGGGGGCGAACAGGTGCAGGTACCAGTCGCCGTCGGGGAGCCGCCGCCAGGCGCTGCCGCCGAACACCGACGGCCAGTCGGTTGGCGGGAGTTCGCCGTGCGCGCCCCGGCCGGGGCGGAAGACGTACCGGTCGCGGGCGGGCGAGCCGGGGCCGGCCCGCAGGGCCTCCTGGAACCAGGGGTGGAGGTGCGAGGTGTGGTTGGGGACGATGTCGACGACGACCTTCAGGCCGAGCCGGTGGGCCTCGGCGACCATCGCGTCGAAGTCGTCCAGGGTGCCGAGGCGCGGGTCGACGTCCCGGTGGTCGGCGACGTCGTAGCCCCCGTCGGCGAGTTCGGAGGGGTAGAAGGGGCTCAGCCACAGGGCGTCGACGCCGAGTGTGGCGAGATGGTTCAGGCGCCGGGTGAGGCCCTTGAGGTCACCGAGTCCGTCGCCGTCGGCATCGGCGAAACTGCGCGGATACACCTGGTAGATGACGGCCTGCCGCCACCAGTCGGGATTCCTGGACGAGAGGTCTGTCATACGGGCTCCGTTCGGGCGGTGGTCCGGAGTCGACCCAGAGAATCTGTCCACAGCACCCGGAAAGGGAACCTTCGGACGCCCTCTTCGCCACCGCCCGGCCGAAGTACTAGTGCGGCGCCACCGTCTCCAGGTACAGCTTCACGTACCGCTCCACGTCGACGTCCAACGCCACGTCCACCAGGGTGTGTTCGCGTCGGCCGTGGTGGATCTCGGACTCGCCCATGCGGGGGCGGCGGTCGACGATCGTCTGGCCCCGGGTCGGGCCGGGGCCGAGGGAGACCTCGACGGGGAGCAGGCGGGTGGTGAGGCCGGCCGGGTCGGCGACCGCGCACACGGCGCCCGCGTCGCCCAGGCCGCCGGACGGGTCGTCGCCGTCGGGCTCGGGCGCGGTCGGGCGGTGGGCCAGCAGTTCGCCGGCCAGCCGGGCGCCGGGCTCCGCGCTCCCGCGCAGCCGCTGCACCTCCTTGCCCGGGACGACCACCCGGGTGAACACGTCGAGCCCGTACATCGTGATCGGCACCCCGGCGCCGAGCAGGATCGCCGCCGCCTCCGGGTCGTGCCAGACGTTGAACTCGGCGACCGCCGTGGCGTTTCCGGTGGCGACCGCCCCGCCCATGAAGACGATCCGCTCGATGTTGCGGGTCACATCGGGGTGGGTGCGCAGGAGGAGCGCGATGTTGGTGAGCGGTGCCGTCGGGATCAGGGTCACCGGACGCTCGGAGGTCAGGATCTCGCGGTAGAGGAGGGTCACGGCGTCCACGGCGGCGCGGCCGCGCCGGGGCGCGGGCAGGCCCAGGTCGCCCATGCCGTCCGCGCCGTGCACATGCCGGGCCGAGCGGGCCGGTTCGAGCAGCGGGCGTTCCGCGCCCCGCGCCACCGGGATGTCGGGGGCGCCCGCCTGCTCCAGCACGGTCAGGGTGTTGTGGACCACCCCGTCGACATCCGTGTTCCCGGCCACGCAGGTCACGGCCCGCAGGTCCAGTCCCGGGTGCCGTACGGCGAACAGCAGGGCCAGCGCGTCGTCGACGCCGGTGTCGCAGTCGATGATCACGGGGATGGGCTGACCGGTCACGGCGGACTCCTTCCGTCGTGACCGACCATAGGGCCTGGGCCATCAGGACCAGAGTGCGGTACCGCGTGCCGCCACCCGTTCGGCGACCCGGTGCAGCAGCTCGGGCACGGGGAGCGGTTCGGGGCGGCGCCCGTCGCGCAGGCGTACGGCCGCGAGCCCCGCCTCGGCCTCCCGGTCGCCGATCACCGCCTGGTACGGGACCAGGCGGGCCGCCCGGATGCGGGCGCCCAGGGTGCCCTGGTCGGGGGCGGCGAGTTCGGCGCGCAGGCCGAGGGCCCGGGCCTCCCGGACCACCGCCGCCGCCCGCTCCACCTGCTCCTCGGCGACCGGCAGCACGGCCAGCTGCACGGGCGCCAGCCAGGCCGGGAAGGCACCGCCGTGCGCCTCGATGAGGTGGGCCACGGCCCGCTCCACGCTGCCGATGATGCTCCGGTGCACCATGACCGGCCGGTGCTTCGCCCCGTCGGCGCCGATGTAGTGCAGGTCGAAGCGGGCCGGCTGGTGGAAGTCGATCTGCACGGTCGACAGGGTGGACTCGCGTCCGGCCGGGTCCGCGATCTGTACGTCGATCTTGGGGCCGTAGAAGGCGGCCTCGCCCTCGGCCTCCTCGTACTCCACCCCGCTCTCGTCCAGGACCTGCCGCAGCAGCGCGGTGGCCCGGCGCCACAGCTCGGGGTCGGCGACGTACTTGCCGCCCTCGCCGGGCAACGAGAGCCGGTGGCGTACGGCCCGGATGCCGAGGTCGGCGTAGGCGCGGGCGATCAGCTCCAGGGCGGCGCGGGCCTCGTCCACGGCCTGGTCGAGGGTGCAGAAGATGTGGGCGTCGTTGAGCTGGATGGCCCGGACGCGGGTCAGGCCGCCGAGGACGCCGGAGAGTTCGGCGCGGTACATGGTGCCCAGCTCGGCGATGCGGAGCGGGAGTTCGCGGTAGCTGTGGGAGCGGGAGCGGTAGATCAGGGCGTGGTGGGGGCAGAGGCTGGGGCGCAGCACGACCTCCTCGGACTCGTCTGCGCCCAGCTTCATCGGCGGGTACATGTCCTCGCTGTAGTGGTCCCAGTGCCCGGAGATCTCGTACAGCTCGCGTTTGCCGAGCGCGGGGGAGTACACGTGCCGGTAGCCGGCGGCGCGTTCCGCCTCCCGGATGTACTCCTCCAGGGTGTGGCGTACGACCGCGCCGTCGGGGAGCCAGTAGGGCAGGCCCGCGCCCATCAGCGGATCGGTGTCGAAGAGGTCGAGCTCACGGCCGAGCCGGCGGTGGTCGTGCATCGGGGTGTTCATGGCGGGGCTCCTCGGTGGGGGAGGTCTGGGAGGCGAACACCCCGGGCCGGGACACGCGAAAGCCCCGGGGCACTCGCCCCGGGGCTTTCGTCTGCTCAGGTGTCAGCGCGCCGGGACGGTCTCCGGCGTCGTCGTGCTCTGCGGGCACTGCTGGGCGCGCTTCATGCGGGTGACGGTAACCGGGGCCGGGCCGACGGCGCCACGCATTTTCCCGCGGCCCCTCACTCGTACGGCCCGGAGCGCAGATCGCCCCCTCACTCGTACGGCCCGGAGCCGACGCTGACGTGCTCACCCGGACGGTCCGAAGCCGGGGCCGGGGCCCTCACTCGGACCGCCCGAAGCCGGCGGCCGGGGTGCTCACCCGGACGGCCCGGAACTGGGGCCGGGGCACTCACCCGGACGGCCCGGAACCGGGGGCGGGGCCCTCACTCGGCCCGCCCGAAGCCGGCGGCCGGGGCCCTCACCCGGACGGTCCGAAGCCGGCGGCCGGGGTGCTCACCCCGACAGCCCGAAACCGGGTCCAGGGTGCTCACCCGGACGGCCCGGAGCGGGCGCGGACCTGCTCACCCGGACGGCCCGGAGCGGGCGCGGGCCTGCTCACCCGGACGGCCCGGAGCGCTGGTGGGCGGGTGCGGGCGGTGGTGGCGTGAGAGCAGGCATCCCCCACCGGCCCGCCCTGGAGGCCCCCGATGACCGCCGTCATACCCACCCGTGGCGCCCGCTGCATCCGCCGCACCCGCGGCTCCCGCGGCTCTCGCTGCATCCGCGGCTCCCGCGGCTCCCGCGCCGCCCTGCTCGCCGTCGGCCTCCTCTCCCTGACGGGCTGTGCGACCCTCGGCCTGGAGCATCCGCCAACCGCGCAGTACCCCCTGCCGACGGTGGAGAAGTCGAAGGCCGCCCCGTCGAAGACCTCGCCCCGCGGTGACGGTTCCACGCTCACCGACGCGCAGGCGCAGGCCGCGCTCATCACCGAGACCGACCTCGGCGCCCCCTGGACCGCGACGCGCGGGGCGGCCACCTGGCGGGACGCGCTGCTGAAGGCGACCACCGGCGCCGGGGAGTGCCAGCGTCTGCTGGACGCCCTCTACGCCGACGAACTCCTCGGCGGCCCCGCCCGCGTCGCCGTCGGCCTGGACGACGCCGACACCGACGCCCAGTTGCGCTACCAGATCGGCGCCCGCCGCCCCTCGGACGTCGACGCGGCGCTGGCCTGGCTGAAGACCATGCCGTCCCAGTGCGCCCGGTTCACGGCCACCACGGAACTCGGCCTGGTCGAGGACGTCCAGGTCGTCGAGGCCCCGCTGCCGGAGGTCGGGGACGTGCGGCAGGGCCTGCGCATCGGCCTCGCCACCACCACGGACGACGGCCAGAACGTCCTCCTCACGCTGGACGTCGCCGCCGTCCGGGTCGGCGAGGACGCCTTCGCGCTCACCAACGGCGGCCTGGGCGACGTACCGAACGGCGCGACGCAGGCCGCCGTCCAGGTCGGCGCCCTGCGCCTGGCGGACGTACGCAGACAGGGCCGGGTCCAGGTCTGAACCGGGCTACGCCCGCCCGCGCCCGCTCACAACGGCGGCTGTGCCGGGGCCGGGCCCAGGGTGGTCGTGCCTGGGGCCGTGCGGTGGCCGAGGCCGGTGCGGTAGGCGTCCAGGGCCGCTTCGACGCGGCCGGTGCGGCGCAGCAGGTCGCCCAGGAGACGGCACAGGTCGGCGAGGTCACCGGCCGCGCCGGCGCGCTCCAGGAGGCTGAGCGCGCGGACGTAGTGCTCCTCGGCGGCCTCGGTGTCCCGGGCGTCCTCGGCGATGATGCCGAGGAGGCGGTGGGCCCCGGCGGCGTGGACGGCACCGCGTTCGGAGGAGAAGTCGCCGAGAACGCCGTCCAGCAGCTCCGCGGCCTCCGCCGACTTGCCGCGCCGGTGCAGGACGTCGGCCAGTTCCACGGCGGCCTGGCTGCGGTAGAGGGCGGCGCGGGTCTCCGAGAGCATGGCGAGGGCTTGGCGCAACTCGTCCTCGGCGCGCCCGAGTTCGCCGCCCTGGGCGTAGACGTAGCCGCGCATCCAGTGGCAGTTGGCGAGTTCGGTGCGCAGTTGCAGCTGGCGGTACAGCTCGGCCGCCTTGGCGAGGGAGGCGTCCGCCTCGGCGGCCCGGCCCTCGGCGAGCAGGGTGCGGGCGACCGAGCGGTGCATGCGGGCGATCAGCGCGGGGTCGGCGGCCTGCGGGGCGAGCGCGAGCGCGAACTCGGCGGCCTGGGCGGCGCGGGCGTGGGCGCCCATGTCCATGTAGGGGCCGATGACGCTGGCGTACAGAAGCAGCAGGGCGTCGGGGTCGTGCAGGCCGCCCCGGTTGAGTTCGTCGAGGGTGGATTCCAGGAGGTAGACGGCGTAGCGGAGTTCACCGGCGAGGTAGTGGGAGACCGCGCGGCCGCGGACGGCCGGGACCCGGGCCGGCAGGGACTCCCCGGCCAGCCGTTCCTCGGCCCGCTCGAAGCACTCGCGCGCCTTGCCCAGCTCGCCGGTCTCCAGGGCGCTTTCCCCGAGTCCGAGCAGCGCGGCGGCCTGCTCGTGGCCGAGCCCGTGCGCCTCCGCCTCGGCGAGCAGCACGGCGTACTGCGCGGCCGCCTCCTCGGCCTTGCCGTCGGCCAGCGTGCGCTGGGCCTCGGTGAGCCGCAGCCGCAGGGCGGTGGTGAGATGGGCGGGCCGGCCGACGGCCAGCTCCTCGAAGGCGACCCCGAGCCGGTCCGCGATGTGCCGCAGTGCCTCGTCCGAGGCATTGACCCGGCCCGCCTCCAGCGTGGAGATGTAGGCGGGGGTGTAAGCGGGCTCGGCCAACTGGCGCTGGGTGAGTCCACGTTGGGTGCGCAGCTGCTGCACACGCCGCCCTACGACCTCGGGATCGTCTCGCTCCCGCATCCCTTTTCCCACCCCAACTCCCCTGGTGCCCCTTGCCGTTGGCGTCCGACACCCCTAGGTTAAACGGCGGATTAAGCATGCTTAACACATCGCTGTTGTTGCGAGGTCGCCGTGCTCGGACGTACATCCGCACCCTACGGACGCTCCAGCACACTCCCCCATCTCCGGCTCCGCTACGCAGGGAACACCCCCGTAGCCCGGGGCGTGGCCGCGGCCGTGATCGCCGTGGTGACCCTGATCGCCGCGGCGAACGCGGGCCCGGCCCGGGCGTCCGACGCCCCCGCACCCCCGCCGCACGCCCGGCACGCGGGCCACTGACCCAACCGACCGCCTACATCGGGTAAAGCTCGGGCCAAGACAAGGGGATTCGGGGCCCGCCTTTCCCCGCAAACAGGGTCAATAGACGGGTTGTACGAGAGTGGAATATCTCACCGCCGCCGCTTGACAGGGGACCGCGCGGCTAGGGTGAGCGATCCGGCCCGGCTGACGCCTAGGGGGGCGCGCGGGTCCGGGTGGGCGCTGAGGGGCGCCGCCCAACCTGGGGAGGCGCCCGAGGGGTGCCGCCCAGCCAAGGGACAGGGATTCTTTCGGGGGCCACGGCGACCTGCCGGAGACGGGGGTCGGGCCGGGGCCAGGGGTGGGAAGGGCACGGGGATGACCGTCAGCAGCGTGCGCGCGGAGGAGGAGACGCCGGCGCGACCCGCCGGCAACGGGCGGCACGGCGGCCGGCGCAGACGCGGCAAGGAACCGGACGGGCCCCGGCGCGGGATGCGCATACTGCGCTGGACCGCGGCGAGCCTCGCGGTCCTCGTCCTCGGCACCGCCGGCGCGGGCTACCTCTACTACGAGCACCTCAACGGCAACATCAAGAAGGCCAAGCTCGACCTCGGCGACTCCTCCATACCCGAGTCGAAGCCCAACGCCGACGGCCAGACGCCGATGAACATCCTGCTGATCGGCTCCGACAGCCGGAACTCCGCCAAGGACCTCGCGCTCGGCGGCTCCAAGGCCGACGTGGGCCGCCCGCCGCTCGCGGACGTGCAGATGCTGCTGCACGTCTCGGCCGACCGCAGCAACATGTCCGTGGTCAGCCTGCCCCGCGACACCATGATCACGATCCCCAAATGCACCGACCCGGACAACGGCCACGTGTTCCAGCAGGTGGGCCCGATCATGGCGAACGAGTCGCTGGCCCGCGGCGGCCCGGGCTGCACCGTCGCCACCTGGCAGCAGCTCGCCAAGGTGCACATCGACCACTTCATGATGGTCGACTTCTCCGGCGTGGTGGACATGGCCGACGCCATCGGCGGCGTACCGGTCTGCGTCCGGCAGAACGTCTGGTCGCACACCTCCGACGGCCACGGCTCGGGCCTGAAGCTGCGCGCGGGCACCACCCCGGTCAAGGGCGAGCAGGCCCTGCAGTGGCTGCGCACCCGCTACGGCTTCGAGGACGGCACCGACATCGGCCGCACCCACGCGCAGCACATGTACATGACCTCGATGGTCCGCCAGCTGCGCAAGAACGCGCGGCTCGGCAACCCCACCGAGATGCGCAAGCTCGCGGAGGCCGCGACGAACGCGCTCACGGTCGACGAGAGCCTCGGCACGATCAAGAAGCTGTACGACCTGACGACCGAGCTGCAGAAGGTGCCCACCAAGCGGATCACCATGTCCACGCTGCCCGTCGTGGAGTGGCCGCAGGACACCGCCCGGCGGATGCTCGCGCCCGGGGACGCCGACCAGGTCCTCTCCATGATCCGCGACGACGTGCCGATGGACGGACGCGCCGCCAAGCACAAGACCGAGCAGAAGTCCAAGGACCCCGCGGCCCCGGACGACGCCATCGCGGTCCAGGTCCGCAACGGCACCGGGTCGGACACCGCGGCCCCGACGCCCCAGCGGGCCGGCGCGGTCGCCCAGCTCCTCCAGGGCCAGGGATTCACCCAGGCCGTGAAGGACGGCACGGCCGCGAGCGAGGCCGAGACCGTGGTCCAGTACCCCGGCGCCGACCTGGAGGGCGACGCCCAGGCGGTGGCCAAGGCGCTCGGCATCCCGCTGAACCACGTCCACCGGTCGACCGACGTCTCCGGGGTCACCCTCGTCGTGGGCGCCGACTGGCGCACCGGGGACACGTATCCGAAGAAGCAGACCCCGGACAAGCCGCCAGCCTCTGCGGCCATCCTCGCCGGCGACAAGGACGACGCCTGCATGCCCGTCCAGAAGGGCTTCACCTGGTGAGCCGAGAGTGAGCTGCGGCTGAGCCGCGGATGAGCTGCCGCTGTGCTGCGGCTGAGCCGCGGGTGAGCTCCCGCTGAGCCGTGGGTGAGCCGGAGCTGAGCCGCATGCTGGGCCGCGGGTGAGCCGCAGCTGAGCCGCCTACTGAGCCGCTGGTGAGTCGCGTACTCAGCTGCTGGTG
>NZ_JBEYUW010000004.1:357529-693638 GCF_040643735.1 Streptomyces sp. NPDC047085
GGTGAGCCGCGTGCTGGGCTGCGGCTCAGCCGCGTGCTGATCCGCGGGTGAGCCGCTGGTGAGCTCCGGGTGAGCCGCCTACTGAGCCGCTGGTGAGTCGCGTACTCAGCTGCTGGTGAGCCGCCTACTGAGCCGCTGGTGAGTCGCGTACTCAGCTGCTGGTGAGCCGCGTGCTGGGCTGCGGCTCAGCCGCGTGCTGATCCGCGGGTGAGCCGCTGGTGAGCTCCGGGTGAGCCGCCTACTGAGCCGCTGGTGAGCCGCGTGCTGAGTCGCTGGTGAGCCGCCTGCTGAGTCGCTGGTGAGTTCCGGCTGAGCCGCGGATGAGCTGCCGCTGGGCTGCGGCTGAGCCGCGGGTGAGCTCCGGCTGAGCCACTGGTGAGCCGCAGCTGAGCCGCGTGCTGCACCGCGGGTGAGCCGCAGCTGAGCCGCGTACTGGGCCGCAGGTGAGCCGCGTGCTCGGCCGCGCCCGGCGACGGCGGCGCCCCGGCGGCCCCCGGTGCGGCCCACTCCCCAGCCGCGCCACGGGCGCCTACGCTGCCCCCGTGGCCTCCGCAGCCGCGCGTGCCGCCCGTGATCTCACCGCCGACCTCCCGGTCCCCGGCCTGGAGGACCTCTACCGCGACCTGCACCGCCACCCCGAGCTGTCCCTGCGCGAGCACCGCACGGCCGGCACGCTGGCCGCCCGGCTCGGCAAGGCCGGGTTCGAGACGGCCGAGGGCATCGGCGGGACCGGGGTCGCGGGGGTGCTGCGCAACGGCGACGGGCCGACCGTGCTGCTGCGCGCCGACATGGACGCGCTGCCGGTCGCGGAGCGGACCGGGCTGTCGTACGCCTCCGAAACGGACGGGGTGATGCACGCCTGCGGACACGACCTGCACGTCACCTGGCTGGCGGGCGCGGCCGAGACGCTGGCGGCGGGGCGGGAGACCTGGCACGGCACCCTGCTGGTCGTCGGCCAGCCCGCCGAGGAGACCGGGCAGGGCGCGGCCCGGATGATCGCGGACGGGCTGTACGAGCGTTTCGGCCGCCCGGACGTGCTGCTCGGCCAGCACGCGGCCCCGGGCCCGGCGGGCCTGTACCCGCACGCGCCGGGCCTGATCATGTCGGCGTCGACGGACGTGGACATCGTGGTGCACGGCCGGGGCGGCCACGGTTCCCGCCCGGAGGCGACCGTCGACCCGGTGGTGACCGCCGCCTACCTGGTCACCCGGCTCCAGACCGTCGTCTCCCGGGAGCTGGCGGCCCGTGAGGCGGCGGTGCTGACGGTGGGCCGTATCGAGGCGGGCACCCGGCACAACATCATCCCGTCCGAGGCGCGCATCGCGCTGAACCTGCGCACCCAGTCCGAGGAGGTGCGGGCGCGGATGCTGGCCGCGATCCGGCGCGTCGCGCACGGCGAGTGCCTGGCCGCCGGCTGCCCGCGCGAGCCGGAGATCACCCTCGGCAACACCTTCCCGGTGACGGTCAACGACGCCGGCACCGACGCCACGGTGGCCGCCGTGCACGGCGAGGTGTTCGGCGCGGGCACGGTGTTCGACCCGGGCCCGGCCATGGGCAGCGAGGACTTCCCGCAGCTGGCGCTCGGCTCGATCCCGTACTCGTACTGGTTCGTGACGACGACTCCGGCCGAGGTGTGGGAGCAGGCGCCCGGCGAGGGCTTCGAGGAGAAGTTCGCGGCCGTGCCGAGCAACCACAGCCCGCACTTCGCTCCCGACCTGTCCACGATCGCCCCGGGCGTCCGCACGCTGGTGTCGGGGGCGCTCGCGTTTTTGTCAGTGGCATGACCTAGTGTTCGCCACCTAGTCTTCGCTAATCCGCCACACACGGCTCACAGGGGACCCACACAACAGCCGTGTCCCGTGGCGCCCATGTCTTCATTCGTTCCGGGGGGTTCGAATCAGCGTGCGAAAGCGCTCTCTCTCGGCTGCCACCGCTCTGGCGGCCCTCATCGGCTCCGTGGCGCTCGCCGCCACTCCGGCCCACGCCGCCACCAGCGCGATCCTGCCGATCAAGTCGGCGGGCGACGTCGTGGTGGACGGCGTCCACAACCGGGTCTTCGTCAGCGACCCGAGCAACGGCAAGATCGTCGTCACCGACTACAGCGGGACGGTCGTCAAGCAGCTGACCTCGCTGGCGGGGGTCACGGACCTCGACCTGTCGGCCGACTCCGGCACGCTGTACGCGGCGCTGCCCAAGAGCGACGCGATCGTCGCCTTCGACACGGCGACCGCGACCGAGACCACCCGCTACTCGGTGGGCCCCAACCCCGCCTACCTCACCGTCATGGACGGCAAGCTGTGGTTCGGCTACGGCACCGCGGTCTCGGGCGGCAACATCGGCTCGATCGACCTCACCGACCCCGAGCACAAGGTCACCTACGCCCAGGACACCGTCACCTCCTGGTTCTCCGCACCCATGGTGGACGGCGCCCAGGGCACCCTGGTCGCGGGCATGCCCGAGCAGAGCCCGTCCGAAATGGCCACGTACGACGCCTCGTCCGGCACACTCACCCGCCTCGCCCACGGCAGCGTGGAAGGCAGCGGCCTGAAGGAACTGGCCGTCACCCCCGACGGCAAGGACGTCGTGGTGGCCAACTCGTACCCCTACTACCAGGGTGTCTACAAGACCGCGGACCTGACCGCCGACGGCCAGTACCCGGCCAACGCCTACCCGAACGCCGTGGACATCGCCCCGGACGGCTCGGTCGCCGCCGGCATCACGGGCTACAACGAGCCCGACGTGTACGTCTTCAAGCCGGGCTCGCACACCTCGGTGCGGGAGTACGACTTCCCCTCCACCAGCAGCGGCGGCAACGCCGACCTGCTGGCGAACGGCGCGCTCGCCTGGGCGCCCGACGACTCCCGGCTGTTCGCGGTGTCGTACAACTACGACGGCGTCTACCGTCTGCGGGTCCTCGACGCGCCCACCAAGGCGGCCACCGTCATCACCGTCGAGGCCCCCTCCACCGCGACGCGGGCCAAGCAGCTGACGGTCAAGGGCAAGGTCACCTCCAAGGTCGCGCTGCCGGCCGGTCTCAAGCTGGCCGTCACCCGCACCGACCTGGAGTCCCCGAACGGCAAGGCCCTGCCCGCGGTGACGGTCAAGGCCGACGGCACGTACTCCTTCACCGACACCCCGCCGGCCGGCGGCAAGGTGAAGTACAAGGTGGCCTACGCCGGCGACGCGGACCACGCGGCGGGCTCCGGCACGGACACCGTCGAGGTCTCCCGCGCCAAGCCGGCCCTCACCATCAACAACAACGGCAAGGTCTACTCCTACGGCAAGGACGTGACGTTCACGGCCCACCTGGGGACGACCTACAAGAACCGCACGGTGGAGATCTGGGCCGACCCCTTCGGCTCCGACAAACCGAAGAAGCTGGTGAAGTCCGGCAAGGTCAACTCCCACGGCAACCTGTACGTCACCCTGGACCTGAAGCGGGACACCAAGGTCACCGCGAAGTTCGCCGGTGACGCCCGCTACCAGCCCCGGTCGGTCTCCAGCACCGTCGGCGCCAAGGTGAGCGTGTCCACCTCGGTCAGCGGCCACTACAAGGCGAAGAGCGTGTGGAACCACACGTACTACTTCTTCCACAAGTCCAAGAACCCGCTGATCACGACGAAGATGCCGTACTACCCGGGCCGCAAGCAGAAGTTCGAGTTCGAGGTGTACTACCAGGGCAGGTGGTACCCGGGCGACCCCGCGTACTTCGCGCTGGGCACCAGCGGCGTGTCCAAGGTGACCATCACCGGCAACCACAGCCAGGACGTCGGCTGGCGGTTCCGCGTCCGCTCGTCGTACATCAACGGCTCCTCCGGTGACACCGTGAACTCCACGACGCACGGCGCCTGGAAGTACCTCACGTTCACCAACTGAGGCCGCTGAGGCCGCTACCGGGTCGCCTGAAGCTCCCGCAGTTGCCGCTGGACGTTCTCCAGCGCGCCCTGCCGGCGGCCCGGCACCCGCAGCCTCAACTCCGCGAGCGCGGGCCCGAGTTCACGGGCCCGCGCCGCGTCCTCTATCCGCCCCCACTGATGGTGGGCCCGGTCCACGGCCGCCTCCACGGCAGGCGCGTCACCCGCCTGCCCCGCGGCCAGCCGCACCCCGGCCACCCCCATCCAGGCCCGGCAGCTGCGCACCGCGTCCCCCGCGAACATCGCCAGATCGGCCCGCACTTCGGCCCAGTGCAACGCCTCGTCGGACACCGGCCCGTACCCCCGTATCGCCGCCTCCTCATACCGAGCGGCCAACACATCGGCGTCCCCGTGCCGCCCGGCCTGCACGGCGACACTTATGGCGGCGTGCGGATCCAGGACTCCGGCCGCCCCCGACTGCCGAGAACGCCCCCACCCCGGCTCCCCTTCCACCCCACCGCCCCGAACCCGGGCCGCGCCCTCCAGCCCGCCGAACTGGATCCCGGCTTCCCCTTCCAACCCGCCGACCGGGACCCCAACCGCGCCTTCCGACCCACCGCCCCGAACCCCGACCGGGCCCTCCACCCCGCCGCCCCGAACCCCGGCAGCGCCCTCCAACCCGCCAACCCGAACCCCGGCCGCACCCTCCAGCCCGCTGCCCCGAACCCCGGCCGCGCCCTCCAGCCCGCCGAACTGGATCCTGGCTTCCCCTTCCAGCCCGCTGCCCCGGACCCCGGCTTCCCCTTCCAGCCCGCCGCCCCGGACCCCGGCCGCGCCCTCCAGCCCGCCAACCCGAACCCCGGCCGCACCCTCCAGCCCGCCAACCCGGACCCCGGCCGCGCCCTCCAGCCCGCCGAACTGGATCCCGGCTTCCCCTTCCAGCTGACCGAGTCGGGTGGGTGGGTGGGCGAGCGGGGGTCTGGGGGCGGAGCCCCCAGGACCGGAACCCACACCGCCCAGCACCACATCCCGCCCCACGCCGGCCCCGGCGATCCGCGCCCACGCCTGCTCGTGCAACTCCGCCAGCGCCGGCCGACGCCCACTGCGCAGCAGGGTCGCCACGGCCTTCATGTACGACGCCTCGGCGATCCGCCGCCCACCCGGAGGCGCGATCCGCCCGTACACCGCGACGTTCGGCCCCGACTCCAGCGGCCGCTCGGCCAGATACCGCCACGTCTCCGCATCGGCATGCAGATCCACCACCAGCGCGGTGTCCGCGGCGGAGCGCAACCGCAACTCCTCCCGGATCCAGTGCCACGGCAACGCGGTGTACCGCACGGTCGCCGGCGTCGTGCGGGCCAGCGCCAGATGCGGCAGCCGCTGACGACGGTCCAGCTGCAGCTGCCCGGTGATGTACAAGGTCAGCGGCCCCGGCGCCGCCGCCGCGGCCCGCAGCCGCGTCAACACCCCCTGCGGATCCAGCGGATCGGCGAGTTCGACCACGTTCGCCGTGTCGGTGCCGGACAGCACGGCGGGGGCGACCGCGGCGAGGACCGGCAGCACACCGGCCGCGTCCACCAAGCGCCCCTTGCCCAACGGCGAGGCCGCGAGCAGCAGCACGGTTCCGGGCATCGTCCCTCCCCCTGTCGGTCGCCTGCTGTCAGCACCGTAACCGCTGCTGCTGCAAACCCGTGTGTCAGGACCGCGAACGTCCCCCGGCCGAATTCCCGCCCACCGCGCGCCTCCGGACCGCGAAGACCGTGGTGTCGTCGTCCAGCCGGCCGCCGCTGTGCCGCAGCACCCCGTCACGGATCCGGCGCACCAGCGGCTCGGGGCGGGCCTGCCGGGGGTCGGCCGCGACGGCCCGGCTCACCTCCCTGACCAGCTGGTAGAACTCCCCGTCCCGGTCCCGCGCCTCGGTCACCCCGTCGGTCACCACCAGCAGCGTCTCCGCGTCGCTCAGCGGCAACCGGTGCAGCGGCGGGCCCCCGCTCACGAGGTCGCCGAACCCGATCGGCACGCCGTCGCCGGCGGGCAGGGACCGGACGCCCTCCGGTCCGACGGCGAGCGGGGGCTCATGACCGAAGTTGATCAGCTCGATCGTGCCCGGGGCGTCCTCGGGGAAGCCGACCAGGACGGCGGTGGCGAACCGGTCCTCCTCCTCCCGGCCGATCGCGACGATGTGCCCGCGGTGCCGCTGCATGCGCGCCTCCAGCCGCTCGGCGACGGTCCGCAGATCCGTCTCGTGGTAGCCGGCCTCGCGGAACGTGCAGAGCAGGGCCGCCGCCGTCTCCACCGCGCCCAGGCCCTTGCCCTGCACGTCACCGACGAGGACCCGGGTGCCCTGCGGACTGGGCTGGATGTCGTAGAAGTCGCCGCCCACCCGGGCGACGCTGTCGGCGGCCAGGTACACCGCCGCGTGCTCCAGCCCGGCCCAGACGGGCGGCAGCGGGCGCAGCACGGTACGGCGGGTCGTCTCGGCGATGTCCCGCATGCGCACTTCCCACCGCTCCCGGCGCAGCCGCAGTGCGGAGGCCAGCGTCGCCAGGGCGCCGCCGAGCGCGACCAGGACGAAGTCGGCGAGTCCGGCCCGGTACTGGTCGGGCCAGGCGTTGTCCACGGCGAAGTACGTCGCCACCGACAGCACGGCGTACGCGGCCGTCGTCCGGACCCCGCAGATCGCCGCGGCGAAGCCGGGGACCAGGACGATCCAGGTGACGATCCGGAACCGCTCGCTGGTGTTGAAGTCGACCAGCGCGATGCCCACGAGCAGCGCCAGCGGCAGCAGCGGCAGCAGCCACGCGATGTTCCGGCCGCGGATCCGCGGCACCTGCCGTCGGCGCCGGTACTCGACGTCCGTCACGCCTGGCTGCCCTCCATGTCCCTCAGCCAAGCACGCGGGTACACCGGCCGCATCCGGGCGTGCGTCATGGGCGCGTGTCATGTGCCCACGTCATGCCCCTTGCCCGGAGACCGTGTCCGGGCACGTGTCCGGACACGCATACGGGACCTCGTACGGGACCGCGTACGCGACCTCGTACGGGATCGCGTACGGGGCGCGCTTCACCCGCACGGCCGACTTGCCAGGCCGTCCCCCCAGGTGTGCCCTGGAAGGCGGGGGCGAGGAGAGAGGAGTGCTCTCATGGCTCACGCGGCACCCGCGCCTGGTAGCAGGCCCCGCCCCGGCCTCACGCCCGGCTCCGGCGGCGCGGCTCCGGCCGTCTACCGTCCGCCCGACGTCTTCGACGCCCGCACCCATCGGATCGCCAGGATGGCCGTGCCGGTCGTGCTGGGGCTCGTCTACGGCTACTGGGCGGCGGCCAACCGGCGCAGCGGCGGCCCCATCACCGGCTGGAACCTGCTGTTCGGGTTCGTCACGGCGATCGTGTTCGCGGTGGCGTGCGCCGGTCTGCTGACGGTGGCCCCGAAGCTGCGGCGGGAGGTGCACGCGATGCTGTGGACGGCGTTCGTCGGCTGCGCGTTCGGCTTCCTCTACAGCCAGACCGGCGCCTCGATCATCCGTTCGATAGGCATGTCGCTGGTGGTCTCGGCGGTCACGTTCATCGTGTTCTTCTACCGCTTCTACACGCACGAGGACGCGTTCGGACATCGCATCCGATGAGCCCTGGGAAAGGGCGCCCCCGACCCGCATGTGCGTGGTCCCCGGCCGGCACCGGCCGGGGCCCACGCACTCCCCTGTGTTCCCTCCTCACCGGTCGCCGGGCTCGCTCCAGCCGCCCGGCGACGTTCCCGGGGCCCCGTCTCCCCAGCACCAGGAAACACCCGTTCGGGTGAACCCTCCACCGGAGAGCGGAATCCCCAGGAAGGCCCAGGAGTTCCCAGGAGCCCCCAGTGCCTGTCCCGGCTCCGCCAGGGGACGCGGCCGTTCGGCTCGACTTTTCGCCCGGATGCACGCACACCACTCGCACCGCGGGCCCCCGGGCCGTTGCCTGGAAGCGTGCCCCCACGCCTCAGGAGGGCCCTGTCGGCCGCGCTCATCGCCCTGTCCTGCCTGCTCGTGCCGTTCGGCGCGCTGGCGGCCTGGGCGGCGTACACGCTGACCGACACGGGCCGGTACGTCACCACGATGGCACCGCTCGCCGCCGATCCGGACGTGCGGGACGCCGTCGCGGAGACCGTCGGGAACGACATCCTGCGCGAGGTGGACCAGCGCATGGACGTCCGCCCGGTCCGCGGCTCGGTGGGCCCGTTCGTGCACGACGTGGTGCGCTCCTTCACCCAGACCCGCGCCTTCCGGCTGGCCTGGGACACCGGCAACCGGGTCACCCACGACGCCGTCCTGCGCGCCCTGCGCGCGGAGGAGCCGGACGAGGAGGCGGCCGGGCGCCCGGTGACCGTCGACCTCGCCCCCGTCACCGCCCAGGTCAAACGGCAACTCACCCACGACCACGTCCCGCTCGCCGCCCACATCCCGGTGCAGCACACCGAGGTGCCGATACTCCGGGCGGGCGAACTGGCCCGGCTTCGGAAGGGGTTCCACGTGCTCGAAGTCGCCGGTTTCTGGCTGCCGGTGGCGGCCGTCGTCTTCGCCGTCGCCGGGATCGCGCTCGCCGTGCACCGCCGCCGCGCCGTCGCCGCGACCGCGCTGGGCACGGCCCTGGGCGGCGCCCTGCTCGCCCTCGCCCTCGCCGTCGGCCGCGCCCTCACCCTCGACGACCTGCCCGCCGACGTGCCGCCCGCGGCCGCGGGCGCGGTCTACGACGCGCTGACCTCCACCCTGCGCACGGTCTCCTGGCTGCTGCTGGGCCTCGGCCTCACGGTCGCCCTGGTCACCTGGCTCACCCGCTCCCTGCGCCCGCCGCGCCGCCCCGCGCGACGCCGGCGAGCGTCCGCAGCGCCCGCGCCAACTCCGGCTCCGGCACCGACGCGAGCCCGAGCCTGACGGCGTCCGGGGTGCGGCTGGGGTCGACCGAGAAGGCCGTACCCGGCGTGACGGCGATCCCGTGCTCCCGTGCCGCGGCCGTGAAGGTGTCCGCCCGCCACGGCGCGGGCAGCCGCCACCAGGCGAAATAGGCGGCCGGGTCGGACCGTACGGCGAAACCGGCCAGCTCCTCGACGACCAGCCGCTGCCGCCGTTCGGCATCCCGCCGCTTCTCCGCGACCAGCCGTGCCACGGTCCCGTCCCCGATCCAGCGCACGGCCGCCTCCAGCGCGAACGCCCCCGCACCCCACCCCCCGGACCGCACGGCCCGCGCCACGGCCTCGGCCCGCTCGGCCGGAACGACGGCGAAACCGGCGGTGAGTCCCGGCGCGACCCGCTTGGACAGCCCGTCGACGAGGTGGACGAGACCGGGCGCGAGCGCGGCGAGCGGCGGGGGCCCGCCCGGGTGCAGGAAGGACCAGATCCGGTCCTCCACGACCGGTATCCCCAGGCTGTGGATGACGTCGGCCAGTTCGGCCCGCCGTTCGGCGTCCACGGTCAGCGAGGTCGGGTTGTGCAGGGTCGGCTGGAGGTAGAGCGCGGACAGCGGTGCGGTGCGGTGGACGGCGGCGACCGACACGGGCAGCGGCCCGCGCTCGTCGCAGCCGAGCGGGACCAGGGTGCCGCCGAGCCGCGCGGAGATCTCCCTCACCAGCGGGTAGGTCAACGGCTCGACCCCGATCCGGCCGCCCGGGCGGACCAGGGAGGCGAGGGTGGCGGCGATGGCCTGCCGGGCGTTGCCGGTGAACAGGATCCCCTCCGGGTCCGGCCGCCAGTCGCCGGTGGCCAGCAGCCCCGCGACCGCCTCCCGGGCCGCCCCGGTCCCGGCCGCCGCGGCCGGCCGGCGCAGCGCCTCGGCCAGCGCGTCCGGGCGCAGCAGCGGCGCGAGGGCCGGGGCCAGCAGCTCCGACTGCCCCGGTACGGACGGGTAGTTCAGCTCGAGGTTCACCGGCAGGGCGCCGGCGTCCGCCTCGGTCAGCGCCCGCCCCGGCTGCGCGTCCGGCTCGGTGGCCCGCACGAACGTGCCCCGCCCGACCTCGCCCACCACCAGTCCCCGGCGCACGAGTTCGCCGTACACCCGCCCCACCGTCGAGGCCGCGATGCCGTGCCGCCGCGCGAACGCCCGCTGCGGCGGCAGCCGTTGCCCGGGCCGCAGCCGGCCACCGGAGATGTCGGCGGCGATCCGGTCGGCGATCCGCCTGAAGTCCTCCACAAGTCCCCCTGCCCGTCCAGCTCTCTGGATTGCACCGAGGGCAAAGATTTTATTGCACCGAGGAGTTGACGCCTCCTAGGGTCGCACCCATGCCCCCCTTCCTCGCATACGACGACAAAGGCCCCGAAACCTCCCACCGCCTCCCTCTCGTCCTCGTCCACGGCCACCCCTTCGACCGCACGATGTGGTCCCCGCAGGCCGCCGAGTTCTCCGCCGACCGCCGCGTGATCACCCCCGACCTACGCGGCTACGGCGCCTCCCCCGTCACCCCCGGCACCGTCCCGCTCTCCCGCCACGCCCAGGACCTCGAGGAACTGCTCGGCCTCCTCGGGGTGGACTCCTTCGTGCTCGCCGGTCTGTCCATGGGCGGCCAGATCGCCATGGAGTGCTACGACCGCTTCGGCGACCGCGTCCGGGGCCTGGTCCTCGCCGACACCTTCCCCGACCCCGAGACCCCCGAGGGCAGGCGGGACCGGGGCGCCATGGCCGACCGGCTGCTCGCCGAGGGCATGCGCGGCTACGCCGACGAGGTCCTGGACAAGATGGTCGCCCCCTACGCCGACCCCGAGGTCAAGGCGCATGTGCACCGCATGATGACGGCCACCTCCCCGCAGGGCGCCGCCGCCTCCCTGCGCGGCCGCGCCGAACGCCCCGACTACCGCCCCCTGCTGGCCAGGGTCACGGCACCGGCCCTCGTCGTCGTCGGCGCCGACGACACGTACACCCCGGTGGCGGACGCCGAAGCCATGCACGCGGCACTCCCCGACTCCCGCCTGCACGTCATCGAGCGGTCGGCACACATGCCGAACCTGGAACGGCCGGGGGAGTTCAACGGGGCGCTGGGAGAGTTCCTGCGGGCGGTGGACCTGCTGGAGGACTGGGGCCACCGTCCCCAGGGCCTAGGGTCACCGGTACCCCCGGACCGGGGGTGAGCAGGGACGAAGCGACCATAATGGCCGCATGTCCCGAGAGTTCCCCATCAGCCTCACCCCTCCCGACTGGCTGGTGCGGAACCTCCGCCCCCAGAAGGCGCCCGTCAACTGGGCCGCCATGGCCCGGGCCGCCGTGGGCATGTCCCTCCCGCTGGCGCTCGGACTCGCGGCCGGACAGCCCGCGTACGGCGCGCTCGCCTCCATGGGCGCCCTGAACGGCGTCATCGGCGACACCGCCGAGGCCTACCGCATGCGGGTCCTCACCATCGCCGTGCCGCAGCTCCTCGGCGCCGTCGGCGTCATCCTGGGCTCACTGGTGTACGGGCAGGGCTGGTACGCGGTCGTCACCGTCACCGCCGTCGCGCTGGTGTCCGGGATGATCTCCACGATCGGCGCGGTGTCCTCCGTATCCGGACTGCTGCTCCTGCTCAACTGTGTCGTGGGCGCGGGCCTCCCGCTGCCCCACCCCTGGTGGCTGGCACCGGCCCTGATGACCGGCGGCGGCCTGCTGGTGCTGCTGCTGGCCCTGCTGGCCTGGCCGCTGCGGGCCGGGGTGCCGGAGCGCGCGTCGGTCGCGGCCGCGTACCGCGCGGTGGCCGACCTGCTCGCCGCCTGCGGCGACCCGGACCGCTACGCCACCACCCGCGTCGACGTCACCCAGTCCCTGAACCAGTCGTACGACCTCATCCTCGGCCACCGCGCCCACCACCACGGCCGCAGCCGCCAACTGACCCGGCTGCTGGCCCAGTTGAACGCGGTCACGCCGGTCGTCGAGGCGGCACCCGCCGTCCACCTCGCCGGCCGACCGCTCCCGCCGGAGGTCCCGGAGGCGGTCCGGCACGTGGCCGACGTCATCGAATCCGGCCGCACGGGCCCGTTGGCCCTGCCGTCGCTCCCCGTCCCCACCACCGAGACGGCCCGCGCCGTCGACCACGCCCTTCGGTACGCCGCCGAGGTGGTCGCCACCCCCGAGGTCGACCCGCGCGGCATCGACGACCGCCTCGGCCGCCCGGCCGCGCTCGGCATCCGCACGGCCCGGGCCGCCCGCAACGTGGTCCTGTCCGCCAACTCCTGGCGCTACGGCCTGCGGCTGGCGCTCTGCATCGGCATCGCCCAGGCCCTGGTGTCCCTCGTCCCCGTCCCCCGCTCCTACTGGATCGCCCTGACCATCACCTTCGTCCTCAAGCCCGACTTCGGCTCGGTCTTCTCCCGGGCGCTGCTGCGCGCGCTGGGCACGGTAGGGGGCCTGGTCCTCGCGGCGGGGGTGCTGGCGGAGGTGCCGCGCGGCTGGTGGGACGTGCCCACGATGCTGCTGCTGGCCCCGCTCGTGCCGGCCCTGACGCCCCGGGGCTACGGCTTCCAGACGGCGGCCATCACCCCGGTGATCCTGCTCCTCTCGGACATCCTCAACCACCAGGGCACGGGCCTGCTGCTGCCCCGCCTCCTGGACTCCCTCATGGGCTGCGCGATCGCCCTGGTCGCCGGCTACCTCCTCTGGCCGGAGAGCTGGCACACGCGCGTGGGCGACCGCCTGGCCGACGCGGTGGCGGACACGGCGACCTACGTCGAGGCGGCCTTCGGCCCGGCCACGGACCCGTCGTCCCGCGCCCGCATGCGCCGCCGCCTCTACCGTGACCTCTCCACCATCCGCACGGAGTTCCAGCGGGCCCTCACCGAACCCCCGCCCACCGGCCGCCGGGCGGCCGCCTGGTGGCCGCTGGTCGTCGCCGTGGAACGCATCGTCGACGCGACGACGGCGGCCCGGGTCCGCGTCCGTCACGGCGCACCGCCCCCGTCACCGGCCGAGGTCCGCCACGTGGCCCTCCAACTGCGCGAACTCTCCGAAGGCGTCCGGTACGCGGACTCCCTCACCGCGGTCCCGACCCACCTCACCGGCCCCTCGGACAGCGTCCTGGAACCCCTGCGCCAGGAGGTGGCGGCGGCCCGCGCGATCGCGACACCGCACTGACGAGTCCTCGGCGCGACCGAAACGCAATACAAGGCAGCTAACCTTACGTGTCCGTCCTGGCCAGGGATCGACGGAACCAACTCACGCGAAGGGTTGCTTTCATGGGCATTCTCACTCGTCTGCGGAACGCATTCGGCCGAGGGCGCAAAGGTCGCCCCGCCGAAGCAGAGAGTGCAGACCATCACCTTTCGCAGGGCCCGACCCCGCACCTCCCCGAACCCCGCACCCCCGAAGCGGCCTCGACCACCGAAGAACACGATCTGGTCGCCGCCGCCTTCGACAACGTCGCGGTCCCCAAGCAACCCGACCGCGCGACCGAGGCAAACACCGGGACGAACCTGCCGGCCGAGGCCGAGCCGGTAGCCGAGGCGGAGCCGACGGCAGAGGCGGAGCCGACGGCAGAGACCGAGGCGCAGCCGGAGCCGGTGGCCGAGGTCGAGCCGATCGCGGAGACCGAGCCGCTGGCAGAGGCCGAGGCGCAGCCGAAGCCTGAGCCGGTGACTGAGGCGGAGCCCGAAGCCAAGGTCGAGACTGAGGCGGAGCCGGAGGCCAAGGCGGAGCCTGAGCCGGAAGCAAAAGCGGAGCCTGAGCCGGAAGCAAAGGCGGAGCTGGAGGTACAGCCGGAGGCCGAGCCGGAGGCAGCGGTTGAGCCTGAGGCCGCGCCCGAGGCGGAGCCGGAACCGGTGGCCGTGGCGGAGACGGAGTCGGTCGTCGCGGCAGCGGACGAAGCCGCAGTCGCCGACGGCGAGGACACTCCACAGGGGCCACCCGCAGCCGACAACGAGACCCGCACGGGTGGTGCGGGTGGGAACGAGACCGACGCCGAAGGCGAAGCCGAGGCGTCGGCCAAGACCGAACCCACGCTGACTCCGGAACCCGAGCCCGAGCCGGTGGCCGAGGCAGAGCCAGAGCCGGTCGTCGCGGCAGCGGACGAAGCCGCAGTCGCCGACGGCGAGGACACTCCACAGGGGCCACCCGCAGCCGACAACGAGACCCGCACGGGTGGTGCGGGTGGGAACGAGACCGACGCCGAAGGCGAAGCCGAGGCCCCGGCACCCACGCCGGCCCCGGAACCCGAGCCGGTGGCTGAGGCAGAGCCGGAAACGGTCGTCGCGGCAGCGAACGAGGCCGCGGACGCCGACGGCGAGGACACCCCGCAGGAGTCACCCTCAGCCGACAACGAGACCCGCACGGGCGGTGCGGGTGGGGACGAAAACCCCGCCGAAGGCGAAGCCGAGGCGCCGGCCAAGCAGGGCCCCGCCACCCCCCTCACCCACCTCACGTCCCGCACCCCCTCCCTCACCACCGCCTACAAGGCCGCCACCACCACCCTCAAGAAGACCGACCTCACCGGCACCCGAGCGAAGCTCTACCTCGTCCTCGACCGCTCCGCGAGCATGCGCCCGTACTACAAGGACGGCTCCGCCCAGGCCCTCGCCGACCAGACCCTCGCCCTCGCCGCCCACCTGGACCCCGAGGGCCCCGAGGCCACGGTCCACGTCGTCTTCTTCTCCACGGAGGTCGACGGCACCACCGACCTCACCCTCACCCCGGACCACGAGACCAAGATCGACGACGTCCACGCCGGCCTCGGCCGCATGGGCCGTACCAGCTACCACGCCGCCGTGGAAGCCGTACTCGCCCACCACGAGAAGAACACCGAGGACCCCTCCATCCCCGCCCTGGTGATCTTCCAGACGGACGGCGCCCCCGACGCGAAGACCCCCGCCACCCAGTCCCTCACCGAGGCCGCGAAGAACCACCCCTCCGTGTTCTTCTCCTTCGTCGCCTTCGGCGAGCACGACAACAAGGCCTTCGACTACCTCCGCAAGCTGAAGACCGGCAACACGTCCTTCTTCCACGCGGGCCCGACCCCCCGCGAGCTGACGGACACGGAGCTGTACGAAGGCATCCTGGCAACCTGGCGCCCGTAACTCTCCGCACCCCCCACAACACTCCGCAGTCACTCCCACGCCGCCCGCTTCTCACCCCGTAAAACGGGAAGCGGGCGGCATACACACGTCGGCTACGATTTCAAGGTTCGAACCCGCAGAAACAGCAGCGACCTGGGAGCAGCCACGATGGCTCGACACCTCATCACCAGCGCCCTTCCGTACATCAACGGGATCAAGCACCTGGGCAACATGGTGGGGTCCATGCTCCCGGCGGACGTGTACTCCCGGTACCTCCGCCAGCGCGGCCACGACGTCCTGTACATCTGCGCGACGGACGAGCACGGCACCCCCGCCGAGCTCGCGGCCAAGGAGCAGGGCCTCCCGGTCGACGAGTTCTGCGCGCAGGCGCACGACGCCCAGAAGGCGGTCTACGACGGCTTCGCGCTCGCCTTCGACTACTTCGGCCGGAGCTCGTCCCCGGAGAACCGCGACATCACCCAGCACTTCGCCCGCAAGCTGAACGAGAACGGCTTCATCGAGGAGCGGGCGATCCGCCAGGTCTACTCGCCGGTCGACGGCCGCTTCCTCCCGGACCGCTACGTCGAGGGCACGTGCCCCCACTGCGGTTACGACAAGGCCCGCGGCGACCAGTGCGAGAACTGCACCCGCGTCCTGGACCCGACCGACCTGATCAACCCGCGCTCGGCGATCTCCGGCTCCACGGACCTGGAGATCCGCGAGACCAAGCACCTCTTCCTCCTCCAGTCCAAGCTGGAGAACGAGGTCCGCGAGTGGGTCGCCAAGCACGACAGGGACTGGCCGCAGCTCGCCTCCTCCATCGCCCACAAGTGGCTGACCGAGGGCCTGCACGACCGCGCGATCACCCGTGACCTGGACTGGGGCGTCCCGGTCCCCGCGGACACCTGGCCGGAGCTGGCGGCCGAGGGCAAGGTCTTCTACGTCTGGTTCGACGCCCCGATCGAGTACATCGGCGCGACGAAGGAGTGGGCCGACCAGGACCCGGCGAACCGCGACTGGAAGTCGTGGTGGTACGACGTCGACACCGACGTCCGCTACACGGAGTTCATGGCCAAGGACAACGTCCCCTTCCACACGGTGATGTTCCCGGCCACCGAGCTGGGCGTGCGCGAGCCGTGGAAGAAGGTCGACTACGTCAAGGCCTTCAACTGGCTGACGTACTACGGCGGCAAGTTCTCCACGTCCCAGAAGCGCGGCGTCTTCACCGACCAGGCCCTGGAGATCCTCCCCGCCGACTACTGGCGCTACTTCCTCATCGCGAACGCGCCCGAGTCGGACGACTCCTCCTTCACCTGGGAGCACTTCACCGCCACGGTCAACAAGGACCTCGCCGACACCCTCGGCAACTTCGTCAACCGTGTCCTGTCCTTCTCCCGCAAGCGCTTCGGAGACGACGTGCCCGCCGGCGGCGAGCCGGGCGAGGCGGAGGCCCGCCTCGGCGAGGAGATCGCGAAGCTCCTCGCCGAGTACGAGTCGCACATGGAGACCCTCCAGTTCCGCAAGGCGGCCGCCGCCCTGCGTGCCCTGTGGTCGGCCGGCAACTCCTACCTGGAGGAGAAGGCCCCCTGGCTGGAGATCAAGACCGACAAGGACGGCGCGGCCCTCACCCTGCGCACGGCGATGAACCTGATCCACCTCTACTCGGTGGTCTCGGAGCCCTTCATCCCGGCGACGGCGAAGACGATGCGCGAGGCCTTCTCCCTGACCGACGACACGGCCACCTGGGCCACCGCCGACGAGGCCCGCACCCTCGCCTCCGTCCCCGCCGGCACCCCCTTCACGGTCCCGGCGGTCCTCTTCGCCAAGCTGACGGACGAGGACCTGGAAACCTACAAGGAACGCTTCGGCGGCGAACCGGCCTGACCAACCCCCGACCGATGCCGGCCCACCCCTCGGGTGAGCCGGCATCGCCGTACCCCACACCGCACGCCCGAGCCCACCCCCGGACCCGAACCCGGCGCTCAGGCCGCGTACCCCAGAACCAGCGCCGCGACCACCGGCGCGGCATAGACCAGCGGGAACGGAATGTGCGTGTACCACCGTGCCCGCGCCACGGTCACGGCGGCGCCGACGAAGTACACCACCAGCCCGACCCCGGCCAGCACCCCGATCACCGGCACGGCCAGCCCGACCACCAGCCCCACCGCCCCCGCGACCTTGGCCACCCCCAGCCAGGTCCACCACCCCCGCGGCACCCGGTAGTCCTCGAGAGCCTTCACGATCCACTGCGCCCGCATGAGCAGCACGACCCCGGAGAACCCGGCCATCAGAGCGGCAAGCAGAGAGACGACGACATAGGCGATACGCATGAGGAACTCCCCTCCAGCAACCTTCGATCCGCACTCCGCGGACACCCCTCTGACACCCCCGCCCCCACCGATGTGACAACCCCCGAAAAAATCTCCGGGCACCTCAGAGATCCTCACGCCTGTGTTCGAGGCACAGGAGCGCCGGGACTCGAAGAAGGCCGCAAGCTGGGCCGGAAGGCGACGCCATACTGGACGCGCTGGGCCGTGCCCTTGCAGGGATGGACCCGAACGCCGCCCGGTTCTTCAGCCAGTTCTTGGATGCACGCCCCATGCGGAGAGCGTGGACGACCTCTTCGCCGACGAGCCCGGCGCCGAGGCGGCATCGACCTAGAGTGAACCGGGGGCGGGGCAGCCGCGCGGCTCGTCTCGGGTCTGGCAAAGTACGGATGCCGTGAACCTCCCCGAATCCCACCGGCGGCTCCTCGCGGATGTCGTGACGGCAGGAGGCCCGTACGGGCTGGTCCTGGCCGGCGGTTATGCCCTTCAGGCGTACGGGCTGTTGCAGCGTCCGCACGCGAACATCGACTTCGCCACCGAGAGCACGGAGACCATGGACGCGATGGCCCGTGCCGTCGGCGCGGCGCTGGAGGCGCGGGGCCGGCAGGTGCGGGCCGCGTCCGTCACGGCGCTCACGGCGCAGCTGACGGTCACGGACCCGCCGACCGGCGAGCCCTGCGACCTGGCGCTGCACAAGGAGACCTTCTGGCAGCCGCCGGAGCTGACCGAGTACGGGCCCACCCTCTCCCTGGAGGACGCCGTCGGCACCAAGATCCGGGCGCTGTACGACCGGGGCGCGGCCGTCGACCTGATCGACGCGCAGGCCGCGGCGGCCCGCTTCTCGCTCCCGGACCTGGAGGAGCTGTGCCGCCGCCACGCCCTCGACCCCTTCGACCTGCCCACGCTCCAGTCCCGCCTCACCGGCACGGACTTCTACTCCGACGCAGACTTCATGCGGTACGGCCTGGACGAGGCGGCCATCACCGACCTGCGCTCCTGGGCCCAGCACTGGTCCGACGACATCGCCGAGCGGCTGATGGAGGAGGGGGAGCCGCCGCCGGAGACGTGAAGCGAAGGGGTGAAGAAAAAGGGGCCCGGAACCTGTATCGGTTCCGGGCCCCCTCGCGGTCGGCGGACCTGCGGCGCTTACTTCGGCTGCGGCTTCCTGATGGTCAGGTGCAGCTCGCGCAGGCGGGACTCGTCCAGTTCGGTGGGCGCGCCCATCATCAGGTCCTGGGCGTTGCCGTTGAGCGGGAAGGCGATCGTCTCGCGGATGTTGGGCTCGTCCGCGAGGAGCATGACGATGCGGTCCACGCCGGGGGCGATGCCACCGTGCGGCGGAGCGCCGAAGCGGAACGCGCGGAGCATGCCCGCGAACTTCTCCTCGACGGTGTCACGGTCGTAGCCCGCGATCTCGAAGGCCTTGAGCATGATCTCCGGCTCGTGGTTCCGGATCGCGCCGGAGGACAGCTCGACGCCGTTGCAGACGATGTCGTACTGCCAGCCCAGGATGTCCAGCGGGTCCTGGTTCTCCAGGGCCTCCAGGCCGCCCTGCGGCATCGAGAAGGGGTTGTGAGAGAAGTCGATCCCGCCGGTCTCCTCGTCCTTCTCGTACATCGGGAAGTCGACGATCCAGCAGAACCGGAACACGCCCTCCTCGAAGTGGCCGGCGCGCTTGGCGGCCTCGACGCGCACGGCGCCCATGATCTTCGAGACCTCGTCGAACTCACCGGCGCCGAAGAACACCGCGTGGCCGGGGGCCAGGGAGAGGCGCTTGGTCAGCTCGGCGACGTCGTCCTCGGTGAGGAACTTGGCGATCGGGCCGCTCAGCGAGCCGTCCTCGCCGACGCGGACCCAGGCCAGGCCCTTCGCGCCCAGCGAGACGGCGTAGTCGCCGAGCTGGTCGAAGAACTTGCGGGGCTGCGCGGAGACGTCCGGCACCGGCAGGGCGCGCACGTGCTTGCCGGCGAACGCCTTGAACCCGGAGCCCTCGAAGACGTCGGTGATGTCGACCAGCTCCAGCTTGGCGCGCAGGTCCGGCTTGTCCGAGCCGTACTTGAGCATCGCCTCGCGGAACGGGATGCGCGGGAACGGCGAGGTGACGTGCCGGCCGCCGCCGAACTCCTCGAACAGCTCGGTCATGAGCTTCTCGACCGGCTGGAAGATGTCCTCCTGCTCGACGAAGGACATCTCGATGTCGAGCTGGTAGAACTCGCCCGGCGAACGGTCGGCGCGGGCGTCCTCGTCCCGGAAGCAGGGCGCGATCTGGAAGTAGCGGTCGAAGCCGGAGATCATCAGCAGCTGCTTGAACTGCTGCGGCGCCTGCGGCAGGGCGTAGAACTTGCCCGGGTGCACGCGGGAGGGCACCACGTAGTCACGGGCGCCCTCGGGGGAGGTGGCGGACAGGATCGGCGTCGCCATCTCGTTGAAGCCCATCGCCGACATCTTCTGACGCATGGCCGAGATGACGGCCGTACGCAGCATGATGTTGCGGTGCATGCGCTCGCGGCGCAGGTCCAGGAAGCGGTACTCCAGGCGCCGCTCCTCGTTCACACCGTCCTCGGTGTTGATCGTGAAGGGCAGCGGGGCGGCCTCGCCGAGGACCTCGACGTCGCCGACCTCGATCTCGACCTCGCCGGTGGGCAGCTCGGGGTTGATGTTCTCCGCGCCACGGGAGACGACCTTGCCGTCGACGCGGACCACGGTCTCCTTGGAGAGCTTGTCCAGCGCCTCGTAGGCGGGGGTGCCGGGGCGGGCCACGAGCTGCGTGATGCCGTAGTGGTCGCGCAGATCGATGAAGAGGATGCCGCCCAGGTCGCGCCGATTGTGCAGCCAGCCACTCAGCCGGACGTCGGTGCCGACGTCAGAGGCGCGGAGCTCGCCGCAGGTGTGGGACCTGTACCGATGCATCGTCGTTCATCGTCCTTCGTGGTGGGGTGATGAGTGCCGGGGCTGCCGCTCCGGCGGGAGCCGGACACGGGGCCCGGACCCATCAAGGGTACCGGGCACGCCAAGATCGGCTCCCCACCATTTCCCGCGTGCGCCCGGCACCGGCTCCGTTCCTTCGGCGGCACCTCCAAGAGCGACTCCTTCGGCGGCACCTCCAACAGCGACGCTCACCCATCGGATCTTCCTACAGTGGCTCATATCATGAAGATCTTCCTAAGGTGGGGCAATGCGCACAGGCGAGTCCCTGCCGCCCGTGAGTGACGTCCTCGCGTCGCTCGCGACCGGGCTGTGGCACGGGGACACGGCCGCCGGGCTGGTCACCGTGGACGCGGAGGCCGCGCGGCTGCTCGGGCTGCCCGCCGCGCCGGCCACCCTCACGGAGTCCCAGACCCGGGCCCGCCTTCATCCGGTCGACTGGAACGAGATCACCGGTGTCGTGCAGCTGGCGGTGGCCGAGGGCGCGCTGGCCGAGGTGCGCGTCCGGATCATGGACGAGCAGGGGCGGATCGTCCGGGTCGTACGCAGCCGTTCGAAGCCGTCCTACGACCCCGAGCGGCAGGCGTACAAGCTGATCGGCACCCTGCAGGAGGTCACCGAGCCGGCCCCGGGCACGCCCGCGGGCCGCAGCGCGGTCACCGGGGACTGGCGGCGCTCCCGGGAGGCGTTCCTGCTGGACGCGGGCCGGGCGCTGGCGGAAGCCCGGTCGACGCAGGAGGTGCTGCGGGTCGCGGCCGGGCTTTCCATGCCGGGGTTCTCCCCGGACGGGCTCGCGGTCTTCGGGGTGGAGGGCGACTGGCTGAACGTCATCGGCCACCACGGGTACCGGCCCGGCGCCGACGCCGCCTTCACCCATATGCCGCTGACCACGAAGTACCCGGCCGCCGACGTCGTCCGCACCGGTCGGTCCGTCTACCTCTCCTCCCCCGACGACTACCGGACGCGCTATCCCGCCACCTGGCCGCTGGCCGCGCACTTCGGCCGCCGCTCCTGGGCGTTCCTGCCGCTGACGGCGGCCGGGCGCACGATGGGCGCCTGGATGGCGGCGTTCTCGTATCCCGTGGCGTTCACGCCCGACGAGCGGGCGGTGCTGACCACGGTCGCCCGGATGCTCGCCCAGGCGCTGTCCCGGGCCGGTGCCGCCGACTCCCAGCGGGAACTGACGGAGGGCCTGCAGCGCTCCATGCTGCCGTCGCTCGGCCCGGAGATCCCCGGGATGAGCGTGGCCGCCCGCTACATCCCGACCGGCGGCGGACTGCAGGTCGGCGGCGACTGGTACGACCTGATCCCGCTGCCCACCGGAAGGTTCGCGCTGGTCATCGGGGATGTGCAGGGGCACGACGTACGGGCGGCGGGTCTGATGGGCCAGCTGCGGATCGCGCTGCGCGCCTACGCCGCCGAGGGCCACCGCCCCGACGCCGTGCTCTCCCGCGCCTCCCGCTTCCTGCACGGCATCACCCGGGACACCCGGGACACCCGGGACACCCAGAACACCCAGGACGACGCCCACGACGAGCAGCAGACCGACCTGCGCTTCGCGACCTGCCTGTACGCGGAGGCCGACCCGGCGACCGGCCTGCTGGAGGTCGCCCGCGCCGGGCACCCGGAGCCGGTGATCCGAATGGCCGATGGCACGGTGCTGATGCGGCCGACCGCGGGCGGGCCGCCGCTGGGCATCGACCCGGACGCCGACTACCCGACCACGCGGTTCACGCTGCCGCCCGGCGAGACGCTGATGCTGTGCACCGACGGTCTGATCGAGACCGGCGGACACGACGTGGACAGCGGCTGGCAGCGCATCCGCACGATCCTGGAGGACTACGACCCCGAGTCCGCCACCGCCGCCTACGACGCCGACGGCAGCGGCGCCCTGGCCGGCCGCGACGGCGCCCTGGAGGGGCTCGCCGACGCGCTGGTGCAGGCCGTACACGGACCGTCCTCCCACCACACCACCGGCACCCTGACCGACCGCCGCGAGGACGACATCGCGGTCCTGCTGCTGCGCCGCTCCGGCGACGGCCTCACGGACCTCTGCGGCTCCGCCTCCGACTCCGTTTCCGACTCCGGCACCCCGCTCGCCGTACGGCCACGGGTGCGGCGCACGCTGCTGTCGGTGGCCCAGGACGAGCCCGAGCGGATCGCCGAGGCCCGCCGGCACCTGCGCGCGCTGCTGCACGACTGGGCCTCCGCCGAGCAGATCGACTCCGCGGTGCTGCTGCTCTCCGAGCTGCTCACCAACGTCCTCGTCCACACCGACGCCGACGCACTGCTGCTCGCCGAGGTCTGCGGCGAGAAGCGCGAGCGCCGACTCCGCGTGGAAGTCACCGACGCCGGCGACGACCTCCCCCACAAACGCCGCCCCGGCGAGCTCGCCTCCTCCGGCCGCGGCCTGATGCTGATCGAGCTCATCGCCGACGCGTGGGGGGTCGACCCCCGCGGAGAGGGCAAGAGCATCTGGTTCGAGCTGTACGAGTCGGACGGCGCGGGATCCTACGAGCCTGACGGCACAGGGACCTACGGGTCCGACGGCGCGGGGCCGTACGGGTAGGACGGCGCGGGGCCGTACGGGTAGGACGGCGCGGGGCCGTACGGGTAGGACGGCGCGGGGCCTCAAGGGTCCAGCGGGACGGGTCCAGCGGGACGGGTCCAGCGGGATGGGGGTACAGCGAGATGGGGGGCCACGGCCCGACCGCTCGGGAGGCTATGGGCCCGACGGTTCCGGGTGCTGCGAGTCCGAGGGTTCGGGAGTGCCGTAGTGCGTCCGCAGTTCGTGGGCGACGCCGAAGGCGGCCGCGGTCAGCGGTACCGCGAGCAGCATGCCGAGAATGCCCGCGACCGACGCCCCGGCGGTGATCGCCAGCATCACCACCGCCGGGTGCATCTGCACGGTCCGGCTCTGGATGGCCGGCTGGAGCACGTGCCCTTCCAGCAGCTGCACCGCGACCACGACCCCGAGCGCCCACAGCGCGATGACGAAGCCCCGGTCGGCGAGGGCGACCAGGACGGCGACCGCGCCGGAGACGAAGGCGCCGAGGTAGGGGATGTAGGCGCCGACGAAGACGAGCGCGCCGAGGCCGACCGCGCCGGGCACCTGAAGGATCAGCAGCCCGACGGTGATGCAGACGGCGTCGATGAGGGCGATCAGGGTCGTGCCGCGCATGAACCCCTCCACCGCCTCGAAGGCGCGGCGCGCCATCGCCTCCAGGGTGTCGGCGGTGCCCCGGGGGGCGAGCGACCGGAGAGCGTCGACGGCGCGGTGGGAATCGCGCAGGAAGAAGAAGACGAGCAGCAGCGCGAGCACGGCGATGGCGAGGCTCTCGCCGACGACGCTGACACCGCTGATGACGTTGGAGACCGCCGTACCGCCGAATTTGCTCAGCAGCCGGCGGGAGTTGGCGGCCAGGTCGTCGAGCCCGGTCCCGGCGGCCCCGAAGTGCTGGGCGACGGACCGGGCCGCGTCCCGGAGCGAGGCGATGATCTGGTCGCCGGTGTCGACGAGCGCGGCGACGACGATGTACACGGCGCCGCCGACGACCGCCAGCACGGCGACACAGGTCAGCCCGGCCGCCACCGAGGCGTTGACCTTCGCCCGCACCAGCCTGCGGTACAGCGGGCCGAGCAGGGCGGTGCCGAGCAGGGCGAGCAGCACCGGCGTGACGGCCGTACGGAACTCCCCGCACAGCCGCACGCCCACCCAGACCACCCCGGCGACGAGCAGCAGCACGGCGCACCAGGCGGCGAGACGGCGCACGGGATCGGGCAACAGCTGCACGCGTCCAGCGGATCACGCCGACCGCCGGCTGTCCTGCCACGACGGGCTGGGCGGGTGAGGCACCAGGGGCCGGAACCCCTGGTGCCTCACCTCATACTTCGGCGGCACCTCAGCCCTGCGGACCGCTCTCCGTCATGCCGTGCACCGCCGGGACCGTGCCCAGGCGGCCCTTCTGGAAGTCCTCGAAGGCCTGCATCAGCTCGTCCTTGGTGTTCATGACGAACGGGCCGTAGTGGGCCATGGGCTCCCGGATCGGCTGCCCGCCCAGCAGCACGACCTCCAGGTCCGGCGTGTGGGAGTCCTGCTTCTCGTCCGCGCGGACGGTCAGCGAGGAGCCGGCGCCGAAGACGGCGGTCTGACCCATGTGGATGGGCCGGCGCTCCGCACCGACGCTGCCGCGGCCCGCGAGGACGTACGCGAGACCGTTGAAGTCGGCACGCCAGGGCAGGGTGATCTCGGCGCCCGGGGCGAGGGTCGCGTGGATCATCGTGATCGGGGTGTGGGTGATGCCGGGGCCCTCGTGACCGTCCAGTTCACCCGCGATGACCCGGAGCAGCGCGCCGCCGTCGGGGGACGTGAGCAGCTGGACGTTGCCGGCGCGGATGTCCTGGTAGCGCGGGGCCATCATCTTGTCCTTGGCCGGGAGGTTCACCCACAGCTGCAGTCCGTGGAAGAGACCGCCGGACACCACCAGCGACTCCGGCGGGGCCTCGATGTGCAGCAGGCCCGAGCCCGCCGTCATCCACTGGGTGTCGCCGTTGGTGATGGTGCCGCCGCCACCGTTCGAGTCCTGGTGGTCGAAGGTCCCGTCGATGATGTACGTGACGGTCTCGAAACCGCGGTGGGGGTGCCAGGGGGTGCCCTTGGGCTCGCCCGGCGCGTACTCCACCTCGCCCATCTGGTCCATCATGATGAACGGGTCGAGGTGGCGGTAGTTGATCCCGGCGAACGCCCGGCGCACCGGGAAGCCCTCACCCTCGAACCCGCTCGGTGCGGTCGTGACGGCCAGCACGGGGCGTGCCACGGCGTCGGCGGGAGCGGCCACACGGGGCAGGCTCAGCGGGTTCTCAACGGTCACTGCAGGCATGTCGGTACCTCCTTGTGCAACCACTTTAGTTGAGCGTTGAACTTTCTGCCACCCCACAACAGAAAGAGCCCGGAGGGCATTCCCTCCGGGCTCTCGCCGGGCTCTCCCCGGACCGTCGCCGGGCGTCTCATCTAGCCGTACATCCGGCGCATCGCGAAGTCGACCATCTGCTCCACCGCCTTGGCGTCGAACACCATCCGGTGCTCGCCCTCCATGTCCAGGACGAAGCCGTAGCCGGTCGGCAGCAGGTCGATCACCTCGGCACCGGTGATGACGAAGTACTTCGACTCCTTGCCCGCGTACCGGCGCAGCTCCTTCAGCGAGGTGAACATCGGGATCACCGGCTGCTGGGTGTTGTGCAGGGCGAGGAAGCCGGGGGTGTCACCGCGCGGGCAGTACACCTTCGACGTAGCGAAGATCTGCTGGAAGTCCTCGGCGGACATCTGCCCGGTGGTGAAGGCGCGCACCGCGTCCGCGAGCGAGGGCGGGGACGGCTCGGGGTACAGCGGCGGCTGCTGGCCGTACCCGCCGACACCGCCCGGCATCTGCTGCTGCGGCGGGGCGTACTGCTGCTGCGCAGCGCCCCCGTCCATCGGCTGGCCGTATCCGTACATGGGCGCAAGCGTACCGAGCCACCCCGCCACCCGGACGGCCTACGGCGCCGGAACCTCACGCGTGAGCCGGAGTGGATCAGTGACGGAACGCAGCGGAGGGGTTACGCGACACGCCCGGTCCGGAGGTGTGGGATCGCTCGAACAGCCGTAGCGCGCGGGAGCGTTAGGGCACATTCAGGCGGGCCGCGGGCGTGACGGCTTGCGTGTCGCTTGAGACGCGTCACAGATGACCGGTTCGGGGTTGCGCCTTATTACCGACGGGTAGCATCATCGGAGCTACTTGTTGGTACGTGAACGAACTAAGTGCGAGGAGTCAGTGCCTCGCCGATCTCTCTACGGAGCCGTCATGGGGCACTACAAGTCCAATCTCCGCGACATCGAGTTCAACCTCTTCGAAGTACTCGGCCGCGACAAGGTCTACGGCACCGGCCTGTTCGAGGAGATGGACACGGAGACCGCCAAGAGCGTCCTGGAGGAGCTGACCCGCCTCGCCGAGAACGAGCTGGCCGAGTCCTTCGCCGACGCCGACCGCAACCCGCCGGTCTTCGACCCCGAGACGAACACCGCGCCCGTCCCGGCCTCCTTCAAGAAGAGCTACAAGGCCTTCATGGACTCCGAGTACTGGCGTCTGGGCCTGCCGGAGGAGATCGGCGGCACCACCGCTCCCCCGTCCCTGCTGTGGGCGTACGGCGAGCTGATCCTCGGTGCCAACCCCGCGGTCTGGATGTACTCCTCGGGTCCGGGGTTCGCCCGCGTCCTCTTCGAGGAGGGCAACGAGGTCCAGAAGAAGATCGCGAAGATCGCCGTCGAGAAGACCTGGGGCTCCACCATGGTGCTCACCGAGCCCGACGCGGGCTCGGACGTCGGCGCCGGCCGCACCAAGGCGATCCAGCAGGAGGACGGCTCCTGGCACATCGAGGGCGTGAAGCGCTTCATCACCTCCGGTGAGCACGACATGGAGGAGAACATCCTCCACTACGTCCTCGCCCGTCCCGAGGGTGCCGGCCCCGGCACCAAGGGCCTGTCCCTCTTCCTCGTCCCGAAGTACCTGTTCGACTTCGAGACCGGCGAGCTGGGGGAGCGCAACGGCGTCTACGCCACCAACGTCGAGCACAAGATGGGCCTGAAGGCCTCCAACACCTGCGAGATGACCTTCGGCGACCGCCACCCCGCCAAGGGCTGGCTGATCGGCGACAAGCACGACGGCATCCGCCAGATGTTCCGCATCATCGAGTTCGCCCGCATGATGGTCGGCACGAAGGCGATCTCGACCCTGTCGACCGGCTACCTCAACGCGCTGGAGTACGCCAAGGAGCGCGTCCAGGGTCCGGACCTCGCCCAGTTCATGGACAAGGCCGCGCCCAAGGTCACCATCACCCACCACCCCGACGTGCGCCGCTCGCTGATGACGCAGAAGGCGTACGCGGAGGGCATGCGCGCCCTCGTCCTCTACACCGCCTCCGTCCAGGACGCGATCGCGGTCAAGGAGGCGGACGGCGAGGACGCCTCCGCCGAGCACGCGCTCAACGACCTGCTCCTGCCGATCGTCAAGGGCTACGGCTCCGAGAAGGGCTACGAGCAGCTCGCCCAGTCGCTGCAGACCTTCGGCGGCTCCGGCTTCCTGCAGGAGTACCCGATCGAGCAGTACATCCGCGACGCCAAGATCGACACCCTGTACGAGGGCACCACCGCGATCCAGGGCCAGGACTACTTCTTCCGGAAGATCGTCCGCAACCAGGGCGCGGCCCTCAACTCCCTCGCCGAGGACATCAAGAAGTTCCTCGCGCTGGGCACGGGCGGCGACGCGCTGGCGGAGGCCCGCGAGCACCTCGCCAAGGCCGCCGTCGAGCTGGAGGCGATCGTCGGCCTGATGCTGACCGACCTCGCCGCCACCGAGCAGGACGTCAAGAACATCTACAAGGTGGGCCTCAACACCACCCGCCTGCTGCTCGCCTCCGGCGACGTGATCGTCGGCTACCTGCTGCTCAAGGGCGCCGCGGTCGCCGCCGAGAAGCTGGAGACGGCGCCCGCGAAGGACAAGGCGTTCTACACCGGCAAGATCGCGGCGGCGAGGTTCTTCGCGGCCAACGTCCTGCCCGGCGTCACCCTGGCCCGCAAGATCTCGGAGAACGTCGACCTGGACCTGATGGAGCTGGACGAGGCCGCCTTCTAGGAGACTGGACGAGGCCGCCTACTGGAAGAACTCCGGAAGGGACACGTCGGCACTTCGGTCCCTTCCGGGAGGCTCTTCCCATAGGCCGCCTCCCGCCCCCGTCAACCACCTGCGCGGGCCCGCTTCCCCATATCGGGAGCGGGCCCGCGTACGTCGTTAAGGTAAACGTCATGAGCGCACCGTCCCGCTTCGACCGCGGCCACACCGACGACCTGATGTCCTTCCTGGCGGCGAGCCCGTCGCCGTACCACGCCGTCGCGAACGCCGCCGAGCGCCTGGAGAAGGCGGGCTTCCGGCAGGTCGCCGAGACGGACGCCTGGGACGGGAGCAGCGGCGGCAAGTACGTCCTGCGCGGCGGGGCCCTCGTGGCCTGGTACGTCCCCGAGGGCGCGGCCCCGCACACCCCGCACCGCATCATCGGCGCGCACACCGACTCCCCGAACCTGCGGGCCAAGCCCCAGCCGGACAGCGGCGCGCACGGCTGGCGCCAGATGGCGGTGGAGATCTACGGCGGACCGCTGCTGAACTCCTGGCTCGACCGGGACCTCGGCCTCGCCGGCCGGCTCACCCTGCGCGACGGCTCCTCGGTCCTGGTCAACGTGGACCGGCCGCTGCTACGCGTGCCCCAGCTCGCCGTCCACCTGGACCGCTCGGTGAGCACCGAGGGTCTCAAGCTCGACAAGCAGCGCCATCTGCAGCCGGTGTGGGGCGTGGGCGACGACGTGCGCGAGGGCGACCTGATCGCCTTCCTGGAACAGGAGGCCGGCCTGGTCGCGGGCTCGGTGGCCGGCTGGGACATCATGGTCCACCCCGTGGAGGCACCCGCCTACCTCGGCCGGGACCGGGAACTCGTCGCCGGCCCCCGCATGGACAACCTGCTCTCCGTGCACGCCGGCACGGCCGCCCTGGCCGCCGTCGCGACCTCCGGCGCGCCCCTCGCCCACATCCCCGTCCTGGCCGCCTTCGACCACGAGGAGAACGGCTCGCAGTCCGACAGCGGCGCGGACGGCCCGCTGCTCGGCACCGTGCTGGAGCGCTCGGTGTTCGCCCGCGGCGGCTCCTACGAGGACCGCGCCCGTTCCTTCGCCGGCACCGTCTGCCTGTCCTCCGACACGGGCCACGCCGTCCACCCCAACTACGCGGAACGGCACGACCCCACGCACCACCCGCGCGTCAACGGCGGCCCCATCCTCAAGGTCAACGTCAACAACCGCTACGCCACGGACGGTTCGGGCCGCGCGGTGTTCACCGCCGCCTGCGAGAAGGCCGGTGTCCCCTTCCAGACCTTCGTCTCCAACAACTCCCTCCCCTGCGGCACCACCATCGGCCCCATCACCGCCGCCCGCCACGGCATCAAGACCGTCGACATCGGCGTGGCGATCCTGTCGATGCACAGCGTCCGCGAACTGTGCGGCGCCGACGACCCGTTCCACCTGGCGAACGCGCTGGTGGCGTTCCTGGAGGACTAGCCGGGGACTGGGGAACTGGTCGGAGGAACTGGAGAGCTGGTCGGAGGGGGCTGGTCGGCGGGCTGGGGGGCCCGGCTCCTCCCGGCCCCCAGCGGAGCGCCTACTCGTCCATCCCGGCCAGCACCAGCGGCAGCCGCTCCACCCCGCCCTGGACGACCCGCACCGGAACACCCCAGTCCTGCTGGTGCACATGGCAGGCCGGGTACTCGTTCGCCGGATCGTCGTCGCAGCTCGCGGCCATCGCGGAGACGTGCAGTACCCCCTCCGTGACGGAGGGGTTCAGCTCCAGCTCACGGGAGAGGTCCGTGTCGGCGCCCTCTCCCGCGAGCAGCAGCTCGGGCGGGGTCGAGGAGACCAGCAGACGGGTCGAGGGGCCGTACCGCGTGTCCAGCTTCTGACCCGCGGGGGCCTGGAAGATCACGTCGAGCCGGAGCCGGCCGGGCCCGACCTCCGTCGCCGCACGCTGCGTACGGTGCGCGACCGCCGCGACCCGGACCGCCTCCTCGGGCAGCCGCAGCCGGGTCAGCCGGTGCCGGGCCGACTCCACGACCAGGATGTCCTCGCCGACCAGCACGGCGTCGCTGGGCTCGCGCAGATCGGTGGCGAGGGTGGTGACCTCGCCGGTGGCGGGGTCGTAGCGGCGCAGGGCGTGGTTGTAGGTGTCGGCGACGGCGACCGAGCCGTCAGGCAGCGCGGTGACGCCCAGCGGATGCTGCAACAGCGCCTGCTCGGCGGCGCCGTCCCGGTGCCCGAAGTCGAACAATCCGGTGCCGACGGCGGTGTGGACGTGCCCGTCCCGATCCACCCACCGCAGCGCCGACGTCTCCGAGTCGGCGAGCCAGAGCCGGTCCTCGGTGGCCGCGAGCCCGGACGGCTGCGCGAACCACGCCTCGGCAACGGGCCCGTCGACCAGGCCCTCGTTGGTGGTGCCGGCCCCCACGGCGACGGTCTCCGTGACCGGGTCGTACGTCCACAGCTGGTGGACACCGGCCATGGCGATCCACACCTTGCCGCCGAAGACCGCCACGTCCCACGGGGAGGACAGGTCGACCTCGCGGGCCGGTCCGGAGGTCGCCGACCCCTGCCACCACTGCCTGCCGGTGCCGGCGAGGGTGCTCACCACACCGGAGCCGAGGTCGAGGCGCCGCAGCGCGTGGTTCACCGTGTCGGCGACGACCACGGCCGCACCGTCCTCGACCAGCGCCATCCCCTGCGGCTCGCTGAACGCCGCCGTCTCCGGGCCACCGTCGGCGAACCCGCGCGTGCCGCTCCCGATCCGCCGTACGACCGTCTCGCCGTCCTCCGCCAGCTCCACCAGCTGATGCCGGGTGGTGTCGCTGACCAGGAAGTTCCCGGAGGGCAGCAGCAGCGCCTTGCCGGGGAAGCGCAGCACCGTCGGCTCCGCCTCCGGCGGCACGTACGGCCCGTCGCCCCGGCGCAGGGTGCCCTTCGCCTCGTGCTCGGCCTCCAGCTCCTCGACCAGCCGCTCGATGGCGTGCGCATGCCCCTCACCCGCGTGCTGGGCGACGACGTACCCCTCGGGATCGATCACGACCAGCGTCGGCCACGCCCGCACCGCGTACTGCTTCCACGTCGCCAGCTCGGGATCGTCCAGCACCGGGTGCTCCACCCCGTACCGCTCCACCGCGTCCACGACCGCCTGGTGCTCGGCCTCGTGCACGAACTTCGGCGAGTGCACCCCGACGACCACCACGGTGTCCCGGTGCTTCTCCTCCAGCTCCCGCAGCTCGTCCAGGACGTGCAGGCAGTTGATGCAGCAGAAGGTCCAGAAGTCCAGGATGACGATGCGTCCGCGCAGGTCAGCCAGGGTGTACTGCTTGTCGCCCGTATTCAGCCACCCTCCCTTGCCGATCAGCTCGGGGGCGCGGACACGGGCACGGCGGCGGGGTGCGGGCGCGGGGGTGGGCGCCGGGGCGGCATCGTTCATGGTTCAAGCTTGCCATTCCGGTCCGAACGCCGGATCACACATGTGCGGCGAGGCCTCCGAGGAGGTCGGCGAGGAGGTCGGCGACGGGATGCCGGTCAGTCCAGGGCGTGTCCCGTCGTCGCGTCGACGTGGTCCGGGACCTCGTCGTGGCGGTCGCCGACGGTGAGGGTGCCGGTCGGTTCGAGGAGGAGGATCTCGGTCGGTACGGGCGCGTATGGCTTGTGTTCGATGCCACGCGGGACGGTGAAGACCGAGCCCTTGGGCAGGACGACCGTGCGCTCGCCGGCCGGCTCGCGCAGGGCGATGTGGAGTTCGCCGCTGAGGACCAGGAAGAACTCGTCGGTGTGGTCGTGCGCGTGCCAGACGTGTTCGCCCTCGACCTTGGCGACGCGGACGTCGTAGTCGTTGACCGCCGTGACGATGCGGGGGCTCCACTGGTCGGTGAAGGAGGCGAGGGCCGCCTCCAGGGAGATCGGTTCCATGGGTTCATCGTCCGGGGTGCCCGGCCGGCCGACGAGTGCTAGAAATCGCGTATGCCGCAAGGATCCTCTCAGCCGATACGGACCCGTCAGCCGATGCGGATCCATCGGGTCGCCGTGATCGTCGACGGGGGTACGAACCCGTTCGAGGTCGGTGTCGCCACCGAACTGTTCGGGCTGCCGCGCCCCGAACTGGGCCTGGCCCGGCCCCTGTACGAGGTGGCGCTGTGCGCCCCGGCGCCCCAGGTGCGGATGAACCACGGCTTCTTCACGCTGACCGGCGTGGCCGGACTCGACGCGGTGGACGAGGCGGACACCCTGATCGTGCCCGGCCGGCCGGACAACGTCGTCCCGCGTGGGGCCGCCGTCCTGGACGCGATCCGGCGCACGCACGCGCGTGGCGCCCGTGTCGTCAGCTTCTGCACCGGCAGCTTCGCGCTGGCCGAGGCCGGGCTGCTCGACGGCAGACGGGCCACCACGCACTGGCTGTGGGCCGACTCCTTCCGGCAGCTGCACCCGAGGGTGCGGCTGGAGCCGGACGTGCTCTTCGTGGACGAGGGCGACGTCCTGACCGCCGCCGGCAGCGCGGCCGCGCTCGACCTGGGGCTGCACATCTGGCGCCGCGACCACGGAGCCGAGATCGCCAACGCGGTCTCCCGGCGTCTGGTCTTCGCGTCCCACCGCGACGGCGGGCAACGGCAGTTCGTCGAGCGCCCAGTGCCCGAGGTGCCCGACGAGTCGCTCGGCCCGCTGCTCGCCTGGGCGCAGGAACGGCTCGGCGAACCGCTGACCGTGGCGGACCTGGCCGCCCGCGCGGCCGTCTCCCCGGCCACCCTGCACCGCCGCTTCCGCACCCAGCTGGGCACGACCCCGCTGGCCTGGCTCACCGGGGAGCGCGTCGCCCTCGCCTGCCGGCTGATCGAGCGGGGCGAGGAGCGCCTGGACGTGGTGGCGGCCCGCAGCGGCCTGGGCACGGCGGCCAATCTGCGGGCGCGGCTGCGGCGGGAGACGGGACTGAGCCCGTCGGACTACCGAAAGCGTTTCGGCCCGGCGGGATCCTCGCCCGGCAACCTCACACGCACGCGTGCGTGAGCTCCTCCTGCCGCAGCTCACCCTCGTCGTGTGACGGTCCCACCGTGCCGGGGAAGTGCTGACGACATGAGATTCCTCGTACGCGACCGGCTCCTCGGCATCGGTGACGACTACTGGATCGAGGACGAGCACGGCCGGAAGGTGTTCCTCGTCGACGGCAAGGCGATGCGGCTGCGGGACACCTTCGAGCTGAAGGACGCCCACGGACGCGTCCTGATCGACATCCACCAGAAGATGTTCGCCCTGCGCGACACGATGGTGATCGAGCGGGACGGCGAAGGCCTGGCCACCATCCGGCGCAAACGCCTGTCCCTCCTGCGCAACCACTACCGGGTGTCCCTGGTCGACGGCACCGATCTGGACGTCAGCGGCAAGATCCTCGACCGCGAGTTCGTCGTGGAGTACGACGGCGAACTCCTCGCGGTGATCTCCCGCCGGTGGCTGACCATCCGGGAGACGTACGGCGTCGACGTCGTACGGGAGGACGCGGACCCGGCGCTGCTGATCGCGGTGGCGGTGTGCGTGGTCCACCTGGCGGAGAAGGAGGGGGAGGAGGACTAGCCGGAGGAGGACTGGGCAGCGTCATGGCGATCACGAGCGGAACCGGATGACCAGCTCACCTCGGTTCGCCGCCGGACCGCTCCGCGCGGAGCATGGAGAAGATCACCTGATCGTGCCACTGGCCGCCGCGCCACTGCGCGGAGCGCAGCACGCCCTCCCTGACGAAGCCCGCCTTCTCCAACGCCCGCTGCTCGGCGAGGTTGGCGCAGTCCGTCCAGGCTTGGAGCCGTTCGGCCCTGGTGTGGTCGAAGAGGTACTCGGCCAGCAGTCGCTGGGCCCGGGTGCCGATGCCGCGGCCGTGCGCGGCCGGCACCAGGCCGATCGCCAGGGTCCAGCAGGTGGAGGTGGCGGGCCGCCCCCAGGTGCTCGCGAACCACTCGACCCTGCCCACCGTCCGGCCCGCCTCCGCGACGGAGAGCACGCCGCCGTCGGGGCCGAGCAGGCCGGTCTCCGCGAACTGCCGGCGCAGGCCGGCCGGTGAACCGAAGCCGAACCACTGGTACGGGCCGGTCCCCTCGGGCCCGCTGAACTCGCGCTCGAACAGGTCGAGATCGTCGGCGGTCACCGGGCGCAGGGTGATTTCATCGGACATGGAACGACTCCTGATCCTCCCGACCACAGGGTGCGACCTCGTGTGGCAGGCGTGGGCAATGGCGTCTGACTCCGGCGCGGGCGACAGCCGACGAGGGCCGGCGCGGGCGAGGGCCGGCTACCGGCTCTGCTGCCGTCGGGGAGGCTGAAGACCGAGCACCCGGTCCTTCAGGGCCGGGAACTGCTCGCGGGTGGCCGCCACCTTGGCCGGGTCGAACTCGACCGTGAGGACCTCCTCGCCCGCGCCCGCCTCGGCGAGCACCTCGCCCCACGGATCCACCACGATCGAGTGACCCGCCTGCGGAACTCCGGCGTGCGTCCCGGCCGTTCCACAGGCGAGCACGAACGCCTGGTTCTCCACCGCCCGCGCCTGAGCCAGCAGCGTCCAGTGCGCGCGTCGCCGCTCGGGCCAGCCCGCCGGGATCACCAGCGTCTCGGCGCCGGCGTCGACGAGGGAGCGGAAGAGTTCGGGGAAACGGAGGTCGTAGCAGGTGGCCACCCCGAGCGTGGTCTCGGGCAGACGGACCGTCACCAGGTCGCTGCCGGCGCCCATCAGCACGGCCTCGCCCTTGTCGAAGCCGAAGCGATGGATCTTGCGGTAGGCCGCGGCCAGCTCACCGGAGGGGGAGAAGATGAGAGAGGTGTTGTAGAGGGGGCCGTCCGGGTCCCGCTCGGGGATGGACCCGGCGTGCAGCCACACGCCCGCGTCGCTCGCCGCCTTGGCCATCACCTCGTACGTGGGGCCGTCGAGCGGCTCGGCCTCCGGGCCGAACTCCTCGTAGGCGAAGGCGCCGGTCGTCCACAGCTCGGGGAGAACCACCAGGTCGGCTCCGGCCTGACCGCGGACCAGAGAGGCCGCCCGCTGCCGCCGCTCGGCAACCGATTCGCCCTCGTCCACGGCAATCTGGATCAGCGAGGCGCGCACACTACCACCGTCCTGGCATTCGAGTCGGACACACGGGCCTACGATCGTCACACGAAAGCACTGCCGGGGTGCCTCAGAGCAGCGTAACTTAGCGGTTCGAGACACCCGCCGAGTGCAGCCACCTCCCGCTGGCACAGCCGCCACAACCTGCCCGTGTACCGACCGCCAAGGGGTCCCGTTCCGTGAGTCTGCATCCCACCCTCCAGCCCTACGCCGACGCCTGGACCCACTCGATCGAAGCGATATCCGAAATGGTGCAGTCGCTCGTCGAGGGCGAGTGGAACCGGCGCACCCCGTGCCCCGGCTGGTCGGTCCGGGACGTGGTCTCGCACGTGATCGGCCTGGACTGCGAGATGCTCGGCGACCCGCGCCCCATCCACAGCCTGCCCCGCGACCTCTTCCACGTCACCAACGAGCACCAGCGGTACATGGAGATGCAGGTCGACGTCCGCCGCCACCACACGGCGCCGGAGATGACCTCCGAGCTGGAGTACACGGTCATCCGCCGCAACCGCCAGCTGCGTAACGAGACCCGCGAGCCCGGCACCATGGTGCGTGGCCCGCTGGGTACCGAGGTCACCCTGGAGCAGGCGATGCGCAACCGGGCGTTCGACGTCTGGGTGCACGAGCAGGATCTGCGCACGGCCCTCGGCATGCCCGGCAACCTCGACTCGCCGGGCGCGTACATCGCCCGTGACGTGCTGCTGGAGGCGCTGCCCAAGGTCGTGGCCAAGGACGCGAACGCGCCGCGCAGCTCCGCGGTCGTCTTCGACGTGCACGGCCCGGTCGAGTTCCTGCGCACGATCCGCGTCGACATCCAGGGCCGCGGCACCCTGGAAACCGCCCCCGCCCTCGGCCCCGCCGCCACCCTCTCCCTCGACTGGGAGACCTACGTCCGCCTGGCCTGCGGCCGCGTGACCCCCGAGGCCGTCGCCGACCGCATCAAGACCGAGGGCGACCCCGACCTGACCTCGGCGATCCTGAGGAACTTCACGATCACACCGTGAGAGCCGGAGGCGCCGGCCCAGGTTGCGGCGCGTGAGCACAAGGCGCGCACAGCTGCGGGACACAGGTGCCAGGCAGTCCGGACGTCGGCACCGGCTGGGGGCGTCGCGGGTGCCGGGCGCCAGTGCGGATGCGGGTGCTCTGGTGCGAGGCGCGCAGCGCGACGGGTACACGAGTACGGGTGCGCCAGGGGACGGGCTCGCGTACAGGTCCCCGACCCGCACCCGCACCCGCACCCGCCAACGGCGAGAACCCCCAGGTCGCCCAGCCCTCCAGCCCACAGCAACGGGCGGTGCGCGGGTGGGCAAACACCCCCCTCACACGGGCACGTGCACCGTCTCCACCCGGCTCGCCACCAACCGCTCCCGCTCCCGCCGAGCCGCCCGCCCCCGCAACCGCAGAATCTGGCTCACCCCCAGCGCCTGCAGCACGAACACCGCCGAGAAGGCCACCGCATAGTCGTCCCCCGTCGCATCCAGCAGCACCCCCACCGCGAACAACGTCGTCATCGAGGCGATGAACCCACCCATGTTGGTGATCCCGGACGCGGTCCCCTGTCGCTCGGGCGGGTTGGCCGGCCGCGCGAAGTCGAAACCGAGCATCGAAGCCGGGCCACAGGCACCGAGGACCACACACAGCACCACCAGCAACCACATGGGAGCCCGCTCGCCCGGCCACACCAGCGTGGCAGCCCACATGGTCGCGGTCGCCGCGACCGTACCCAGCGCCAGCGGCAGCCGTGCCGCATGGTGCCGGGCGACGATCTGGCCGTAGACCAGCCCGATCACCATGTTGGAGAGGACGACGAGCGTCAGCAGCTCACCGGCCGTGGCCCGGCTGAGCCCCTGCGCCTGGACCAGGAACGGCAGCCCCCACAGCAGCAGGAACACCATCGCCGGGAACTGGGTCGTGAAGTGCACCCACAGGCCCAGCCGCGTCCCCGGCTCCCGCCAGGACGCCGCGATCTGCCGGCGCACGTAGGCCGCGCCCCGGTGCGGGGACGGCTCCGGTTCATGGCCCTCGGGGTGGTCCTTCAGGAACAGCAGCGTCAGCACCAGCACGACCGCACCCGCCAGCGCACTGCCCGCGAACGCCGGGGTCCAGCCGAGGCCGTGCAGCAGCCGGGCGAGAACGAGGGTGGAGACGAGGTTGCCCGCCATGCCGACCAGCCCCGCGAGCTGGGCGACCAGCGGCCCGCGCCGCGCCGGGAACCAGCGCGTGCCCAGCCGCAGCACGCTGATGAAGGTCATCGCGTCGCCACAGCCCAGCAGCGCGCGCGAGGCGAGCGCGGTGCCGTACGAGGGGGAGAAGGCGAAGCCCAGCTGGCCGGCGGTGAACAGCACCGCGCCGATGCTCAGCACCTTCTTCGTGCCGAGCCGGTCGACCAGCAGGCCGACGGGTATCTGCATGCCGGCGTAGACCAGCAGCTGGAGGATCGAGAACGTCGACAGGGCGGAGGCGCCCACGTGGAAGCGGTCGGCCGCGTCCAGGCCCGCCACACCCAGGGACGTACGGAAGATGACGGCGACGAAGTAGACGGCGACGCCGATGGACCACACGACGACGGCGCGACGGCCGCCTGGTGGATCACCCGGAAGGGTGGCGTTCCTCGCCGGACCGCTCATCGCACCTCACCCCGTGCGAGGTGCGAGAACCAGCCCACATGCCGGTGCACGACGCCGACGGCCGCCTCCGCGTCGCCGGCGCGCAGCGCCTCCAGGATCTCCTCGTGCTCGGCGAGCGTCTTGGCGATCCGGTCGGGGTGGGAGTGCATGACGGCGACGCCCATCCGCAGCTGGCGGTCGCGCAGCTGGTCGTAGAGCCGCGACAGGATCTCATTGCCGCCGCTGCGCACGATCTCGGCGTGGAAGCAGCGGTCGGTGACGGCGGCGGCGGCGAAGTCGCCGGCGGCGGCCTGCGTCTTCTGCTGCTCCAGCAGCTCGCTCAGCCGTTCCAGCAGGCTCTGCGGCGCGGGTACGGCCTTGCGGGCGGCGTGCTCCTCGACCAGCAGCCGGGTCTCCACGACGTCGGCGATCTCCTGCGCGGAGACCGGCAGGACCAGGGCGCCCTTCTTCGGGTAGAGCCTGATCAGGCCCTCGACCTCCAGGCGCAGCAGCGCCTCCCGGACGGGGGTGCGCGAGACCCCCACGGCCTCGGCCAGCTCCCCCTCGGTCAGCAGCGTCCCGCCTTCGTAGCGGCGGTCGAGGACGCCCTGTTTGACGTGGGTGTAGACGCGGTCGGCGGCGGGTGGCTGCTTGGTGGCCATATGCATGGCCACAGGATAGATACAACACGTACGCATGCGGGAGAGGGTCCAGCATGCGAAACGGAACGGACTGTCGGGCAAGCGCCGAAAATTCCTCACCCCGGTCGCACAACCTCATGCGCTACTTACGTGTCACACATGTGCGGTCCCACTCTCTTGCCACCTCAACTCGGCCGCACTTCAGGGGCATTCCAGACAATCGGGGTACATCACTTTGATTACCGGCATTAAGGGCACCCGCGTCCGCAGAGCCGCCGCCGTCGCCGTCACAGCCGGCGCGATGCTCGCCACCGGGGCCCTCACCGCGGCGCCCGCGCAGGCCGTCACCGCGCCCTCGATCGTGGCCAAGGGCGGCTACGTGATGAACAACGCGAACGGCTCGACGCTGTACACCAAGTCAGCGGACTACAGGCGCTCCACCGGCTCCACCACCAAGATCATGACCGCCAAGGTCGTGCTCGCGCAGTCGAACCTCAATCTCGACAAGAAGGTGACGATCCAGAAGGCGTACAGCGACTACGTCGTCGCGAACAACGCCTCCCAGGCGCACCTGATCGTCGGCGACAAGGTCACCGTCCGCCAGCTGCTGTACGGCCTGATGCTGCCGTCCGGCTGCGACGCCGCCTACGCGCTCGCCGACACCTACGGCTCCGGGACCACCCGGGCCGCCCGCGTGTCGAACTTCATCGCCAAGATGAACACCGCCGCGAAGAACCTGGGTCTGAAGAACACTCACTTCGACTCCTTCGACGGCATCGGCAACGGCTCCAACTACTCGACGCCGCGCGACCTGACGAAGATCGCCAGCAGCGCGATGAAGAACTCGACGTTCCGCACGGTCGTCAAGACGAAGTCGTACACGGCGAAGACGATCACCAAGACGGGCAGCACCCGCACGATGAACCCGTGGACCAACACCAACGGGCTCCTCAGCAGCTACAGCGGCACCATCGGCGTGAAGACCGGCTCCGGCCCCGAGGCCAAGTACTGCCTGGTCTTCGCCGCGACCCGGAACGGCAAGACGGTCATCGGCACCGTCCTCGCCTCCACCTCCATCTCCCAGCGCGAGGCGGACGCCAAGAAGCTCCTGACCTACGGCTTCGCCAAGCTCGGCTGACAGCCACCCCAGCCGAACGGGCCCGTCGCGTTCCGCGGCGGGCCCGTCGCATAGGGTGCCCCACGACATGGACACACACGGGGACGCCACCGAACCGTGGGAGACGGCCGCCGCCCTGGTGCGGGCCGCGCAGGGCGGGGACGCCCTGGCCATGGACGAGCTGCTGTCGCTGGTCACGCCGTACGTCACCCGGCTGTGCCGCCCGATCGCCCCGAACGACGTGCCCGACGCGGTACAGGAGTCGCTGGTGGCGGTCTTCAAGGGGCTGCGCGGCCTGCGCGATCCGCTCGCCTTCTACGGCTGGGTGCGCACCGTCACCGTGCGCGAGGCGGTACGGGTCGCCCGGCGCACGGCCGTCGAGGAGCCCGCCGACCCCGCCGACCTGGCCCGCGTCGGCGGACTGCGGACGGCCGCCGACGGGGAACTGCCCGCCGACGTACGGGACGTACTCGCCCGGCTTCCGGTACGGCACCGCGCGGTCCTGGTCCTGCGCGAACTGGAGGGCCTCGACGAGGCCGCCGTCGCCGAACTGCTCGGCATCCCCGCCGGCACGGTCAAGTCCCGGCTGCACCGGGCCCGTTCCTCGTTCCGGAAGGCGTGGTCGCGATGAGTGCCGATCCCGTACGTCGACTGCGGGTGCTGGCGGCCGGGCTGCACGCCCCGATGTACACCGAGGAGCACCTGCCCCTCCCGTACGAGCGGGTGTGGGCCGTGGCCTCGGACCTCTCCGCCGAACTCCCCCATCTGGTGCCGTTCCTCAGGGAGTTCCACGTCCCGCCGGGCGACGCGGACCGCAAGCAGGCGCTGGCGATCGGTCCGTCGAGTCTGACGGAATCCTTCGAGGTACGGCTCTCTCCCGGCTGGTGCCTGATGCAGTCCCGGCTGATCGTGGGCGGCATGGCGGCCGTACCGGAGGGCGACGGAACCCGTTTCGCGGTCCTCGGCGCGGCCCGCCCCACCGCCCTCCGCCCCGCCCAGTGGCTCTACGGCCGCCTGCTCGGCGACCGGCGCGGACGGAAGTTCGTGCGCCGGGTCGCCGAGCGGGCGGAGTCGCGCTGACCCGCTAGACCCTGCCGGCGAAGAACGTCCGGACGGCCTCCGCGACCTCCTCCGGCCGCTCCTGCGGCAGGTAGTGCCCCGCGCCGGGCACCAGCCGCACGGTCAGATCGTCGGCGTACGGCTCGCTCCCGGCGAGCATCGACGGCACCACCACGTTGTCCCGCTCCCCGCCGAGCAGCAGGGTGGGCACGGTCAGCCGCTGCCGCCGCCGGGTGCCGCGGACCAGCGCGGGGATGTCGTGCAGGACGTACTGCCAGAACAGGGACTGTGCGGCGGCCGCGCTCGCGGAGGTCGCGGCCGCGTACTCGGCGAGGTCGGCCTCCGTCCACACGGCCGGGTCGGCGACCTGGTGACGCAGCAGGAACCGGGTGAACCCGGGCCAGTGCCGCAGGACCGCCCGCCCGAGCACCGGGTACTCGACGAACGCGGTGAACCACATCCGCCACAGGTTCGGCAGCACGGCCCGGTGCCGCGGCCAGGGGTGGGTGATGTTCAGCGCCAGATACCCACTGAACCGCTCCGGCGCCCGCAGACACAGCCGGAACCCCAGCTGCCCACCCCAGTCATGCCCGACCAACCCGACCCGCTCAAGCCCGAGCGCATCCAGCAACGCGAGCGTGTCCTCGGCGAGGGCGTCCATGTCGTACCCGCGCGTTGTCTGCCCCGACCACCCGAAGCCACGCAGATCCGGGCAGATGATCCGGTACCCCTCCGGCAACAGTGCGACCACCTTGTGCCAGGCGTACCAGTGCTGCGGAAACCCGTGCAGCATCAACAGCGGCACCCCGGCCCCGCACTCGGCCAGGTGCAACCGGATCCCCCGGACCTCCACCCACCGATGCCGGACCGCCCCGTCCTCCGGCATCGGCCGCTCGGACACGACCACCTCACGCGCCCCCATCTCAAGCCCCTCTCGGCTCACCGCGACCCCCCAACGGGCCCGCATCGCCGAGTCAGGAGGGCGCCATGCCCCGGAAGGTTCCACCGACTTCTGAACCGCAGTACACGCGGCGGACGGTCCGAAGCGGCGAATTCGATGATCTTCCCTCGCAATCGTGAACATCCTGGCTTTCAACTGGCATATTCGATTTTCTTCGCCCTACGTTCCGCGGCGGAGGTGGTTCACGTGATCGAACCCAGCAAGCACTACAACGCCGCCGAGCAGCACGAGGCGATCGACATCAGCGACTTCGTGTACGCGGCGACAGGGGCCCGGGTCCGCCGGCTGACGATGCCGGACGGGACGCATTGGTTCCCGGCGGTGGATGTGTGCAGGCGGTTGGGGCACACCAACCCGCAGAAGGCACTCTCCGACCATGTGCCGGAGGACCATCGAGAGAGCCTCGAGACCCTAACTGGAGGTTACGGTCTCAGCATTCCCGCAGGTAGAGAGTGGCGTCGAGACCTGAATGTCATCTCTCTCCAGGGCCTCATCCTCCTCGTCAACGCCTGCACCAAGCCCGCCTGTGCCCCCTTCAAGCAGTGGGCCGCCGAGGTCATCGAGACGGTCCAGAGGGAGGGTTCCTACACGCTCGAAGAGGCGGAGGTGCAGTCGCCCGAACCCGGTGCCCCCATCGCCTACGCCATGCCGGAGCAGGTCGCCGAGGCCATCGTCCGGCTCGAGGCGCACAACCTTCAGCTGGACGAGGAACTCGCCAACGGTCAGCGAGAATCCATCGATCTGCAGCGGGAGATGCTGGCCACGCAGAAGGCCGCACTCGCCGTGCAGCAAGCCATGGTCCGGGCGATGGAACGCATCGCGGACCGGCTCGACGCCCTCGTCCTCGAACGTCGGGCGCCCGTCGGCCACCTCACGGTGCTGCCCACCACGGAGTCCGTACTGGCCGACTGGCGGCAGCGGTTGTCCGTGACCGAGGACGTGTGGACGGTGGCCGTCGTCATCGCTCCCGTTCTCGTCGAGAAGGGGGAATTGCGGGAGCCGCTCGAATCGATCGCGGCCCGGACGGGTCTGTCCGTGCGTCGCGTCAACGAGAGCCTGCGTCTGCTGCGCAAGCACGCCTGCATCCGCTCGCGGGGCGGGGCGGAGGACGGGGCGCCGGTGTATGTGCTCCATCAGGCCTGACGGGTCCTGAGAGCGGGGACAGCCGGGAAAGGCAGAGGGGGCGGTCGCAAACCGAAGTTGCGGCCGTCCCCTCCAGGTCCCAAAGGTACCTAATTGCCTGTCATCATGCCCAGCTGATCAACCGCTTGGGTTCTTCCAGGATCGCCGCCACGTCGGCCAGCACCTTGGAGCCCAGCTCGCCGTCGACCAGGCGGTGGTCGAAGCTGAGGGCCAGGGTGGTGACCTGACGGGGCTTGACCTTGCCCTTGTGGACCCACGGCTGGAGCTTGATCGCACCGACCGCGAGGATTGCGGACTCGCCGGGGTTGAGGATCGGCGTGCCGGTGTCGACGCCGAAGACGCCGACATTGGTGATGGTCACCGTGCCGCCCTGCATCGCCGCCGGGGACGTCTTGCCCTCGCGGGCCGTCGACACCAGCTCGCTCAGCGCCTCGGACAGCTGCGGGAGCGTCTTGGCGTGGGCGTCCTTGATGTTCGGGACGATCAGACCGCGCGGGGTGGCGGCCGCGATGCCCAGGTTGACGTAGTGCTTGAGCACGATCTCCTGGTTGGCCTCGTCCCAGGACGCGTTGATGTCCGGGTTGCGCTTGATGGCGACCAGCAGGGCCTTGGCGATCAGCAGGAGCGGGTTCACCCGCAGGCCCTGGAACTCCTTGTCCTGCTTCAGCTCCTCGACCAGCTTCATCGTGCGGGTCACGTCCACCGTCACGAACTCCGTGACGTGCGGGGCCGTGAACGCCGAGCCGATCATCGCCTGCGCGGTGGCCTTGCGGACGCCCTTGACCGGGATCCGGGTCTCGCGCGCGCCGTCGTACGACGTCACGGCGGGCGCGGCGACGGGAGCCGGGGCGGCAGCCGGGGCTTCCACGGCCGGAGCGACCGGTTCGGCGGCCTGGGGCGCGGCCGCCGCGTGCACGTCCTCACGCGTGATGATCCCGTCCGGGCCGGACGGCACGATCGCGGCGAGGTCGACACCGAGGTCCTTCGCGAGCTTGCGCACCGGCGGCTTGGCCAGCGGGCGGGGCTGGGCGGGGACGGCGGGGACCGTCGCGGCACCGTGACCGTTCAGCTCGGACTGGAGCGCCTGCGCGGCCGGCGGGACCCCGATCTCGGGGCCCTTGCGGGGGCGGCGCTTGGTGGAGGAGGCGGCCACGCCGTAGCCGACCAGGACCGGCTGACGGCCCTGGGGCTGGGCCTCGGGCTCCTCCGCGGGCGCGGCCGCAGCGGCGACCGGCTCGGCGGCAGCGGCCGGCGCCTCGGCCGGCGCGCCGCCCGCCACGTCCACCGCGATGATGGACGTGCCCACGTCCACCGTGGTGCCCTCGGGGAAGTGCAGCGCGCGGACCACGCCGTCGTAGGGGATGGGGAGCTCGACGGCCGCCTTGGCGGTCTCGACCTCGCACACCACCTGGCCGTCGGTGACCGTGTCACCCGGCTGGACGTACCACTTGAGGATCTCGGCCTCGGTGAGTCCCTCGCCCACGTCGGGCATCTTGAACTCGCGTACGGAAGCTTCCGTCATCGTCGTCACGAACCCTCTCCTCAGTACGCCAGGGCACGGTCGACGGCGTCGAGCACCCGGTCCAGGTCCGGCAGGTACTCCTCCTCCAGACGCGCCGGCGGGTACGGGGCGTGGTAGCCGCCGACCCGGAGCACCGGGGCCTCCAGGTGGTAGAAGCAGCGCTCCGTGATCCGGGCGGCGATCTCCGCGCCGGAGCCGAAGAACACCGGCGCCTCGTGGACCACCACCAGGCGGCGGGTCTTCTCGACCGAGGCCTGGATGGAGTCGAAGTCCAGCGGGGAGACCGAGCGCAGGTCCAGGACCTCCAGGGACTTGCCCTCCTCGGCGGCCGCGGCGGCGACCTCCTGACAGAGCTTCACCATCGGGCCGTAGGCGGCCAGCGTGAGGTCCGTGCCCTCGCGGACGACCTGGGCCTTGTGCAGCGGGCCGGGGATGGACTCGGTGCTGACCTCGCCCTTGTCCCAGTAGCGGCGCTTGGGCTCGAAGTAGATCACCGGGTCGTCGCTCTGGATGGCCTGCTGCATCATCCAGTAGGCGTCCGACGGGTTGGAGGGGCTGACGATCTTCAGGCCCGCCACGTGCGCGAACAGCGCCTCCGGGGACTCCGAGTGGTGCTCGACCGCGCCGATGCCGCCGCCGTAGGGGATGCGGATGACGACCGGGAGCTTCACCTTGCCCAGGGAGCGGGCGTGCATCTTCGCCAGCTGGGTGACGATCTGGTCGTACGCCGGGAAGACGAAGCCGTCGAACTGGATCTCCACCACCGGGCGGTAGCCGCGCAGGGCCAGGCCGATCGCGGTGCCGACGATGCCGGACTCGGCGAGCGGGGTGTCGATGACGCGGCTCTCGCCGAAGTCCTTCTGCAGACCGTCGGTGACGCGGAAGACACCGCCGAGCTTGCCGACGTCCTCGCCCATGATGACGACCTTGGGGTCCGTCTCCAGGGCGCGGCGCAGCGACTCGTTGATCGCCTTGGCCAAAGCCATCTTCTCGGCCATCTCAGTGACCCCCCTCTGCGTCAGCGAACGACGCCTGGTAGGCGGCGAACTGGGCTCGCTCCTCGTCGACGAGCGCGTGCCCGTCCGCGTACACGTTCTCGAAGATGGCGAAGTGGTCCGGGTCCGGCATGGCGCGGACCGCTTCGCGCACTCGTTTGCCGAACGCCTCGGACTCCGTCTCGAGTTCCGTGAAGAATCCCTCGTCCGCGTGGTTTGAGGCCTCGAGGTACCGGCGAAGGCGCAGGATCGGGTCCTTCGCCTCCCAGGCCAGGCGCTCCTCGTCGCCGCGGTAGCGGGTGGGGTCGTCGGAGGTGGTGTGGGCGCCCATGCGGTAGGTGAACGCCTCGACCAGGGTGGGGCCCTCGCCGGAGCGGGCGCGCTCCAGCGCCCACCGGGTGACCGCGAGGCAGGCCAGCACGTCGTTGCCGTCCACGCGCACACCCGGGAAGCCGAAGCCCTGAGCGCGCTGGTAGAGCGGCACCCGGCTCTGCTTCTCGGTGGGCTCGGAGATCGCCCACTGGTTGTTCTGGCAGAAGAACACGACGGGGGCGTTGTAGACCGCGGAGAAGGTGAACGCCTCGGCCACGTCGCCCTGGCTGGAGGCACCGTCGCCGAAGTAGGCGACGACGCCCGCGTCCGCGCCGTCCTTGGCGACGCCCATGGCGTAGCCGGTGGCGTGCAGCGCCTGGGAGCCGATGACGATCGTGTAGAGGTGGAAGTTGTTGCTGTTGGGGTCCCAGCCGCCGTTGTTCACGCCGCGGAACATGCCCAGCAGGTTGGTCGGGTCGACGCCGCGGCACCAGGCGACGCCGTGCTCACGGTAGGTCGGGAAGACGTAGTCGTCCTCGCGGGTGGCCCGGCCGGAGCCGATCTGGGCGGCCTCCTGGCCGAGCAGCGACGGCCACAGGCCCAGCTCGCCCTGGCGCTGCAGGGCGATGGCCTCGGCGTCGAAGCGGCGGGTGAGCACCATGTCGCGGTACAGGCCGCGCAGGTCTTCGGGGGTGATCCCGGCGACGTAGGCGTCGTACTCGGCGTTCTTGACCCGCTTGCCCTCGGGCGTCAGGAGCTGCACGAGTTCCGGGTCGGTGCTCTTCTGGGTGGTGCGGGTGGTGCGCTTGGTGCCGGTGGTCCCGGCACCGCTGCCGGTGGTGCCGGCCTTGCCTGCGGCGGTGCGTCGCGGCTTGCGCGCGGCACTGCTCTCCACGGTCACGTGTGCTCCTCCGTCGTTCCGGCCCCCGGGGTTGCCGGTGAGGCCAGTGCGGCTCACCTGTCTCGACCACGGGCACGGGGTGGGTGCCACTCGGCCGGGAACAGGCGTGACAGGTGCCCCGGCGAGCGCCCTGCGACATTCACGTTACCCAGTGCTCCACATTTCTGTGAAACCCCACCTGACCTGCGTTTTTACTCGGATTTCCAAGTAAATCGACGCGGTCCGGAAGCGCGCTGGTCACAGCCTCGCAGGAGGCCGGAGCACCCGCACGTTATCCCGGGCACCCCGGACACGGGAAGAGCCTGCTTGTGACACTGCCCTCACACAGGAAGGCGGATAAGTCCGATCATTCCTCTGTGGCGCGCCCGCGGAAGGAAAGGCCTGAGCGCCTCCGAAAGCCGCTGCGGATTCTCCTCCCCGGACTTCCGAGCATTACTCCGGAGTTCACCCATGGCGTCGCATGACCGAAAGCGACCATCGACGACTGCCTGTGACTAGCCCCAGCTCACGGCCGCTTTTCGTGCCCTAGCATCTGCCGCGTGCCGCGCCCTTGTGTACCACCCCTCGTGCCCCACGCGCCCCCTTTGGAGACCTTGCTGCCCCTGTACTGCGCCGGTACGGCGCTCGCCTGCGAGCCCGTCGACCAGGGCCTGCTCAACCGCGGCTACCGGCTGCGCACCACCCGCGGCCGCTATTTCCTCAAGCACCACTTCGACCCCGACACCGCCGACCCCGCCGCCATCGAACGCCGGCATCGCGCCACCCAGCGCCTCGCCGACCTCGGCGTCCCGGTCGCCCCGCCGCTCGCGCACCGCGAGGGCCGCACCGTCGCCGTCGTCGGCGGCCACGCCTATGCCCTGCACCCCTGGATCGACGGCAGGCACCTCCACGGCGGCCAGCTCACCCGTGGGGAGAGCGCGCGCCTGGGGGCGCTCCTGGGCGCCGTGCACGCCTGTCTGGAGCGGGTGATGCCCCCCAAGGGGCGTACGCGCCCGGCCCCGAGCCCGCATCCCGTGGAGAGCGCGGACCCGGCCGACACCTTCGCCCTCATCGACGACCTGCTCGCCCAGGTCCGCCGCCACCGCCCCGCCGACGCCTTCGACGAACTGGCCCGCCACCGGCTCCTGGAACGCCGCGCGCTCCTGGAGCAGCACGCCGACCGGCGCCCGCCGCGCGGCGGCTCGGTGGGCTGGGTGCACGGCGACTTCCACCCGTTCAACCTGCTCTACCGGGACGACGCCCCGGCCGCCATCGTCGACTGGGACCGGCTCGGCGTGCAGCCCCGCGCCGAGGAGGCCGTACGCGCCGCCGCGATCTTCTTCGTACGGCCCGCGGGCGCGCTGGACCTGCCCAAGGTACGGGCCTACGCGCGCGCGTACCGGCGCGCGGCCCGGGCCACGCCCTCGGAGCTGGCGGCGGCCGTGCACCGGGTGTGGTGGGAGCGCCTGAACGACTTCTGGATGCTGCGCTGGCACTACGAGCGCGGCGACACCCGCGCGGACCCCCAGTTCCCGGCCGCCTCGGCACTCGCCGTGTGGTGGACACGGGAGTACGACGCGGTGTGCGACGCGTTCGTGGAGTGAGCGGAACGAAGCGCACGCGCGCGTGGAGCTGAAGCTCGCACGCGCGCGTAAGTGGTCAGCTGTAGTACCTCAGAGCGACGCCCGTACCGACGGAGTCGGTGCGCTTCACGGACCGCTGGTGCCGCTAGTGGTGCCGTCCGTCGTGCCCGCGTCGGTGCCGCCGTCCGTGGTGCCCGCGTCCGTGCCGCCGTCCGCCGGGTCCGTCGGCGTCGACGGGCTGGTCCCCGGGTCCGTCGGCTCCAGAGACGTCGACGGGTCCGTGGGCTCGTCGGTCGGGTCGGAGGTGGCGGTGTCGGACGGAGCCGTCGTCGGGCTGTACGACGGCGTCGACCAGCCCGAACCGCCGTCCGTGCCCGAACTGTCGTCCGTGGTCGTGTCGGTGGGCTGGTCGGTGGAGTCGTCGGTCGGCGACTCGGAGGCCGTCTCGTCCTTCGTGGTCTGCGAGTGGCTCGGCGTCGGCGTGTTGCCGCCGTCGGTGCCGTGGCCGGTGTTCCGCAGCGCCAGCGCGACGCCCGCGACGACCGCGATCACCGCGAGGACGGCCAGGATCCACAGCTTGCCGCGGCCGCTGCCCCGGTTGCCGTGCCCCTCGAAGCCGCCGTCGTCGCCGCTTCCGTACCCGGCGGGCAGGATCGGCTGCGGGATCTGCGTGGTGCCGGCGCCGTAGTCGCCGGGATGCTGCATCGCGGTCGTCTTCGCGAAGCCGCCCGCCGGGGTGGCGCGGCCCTCGTGGACGTCCACCGGCCCGGTGTTCCAGGTGCCGGTGTGGCCGCCCTGCTCGTACAGCATCTGCAGGCCGTACTGGATCAGGCCGCGCATCTCCTCGGCCGTCTGGAACCGGTCGTCCGGCTCCTTGGCCAGCGAGCGCATGACCAGGCCGTCCAGCTCCGGCGGGCAGCCGTCGGCGACCTCCGAGGGCGGGACCGGGATGTCCTGGACGTGCTGGTAGACCACCGACAGCGGGGTCTCACCGGTGAACGGGGGCCTGAGCGCGAGGAGTTCGTAGAGCAGGCAGCCGGTCGCGTACAGGTCGGAGCGATGGTCGACGGCCTTGCCGAGCGCCTGCTCCGGGGAGAGGTACTGCGGGGTGCCCATGACCATGCCGGTCTGCGTCATCGTTGTCGAAGCGCCGTGCAGGGCGCGGGCGATGCCGAAGTCCATCACCTTGACGGCACCGTTGTTGGTGATGATGACGTTGGCCGGCTTGATGTCGCGGTGCACGATGCCGTGCTGGTGCGAGTAGGCGAGCGCCTCCAGGACCCCGGAGACGATGATCAGGGCCTGCTCGGGGCCCGGCGCCTCCGCGTTCAGCAGCAGATCGCGGATGGTGCGGCCCTCGACCAGCTCCATCACGATGTACGGCACGGACTGGCCGCCGACGAGGTCCTCGCCGGAGTCGTACACGGCCACGATCGCGTGGTGGTTGAGGCCGGCGACGGACTGTGCCTCGCGCGTGAAGCGGGCCTTGGAGACCGGGTCCTCGGCCAGGTCGGCGCGGAGCAGCTTGACCGCGACCGTGCGGCCCAGACGGACGTCCTCGGCAGCGAACACCTCGGCCATGCCGCCCCGGCCCAGGCGGTGCGTCAGCCGGTAGCGGCCGTCGCCGACGAGCCCTCCGTTGCCCCATGCCTCCGGCGTGTCTGACATGCCGCCGCCAGTCGCCTCGGGGTCGGACGGGCCCTGGGCGCTGTGCGTCTGTGCCATCGGTCCTCGCCGTCGTTTCTGCCCGCGGTGCGCGCGGTGTTGTCACGGTCTCCGTCGGGCCACGCTACAGCCTTCACGGGAACCACCGGTCCGGAACCGGCACCGGGGCCGGCCCGAGACTGACCGGTCATGAAACAACCAGCACGCGCTCTCGTGCAAATTCTGTGTATTGGAGGTACGCCCGCTGTAACGCTTCCGCGACGCTTCTTTCGCGTACGGTCACGGAACGGGCACCGAGCTTGACGTGTCAGTGCCCTGGGGCAGACTTGGCCGGGAATGACACATTCGATCAAGGCATGTTCGCCAGGCGACGGCGCCGGACGGCCAGTGGGGGACGCGGAGAGATGAGCCAGGACGGCGCGCAGGGCCGGTATGCGGGGCGAGCGGTGGCCGGCGGTCGCTACCAGCTGCGTGACCTGCTCGGTGAAGGCGGCATGGCCTCGGTGCACCTGGCGTACGACGCCGTGCTGGACCGCCAGGTCGCGATCAAGACACTGCACACCGAGCTGGGCCGTGAGCAGGCCTTCCGCGAGCGGTTCCGCCGCGAGGCGCAGGCCGTGGCCAAGCTCACGCACACCAACATCGTCTCGGTCTTCGACACGGGCGAGGACGATCTGGACGGCATGACGACGCCGTACATCGTCATGGAGTACATCGAGGGCCGCCCGCTGGGCTCCGTCCTCGACGAGGACGTCCGCCAGTACGGCGCGATGCCCGCCGACAAGGCTCTGAAGATCACCGCGGACGTGCTCGCCGCGCTGGAGATCAGCCACGAGATGGGGCTGGTCCACCGCGACATCAAGCCGGGCAACGTGATGATGACCAAGCGCGGCGTGGTCAAGGTGATGGACTTCGGCATCGCGCGTGCCATGCAGTCCGGCGTCACCTCGATGACCCAGACCGGCATGGTCGTCGGCACCCCGCAGTACCTCTCCCCCGAGCAGGCCCTGGGCCGTGGCGTGGACGCGCGCTCCGACCTGTACTCGGTCGGCATCATGCTGTTCCAGCTGGTCACCGGCAGGCTGCCGTTCGAGGCGGACTCGCCGCTGGCGATCGCGTACGCGCATGTGCAGGAGGAGCCGGTGGCGGCCTCCTCGATCAACCGTTCGCTGCCTCCCGCCGTGGACGCGCTGATCGCCCGCGCGCTGAAGAAGAACCCGAACGAGCGTTTCCCGACCGCCGAGTCCATGCGCGACGAGTGCCTGCGCGTGGCCGCCTCCTTCCAGGCGGTGGCGCCGAGCATCGTGCAGGGCACCGGTCCGACGCAGAGCGGCGCGGGCGTGGGCTCGGCGGTGTTCCCGCCGGTCGGCCAGCAGCCCCCGGCGGCCGCCGGCCAGGTGCAGACGCCGTACCAGCCGACTCCGGCGCCGAGCCCGTACGGCACCCCGCCGCCGACCACCCCGGGCCCGGTCCCGTCCCCGGCTCCCGCGTACGGCTACCCGCAGCAGGCCGGCTACCAGGCGCCGACGGTCGGGTACGGGCCGCAGGGCGCCTCGACCCCGCCGCCGTACAACCTCACGCCCCAGACCTCCGTGCAGTCCTCCGGCGGGGGCGGCGGCAAGAGCAACAAGCCGGTGATCATCGGCTCGATCGTGGTGTCCCTCGTCGCGGTCGTCGGCCTGATCGTCGCGCTGACGCTGAACAACAACGGCGGCGAGGACGACAAGGGCGACAACACCGCCAGCCCCTCGGCGTCGACCCACGGGTCGGGCTACCGGGGCCCGGACACCACGAAGACGGTCGAGACGACGGACTGCACGGAGCCCGTGGAGGCGTACAACGACCCGAAGAAGGTCGAGCTCCCGGACTTCCGCTACAAGTACATCAAGTCCGTCAAGGACTGCGCGCGGGCCGCGGGCTGGCAGGTGAAGACGGTGAACGTGGACGAGAACACCTACGGCGAGGGCGCGGTGATCGACCAGTTCCCGAAGCCCGGCACGGACGTCGACCCGACGGACGTCGAGATCCAGCTCAACGTGTCGACGGGCAACCCCTCGTAGCAACGGCACACACGCGGAGGGCCCGGCGGATGTCCGCCGGGCCCTCCGCGTGTGGTGTGGTTCCAGTGGTCCGTAGTCGTCCCTGGTGGTCCTACAGGTACGGGCCGCCCGCGCGGCCGCCGCCCATGCGCTGCTCGTCGCCGTCGTGGGACATGCCCGGCGGGAGGGCGCGGCGCATCTGCTCCAGCTGGGCGCGCGCGGCCATCTGCTGGGCGAACAGCGTGGTCTGGATCCCGTGGAAGAGGCCTTCCAGCCAGCCCACCAACTGGGCCTGCGCGATCCGCAGTTCCGCGTCGCTCGGGGTGGCTTCGTCCGTGAACGGCAGGGAGAGCCGCTCCAGCTCCTCGACCAGCTCCGGCGCCAGGCCGTCCTCCAGCTCCTTCACCGAGCTGCGGTGGATCTCCTTGAGCCGGACCCGGCTGGCCTCGTCCAGAGGAGCCGCGCGCACCTCCTCCAGGAGCTGCTTGATCATGCTGCCGATCCGCATGACCTTGGCCGGCTGTTCGACCTGCTCCGTCACGGGGGTCTCGCGGGACTCCTCGTCACCACCGCCGAGGGCCATCCCGTCCTGGCCCACGACGAGGATCTGGGGATTCTCCGGCGACCGTTCGTTCCTCGGCATCTCCATGCCGCCATTCTCTCGCACCGTCACACCTCACCAGCGTGGTGCCCCCCGATACGGCTGATCCACCGTGTAGATCCATCGGCCTAATCCGGAATGCCCGGCTTATCACGCAATGTGAGGCTGGATTCCGTCGATTTTTTCCGCCGATCATCGCAACTGGGCTCCGGGAGGTCACCGACGTGACTCCATGGCTGCGACTCACGCTCCGCCTCGTACGGCTGCTGCTCGTCCTCGTGACGATGGCACCCGCGTACGGCTCGGCCGCCGCGTACGGCGCCGAGACGGCCCCGCCGGGCTCCCGCGCGCCCTCGGCCCGGACGACCGCGTCCCCTGCGTCGTCCTCCGCTTCTCCGCGCTCCCGCTCGTCTTCTTCCTCTTCTTCCTCCGCCTCCGCGTCCGCGTCCGCCGGCATACCGGTGCGCGGCGCCGCCGACGTGTCCCCCTCGGCGGCCGCCTCGACGGCCGAGCCGTCACGGGCCGGCAGCGGGGCGGGCGAGGGCCGGATGCGGCCGGGACGGCCGGACGGGCCGGCGGCCGAGGAGGAGGGCGACGACACCGCGAACGCGTCCGCGCCCGCCGACCCGGACGACGACTACCCGGAGGAGCCGGAGACCGCGGACAGCCCTGCCGGAACGCCCGCCGCCTCCGACACGCCCCAGGAAGCCGGCCTGGCCCCCGCACGGACCTCGTCGCCGCCCGGCGCTGCGGCCGCCGTCCGCCAGGGCGAAGGCCCTACCGAGCCGGCGCTGCACATCCTGCCGCTGGGCACCGGTCTGGTCCTCATCGGCCTGGGCCTGGCCCTGGCCTTCGTGGGCCTGCGGGTACGACGGAGCTGACCCCCGGCACCTGGGCATCCGGACACCTGCGCATCTGCGCATCTGCGAGGCACGCCCCCCGGGCACCCCGTCACCGCGCGGCACGGCACCTGGCACCTGCGCACCTGGCACCCGGGAACCCGGGAACCCGCTACGGCGCGATCAGCAGCACCTTCCCGATGTGTCCGCTGCCCTCCAGCACCCGGTGCGCCTCGGCCGCCTCCGGCATGGGCAGCTCGCGGTCCACGACCGGACGGATGTGCCCCGAGGCGATCAGCGGCCACACGTGCTCGCGTACGGCCGCGACGATGGCCGCCTTCTCGCCCAGCGGCCGGGCCCGCAGCGATGTCGCGGTGACGGCGGCCCGCTTGTTCAGCAGCGTGGCGATGTTCAGCTCGCCCTTGACGCCGCCCTGCATGCCGATGATCGCGAGCCGCCCGTTGACGGCGAGGGCCTGGATGTTGCGGTCCAGGTACTTGGCACCCATGTTGTCGAGGATGACGTCGGCGCCGGCGCCGTCCGTGGCCCGCTGGATCTCGGCGACGAAGTCCTGCTCGCGGTAGTTGATGAGCACGTCCGCGCCCAGTTCGGCGCAGTAGTCCAGCTTTTCCTTCGTCCCGGCCGTCACCGCGATCCTGGCCCCGATGGCCTTGGCCAGCTGGATCGCCATCGTGCCGATGCCGCTGGAGCCGCCGTGCACGAGCAGCAGCTCGCCGGGGCGCAGGTGGGCGACCATGAAGACGTTGGACCAGACCGTGCAGACCACCTCGGGCAGCGCCGCCGCCTGCTTCAGGTCGACGCCCGCGGGCACGGGCAGCAGCTGCCCGGCCGGGACGGACACCTTCTGGGCATAACCGCCGCCCGCGAGCAGCGCGCACACCTCGTCGCCGACGGTCCAGCCGGAGACCCCGGGGCCGAGCGCGGCGATCCGGCCGGAGCACTCCAGGCCAGGGTAGGGGGAGGCGCCGGGCGGCGGGTTGTAGAAGCCCTGACGCTGCAGGAGGTCGGCACGGTTGACGGCACTGGCCACCACCTCGACCAGTACCTCGCCCTCGCCGGGCACCGGGTCGGGCACCTCCGCCCACACCAGCGCCTCGGGCCCACCGGGTTCGGGAATCGTGATCGCATGCATGTCCACGAAGCTACTCCTGGCGGGCATCCGCTCCGAGGCGGACCCGCTCAGTCGCGGGGCAGCGGACGGGTGTGGGGCGCGACGTGCGCGCCAGGGGTCGCGCGGACGATGGTGATCAGGCGGTCCGTCAGCTGGAGGGTGCCGATGGACGGGTCGTCGTACCCGAGGACCCGGTGTCCGCGTACGACGCTGACCACGAGGTCGTCCGTCTCGCGCGGGGACCTGCCCACCTCGGCCCGGACGACCGGGCGTTCGGCGATGTCCAGGCCGCTGCCCTGCTGGATGAGGTCTTCCATGACCATGCCGGCGGCGGGGCTGAGCACGGACAGGCCGAGCAGCCGGCCGGCGGCGCCGGAGCTGGTGATGACGGCGTCGGCGCCGGACTGCTTGAGCAGCGGGGCGTTCTCCTCCTCGCGCACGGCGGCCACGATCTTCGCGCTCCGGTTGAGCTGCCGGGCCGTCAGGGTGACGAGGACCGCGGTGTCGTCGCGCTGCGGGGCGACGATGATCTGCCGCGCCCTGTCCACCTCGGCGCGCTTGAGGACGTCGCTGCGGGTGGCGTCGCCCACGACGCCGACGTACCCCTCGGCGCTCGCCGCATCGATCACCTTGGAACTGGGGTCGACCACGACGACCTGCTCCTTCTTCAGCCCGGTCGCACAGACGGTCTGGATGGCCGACCGTCCCTTCGTACCGAAGCCGATGACCACGGTGTGGTCGCGCACGGTGGACCTCCAGCGGTTCAGACGCCATTCCTCCCGAGTGCGTTCGGTGAGGACCTCCAGCGTGGTGCCGACCAGGATGATCAGGAACAGCACGCGCAGCGGGGTGATGACGAAGATGTTGGTGAGCCGGGCGCTGTCGCTGACCGGGGTGATGTCGCCGTAGCCGGTGGTGGAGAGGGTGACGGTCGCGTAGTAGAACGCGTCGAGCAGGTCGAGGGTGCCGTCGGCGTCGTCGTGGTAGCCGTCGCGGTCGGCGTAGACGACGAACGCGGTCGCGACCAGCACTGCCAGGGCCATGAGGAGCCGTTTGGCGACCTGGCGGATCGGACGGTCCACCACTTTCCTCGGGAGTTTCACCCGATGGGTCGCCAGATCATCGCCCGGCTGGCGGGCCATGGCGTCATGGCCCGGAAGTTTCACGTGAAACACACCCCGATTCCGGCGGCCGCCCAGGGCAGGTCGAGCAGCTCGGTCTCCTCTCCCTGCCGGGCCCCGCCCGGCGGTACGACGGCCAGCGCGTCAGCGGCGGCGATGCCGCGCAGCATGGCCGGGCCGTTGTAGTGCAGCGGCACGGCACGGTCGCCGCGCAGCACCACCGGGACGAGCCGGGTGTCGTGCGGATGCCCGTGCACCGCCTCCGTGAGCCGCAGCGTGTACGGCTCGGGGGCGGGGCGGGCGGCGAGGGTGCGCAGCAGCGGCTCGGCGAGCGTGACCAGGCCGGAGACGGCGGCGAGGGGGTTGCCGGGCAGGCCGACGAGGTGCTGGTTCTCCTTGGTGCGAGCCAGCAGCATGGGGTGGCCGGGGCGCACCTTGACACCGTCGACGAGGAGTTCGGCGCCGATACGGTCCAGGGTGGGGTGGACATGGTCGACGGGCCCGGCGGCGGTGCCGCCGGTGGTGACGATCAGGTCGGCGTCGGAGGTGGTGAGCGCCTTGCGCAGGGCCTTGGCGTCGTCGCCCAGCCGGCGTACGGCGATGACGTCGGCGCCGAGGGCGCGCAGCCAGGGCGGCAGCAGCGGGCCGAGCGCGTCCCGGATCAGGCCCTCGCGCGGAAGTCCCTCGGTGAGCAGCTCGTCGCCGAGGATCAGGACTTCGGCGCGGGGGCGGGGGACGGTGCCGAGGCTGTCGTAGCCGGCCGCCGCGGCGAGGCCCAGGACGGCGGGGGTGACGAGGGTGCCGACGGGCAGCAACTGGTCGCCGCTGCGGCATTCCTGGCCGCGTGGGCGGATGTCCTGGCCGTGGCTCATCTCCCGGGTGGAGTGGAGCCGGCCCTGGGCGTCCGTGCGGCCGTGTTCGGTGCGCAGCACCGCGGTGGTGTCGGCGGGGATGCGGGCGCCGGTCGCGATGCGGACCGCCTCACCGTCGGTGAGCGGCTCGGGCAGGTCGTGTCCGGCGAGCACGCCCTCGTCCCGGACCTGCCAGGGGCCGGGTCCGGCGACCGCCCAGCCGTCCATCGCGGAGGTGTCGAAGGACGGCAGGTCGGTGAGCGCGTCCAGGGGGGCGGCGAGGACCAGGCCGAGGGCGTCGGCGAGGGGGACGGAGACGGGCGCGCGCCGGTGCGCGCCCCGGGCGGCGCGGGCGGCGATCTCGCGGGCGCGGGGCCAGGGGGTGGCCCGGTGCCGCTCGTGCCGTCCCTCGTGCCCCTGCTCGTGCCGCTGTGCGGGCTGGTCGCCCTGGGCGGCGTGGGCGGGTGCGTGGCCGGGGCGGTCGTCCCGGGGGTGCCGTACGAGGGCCAGGGCCTCCTCGACGTCGAGGTCGTCGCTGTCCTCGGCGGGAGTGCCGGCCCGGGTGCCGGGGGCGGTCATCCGGCGTCCGGGGCGGAGCCGCCCCCGGTGTCGCCGCCGTTGTTCTCTTCCTCCCAGCGCCGCGCCAGCTCGGTGGCCTTGCGGGCGGCCTCGGCGACGGCTTCGGGGCCGCCCTTGCCCTGGGCGGCGGCGTACCCGACGAGGAAGGTGGTGAGCGGGGCGGCGGGCCGGGCCACGCCGTGCGCGACGTCACGGGCGACGTCGAGCAGGACTTGGGTGTCGACGTCCAGGTCGATGCCCAGCTCGTTCTTGACGGTGGTGATCCATTCATCCAGCACGTGCTCATGCTCCCTGATGCGTGCCCTGGCGTGGGCGATGTCGTCCCAGGTGTCGCAGTCGAAGGACCCGAGCGGGTCCTCGACGCGGGTGAGGCGCAGGGCGCCGGTGAGCCGGCGCAGGGGGAGGCCGGTGAGGCCGTCGTGAGCCGCGGCGAGGTCGGCGAGGGCGTGGCGCAGCGCCGTGGTGCGGTAGGCGGCCACGAGCGGCTGGTCGCGGCCGTCGGCGTCGGTGAGCAGCGCGCCGTCGGCGCCGCTGTCCCGCAGGGCGGTCAACAGCCGCCGCAGGATGGGTTCTTCGAGGAACGGCAGGTCGGCGGAGAGGACGACGGCGTGCTCGGCGCTGGTGAGCCGCAGTCCGGCGTCGAGCGCGGCGACGGGTCCGGCGCCGGGCGGTTCCTCGCGCGCCCAGCGCACCGGGCGGGCGGTGGGGCGGGGGCCGGCCACGACGACGGTCGTGGCCGCGCCGGCGCAGGCGGCGAGCACCCGGTCGAGCAGGGCGCGCCCGCCGACCTGGACGCCGGGCTTGTCGGCACCGCCGAGCCGCCGCGCGGCACCACCGGCGAGCACGACGGCGTCGTACGGGCCGGTGGCCCCGGGCGCCGTGGCGGGCTCGGGAGCCTCGGCGGACCCGGGGGCGGCGGGGGCGGTGTGGCTCACCCTCCGAGTATGTCCTGTGGGTCTGTCCTCGCGGACCCGGCGTCGGTCACAGTGTGCGCAGCAGCACCGCCGGGTGTTCCACGCAGTCCGCCACGTACCGCAGGAAGCCGCCCGCCGTGCCGCCGTCGCACACCCGGTGGTCGAAGGTGAGCGAGAGCTGCACGACCTGGCGCACGGCCAGCTCGCCCTCGTGCACCCAGGGCTTGGGGACGATGCGGCCGACGCCGAGCATGGCCGCCTCGGGGTGATTGATGATCGGGGTGGAGCCGTCGACGCCGAAGACTCCGTAGTTGTTCAACGTGAAGGTGCCGCCGGTGAGTTCCCCGGGGGTGAGGGTTCCGCCGCGGGCGGCCTCGGTGAGCCGGGCGAACTCGGCGGTCAGCGACTCCGCGTCGCGCGCGTGGGCGTCCCGGACGACCGGCACGACCAGCCCGCGCTCGGTCTGCGCGGCGAACCCGAGGTGCACCTGGTCGAGTTGGACGACCTCGCGGGCGTCGGTGTCGACGTAGGAGTTCAGCTCGGGGAACCGGGCGAGGGCCGCGGTGCAGATGCGGGCGAGCAGCGCGAGGAGGGAGATCTTTGGCCCTCCGGCGGCGTTCATGGCCGCACGCGCGCGCATCAGTTCGGTCGCGTCGGCGTCGACCCAGCAGGTCGCGTCGGGGATCTCGCGCCGACTGCGGGAGAGCTTGTCGGCGACGGCGCCTCGGACGCCCTTGAGGGGCGTACGGATGCCGTTGCGCAGCGGGGCGACACGGGCGGCCGGGGCCTCCGCGACGGGGGCGGGGGCGGGCGCGGGGACGGCCTTGGCGCGCAGGGCCGCCTCGACGTCGGAGCGCAGGATCAGCCCGTCGGGTCCCGAGCCGGACAGCTGCCGCAGGTCGAGGCCGCCCTCCCGGGCGAGCCGGCGCACCAGCGGGGAGATCACGGGGACGGGCCCCTCGGCGGACACCGGAGCGGGCTCGGGAACGGACGGTGCCGGGGCCGGGGCCGGGGGTTCCTTCGCGGTCCCGTTGGCGGCGGCCGCCGCCCGCACCCTGCGGCGCCGTGCCGGCGCCTCGGAGGTGCCGTATCCGACGAGGACGTTGCCCGATCCCTCGGCGTCCCCTCCCGCGGCCCCGGACGTCTTTGGGGCATGCGGGGCCTGCGAGCCCTCGGGAACCTGGGGGCCCACCGCCACGGTCAGCAACGGGGCGCCGACGGGCAGTTCCGTGCCCTCCTCGCCGAAGCGGGCGGTGACCACGCCGCCGTAGGGGCAGGGGACCTCGACCATCGCCTTGGCCGTCTCGACCTCGACGACCGGCTGGTCGATGGCGACGACGTCGCCGACCTGGACCAGCCAGCGGACGATCTCCGCCTCGGTGAGTCCCTCGCCGAGGTCGGGGAGCCTGAACTCCAGCACCTGTGCCATCAGCCCTCGGCCTCCCACTGCAGGCGGGCCACGGCGTCCAGGATGCGGTCGACGCCGGGCAGGTGGTGCCGCTCCAGCATGGGCGGCGGGTAGGGGATGTCGAAGCCGGCCACGCGCAGCACCGGTGCCTCCAGGTGGTGGAAGCAGCGCTCGGTGACGCGGGCGGCGATCTCGCCGCCGGGGCCGCCGAACCCGGTCGACTCGTGCACGACGACCGCCCGTCCGGTGCGCCGTACGGCGGCGCAGACCGTCTCGTCGTCGAACGGCACCAGGGTGCGCAGGTCGACGACCTCCAGGTCCCAGCCCTCCGCCTGGGCGGCCTCGGCGGCCTGCAGGCAGACCGGCAGCGACGGGCCGTAGGTGATGAGCGTCGCGGTGCGGCCGGGGCGGCGGACCACCGCGCGCCCGATGGGCTCGACCTCGGTCGGCTGCTCGGGGTTCCAGGAGTCCTTGGACCAGTACAGGCGCTTGGGCTCCAGGAAGACGACCGGGTCGTCGGAGGCGATGGCCTCACGCAGCAGTCCGTAGGCGTCGGCGACGGTCGCGGGCGTGACGACGTGCAGGCCGGGCGTGGCGATGTAGTACGCCTCGGAGGAGTCGCTGTGGTGCTCGACGCCGCCGATGCCGCCGCCGTAGGGGACGCGGACGGTGATCGGCAGCGGCATCCGGCCGCGGGTGCGGTTGCGCATCCGCGAGACATGGCTGATCAGCTGCTCGAACGCCGGGTAGGCGAACGCGTCGAACTGCATCTCCACGACCGGACGCAGGCCGTACATGGCCATGCCGACGGCGGTGCCGAGGATGCCCGCCTCGGCCAGCGGGGTGTCGGTGCAGCGGTCCTCGCCGAACTCCTTGGCGAGCCCGTCGGTGACCCGGAAGACACCGCCGAGGGTGCCGACGTCCTCGCCCATGACGTGCACGGTGGGGTCGGCGGCCATCGCGTCGCGCATCGCGCGCGTGAGGGCCTGCGCCATGGTGGCGGGCTTGACGGCGACGGTGGTCATCGCAGGTCGCCTTCCTGGTCGTCCCGGTCGTCGTCCTGCTCCGCCTCCAGCTCGGCGCGCAGCAGGGCGCGCTGTTCGCGCAGTTGCGCGGTGGTCCGGGCGTAGACGTGGTCGAAGAGGTCCATCGGGTTGAGTTCGGGGTCCTGGTTCATGCGCTCGCGCAGGTCGGCGGCCATCGCCTCGGCGTCCTGCCGGGCGGCTTCGATACCGGCCTCGTCCAGCAGTCCGCGCGCGGTGAGCTCGCGTTCCAGCAGCTGGACCGGGTCGTGCGCCCGCCAGGCCTCGACCTCGGCGTCGGCGCGGTAGCGGGTGGCGTCGTCGGCGTTGGTGTGCGCGTCGATGCGGTACGTCACCGCTTCGATCAGGGTCGGACCGCCGCCCGCGCGCGCGTGCCGTACGGCGTCGCTGAGGACCTCGTGCACCGCGGCCGCGTCGTTGCCGTCGACCAGCCGGCCGGGCATGCCGTAGCCGACGGCCTTGTGGGCCAGGGAGGGCGCGGCGGTCTGCTTGGCGAGCGGGACGGAGATGGCGAAGCCGTTGTTCTGCACCAGGAAGACCACCGGTGCCTGCCAGACGGCGGCGAAGTTCAGCGCCTCGTGGAAGTCGCCCTCGCTGGTGCCGCCGTCGCCGATCATGGCGAGCGCGACGACATCGTCGCCCTTGAGGCGGGCGGCGTGCGCGAGACCGACGGCGTGCGGGAGCTGGGTGGCCAGCGGGGTGCTCAGCGGGGCGACCCGGTGGGTGTGGGGGTCGTAGCCGCTGTGCCAGTCGCCGCGCAGCAGGGTGAGGGCCTCGACGGGGTCCACGCCGCGGGCGACGACGGCGAGCGTGTCGCGGTAGCTCGGGAAGAGCCAGTCGCGCTCTTCGAGAGCCAGGGCGGCGGCGACCTCGCAGGCCTCCTGGCCGGTGCTGGAGGGGTAGACGGCGAGACGGCCCTGCTTGGTCAGCGCGGTGGCCTGGATGTTGTAGCGGCGGCCCTTGACCAGCTGGGCGTAGAGCCGGTTCAGCAGGTCCGGGTCCGCCTTGGCGGCCGCCTCGGTGCCGAGGACGCGGTAGGGCTCGGCGTCGGGCAGCAGCGGCGCGGGGTCCATACGGGGCTGCCAGGCGGGCGGCGGCGATGGCCGGTACGCGCCCCGCTGCTCCATGACCGTCATGACGGCACCTCCTCGTGGGAGTGGCTACGGGAGGCGCGTCGGCTGTGAGGCGCCTCACCTACCGATTGTTCGGTCGTCGGCACATTTTGGCTACAGGCCCCGTCAGGCTGTGGACAAACGGTTCTCCACAACCTGGAATGAATGCAGGACGTCCACGGCAGTGAAGCGGGGGGACATGTCACCTGAACAAATGGTCCAAGGGCCGGACGAGGGGGCCCTGCTGCCGGCGCCGCGCCCGCTGGACGCCATCGATCAGGACATCCTCAAGATTCTCCAGGCGGACGGCCGCGCCTCGATACGGTCGGTCGCCGAACGCGTCCACGTCTCGCGCGCCAACGCCTACGCGCGGATCAACCGTCTGGTCGAGGACGGGGTGATCCGGGGTTTCAGCGCCCGCGTGGACCACGAGCGGGCGGGGCACGGCACCTCGGCGTACATCACGCTGAAGATCGTCCAGAACACCTGGCGCACGGTCCGCGAGCAGCTCAGGCAGCTGCCCGGCGCCTCCCACATCGCCCTGGTGGGCGGCGACTTCGACGTGCTGCTCCTGGTGCACACGCCCGACAACAGGGCGCTGCGCGAGCTGGTGCTCACCCGGCTCCAGGCGATCCCCGAGGTGCTCAGCACGCGCACGCTGCTGGTGTTCGAGGAGGAGGACCTGGAACCGGAGACCTGACCGGGAGGCACCTCGCCCGCACCGCGCCCCCTCGGCCCGGCTCACTCCTGCCGCCCTACCTCGGCCCGGCTCAGTCCTGCCGCCCTACCTCGGCCCGGCTCAGTCCTGCCGCCCTACCTCAGCCCGGCTCAGTCCTGCCGCCCTACCTCAGCCCGGCTCAGTCCTGCCGCAGCCCCGCGAAGGCCAGCCGGACGACCGCGTCGGCCACCTCGCGGCCGCTCGCGCCCTGCGGCTCGGGCCGGTACCACTCCACGATGGAGTTGATCATCCCGAAGACCAGCCGGGTCGCCAGGCGCACCTCCACGTCCCCGCGTACGTCCCCCTCGGCGGCGGCGGCCTTCAGCAGCTCGGCGACCTGGTGGTCGAAGTCCCGTCGCCGCTCCAGCGCCCACCGCTCCGTCTCGGTGTTGCCGCGCACCCGCAGCAGCAGCGTCACGTAGGGCAGCTCGGATATCAGCACCTCGACCATGCGCCGTACGACGTGCTCCAGCCGGTCCACGGGCCGCCCCACGCGCGCGTGCTCCTCGTCGAGGATCCCGAACAGCCCGTCCAGCGCCCGGCTGACGGCCCGGCGCAGCAGTTCTTCCTTGCCGCTGACGTGGTGGTAGATGGACGACTTGGAGATGCCGGCGGCCTTGGAGAGGTGCTCCATGGAGGTGCCGTCGTAGCCGCGGTCGTTGAACACCTGGACGGCGACGGAGAGCAGTGTCTCGGGGGTGTACGTGTCGCGCTTGGCGGTGGTCATGGAGTGCTCTCCCGCTTGTCGGTGGCGTACGAGTGACGGTAGAGCGCGAGGGACGGCGCGTACCGGCCGGAGGGGTCGCGCAGGTGCAGCTCCTCCAGCAGGTCGTAGGCCCAGCCGCGGCCCAGTCTGCGGCTCCACTCGAAGGGGCCGAGCGGGTAGTTGACGCCCAGGCGCATCGCGGTGTCGATGTCCTCCTCGGTGGCCACGCCCTTGGCGACGGCGTCGTGCGCGAGGTCGATGATCCGGGCGACCGTGCGGGCGACGATCATGCCGGGGACGTCACGGATGACACTGACGTCCTTGCCGAGCGCCTGGAAGAGGCCGGTGGCCTCGGCGAGGGTCCGGGGCGAGGTGTCCTGGGCGGCGGACAGGGCGATGCGGGTGGCCTTGCGGTAGTCGAGGGCGAGGTCGAAGTAGACGACGTCACGGAACTCCACGGAGGTCTGGCCGTCGGCGAGGACCAGCTGGCCGCCGCTGGGCAGCAGCAGGCGGGTGCCGTGGTCCTCGTCCTCCTCGTGGACCTGGATGCCGGCCTCGCGGATCAGCGTGAGCAGCTCGGCGGCGGGGCCGAGGTCTCCCTCGACGGTGACGCGGGCGGGCGGCTGCTCCTTCTCCGCGGTGTGCGGCTCGGGGCGCTCGGCGCCGTCGGCGTAGTCGTACCAGCCGTGCCCGCTCTTGCGGCCGAGCCGGCCGGACTCGACCAGCCGGCGCTGGGCCAGTGAGGGCGTGAAGCGGACGTCCTGGAAGAAGGACTGCCACACCGAGTGGGTGACGGACTCGTTGACGTCCTGCCCGATGAGGTCGGTCAGCTCGAAGGCGCCCATCCGGAAGCCGCCCGACTCGCGCAGGACCGCGTCGATGGTGGCCGGGTCGGCGCCCTGGGCCTCGTGGACGGCGAAGGCCTCGGCGTAGAAGGGCCGGGCGATGCGGTTGACGATGAAGCCGGGGGTGTCCGCGCAGGCCACCGGGGTCTTGCCCCAGGCGCGGGCGGTCTCGTACGCGCGCGTGGCCGATGTGACGTCGGTGGCGAACCCGGAGACGACCTCGACCAGCGGCAGCAGCGGGGCCGGGTTGAAGAAGTGCAGGCCCAGGAAGCGGCCGGGACGGGCGAGGGCCCCGCCGATGGCCGTCACCGACAGGGACGAGGTGTTGGTCGCGAGCAGGCAGTCGTCGGAGACGATCTCCTCCAGCTCGCGAAAGAGCTGCTGCTTGACGTCCAGCCGTTCCAGGACGGCCTCGACGACCAGTGCGCAGTCGGCCAGCTCGGCAAGGCTTCCGGCGGGCGTGAGCCGGGCGCGCGCCGCGTCCCGGTCGGCCGCGTCGAGCCGGTCCTTGGCCACCAGCCGGTCGAGGCGGGCGCCGATCGCTTCGGCCGCCTCCCGGGCGCGCCCGGGTACGGCGTCGTAGAGCCGCACGGGGTGGCCGGCGACCAGCGCGACCTGGGCGATGCCCTGGCCCATGGTGCCGGTGCCGACGACGGCCACGGGGCTGCTGAGGTCGAGTGCTGTCATGTGCGCGATCCTCCCGCACGACGTTTTCCACAGATGCGGCGGATCCCCTTGTCCCGACCGATCGTTCGGTTACTCTAGCTCTGACTGGCTGTTCCCGCCTCTGTTTCCGCATAGGTCCTGAACTCGACGACCCAGGTCCTGAACTCGACGAAGAGTTCTCCAGACGAGGAGTTGGTCTCGCATGGCCGCCCAACCGACCCCCCACGAGCTGATCGCGAAGCACCGGCCCACGCTCGACCAGGCCCTGGAAGCGATCCGCACGCGCGCGTACTGGTCCCCCCACCCCGAGCATCCCAAGGCGTACGGCGAGCACGGCAGCCTGGACGCGGCGGCCGGCAAGGCCGCCTTCGACGCAGTCCTGGGCACCCGTCTCGACCTCGGCCAGCCCGGCACCGACGACTGGGTGGGCGGCGAGGTCTCGCCGTACGGCATCGAGCTGGGCGTGACCTACCCGCACGCGGACGTCGACGTGCTGCTGCCCGCGATGAAGGCCGGCCTGCGCGCCTGGCGCGACGCGGGCCCGGAGCTGCGCGCGGCGGTCTGCGTGGAGATCCTCAAGCGGATCAGCGACCGGACGCACGAGTTCGCGCATGCGGTCATGCACACCAGCGGACAGGCCTTCATGATGGCGTTCCAGGCGGGCGGCCCGCACGCCCAGGACCGCGGCCTGGAGGCGGTGGCGTACGCGTACGCGGAGCAGGTGCGCACGCCGGAGTCGGCGGAGTGGACCAAGCCGCAGGGCAAGCGCGACCCGCTGGCGCTGACCAAGCAGTTCACCCCGGTCCCGCGCGGCATCGGCCTGGTCATCGGCTGCAACACCTTCCCGACCTGGAACGGCTACCCGGGCCTGTTCGCCTCCCTGGCGACCGGCAACGCCGTCCTGGTCAAGCCGCACCCGCGCGCGGTGCTGCCGCTCGCGCTGACCGTGCAGGTCGCCCGGGACGTGCTCACCGAGGCGGGCTTCGACCCGAACCTGGTCGCGCTGGCCGTCGAGCGGCCCGGCGAGGGCATCGCCAAGACGCTCGCCACCCGCCCCGAGATCCGGATCATCGACTACACCGGCTCCACGTCCTTCGGCGACTGGCTGGAGGCCAACGCCCGCCAGGCGCAGGTGTACACGGAGAAGGCCGGCGTCAACACGGTCGTCGTGGAGTCGACCGACAACTACAAGGGCATGCTGTCCAACCTGGCGTTCTCGCTGTCCCTGTACAGCGGCCAGATGTGCACCACCCCGCAGAACCTGCTCGTCCCGCGCGAGGGCATCCGCACCGACGAGGGCCCCAAGACCTTCGACGAGGTGGCCTCCGACCTCGCCCGCGCGGTCGACGGCCTGCTCGGTGACGACGCCCGCGCGAACGCCCTGCTCGGCGCCATCGTCAACCCGGACGTGAAGGCCCGCCTGGAGGCGGCGGCCGGCCTCGGCGAGGTCGCCCTCGCCTCCCGCGAGATCAGCAACCCGGAGTTCCCCGGCGCGGTCGTACGCACCCCCGTCATCGTCAAGCTGGACGGCGCCAAGCCGGACGACGAGGCCGCGTACATGAGCGAGTGCTTCGGCCCCGTCTCCTTCGCCGTCGCCGTCGACTCGGCGGCCGACGCGGTGGAGCTGCTGCGCCGCACGGTCCGTGAGAAGGGCGCGATGACGGTCGGCGCCTACACCACGGACCCGGAGGTGACCCGGGACATCGAGGAGGTGTGCCTGGAGGAGGCCGCCCAGCTCTCGCTCAACCTGACCGGCGGGGTGTACGTGAACCAGACCGCCGCCTTCTCCGACTTCCACGGCTCGGGCGGCAACCCGGCGGCCAACGCCGCGCTGTGCGACGGCGCGTTCGTCGCCAACCGGTTCCGCGTGGTCGAGGTTCGACGGGAGGCGTAACGCCTGTTCAGGACGGTGCGCCCCCGGCGGCACTCCAGTGGTACAGCGTCATGGCGACGCTGGTGGCCAGGTTGTAGCTGGAGACCTGGGGGCGCATCGGCAGCCGTAGGAGATGGTCGGCACGCGCGCGCAGCCCGTCCGAGAGGCCGCTGCGCTCCGAGCCGAAGGCCAGCACGGCGTCGTCGGGCAGCTTGATCCCCCGGATGTCGTCGCCCTCGGGATCGAGGGCGAACAGCGGGCCGGAGGGCAGTTCGTCGACGCCGAGCCGTTCCACCGCCGTGGCGAAGTGCAGCCCCGCCCCGCCCCGCACCACCGTGGGGTGCCAGGGGTCGAGCGTGCCCGTCGTGACCACTCCGGTCGCGCCGAAGCCGGCGGCCAGCCGGATCACGGCACCGGCGTTGCCGAGGTTGCGCGGGTTGTCGAGGACCACCACCGGCGCGGTGCGCGGCGCCTGCGCCAGGACCCGTAGATTGGCCTCGCGGGACGGTCGTACGGCGAGCGCGGCCACCCCGGTCGGATGGGGGCGCGGAACCAGCGAGGCGTACGTCTGCTCGGGCACCTCCGTCAGCAGCGCGTCCAGCGTGTCCCTGACGTCGTCGGCCAGCTCCTCGGCGAGAGCGAGCGTGGCCCGCCGGTCGGTGGTGACCGCCACCGGCACCTCGGCCCCGAAGCGCAGCGCGTGCTTGAGGGCGTGGAAGCCGTCGAGCAGCACGGCGCCACCGGCGTGCTCGCGCCAGCGCATCACGGGGTCGGGGTCGGTCATGCGGTGAACCCTACGCGCCCCGGCGTGCTCCCCTCCGAAGCCTCCGAGCCCGCCGAGCCCGCCTGGCCCGCCGAGGCCTGCGAGTCCTCCGGACCGTCCAAGTCCTCCGAGTCCTTCGGGGCGCGCGGAGCCGGCAGCGTGTGGTCCCCGCCGCCAGGCCGGACCAGCCGGGCACGCGCGCGTGCGGCCCAGCCGCCGAGCAGCAGCAGGAAGGCCGTCGGAAGGAAGACCGCGTCCGCCGCGATCATCGCAAGCGAGAAGAAGGGCAGTCCGAGGACGACCGCGATCACGGCGTGCTCGGTCATCATCAGCACCAGCAGGACGTTCTTGACCCGCCGGTTGAACAGCGTGAACGGGAAGGCCACCTGCACCATGACCGTCCCGTAGGCGACGATCATCATGATCGTGCCGCTGGAGGACATCAGGTCGGCGAGGCCGGGCCAGGGCGAGAAGTAGTCCAGGTGGAGCGGGTAGTAGACGGCGGTGCCGTCCTGCCAGCGCGAGCCCTGGATCTTGTACCAGCCGGCGGTGGCGTAGATCAGGCACGCCTCCGCCATGATCACGACCAGGGCGCCGTTGTGCACCACACTGGCGATCACGTCCAGCAGGATCCGCGGCTGCGGCGACCTGGCCCAGCGCGCGACGGCCCACTCCAGAGCGAGTGCCGCCCACACCGTCCACAGCAGCGCCGGCACCAGCCAGCCGTTGTGGAACAGCCGGCCGGTCAGCGTCACGGTGACGAGCGCCAGGCCGGACACGGCCCACAGCACCGGCCCCGTCCGGTCGGCGGGAACCCGCTCCCCGCGCGCGTGTGCCGCCTCGGCCCGGGCCGCGCGCCGCGCGTCCAGGGACCACACCTGCCCGCAGCGCGTGAACACCAGATAGATGGACATCAGGTGCAGGACGTTGTCGCCGCCGTCGCCGATGAAGACACTGCGGTTCTGCATCGACAGCACCCCGACCATGAACAGCACCGAGGCGGTGCGGGTGCGCCAGCCGAGCAACAGCGCCGCACTGGCGAGGACCGCCAGCACGTAGCAGACCTCGAACCACAGCTGCCCGTGGAACCACATCAGGGCAGTGAAGGCGTGGTTGTCGTCGGTCAGCTGCCGGCCGAGTGCCCAGCTCCAGGGGCCGTCGGGACCGTACAGCTCCTGGCGGTGCGGGAACTCGCGCAGCAGGAACAGCAGCCAGGTCGCGGCGAAGCCGATGCGGATCACGGCGGTCTGGTACGGGCCCAGGGCCGCGCCGGTGACGCGGGCGATGCCGCGCGAGAGCGTCAGGGAGAACCGGCTCACCGCACACCTCCCGCGGCCTCGTCGGGGGCCACCGTCCACCAGGGCAGCACCCGGTAGGCGGGCTTGTCGGAGATCTTCTCGCGGCTCCACGCGGGCGGCTGCACATTGGTGGTCATGGAGCGGACCTGTACGCGTTCGATGACGCCCTCCCGGCTGGTCGCGTCGTACCGGTACAGGCGCATCACGACTATCCGGCGCACGTACTGCTCGGAGAGCGCGCCCCGCATGCCCACGGGCCGGTTGTCGGCGCCGTGCGTGGCGACGAGGAAGTCCCAGGCGCGGCGGACCTCGTTCTGGTCGGTGTGGCTGGGCACGAGATTGCCGTCGATCGCGGCGCCGTCCTGCGCGGACAGGTCGTTCCAGCCGGTGATGCGCAGGCCGCCGTCCTTCATCCGCACCTGGGCGCGCACCTGGACGGCGATGTTCTGCTGCAGCGGGTTCGGGGCGAACAGCTTCCAGTTCTGCTCGAACTCCGGGTACACCCAGTCCTCGACCGCCTGGCCGTGCTGCTTGGTCACGGTGTTCGCCGGCGCGACGCTCAGGAACACCATTGCCAGGTGCACACAGACGGTGACCGCGACAAGCCCGAGGGCCACGGCGGCGACGACCTGGTAGCGGGGGGAGAGGGCGGCGACGCCGGTACGGGACGCCGGGGTCGGATACGACGGCTCGGCGGCGGGCGACGACTCGTGCTCCGGGCGCTCCGGGTGCTCCGGGTGCTCCGGGTGCTCCTGATCCTCCGGCTCACGCGCCCCGGCCTGCTCCGGGATCTCCGGGCGACGCGCCCCGGTCGACCCGTCGGGCCCGGGCGGGGCCCCCGAGTCCTCGTCGTACGCGTCCATCCGCCCCGTCCCCCGCTTCCGTTCGGTCGTCCCACCGGCGCCACAGGCGCCGCGTGCTGCGCGAGCGCCACTCCTCGGCGCTCGCACGGAACGGTACTCAGCACCGGCCGCCCGGCGCAGCCCCGGGTGCGGCCCCGGACAGTGGCCCTCGCCACGCCGCGCCGGCCGTCCGAGGGTTTTCCACAGGCGGCTCGCGCAGTTATCCACAGCAGTTGACACCCGCAGCAGCCCGGCACACCATTGATGACGCACGGACCGAACGATCGGTCGGGGCCGTGCTCAAAGAGAGCCCGAGGTCAGGGGGACCGCATGGCCACAGCAGCCGCGCACCGCACGGCCCGCACACCGGCGGACGGCGCATCCGGCACCGCCGTCGACACGGCGGCCCACCAGCACGCCTTCGACACGGCCGTCGCCGCCGACGAACGCATCGAACCGCGCGACTGGATGCCGGACGCCTACCGCGCCACCCTGGTCCGGCAGATCGCCCAGCACGCCCACTCCGAGATCATCGGCATGCAGCCCGAGGCCAACTGGATCACGCGCGCGCCCAGCCTGCGCCGCAAGGCGATCCTGATGGCCAAGGTCCAGGACGAGGCCGGTCACGGCCTGTACCTGTACAGCGCCGCCGAAACCCTCGGCACCAGCCGCGCCGAGCTGCTCGACAAGCTGCACAGCGGCCGCCAGAAGTACTCCTCGATCTTCAACTACCCCACGCTGACCTGGGCCGACGTCGGCGCGATCGGCTGGCTGGTGGACGGCGCCGCGATCACCAACCAGGTCCCCCTGTGCCGCTGCTCCTACGGGCCGTACGCGCGCGCCATGGTGCGGATCTGCAAAGAGGAATCCTTCCACCAGCGCCAGGGCTACGAACTGCTCCTCACCCTCAGCAAGGGCACCCCCGAGCAGCACGCGATGGCCCAGGACGCGGTGAACCGCTGGTGGTGGCCCTCGCTGATGATGTTCGGCCCGCCCGACGACGAGTCCCAGCACTCCGCGCAGTCCATGGAGTGGAAGATCAAGCGCCACTCCAACGACGAGCTGCGCCAGCGCTTCGTCGACATCTGCGTCCCCCAGGCCGAATCCCTCGGCCTCACCCTCCCCGACCCGGACCTGCGGTGGAACGAGGAGCGGGGGCACCACGACTTCGGGACGATCGACTGGACCGAGTTCTGGGACGTCCTCAAGGGCAACGGCCCCTGCAACGAACAGCGCATCACCCAGCGCAGGCGCGCCCACGACGAGGGCGCGTGGGTACGGGAGGCGGCCTCGGCCTACGCGGCCAAGCACACCGGGACCACCGGTGGGACAGGAGAGACGCGAGCATGACGAACACCGACTGGCCCCTGTGGGAGGTCTTCGTGCGCTCCCGCCGCGGCCTCTCCCACACCCACGCCGGCAGCCTGCACGCCCCGGACGCGGAACTCGCCCTGCGCAACGCCCGCGACCTGTACACCCGGCGCAATGAGGGCGTCTCGATCTGGGTCGTCCCGGCCGCCGCGATCACCGCGTCCTCCCCCGACGAGAAGGACCCGTTCTTCGAGCCCGCCGCCGACAAGCCCTACCGGCACCCGACCTTCTACGAGATCCCGGAAGGGGTGAAGCACCTGTGACCGCCACCGTCCCCGCGACCGCCGCACTCGCCCTCGGCGACGACGCCCTGGTGCTCTCCCACCGTCTGGGGGAGTGGGCCGGGCACGCGCCCGTCCTGGAGGAAGAAGTCGCCCTCGCCAACATCGCCCTCGACCTGCTCGGCCAGGCCCGCGTGCTGCTGTCCATGGTCGGCGACGAGGACGAACTGGCCTTCCTGCGCGAGGAGCGCGCCTTCCGCAACCTCCAGCTGGTCGAGCAGCCGAACGGCGACTTCGCCCACACCATCGCCCGCCAGCTGTACTTCTCCACCTACCAGCACCTGCTCTACGCCGAACTCGCCGCGGGCAGCGGCCCCTTCGCACCGCTGGCCGCCAAGGCCGTCAAGGAGGTCGCCTACCACCGCGACCACGCCGAGCAGTGGACCCTGCGGCTCGGCGACGGCACCGACGTCAGCCAGACGCGGATGCAGCGGGCGTGCGAGGCGCTGTGGCGGTTCACCGGGGAGATGTTCCAGCCGGTCGAGGGCCTGGACGCCGACTGGTCCGGCCTGGAGGCCCGCTGGCTCGAGTCCGTGACCGACGTGCTCGGCCGGGCCACCCTGACCGTGCCCGAGGGCCCGCGCACCGGCGCCTGGGCGGCGGGCGCCGGCCGGCAGGGCCTGCACACCGAGCCCTTCGGGCGGATGCTCGCCGAGATGCAGCACCTGCACCGCAGCCACCCGGGGGCGTCATGGTGACCGCCACCGCCCTGGAGGCGGAGCTGCTGGAGCTGGCCGGATCGGTGCCCGACCCCGAACTGCCCGTGCTCACGCTCCAGGAGCTGGGCGTCGTACGCGCCGTGCACGTCAGCGGCGCCGACGCGGTCGAGGTCGACCTGACCCCGACCTACACCGGCTGCCCCGCCATCGAGGCGATGAGCCTGGACATAGAGCAGGTGCTGCGCGCCCACGGCATGCGCGAGGTCACCGTGCGCACGGTGCTCGCCCCCGCCTGGTCGACCGACGACATCACCGCCGAGGGCCGCCGCAAACTCCAGGAGTTCGGGATCGCTCCCCCGCGCGTGCGGCACGACTCCGGACCGGTCCCGCTCTCCCTGGGCCCGACCCGCACCCTCGCGGCCCCCGCCGAGGAGACCGACCCGGTCCGCTGCCCGCACTGCGGCTCCGCCGACACCGAACTGCTCAGCAGGTTCTCCTCCACCGCCTGCAAGGCACTGCGCCGCTGCCTGGCCTGCCGTGAACCCTTCGACCACTTCAAGGAGTTGTGATGGCACGCTTCCACCGGCTCCAGGTGGCCGCGGTCGACCGGCTCACCGACGACTCCGTCGCCCTCACCCTCACCGTCCCGCCCGAGCTGCGCGAGGAGTACCGGCACGCACCCGGCCAGCACCTCGCCCTGCGGCGGACCGCGGACGGCGTCGAGCTACGCCGCACGTACTCGATCTGCTCCCCGGCTCCCGACCCGGCCGGCGAGGGCCCGAGCACGCTGCGCGTGGGCGTGCGGCTGGTCGACGGCGGCGCCTTCTCCACGTACGCGCTGAAAGAGGTCAACGTCGGGGACGAGCTGGAGGTGATGACCCCGGCCGGCCGCTTCACCCTGGAACCGGCCCCGGGCTGGTACGCGGCCGTCGTCGGCGGCAGCGGCATCACCCCGGTGCTGTCCATCGCCGCCACGCTGCTGGCGACCGAGCCGGAGGCCCGGTTCTGCCTGATACGCAGCGACCGCACGGCCGCCTCGACGATGTTCCTGGAGGAGGTCGCCGACCTGAAGGACCGCTACCCCGAGCGGCTGCAGCTGGTCACGGTGCTCTCCCGTGAGGAGCAGCAGGCGGGCCTGCCGTCCGGACGGCTGGATCGCGAGCGGCTCACCGGGCTGCTGCCCGCGCTGCTGCCGGTGGACCAGGTGGCCGGATGGTTCCTGTGCGGCCCGTTCGGGCTGGTGCAGGGCGCCGAGAAGGCGCTGCGCGACCTGGGCGTGGACCGGGCCCGCATCCACCAGGAGATCTTCCACGTGGACGAGGGCACGGCCCCGGCGGACCGTAGGCCTGTGCCCGCGCACAGCACCGTCACCGCCCGGCTCGACGGACGCGGCGGCACCTGGCCGGTCCAGGACGGCGAGTCCCTGCTGGAGACGGTCCTGCGCAACCGGCCCGACGCGCCCTACGCGTGCAAGGGCGGCGTCTGCGGCACCTGCCGGGCCTTCCTGGTCTCCGGTGAGGTCCGCATGGACCGCAACTTCGCCCTGGAGGCGGAGGAGACGGAGGCCGGCTACGTGCTGGCGTGCCAGTCGCATCCGGTGACGGAGAAGGTCGAGCTGGACTTCGACCGCTGAGGCACGCCTCGGCGAGGGGGGTGGGGAGGGGGAGGCCCCCAGAGCCGGTTTCGAAATGGCCCGCCCTACTCCCTCCTTCCCCCGGTGCCCTCCCCCCGCGTTCCCTCCTCCCTCCGATCCCTCCTCCCCGTTCCCTTCTTCTAGAACCTGTTCTATCTTGACGGCCCGTCAGACGAATCGTCGGACGACCGATCCGCCAGGAGGACAGGCCGTGGACTTCACCTTCAGCGAAGAGCAGTTGGCGGCGGCCGAAGCGGCGCGGGGGGTGTTCGCCGGGGTGGTGCCGGACGCGGTGCCCAGCCCCGCGCTCACCACCGGGGCCGTGGCCGAGGGCTTCGACCGCGAGCTGTGGTCCCGGCTCGCCGACGCCGACCTGCTCAGCCTGCTGCTCGACGACGGGTACGGCGGGGCGGGCCTGGACGCCATCGCGCTGTGTCTCGTGCTGCGCGAGTCCGCCCACGTGCTCGCCCGGGTGCCGCTGCTGGAACACAGCGCGGCCGTGGCGGCCGTACAGGCCTACGGCACCCAGGAGTTGGGGCAACGACTGCTGGCCCGGGCGGGGCGCGGCGAGCTGGTACTCACCGTCGCCGCGCACGGCCGTACCGGACACGATCCGGCCGAACTCGCCGTCACCGCGCGGCGGGACGGTGACGCGTGGGTGCTGGACGGGGTGCAGACGGCGGTGCCATGGGCGTACGACGCGGACCTCGTCCTCGTACCGGCACACGTCGAGGGCGCGACCGCCGACCGGAGCGTGCTGGCACTGGTGCCGCTCGAGTCGGACGGGGTGGTCCTGGCCGAGCAGATCTCCACCAGCGGGGAGCGGCTGGCCGAGCTGCGCCTGAGGTCGGCGCGGATCGGGGCGGGCGACGTCATCGAGGCCGACGGCGCCGGGGAGTGGCTGCACGCGCTGCTGGCCACCGGCACCTGTGCGCTGGCCCTCGGACTCGGCGAGCGGGTGCTGCGGATGACCAGCGAGTACACGAGCAAGCGGGAGCAGTTCGGGCACCCGATCGCGACGTTCCAGGCGGTCGCCGTGCAGGCCGCCGACCGGTACATCGATCTGCGGGCCATGGAGGCCACACTGTGGCAGGCCGCCTGGCGGATCGCCTCGGGTGCGCCGGGACCGTTGCCGGCCGCCGGGGACGTGGCCGTCGCGAAGATCTGGGCGGCGGAGGGGGTGCGCCGGGTCGTGCAGACGGCACAGCATCTGCACGGCGGGTTCGGCGCGGACACCGAGTACGTCCTGCACCGGTACCACGCCTGGGCCAAGCAGGTGGAGCTGTCGCTAGGCCCGGCGGCGGCGTACGAGGAGACTCTCGGCGACCTGCTGGCGACCCACCCGCTCAGCTGACGCCGTCGGTTTCAGGGCCGACGGACGCCTCAGGGCTGAATGCGGCATCAGGGACGCCTCAGGGCTGGAGAACGCCTCAGGGCTAGAGGACGAAGCCGGGCTGTCCGTCGTCCGTGATGACCGGTCGGCCCGCGGACTGCCAGACCTGCATGCCGCCGTCGACGTTCACGGCGTCGATGCCCTGCTGGACCAGGTACATCGTGACCTGGGCCGACCGGCCGCCGGAACGGCAGATGACGTGCACGCGGCCGTCCTGCGGGGCGGCCTCGGTCAGCTCGCCGTACCGGGCCACGAACTCGCTGATGGGGATGTGCAGCGCTCCCTCGGCGTGGCCTGCCTGCCACTCGTCGTCCTCGCGGACGTCCAGCAGGAAGTCGTCGTCCTTGAGGTCCGTGACCTCGACCGTGGGCACACCAGCTCCGAAACTCATGCCTCCGACGCTACCCGAAGCGGACCGTGGCTCATCCCTGCCCGAGCAGTCCCGCCAGCTCCGTCTCCCGCTGCTCGATGTCGGTGCGGAGCCGGACGGCGATCTCGTCCAGGAGGGCGTCGGGGTCGTCGGGGGCGAGGCGCAGCATGCCGGCGATGGCGCCGTTCTCCAGTTCCTGGGCGACCAGGGTGAGCAGTTCCTTGCGCTGGGAGAGCCATTCGAGGCGGGCGTACAGCTCCTCGCTGTGGCTGGGCCGGCGCTCGGGCGGTACCGGGCCGGCCGCCCACTCCTCGGCCAGCTCCATGAGCAGGGCCGTGTCGCCGCGGGCGTAGGCGGCGTTGACGCGGGAGATGAACTCCTCGCGGCGCTGCCGTTCCTCTTCCTCCTGGGCGAGGTCGGGGTGGGCCTTGCGGGCCAGCTCGCGGTAGAGCTTGCGGGCCTCCTCGCTGGGGCGGACCCGCTCGGGGGGCCGTACGGCCTGGTCGGTGAGCATCGCTGCGGCTTCCGGGAACAGGCCGTGACCGTCCATCCAGCCGTGCAGGAGTTCCTCGACGCCGGGGATGGGCTGGACGTTGGCGCGGGCCTCCTGGGCCCGGCGGATGTCCTCGGGGTCGCCGGTGCGGGCGGCCCTCGCCTCGGCGATCTGCGCGTCCAGCTCCTCGATACGGCCGTAGAGCGGGCCGAGCTTCTGCTCGTGCAGCCGGGAGAAGTTCTCGACCTCGACGCGGAAGGTCTCCACGGCGATCTCGTACTCGATCAACGCCTGCTCAGCGGCGCGTACGGCCTTTTCCAGCCGTTCCTCGGGCCGCGGGCCCTGGGACTGCTCAGCTTCCGGGGTCGTCACCCGACCAGCGTAGGCCACGGCCGGAAAGGTGCGGTCGCGGCGGCGGGCTCAGCCGGCCGGTGCGGCGGCCCGCACCCAGTGGGTCACGCTCAGTGGACCGCGTTCATCGAGCCGCGTGGAGCAGGCCGACTCAGTGGGCCGTGCTGGGCGAAGGCCCGGCTCAGCGGATCGGCTAAGCGTCCTGCTCGGCGTCCGGGCAGTTCGCCGGTACCCACTCGGCGACCAGGTCCCGGCAGGCGACCACCAGGGTGCCGGGCCGGCAGGCCAGCTCGTGGGTGCAGCCGCCGGGGTGCGGGAGGATCTCGTCGAGGATCACATCGCCGAGGGAGGCGGGGTCGCAGACGTCCAGCACGTCCGACTGGAAGCGGGAGACGCCGGTGTAGCGGACGACCAGGTCCTCGTCGTGCTTGAAGCAGTTGTGCCGGAAGCGGATCTCGATGGTCTCCTCTCCGGTACGGCGCACCTCGGCGGGCTGGAGGTCCTTCACGCAGCGCTTGCCGCCGAAGGCGTAGTGCGCCGGGTCGGTGGCGAAGGCCCGGGCGCCCGGCGGCAGCTCGGGCGCGAGCGAGGGCAGCAGGGCGAGGTAGGGCCGGGGATCGAGGAACCCCGCCTCCTCGCCCTCGCCACCGCCCACCTCGACGTACTTCACCGGACCACCCTGCCCCTTACGACGCGCCCAGCCGCGCCCCTCACACCCCTGTCTCCGCCTTGATCCGACCGGCCCGTACGGCGGCCACCAGTTGTGCGTGGTCGGCTTCGGTGCGGTCGGCGTAGGTGACGGCGAAGGCGGCGATCGCTTCGTCCAGCTCCTCGTTCTTGCCGCAGTAGCCGGCGATCAGGCGGGGGTCGGCGCTGTGGGCGTGGGCGCGGGCGAGCAGGGCGCCGGTCATGCGGCCGTAGTCGTCGATCTGGTCGGCGGGGAGGGCGGCCGGGTCGACGCTGCCCTTGCGGTTGCGGAACTGGCGCACCTGGAAGGGGCGCCCGTCGACCGTCGTCCAGCCCAGCAGGATGTCGCTGACGACCTGCATGCGCTTCTGGCCGAGCACCACGCGACGCCCCTCGTGCTCGACCGGCGTCGCCTCGAATCCGGCGGTGGCCAGGTGCGGGACCAGTGCGGAGGGGCGGGCCTCCTTCACCTGGAGGACGAGGGGCTGACCACGGTGGTCGAGGAGCAGCACGACGTACGACCGGGTGCCGACGCTGCCCGTGCCGACCACCCGGAAGGCCACGTCGTGGACGGCGTGCCGGGCCAGCAGCGGGAGCCGGTCCTCGGGGAGCGTGGTCAGGTACGACTCCAGGGAGGCGGCCACGGCGGCGGCCTCCGCGTCCGGGATGCGGCGCAGTACCGGGGGTGCCGCCACGAAGCGGCGTCCGCCGTCCACCGCCTCCTCCGTCGACTTGGCCGCGAAGCGGCCGCTGGTGTTGGCCCGTGCCTTCTCCGAGACGCGCTCCAGTGTGCCGAGCAGGTCGTGGGCGTCGGTGTGGGAGACGAGTTCCTCGTCCGCGATGGCGTTCCAGGCGTCCAGGACGGGCAGCCTGGCCAGCAGCCGCATGGTGCGCCGGTAGGCGCCGACCGTGTCCTGGGCCGCGGCGCGGCAGGTGTCCTCGTCGGCACCGGCCTCCCGCCCGGCCAGGACCAGCGACGTCGCGAGCCGCTTCAGGTCCCATTCCCAGGGACCGTGCACCGTCTCGTCGAAGTCGTTGAGGTCGATGACCAGGCCGCCGCGGGCGTCGCCGTAGAGGCCGAAGTTGGCGGCGTGTGCGTCACCGCATATCTGGGCGCCGATCCTGGTCATGGGGGTACGCGCCAGGTCGTACGCCATGAGCCCGGCCGAGCCGCGCAGGAAGGCGAACGGCGTGGCCGCCATCCTGCCCACCCGTATCGGCGTCAGCTCGGGGATGCGCCCGGCGTTGGACTCCTCGACCGCGCTCACCGCGTCCGGGCGGGCGTCGTCCAGGTCGAGGGTGCGGTGGGCGGCGCGCGGCACACTCGCCCGGAGGGCCTTGCCCTCGTCCTTGGGCGAGCCCTGCGTCGGCCACTGGGCGAAGCCGCTGATCCGGGGCACCCGGCGCGCTGCCGCCCGCCCCGGCGTCTCCGCCATGCCCGCACCCACGCCCACACCCACACCGGCACCGGTCACCGCGACCGCCTCCCCCGAACACCCGCGCGCACGCAATCCAGCTCGAACATCAATCCGTGCAGACCGTACAACCACCGGCCGGAACGCGTCAGACCCTGTGGACAACCCGGCGATTGTGGGCAACACCGTGACACCCTCCACGGCATCACCCGTCACAGCCGACTGCCCCGCGTACGTGCGCGAAATAAGAATGCGGCTGAATTTCGGCGGCCTGAATTTCTCTGATTCATCTCGCAGGTTCAGCCGAAATACCTTTCCCCCTCTTATCCCTCTGATCCCTCTTCACCATGCGACTCCAAAATTGAGGAATTCTTGGGTGAAGCAGCTTCTCCTGGAGCGTTCCGAAAACGCGCTGCTCCGGCCGGACTCCGCCGACCCGGCCTCGCGGGACGTCCTGGTGATCACCTACCGTCACAAGCCCTGACAGCAACAGGAAGCGGGGAGCGGGGCAATGGGGCAGATCATCGCCGTGGCGGTCATCACCGTCCTGGCCGTCATCAGTCCGGGTGCGGACTTCGCGATGACCGTCCGCAACAGCTATCTGTACGGACGCACCGCCGGCGTCCTCGCGGCGGTCGGCATCTCGCTCGGCGTCCTTGTCCACGTCACCTACACCATGCTCGGTGTGGGCCTGCTGGTGTCGCGCACCCCGGCGCTGTTCACGGCGATGAAGCTGATCGGCGCCGCCTACCTGGTGTTCATCGGGTACAAGACGTTCGTCACGAAGGCCCAGGTGGACATCGACCTCTCCGACGGCAACGGGCTGTCGCGGGCCGGGGCGCTGCGCACCGGGTTCCTGACGAACGCGCTCAACCCGAAGACCATGCTCTTCGTGCTCAGCACCTACACCCAGGTGGTGGTGAGCGCCGACACCCCGGTCGCCCAGCAGATGGGGTACGGCCTGTTCATGTCCTTCGCGCACCTGGTCTGGTTCTCGCTGGCCGCGGTCCTCTTCTCCCACCACGGCCTGCGCACCCGGCTGCTGCGCCGCCAGACGGTGCTGAACAAGGTGATCGGCACCGTCCTGGTCGGCCTGGGCATGGCCCTCGCACTCACCCCGTCCGCCTAGTGAGGACGGCTCAGCCCAGAGCCACCGCCTCCACCCGGGGCTCGGCGACGGCCCGGTAGTCCGCCGTGGACAGCGCGAGCGACCGGTCGAGCCGGGCCGCGTTGAAGTAGAACTCGGGGTGCTCCAACAGACCGGGGTCGACGATGAGTTCCAGCCGTTCGTCGAAGGAGAAGGGCAGGATCGTGCCGCTCGGCGAGCCGGCGAGTTCCTCGGCGATGTCGGCGGAGGCGAAGGAGGCGTACGTACCGCCGTACAGCGCCTTCACCGCGGCGATGTCGATCCGTTTGTCGCCCGGTACGACGACCAGCGCGTAGCGCTTCTCCTTCTTGCCGATCTTCACCATCACGATGATGCACTTGGCGGCTTGGGCGAGTTCGTGGCCGCGGAGCAGGCTGACCGCCTCGGTGCCGCCCTCCGGAGCGTGCTCGATCACCCGGTAGGCGGCCGTGTGCTCGTCGAGCAGGGTGAGCAGCTTGCCGTAGGTGTCATAGGTGTCGTCCGCTGCCATCGATCCTCCTGATCCACATTTCAACTGGGAATACAGCACCTAGAGTTGACCCTACGTCCGAACGAGGCCACCCACCTGCTCCATCGCCGCCGCAGCACACCGGATGACGCTCCGGAACGACGCGCCCGGATACGAAAGGCAGATTCCAGATGCGATGGACCGTGCACGGTGAACACACCCTGTACGACACCCCGTGGGTACGGGTGCGCGCGCTGGACGTCGTACAGCCCGACGGCACCCGGACCGACTACCACGTGGTCCGGCTGCGCGACCTCGCCGTGACCGCGGCCGTGGACGAGCGTCAGCGCGTCCTGATGATGTGGCGTCACCGCTTCGTCACGGACACCTGGGCCTGGGAACTGCCCATGGGCCTGGTCGAGGACGGGGAGACGCCGGCGACGGCCGCCGCCCGGGAACTGGAGGAGGAGACGGGCTGGCGCCCGCGCGAGCTGCGAGAGCTGATCTACGCTCAGCCCGCGGCCGGGATCACCGACTCCCAGCACTTCGTGTTCCGCGCGGACGGGGCACAGCGCGTCGGCGAGCCCACGGAACGCAACGAGTCGGACCGACTGGAGTGGATCCCCCTGAGCGAGCTGCGCGGCATGATCGAGCGGCGGGAGATCGTCAGCAGCGCGACGCTTGTCGGGATCATGGCACTGCTTCTCGACGAGACGGTTCGCTGACCGCCCCCACCTGAGAGCTTCCTCACATGGTGCCGCACCCCAGCCGACCGTCCGTTCGAAGAGAGCGGCCGCCCGGCCCGAGAGAAGCGTCACATCCGGCGACAACGAGCAAGGGCGGCATCGCCTTAGCGATGCCGCCCTTTGTTGTGCGCGAGGGGGGAGTTGAACCCCCACGCCCTTGCGGGCACTGGAACCTGAATCCAGCGCGTCTGCCTATTCCGCCACCCGCGCATTGGGTGTGTCTTCCGGTGCTTCCCTTGCGGGCCGGCCCCTTCCGACATCGAGAACATTAGCACGCCGTACGGGGTGGGTTCACATCCCTTTCCCTCCACCCCGCCTCCGGACAGGGAGAACCCCCAGGCCACCGCCCCGTCCTGGCCCGTCCCGGCCCTCCACCGCCCTCCGCCCACCTGCCGGCGGCCCGCCTGCCCACCGGCTCACCGGCCCGCGCCCCCGCGGCCTCTCGCCCCAACCCTGCGACCTCCGTCCCCGCCCCCATCTCCCCGGCCCCAAGCGCCCCACCGGCCGCACCCGCCCCATCCGCCCCCTCCACGTCTCCGTGAGTGCTTGTTCACGTATCAACCTCGTACCGGTCCCGGGCATCTCCCCAGGAGGCGGACCGGGTGTACCGCCGGGTGCGGGACACTGGACTTCGGCCCCCTCTACGATCCTTGCCCGGAGAGTTCGGCCCGGAGAGTTCGAAGGGGAGCCGCCGGGGAACCGGCTGATTGCGCGACGCGTAGATACGATCAGTAGGCAGTACCGGGCAAGGCGGCGGTAGAGAGCACGCAGGACACGGCAGTACACACAGCAGTGCACAGCACGACCGAGCACGACGACGGCAAGAACGGCAGCGACGGAGGAGGTGCCCCGTGGGAGTCCTGAAGAAGTTCGAGCAACGTCTCGAAGGTCTGGTCAACGGCACCTTCGCCAAGGTCTTCAAGTCCGAGGTCCAGCCCGTGGAGATCGCCGGCGCGCTCCAGCGCGAGTGCGACAACAACGCGACCATCTGGAACCGCGATCGGACCGTCGTACCCAACGACTTCATCGTGGAGCTGAGCGCCCCGGACTTCGAGCGGCTCAGCCCCTACTCCGGGCAGCTCGGCGACGAGCTGGCCGGCATGGTGCGCGACTACGCCAAGCAGCAGCGCTACACCTTCATGGGCCCGATCAAGGTCAACCTGGAGAAGGCGAACGACCTCGACACCGGCCTGTACCGGGTGCGCAGCCGTACGCTCGCCTCCTCCAGCAGCCAGCAGGCCCCCGCCGCCCCGGCGGCCCCCGGCCGGCCCGCGCAGGGCGCCCCGGGCGGCGGCTACGGCTACCCGCCCGCAGGCGCGCCCCCCATGCCGTCCACGCCGCCGCCCGGCGCCCGCCCCGGCGGCTACGGCTACCCCCAGTCCTCCCCGCAGCGGCCCGCGGCCGCCCCGGCGGGCGGCGGACGCACCCGCTACTGGATCGAGATCAACGGCGCCCGCCACCAGATCTCCCGTCCGACGCTGGTGCTGGGCCGCAGCACCGACGCCGACGTGCGGATCGACGACCCCGGCGTCTCGCGCCGGCACTGCGAGATCCGGACCGGAACGCCCTCGACGATCCAGGATCTCGGCTCCACCAACGGCATCGTGGTGGACGGGCAGCACACCACCCGCGCTACGCTCCGCGACGGCTCGCGGATCGTCGTGGGCAGCACCACCGTTATCTATAGGCAAGCCGAAGGGTGAAGCGGGGGCAATGTCAGAGCTGACCCTCACGGTCATGCGGCTGGGTTTCCTGGCCGTACTGTGGCTGTTCGTGATCGTGGCCGTGCAGGTCATCCGCAGCGACCTGTTCGGTACGCGGGTCACCCAGCGCGGGTCGCAGCGAGGCGCGCGCCGGGAGGCCGCACGTCCGCAGCAGGCGGCCCGGCAGCAGGCCGCGCCCCCGCAGCAGCGCGCGCAGCAGGGCGGTGGCGGCCGACGCGGCCGTAACGCCCCCACCAAGCTGGTCGTGACCGAGGGCACCCTGACCGGCACCACCGTGGCGCTGCAGGGCCAGACCATCACCCTGGGCCGGGCGCACGACTCCACGATCGTGCTGGACGACGACTACGCCTCCAGCAGGCATGCCAGGATCTACCCGGACCGCGACGGCCAGTGGATCGTCGAGGATCTCGGCTCCACCAACGGCACCTACCTGGACCGGTCCCGGCTGACGACCCCCGTACCGATCCCGCTGGGCGCACCGATCCGCATCGGCAAAACCGTCATCGAGCTGCGGAAGTAGTACGACAATGAGCGAGCGGAGCGAGCACGCAACGGCGGACCGCACCCCGGTCCCCGGCGCGCTCCCGACCGGAGGGTGGGCAGTGTGGCTCGACACGACCGGCTGCATTCGGAGCCGACGGGCGAGGTGCGCATGAGTCTGTCACTGCGCTTCGCCGCCGGATCGCACAAAGGCATGATCCGGGAGGGCAACGAGGACTCCGGTTACGCCGGTCCGCGCCTGCTCGCCATCGCCGACGGCATGGGCGGCCAGGCGGCCGGCGAGGTCGCCTCCTCCGAGGTGATCTCCACGCTGGTCACGCTCGACGACGACGTGCCCGGCTCCGACATCCTCACCTCCCTCGGCGTCGCCGTGCAGCGCGCCAACGACCAGCTGCGCGCCATGGTGGAGGAGGATCCCCAGCTCGAAGGCATGGGGACGACCCTCACCGCGCTGCTGTGGACCGGGCAGCGGCTCGGCCTCGTGCACGTCGGCGACTCCCGCGCGTATCTGCTCCGTGACGGAGTGCTCACCCAGATCACCCAGGACCACACCTGGGTGCAGCGGCTGGTCGACGAGGGCCGGATCACCGAGGAAGAGGCCACCACCCACCCGCAGCGCTCCCTGCTGATGCGCGCGCTGGGCAGCGGCGACCACGTCGAGCCCGACCTGTCGATCCGCGAGGTCCGGGCCGGCGACCGCTATCTGATCTGCTCCGACGGCCTGTCCGGCGTCGTCTCCCACCAGACGATGGAGGAGACCCTCGCCAGCTACCAGGGCCCCCAGGAGACCGTGCAGGAGCTGATCCAGCTCGCTCTGCGCGGCGGCGGCCCCGACAACATCACGGTGATCGTCGCCGACGTCCTCGACCTGGACACCGGTGACACGCTCGCCGGGCAGCTGTCCGACACCCCGGTCGTGGTCGGCGCCGTCGCCGAGAACCAGCACCACCTGCACGACAACGGGATCATGCAGACCCCGGCCGGCCGCGCCTCCCACCTCGGCCGGCAGGGCCGCGGACAGGGCGGCGGCGAGTTCGGCCCGCCCGGCTCCGGCGACACCACCGGTTTCGTCCCCACGGGCAGCTTCGGCGACTACACCGACGAGGACTTCGTCAAGCCGCGCAAGAGCCGCAAGTGGCTGAAGCGGTCGCTCTACGGCGGCCTCGCCCTCGCCGTGCTCGGCGGCGGCCTCTACGGCGGCTACCGCTGGACGCAGACGCAGTACTACGTCGGCGCGAGCGGCGAGCACGTGGCGCTGTACCGGGGCATCAGCCAGGACCTGGCGTGGGTGTCCCTGTCGAAGGTGGAGAAGGACCACCCCGAGATCGAACTCAAGTACCTGCCGGCCTACCAGCAGAAGCAGGTCAAGAACACGATCACGGCGGGCGGTCTGCAGCAGGCCGAGACGAAGATCGACGCACTGGCCGTCCAGGCCTCCGCGTGCCGGAAGCAGGCGGAGCGCCAGGCCGCCGAGAACGACAGGGCCGCGACCGACAAGAACGCCAAGACGAGCCTCGGCGAGACCAAGGGCACCACGGGAACCACGGGAACCACCCGGACCTCTCTTACGTCCAAGGCGTCACCGAGCCCGAACCCGTCGGCGTCCTCCTCGACGTCCCCGAAGTCCACGCCCCCGTCCGCGACCGCCACTCCCAGCCCTGGCCCGAGCCTCTCCGAGGCTGAGAAGCAGGTCGTCGATCAGTGCGGCAAGCAGTGAGCAAGCCGTGAGAGGCCCCGTCACACGATGAGCAGTACTACGAATTCGCCGACGCACCATACGTCCACGATCGGCGCCATCGGCGCGCCGAGCCGCCGCAACACCGAGCTGGCCCTGCTGGTCTTCGCCGTGGCCATCCCGGTGTTCGCCTACGCCAACGTGGGCCTGGCCCTCGACGGCCAGGTGCCCGCGGGGCTGCTGGCGTACGGTCTGGGCCTCGGCCTGCTGGCCGGCATCGCCCATCTCGTCGTACGGAAGTTCGCCCCGTACGCCGACCCGCTGCTGCTGCCGCTGGCCACCCTGCTCAACGGGCTCGGCCTGGTCGCGATCTGGCGCCTGGACCAGTCCAAGCTGCTGCAGTCGCTGCCCACCTTCGTCACGGCCGCGCCCCGCCAGCTGCTGTACACCGCGCTGGGCATCGCCCTGTTCGTCGTCGTGCTGATCTTCCTGAAGGACCACCGCGTCCTTCAGCGCTACACGTACATCTCGATGTTCTGCGCCCTGATCCTGCTCGTCCTGCCGCTGGTGCCGGGCCTCGGCGCCGACGTCTTCGGCGCCAAGATCTGGATCAGGGTCCCCGGCATGGGCACGCTGCAGCCCGGTGAGTTCGCGAAGATCGTCCTCGCCGTCTTCTTCGCCGGTTACCTGATGGTCAAGCGGGACGCGCTGGCCCTCGCCAGCCGCCGCTTCATGGGCCTCTACCTGCCGCGCGGCCGCGACCTCGGCCCCATCCTGGTCGTCTGGGCGATCTCGATCCTCATCCTCGTCTTCGAGACCGACCTCGGTACCTCCCTGCTGTTCTTCGGCATGTTCGTGATCATGCTGTACGTCGCCACCGAGCGGACCAGCTGGATCGTCTTCGGTCTGCTGATGTCCGCGGTCGGCGCCGTCGGCGTGGCGAGCTTCGAACCGCACATCCAGACGCGTGTGCAGGCGTGGCTCGACCCGATGAAGGAGTTCAACCTCAGCCGCGCCGGGGTCCACGACGGCACACTCCACTCCGAGCAGGCCATGCAGGCCCTGTGGGCCTTCGGCTCCGGCGGCACCCTCGGCACCGGCTGGGGCCAGGGCCACTCCGAGCTGATCCGGTTCGCCGCGAACTCCGACTTCATCCTCGCCACCTTCGGCGAGGAGCTGGGCCTGGCCGGCCTGATGGCGATCCTGCTGATCTACGGGCTGATCGTGGAGCGCGGCGTGCGCACCGCCCTCGCCGCCCGCGACCCGTTCGGCAAGCTGCTCGCCGTCGGCCTGTCCGGCGCCTTCGCCCTCCAGGTGTTCGTCGTCGCCGGCGGTGTGATGGGTCTCATCCCGCTGACCGGTATGACCATGCCGTTCCTCGCGTACGGCGGTTCCTCCGTGCTGGCCAACTGGGCGCTCATCGGCATCCTGATCCGCATCAGCGACACCGCCCGCCGGCCCGCTCCCAGCCCCGCCGCCAACCCCGACGCCGAGATGACCCAGGTGGTGCGGCCCGGCGGCACCGGCCCCAGCGCGGGGTGACCGTGACCACTCCGCGACGATCCCTGTCCCGTGCCGACGGGACAGGACCGGCCCCTAGACTGTGGGCCGCCGAGGACGAGCGCCAGCACCCGCGACACCGAGAGACCGAAGCAACAGGCGCCCCTGTTGGTTTGTGGAAAGGCCGGACGTGAACAAGCCCCTGCGTCGCATCGCGATCTTCTGCGGACTGCTCGTCCTGGCGCTGCTGATCCGCGACAACTGGCTCCAGTACGTCCAGGCCGACAAGCTGCGCACCGACCCGGCCAACCGCCGCGTCGCCATCGAGCGGTACGCCTACCCGCGCGGCGACATCGTCGTCGACGGCGACCCGATAACGGGCTCGGTCGAGACCAAGGCCGGCGACTACAAGTACAAGCGCACCTACAAGAACGGGCCCATGTGGGCCCCGGTCACCGGCTACTCCTCGCAGGCCTTCGACGGCAACTTCCTGGAGAAGATCGACGACGGCATCCTCACCGGCAACGACGACCGGCTCTTCTTCCGCAACACCCTCGACATGATCACGGGCAAGCCCAAGCAGGGCGGCAACGTGGTCACCACGCTCAACTCGGCCGCGCAGAAGGCCGCCTTCGACGGCCTCAAGCGGCAGGGCGGCAAGGGCGCCGTGGTCGCCCTGGAGCCCTCCACGGGCAAGATCCTGGCGCTGGCCTCCTACCCGTCGTACGACCCCTCGAGCTTCGCCGGCGACCGCAACAGCGACTCCGCGGCCTGGAACAAGCTCCAGAAGAAGAACGACCCGTCCGACCCGATGCTGAACCGGGCGCTGCGCGAGACCTACCCGCCGGGCTCCACCTTCAAGGTGGTCACCGCCGCGGCCGCTCTGGAGAACGGCAAGTACACCTCGGCCGACCAGAAGACCGACTCGCCGCTGCCGTGGGTCATGCCGGGCACCCGGACCGAGCTGAAGAACGAGGGCAGCATCCCCTGCAAGAACGCGACCATGCGGGTCGCGCTGCGGTACTCCTGCAACACCGTCTTCGGCAAGATCGGCGCCGACCTCGGCAACGACAAGATGCTGGAAGAGGCCAAGAAGTTCGGCTTCGACGCGGAGCAGTTCACCCCGGTCCGTGCCAACGCCTCGGTGTTCTCCGACAACATGAACGAGTCGCAGACCGCGCTGTCCTCCATCGGCCAGTACAACACCGCCGCCACCCCGCTGCAGATGGCCATGGTCGCCTCCGCCGTCGCCAACGACGGCAAGCTGATGAAGCCGTACATGGTCGACGAACTGCAGTCCTCCAACCTCGACCCGGTCGAGAAGACCGAGCCGAAGGAGCTGAGCCGCCCGCTGACGCCGGCGAACGCGCAGATCCTGCAGTCGATGATGGAGACGGTCGTCAAGGAGGGCACCGGCACGAACGCGCGGATCAACGGCGTCATCGTCGGCGGCAAGACCGGTACCGCCCAGCACGGCGTGGAGAACAGCGAGAACCCCTACGCGTGGTTCATCTCCTACGCCAAGCTCCCCGACAACAGCAAGCCGGTCGCCGTGGCCGTGGTGATCGAGGACGACAACGCCAACCGTGACGACATCTCCGGCGGCGGCCTGGCTGCGCCGATCGCCAAGAGCGTCATGGAGGCGGTCATCAACGCCAAGAAGTGACCCCGCTCACGTCCCCTTCACATCGGTGCACGTTGCGATACCGGTCCTGTATCGGATAACGGGCTTGGCCAGGTCACACAGAACGAGCCGGGTACGGTAGGCCCGGACGGCAGCCTCGACCGCACACGAACGTGCGGCCGGGACCGACGGAGAGGGCTGGTAGGTAGCTATGGAAGAGCCGCGTCGCCTCGGCGGCCGGTACGAGCTGGGCCAGGTGCTCGGCCGTGGTGGCATGGCCGAGGTCTATCTCGCGCATGACACCAGGCTCGGCCGCACCGTGGCGGTGAAGACGCTGCGCGCGGACCTCGCGCGCGACCCGTCCTTCCAGGCCAGGTTCCGCCGGGAGGCCCAGTCGGCCGCCTCGCTCAACCACCCCGCGATCGTCGCGGTCTACGACACGGGCGAGGACTACATCGACGGGGTCTCGATCCCGTACATCGTGATGGAGTACGTCGACGGCTCCACACTCCGTGAGCTTCTTCACAGCGGCCGCAAGCTGCTGCCGGAGCGCGCCATGGAGATGACCGTCGGCATCCTTCAGGGTCTCGAGTACGCCCACCGCAACGGCATCGTGCACCGGGACATCAAGCCGGCCAACGTCATGCTGACGCGCAACGGCCAGGTCAAGGTCATGGACTTCGGCATCGCCCGCGCCATGGGCGACTCCGGCATGACCATGACCCAGACCGCGGCCGTGATCGGCACCGCCCAGTACCTCTCTCCGGAGCAGGCGAAGGGCGAGCAGGTCGACGCCCGCTCGGACCTGTACTCGACGGGCTGCCTCCTCTACGAGCTGCTGACGGTCCGCCCGCCCTTCGTCGGCGACTCCCCGGTGGCCGTGGCCTACCAGCACGTCCGGGAAGAGCCCCAGGCGCCGTCCGTCTTCGACCCCGAGATCACGCCCGAGATGGACGCCATCGTCCTGAAGGCACTGGTCAAGGACCCGAACTATCGCTACCAGTCGGCCGACGAGATGCGCGCCGACATCGAGGCCTGCCTCGACGGCCAGCCGGTCGCCGCCACCGCCGCGCTGGGCGCGGTCGGCTACGGCGGCTACCCCGACGACCAGCCGACGACGGCCCTGCGCCAGGAGCCGGGCGCGGCGGCGACGACGATGCTGCCTCCGATGAGCCCCGACGACAGCGGCTACGGCTACGACGAGCGCCCCGACCGGCGCCGTCAGCAGAAGAAGAACAACACCTCCACGATCCTTCTCGTCGTCGCGGGCATCCTGGTCCTGGTCGGCGCGATCCTGATCGGCAAGTGGGCGTTCAGCGGCGACAACAACGCCGACAAGCCCTTCCCGGCCCCGAACTTCATCGGCAACACGTATGCCGACGCCCAGAAGATGGCCGAGAACTCACATCTGAAGCTGGCGGACCCCACCTACGAGTCCTGCGAGAACCAGCCGAAGAACAAGGTCTGCGACCAGGACCCGAAGCCGGGCACGGACGTCAAGAAGGACCAGACGATCAGCCTGGTGATCTCCAAGGGCGCCCCGAAGGTCGCGGTACCGAACGTCCTCAACCAGACCTTCGACGCCGCCAAGACGCTGCTGGAAAGCAACAAGTACCAGTTCAACGTCCTCAAGAAGGAAGAGGTCTCGACCCAGCCGGCGGGCACCGTCATCAAGCAGTCCCTGGAGCTCGGCAAGGAAGTCCAGAAGGGCAGCACGATCACCCTCACGGTCGCCAAGGCCGAGGAACTGGTCACCATCCCCGACACCATCGTCGGCCAGTCCTGCAACGACGCCAAGGCCGCGCTCCAGCAGCTGGGCCTGGTGCCGACCTGCAACCCCGACAACGGGGACGGGAAGGTCACCGGGTCCAACCCGCCGGTGAACACGCAGGTCAAGAAGAACACGCCCGTCACGCTCACCGTCGAGGCCGGCGACGACCAGGGCGACCAGCAGGTGCAGGTTCCGCAGGTCCAGGGCCGCTCGCTCAAGGACGCGAGGAAGCTGCTCGAGGACGCGGGCCTGCAGGTCGCCGTCCAGGGCGTCCAGGACGACAACGCCACCGTCTTCAACTCGAACCCGCCCCAGGGCACCACCGTCAACAAGGGCTTCACGGTCACCTTGTTCACTATTGGCGGGGGCGGCAACGGCAACGGCAACAACGGCGGCACACTCTTCGGCGGCGTCGGAGGCTGAGGCCCCCGCGCGGCCCGCATGAAGCGAGCCCCATGAGTGAGCCCCTGCCGGGACATCCCGGCAGGGGCTCACTTCTTCAGCCCATACGGGCGACGGGCGGGCAGCCCGGTCCGGCCGCTGGTCAGGACCAGTCGGTGCAGGAGTTGAGCTTGCTGTTGCCCTCGAAGCGCGCCACCTCGACACCCGTCGCCACAATGCCGTACGGGCTCTGAGCGGTGGTGGGGACCGTGAGGGTGTCGCCCTTGCCCGTGGTGAGGGAGTGCCACGGCCACGTCATGGTGGCAGTGCTCCCCACCGGCTTGCTGAGGAAGCGGACCCGTACGTGGTGCCCATCGGCGTACGTATCCGTAACGGACAGCGCAATCTTGAACTCGCCGTACATCCACTGGTCCCCCGAGGGCCAGGTCGCCCCCATGCTGCCGCTCGCCCCGGTCGTCGAGCAACTGGCGGTGGTCGACGTCGCCGCCGTCGCCGCGGATGCCTGACCGGTGAACGTGATCATGGCCAGGGCCCCGGCACCGCAGACGGTGGCTATGCGCGAACGCGTTCTCATGCTGTTTTTCTCCCTGTTGGTTGCCGGTGGCCCAACCTTGCCCAGATGAGACCTTCCGGTGATCAAAGATGATCACCTAGATACTTGGCGGCAACAAACCCATATCGCACAGCTGACCGATATTCGGTCATTTCACTTAGGCGTGTACATGCCTATTTCAACCAGATAATCCTCCGCGGCTTAATCCGGAGGAATCGTGAAGAAGCCTGGCCGTAAGGCCATGGAAGTCATCCACCATCTGCACACCACCGGACTCGCGGATTCGACGTCCGCGCTGGTGGGGGCGATATGAGGACCGTGCACCGGTACGCACGGATGCGGGATACCGGCCACCCGGTCACTGGCCCCGGTGGGCTGGCCGAAAATGATCACGTCCGGGCGCCAGAGTTACTGTTGTACCTCGGTCAGCGCAGTTCCTTCGGCGGAGTCCGCTTGCTGTCGACGTTGTCGACGCGGACCAGTTCGCCCCAGACCACGTAGCGGTAGCGGGACGTGTACACCGGGGTGCAGGTCGTCAGGGTGATGTAGTGGCCCGGCTTGTCGCGGCCGGCCTCCTCGGGGATCTGGGAGAGGACCTTGACGTTGTACTTCGAGGTCTCCGGGAGGATCGAGAAGACCTTGTAGACGTACCAGTGGTCCCTGGTCTCGAAGACGATCGGGTCGCCTTCCTCCAGCTTGTCGATGTTGTGGAACTTCGCGCCGTGGCCGTCGCGGTGGGCGGCGAGGGTGAAGTTGCCCTTCTTGCCGGTCATGGGGAGGGCCGCCTTGACCGGGTCGGTGTAGTAGCCGGCCACGCCGTCGTTGAGGACGTCCGTGCCCGTGCCCTTCTCGACCAGGACCGCGCCGTTCTTCATGGCCGGGACGTGCAGGAAGCCGATGCCGTCCTTGGTGTCGAGCGCGCCGGGGCCGGCGTCGGTGGCGTGCGCCCAGTGGTCGCGGACCTTGTCGGCCTGCCGGTCCGCCTTGCGGTCCGCTATCACGTTGGTCCACCACAGGGAGTAGACGACGAACAGGCCGAGCACCAGGCCCGCCGTGATGAGGAGTTCACCGAGGAAGCTGACCGCGAGGGCGATCCGGCCGGGCCGGCGACGGCCCGGGGCGGGCGGCGCCGCACCGGACGCGTCCGTGTGGTCTTCGGTGTCGTCGGCGGTCGCTGCCACAGTTCCTCGGTTCCTCGGTGCCTACTCGATGAGCGCGTCCGGCTTGCCCTTGCTGCGCGGGCGTTCCTCGACCATCTTGCCCCAGACGATCAGCCGGTACTTGCTGGTGAACTCCGGCGTACAGGTGGTGAGTGTGATGTAGCGGCCCGGCTTGGTGAAGCCGGAGCCCCGCGGAATCGGGTTCAGCACACTGGTGTTGGACGGCGGGGTCACCGGGAGCGTCGACGTCACCTTGTACACGAAGTACGTGTCCTGGGTCTCGACCACGACCGGGTCGCCCGGAGTGAGCTTGTTGATGTAACGGAAGGGTTCACCATGCGTGTTGCGGTGCGCGGCCAGCCCGAAGTTGCCCGTCTTGGCGTCCGGCATCGCCGTCTTCAGATCGCCCTCGCCGTAGTGCCCGACCATGCCCTTGTCGAGCACCTTCTTGTTGCTGACGCCCTCCGCGATCGGTGCCACCACGTCCAGCTTGGGGATGTGCAGGATGGCGAAGCCCTGCCCCGGCTCGAACACACCGGGCGCCCGTTTGCCGCTCTCCCAGTCGTGCTGGAGGTTGCTGGTCTCCCGGCCGGCCTGCGCGTGCGCGCGCACGTTCGTCCACCACAGCTGGTAGGTGACGAACAGCAGCATCAGCACGCCGGTGGTGATGAACACCTCGCCGATCGCCCGGCTCGCGAGGACCGCCGGGCTCGGCCTGCGCAGCCGCGCCTGGCGCCGGGCCTCCACCCGGGACAGGGGCCGCCCCGCCCTGGCACCGGCTCCAGGAGGCGTCGCGGGTTCCCGGCCGCCTCCGCCGTGGCGGCCACCTCCCCGCTTGGCGGCCCTTCTGCGGGCCGCACGGCCACCGAGTGGGCCGGCTGTGGCCGATGAGGCGGAAGAGGCCCCAGAGGCGCCCAGGAGGCCGTTCTCCGGCCCCTGCGAAGGGCCGGGGATCCGCAGCGCCATCGTCTCCTCGTCGACGGCGGCCCGGGTCGCCCCCGGCGGTCCGTCGTACGGCCCGCCGTACCGCTGGGCGTACGGGTCCCCGTACGGTTCGCCGTACCGCGCGCCGTACTGGCCGCCGCCGTACTGGCCGTCATACGCCGACGGCGCGGCCGCCTGCCCGTCCAGGGAAGGCAGCTGCGCCGTCGGATGATCACCCGCGCCCGCGAGCGAGGCATGCCCGTAGGACTCGTACGGCACCTCGCCGTACAAGTCCTCGCGCTCGGGGCGCAGCGCGGTCACGCCGTGGCCCTGCCCACCACCGGGGCGAGCCCCGCCGACCTCGCCACGGCATCCTTGTCGCCGCACTCCACCAGCCAGTTGGCCAGCATCCGGTGCCCGTGCTCGGTCAGCACCGACTCGGGGTGGAACTGCACACCCTCGACCGGGAGTTCACGGTGGCGCAGCCCCATGATGATCCCGTCCTCGGTGCGGGCCGTGACCACCAACTCGTCCGGCACGGTGGCCGGTTCGGCGGCCAGGGAGTGGTACCGGGTCGCCGTGAAGGGCGAGGGGAGCCCCGCGAAGACGCCCTTGCCCTCGTGCGTGACGAGGGAGGTCTTGCCGTGCAGCAGCTCGGGCGCCCGGTCGACCACACCGCCGTACGCCACCTGCATCGACTGCATGCCGAGGCACACCCCGAACACCGGGACGCCGGTCGCGGCGCAGTGGCGGACCATGTCCACGCAGACGCCCGCCTCCTCCGGCGTACCCGGGCCGGGCGACAGGAGCACCCCGTCGAAGCCGTCCTGCGCATGGGCCGTCGACACCTCGTCGTTGCGCAGCACCTCGCACTCGGCACCCAGTTGGTACAGGTACTGGACGAGGTTGAAGACGAAGCTGTCGTAGTTGTCGACGACGAGAATCCGTGCAGTACTCACTGGTTGTCCACCGTCACATCGTTGAAGGGCAGCAGTGGTTCGGCCCACGGGAACACGTACTGGAAGAGGACGTAGACCACAGCCAGGACGAGTACGAATGAGATCAGTGCCTTCACCCACGCGTTCCCCGGCAGATGCCGCCAGATCCAGCCGTACATGCCGTCCCTTCCGTTCATCCACGGCACCTGACTCACGCCGTACCCGCACCAGACTAACGGCGCAGCGCCTCCGGTTGGCCTGACTCCACAGGCTGTGTGGCGTCCAGGTGCGCCCAGACGATCAGCCGGTGGCTGTGCCCCCACTCCGGATCGCACGTGGTCAGCGTCAGATACCGGCCCGGACGGGTGTACCCCGACTTACGTGGCACAGGGTCGATCACCTCAACGTCCGCCGGAACGGTTTTGTAGGGCCCTTTGTCGATCCGATACGTGAACCAGGTCGTACCGTCCGTGAGCACCACCGCGTCGCCCGGCCGCAGCCGCGGGAAGTCCTTGAAGGGGTCGCCGTAGGTGCGCCGGTGGCCAGCGACCGCGAAGTTGCCCTCCTGGCCGAGGCGGGCGGTCCCGGCGTAGTGGGCGAGGCCCTTCTGCAGGACGTCGGTGCCGGTGCCCTCCAGCACCGGCTTGTTCCACGTGGAACCGAGCCGCGGGATGTACATGATCGCGAAGGGCCTGCCGTAGTGGTACGGCTCCGGCCGCGTCGCGGTGATCGTCTGCTCGCCGGGGGCGGTGGTCGTCGGCCGGACGCTCCCCTGCGACCACTGCCGGTGCAGTTCGTCGATCTGGTCGCTCATGGCGCCGTCGGCGCGCACGCCGGTCCAGAACAGCACGTAGACGACGAAGAGCACGATCAGCGTGCCGACGGTGATGCACAGTTCGCTGACGGTCCTGACGATCACGCGCACCGGCGGCTCCTGACCGGGGGATCCAGACGTCCTAGTCGACTGGCTTCGCGTAGTGCAGATCCACTGTGCCCGAGTAACCGGGGAGAGTCACCGTTCCGTCGTCGGTGACTTTCCAGCCGAGGCCGTAGACGTTGACGTACACCATGTAGGTCTGGATCGCCTTGCTCGCCGCGAGCGCCTGCTTCAGCCGGTCCGGGTCGCCGACCGCGGTGATCTTGTACGGGGGCGAGTAGACGCGGCCCTGGAGGATCAGGGTGTTGCCGACGCAGCGGACCGCGCTGGTGGAGATCAGCCGCTGGTCCATGACCTTGATGCCCTTGGCGCCGCCCTGCCACAGCGCGTTCACCACGGCCTGCAGGTCCTGCTGGTGGATGACCAGGTAGTCGGGCTGCGGCTCGGGGTAGCCGGGGAGCTTGGCCGTGGCGTTCGGCGGGGCGTCGTTGAGGGTGACGGTCACGGCGTCGCCGGTGACCTGCTGGGTGCCCGCGCTCTTCTCCAGGCCGCGGATCCGCTCGTCCTGCTCCTTGGAGCTGCCGTCGTCGCTCTCGGCGAGCGCGTCGACACCGTCACGCAGCGTGCCGTTGGACTCGTCCAGCTCCTTGTTCTTGCGGCTGCGCTCCTGGATCAGGTCGGACAGCTTCAGCAGGGAGCCGTCCTGGCGGATGTCGGTGCCCTTGGCCGTGTTGAAGCTGGTGAAGAAGATGAGCCCGGCGAGGGCGAAGACGGCCACGGTCAGGATGCGCACCGGCGGGAAACGCAGGCCGCGCGCGGGACCGGAACCCGTTGATCCCGTCCCGGGGGAGTCGGCAGAATTGCTCAACGTACCCTTATCTCCTTCGGCGCCGCGGAAGCACTACGCTAACGGACGCCCGGGGGAGCGCTGAGTGTGCCCTTACTGTCCGCTTGTACCCTGCCCCGAGCCCGACCCAGTTACCTGCGCGGCCACGCAGCGCATCGACAGGAGAGACCCTCGTGCCGAAGTCACGTATCCGCAAGAAGGCCGACTACACGCCGCCGCCCGCGAAGCAGGCGCAGGCCCTCAAGCTCAGCAATCGCGCCTGGGTCGCCCCGGTCATGCTGGCCATGTTCCTCATCGGCCTGGCCTGGATCGTCGTCTTCTACGTGACCGACGGCTCCCTGCCGATCGACAGCCTGGACAACTGGAACATCGTGGTCGGCTTCGGCTTCATCGCCGCCGGCTTCGGTGTCTCCACGCAGTGGAAGTGACGCGACCGCGCGGGCTCTGCCCAGGGCCTCGTCGCTGAGTTATCCACAGGCCTGAGCTCCGTCCACACCCTCCCTGGGGAAAAGACTACGATCTGTGGATAACTCATCGGCCGTTGACGCCGGTGTGACTGCCCTACCGGCCTCGAACACCTCAGCGCCCCCTGTCTGACCTGCGGAAACTCATCCGAGCGACAGGGGGCACAGCTGTGCCCGCACTCTGTGCACAAGATTCGGCACAGACTGTGGACAACGGTTCGGTATCAGGTGAGCTGAGCGGTCCTGACCAGCGTGAGGACCACCACCACGGCGAGCACGAGGGCGCAGGCGCCGTACTGGATCAGCGTCCGCCGCTCGCGCGGGGCATGGACCATGGCGTACCCGACGGCGACACCGGCGACGAGACCGCCGATGTGGGCCTCCCAGGCGATGTGCGGCACCCCGAAGGTGATGATCAGGTTGACCACCAGCAGCGCGATGACCGGCCGCATGTCGTAGTTCAGCCGGCGCATCAGGACGGCGGTCGCGCCGAAGAGGCCGAAGATCGCGCCGGAGGCGCCCAGCGAGGGCTGGTTGGGCGCGGCGAGCAGATAGGTGAGCGCGGCGCCGGACAGGCCGGAGACGCAGTAGAGCGCGAGATAGCGTGCGCGGCCGAGGACGGCTTCCAGGGGGCCGCCGATCCACCACAGGCTGAGCATGTTGAACAGGATGTGGACGTACCCGCCGTGCAGGAACATCGAGGTCAGCAGGCGGTAGTACTGGCCCTCGGCGACGCCCTGCAACCCGGTGAGGTGGGGGCTGTAGGCATGTCCGATCAGCGAGAAGCGGTCGGTGAAGCTGTCGCCCACGGCCAGCTGCGCCAGGAAGAGGGCGAGGTTGATGCCGATCAGCAGCTTGGTGACCAGCCGGGGATCCGCCGTGCTGGTGCCGCCGGCGATCGTGCGGGGCCGTGACGCGGCCGGGGCATGGCCCGTGCCGGAGCCGCCGCGGACGCAGTCCGGGCACTGGAAGCCGACCGAGGCGCTGACCATGCACTCGGGGCAGATGGGGCGCTCGCAGCGGGTGCAGCGCACGCCGGTCTCGCGGTCCGGGTGCCGGTAGCACACGGGCAGGCTCCGGGCGTCGTCCTGCGCGCTGCCTGCGGCCTGCTCCATGAGATCCCCTTGTCCGTCGTGGGATGTCCCCCCGGCATTGACCCCGCCCCGCTCATCCTTACGGACGAGCGGGGCATTTGGTTCCCTACGGGCGTTCAGCCCTCGCGCTTTTCCACGACGACCGACTCGATGACGACGTCGTTCACCGGCTTGTCGTTGCGGCCGGTCGGGACGGCGGCGATGGCGTCGACGACCTCCCGGCTCGCCTTGTCGGCGACCTCGCCGAAGATCGTGTGCTTGCGGTTGAGCCAGGTGGTCGGGGAGACCGTGATGAAGAACTGCGAGCCGTTGGTGCCGGGGCCGGCGTTGGCCATGGCGAGCAGGTAGGGCTTGCCGAAGTTCAGGTCGGGGTGGAACTCGTCCGCGAAGTCGTAGCCGGGGCCGCCGATGCCGGTGCCGAGGGGGTCGCCGCCCTGGATCATGAAGCCGCCGATGACCCGGTGGAAGATCGTGCCGTCGTAGAGCCTGTCGTGGGTGACCTCGCCGGTGCCCGGGTGCTTCCACTCACGCTCGCCCGTGGCCAGCTCCACGAAGTTCCGGACCGTGACCGGCGCGTGGTTCGGGAACAGCCGGATCGCGATGTCGCCGTGGTTGGTCTTGAGGGTGGCGTAAAGCTGCTCGGCCACGATCTGCCTTCCGTTGTCTTTCCGTGATGCCCCGATCCTCGCACGGTCCGGCCCGGACGTCGCCGGGCAGGCGTCAGTTCCGGCGGGTTCCGGCGGGTGGGAAGCGCGCGGCGGCGAATCGTGGCAATGTCGTCGAAGGCTCGTGTTGCCCGGATTACGTCGCTTACGCAGCCATCGACACCCGTATGCCCGCCCGCGCATGCCTCACGGGCCTCGGACAGGCATGATCCGTAAAAGGGTGGAAAGTCGAAATACCGTACGCCACCGAGGAGGAGGACCCCGTGACCCGCATCGACAGCGTGCGCGCCGCGACCGGTTCGGCGAAGGACAGCGTGCTGCACGCCGCGGAAGTGGTGGCGCCCTACGCCGACACGGCCAAGGAGCGTGCCTCGCACTACGCTCAGGAGGCGCGCGTACGGCTCGCGCCCGTGGTGTCGCAGGCCGCGGAGCAAGCCCGCGTGCAGTACGACGCCCGGCTCGCCCCGCGTCTGGAACAGGCCCGTTCGCATGTGCCGCCGAAGGTGGACCAGGCCGCGCAGGACGCCGCCGTCCTGACCCGCAGGGCCGCCCGGCAGGCGGCCGAGTACTCCCGTCCCAAGATCGAGCAGGCGATGGCGGCGGCCGGCCCGGTGGCCGACGAGGCCGCTTCGCGGGGCGCCGCCGCCCTGGCCGCGCTGCGCGGCAATGTCTCGGCGAAGGAGATCCAGAAGCTGGCCCGGCGCAACGAGCGCCGCAGCCGGGCCGGCCGCGCCGTGAAGGTCCTGGCGCTGGTGGGCGTGCTGGCGGGCGGTGCCTTCGCGGCCTGGAAGTGGTGGGACAAGCAGGCCAACCCGGACTGGCTGGTGGAACCGCCCGCCGCGACGGAGGTACCCGAATCGGGCGGGCTCAGCTCGGTCGACGGCACCGGCCCCCAGGTACTGGACCCGGAGGTTCAGGCGAAGCAGGACGAGGAGGAGTCCGCCGACCGCGACGACGACAGGTGAGGCGGCGAAACCGTGGGGCGGACGACGCGTGTGGGTCGTCCGCCCCACGGTGTTTCACGTGAAACGCGCGCCGGGCGGATCGGGCAGGGCGAGGCCTGCCCGCACTCCTGAGCACGACCCGCACGGCGGCGGACCGCCGATCCGATTCAAAAAATGCCCCCTGGCCTGCATTTTCGCAGGTCAGGGGGCATTTCCGGTGTGGAGCCTAGGGGAGTCGAACCCCTGACATCCGCCATGCAAAGACGGCGCTCTACCAACTGAGCTAAGGCCCCGGACAGGAGCGGCCGACCGGAGGAATCACGTCCCCGGCGGCGCCGCAGACCAGAGTACCGGGTCACCCCCCGTATCCCGCAAAAAGATTGGGGGTCCCCGCGGATGACCACTCTCCGTAAGATGCTCGACGTGGTTCGCTACAGCGAACCGCCGTTTTTAGGGGAAAGCGATGGGGAGACGCAATGGACGCCGCACAGCAGGAAGCCACCGCGAGAGCGCGGGAGCTGCAGCGGAACTGGTACGGGGAGCCGTTGGGGGCGCTCTTCCGTAAGCTGATCGACGATCTCGGGCTCAACCAGGCCCGGCTCGCGGCGGTCCTGGGGCTGTCCGCTCCGATGCTGTCACAGCTGATGAGCGGCCAGCGGGCCAAGATCGGCAATCCCGCCGTGGTCCAGCGGGTACAGCTGCTGCAGGAGCTGGCGGCACAGGTCGCGGACGGCAGCGTCAGCGCGGCCGAGGCGACCGAGCGGATGGACGAGATCAAGAAGTCACAGGGGGGTTCGGTGCTGAGCAACGCCACGCATACGACGAACAGTTCGGGTGCGCCGACGGTCAAGCGAGTGGTCCGCGAGATCCAGTCGCTGCTGCGTTCCGTGGCCGCCGCCGGCGACATCATCGACGCCGCCGACACCCTCGCCGTGAGCCACCCCGAACTGGCAGAGTTCCTCCGGGTCTACGGCGCCGGCCGCACCTCGGACGCGGTCGCGCATTACCAGTCCCACCAGAGCTGACCCCACGGCCCGGTTCCGGAGGGGGTCCGGAACCGGGCCGAGGCAGAGGCTCGGTGGGCAGAGGTTCGAGAAGCGCAGAGGGTCGGGGGCGCGGGTCGTATCTCTCATCGGGGTGGGAAGCAGGGCCTGGGGGGCAGGGAGCAAGGGGGGCCGGGTAGGACGCAGGGCTGGGCCGGGCGAGGGGGAGGAGCGGCGGACGGTCATGGGTGAGGTCTTCGCCGGGCGGTACGAGCTGGCCGACCCGATCGGCCGGGGCGGTGTGGGCGCCGTATGGCGTGCCTGGGACCACCGCCGACGGCGCTACGTGGCCGCCAAGGTGCTCCAGCAGCGCGACGCCCACGCACTCCTGCGCTTCGTGCGGGAGCAGGCCCTGCGCATCGACCACCCCCATGTGCTCGCCCCGGCCAGCTGGGCCGCCGACGACGACCAGGTCCTGTTCACCATGGACCTCGTCGCGGGCGGGTCACTGGTCCACCTCGTGAACGACTACGGCCCCCTGCCCCCGTCGTTCGTGTGCACCCTGCTCGACCAGCTCCTCTCCGGTCTCGCCGCGGTGCACGCGGAGGGCGTCGTCCACCGGGACATCAAGCCCGCGAACGTGCTGCTCGAAGCCACCGGTACCGGCCGGCCGCGGCTCAGGCTGTCCGACTTCGGCATCGCCATGCGGCTCGGCGAGGTCCGGCTGACGGAGACCAACCTGGTGGTGGGCACGCCCGGATATCTGGCACCCGAACAGATGCTGGGGGCCGAACCGGACTTCCCCGCCGACCTGTTCGCCGTGGGCCTGGTCGCCCTCTATCTGCTCGAAGGGGCCAAGCCCGACGCCAAGGCCCTCATGCAGTACTTCATGGAACACGGGACGCCCGGTCCGCCCCAGGGCATCCCCGAGCCGCTCTGGCAGGTCGTCGCCACCCTGCTCCAGCCCGATCCCGCGGCCCGCTTCCGCACCGCCACGGGAGCGCGCAAGGCGCTCGCCGCGGCCACGGAACTCCTGCCGGAACCCGGCCCCGACCAGGAGCCGATCGAGATCTTCGACCAACTCGGGTCCCTGCCACCCGGGTTCGGCCCGGAGGGACCCCTCAAGAGGGCCTCCGGGGTACACGCGTCCCTGATCACGGACACCGGCGGCCGCACCGGCGGCGGCACGGAACCGGGCACGGGAGAAGCCTCGCGTCCCGCGCCCCCGACGCCTTCCATGTCGGACACCGGAAGCTTCCATCTCCCCCCTCCTCAGCCCGAGTTGACCCCGCAGCCGGAGTCGCCGGCGCTGCCCGAATCGGCGCCGATGCCCGAGTCGCCGTCGCTGCCGGAGATGACCCAGGCGGACCACACCCCGCAGCACCAAGCCGCCCGGCCGCAGGCCCCGCAGCACCATCAAGGCAACACCGAGCAGGTATCCCCGGCCCCGGCAGCGGCCGGCCCCGCCCCCCACATCTCCGCCCACACCACCCCCACGCCCTGGCACCCCGCCGCGCCGCACACACCCCCGGCGCCGCAGCACACGCCCACCGCCGCGTACACAGCCCAGGACCCGCAAGCCCCGCAAGCCATGCCACAGGCTCCACCGCCCGTCCCGCTCCACGTCCCCCCGCAGCCCCACTCGCTGCAGCCCCACTCACCACAGCTCCGCCCACCACAGGCCGACCCGGCGCAGCCCTACCCCCCGCAGCCACCCTCCGCGTCCAGACGCCGGGGGCGCCGAGCACGCCGTAAGAACCGGCGTCCGGGGCCGTCGGCCAAGGTCGCGATCCCGATACTGCTGCTGGCGCTGGCCTGCTACGGCGTGGGTTTCTGGGCGCTGACCCGCGTCTGAGTCCGGCGGGCCGTCAGCGTCCACACGCCCAGGACCAGCAGCAGCGCGGTACCGGTGCCGATGCCGCCGACCGCGAGCGCCTTCATCGCCGTGCCGCCGCCACCCGCGCTCCCGGCATGCCCGGCGCTCCCCACGCCGCCCGCACTCCCCGCACCCCCCACGCTTCCGGTGACCGCGGCCGCCCGGTCCTGCGCCGAGATCGTGAACACGTCACCGGGCACGGGGGACCCGGCGTACGCGGGCCCGGCATGGGCCTGCCCGTCGAGGCGGACCCGCAGGGTCACCCCGAACGGACCCGGCCCGAACGTGTCGCTCATCTGCGCGCTGAGGTGCAGGACCAGGTAGTACTCGCCCGCGAAGCGGACGGCGCCGACCCGGCCGACGGCCGCGTACCGGTTGGCGTACTCCACGGGCGGCAGGGGGTCGAGCGAGGCGCTCTTCGCGGTGCCGGTGTAGCCGAGGGCGGCGGCGTCGACGTAGCCGCGTACGGGGTTGTGGAGGGTCAGGTTCAGGGCGCCGCCGACATAGCCGTGCCCCGGGGAGCCGTCCAGTTCGGCGGTGGCGTGCAGGCGGCGGCCCCAGTCGACCGGCACCTTGTAGAAGAGGGTCTGTCCGGGGGCGATCCGGGTGCTCCAGACGCCCGGGCCCAGCGGGCGGGCCGTCGCGAACCCGGTGCCGCCGGAACGGTCGCGGGGCTCACCGGTGATGGGCTCGGGGGAGGCGGAGTCCCAGGTCCCGGGCGGGGTGGTGGCACCGGCCCCGGCCGGGCGCGGTTCCGTGACGGGCGCGATCTCCAGGTCCCAGCGCTGCGCGGAGCCGACCACGGAGGACCCCCCGGAGGACCCCTGCGCGTCCAGGCGCTGGACGCGCAGGTAGTACGTCCCCTTTCCCTGGCAGAGCGCCTTGCCGGTCTCGCGCTCCCCCAGGGCCGTGACGGGGCGGGGGCTGAGCCCGGCGCCGAACAGCGCGGAGCCGTAGGAGCAGGAGGTGCCGTGGGCGTCCTGGACCGACACCCGGATGCCGTCGGTGGCGGAGACGGTGGTGTCGGCCGGGGGTACGGCGGTGACGGGGACGTAGGCCGTGGCCGGGGCGTCGAGGTCGAGGCGGTAGTACAGCTCGCCGTTCCTGGGCAGGGAGCTGCGGTAGGTCCGGCCGGGCTCCAGCCGGGGGGCATCGGCGGTGCCGGTCGCACCGGTGACGGGCCGGGCGTCCGGCGCGAAGGCATACGTCCCCTGCTGTGCGTCGGCGGCTACGGCGGCGGTCGCACCCGGCAGCGCGGCCACGGCGCACAGGGCGGCTCCCACGAGTGCGGCCCGGGTTCCATACCCCACGCGCCGGCCGCCCGCCACCCGGCCCCGGTCCCAGACCCGGTCCCGGTTCCGCCTCGTACGCCGCCCTCGCCCCCGCACGTGACACCCCCTGTCACTCCGCTCCCGCCCGCATCCGGCCGGGTGCGTGGCGTGGCCCATCCTGCCCCGGGTGCCCTTGGGCCATCCGGGGATTCCGTGCGGCCGTCCGAAACGGCGGCCCGAAACGCCCGTACCGTCCGGGTACGCGTACACCACCCGCCGGAACCCGGCAACACGAGCCATGCGCCACGAGCCACGAGCCACACCACGCACTCGGCCTGGCAGCGGAAGAACGGCCGGGCAACACAGAGCCCCGGCCGCGCGGGGCGGCCGGGGCTCTGTTCAGGTTCTGGTGTCGGGATTCAGGAACCCGTGGGCACGGAGTCGGTCGCCTCCGTCCACAGGTCCTGCTCGGCGCGATCCGCCTGGATCTGGCGGTACACGAGGAGACCGCCGATGGCGGCCAGTGCGACCAGGAGCAGCTTCTTCACCGCGCGACCTCGTCTTTCGTTGACGTAGGGGACCTCTGGCGCCCGACTATACACACCGACCGATATCGGTCGGTGACCTGCGTCGGCCCCCAACTCCCGCCTCCGGCAGCGCAATAGACCAGGTCGGCGCACCTTCCGATCTGAGGGTGATCACACCTCCACACACGGTTACTTTGCTCCCTCTTCGCTCACCCTCACCAGGTTTTGGGGGTTTTCCGGCCCTCTTGCGTCCATCCGAGTGGTGTTCATCTGAACTTCGACGCGCCACGGGCGTTGGTCCACCACTTCTCGATCCCCATACACATCATGAGGAAAGTACGCAAATCGCCCGACCTGAAAGTGAGGGGCCATGACCGAGAACAAGGTCATGAAGCTGTGGACCGCCATCGTCACCGCCTTCCTCGCGCTGTGCACGGCGCTCGGACTCGTCACCGCGACCACCGCCACCGCCGCGGCGGCGCCGCAGAACGAGGAGCCCCGCCCCACCACCGCGCACCGCACGGCCCCGGTGGTCCCGGCGATGAACCACTGGCTCTGGTCCCATGCCAGGGCCCTGCCCCCCACGATGAAACAGCGGATCCGGGCCGAGGCCCACGGAAAGACCCCCAACTGCCGGCACCGTCCCCTCACCGACACGGAAGCGGTGCTGCAGGACATGCAGCTCCGGCCGACGGAACAGATGGAACAGACGGAACGGGCTGTACAGACGGAACAGAGGGAACGGCTCGACTGCTGACCCGACCCGCAGCTCGCAGGACCGCAGACGTTCCAGAACACACAGGACCGCAGACGTTCCGCTGCACACAGCACCGCTGACGTTTCGACACCACGGCGACTTGCGTACGCATGAGTCGACACGGAATGACCCCCGGCCGATGGCGGCCGGGGGTCCAGCGCTGTCCGCGAACGGCGACGCGCCTCCTCATCCGGCGTCACGGCCTGGCCGGGCGTCGTAGCCTGGTCGGGTGTCCAAGGAGGTACGGAGCCCGCGCGCCCCGGCGGTGCGCGACAACGCGCGGCACCAGTGGGAGAAGGACCGGGCCCGGCAGCCCCGGCCGACCCGGGCCGCGACCGGCGCCACCGAGCACGACACCGGCCTGGCACCGGACGACCTCGTCTTCTTCGCCCGCTACCGCAGGACCGAGGCAACCAGGGACCTCGCGGACGCCTTCGGCGTGCCGGAGGGCACCGCGCTGCTCGAACGCCGCTACCGGACGCGGTGCGGCGACGACCCGGCCCCCTTCAGCCTCGTCACCTCGTACGTCCCCTACGACCTGGTCGCGGCCAACCCCGACCTGCTGGACGAGTCCAAGGAGCCCTGGCCCGGCGGCACCCAGCACCAACTCCGCACCGTGGGCGTCGAGGTGGACCGCGTCGAGGAACGCGTCACCGCCCGTCCGCCGACCCCGGAGGAGGCCCGTGAGCTGCGGCTTCCCCCCGACACGGCGGTGATCCTGCTCCGGAAGACCTCGTACGACACTGACGACCGCGTCGTGGACGTCTCCCACCTCGTCCTGCCCGGCGACCGCACGGAACTGGTCTTCACCACGCATCTGGAAAGGTGGTGAATGCCGCCGTGCCCCGGCGCATCACCGTAGTCACGGCTGTCCACGCCCCGTCCGCCCGCTTCCTGCCGGACGCGTACCGGTCCCTGTGCGCGCAGGAACTCCCGGACGGCTGGGAGTGGACCTGGGTGGTCCAGGAGGACGGGCGCACGGACGAGGTCCGCCCGTACCTCCCCGACGACCCGCGGGTGATCTTCCGTCAGGGACGCCCCGGCGGCCCCGGAGTCGCCCGCACCATCGCCCTGGCGCACGCCGACGGCCCGTACGTGAAGGTCCTGGACGCCGACGACCAGCTCCCGCCGGGCACGCTGGCCCGCGACCTCGCGGCGCTGGAGGCCGACCGCACACTGGGCTGGGCCACGTCCCGGGTCCTGGACCTGCTCCCCGACGGCTCCACGGCCGGCTTCCCCGACGACCCGGACCAGGGACCTGTCGAGCGCGGGGCCGTGCTCGACTACTGGAAGGCGCACGGTTTCCGGGCCCAGGTGCATCCGGCGACCCTCTTCGTCCGGCGGGACCTGCTGACCGCCCTCGGCGGCTGGATGGCCCTGCCCGCCTCCGAGGACACCGGACTGCTCCTCGCGCTGAACGCCGTCAGCCGGGGATGGTTCTCGCGGGAGGTGGGGCTCCTCTACCGCAAGTGGGAGGGCCAGGTCACGGGCCAGGCCCCGCACACCGACCCGGCGGAACGCGAAGCGCGCATGGCGGTCGCGGAGGCGAGGGCCCGCGCGCTGGCACAGACGGGCTGGCGCCATCCGGCCGACGCCGACTGACGCCACCCGGCCGACCTCGGCCGACGCCGGCCGGCTCGCTCACTCGGCTATGACGACCGCCTGCGAGGGGCACTTCTCGGCGGCTTCCCGCACCAGGGGATCGTCGCCCGCGTCCTCCTGGCCGGACCGGACCACGCCGTATCCGTCGACGAACGCGAACACCGACGGAGCCCGGTACGCGCATTCGGCCGATCCGTAACACACGTTCCGGTCCACCGAGACCTTCATGCGCCCTCCCGTCGCAGGCAACCGAGACCTACGACGACCCTGCCCCGCCGGCGCTGGCCTGAACCGGGGGCAGGGGCCCGCGGGCGCCGCCCGCCGTGGCGAGCCAGTGGGCCACGCGGCGCAGGGTGGGTTCGTCCAGGCGGTCGACCATCGCCTCCACCGCCCGGGCGTCGTCGTCGGCGAGGTCGTAGAGCCCGGCCTTGCCGAGGCCGGCCATGAGCACCTGCTGTCGGCGGTCGGCCATGCGCTCCTCGCGGCTGCTGCTCGGCTTCCCGGAGGTGTGCGAGGCGGCCGGGGTGTCCGAGGCGAGCGGGGTGTCCCCGGTGGCCGGGGCCGGGGCGGTGTCAGGGGTGTCGAAGCGGTGCCACGCGCCGTCCCGGGGGCCCCACAGAGCGACCGTCACCTCGGCGCCGCGCGCCCGTACCGTCCGGGCCATGTCGCCCACCGCGTAGAGCACGGGTGCCCGGTACGGGGACTCGGCGCCGACGGCCCAGGAGTCCTGGGACGGCTGGTGGAACATCGCGACCCAGCGCGGCACACCGGGCGGTTGCGGACAAGGAGAGCTTTCTTCCACGGCACTCGGCATGGCACTCAACCCCTTCGGGAACGGCGGCCGAGGCGACCGTAGCTGACGTACCGTCAGATATCCAGAGCCGTCGGGACAGGGGGAGGCGTGGTTCCGCCGCCCGTCCGGTACCGGTCCCTCCCCTCGTGGGGACCGGTACCGAACGGAGCGGAGGATGTCGGTCCACGTCGCGTCGGCGTGCTGGCGGACCGAAGTCGAAGGAATTCGAAGGAAGTCGAAGTGGGTGCGGACGGATGCGGAGGCTCAGGTGCGACGACCGTGGACACGGCCGCCGTGTGGCTCCGGGGGAAGTTGACCGAGAACGTTCGGCGCCATGGGCCGCCTCTCCGGGGCACGGGCAGGTGGCCTGTCCGGACGGTGTGTCACAGTGCGGCTACCGCGATGCGATCCTGCCATCTGGCGCCTCCGGCGAGGAGGCCCGGACGTCCGGAGCAGGGCTTCGTCGCAGGTCAGCCATATAAGGTGAGTTTTCCGGTCCGGACGTCCAGACAGCGGGGGAAGTAAAGGGGTGGGACCTTGGGTTCCGACTCAGGGGCACGCACAGCCTTCGCCGAGCGCCTCGCGCTGCTCTACAAGGAGGCCGGCAACCCTCCCCTCAAAAGCGTGTCCGAGGCAGTCGTACGACTGCAGCGGGTGGACGAGCGCGGGCGGCCCGTACGGGTGTCCGCGCAGCGCATCAGCGACTGGCGGCGGGCCAAGAACGTGCCGGCCCAGTTCGCCGCCCTCGCGGCGGTCCTGCAGATCCTGATCCCCGAGGCGCGGCGCGCGCGGCCCGCTCCGGTCTCCGGCGGCCTGTACGACCTCGCGCAGTGGCAGCGGCTGTGGGAGAGGGCGCTGGCCGACCCGGTGGGCGAGCGTCCGCCGCCCGTCGAGGAGCAACAGCAGCCGCCTCCGGACCAGGCCCCGGCCGTCACGGGCGGAGTGTGTCCGTACCGGGGACTGGCCCCCTACCGGCGCGAGGACGCCCGGTGGTTCTTCGGCCGGGAGCGCAGCACGGAGGCGCTCGTGGCCCAGCTGCGCGCCGCCGGGAAGACGGGCGGGCTGGTCGTGCTGGTCGGTGCCTCGGGCGCGGGAAAATCGTCCCTGCTCAACGCCGGTCTGGTCCCCGCGGTGCAGGGCGGCGCCCTGGAGGACGGCGGCGGCCGGCCGGGCCCGGTGCTCCAGCTCGTACCGGGAGCCGATCCGCTCGGCGAGCTGACCCGCCGTGTCCCGGCCCTCGCCCCCCTCGCCGCGGCGGCCCGCGAGGCCGAACTGGAGGCGACGCACAACCCGGCGGCCCCCGGCGCCGACGCCCCGCACTTCGCCCGCGCGGTACGGGAGACCCTCACGGCATGGGCACGCGGCGAGTCGGCCGGGACGGAGCAGGACCCGCGAGACGAACCGCTGGCGCGGGATGACGAACCGCCGGCGCGGGATCAAGAGGGCACGGAGGCACCCTCGGTACACCAGCCCCCGGCCGACACCACCGTCTCCGCCCACACCGCCGCCCCCGACGTCACCCCCTACCCCCGCCCGGTCCTCATCGTGGACCAGTTCGAGGAGACCTTCACGCTCTGCGCCGACGAGGCCGGCCGGCGCGCCTTCGTCCAGTTCCTGCACGCCGCCTGCACACCGCCCGCGGACTCGCCCGGGCCCGCCCCCGTGCTCGTGGTGCTCGGCATCCGCGCCGACTTCTACGAGCAGTGCCTCGGCTACCCGGAGCTGGCCGACGCGCTCCAGCACCGGCACATGGTGCTGGGGCCGCTGACCACGCCGGAGCTGCGGGAGGCGGTGACCGGCCCCGCCAAGGCCGTGGGGCTGGAGCTGGAGGCGGGCCTGACCGAGCTGATCGTCCGCGAGGTGAGCGCCGACGGCCCGCGCGGGGCGCACGACGCGGGCGTGCTGCCGCTGCTGTCCCACGCCCTGCTCGCCACCTGGCAGCGGCGCAAGGCGGGCCGGCTGACGCTGGCCGGTTACCGCGCGGCGGGCGGCATCCAGGGGGCCGTCGCGGCCACCGCCGAGCGCGCCTGGTCCGGCCTGGACCCGGCCGCCCGCACCGCCGCCCGGCTGCTCCTGCTGCGCCTGGTCCGCCTCGGCGAGGACACCCAGGCCACGCGCCGGCGCGGCACCCGGCGCCAGCTGGCGCAGGAGTCGGCGGATCCCGGCAAGACCGAGGAGTCGCTGGAGGCGCTGGTCCGCGCCCGGCTGGTGACCCTCGACGCGGAGACCGTGGAGATCACCCACGAGGCGCTGCTGCACGCCTGGCCCCGGCTGCGTCACTGGATCGACGACGACCGGGGCGACCAGCTGCTGCGCCAGCGGCTGGAGGAGGACGGCCGGGCCTGGGAGGCCTCGGACCGGGACAGTTCCCTGCTGTACCGGGGTTCCCGGCTGGAGCAGGCCCGTAGTTGGGCGAAGTCCGCCGGGGACACCTTCCTGACCCGCGGCGCGGTGGAGTTCCTGGCCGCCTCGGTCCGGCTGCGCAGGCGTACGGTGCTGATCAGCCGGGCCGCGGTGGCGGCGCTGGTCGTGCTCGCCGTGCTGGCCGCCGGTTCGGCGGTGGTGGCGTGGCAGCAGCGGGACGACGCCGTGTTCGAGCAGGTGCTCGCCGAGGCCGACCGGGTTCAGCACACGGACCCGTCGCTGGCCGCTCAGCTCGACCTGGTCGCGCACGATCTGCGGCCCGGCGACGAGGGGGCGTACAGCAGACTGATCTCCGTCGTGAACGCGCCGCTCGCCACCCCTCTGCTCGGCCACACCGGCGCCGTCTACCTGACCTCCTTCAGCCCCGACGGCAGGACCCTGGCCACCGCCAGCTACGACCGCACCGTCCGCCTGTGGGACGTGCGGGACCGCAGCCGCCCCCAACCCCTCGGCGCCCCCCTGACCGGCCACACCAGCTGGGTGAGCAGCGCGGTCTTCAGCCCGGACGGCCGCACGCTCGCCAGCGCCGGCGACGACGGCACCGTACGCCTGTGGGACGTGAGCGACCGCACCCGCCCCAAGCCGCTCGGCACGCCTCTGACCGGCCACCAGGGCACGATCTACCTGGTCGCCTTCAGCCCCGACGGGCACACGCTCGCCAGCGCAGGCGAGGACCGCACCGTACGCCTGTGGAACGTGGCCGACCCGCGCGCGCCGAGGCCGCTCGGTGTCCTGCGCGGGCACACCGCGGCGGTGCGCTCCGTGGCGTTCAGCCCCGACGGGCGCACCCTCGCGGCGGGCGGCGACGACAACGAGGTCCGGCTGTGGCGCCTGGCCGATCCACGGCACCCCGAGCCGGTCCGCACGGTGCTGACCGGCCACACGAACGTCGTGCACTCGGTGGCGTTCAGCCCCGACGGGCGCACGCTGGCCAGCGGCAGCGCGGACGACACCATCCGGCTGTGGAACGTGGCCGATCCGGAGCGCGCGGCACCGATCGGTTCGCCGCTGACCGGGCACACCGGTCCCATCTGGTCGGTGGCCTTCAGCCCCGACGGCGGCCGGCTCGCCGCCGCCAGCGCGGACAGCACGGCGAGCCTGTGGAACGTCAGCGATCCGGCGTCCCCGTCCCAGGTCGGCGAGCCGCTCGCGGGCAGCAGCGGCGAGATGTACGCGCTCGGGTTCAGCCCCGACGGCAGGACCCTCGCCACCGGCAGCGGGGACAGCAAGGTCCGGCTGTGGTCGGTGCCGACGTCGGACATGATCGGCCGCGGCGGGGCGTTCCGCCCGGACGGCAGGGTCCTCGCCACGGCCGCCCGCGACGGCAGGCTGCGGCTGTGGAACGTGGCGGCGCCGGGCCGGCCCGTGCCGCTCGGCGCCCCGTTCATGGCCGCCGACGGCGGTCAGCGTTCGCTGGTGTTCTCCCCCGACGGCCGCACCCTGGCGGTGCTGACCGGGAACCGCTCGGTGTACCTGTGGAACGTGGCCGACCCGGCCCGCCCGGTCCCCGCCGGGCCCCCGCTGGCCCTGCGGACCCGTTTCATGGGCCCCGACGCGCTGGCGTACAGCCCCGACGGCCGCACCCTGGCCACCGCCTACGACGACCGCACCATCCGGCTGTGGAACGTCGCCGACCCCGCCCGTCCGGCCCCGCTCGGGGGGCTCCTCACCGGCCACCGGGGCTACGTCGACGCGCTCGCCTTCAGCCCCGACGGCCACACCCTGGCCAGCGGCAGCGCGGACGCCACGATCCGCCTGTGGAACGTCACCCGGCCCGGCCGTGCCACCCCGCTCGGCCGGCCGCTCACCGGCCACTCCGGCCCGGTCAACGCGCTCGCCTTCGGCCCCGGCGGCCGCACCCTGGCCAGCGGCAGCGACGACGACACCGTCCGCCTGTGGAACGTCGCCGACCCCAGCGCACCCGGCCGGCTCGGCTCACCCCTCACCGGCCACACCGAGGCGGTCACCTCGCTGACGTTCAGCGCCCGCGGCCACACCCTGGCCAGCGGCGGCAACGACAACACGGTCCGCCTGTGGAACGTCACCCGCCCGGAGTCGGCCACCCCCATCGGCCAGTCGATGAGCCCCTACGCCAAGACGGGCAGCTTCCTCGCCTTCAGCCCCAGCAGCCACATCCTCGGCGTCTCCAGCGGCGCGGACACGATCCGTCTGTGGAGCCTGGACGCCGACGAGGCGATCCAGCACATCTGTTCGGTCACCGCGGGTGTGCTGACCGAGCAGAAGTGGCACGAGTACCTGCCCCGCCTCTCGTACGACCCCCCGTGTCCCCGCTGACCGACCAAGATCAGCCAACTCCCCGATTTCCTCCCCGACTTCGCTCCCCCAGGCCAACCAACCTTGTTACCCTTGGCCATAGCCCGATCGCTGGTGCATCCCCCGTCGCCAGCGGTCGGGCCTTTGCATTGCCCGACGCACCCCCGGAACAGCAAAAACCCCCAGCCCTCTCCGACTGGGGGTTTTCTCACTGTGGGGCTAACAGGATTTGAACCTGTGGCCTCATCCTTATCAGGGATGCGCTCTAACCAACTGAGCTATAGCCCCGCCGCGCTCTGCGGTGTGTGTCCCGCGCGCTGACTCCTGAAGATTAGCGCACGAGGGCGGCAGTCCCAAAATCGGTTGTCGGGGGACTGTCAGGAGAGCCGGGCAGGTGGAGTCACTCGTCCTCGGCCAGCGTCAGCTCGATACCGCCGACGAAGCCCGCGGAGAGGTTGTAGATGAACGCGCCGAGGGTGGCCAGCGCCGTCGCGAGGACGACGTCGATGACCGCGATGATCGACGTGAACATCAGGACGTGGGGGAGCGAGAGGAACGCCTGGAGGTCGAAGCCGTTGGCCTCGTTGGAGCCGGTCGCCTCGGAGATCGTGCCGCCGACCGTCGAGAACACGCCCATCGCGTCCATGACCATCCACAGCACCGCCGAGGCGACGATCGTGCAGATGCCCAGCGCGATGGAGAGCAGGAAGCTGACCTTCATCACCGACCACGGATCGGCCTTGGCGACGCGCAGCCGGGCCTTACGGGTGCGCGGAGCCGTCTTCGCTCCCGTGCGCGGCCGGCGCACGGCCGAGCCCGGCTGCTGTGCCGGATAGGCCTGCGGCGGGTGGTAGGGCCCGGCGGGCTGCTCGGAGTGCCGCTCACCGGGCAGCGGGGAGACCGGCCGGGTCTCAGCCGGAACGGCCCCGCCATGGGTCTGCGGGCCTCGGGTGTCCGTCACAGTTCCCCCCTGGGATCCATGCGCCTGCGGTGAGGGCGAGCCCTGCACCGAAGCCGTCACCGGCTTCAGGTTGGTGGTGTGCGGGTCGATCGGGCTCCCCGCACTCGCGGCGGAGCCACGGCCGCCGCCGTTCGTCTCCGTACCCGTGGAGGTACCGGCCGACCCGGCGCCCGTGGCTCCGCTCACGATGACTCACTCCTCGTGCTACTCGGCCGAGGGCGCCTCACCCTCGTCCGTGCCGGTGGTCGCGGCACCCTCGGCGGTCTCGTCGACGACATCCTCGCCGTCGACCTCCTCCGCCTCACGCCCCGCCTCGGCGTTACGTGCGATGCCGACCACGGCATCGCGCTTGCCCAGGTTGATCAGTTGGACGCCCATGGTGTCACGGCCCGTCTCCCTGACCTCGCTGACTCGCGTACGAATCACACCGCCGGACAGCGTGATGGCGAGGATCTCATCGCTCTCCTCGACAATCAGCGCGCCGACGAGGGAGCCACGGTCCTCGACGATCTTGGCGGCCTTGATGCCGAGGCCACCGCGACCCTGGACGCGGTACTCGTCGACGCCGGTCCGCTTCGCGTACCCACCGTCGGTGGCAGTGAACACGAACGTACCGGGTCGCACCACATTCATCGACAGAAGTTCATCGCCCTCGCGGAAACTCATGCCCTTGACGCCCGAGGTGGCGCGGCCCATCGGGCGCAGGGTGTCGTCCGAGGCGGTGAACCTGATCGACTGTGCTTTCTTGCTGATCAGAAGCAGATCGTCGTCGGCCGAGACCAGCTCGGCGCCGATCAGTTCGTCGTCGGATCCGTCCTCGCGCTCGCGCAGATTGATCGCGATCACACCGCCGGAGCGGGGCGAATCGTAATCCTTCAGCGGCGTCTTCTTCACCAGGCCGGACTTGGTGGCCAGGACCAGGTACGGCGCCGCCTCGTAGTCACGGATCGCGAGGATCTCGGCGATCGCCTCGTCCGGCTGGAAGGCCAGCAGGTTCGCCACGTGCTGGCCGCGCGCGTCCCGGCCCGCCTCGGGCAGCTCGTAGGCCTTCGCCCGGTACACCCGGCCCTTGTTCGTGAAGAACAGCAGCCAGTGGTGCGTGGTGGAGACGAAGAAGTGGTCGACGATGTCGTCTTCCTTCAGCTTCGTGCCGCGCACGCCCTTGCCGCCGCGCTTCTGCGCCCGGTAGTCGTCCGTCTTCGTCCGCTTGACATAGCCGCCGCGCGTGACGGTGACGACGATGTCCTCCTCGGCGATCAGGTCCTCGATGGACATGTCGCCCTCGTACGGGATCAGCTTGGTCTTGCGGTCGTCGCCGTACTTCTCGACGATCGCCGCCAGCTCCTCGCTGACGATCCCGCGCTGACGCACCGGCGAGGCGAGGATCTCGTTGTACTCGTTGATCTTCGCCTGGAGTTCGTCGTGCTCCTGGACGATCTTCTGGCGCTCCAGGGCGGCCAGCCGGCGCAGCTGCATCTCGAGGATGGCGTTCGCCTGGATCTCGTCGATCTCCAGGAGGTCCATCAGGCCCGCGCGCGCGATCTCGACGGTCTCACTGCGCCGGATCAGCGCGATGACCTCGTCGATGGCGTCCAGCGCCTTCAGCAGACCGCGCAGGATGTGCGCGCGCTCCTCGGCCTTGCGCAGCCGGAAGCGGGTCCGGCGGACGATGACCTCGATCTGGTGCGTCACCCAGTGGCGGATGAACGCGTCCAGGGACAGGGTGCGCGGCACGCCGTCGACCAGCGCCAGCATGTTGGCGCCGAAGTTGGTCTGCAGATCGGTGTGCTTGTACAGGTTGTTCAGGACGACCTTGGCGACCGCGTCCCGCTTCAGGACGATCACCAGACGCTGACCCGTACGGGACGACGTCTCGTCGCGGACGTCCGCGATGCCGCCGATCTTGCCGTCCTTCACCAGGTCGGCGATCTTCTGCGCGAGGTTGTCCGGGTTCACCTGGTACGGCAGCTCGGTGACGACCAGGCACTGGCGGCCCTGGATCTCCTCGACCTCGACCACCGCGCGCATCGTGATGGAGCCGCGCCCGGTGCGGTACGCCTCCTCGATGCCCTTGCGGCCCACCACCAGGGCGCCGGTCGGGAAGTCCGGGCCCTTGATGCGCTCCATGAGCGCGTCCAGCAGCTCCTCGTGCGAGGCCTCGGGGTTCTCCAGGTACCACTGGGCGCCGGCCGCGACCTCGCGCAGGTTGTGCGGCGGGATGTTGGTCGCCATACCGACCGCGATACCGGCCGAGCCGTTGATCAGCAGGTTCGGGAAGCGGGCCGGCAGGACGGTCGGCTCCTGGGAGCGGCCGTCGTAGTTGTCCGTGAAGTCGACGGTCTCCTCGTCGATGTCCCGGACCATCTCCATCGACAGCGGCGCGAGCTTGCACTCGGTGTACCGCATGGCCGCCGCCGGGTCGTTGCCCGGGGAGCCGAAGTTGCCGTTGGAGTCCACCAGCGGCATCCGCATCGACCACGGCTGGGCGAGGCGCACCAGCGCGTCGTAGATCGAGGAGTCGCCGTGCGGGTGGTAGTTGCCCATGACGTCGCCGACGACACGGGCGCACTTGTAGAAGCCGCGCTCGGGGCGGTAGCCGCCGTCGTACATCGCGTACAGCACACGGCGGTGGACGGGCTTGAGACCGTCACGGACGTCGGGCAGCGCACGGGACACGATGACGGACATCGCGTAGTCCAGGTACGAGCGCTGCATCTCCGTCTCGAGCCCGACGGGCTCGACACGCATCGCGAGTTCGCCGCCCTCTTCAGGCGTCGTGGGAGTGTTCTCGTCGGCCATTGCTGGTGAAGATCCTTCCTGGTGCGGTCAGCTGAGACCGACTCAGATGTCGAGGAAGCGGACGTCCTTGGCGTTGCGCTGGATGAAGGCGCGGCGCGCCTCGACGTCCTCGCCCATCAGCACCGAGAACAGGTCGTCGGCCTGGGCGGCGTCGTCGAGCGTGACCTGGCCGAGGACCCGGTGCTCCTGGTCCATGGTGGTCACCCGCAGTTCCTCGGCGTTCATCTCGCCGAGGCCCTTGAAGCGCTGGATCGAGTCCTCGCGGACGCGCTTGCCGCGCTGCCGCCCCAGCTCGATCAGCGCGTCGCGCTCGCGGTCCGAGTACGCGTACTCCGTGTCGTCCCGGCCCCACTTGATCTTGTACAGCGGCGGGCGGGAGAGGTACACGTGCCCGGCCTCGACCAGCGGCCGCATGAAGCGGAACAGGAAGGTCAGCAGCAGGGTGCTGATGTGCTGGCCGTCGACGTCGGCGTCCGCCATCAGGATGATCTTGTGATAGCGGAGCTTCTCGATGTCGAAGTCCTCGTGCACACCCGTGCCGAAGGCGGAGATCAGCGCCTGGATCTCCTGGTTCTGCAGGATCTTGTCGATCCTGGCCTTCTCGACGTTCAGGATCTTGCCGCGGATCGGGAGGATCGCCTGGTACTGCGGGTTGCGGCCGGACTTGGCCGAGCCGCCGGCGGAGTCACCCTCGACGATGAAGATCTCGCACTTGGTGGGGTCGTTCGACTGGCAGTCGGACAGCTTGCCCGGCAGGGACGCCGACTCCAGCAGGCCCTTGCGCCGGGTCAGGTCACGGGCCTTGCGGGCCGCCACGCGCGCGGTGGCCGCCTGGATGCCCTTGCGGACGATGTCCGCGGCCTCCACCGGGTTGCGGTCCAGCCAGTCGTTGAGGTGTTCGTAGACCGCCTTCTGCACGAAGGTCTTCGCCTCGGTGTTGCCGAGCTTGGTCTTCGTCTGGCCCTCGAACTGCGGCTCGCTCAGCTTGACCGAGATGATCGCGGTCAGGCCCTCGCGGATGTCGTCACCGGTGAGGTTGTCGTCCTTCTCCCGCAGCAGCTTCTTGTCGCGCGCGTACTTGTTGATCAGCGACGTCAGCGCGGCGCGGAAGCCCTCCTCGTGGGTACCGCCCTCGTGGGTGTGGATGATGTTCGCGAAGGAGTACACACCCTCGCTGTAACCGCTGTTCCACTGCATCGCGACCTCGAGGGACAGGCTCTTGTCCTTGTCCTCGGCCTCCAGGTCGATGATCGTGGGGTGCACCGCTTCTCCCTTGCGGGAGTTGAGGTACTTCACGAAGTCGACGATGCCGCCCTCGTAGTGGTACGTGACGGTCTTGACCTCGGCCTTCTCGTCGGCACCCGCCTCGTCCGCACCGCTGGTCGCCTTCGCCGACTCGCGCTCGTCGGTGAGTTTGATCGTCAAACCCTTGTTGAGGAACGCCATCTCCTGGAAACGCCGCGACAGCGTCTCGAAGGAGTACTCGGTGGTCTCGAAGATGTCCGGGTCGGCCCAGAAGGTGACCGAGGTACCGGTCTCGTCCGTCGCCTCGTGCTGGTCGAGCGGGGCCGTCGGGACGCCGAGCTTGTAGTCCTGCGTCCAGCGGTGGCCGTCGGTCCTGATCTCGACGGCGACCTTCGTGGACAGCGCGTTCACGACGGACACACCGACACCGTGAAGACCACCGGAGACGGCGTAACCGCCGCCGCCGAACTTGCCGCCCGCGTGCAGCACGGTCAGCACGACCTCGACGGCCGGCTTGCCCTCGGAGGGCACGATGCCCACCGGGATGCCACGGCCGTTGTCGACGACGCGCACGCCGCCGTCGGCGAGGATCGTCACGTCGATCGTGTCCGCGTACCCGGCCAGCGCCTCGTCGACCGAGTTGTCGACGACCTCGTACACCAGGTGGTGCAGACCGCGCTCGCCGGTGGAGCCGATGTACATGCCGGGCCGCTTGCGGACCGCGTCCAGCCCTTCGAGCACGGTGATGGCGCTGGCGTCGTACGAAGCCGAGGCCGTGGCCTCGGCGTTCACGCCGGCGTCGGTGGACGGGATGTTCTCGTTGGGGTTGCCGGAATCGGCCACGAAGCGCCCTTTCTGGCACAGCACGAGCCGGGCTCACCGGCAGGTTGCCGGAGCGGCTGCGGCATGTTGCGTTGGTAAGCCTTGATCAGCGTTGCTCAGCTTTTCCCGGGCGGTCCCCACGTTGGGGCGGGATTGGCCTCCAGTCTACCGGTAGCGCCGACAGTAATGGGGGCTTGCCGGTACCTGAGTCCCCATGTGCCGCCCTCAACCGGTCTCGGCCGGGTACCGATATGCGGAAGGGGGCTCCAAGCGGCTCACAGCGGCACTCAGCGCTTCGGGCCGTCAACCCTTGGCTACTTCGGGGTCAGCTCGTGATCCACATCCGGGCGCGGCTGGTCCACAGGGGTACGACGACACCCCGCCGCCACCCCCCTGGCGTGATGTACGTCACCCGTAGGTGTCGCCCGGGCCCGTGCTCCCCGGAGCCCGCAGCGGGCCGTAACGCCGGGCCGGGCCGCCGGGACCGTTCACCTTGATCAGCCGGACCGTGCCGTGCCCGAGGTCCTCGTTGAGCCGGGCCACCAGCGCCGGGGCGAGCAGCCGCAACTGGGTCGCCCACGCCGTCGAGTCGCACTGCACGGACAGCACCCGCTCGTCCTCGTCGTACCGCTGCGGCACGCAGTGCTTGGCCAGGTCCTCGCCCACGATCTGCGGCCAGCGGCCCATCACCCCGCCCACCGCGGCCGGGGTCTCCCAGCCACGCTCGTTGATCAGCCGGTTGATCGCCGCGCCGAGCGCCATGGGGTCGCGGCCGTCCGCGCGCGCCCCGGAGCGCAGACCGCCGCCGCGCTGCGCCTGCTTCTTCTGCCGTGCCGCGTCCCCACGCGCGCGTGCCTGCTCCTTCGCGGCACGCAACGCCACGCGCGCGAGGTCGACACCGGAGGGCTCGGCAGACTTCTTCGAGCTCGTGGAGGCCGGCTTCGAGTTCGCGGAGGACGGCGTCGGGCTCGTGGAGGCCGGCTTCGGGCTCCTGGGGGTGGGGTCGTCGGTGCTCATACGCGCTCCACCGTCCCGCCGGCCACCGCGTACCGGGCGCCGGCCAGCACATGCGGCACGTCGTCTTCCACCGCGGCGGTGACCAGCACCTGCTCGCCGGGCGCGACCAGCTCGGCCAGCCGCTCCCGGCGGCGGGCGTCCAGCTCGGCGAAGACGTCGTCCAGGATCAGCACCGGCTCATTGCCCTCGGCCCGCAGCAGGTCGTACGACGCAAGACGCAGGGCGAGCGCGTAGGACCAGGACTCGCCGTGGGACGCGTACCCCTTGGCGGGCAGCTGACCGAGCTTGAGCAGCACATCGTCCCGGTGCGGGCCCACGAGGGTCACGCCCCGCTCGATCTCCTGCTTGCGTGCCTCCGCGAGCGCCGCCATCAGCTGGGCGTACAGATCCTCGCGCGTGTGCGCCTCACCCGGCGCCGACGGCTTGTACTCCAGCGCGATCGGGCCGCCGCCGGGCGCCAGCTGCTCGTACGCCTTGTCGGCCAGCGGCTGCAGCGCGGCGATCAGGTCCAGCCGCTGGGCCAGCAGCTCGGCACCCGCGCGCGCGAGGTGCTGGTCCCACACGTCCAGGGTGGACAGGTCCATGGAGCGGCCGCCGTGCCTGCGCGCGAGGGCGGCGGTCTTCAGGAGCGTGTTGCGCTGCTTGAGCACCCGCTCGTAGTCCGAGCGCACCCCCGCCATGCGCGGCGAGCGCGCGGTGATCAGCTCGTCCAGGAACCGGCGCCGCTCGCCCGGATCGCCCTTGACCAGCGCGAGGTCCTCGGGCGCGAACAGCACGGTCCGCACGATCCCCAGCACGTCCCGCGGCCTGACCTGCGAGGACCGGTTGATGCGGGCGCGGTTGGCCCGGCCGGGGTTCAGCTCCAGCTCGACCAGCTGCTGCCGCTCGCCCTGCCTGACCTGCGCCCGGATCACGGCCCGCTCGGCGCCCATGCGGACCAGCGGGGCGTCGGAGGCGACCCGGTGGCTGCCGAGGGTGGCGAGGTAGCCGACCGCCTCCACCAGGTTGGTCTTGCCCTGGCCGTTGGGGCCGACGAAGGCGGTGACGCCCGGGTCGAGCGGGACCTCGGCCCGGGCGTACGAGCGGAAGTCGGCCAGCGAAAGATGCGTGACGTGCATGGTCGTTCGCCGACCTCCCCCAGTGTGGTGATGGCTTGTGGATCGCCGGGCGACCCTGTGGATTACTTCTTCTCTACGGCGTGGCCGCCGAACTGGTTGCGCAGCGCGGCGATCATCTTCATCTGCGGCGAGTCCTCCTGGCGGGAGGCGAACCGCGCGAACAGCGACGCGGTGATCGCGGGCAGCGGGACCGCGTTGTCGATGGCGGCTTCCACAGTCCAGCGTCCCTCACCGGAGTCCTGTGCATAACCGCGCAGCTGGTCGAGGTGCTCGTCCTCGTCCAGGGCGTTCACCGCGAGGTCCAGCAGCCAGGAACGGATGACCGTACCCTCCTGCCAGGAACGGAAGACCTCGCGGACGTTCTCCACGGAGTCGACCTTCTCCAGCAGCTCCCAGCCCTCGGCGTAGGCCTGCATCATCGCGTACTCGATGCCGTTGTGGACCATCTTCGCAAAGTGACCCGCGCCGACCTTGCCGGCGTGCACCGAACCGAAGTCGCCCTCCGGCTTGAGCGCGTCGAAGACCGGCTGCACCTTGGCGACGTTCTCGGCGTCGCCGCCGTACATCAGCGCGTAGCCGTTCTCCAGGCCCCAGACGCCGCCCGAGACGCCGCAGTCGACGAAGCCTATGCCCTTGGCGGCCAGCTCCTCGGCGTGCTTCTCGTCGTCCGTCCAGCGGGAGTTGCCGCCGTCCACGACCACGTCACCGGGCTCCAGCAGCTCGGCGAGCTGGTCGACGGTCGACTGGGTGGGCTCGCCGGCCGGGACCATCACCCAGACCACGCGCGGGGCGCTGAGCTTGCCCACAAGCTCTTCCAGGCTGTGGACATCCGCGAGGTCCGCGTTGCGGTCGTATCCGATGACGGTGTGGCCCGCGCGGCGGATCCGCTCGCGCATGTTGCCGCCCATCTTGCCGAGGCCGACGAGACCGAGCTCCATCAGTTGTGTTCCTTAGGTCGCTGTGTGGCGTGTGGGGTACCCGCGTACCCGGTCCGAGCCTAGCCCCGGACCCTCACGCACAGCTGTGGGCATACGCGCTCATACGTATGCCCTCACCTGGGACTTCTCCGTCCGGGCGCAGTCGGGCCGACCGACCCGGCCGGTGACGCACAGCCTGTGGACGGACCCGGCCGCTCGGCTGCTCAGCCGCTCAGCCGGACCGGCATGATCAGGTACTTGTACGCCTCGTCCGCCTCGGCGTCCACGGCAGGCTTGCCGCTCAGCAGCGCGGGCTTCGTGGACGTCGTGAACGACAGCTGGGCCACCGGGGAGTCGATCGCGCTCAGACCGTCCAGCAGGAAGGTCGGGTTGAAGGCGATCGAGATGTCGTCGCCCTCCAGCTGCGCGTCCACCCTTTCCACAGCCTGTGCGTCGTCGCTGGAACCGGCCTCCAGGATCAGCACGCCCTGCTCGAAGCTCAGCCGCACCGGGGTGTTCCGCTCGGCGACCAGGGCCACACGCTTGACGGCCTCCACGAAGGGGGCGGTCTCGATCACGGCGACGGAGTTGAACTCGGTCGGGAACAGCGTGCGGTACTTCGGCAGGTCGCCCTCGAGGAGCCGCGTGGTCGTGCGACGGCCCGCGCCCTCGAAGCCGATCAGGCCCTCGCCCGCGCCCGAGCCGGACAGCGCCAGCGTGACGCTGTCACCGGCGCCCAGCGACTTGGCGGTGTCCAGGAGCGTCTTGGCCGGGACCAGGGCGACCGCGGAGGCGTCCGGGTTCTCCGGCTTCCACAGGAACTCGCGGACCGCGAAGCGGTAGCGGTCGGTGGAGGCCAGGGTGACCGTGTCGCCCTCGATCTCGATGCGCACACCGGTGAGGACGGGCAGCGTGTCGTCACGGCCGGCGGCGATGGCCACCTGGGACACGGCGGCCGCGAAGACCTCGCCGGGCACGGTGCCCGTGGCGCTCGGCATCTGCGGCAGCGCCGGGTACTCCTCCACAGGCAGGGTGTGGAGGGTGAACCGCGAGGAGCCGCAGACCACGGTCGCCCGTACACCGTCTGTGGAAATCTCCACCGGACGGTTGGGGAGCGCGCGGGAGATGTCGGCGAGCAGGCGGCCGGAGACGAGCACCGTGCCCTCCTCCTCGACCTCCGCCTCGACGCTGACGCGCGCGGAGACCTCGTAGTCGAAGCTCGACAGGCTCAGCTGGCCGTCCTCGGCCTTCAGCAGCAGGCCGGCGAGGACAGGCGCCGGCGGACGGGCCGGAAGGCTGCGTGCCGCCCAGGCCACTGCCTCCGCGAGTACGTCGCGTTCCACCCGGATCTTCACCGTAAGCCGCCTCCTGCTGTTGCTACTGAGTCCTCCGACTCGGTGTCACCGCCCACTGCGAAGGGAAGGACACCGGGGACCAGTCTGACGCACCGCACTGACAGTAGGTGCCGGTCGGGGTCAAGTCGCTCCGAGGGGCAGCCGGGCTCGAGACGGCGAGTTGTGCACAGCCCCCGCTTCAAAGCGATTGCCAGGCTCTCTCTAGTCGGGAGTAGTAGTAGGGCCTGTGGATACCGTGGATAACCACGTTTGCCCAGCTCAGAGCCCAAATTTTGTCCACTGGCCCTGTGGGTGGAGGTGGTGGACAACCAGGGCCGTCTGTGGAGAACGGAAAGTTCTGCACACACCGCCCACAGGGCAGGGGCAGTTCTCCCCAGCTGTGTCCCCAGGTTTACCCACGTTTCCCACACCCCAATCCGGCACCTTCGTGTGACGCCTTTCACTCGACGCGGTGAGCGGGTGCGTCGGATTGCCGAACAGTGGACAGCCATGTGGAGAAGCCGGGGATCGCTGGGGACAACCGCCCCCGGCCTGTGGGTCGTCGGTGGACAACTCCGTGCACACCCTGTGGATCTTCCCTCTGTCCACAGTCTGTGGAGATTCTTCGTCCACGATTCCACAGGCCGCTGAGCTGCGTCGACGGTGCTTCCCCAGGTTCCCTGTGGACGCAGTTCGGGACAACTTCGCAGTCCCCAGCATGTGGACGGAAGAAAGTCCCCGAATCTGTGGAGAGTGGCCGTAACCAGGCAGGTAATCGAACAGCGGGTGGCCGGGGAGGGGCAGCAGGGGAAGGGAGGAGGCGGGGCCGGGCCGCCGTGGCTGCCGGCCGGAACGCCGAAGGGCGCCCCCGGGATGCGTATCCCGAAGGCGCCCTCAGCGTCCGTGTACGGCTGGTGTCGGCCGTGCCTCAGCCGTGCCTCAGCCGTTCTTGATGCGGTTCGTCAGCTCGGTCACCTGGTTGTAGATCGAGCGCCGCTCGGCCATCAGCGCCCGGATCTTGCGGTCGGCGTGCATGACGGTCGTGTGGTCGCGGCCACCGAACTGCGCGCCGATCTTCGGCAGCGACAGATCCGTCAGCTCCCGGCACAGATACATGGCGATCTGCCGGGCGGTGACCAGCGCGCGGCCGCGCGAGGTGCCGCACAGGTCCTCCACCGTCAGCCCGAAGTAGTCCGCGGTGGCCGCCATGATGGCCGTCGCCGTGATCTCGGGGGCGGTGTCCTCGCCGCCGGGGATCAGGTCCTTGAGGACGATCTCCGTCAGGCCGAGGTCCACCGGCTGCCGGTTGAGCGAGGCGAACGCCGTCACCCGGATCAGCGCGCCCTCCAGCTCACGGATGTTCCGCGAGATCCGGGAGGCGATGAACTCCAGTACCTCCGGCGGGGCGTTGAGCTGCTCCTGCACCGCCTTCTTGCGCAGGATCGCGATACGCGTCTCCAGCTCGGGCGGCTGGACGTCGGTGATCAGACCCCACTCGAAACGGTTCCGCAGCCGGTCCTCCAGCGTGACGAGCTGCTTGGGCGGCCGGTCGGAGGACAGCACGATCTGCTTGTTGGCGTTGTGGAGCGTGTTGAAGGTGTGGAAGAACTCCTCCTGCGTCGACTCCTTGTCCGCGAGGAACTGGATGTCGTCCACAAGAAGGATGTCCATCTCCCTGTACCGCTTGCGGAAGCTGTCGCCCTTGCCGTCGCGGATGGAGTTGATGAACTCGTTGGTGAACTCCTCCGAGCTGACGTACCGCACGCGCGTGCCCGGGTAGAGGCTGCGCGCGTAGTGCCCGATGGCGTGCAGCAGGTGCGTCTTGCCGAGCCCCGACTCCCCATAGATGAAGAGGGGGTTGTACGCCTTCGCGGGCGCCTCGGCGACGGCCACCGCGGCCGCGTGCGCGAAGCGGTTGGACGCGCCGATGACGAACGTGTCGAAGAGGTACTTCGGGTTCAGCCGCGCGGTCGGCTCACCGGCACCGCCCGCGGGCGCGGGCGTGGCGGCCAGGGAACCGGGCGTGCCGCTCCCGCCGCCCGGCGGCAGGTCCGGGCGGCCGGGGCCGCCGCGGTGCGCGGGGCCCGCGCCGGCCGGTCCCTCGGGCAGTTCCCGGCGGACGGGGTCGCGCTGGTCGTACTCGGCCCGTGAGGGCTCGTACTCGGAGCGCGGTTCGTACTCGGGGCGGCCGGAGTCGTAGTCCGGGCGGGGCGGTTCGTACTCCGGGCGTGGGGCGTCGTAGTCGCCGCGCTGCTGGTCGTACGGCGGGCGCTCGCGGCCCGGGCCCCGGTAGTCCGGCTTCGGGGTGCCGTAGGGGTCCTGGGGGGACGGGCCGTAGCCGTCCTGGGACGGGGAGGCGTACGGGTCGCGCTCGGGGAAGCCGAGGCGCGGCTGCTGCCAGCTGTACTCGTCCTGCGCGGGCCGCGGCCAGGCGCCCGGCTCGGGGCGCTGGTACTCGGACGGATAGGCGGGACGGGCGGTGGGCAGCTGGTCGCCGCGGCCGGCGGGCGGCTGCTCCGCGCGGGACGGGGGCTCGCCGGGCGGAAGCTGGTCGGCGGCGCGGTGGCGGCCGTAGCCCTCGTACGGTCCCGAGGGCAGCTCGGGCTCCTCGTAGCGCGGCTGCGGGGCGGGCGGGGCCGCGGGAGCGGGCGGCTCGCCCGCGGAGTCGTCCACGGTGATCGCGATGCGGATGGGGCGGCCGCACTCGCGGCTCAGGGTCTCGCTGACGATCGGCGCGAGACGGCCTTCCAGCACGTTCTTCGCGAATTCGTTCGGTACGGCGAGCAGGGCGGTGTCCGCGACCAGCGCGAGCGGCTGGCAGCGGCGGATCCAGTGCTCGTCCTTCGCCTCGACACCCTGTCCGCGGCCCTCGCCGAGGAGCTGCTCGAGTACTCGTGGCCACACTGCGGCAAGATCGGCAGGTACGTCAGCCACAGGGCACGCTCTCTCGCAGGTCCCACGAACGTGTGGTTGTGGGACGGGTCGGGATCAAAATCGGGTCGGGCGGGGATAAGGGAACGAATCGGAGTCCAGCCACGGTAGTCAGCGTGGCGGGTGCGGTTCAAGTTGTTGTCCCCAGCCTGTGGATAGTGTCTCTCGGTGACCCCTGGTTTGACCGGATGGCGCAGCCCCGCGTACCGTAACCAGGTCGAGTTGTCGATGGCTGCTGCCGCCTGCCTCCGATGGGCACAGATCACTGCAGGTGATCGGGAAGCGGTGCACTCGGGCGTGACGCGAGCTACTCGTGGGCGCACGGTGACAGCCAGGACGGCACCCCGCCACCACCGATTGATTTCTGGAGCCCCCGAGTGAGCAAGCGCACCTTCCAGCCGAACAACCGTCGTCGCGCGAAGACCCACGGCTTCCGGCTGCGTATGCGCACCCGTGCCGGCCGCGCGATTCTCGCGTCCCGCCGTAGCAAGGGTCGCGCCCGTCTGTCCGCCTGATCCCGGTCAGGTCATGACGTCGTGCTGCCCACCGAGAACCGGCTGAGGCGGCGCGAGGACTTCGCGACCGCGGTACGACGGGGTCGCCGGGCAGGCCGCCCGACCCTCGTCGTCCACCTTCGTAGCGGTGCCACGGACCCGCACGCGCCTGGGGAGAGCGCTCCCTCGACGCGTGCGGGTTTCGTCGTGAGCAAGGCCGTGGGTGGCGCGGTCGTGCGCAACAAAGTGAAGCGCAGACTGCGTCATCTGATGCGTGACCGAATCGTCCTGTTTCCCCCCGGTAGCCTGGTAGTCGTACGAGCGCTGCCCGGAGCGGGCGACGCGGAGCACGCACAGCTGGCCCAAGACCTGGATGCCGCCCTTCAGCGGCTGCTGGGAGGGGGCGCGCGATGAAGTACCCACTGCTGGCACTGATCAAGCTGTACCAGTGGACGATCAGTCCGCTGCTCGGGCCGGTGTGCAAGTACTACCCGTCGTGCTCCCACTACGGCTACACGGCCATCGACCGGCACGGTGCGATCAAGGGAACGGCACTCACCGCCTGGCGCATCCTCCGGTGCAACCCCTGGTCGCTGGGCGGTGTGGACCATGTCCCACCGCGCAAGCGCCCGCGGTGGCACGAAATGCTGCGCGACGCCTGGCGCGCACGCAGGGGCGGGCCCTCCGCCGCCGAACCGGCCACCGAGGAGAAGCCCGGGAGCACGTCCTCCGAGCTTCCTTCGAGCCCGGCCGCAGAGACTTCGTCCCATGCCCAAGGAGCATGATTAGTGGACACGATTGCCAGCCTCTTCAGCTTCATCACGACACCCGTTTCCTGGGTCATCGTCCAGTTCCACAAGATGTACGGCGCGATCTTCGGTGCCGACACCGGGTGGGCCTGGGGCCTGTCCATCGTGTCCCTGGTGATCCTGATCCGCATCTGCCTGATCCCGCTCTTCGTGAAGCAGATCAAGTCGACGCGCGCGATGCAGACGCTCCAGCCGGAGATGAAGAAGATCCAGGAGCGCTACAAGAACGACCGGCAGCGCCAGTCCGAAGAGATGATGAAGCTGTACAAGGAGACGGGCACCAACCCGCTCTCCTCGTGCCTTCCCATCCTGGCGCAGTCTCCGTTCTTCTTCGCCCTGTACCACGTGCTGAACGGCATCGCGACGGGCAAGACGATCGGCGTCATCAACGACCCGCTGCTCGCCAGCGCCCGTAAGGCGCACATCTTCGGGGCCCCGCTGGCCGCGAAGTTCACGGACAGCTCCGACAAGGTCGCCGCGCTCGGCGCCACGCTGACCGACGTCCGGGTCGTCACCGCGATCATGATCGTCCTGATGTCGGCGTCGCAGTTCTACACGCAGCGCCAGCTGATGACGAAGAACGTCGACACGACGGTGAAGACGCCGTTCATGCAGCAGCAGAAGATGCTGATGTACGTCTTCCCGGTCATGTTCGCCGTCTTCGGTATCAACTTCCCGGTCGGTGTCCTCGTCTACTGGCTGACCACCAACGTGTGGACCATGGGCCAGCAGATGTACGTCATCCACAACAACCCGACCCCGGGTTCCAAGGCTCAGGCCTCCTACCTGGACCGTCTGACCAAGCACGTCACGCAGCACGGCAAGGTCCGCCGCCGCAGCGAGAAGACCATCGTCAAGGCGATCGTCGCCAAGGGCCGCGACCGCAACGAGTTCGAGCGCAAGTTCATCAACGCCCTGGGCAAGGCCGGCCTCGCCGCCCAGGCCGACGGCACCGTGGTGAAGAGCGAGAGCCAGGCCTTGGTCGAGACCGAGGACGGTACGACCACCACGGCCGCCGCCCGGCGCCAGCAGCCCAAGCGCCAGACCAAGGCCCAGCGCCAGTCCGGTGCCAAGCAGGGTGACACCGGCTCGGCCACCTCGCTGGAGAAGTCGGCCACCTCGCTGGAGAAGTCCGACGAGCCGCAGGACACCAAGCCCGCCGCTGCCAAGCAGCCCGAGAAGCCCAGCTCCGGCACCCGCAGCAGGGCCCAGTCCGGCCAGCGCAAGGGCGGCCCGCAGCGGCCCAAGTCCCCGTCCAAGAAGTAAGAAGGAGCCCATCCGTGACGGAAGGCACCACCTCCGCCGCTGCCGAGGGTGCAGACACCCTCACCCGCCTGGAGCAGGAGGGTGAGATCGCGGCGGACTACCTGGAGGGTCTGCTGGACATCGCCGACCTCGACGGCGACATCGACATGGACGTCGAGGCCGACCGCGCCTCCGTGTCGATCATCAGTGACACCGGCAGCCGTGACCTGCAGAAGCTGGTCGGCCGGGACGGCGAGGTGCTGGAGGCACTCCAGGAGCTGACCCGCCTGGCCGTGCACCGGGAGACCGGTGACCGCAGTCGGCTGATGCTGGACATCGCCGGCTACCGCGCCAAGAAGCGTGCCGAGCTGTCCGAGCTGGGCGCCAAGGCCGCCGCCGAGGTCAAGAGCACGGGCGAGGCCGTGAAGCTCAAGCCCATGACCCCCTTCGAGCGCAAGGTCGTGCACGACGCGATCAAGGCCGCGGGACTGCGCAGCGAGTCCGAGGGCGAGGAGCCGCAGCGGTTCGTCGTCGTACTGCCGGCCTGATCGGCCCTTTCGTTCCACCGGCCCCGTCTGCCTGCAGACGGGGCCGAACTTTGTCAGCCTGTAGTTCTGGTGGCCGGTCGCGTGAAGCACCGGCGCTGTACGGAAGGACGGTCCCCGTGACGGAGGCAGCGGAGCTTCCCCCCGCGCCCGAGCAGGCGCGGGAAGTGTTTGGCGATCGCTTCGCCGATGCGGTCCGCTACGCGGAGCTGCTGGCCGAGGCCGGTGTGCAGCGTGGCCTGATCGGCCCGCGGGAAGTGCCACGCCTGTGGGAGCGGCACCTGCTCAACTGCGCGGTGCTTTCGGAGGCTGTCCCCGAGGGGGTGACGGTGTGCGACGTCGGTTCGGGCGCCGGTCTGCCGGGCATCCCGCTGGCCCTGGTGCGCGACGACCTCAACATCACCCTGCTGGAGCCGCTGCTGCGGCGCACGACGTTCCTCACCGAGGTGGTGGAGCTGCTGGGGCTCGACCATGTCACCGTCGTCCGGGGGCGGGCCGAGGAGATGCTGGGCAAGGTGCAGCCGGTTCATGTGGTGACCGCCCGCGCCGTGGCTCCGCTGGACCGGCTGGCCACCTGGGGCATCCCGTTGCTGCGCCCGTACGGCGAGATGCTCGCGCTGAAGGGGGACACCGCCGAGGAGGAGCTGAAGGCGGCGAGCACGGCGCTGAGCAAGCTCGGTGCGGTGTCGACGTCCATCCTGCATGTGGGTGAGGGTGTGGTCGATCCGCCGTCCACCGTCGTGCGGGTGGAGGTCGGCGAGAGCCCCGGCGGTGTGCGGTTCGCGGCCAAGCGGGCCAAGGCGGCACGGACGGGCCGTGCCCGCCGGCGTCGTTGAGACGTACTCCACACAAGCTGCCAAACCTACGCAGGTCGGAGTGTCGCGAAGGTCCGGCCGCCGCGGCTGTGCATCGTGTTTCACGTGAAACGTCGCTCACTGCTGCACGGCATCATCAGTCGGGGCCGCGCTGCGGCCGAACCTCGCGACCGTAGGCCTCTCGGGTCGCTCGGAGAGGTAACGGAGTTGTCCACAGAGGTGGAATTCTCCACAGAAGACCAGGGCTCACTGGTTCACGACCCCGAAGGCATGGGAGGCTCTGTTCATTGCGAGCCTGAAGTCGAGGAGAGTGAATCCTTGCGGTCCGACGCCAACATCGCGGGACCGATGACCGATCCGGTCCCCGGTCCCCGTACCGAGTCGATGGGGGCGGATGTTTCACGTGAAACACCGCCTCCGATGGACGACACTCCCATCGGTCGTGCTGCCCAACTGGCGGTGGAAGCTCTCGGCCGCGCCGGCGAAGGTCTGCCACGGCCCGAGCAGACCCGGGTCATCGTGGTCGCCAACCAGAAGGGCGGCGTGGGCAAGACGACGACGACCGTCAACCTTGCCGCTTCGCTGGCTCTGCACGGTGGCCGTGTCCTGGTGATCGACCTCGACCCGCAGGGCAACGCATCCACGGCGCTGGGGATCGACCATCACGCCGAAGTTCCGTCCATCTATGACGTGTTGGTGGAGAGCAAGCCTCTCGCCGAGGTTGTCCAGCCGGTTCCGGACGTCGAAGGCCTCTTCTGTGCCCCCGCCACTATCGATCTCGCCGGTGCGGAGATCGAGTTGGTGTCGCTGGTGGCGCGCGAGAGCCGGCTGCAGCGGGCGATCCAGGCGTACGAGCAGCCGCTGGACTACATCCTCATCGACTGCCCGCCGTCGCTGGGCCTGCTGACGGTCAATGCGCTCGTCGCGGGCCAGGAGGTCCTCATCCCCATCCAGTGCGAGTACTACGCGCTGGAGGGACTGGGCCAGCTGCTCCGTAACGTCGACCTGGTGCGGGGACACCTCAACCCCACCCTGCATGTGTCGACCATCCTGCTCACCATGTACGACGGCCGGACGCGTCTCGCCTCGCAGGTCGCGGAAGAGGTGCGCACCCACTTCGGTGACGAGGTGCTGCGGACGAGCATTCCCCGCTCGGTCCGTATCTCCGAGGCGCCGAGCTACGGGCAGACGGTGCTGACTTACGATCCTGGATCGAGCGGTGCCCTCTCCTATCTTGAGGCGGCCCGAGAAATCGCGCTGAAGGGTGTGGGGGTCAGCTATGACCCGACCCAGGCCCACATCGGCGCTCAGAACGACCGGAACATGGTGGAGGGGATCCAGTGAACGAACGACGGAGGGGGCTGGGTCGTGGTCTCGCCGCACTGATCCCGGCTGCCCCGACCGAGAAGTCGCCGGCGTCGGCCGCGATGGGCAGTGGCGCATCCACGTCCCCCGCATCCGTACCGGTGCTGACGGGCGACCGCGGAGTGGCAGCGGCCAAGGTGGCCACGCTGCCGCCCGTCGCCCCGGAGCAGGAGACTGAGGAGCCCGCGGCGATTTCGGCCGTGGAGACGGCTTCACCGTCGATGGGTGCCTACTTCGCCGAGGTCCCCCTCGACTCCATCACGCCGAACCCACGTCAGCCGCGTGAGGTCTTCGACGAGGACGCGCTCCAGGAACTGGTGACCTCCATCGAGGAGGTCGGTCTCCTTCAGCCCGTCGTCGTACGACAGCTGAGCCCGGGCCGCTATGAGCTGATCATGGGCGAGCGGCGCTGGCGGGCCTGCCGTCAGGCCGGCCTCGAGGCCATCCCGGCGATCGTGCGGGCCACGGACGACGAGAAGCTCCTCCTGGACGCGCTGCTGGAGAACCTGCACCGTGCGCAGCTGAACCCGCTGGAAGAGGCGGCCGCCTACGACCAGCTGCTGAAGGACTTCAACTGCACGCACGACCAGCTGGCCGACCGGATCGGGCGTTCCCGTCCCCAGGTCTCCAACACGCTGCGGCTGCTGAAGCTCTCGCCAGCGGTCCAGCGCCGGGTCGCGGCCGGGGTTCTCTCCGCCGGGCACGCCCGGGCGCTGCTGTCCGTCGAGGACTCGGAGGAGCAGGACCGGCTGGCTCACCGGATCGTGGCCGAGGGGCTCTCGGTGCGGGCCGTCGAGGAGATCGTGACTCTCATGGGGTCGCGGCCCCAGACGCCTCAGCGCTCCAAGGGGCCGCGGGCCGGCACGCTGGTCAGTCCGGCGCTGAGCGAGCTGGCCACGCGTCTGTCCGACCGCTTCGAGACCCGGGTGAAGGTCGACCTCGGTCAGAAGAAGGGCAAGATCACCGTCGAGTTCGCCTCCGTGGAGGACCTCGAGCGGATCCTCAGCACCCTCGCCCCGGGCGAGGGGCCGATCCTGCAGAAGAGCCACCAAGAGGCGGAAGCCGAGTCCGAGGAACAGGACGCCTGACCCTCGGAGCTCGCCTCAAGGCGGCTGAGAGCGGATCGTGCCCGGTGCGTACCGGAACACGGTCCGCTCTTTGCTTTGAGCCGCTATCGAGGCCATCACATCGTGGATACGATGCGATCGGGTATGGCGCATCCACCCGGCAAGGCATCTCTGAGTGGGGAGACGGAGGCCATGCGATCGATGAGCCGCACCGGACTGGTGAGCGCGGGACTGGGCCTCGGAGCCGTCGGCGGATTCGTCGGCAGCCTGCTCAGGGAACGGAGCGCTCTGACGGCCGCTCGCGACGCGGCGGGCGAAGGAAGCGAGGAACAGCCTTCATGGGGCGCCGGCTCGTACCGCTCACGCTGGACAACCTTCAGGACCTTCCCAAGCGTTGTCGCTCGTGTGTCTTCTGGGAGCTCGACCCCGTCAGCGGCGAGGCCGCGGTAAGGGCGGGCACCGCCGCGCTGGAGAAGGAGTCCTGGATCTCCGCCGTCCTGCTGGACTGGGGATCGTGCGGCCGGGTGGTCTATGTCGACGACGCCCCGGTGGGCTTCGTGCTCTACGCGCCGCCGGCCTATGTCCCCCGCTCGACGGCGTTCCCCACGAGCCCGGTCTCCCCGGACGCCGTACAGCTCATGACCGCCTTCGTCATGCCCGGCTACCAGGGGCAGGGACTGGGCCGGGTGCTGGTCCAGACGGTCGCCAAGGATCTGTTGCGCCGGGGCTTCAAGGCGATCGAGGCGTTCGGTGACGCCCGCTGGAGGGAGCCCGCCTGCCTTCTGCCCGCCGACCATCTCCTGGCGGTCGGCTTCAAGACGGTCCGGCAGCACCCCACGCATCCCCGTCTGCGTCTGGAGCTGCGCTCGACGCTGTCCTGGAAGGAAGACGTGGAGCATGCCCTCGATCGGCTGCTGGGGGCCGTCCAGAAGGAGCCGGCGCTGCGGCCGCTCTGATGCGTCGACTGTTCTGATGTGACGACCGCGCTCAAGCGAATGGGCCAACCCGGTTGGGTTGGCCCATTCGTGTTTCACGTGAAACATGCGCCGTCGGCTCGACGGCTGCGTCACGTCACTCGGCGATGAAGTCCGCGAGGTCCCGCTCCAGCGCAGCCTTCGGCTTGGCGCCGACGATCGTCTTGGCGACCTCGCCGTTCTGGTACACGTTCAGCGTCGGGATGGACATGACGCCGTACTTGGCGGCCGTACCCGGGTTCTCGTCGATGTTGAGCTTCACGACCTCGATCTTGTCGCCGTGCTCCTTGGCGATCGCCTCGAGCGACGGGGCGATCTGGCGGCAGGGACCGCACCAGGCGGCCCAGAAGTCCACCAGTACGGGCTTGTCGCTCTTGAGGACGTCCTCGTCGAAGGAAGCGTCGGTCACGTTCTTCAGGTCGGCCACGGCGGGCTCCTTCACTTGATCATGCGGTGGGGCGGGGGACGAAAGATCAGACGGCGGTCTTCTGGGCCTCGGCCTGGTCCTCGTCCGCCAGGGCGGCGAGGAAGCGCTCGGCGTCGAGGGCGGAGGAGCAGCCGGTGCCGGCGGCGGTGATGGCCTGCCGGTAGGTGTGGTCGACCACGTCACCGGCGGCGAAGACACCGGTCACGTTGGTGCGGGTGGACGGGGAGTCGACCTTCAGGTAGCCCTCCTCGTCCAGCTCCAGCTGGCCCTTGAACAGCTCGGTGCGCGGGTCGTGGCCGATCGCGATGAACAGGCCCGTCACCGGCAGCTCCGACAGCTCGCCGGTCTTGACGTTGCGCAGCTTGAGCCCGGAGAGCTTCTGGTCGCCCTGGATCTCCGCGACCTCGCTGTCCCAGACGAACTTGATCTTCGGGTCGTTGAAGGCGCGCTCCTGCATCGCCTTGGAGGCGCGCAGGGTGTCCCGGCGGTGGACGACCGTCACGGACCTGGCGAACCGGGAGAGGAAGGTGGCCTCTTCCAGCGCGGTGTCGCCACCGCCGATCACCGCGATGTCCTGCTCGCGGAAGAAGAACCCGTCACAGGTGGCGCACCAGGAGACACCACGGCCGGAGAGCGCGTCCTCGTTGGGGAGGCCGAGCTTGCGGTGCTGGGAACCGGTGGCGACGATGATGGCCTTCGCCCGGTGGACCGTGCCCGCGGTGTCGGTGACGGTCTTGATCTCACCGTTGAGGTCGACCGAGACGATGTCGTCCGGGATGAGCTCGGCGCCGAAGCGCTCGGCCTGCGCCCGCATGTTGTCCATCAGTTCGGGACCCATGATGCCGTCGCGGAAGCCGGGGAAGTTCTCCACCTCGGTGGTGTTCATCAGCGCACCGCCGGCGGTGACGGCGCCCTCGAACACCAGGGGCTTCAGCGACGCACGCGCGGTGTACAGCGCCGCGGTGTAGCCGGCGGGCCCGGAGCCGATGATGATCACGTTACGGACGTCGCTCACGGCTTGATTCCTCGTCTCTGGTCTGCGTCAGTCGACCGGTGGGAGTCCCTTTCGGGACTCTCACCCCACCCAACGGATCCTACGGGGCCCGCATTCCCGGTGTGTCGGGGCACACGGGGGATCGCAAGGAGTACGGATGACGGACAGGACGAGGCGTGCCCCCGCCCGTTTCAGTGACGGGCGAGAGACTGCTTCAGCAGCACCGTGCCGGGGGACACCGGCTGCCGTCCGACGCAGGAGGCGTCGACGACGTAGGCGGTGACCTGAGCGCGGTCCTTGGTGTCGGGCACGACGACGAGATACGCCTCTTTACCCGCGTAGGTTCCGGTCTTCGCGCCGAGGACGTCACCGCCGGAGCCGACCGCCTGCCGGACACAGTCGGGGACGGGGACCTGGCTCTGGATCAGGGTGTTCGCGCTCTCCGTCGACCCGGGCGTGCCCTGCTCGGTCTCCGTGCCCTTCCGCGGTCGCTCGGAGTCCTGCTGCATGCCCCTCTTCGTCGCGAGCAGATCCTTGACCTGGCTCTGGACGCTGGCCCCTGAGAAGGTGCCGGCGGACGGTGACGGCGCCCTGTGAGCCGTCGTGTCGGAGGATCCGGTGCCGAGCGACTGCAGAAGCAGGGACCCGGCCCCGAGCACCGCCGCGGTGAGGACGGCGCCCAACGCGACCCTCCGCCTGCGGCGGCCCCGACCGTGATCCTTGCGCCCGGGTCCGGTGGCCGCGCGCGAACGTCCGGCGGGACGGTCGGCGGTGCGATCGGCTGGACGGTCGGCGGTGCGATCGATGGTGCGGTCGGCGGTGCGATCGTTGGTGCGGTCGGCTGGGGCCGATGTTTCACGTGAAACATGCCCCTCGATCCTCGCTCCGGCCGGCACCTCGGCGGCCAGGGCGGCATCGATGCGGGCCGCGACGTCCGGCGGCATGGGCTCCGGCGCCGGCACGCTGCCCAGCAGCCCCCTGATCTCCTCCAGGGAGGTGTGGACGTCCGCGCACAGCTCGCAGCCCTCCAGATGGCGCTGTACGTCCGCGCTGCGGTCCGGCGGAAGGAGGCCTTCGGTGAGGTCGGAGATCTCGGCGACGTCCGGGTGGTGCCCGGCCGTGTCTGTCGAGGAAGTCACGCTCGCCCACCTCCGCCCTTCACTACGGCTGAATCGCTAGACCCCGCATCTCCGGGAGCCTTGCCCGGAGACCCTGTCGCAGGTGGGACGGATGTCCCCTGCACCCGGTTCCGTCCCGGCGCGGGTCCGTTTCCGTCATCGGGGTCACCTGGCCGTAGATGACTGATCAGCGGGAGAAGCCGGGCGCGTCCTCGGGCGCACCGGCTCTTCACCGTCCCCGTGGGCACATCCAGAATCCGGGCGGCTTCCGCGACCGGGTATCCCTGCATGTCCACCAGGACCAGAGCCGCACGCTGCTCGTACGGAAGCGTGCCGAGCGCCTCCAGGAGCTGACGGTGCAGATCGTTGCGCTCGGCCGGGGCCGAGGCCGATTCGTGCGGCTCCAGCAGCTGCTCCAGCCGCTCGGTGTCGTCGACCGGGGCGGTCTTCCGCGAGGCCGCCTTCCGCGCGCGGTCCAGGCAGGCGTTCACGGTGATCCGGTGCAGCCAGGTCGTGACGGCCGACTGCCCCCTGAAGGTGTGGGCGGCCCGATACGCCGACACGAGCGCATCCTGAACGGCGTCGGCGGCCTCTTCCCGGTCCCCCAGCGTCCGCAGCGCGACAGCCCAGAGCCGATCCCGGTGCCGCCGCACGATCTCACCGAAGGCTTCGGGGTCGCCTTCCACATGGCGGGCGAGCAGGTCCCGGTCGCTCACCCCGTCGTATCCGGCGCCGTCTGCCATCTTCCCCTCCCCGGGGGGAACCTAGCTGGTGACCTTGATGTCGGCCACCCTGCCCCGCCAGTGGCTCACACCGTCGGCGGGCAGCTCGGTCAGCCACACCAGCAGGTACTGCGTCTTGAGGGACTTGCCGGGATGCAGAACCACTGTCGTGCCCGATCCGTCGGCGACCTTGGTGTAGGCGTCGAAGGACGTCGGCTCCGATCCCGCGTCCGATCCTGCCGCCCGCAGTTCAACCGAGGTCTGCCCCACGAAGGTGACCGTCACCTTGCCGACCTGCTGGACCTTGCCGAGGTCGAGGATCATGCCGACGCCCGACTTGAGGTTGCCGAACTTCGGACTCAGGTAGAAGTCCGTCTGCCAGTACGTGGCCGGGCTGTTGTCGTAGGCCTTGCTTATGTCGCCCGGCTTTTCGGTCTGGTCCTTGCTGAACGGGTCGAAGTCACGGGCGCCCTGGATGGCGATCGGCTTGCTGGACGCCGGCTTCTTGGCGTTCTTGTCGCCGCCGTCCTGCGTCTGGGTGTTGTTGGTGTTGTTCGACTTGTCGCCCATCAGCGCGTCCGCCAGCTGCCAGCTGCCCAGGCCGAGGGCGGCGATGAGGAGGGCGGAGACCGCCCACTTCAGGGCCTTGCCGGTGCGGCTCTGCAGCGGGGGCGGCGGAGGCGTGATCGGCTGGGCCACGCCGGGGTGTGGCGCCGGGCGGCCGTAGCTGCCCTGCTGGTACGTCGTGCGCTGGTACTCCGGCGGTGCCGTGAACGCGGGCTCCGGCGGGCGGATGCGGGGCATCTCACCGATCACCTTGACCAGTTCCTCCGGCGTGGTGCACGGAGCCTCGTGGCGGGAGGCGGTGGCCCCGTCGTTGACGAGGGCCCGCATCGCGAGTTCGGACAGGCCCCGGTGGACACCGGCACGCACCTGGTCCGGTGCGATCAGGCCGATCGTCTTGGGCAGGCCGGACAGGCCGTAGGCGTCGTTCTCGTACGGCCAGCGCTGCGTCAGGGCGGCGTACAGCAGGGCGCCGATCGCCTCGGTGTCGGTGCGCTGCGGGGTGTCGGAGCTGATGCCGCGCAGGGCCGCGTTCACGGCGAGGCCACGGATGCGCCACTGCCCGGTGGAGGTGCGCAGCACGGCGTTCGGGTTCAGCCGCAGATGGGCGAGGCCCTCGCGGTGCGCTGCGGCCATGGCGGAGGCGATCTGACTGACCATCTGGTAGGCGTCGTGCGGCTCCAGCGGGCCGGCCGCGAGCAGCGCGGTCAGTTCGGTGGCGTCGGGCAGCCACTCGTGCACGACGTAGACGAGGTCGTTCTCCTCGACGGCGTCGAGGACCTGGACGAAGCGGGGGTCGCCGAGCAGCGCCGAGGAACGGGCGGCCGCCAGGACTGAACGCGCTCGCGGGTGGTCCGCGGGCAGGATGTGGACGCCGACGGCACGACGGAGTTTCTCGTCGACCGCACGCCAACTGCTGAATCCGTCCAGACGGGTGACGCACTCCTCGAGACGGTAGCGTCTGGCGAGTTTGTGACCGCTGTGCAGCTCGGGAGGCGCGGACTTCTTCGCGGGATGCTCGGTCGCGTCGCTCCCCTGCCCCTCGTCGCTGTCCGTGTCCCGCTCCGGGTTCTGGGCCACCCCGTCGGCCGTGGACTGGTCCGCCTTGGCGGTCAGCGGCTGGTCACCGCTGTTGTCTGCCACGTCGACGGCAGCCGTGCTCCGTTCCGCCACCGTCGTCCCTGCCTCCCCATCTGTTGCACGCTGTCCGACGCCGAAACCAATTGTGCCCACAGTCCGCTGCTATGCACGACACACAGCCGCGGACGATGGTTGTGCGCCTACCCCCGACTCAGCGCCCCAGACGCCCGCGCACCATGCCCACGAGCGAGTTGAGTTCGTCGATCCGCATCCGGCGGGCGGCGACGAAGAAGACGCCGAACAGGACGGCGCCGCCGACGACGAGTGCGGCGAAGGAGCCGACGACCCCCTGGCCGAGGGTGTGCCCGATGCCGTAGCAGGCCGCGCCGCTGAGCAGGGCCGCCGGCACCGAGGCGATGCCGAGCCGCGCGTAGGTCCGCAGCACCCGTGCGCCGTCCAGGTCGCCGCCGAGCCGCTTGCGCAGCCGCTGCCAGGCGACACCGACGCCGATGGCGTAAGCGAGGCCGTACGCGGCGGCCATGCCCGCGACCGCCCAGCGGGCCGGCAGCAGGAAGTAGCAGAGCCCGGAAGCGCCCGCGTTGACGGCCGCCACGATCACGGTGTTGTAGAACGGCGTGCGGGTGTCTTCGTAGGCGTAGAAGGCGCGCAGCACGACGTACTGCACCGAGTACGGGATCAGGCCGAGGCCGAAGGCCATCAGCATGTAGCCCATGTTGGTGGCGGCACCCGTGCCCGCGGAGCCGAAGATCAGCGTGCACATCGGGATGCCGAGCGCCACGAAGCCGAAGGCGATGGGGACGATGGCGACCGCCGTCGTCCGCAGGCCGTGGGAGATGTCGTCGCGGACGGCACCACCGTCGCCCTCGGCGGCCGAGCGGGAGATGCGCGGCAGCAGGGCGGCCATGAGGGACACCGTGATGATGGCCTGAGGCAGGCCCCAGATCAGCTGGGCGTTGGCGTAGGCGGCGAAGCTGGTGCCCTTGATGCCGGAGGCGTCGCCGGCCGCCGTGGAGAGCTGCGTCACGACCATGGCGCCGATCTGGTTGGCGAGGACGAACAGGATCGTCCACTTGGCGAGCATCGCGGCCTTGCCCAGGCCGTGGCCGCGCCAGTCGAACCGCAGCCGGATCCGGAAGCCGGTCTCGCGCAGGTAGGGGATCATCGCGAGGGCTTGGACGACCAGGCCGAGCAGCACACCGACACCGAGGAGCCGCTGGCCCTCCGGCGGGATGTTGTCGACGGTCATGTGGGAGTTGGCGGACGTGCCGTAGACCCAGATGAACATGCCCAGCGTCACGATGATGACGATGTTGTTCAGGACCGGCGTCCACATCATCGCGCCGAACTTGCCGCGCGCGTTGAGGATCTGACCCATCACCACGTGGATGCCCATGAAGAAGATCGAGGGCAGGAAGTAGCGGGTGAACGTGACCGCCACCTCGTTGGCCTGCGCGTTGTCGGCGACCGAGGTGGACAGGAACCGCACCAGCAGCGGTGCCGCGAACATCGCGAGACCGGTCAGCGCGGCCAGGGCCACCATCACGAGGGTCAGCAGCCGGTTGGCGAAGGCCTCGCCGCCGTCCTCGTCCTCCTTCATGGACCGCACCAGCTGCGGCACGAAGACGGAGTTGAGACCGCCGCCGACGGTGAGGATGTAGATCATCGTCGGCAGCTGGTAGGCCACCTGGAACGAGTCGGCGAGGAAGCCGAGGCCCAGGGCGGCGGCGATCAGCGCGGAGCGGATGAAGCCGGTGAGCCGGGACACCATCGTGCCCGCCGCCATGACGGCGCTGGACTTCAGCAGCCCGGAGGCGCGCCCGCCCTTCTTCGCGGCGGGAGCGGCGGCCGAGGGAGCCTCGGCGGGACCGGACGGACGGGCCGCACTGGCGGGACCGGACGGGCCGGTGGCGTAGGGGACCGGGGCCGGAGCGGGCACGGGCGGCTGCATCGGGGCGCCGCCGGCGGGACCGCCCGCCGGGTACGCGACCCCGGCGTCCTGGCCCGGGTGCTGAGGAGTCTGGGCCTGGGGCGCCGGGTAGGGGCCTCCGGACGCCGCGTAGGGCCCCGCAGGCGGCGCGTACTGCCCTGCGGGGGCCTGTCCGTATCCGGGGGCCGCGGCCGGTCCGGGGACGGCCGGAGGCTCCACGGGCCCGGGCACGCCGCTGTGCTGCTGGTCCCGGAAGAGGTGCGCGAAGGCGTCCGGCTCGTGGTACTCCTCGCCGGAGTGCGAGACCAGGTCGTCCACGCCCACGAACTGGGTCCGGCGGGGGTCGTCGCCGTAGGGCAGGTACTGGGTGGCGTCGCCGTCCGGCTCGGGTGCCGGGGTCTGGGCCCACACGCGCGGGTCGGGGGCGTGCGGTGACTGGGCCGGCGGGGCGTACAACGGCTGCTGCCGCTCGTGGGTGCCCGGGGGCGGCGGGGGGTGCGCGGCACGGTCGTAGAGCGCCTCGGCCACCGGGTCCTGGGCGGTCAGGTCGTGCGCCCGGTAGGGGTCCTGGTCGTAGGCGTCCTGGAGGTACATGTCCGCCGCTTGCTGCGGCGGCACCTGGCCGGGCTCGGGCGGGGTCTCGGGGTAGCCCGAGCCGGCCGCGCCCTGGCCGCGGTCACCGTCGTACGGCGCGTTCATGGTTACCCCACCTCATCGTCCCGGGCCACACCGGCCACGACATCGCTCAACGGTCCACTCTCTCACCCGTCGCGGACGGGTCGGCGCTTTCCGATGCGGTGTCCGGTGCAGGGTCACTCGGCTGGTCCGGGTCGTCTTCCCCGGAAGGAGCGTCGGACTCCTCCGGGAGACGGTCTCCGGGGGCGTCGGGGTTCCCGGGCTCGTCAGGGGTGTCCTCCCCCGTCGCGTCGGGGCCGTCCTCCTCGGCCTGGCGGGCGGCCGCCCGCTTGCGCTGGGTGTACATCCGGAAGCCGGCGAGGACCAGCAGGAGCACACCGCCGCCGATGACCAGCATCACGGTGGGCGTGACCTCGGTGACCTTCACGTCGAAGCTGACCGGGTCGCCGTACTCCTGGCCGTCCTCGGTGAACAGCTGGGCGATGACTCCGACGCGGCCGTTGGCGTTGGCGGAGGTGGTGAACTTCACGGACTGGCTGTGGCCGCCGGAGACCTCGACGGGCTGTTCGTAGTAGGCCTTGCCGCCGATCTTGAGGCGGGTCGGCATCGTCGAGGTGAGCCGCAGGACCAGGTGGCTCACGGGCTGGACGAGGTTGTTCTGGACGGTCACCGGGATGGTGGCGCTGCGTCCGGAGAGCTTGGTCTCGGACTTGTCGATCAGCTTGACCTGGTCGGCGAGTTCGTCGAGCCACGCCTCCACGTCGCCGCGGTAGCTCTCCGCCTCACTGCCGTGACCCCGCCACGACGTGGACATCCCCCGGTTTATGGCCCGTCCGAACGGGGTGACCACGCGGGAGGGGTCGGTGAGGATCACCTGGAAGTTGTCGAGCTTGTCCTGCGTGCGCGCGATCTGCTCGAAGGCGGTCCGCGGCAGCTCCTGCCGGCGCAGCGAGGACGGGTAGACGGACGTCGACGGGATGCGCGTGGTGGCGTTCGGGTCGGGCTTGGCCTTGGCGGCGGCGGTCAGGTCCTGGGCCTGGGACCAGGTCCCGGTCTGGAGCGTCTTCACGGCCGCCGCCATCGCCTGCGCCTGGCTTCCGGACGGCATGCGCTGGGGGGCGACCACGATGCTGCGCTGCGTGTCCGACTGTGCGTTCACCTCGAGGCTCTGTGCCAGGAACTCCTGCACGGCGAGCGTGGCCGAGCCGGCCTGGGTGAGATCGTCCTCGAAGGCCGTGGACAGCCGGGAGTCGGCGACCACGGCCGTCGTGCCGCCGCCGATCGGGCGGGCGGCGGAGGGCGTGTAGGACAGTCCGGCGGTCTCCTGGAGGCTGTCGCTGCGGGCGATCACCCGGTCGGCGCCCGCGGAGGTCGCGACCTTGATGATCGACGGATCGACGGCGCCCTCCACGGGCCAGGCGAAGTCGGTGCTCGGTGTGACGTGGAGCACGGTCTGCACGGTCGAGGCGGCGACGTCGGTGGCGTCCTTGAGGTGGCTGAGCGAGCCCGTGACGCTGGTGCCGATGTGCGCGAGGGAGGCCAGGTCGGGGTCGGCGAAGGGCAGCGCCACGACTTCCTTGCCCGCCACGGCCTTCTGCAGGTCGGCCAGCCACTGCTTGGCGAGCGCCTGGTGGTCCCTGGGGCCGGGCGTGCTGGTGCCGTCGGGGCCCTGCAGGCGGTAGCCCTTCACCATGTAGTCGGCGGAGGCCAGCAGGTCCGGGTCGATCACCCAGGTGACGTCGAGGTCCTTGCCCAGTTCCACCATCCGGGCCAGCCGGCCGCCCGGCGCGAAGTCCTTGGCGAGGTCGTCGTCGAGGAAGACCGGCGTCTGGAGCTCTCCGGGGCCCGTGCGGGCCGTCATGTGGACCGTGGACAGGAGCGGCCACAGGAACGTGGTCTTCGTCTTCGTGTCGGCGTCGGACGGCTGCCAGGGCAGGAACGTCCGCTGGATGCCGAGCACCTGCTCCCAGGGCTGGGCGGAGGTCTGGCCGGACAGGGCGACCCCGACGGGGTAGACGCCGTCCTCGCCGAGGTCGAGCTTGTCCACCGGGACGGCGATGCTGAAGTGCTCGGCGACGCCCGGGGCCAGCTTGTCGAACTTCTCCTCGTACTTGCTGTCGACCGGGGTCCCGGTGCCGTACTGGAGATCGTCGGAGTGCCGGGAGACGGAGTCGATCGCGGAGCGGGTGGTCAGCGGGGAGCCCAGCCGCAGGTCCACATGGGCGTCGGTGACGGTCTGCTTGCCGGTGTTGGTCACCGTGCCGGACACCGTCAGCGTGTCCCCGTCGGTGGGGGCGCTGGGGCTGAGCGAGTCCAGCGAGACGGAAACGGTGTCCGCGGAGGCGGCCTGCGCGGGGGCCGCCGCGGGCAGCTGCAGCAGCCCGGCCAGCAAGGGTGCCCCGGCGAGCAGCGCTCCCGTGCGCCGCAGCCACCGGCGCGCAGGTGAGGCACTGGTCCCCTGGAAGTCAGCCGCCTCGGCCACGCGCTCGCCCGTCCCTCGTCGTCAGTGGTCGTCGGAATGTGCGTCCCCGCATGGTAACGATGCCTGCTGAGAGGAAGTGCCGCGGAGTGCTCCACAAGATCGGGGAACGGCGGCGACCCATCCTCTCTGTCCAGTATTCGGTCGAGAGCAGGCGGATGGATCCAGTATCGGGCCGAGAGCAGGCGTATGCCGCAAGCGCAGCCCTTGTGCGGTATGGCGGGAGGCGTCCGCTCCGCTCATATTGGGGGCGCCTCGGGGCGGCCGGGCCACGTACCCTCTTCTGTTGTGCCGAACCCCAACGATGACACTCCCGCTGCCCTGAGCCAGGCGCAGCAGCGCGCGGTGAGCGAGCTGCTGCGGGTGGCCCCCGTCGCCGACGACCTCGCCCGCCGATTCCAGGACGCCGGGTTCTCGCTCGCCCTGGTGGGCGGCTCGGTCCGGGACGCGCTGCTTGGCCGGCTCGGGAACGACCTGGACTTCACCACGGACGCGCGCCCCGAGGACGTACTGAAGATCGTCCGACCATGGGCGGACGCCGTCTGGGAGGTCGGGATCGCCTTCGGCACGGTCGGCGCGCAGAAGCAGGCCCGCGTCGGGGATGCCGACTGGTGCTTCCAGATCGAGATCACCACCTACCGGTCGGAGGCCTACGACCGCACCTCGCGCAAGCCCGAGGTGTCGTACGGCGACTCCATCGAGGAGGACCTGGTCCGCCGCGACTTCACGGTCAACGCGATGGCCGTGGCGCTGCCGGAGAAGGAGTTCATCGACCCGCACCGGGGTCTGGAGGACCTCGCCGCCCGGGTGCTGCGTACGCCCGGCACGCCGGAGGAGTCGTTCTCGGACGATCCGCTGCGGATGATGCGGGCCGCCCGGTTCGCCGCCCAGCTGGACTTCGAGGTCGCCCCCGAGGTCGTCACCGCGATGAAGGAGATGTCCGGGCGTCTCGAGATCGTCTCGGCCGAGCGGGTCCGGGACGAGCTGAACAAGCTGATCCTCTCGGCCCACCCGCGCACGGGACTGACCCTGATGGTCGAGACCGGGCTCGCCGATCACGTTCTGCCCGAGCTGCCGGCCCTGCGCCTGGAGCGTGACGAGCACCACCGGCACAAGGACGTCTACGAGCACACGCTGATCGTGCTGGAACAGGCGATCGAGCTCGAAGAGGCGGGTCCCGACCTCACGCTGCGCTTGGCCGCGCTGCTGCACGACATCGGCAAGCCGCGCACGCGCCGCTTCGAGAAGGACGGCCGGGTCTCGTTCCACCACCACGAGGTGGTCGGGGCGAAGATGACCAAGAAGCGGATGACGGCCCTGAAGTACTCCAACGAGCTGGTGAAGGATGTCTCACGGCTGGTCGAACTTCACCTGCGCTTCCACGGCTACGGCACCGGGGAGTGGACGGACTCGGCGGTGCGCCGCTATGTCCGTGACGCCGGCCCGCTGCTGGACCGCCTGCACAAGCTGACCCGCTCCGACTGCACCACCCGCAACAAGCGCAAGGCTGCCGCGCTGTCCCGGGCCTATGACGGCCTGGAGGAGCGCATCGCGCAGCTGAAAGAGCAGGAGGAGCTGGACGCGATCCGCCCGGACCTCGACGGGAACCAGATCATGGAGATCCTGGGCGTCGGTCCCGGCCCCGTCATCGGCAAGGCGTACAAGCACATGCTGGAGCTGCGCCTGGAGAACGGCCCGATGGAGCACGACGAGGCGGTGGCGGCCCTCAAGGAGTGGTGGACCGAGCAGGGCTGAGTCCGGAGAGAGGGTCATGTTTCACGTGAAACATGACCCGGCAGCCGTCCAGCCTTATCGAGGGGGCGATGTTTCACGTGAAACATCGCCCCTCTTGCTGTCCTTGCCCCGCTCGAAGCGCGCCATGGCCACCGCGACCGTCCCATAGAGGAGGGCGACGAGGATCACCAGCGGCGCCGAGCGGCCGTCCGGCGGGAGTATCAGGGCGGCCACGCCGGCTGCGCCGACGAAGGCGACATTGAAGAGGACGTCGTAGACGGAGAAGACACGGCCCCGGAAGCCGTCCTCGACCGACGCCTGGACGATCGTGTCGGTGGAGATCTTGGCGCCCTGGGTGATCAGACCCAGCACGAAGGCAGCGACCAGTAGCGGGCCGGTGGCGAACGGAAGACCGAGGGCGGGCTCCAGCAGAGCGGCGGACGCGGCGCACACCACGATCCACCACCCGGGTCCGAGCCGGCCCGCCGTCCACGGCGTCACCACGGCCGCGGCGAAGAAGCCCGCACCGGACACGGCCACCGCGAGGCCCAGCAGTCGGAGCCCTTCCTCGGGGGTCGCGGCGAGGTGGTACCGGCACAGCATGAGCAGCAGGACCAGCAGCGCTCCGTAGCAGAAGCGCATGAGAGTCATCGAAGCGAGCGCCCAGGCCGCCTCCCTGCGCCGAGGGGCTCCCAGATGCCGGACGGCCGCGAACAGTTCGCGGGCCGTGTCGGCGAGCGCGGTCCGCAGGTGCGGCCGCGCCGCTCCCCGGTCGGGACCGAGCAGCGTGGGAGCCAGGCTCAGGGCCGTCAGGCCCGCGCACAGGTAGAGGAGGGCGCCCAGCAGCACGACTGCTGCGTCGGAGTCCGACACCACGAGCCGTACGAGGAAGGCCAGACCTCCGCCGAGGGTCGCGGCGAGCGTTCCGGCGGTCGGGGACAGGGAGTTGGCCAGCACCAGGCGCTCGGCGTCGACCACGCGCGGCAGCGCGGCGGACAGGCCCGCCAGGACGAAGCGGTTGACGGCCGTGACACACAGCGCGGAGACGTAGAAGAGCCAGTCCGGTACGTGAGTGACCATCAGCACGGCGGTGGCCGCCGCCAGCAGGGCGCGCAGCACGTTGCCGTAGAGGAAGACCTGCCGGCGCCGCCAGCGGTCCAGCAGGACGCCCGCGAAGGGGCCGATCAGCGAATAGGGAAGCAGCAGGACCGCCATCGCGGAGGCGATCGCCGTCGGCGAGGTCTGCTTCTCCGGGGAGAAGACGACGTACGCGGCGAGCGCGACCTGGTACACACCGTCGGCGCCCTGGGACAGGAGGCGGATGTACAGCAGGCGCCGGAAGTCCCGCAGGCGCAGCAGGACGCGCAGGTCACGGACGACGGGCATGGGGCACAGCCTCACATATGCGGAGGGTCCCCGGGTCGGAACCCCGGGGACCCTCACCGCCCTGGCAGGAGCGTTCTCACCGGCGCGTGGTGCGCGCCGTGTGCCGAGCTAGCGCTCGACCTCTCCGCGGATGAACTTCTCGACGTTCTCGCGGGCCTCGTCGTCGAAGTACTGGACCGGCGGGGACTTCATGAAGTACGAGGACGCGGACAGGATGGGGCCGCCGATGCCGCGGTCCTTGGCGATCTTCGCGGCGCGCAGCGCGTCGATGATGACACCCGCGGAGTTCGGGGAGTCCCAGACCTCGAGCTTGTACTCCAGGTTCAGCGGGACGTCGCCGAACGCGCGGCCCTCGAGGCGGACGTAGGCCCACTTGCGGTCGTCGAGCCAGGCGACGTAGTCGGACGGGCCGATGTGGACGTTCTTCTCGCCGAGGTCCCGGTCGGGGATCTGGGAGGTGACGGCCTGCGTCTTGGAGATCTTCTTGGACTCCAGGCGCTCGCGCTCGAGCATGTTCTTGAAGTCCATGTTGCCGCCGACGTTCAGCTGCATCGTGCGGTCCAGGATGACACCCCGGTCCTCGAACAGCTTCGCCATGACGCGGTGCGTGATGGTGGCGCCGACCTGGGACTTGATGTCGTCACCGACGATCGGGACGCCCGCCTCGGTGAACTTGTCCGCCCACTCCTTGGTGCCGGCGATGAAGACCGGAAGGGCGTTGACGAAGGCGACCTTGGCGTCGATGGCGCACTGCGCGTAGAACTTCGCCGCGTCCTCGGAGCCCACGGGGAGGTAGCAGACCAGGACGTCGACCTGCTTGTCCTTCAGGACCTGGACGACGTCGACCGGCTCGGCGTCCGACTCCTCGATGGTGGCGCGGTAGTACTTGCCGAGGCCGTCGAGGGTGTGGCCGCGCTGGACGGTGACACCGGTGGAGGGCACGTCGCAGATCTTGATGGTGTTGTTCTCGGAGGCGCCGATGGCGTCCGCCAGGTCGAGGCCGACCTTCTTGGCGTCGACGTCGAACGCGGCGACGAACTCGACGTCGCGCACGTGGTAGTCACCGAACTGCACGTGCATCAGGCCGGGGACCTTGGACGCCGGGTCGGCGTCCTTGTAGTACTCGACTCCCTGCACCAGCGACGCGGCGCAGTTGCCCACGCCGACGATGGCTACGCGAACCGAACCCATTCCGGTTGCTCCCTGTGTGTACGAGTGAGGCCCTGATTGAGCCGTCACGTGGCGGTGTCGTCGGGCGTATCCGTCCGGGGGATGTCCCCGGGACGGGGCAGGCCGCCCGTCGATCCATGTGTGGTGTCCTGCTGAGCGGACCCCCCGGACGCGGAACCCCTCAGGTCCCGCCCGGCCCGCTCGCTCTCGATGAGCTCGTTCAGCCAGCGCACTTCGCGCTCCACGGACTCCATTCCGTGGCGCTGGAGCTCAAGCGTGTAGTCGTCGAGGCGCTCCCTCGTGCGTGCCAGGGAGGCGCGCATCTTCTCCAGGCGCTCCTCCAGGCGGCTGCGCCGGCCCTCCAGCACGCGCATGCGCACATCGCGCGACGTCTGCCCGAAGAAGGCGAACCGCGCGGCGAAGTGCTCGTCCTCGTACGCGTCGGGACCCGTCTGTGAGAGCAGCTGCTCGAAGTGCTCCTTACCTTCTGCCGTCAATCGGTACACGATCTTTGCCCGGCGTCCGGCGAGGGGCGCGGCGTCCTCGTGGGTGCTGCCCGGCTCCTCGATCAACCAGCCGTTGGCGACCAGCGTCTTGAGGCAGGGGTAGAGGGTCCCGTAGCTGAACGCGCGGAACACACCCAGGGACGTATTGAGTCGTTTGCGCAGCTCATAGCCGTGCATGGGTGACTCGCGCAGCAGTCCGAGTACGGCGAACTCAAGGATGCCGGAACGCCGGCTCATGAGCGCCTCCTCTCGGCCCACCGCGTCTTTATCTCGTGCTGATGTATCGACTCGATACATCAGCACGATAGAACGGCCTTCCGGATGCGACAAGAGGGAGGACGGTGAACGGGATCACATCACCGATTCGTAGGAGGCGAGTTGCCTGTTTTGGGGTGAACTTCGGGGCTCGGAGGGTTTTGGCGGTGCGTAGTCTGTGCGGCATGCACACCACCGGGAACCAAGCGGCGCCTGGGGAGCGTCGTGGTCCCCGGTGCAGTACGGGTGAATGCAGCAACGACCGCATCCGTACTTCGGGGGGACCGGAAACCACTGCCGTTTCCAGGCGCGCACGGGTGCGCCTGCCCGAGGAGTAATCGTTCGATGAGCGAGCACCGTCGCAAACCGCCGCAGCCGCAGGGAGGCGGACGTGCCGCGGCCCGACGCGGCCAGCCCGGTCCGTCCTCCGGCCGCCGTGCGGCACCGCGAGGCGCCACCGGGTCTTCCGCCGATTCCTATGGGGCCGGTTCCTATGGATCGGGCTCGCGCGCCTCAGGGGGTGAGGAGCGCGCCTACGGCGGCCGTGCCGAGGCACGCCGGGCGGCGCAGAGAGGCGGCGGCCGGCGCAGGGCCGCCAACAACGCGGGTCCGGGTGGGACAGGTCCCGGGCGGGGCCGAGGCCGTGGGGCGGCGGCGCCCGCCAAGAAGCGGTTCATCGACTACCCCCGCGCGGGCAAGTACGGCTGGCACCGCTGGGTACCGTCCTGGAAGCTCGTCTCCGGGCTGTTCATCGGCTTCGTGGGGAGCCTGGTCGCCATCGCCGGCATCGGCTTCGCGATGGTGCAGGTCCCCAACGAGAACATCGCCGCCCAGTCGCAGAACAACGTCTACTACTGGGCCGACCACACCCGGATGGTGGCCACCGGCACCGGTGTGAACCGCCAGAACGTCACCATCGACAAGATCCCCCAGGCCATGCAGTGGGCCGTGATCTCGGCGGAGAACAAGAGCTTCTACCAGGACTCGGGCGTCGACCCCATGGGTATCGCGCGCGCCCTGGCCAACATGGCGCGAGGCGGTCAGACGCAGGGTGGTTCGACCATCACCCAGCAGTTCGTCAAGAACACGTACCTCAGCCAGGACCAGACGGTCACCCGCAAGTTCAAGGAGATGTTCATCTCCATCAAGGTGGGCACGAAGTTCTCCAAGCCGCAGATCCTGCAGGGCTACCTGAACACCTCGTACTACGGCCGTGGTGCCTACGGCATCCAGGCCGCCGCGCAGACGTACTACGGCAAGGACGCGGTCAAGCTCCAGCCGTCCGAGTGCGCCTTCCTGGCGGCGCTGCTGAAGGGCCCGACGTACTACGACCCGGCCGGTAACGCGGACCTCGACCCGAACGCGAGCGCGTCGGCCAACCGCAAGCGCTCGGAGGAGCGCTGGTCCTGGATCCTCGGCGAGATGCACAAGGACAAGCACCTCACCGACGCCCAGTACCAGGAGGCCATCAGCAAGGGGTATCCGATGCCTCAGGGCCGCAAAGCGACCAAGGGCATGACCGGCCAGGTCAGCTACCTGGTCGACACGGCCAAGAAGTACGTGCTGAACCACTCCGACATCTCGGAGCAGGCGTTCGACCAGGGCGGCTACGAGATCTACACGACCTTCGAGAAGAACAAGGTCAACGCCCTGTCCGACGCCGTCAAGAAGATCCAGAAGGAACGCCTCCACCCCAAGACCGAGCCCAAGGACAAGTACGTCCAGTTCGGCGCGGCGTCGGTGCGGCCCAAGGACGGGGCGATCGTCGCCCTCTACGGCGGTGACGGCTACGAGAACGGCCACTTCACCAACAACGCGGACACCTCGGGTGTCCCCGTCGGTTCGACGTGGAAGCCGTTCGTGCTGGCCGCGGCCATGGAGTACGGCACGTACAAGTCCGACGGCCAGCCCGTCTCCCCGCTGAGCAAGTACAACGGCAACGACCACCTCAAGGTCAGAAGGCCGGACGGGTCGTACTACCTCAACAAGGACAACTCGATCTTCTACCAGAAGAACGAGAGTCCCCACCCCTGGGGCTACATCACCCTGCGCAAGGCGATGGAGCAGTCCATCAACACCCCGTTCGTGCAGCTCGGTGTCGATGTGGGGATGGCCAGGGTGCGGGATGTCGCGCGCTCGGCCGGCATCCTCGACCAGAGCATGTCGAAGGACCTGAACCCGTCCTTCGCCATCGGTACCTCCACCCCCAGCGCCATCCGCATGGCCGACGCCTACGCGACGTTCGCCGCCTCCGGCAAGCAGACGGACCCCTACTCGGTCACCGCCGTGAAGCACGACGGCACGGAACTGCCGGGCTTCACCAAGCCGAAGACCAAGCAGGCGATGGAGTCGGCCGTGGCCGACAACGTCACGGACGTCCTGCAGAACGTCATCCAGAACGGTACGGGTAAGAACGCCAAGGCCCTGGGCCGTACGGCGGCGGGCAAGACCGGTACCACCGACAAGAACAAGTCGGCCTGGTTCGTCGGGTACACCCAGCAGCTGTCGACCTCGGTGGCGATGTTCCGTGAGAACCCCAAGGACCACGAGCTGCTCTCCATGAACGGCACGGCGGGAGTGGACTCCATTCACGGTGGTGACATCCCGACCTCGGTGTGGACCGAGTACATGCTGGACGCGCTGAAGAACCAGAACGACCCGGGCTTCCCCGAGCCCACCAAGATCGGCACGATCCAGGACGAGGCCGGCGCCCCGTCCCCGACCCCGTCGGTCACCATCACGCCGAGCCAGTCCCCGAGTGACACGCCGAGCCCGTCGCAGAGCGAGACGATCACTCCCTCGCCCTCGGCGAGCAAGACGTGCAACAGCTGGAACTGGAAGTGCGACCCCACCACCGGAGGCACGGACACGGGCGGCACGACCGGAGGTGTGACCCCCAGTCCCTCCGTCAGTGATTCGACCGGGACCGGCACCACCAAGGGCAATGGCAACGGAGGAGGCATCTTCGGAGGCCAGACCGGCTAGCCCGGCCGCCCGACCGGTTGGCGGTCATTTCGACCGGCACGGGTGTTTCACGTGAAACAAGGGCCGCCGCACCGACGAGGTGTGGCGGCCCTCGGCGTTTTCTCAGGCAGGTACGGCAGGATGTGGTGCATGCCCAGTGCAGAAACGACGCCCGCGCGCGTGCACGAGCCGGAACCGGTACGGCCGACCCGGGAGGACGAGGTCGCCGCAGCCGGCAGCGAGCTGATCGGCGGCCCCATCGGGCGGCGTGCCCTGCTCGGGACGTCCTGGTGGACGCCCGTACGGATCGTCGCCCTCGTGGCGATCGGCATGTTCGCCCTCGGCCTGGTCCAGAAGGCGCCCTGCTACAACAGCGGCTGGTTCTTCGGTGCCAGCTCCCAGTACACGCACGCCTGCTACTCGGACATCCCGCACCTCTACCAGGGGCGTGGCTTCGCCGACGGGCTCGTGCCGTACTTCGACCGGCTCCCCGGCGACATGGACTACCTCGAATACCCGGTGCTGACCGGTGTGTTCATGGAGGTCGCCGCCTGGCTCACACCGGGCAGCGGCAGCATCCAGGAACAGGAGCAGTGGTACTGGTTCGTCAACGCCGGGATGCTGATGGTCTGCGCGGCGGTCATCGCCGTCTGTGTGGCCCGTACGCATCGCCGGCGCCCCTGGGACGGGCTGCTGGTCGCCCTCGCGCCCGCTTTCGCCCTGACCGCCACCATCAACTGGGACCTGCTGGCGGTGGCACTGACGGCCGCCGCGATGCTCATGTGGTCGCGGGGCCGTGCCCTTGCCTTCGGCGTGCTGCTGGGGCTCGCCACGGCCGCCAAGCTCTATCCCGTCGTCCTGCTCGGCCCGCTGTTCGTGCTGTGCTGGCGGGCCGGCAAATGGCGGGAGTTCTTCCAGGCTCTGGGCGGTGCCGTCGTCGCGTGGCTCGTGGTGAACCTGCCGGTGATGCTGTTCGCCTTCAAGGGCTGGTCGAAGTTCTACACGTTCAGCCATGACCGGGGCGTCGACTTCGGCTCCTTCTGGCTGATCTGGGCGCAGAACTCCAACGACCCGCCCACCACCGGCTTCGTGAACAACACGGCCACGGCGCTGGTGATCCTGTGCTTCCTCGGCATCGGAGCGCTGACGCTGACCGCCCCGCGCCGCCCGCGTTTCGCCCAGCTCGCGTTCCTGATGGTGGCGGCCTTCATCCTCACCAACAAGGTCTACTCCCCGCAGTACGTCCTGTGGCTGGTCCCGCTGGCGGCCCTCGCCCGGCCCAAGTGGCGGGACTTCCTCATCTGGCAGGCGTGCGAGGTGGCGTACTTCCTGGGCATCTGGACGTACCTCGCCTACACGACCAGCGGCGACGCCCACAAGGGCCTGCCGACGCACGGCTACCAGTGGGCGATCGCGCTGCACCTGCTGGGCACGATGTACCTGTGCGCCGTCGTCGTACGGGACATCCTCATGCCGGAGCGGGACGTGGTGCGCCGGTCCGGGGACGACGATCCCTCGGGCGGGGTCCTCGACGGCGCGGAGGACGTCTTCGTGTTCGGCGCGGCGGCCCATCCCCCGCGGCACGCCGCGTATGTCCAGGCGCCTCAGGTGGACTGGGGGCACCCGGAACCGCCGCCGCACGAGGACCGTTCGCTCTGAGCGAACCCGCTCCGTCCCCCAGGGGTATGAAGAAGGCCGTGCACGAGCGATGCGTGCACGGCCTTTTCTCGGTCGCGGCGGTTGCGGGGCTGCGGCGGTCGCGGGGCTGCGGCGGCGCCCGGACTAGTGGTCCACGAGCCGGTCGAACTGCGTGGTGGTGTGCCGCAGATGGGCCACCAGCTCGTCGCCGACCTTCGGCTCGGGGGCGTCGGCGGGCACGAACAGGATCGACACCTGCATGTGCGGCGGCTCGGCGAACCAGCGCTGCTTGCCGCCCCAGACGAACGGGGAAAGGTTCCGGTTCACCGTGGCGAGGCCGGCCCGTGCGACGCCCTTGGCGCGCGGCATGACGCCGTGCAGGGCCTTCGGGGCCTCCAGGCCCACCCCGTGCGACGTACCGCCCGCCACGACCACCAGGAAGCCGTCCGAGGCCGCCTTCTGCTGCCGGTAGCCGAACCGGTCGCCCTTCGCCACGCGCGTGACGTCCAGGACCGCGCCGCGGTACTCGGTGGCCTCGTGGTCCCCCAGCCACAGCCGCGTGCCGATACGGGCGCGGAAGCGGGTCTGCGGGAACTGCTGCTGGAGCCGGGCGAGTTCCTCGGCCTTGAGGTGGCTGACGAACATCGTGTGCAGCGGCAGCCGGGCCGCGCGCAGCCGGTCCATCCAGCCGATGACCTCCTCGACGGCGTCCGAGCCGTCGGTGCGGTCCAGCGGCAGATGGATCGCGAAGCCCTCCAGGCGGACGTTCTCGATGGCCTGGTGGAGCTGCGGCAGGTCCTGCTCGCTGATGCCGTGCCGCTTCATCGAGGACATCACCTCGATGACGACACGGGCGCCCACGAGGCCGTACACGCCGTCGACCGACGACACCGAGCGGATCACCCGGTCCGGCAGCGGCACGGGCTCCTCACCGCGCCGGTACGGCGTCAGCACCAGCAGGTCACCGCCGAAGAAGTCCTTGACGCGTGCGGCCTCGTACGTGGTGCCGACGGCGAGGACGTCCGTGCCCAGACGCGTGGCCTCCTCCGCCAGCCGTTCGTGTCCGAAGCCGTAGCCGTTGCCCTTGCAGACCGGGACGAGGCCCGGGAACTGCTCCTGCACGTGCTTGTGGTGCGCCCGCCAGCGCGCGGTGTCGACGTAGAGCGTGAGCGCCATGGCCGGACCCGGAACCTTTCTCGTGGCTGCGGTGGTGGAGAGGGATGAGAACTGTGAAGGCTATGGAATCAAACGCCCGGGCTCAACGGCGCGACATGTAGATGTCGAGCGCCTTGTGGAGCAGCTTGTTCAGCGGGAAGTCCCACTCGCCGAGGTACTCGGCCGCCTGCCCACCGGTGCCCACCTTGAACTGGATCAGACCGAAGAGGTGGTCGGTCTCGTCCAGCGAGTCGGAGATGCCGCGCAGGTCGTAGACGGTGCCGCCGAGCGCGTAGGCGTCGCGCAGCATCCGCCACTGCATCGCGTTCGACGGCCGCACCTCGCGGCCGATGTTGTCGGAGGCGCCGTAGGAGTACCAGACGTGCCCGCCGACGATCAGCATGGTCGCCGCGGAGAGGTTCACGCCGTTGTGGCGGGCGAAGTACAGCCGCATGCGGTTGGGGTCCTCGGTGTTGAGGGCCGTCCACATGCGCTGGAAGTACGACAGCGGGCGCGGCCGGAAGTGGTCGCGCACGGCGGTGATCTCGTACAGCCGCTGCCACTCCGCCAGGTCCTGGTAGCCGCCCTGGACCACCTCGACGCCGGCCTTCTCGGCCTTCTTGATGTTGCGGCGCCACAGCTGGTTGAAGTTCTTGTGGACCTCTTCCAGGGAGCGGTTGGCGAGCGGCACCTGGAAGACGTAGCGGGGCTGCACGTCGCCGAAGCCGGCGCCGCCGTCCTCGCCCTGCTGCCAGCCCATGCGGCGCAGCTTGTCGGCCACCTCGAAGGCGCGCGGCTCGATGAAGTCGGCCTCCATGTCGCGCAGGCGCTTCACGTCCTGGTCCTGGATGCCCTTCTTGATGGTGTCCGCGTTCCAGCGACGGATGATCACCGGCGGACCCATCTTCACGGAGAAGGCGCCCTGCTGCTTGAGGTGGGCCAGCATCGGCTGGATCCAGTCGTCGAGGTTCGGCGCGAACCAGTTGATGACCGGACCCTCGGGGAGGTACGCGAGGTAGCGCTTGATCTTGGGCAGCTGGCGGTACAGGACCAGGCCCGCGCCGACCATCTCGCCGGTGCGCTCGTCGAACCAGCCGAGGTTCTCCGAACGCCACTCCGCCTTCACGTCGGCCCAGGCCGGGACCTGCATGTGGCTCGCCGCCGGCAGGCTCTGGATGTAGGCCAGATGTTGCTCGCGGCTGATGGTCCTCAGGGTCAGGCTCATGTCGGGGCGCTCCTCGGGCTGGTGTGTCCCCATGGGGTCAGGGGCTCCGGCTCTCGCGCCGAAGCCTACTGCGCCGTGCGAGCGCCCCGACTGGGCGTACGGCACCTTCGCCCCGGCCTCGCGGGCCGCCGGGGCGTGCCGTGGCGTGGACGAAGGTGCCGTCAGGGTGGCGACGGGCGGCCTCAGCTGCCGATGACGCCGCCGAAGAGCCCGCCGTTCGCCATGCCGATCAGGAAGCCGACCCCCGAGGCACCGAGACCCAGGATCAGACCGGTCCGCTCGCGCGTGGTCTCCGAGACCCACTGTCCGTACGCGCCGACCACGATCCCCACCAGGCCGGCCCAGGAGGTGAGGAGGTGGAGGCTGTGGAAGAACGAAGTGACGAACGACAGCACGCCCAGGACCAGCGTGATCGCCATCAGGGTGTCCTGGAGCGGATGGGGCTTGCCGTCGGTGGCGAACAAGGATCCGACGGTGTTGGGTCGCAATGCCTGCTGTGCCATGTGGCACCTCCTGCGGATCGCGGCGCACTGTAGCGCCATACACACCCGATGTGTACAGATTGGCGGTCCCCACCGCCGGATTTCAACCGGAAGCCGCTGTGCAGGTAGTCTGTACCGTCTGCACCGGTGTCTGCCCAGACCTTCCCAGGTCACTGCGGGGATCCCCAGCGGAGCCCCCCGATTGTCAGTGGTGGCCGATACCGTTGCGTACGCATCACAACCCTCCTGCCACGGAACGACCGTGGCCGCTGAGTCCAAAGGAGGTGGGTTCCACATGCGTCACTACGAGGTGATGGTCATCCTCGACCCCGATCTGGAGGAGCGCGCTGTCGCCCCCCTGATCGAGAACTTCCTCTCCGTCATCCGTGAGGGCAACGGCAAGGTGGAGAAGGTCGACACCTGGGGCCGTCGTCGTCTCGCGTACGAGATCAAGAAGAAGCCCGAGGGCATCTACTCGGTCATCGACCTGCAGGCCGAGCCTGCGGTCGTGAAGGAGCTCGACCGCCAGATGAACCTGAACGAGTCGGTCCTCCGGACCAAGGTCCTCCGCCCCGAGACCCACTGAGCTCTCCCGCTCAGCTGATCTCGGGATTCGAGTAGCAAGCAAGCAGCCAGAGCAAACCCGCCGAGAGGTTCCCCATGGCAGGCGAGACCGTCATCACGGTCGTCGGCAATCTTGTCGATGACCCCGAGCTGCGCTTCACCCCGTCCGGTGCGGCGGTCGCGAAGTTCCGCGTCGCGTCCACTCCCCGCACCTTCGACCGCCAGACGAACGAGTGGAAGGACGGCGAGAGCCTGTTCCTGACCTGCTCGGTCTGGCGTCAGGCGGCGGAGAACGTCGCCGAGTCGCTCCAGCGAGGCATGCGCGTCATCGTGCAGGGCCGGCTGAAGCAGCGGTCCTACGAGGACCGTGAGGGCGTCAAGCGCACGGTCTACGAACTGGACGTCGAGGAAGTCGGCGCCAGCCTGCGCAACGCCACGGCCAAGGTCACCAAGACCGCCGGTGGTGGCGCGCGCGGTGGCCAGGGCGGTTACGGCGGCGGTGGCGGCCAGCAGGGCGGCGGCTGGGGCGGTGGCCCCGGTGGCGGCCAGCAGGGCGGCGCTCCTGCCGACGACCCGTGGGCGACCGGCGCTCCCGCCGGTGGCCAGCAGGGTGGCGGCGGCTGGGGCGGTGGCTCCGGCGGCGGTGGCGGCTACTCGGACGAGCCCCCCTTCTAGGTCCTCGGACCGAGGGCGGGTCGTACCCAAACTTCTTGATCACACAGGAGAAACACCATGGCGAAGCCGCCTGTGCGCAAGCCGAAGAAGAAGGTCTGCGCTTTCTGCAAGGACAAGGTCACGTACGTGGACTACAAGGACACGAACATGCTGCGGAAGTTCATTTCCGACCGCGGCAAGATCCGTGCCCGCCGCGTGACCGGCAACTGCACGCAGCACCAGCGTGACGTCGCCACGGCCGTGAAGAACAGCCGTGAGATGGCGCTGCTGCCCTACACGTCCACCGCGCGCTAAGGGAAGGGTGACCGACTCATGAAGATCATCCTCACCCACGAGGTCTCCGGCCTCGGTGCCGCCGGCGACGTCGTCGACGTCAAGGACGGTTACGCTCGCAACTACCTGATCCCGCGGAAGTTCGCTATCCGCTGGACCAAGGGTGGCGAGAAGGACGTCGAGCAGATCCGCCGCGCCCGCAAGATCCACGAGATCCAGACCATCGAGCAGGCCAACGCTGTGAAGGCCCAGCTCGAGGGCGTCAAGGTCCGCCTGGCCGTCCGCTCCGGCGACGCCGGTCGTCTCTTCGGTTCCGTCACCCCGGCCGACATCGCTTCCGCGATCAAGGCTTCCGGTGGCCCCGAGGTCGACAAGCGCCGCATCGAGCTGGCCGCCCCGATCAAGACCCTGGGCGCCCACGAGACGTCCGTGCGTCTGCACCCCGAGGTGGCCGCCAAGGTCAGCATCGAGGTCGTCGCGGCGTGACGCTGCGCTCGGTCTGAGCAGCTGAGAGAGGGGTCGCCCCTGCGGGGCGGCCCCTCTTCGCGTTCGGTGCCGGGTCGTCTCGTGTTCGGTGCCCGGGTTCATCCCGCGTTCGGTGCGGGGGGTCCGGCTGGGCACGGCATGTTTCACGTGAAACCGGGACGGCGGGACGGTGTGGGCCGGCTGGTCCGCTCAGCGGGTCGCGCCTGTCACGATCCACCGGCCCGAACGGGCGCGCAGCCAGAGGGTCAGCATCCGGACCGCCATCATGAGCGTCATGGCCGCCCAGAGCGTCGTGAGTCCGCCGCCGAGCGTGGGCACGAGCAGCGCCGCCGGCGCGAACACCACCAGGGTCAGGACCATCGCCCGGGCCAGGTAGGGGCCGTCACCGGCGCCCATCAGGACGCCGTCCAGGACGAACACGATCCCGCACAGGGGCTGGGCGAGCGCCACGAGAAGGAGCGCGGGCAGAGCCGCGTCCTTGACCACGGAGTCGCTGGTGAACAGCGGGAGGAAGAGCGGCCGGGCGGCCACCACGAGCAGGCCGAGGGCGACACCGGTCGCGATGCCCCACTGGACCATCCGGCGGCAGGCCTCGCGGGCACCTCGGGAGTCGTTCGCGCCGAGGTAGCGCCCGATGATGGCCTGACCGGCGATCGCGATCGCGTCGAGGGCGAAGGCCAGCAGGTTCCACAGGGACAGGACGATCTGATGGGCGGCGATGTCGGCGTCGCCGAGGCGCGCGGCCATGGCCGTGGCGATCATAAGAATCGCCCGCAGGGACAACGTGCGGACGAGCAGCGGAGCACCGGCCTGGGCCGAGGCTCTGATGCCGGCGAGGTCCGGACGCAGCGAAGCCCGGTGACGCCGCGCTCCGCGCACGACCACACGGAGATAGACGGCCGCCATGCCGCACTGTGTGATGACCGTGCCCCAGGCCGAGCCCGCGATGCCGAGTCCGGCGCCGTAGACGAGGACTACGTTGAGCGCGGCGTTGGCGATGAACCCGGCGACGGCGACGTACAGCGGCGTTCTGGTGTTCTGCAGACCGCGCAGTACACCGGTGGCGGCGAGAACGGTCAGCATCGCCGGTATGCCCAGTGCCGAGATGCGCAGGTAGGTGGTCGCGTAGGGGGCGGCGGTGGCGGAGGCGCCGAAGGCGTCCACGATGCCGGGTGTCAGGGGCAGGACGAGCGCGATGACGGCGGCGCCGAGGAGCAGCGCCAGCCAGATGCCGTCCATGCCCTGGCGGAGAGCCGCCCGCAGATCGCCGGCGCCGACGCGGCGGGCCACGGCGGCCGTGGTGGCGTAGGCGAGGAAGACGAAGACGCTCACGGCGGTGGTGAGGAGGGCCGAAGCCACGCCGAGGCCGGCGAGCTGAGCGGTGCCGAGGTGGCCGACGATCGCGCTGTCGGCCATGACGAAGAGGGGCTCGGCGACCAGCGCGCCGAAGGCCGGGATCGCCAGCGCGACGATCTCTCGATCGTGCCGTCGGCCGGTGGCCTGGGGGATCGCTGGAGCCTGTGTCATGAGCACTAATCTAATCGTCCACAGGTAAGAGATGCAATTGATGAGTGCCCCTTACGATCGGTCGCGGAGCGTGTCGCTTCGCGCAGCGTTCGAAGCGATCTTGGCCCGACTGGGGAAGTTTTTCTTCTGCACAGCCGGTGGACGGTAAAGGGGCTGGTCAGAGCGGTGTCGTCAATGCGGGAGAGGGCTTGTTCACAAGGCTGTCCACCGGGTCGTGCACAGGTTTCGGCGAGTTCTCCACAGCATCGGGCCCGTCGTCCACATGGCCTGTGGATAACCAGATTGGCTGACGCCTCCGACGGGCCTACCGTTGTCCGGCGCCCGCTCCTTGCCTCGGCCTCGGAAACGTCACAAATCCGACGTGGCAGAACCGGAGTTGGGCCTCTCAATTTGTCAGTGCCGTGCCGTACAAAAGAGGGCATGGCGAGGTCCGCCGCGCGGACGGGAGGAGGTGGCTCGGTGAGCATTTCCGAGCCCTTGGACGATCCGTGGGCCGACAGCGGACCCAGCGATCGTCTGCCCGCCTCCCGCCGGCGCGGTGACGTCCGCGGCCGTGACGAACAGCACGACCGCGGCCGGGAGAACGGCGGCTGGGACGGCGGGGGATCCTCCTTCGAGCGGGTTCCGCCGCAGGACCTGGACGCCGAGCAGTCCGTCCTGGGCGGCATGCTGCTGTCCAAGGACGCCATCGCCGACGTCGTCGAGATCCTCAAGGGCCACGACTTCTACAAGCCCGCGCACGAGACGATCTACCAGGCGATCCTGGACGTCTACGCGAAGGGCGAGCCGGCCGACCCCATCACCATCGCCGCCGAACTCACCAAGCGCGGCGAGATCAACAGGGTCGGCGGCGCCGCGTATCTGCACACGCTCGTCCAGACCGTGCCGACGGCGGCGAACGCCGAGTACTACGCGGAGATCGTCCACGAACGGGCCGTCCTGCGCCGTCTCGTGGAGGCCGGCACCCGGATCACGCAGATGGGATACGCGGCCGACGGCGACGTCGACGAGATCGTCAACAGCGCCCAGGCCGAGATCTACGCCGTCACCGAGCAGCGCACCAGCGAGGACTATCTGCCGCTCGGCGACATCATGGAGGGCGCCCTCGACGAGATCGAGGCGATCGGCTCGCGCAGCGGCGAGATGACCGGTGTGCCCACGGGCTTCACGGACTTCGACTCCCTGACCAACGGTCTGCACCCGGGCCAGATGATCGTCATCGCCGCGCGTCCCGCCATGGGTAAGTCCACTCTCGCGCTGGACTTCGCGCGGGCCGCGTCGATCAAGCACAACCTTCCGAGCGTCATCTTCTCCCTCGAAATGGGCCGCAACGAGATCGCGATGCGCCTGCTCTCCGCCGAGGCACGCGTCGCCCTGCACCACATGCGGTCCGGCACGATGACCGACGAGGACTGGACGCGCCTGGCCCGCCGGATGCCGGACGTCTCGGCCGCCCCGCTCTACATCGACGACTCCCCGAACCTGTCGATGATGGAGATCCGCGCCAAGTGCCGGCGCCTGAAGCAGCGCAACGACCTGAAGCTGGTCGTCATCGACTACCTCCAGCTGATGCAGTCCGGCGGCTCCAAGCGCGCCGAGAGCCGCCAGCAGGAGGTCTCGGACATGTCCCGTAACCTCAAGCTCCTCGCCAAGGAGCTGGAGATCCCGGTCATCGCGCTGTCCCAGCTCAACCGTGGCCCCGAGCAGCGCACCGACAAGAAGCCGATGGTCTCCGACCTGCGTGAGTCGGGATCCATCGAGCAGGACGCGGACATGGTCATCCTGCTGCACCGCGAGGACGCCTACGAGAAGGAGTCCCCACGCGCGGGTGAGGCCGACCTGATCGTCGCCAAGCACCGAAACGGCCCCACGGCGACGATCACGGTCGCCTTCCAGGGCCACTACTCCCGTTTCGTGGACATGGCACAGACCTGATCCCGACCGGCGGCCGGGAAAATGGCCTGCTGCGGGGCAAACGCAGCGGGTGGCGAAATGAACTCGACGCGCGCCGCCGCAGCGGATGGACTGGGCGCATGACGACATCCCAGGAAGAGCTTCTCCCCGCGACCCGCCGGGCGCTGGTGCACCGGATCGCCGTCGCGCAGGCCGAAGGACGGGCGCCCTCGCTGGTCGCCGCGGTCGTGCGGGGCGGACGGGCCGTGTGGCACGGGGCACGGACCTCGGTGGACGGCCATGGGCCGGACGAGAACGTGCAGTACCGGATCGGCTCCATCACCAAGACCTTCACCGCCGTGCTGGTGCTGCGGCTGCGCGACGACGGACTGCTGGATCTCGGTGACCCGCTGGAGAAGCATCTGCCCGGCACCGGAGCCGGCGAGGCGACCATCGCCGAACTGCTCGCCCACACCGCCGGGCTGGCGGCCGAATCGCCCGCGCCTTGGTGGGAGCGGACCCCGGGCTCGCTGCGGCCCGAGCTGAGCGATGTCCTCGGTGCACAGCCCCTCCTGCATCCCGTCGGGCGCCGCCACCACTACTCCAACCCCGGCTACACCCTGCTCGGCGCACTCGTGGAGGAGCTGCGCGGCGCCCCCTGGGAGGAGGTGCTGCGCGCCGAGGTACTCGAACCGCTGGGCCTGCACCGCACGAGCGCCCAGCCGCAGGCACCGCACGCGGGCGGCTGGGCGGTGCACCCCTGGGCCGACGCGCTGCTGCCCGAGCCGCTGGAGGATCTCGGCCGGATGGCACCGGCCGGGCAGCTGTGGTCAACCACCGGTGACCTCGCGCGGTTCGCCGCCTTCCTCGCCACGGGAGACGACCGCGTGCTGAGCGCGGAGTCGGTACGGGAGATGCGCACCCCCGCGGCACCCGCGGAGGCCATGGACGTGGTGGACGGGGCCACCTACGGCCTGGGCCTGCAGATCCAGCACCGCGCCGGCCGGCTTCTGGTCGGCCACTCCGGCTCGCTGCCGGGCTTCCTGGCGAACCTCACCATCAGCGTGGACGACGACGTGGCCGCGGTGGTGCTGGCCAACTGCACCAGCGGCCCGCTGCTCGGAGCCGTGGGCGCCGATCTGGTCCGGATCGTCGCCGAGGCCGAGCCGCGCATCCCCGAGCCGTGGCGCCCGCTTGCCGAAGTCGACCCGGCCGTCCTGGAATTGGCCGGTCCCTGGTATTGGGGTACGCAAGCCGTCGCTCTGCGCGTGAGTGCCGACGGCGTCATCGCGTTGGCTCCGCTGACCGGGGGCGGCCGCAGGGCCCGCTTCCGATCGAACGGTGACGGCACGTGGACGGGCCTGGAGGGTTATTACGCCGGGGAGTTGCTGCGGCCCGTGCGGCGCCCGGACGGGTCGGTGAGCCATCTCGACCTCGGGTCATTCGTGTTCACCCGGCAGCCGTACGACCCGGAGGCTCCCGTGCCCGGTGGAGTGGATCCGCAGGGATGGCGGGGGATCGGGCGGTCGTAGCCGACAGCGGCCAACGCAAAGCGGCCTGTTTCACGTGAAACAGGCCGCTCATTGCTTTGTGTGCCGCGCGTGGGTGCCCAGGGTGCCCTGGGCACCCCAGGTCCTCCTAGTGGTGCCCCGCGCGGGCGGTCAGAAGCGCAGCTTGAAGCCTTCGTGGGACGCGGTGAAGCCGAGCCGCTCGTAGAAGCGGTGTGCGTCGGTGCGCGACTTGTCGGACGTGAGCTGCACCAGGTGGCAGTCGAGGCGCCGCGCGGTGTCGATCGCCCACCGGACGAGTTCGCTTCCCAGCCCGCTGCCGCGCTCGTCGGCGTGGATGCGGACGGCCTCGACGATCGCTCGGGTCGCTCCCTGATGGGAGAGCCCGGGGACGAGCGTGAGCTGCAGCGTTCCGATCACGCGGTCCTCGCGGACGGCGACGACGAGATGCTGGTTGGGGTCCGTCTCCAGGCGTTTGAACGCCGCCAGGTAGGGCGTCAGGTCGTCGGGTGACTCCCGCTGGGCGCCCAGTGGATCGTCGGCGAGCATGGCGACGATCGCCGGGACGTCGTCCTCGGTCGCCCGCCGTATTTCAAGATCTCCCATGACCCGCACCCTACGCGGGCACGTTCAGGGTCTCCACGACCCGCACCAGCGGCGCCAGTTCGGGCTGCGTGGCCGCCTGGTCCAATGCCTCGCGCAAAGCGGCGTCATTGGTGGGCCGCGCCTCCTCCAGGAGCTTGAGGCCCGCATCGGTGACGTTCGTGTAGATGCCGCGACGGTCGGTGGGGCACAGATAGCGCTCCAGCAGACCGCGGTCCTCCAGGCGGGTCACGAGCCGTGTGGTGGCGCTCTGGCTGAGCACGACCGCGTCGGCGACCTGCTTCATCTGAAGATGGCCGCCCTCGTCGTCGTGCTGCCGGCTGAGCACGTCGAGCAGGGAGTACTCGCGCACGCTGAGGTCGTGCTTGGCCTGCAGGGCGCGCTCGATGTGCGCCTCGATCCTCCCGTGCAGCAGGGAGAGGGCGCACCAGCCCTGGGCGAGGGCGGTGAGCGCGGGGTCTGTCGCAGTCATGGGCGTTCTCCTCCGTCCCGGAGCGGCTCACCTCCAGAGTAGAGCACGGCCGCAATATCCAGCGGTTGCACTTAGAGCGCGTCTGCAACTATTGTGAACGAACGCAAAGCGCTCCTGCAATCGTCTGGGAAGGTGTACCCCTCCATGCCTCTCGCGCTTTTGGCCCTCGCGATCGGGGCCTTCGGAATCGGAACGACCGAGTTTGTGATCATGGGTCTGCTGCCCGAGGTCGCGGGTGACTTCGGCGTCTCCATCCCCACGGCGGGCCTGCTGGTGACCGGCTATGCCCTCGGCGTGGTCGTCGGCGCCCCGCTGATGACCGCCCTCGGCACCAAGGTCTCGCGCAAGCGGATGCTGATGCTGCTGATGGTCCTGTTCGTCGCGGGGAATCTGATCTCGGCCGTGGCCCCCGCCTTCTCGGTCATGCTCATCGGACGCGTGGTCGCCTCCCTCGCCCATGGCGCCTTCTTCGGCATCGGCTCGGTCGTCGCGGCCGACCTGGTGGCCCCGGACAAGAAGGCCGGCGCCATCGCGATGATGTTCACCGGACTGACCGTCGCCAATGTCGTCGGCGTCCCGCTGGGCACCCTCATCGGGCAGCACGTCGGCTGGCGCGTCACCTTCGGCATCGTCGCCGCTCTGGGCGTCGTCGGCCTCGCCGGCATCGCCAGGCTGGTGCCGGAGATGCCGAGACCCGAAGGTGTGCACCTGCGGCACGAGCTGGCCGCCTTCAAGAACGCCCAGGTCCTGCTCGCCATGGCGATGACCGTCCTCGGCTTCGGCGGCGTCTTCGCGGCCATCACCTACATCGCCCCGATGATGACCCACATCGCCGGCTTCGCCGACGGCTCGGTCACCTGGCTGCTGGTCCTGTTCGGCCTCGGCATGGTCGGCGGCAACCTGATCGGCGGCAGGTTCGCCGACCGTGCCCTGATGCCGATGCTCTACGTCTCCCTGGGCGCCCTGGCCGTCGTCCTCGCCCTCTTCACGCTCACCGCGCACAACAAGACCGCGGCCGCCGTGACCATCGCCCTGATCGGCGCCCTGGGCTTCGCGACCGTCCCGCCCCTGCAGAAGCGCGTCCTCGACCAGGCGCACGGCGCCCCTACCCTCGCCTCGGCCGTGAACATCGGCGCCTTCAACCTGGGCAACGCCCTCTCCGCCTGGCTCGGCGGCATGGTCATCGCGGCCGGCTTCGGCTACACCGCCCCCAACTGGGTCGGCGCCGCCCTTGCCGCGGCCGCCCTGGTCCTGGCCGTCCTCTCGGCCGCCCTGGAGCGCCGCGAGGGCGCGACCGGCACCGTCGTGGCCTCCGGAACGCCCGCAGATCAGCGCACGCCGGTCCACCACTGAGCCCCCGGCAAACCACTGAGTCCCCCCGGGCATGGGGACGCCGGTCCACCACCGAGCCCGCCGGCACCACTCCACCTCACACCGGCAACACCTGAGTTCAACCCAGTACCACCCAAGGAGAACCAGCCATGAGCACCACCACCGTCGCCCCGCTCACCATCGAGGACGCCGAGCTGCTCGTCGCCACGGCCCGGCGCGCGGCAGAGGACGCCGGAGTGACCGTCAGCGTCACCGTCCTGGACGCCGGCGGGCATCTGCTCGCCTTCCGGCGGGACGACCGGGCCGTGCTGATCTCCGGCGAGACCAGCACCCGCAAGGCCTACACGGCGCTCCAGCTGAACACGGCCACTGCCGACCTGGTCGACGCCGTGCAGCCCGGCGGCCTCTTCCACACGCTGCCCACGGCCCTGGACCGGCCCCTGCTGTTCATCGCCGGCGGTGTCCCCGTCCACCGGGACGGCCGTCTGATCGGCGCGATCGGCGTCGGCGGCGGTGCGCCCGAGCAGGACCACGGCTTCGCCACCACGGCCGTGCGGGCGCTCGTCTGATCGCGACCCGCACACCATGACGACGCCGGCCCCCGCCCTGGAGCGGGGGCCGGCGTTCGTCGTGCGGAAGGTCAGCCCGCGGCCACCGTCAGCGGGGCGAACCGGCGCGTCCAGTCCCCGGGAAGGTCCGTGATGCCGTAGGTCATGACGGCGTTGAAGGCCACGGACTCCAGTCCCCGCTCCTTCGTCCAGGCAAGAAGCTCCTCGTGCCGTACGTCGATGTCGGTGCGCAGCGGCCGGTCGGTGTGGGCGGCCAGCGAGGCGACGAGAGCCTTGGCCGTGTCCGTGTCGCGGGCGATCAGCGGCCCTACGACATGCGTCTCCATGTTGGGCCAGGCGGCGGCGTAGCCGATGATCCGGCCACCGTCTTCCGCCACGCGCAACTGGTCGGCGAAGGCGGGCAGGCGGGTGATGAGGGGAGTGCGGTCGGCGCCGAACACCTCCTCGTCGAGACGCAGGATCGCGGGCAGGTCCTCGGCGGTGGCGGCACGGGTCGCCACCCGTGTCTCCGGCCCGCCCGGCACGAAGTGGCCTCGCAGCATTTCCGCCCGGCCCGTGACCTTGAACCCCAGCTCCTCGTACAGCGGTCGGCCGTTGGGCGTGGCGTGCAGGGTCAGGGGCGTGGTGCCCATGGTCGCTACGACATGCCGCATCAGGCGGCGCCCCACGCCCTTGCGGGCATGACGCTCGGCGACGAGGACCATGCCGATGGCGCCGAGATCCGGCCGTCCCCAGGAGCCGTACGTCGTGACGGCGCATGCGGCGACGAGTCCGCCGTCCGGATCGTCGATGCCGTACCCCTGTCCGGCCGTGAGGAGGAGGCCCCACTTGTGTTCCTCGCGTGGCCACCCCCGGTCTTCGGACAGGTCGGCGCAGGCGGTCAGGTCGCGTGGCGTCAGACGGCGGATGGGCAGAGCGGCGAGGGAAGGAGTCGACACGCAGGTCAGGCTGTCCGACAGGCACCCTCGGCGTCCACCCGTTTCGACGTAGACGCAGGCGCTTTTGGCCATGCCGTGGCCCGGCGCACAGTTCCCGGACAGGCAGGATTCAGGGGCGTTTCACGTGAAACATCGCGAGCCCATTAGCCTACGGGCCCATGGCGAGACTTCATCTCTTCGATCTCGACGGCACATTGCTCCACGGGACCACTGCTCCGGTGGAGATTTCCCGCCAGTTGGGACGGGAGGCGGAGACCGTGGCACTGGACCGGGCGATCGCTGAGGGGAGGATAGGTCCGCCGGAGTACGCGACCCAGGTGTACGACCTGTGGGCCGACCTGACCGAGGCGCATGTGACCGCGGCCTTCGAGGCGGCGCCCTGGCTGGCCCGTATCCGCGAGGTCTGGGCGGAGATCCGAGACGCCGGTGACTACTGCGCCGTGGTGTCCCTCTCGCCCCTCCTTCTTCGTCGAACGCCTCCTTGGCTGGGGTGCGCACGCGGCCTACGGATCCCGCTTTCCCGCCGTGCCGTTCACCGAGCCCGTCGACCCGGCCGGGGTGCTCAGCGCCGCTGCCAAGGTGACCATCGCGGACCGGCTCTGCGAGGAGTTCGGTGTGACCCGAGCGGACTGTGTCGCGTACGGCGACTCGTCATCGGACAAAGATCTGTTCGCCGCCGTACCGGTGTCCGTCGCCGTCAACGCCGACGGGCATCTGGCAGGACTCGCCACCCACTCGTACGCGGGACGGGACCTGTGGGATGCCTACGAACTGGTGAGCCGTCCCGGGTAGTCGTTCGCCGCGCGATGGCCGAGATCGCTCCCGTCACCGACCACGACCCGGTCGAGGAGCCGATCGTCACCGACGCCTGACCGGCCGGGGGCTATCCGAGGTCGGGGGCGTGCATGGCGCGGACGCCTTCGATGTTGCCGTCCAGGTAGTGGCGCAGCGACAGCGGGACGAGGTGGACGGAGGCGATGCCGACCCGGGTGAACGGGACACGGACGATCTCGTACTCGCCGGCCGGCGCGTCCACTTCGGGGCCGTGGCGCAGCGACGGGTCCATGGATTCCAGCCGGCAGACGAAGAAGTGCTGCACCTTCACACCGGTCGCGCCGCCGTCCTCACCGATGTGCTCCACGGTGTCCACGAAGCAGGGCACCACATCGGTGATCTTGGCGCCGAGTTCCTCGTACACCTCGCGGTGCAGGGCGTCGACGACGGTCGGGTCCTCGGGTTCGACTCCGCCACCGGGGGTGACCCAGTAGGGATCGATGCCGGGCTTGGTGCGCTTGATCAGGATCAGGTCGTCACCGTCGAGGAGGACGGCACGGGCGGTGCGCTTGACCACGGGTCGGACGGTCATGGGAGAAATGTGGCCCGGCTGGTTCCACGTGAAACATCGCATGGTGCTGTCGCTCGAGTGCACGGGTGACTGCCGGGAGGGGTCGCTCAGCCCCAGCCCACGGCCGCCCGGTGGAGCCACTCGTGCGCTCGCGCGATGTGCGGCATGGCGAGGGTGCCGGTGCGCACCACCAGGAAGTACGTCCTCAGCGGCGGGACCGCCGGGTCGTGCAGCATCACGACCTCGTCGCGGTCGAGGGCGGGGGCGCAGAGGTAGCGGGGCAGTACCGCCAGGCCCGCGCCCGCGCTCGCGCAGGCGAGCACCGCGCGGAGATCGGGGACGATGACGGTGCCCGAGGCGGCCGGGCGTGAGTCGAAGACGGAGGCCCAGTACCGCGAGACGAGGGGCAGCGACTCGTGGACCTCGACGACGGGCAGGTTCTCCAGAGCGGGTGCGCCCTTGAGCCGCAGCGCCTCCGGGCCGATCCGCTCAGCCCAGCGCGGGGCGGCGACCAGCACATGCTCCTCGTCGCACAGGGGGCTGGCCGTGAGCAGGGCCCCGCGCGGCCGGGCGGTGCTGATGGCCAGATCGTGATGGCCGGCGGCCAGCCCCTCCAGTGCCTCCTCGGCGGTGCCGAAGGAGGCCCGCAGCGCGAAACCCTGGCCGTCGTCGCCGGTGAGTTCCGTGAGGGCGGGAAGGGCGCGTTCGGCGGTGAACTCAGGGGGGCCGGCCAGGTGCAGCGTGCGCAGCGAGGACTCGTCGTCCAGGCCGCTCTCGGCTATCTCCACCAGGGCGTCGAGATGGGGCGCGGCCTTGTGGGCGAGTTCGTCGCCCATCGTCGTGGGCGTCACCCCGCGGGCCTGGCGCAGGAACAGGGGGCGGCCCAGCTGGCGCTCCAGGGTGCGGATCTGGGAGGTGACGGCGGGCTGGGACAGGCCCAGCAGGGCGGCGGCTCGGGTGAAAGAACCGGCCCGGTGCACGGTGACGAAGGTGCGCAGCAAGGCCAGATCCATGGCAGGCCCCTCCCCTTCCCTGCCTTCCTCCAGCCCCCCAGGCAGGCCCCAACTATAAATAAGTCGATAGGTCTCTGTCGTTACCGTGATTGGACACTGACGCAGAGTCAACTAGCCTTGGTGGCGCGGTTCTTCGCGCGCAGAACCGTAGACGGTCCGAGCCACGAGGGGGGAGGCTCGGACCGTCCCGTACGGGCGTCCCGGGCGCGGGACGCCGCCTGGCTCACTCGGCGGACTCGTCCAGGGCGCGCAGTATGTCCGCCACCAGGTCCTCGGGATCCTCGGCGCCCACGGACATACGGATGAAGCCCTCCGGGACCGGATCCCCGCCCCAGCGGGCACGTCGTTCGGCCGTGGAGCGCACCCCGCCGAAGCTCGTCGCGTCCTCGACCAGGCGCAGCGCCGCCAGGAAACGCTCGGCACGCGCGCGCGTGGGCAGCGTGAAGGAGACCACGCAGCCGTAGCGGCGCATCTGCTGCGAGGCGATCTTGTGCGCAGGGTCGTCGGGCAGCCCCGGGTGGCGCAGCCCGGAGATCTCGGGCCGCTGCCGCAGCGCCTCGGCCACCGCGAGAGCGGTGGCGTTCTGCCGGTCGACACGCAGTTGGAGGGTGGCGATGGACCGGTGCGCGAGCCAGGCCTCCATCGGCCCGGAGATCGCCCCGACGATCTTCCGCCAGCGGCGCACGGCGCCCATCGCCCCGGCATCGCTCCCGGCGACGTAGCCCAGCAGGATGTCCCCGTGCCCGGTCAGCTGCTTGGTGCCGCTGGCCACCGAGAAGTCGGCGCCCAGCTCCAGCGGGCGCTGCCCGAGCGGGGTGGCGAGGGTGTTGTCCACGGCCACCAGGGCGCCCCGCGCGTGGGCCGCCTCCACCAGCCGCCGGATGTCGCACACGTCGAGTCCCGGGTTCGACGGCGACTCGATCCACAGCAGCCGCGCCCCGTCGAGCGCGTCCAGCTGGGCGTCGCCGGCCGTGGGCGCGGTGCGCACCTCGATGCCGTACGCCTCCAGCTGCGCGCGGACCAGCGGCAGCACCTGGTAGCCGTCGGAGGGCAGCACGACGGCGTCACCGGCGCGCAGCTGGGAGAACAGCACCGAGGAGATCGCCGCCATGCCGGAGGCGAACACCAGGGTCTCGACGTCGTCCCGCCCGGGCGCCTCCAGCTCGCCGATGGCACGCTCCAGGAGCGTCCAGGTCGGGTTGTCGTCCCTGCCGTACGCGTACGGACCCGTCACCTCACCCGGCAGGTGGAAGTGCGCGGCGAACACCGGTCCGGGCAGGGTCGGCTCGTGCTTGACCGGCTCGGGCAGGCCCGCGCGCACCGCGCGCGTGCCGTCACCGGTGTGCTTCGTGTCCTTGGGGGCGTCACTCATCCGGGCCGTCCCTCCAGCTGCTCCCGTACGGAGGCGAGCAGTCCGGTGCTCGCCTCCTCCACCATCGCAAGGCACTCCTCGAAGCCGTCCCGGCCCCCGTAGTACGGGTCCGGCACGTCGAGGTCGCCACCGGCCACGGGGTCATAGGAACGCAGCAGGCGCACCTTCAGGGCGTCCTCCTCGGTGGGCGCGAGGCGGCGCAGGGCCTTGAGATGGCCGGTGTCGAGGGCGATCACGAGGTCGCGGTCGGCGAACCAGGAGGGCTGGAACTGCCGCGCGGTGTGCTCGGTGCCGTAGCCGTGCTCGTCGAGGACCGAGACGGTGCGCGGGTCGGCGCTCTCGCCCTCGTGCCAGCCGCCGGTGCCGGCGCTGTCGACCTCGACCAGGTCCTCGAGCCCGGCCTCCGCCACACGCGCGCGGAAGACCGATTCGGCCATCGGCGAGCGGCAGATGTTCCCGGTGCACACGAAACAGACGCGGTAGGCCATGACGCGTTCAGTCCTCGTCGGGCAGCACGAGGTGCAGCGCCCACGAGACGATGGAGATGATCAGACCGCCCAGCACGGCCGTCCAGAAGCCGTCCACGTGGAAGCTCAGGTCGAGCTTGCCGCACACCCAGGAGGTCAGCAGCAGCATCAGCGCGTTGACGACCAGGGTGATCAGCCCGAGGGTCAGGATGAACAGTGGGAAGGTGAGCACCTTCACGATCGGCTTGACCAAGAAGTTCACCAGGCCGAAGACCAGTGCGACAAGGATCAGCGTGCCGATCTTCTTGCCGGTGCTGCCACCGGTGAGGGTGATCTTGTCGAGCAGCCACACGGCGACCGCCAGGGCGCCCGCGTTGGCGATCGTCTTGACTACGAAATTCTTCATGTGTCTGATCGTGGCAGACCAGATCGATGCTGAGCAGGGAGCGAGGGCGGACAACTGAGATGAAGGCATTCCGGCTGGACGAACTGGAGGCGGAACGCGCCGCCAACGAGGGGGCCTACCTTCAGTTCCTGCGGGAGCGGAACATGTCGGTCGGCCTGTACGCCCTCAACGCGGGCGAGCACGACCCGCAGAAGCCGCACAACCAGGACGAGGTGTACTTCGTCGTCAGCGGCCGCGCGTCGATCACGGTCGGTCTGGAGACCACGCAGGTGGCACGGGGCAGCGTGGTGTACGTGCCGGCCGGTGTGGCGCACAAGTTCCACCACATCAGCGAGGACCTGAGGGTTCTGGTGGTCTTCTCTCCGCCTGAGGCGTGAGCGCGGCCCTCAGGGTTCCCTCAGGGGTGGTTCAGGGGAGGACAAGGGGTGCGAGGCCCCCGCGGGGCCCCCTCGCGGCCCTAGCATCGAGAGCAGACATCGAGAACTGCCGACGTAAAGGACGAGGCGATGCGAGAGATCTTCGCGGGGCTGCCGTGGTGGGTGAAGTGGGTCGCGGTGCCGGTCATCGCCCTGGTCGTGTTCGGCAGCCTGATAGGGGCCGTGGTCGCCTTCGTGATCGGCCTGCTCTTCAAGGTGCTGGTCTTCGTCGCCCTGGTCGGCGGGCTCATCTACGTCGTACGGAAGTTCACCTCGAACTCCTCGTCGCGCGGCGACTGGTGAGGCGCGCGGGAGCCGGTGAGCGGTAACAGAAGGCACCGGTTCCCTCGGGGGAGGGAAGTTTCCCCGGCAGGCCGTCTGCGCGCGGTGGCGGACGGTTAGAGTCCGGAACTCCCCGTGGGGCCCGGACCCCTCGGGCGGCACGCACCCCCACCCGTGTCTCCCCGCACGGGCAGCCCACCCTCGCCTTCGGGAGTGACCCCTTGGCCACGGTTGACACCGCACCGGCAGAACCCCACACACCGCCCGCCCCGCCGCGGTCCTGCACACCCCCCATGCAGCGCCCGCCCGTCGCGACCGGCCCCGACAAGCACTCCGCGACCCTCATCGGATCCGTCCAGCGCGCCCTGCGCCTGCTGGAGGCCGTCGCCGCGCACGAGTACGGCGCCCCCGCCAAACAGCTCGCACGCGAGACCGGCCTCGCCCTGCCCACGGCCTATCACCTGCTGCGCACCCTCGTGCACGAGGGCTATCTGCGCCGCGAGAAGGGGCTGTTCCTCCTCGGCGACGCGGTCGATCGGCTCAGCAGCAGCGGAGCACAGCAGAAACGTCGCAGCACGGTGGCCGACACGCTCGCGCAGTGGCGCGATTCCATCGGTGTGCCCGTGTACTACGCCATGTACCGGGACGGCGAGATCGAGGTCATGTGCGTCTCCGAGACACGTGAGACGCCCGCGGTCGAGGAGTGGGCCGACTTCCGCGAGACCGGACACGCCCACGCGATCGGCCAGTGCCTGCTCTCCCAGCTGGACGAGGACGCCCGCCGCGACCACCTCGCCCGGTATCCCGTGCGACCCATCACGCCGTACACCGTGCGTGACGACGAGGCCCTGCTGCGGCGGCTGGCCCGGATGCGGCGCATGGATCTGGTGGTGGAGCGCCAGGAGTACGCCCTCGGCACGGTCTGCGCGGCGGTTCCCATCACGGTCGGCACCATGGCGGCCACGATGGCGATCTCGCTCCCCCTCCAGCAGTCCGACCGGCTGGTACCCGCCGCCCAGCGGTTGCAGGCCGAGATCGGGCGTCATCTCGGGTCTCTGGCCCTCTCTATCAGTATCTGAAAACTTACTCCTTGTGATCTGGTGTGCACGTTCAGCAAGATTTGACCACGGTCGGGCGATCAATCCCGGCCAGTCGACGTCATACGACGGGGTAGGCGATGCGCGAGTCCGTACAGGCAGAAGTCATGATGAGCTTTCTCGTCTCGGAGGAGCTCTCCTTCCGCATCCCGGTGGAGTTGCGCTACGAGACCACTGATCCCTATGCGGTGCGGCTCACCTTCCATCTGCCCGGCGATGCCCCGGTGACCTGGGCCTTCGGGCGGGAGCTGATGATCGACGGGGTCGGCCGGCCGTGCGGGGAGGGGGACGTGCACATCGCCCCGGCCGACTCCGAGGTGCTGGGCGAGGTGCTGATCCGGCTTCAGGTGGGCGGCGACCAGGCGCTGTTCCGCTCCTCGGCGCCGCCGCTCGTGGCCTTCCTCGACCGTACGGACAAGTTGGTGCCGCTCGGTCAGGAGGGTGCGCTGGCCGACTTCGACGCCCACCTCGACGAGGCCCTGGATCGCATCCTGGCCGAGGAGCAGAGCGCCGGCTGAAGCGTTGCGGCAACCGAGCCCCAGGGGGTCCGCAGTGTCGCGTGAAGCTGCGCAGAAACGCTTCTGCGTGGGATGTCGGGCTCTCGTCGACGTGGCGGGCCTGGGACCGCGCTCACCGCTTCCGGCGCCGCCCCCTGCCGCCACGCGCCGCGGGGGGCTGGGCGCCGGCGGGAGCCGCCGTGCCCGAGGACGGCCGGTCGGCCGACACCACGAGGGCGGCGAGGGCGGTGGTGACCGGCACCGAGGCGACCAGGCCGATCGAGCCCACCAGCGTGCGCACGATCTCCTCCGCCACCAGCTCGCTGTTGGCCACGTCCCCCACGCTGCTCCGCGCGATCGAGAACAGCAGCAGCAGCGGCAGCGCGGCACCGGCGTAGGCGAGGACAAGGGTGTTGACCACGGACGCGATGTGGTCGCGGCCGATCCGGATGCCCGCCCGGTACAGCCCCCGCCAGCCCATCGCAGGATTGGCCTCGTGCAGCTCCCACACCGCCGAGGTCTGGGTCACCGTCACGTCGTCCAGCACGCCCAGCGAACCGATGATGACGCCGGCCAGCAGCAGACCGCTCATGTCGATCGACGGATACAGGCCGTGGATGAGGCCGGTGTTGTCGTCCGTGTTGCCGGTGAGCGCGGCCCAGTCGATGAACTCGGAGCCGAGGACGCCGATCAGCAGGAGCGAGACCAGCGTGCCGAGCACCGCGACCGACGTACGGGCGGACAGTCCGTGGCACATGTAGAGCGCGATGAGCATGATGGCGCTCGACCCGACCACCGCCACGAGCAGCGGATTCGAGCCCTGAAGTATCGCGGGCAGGATGAAGAGGGTCAGCACCAGGAAGCTGACGGCCAGCGCGACCAGCGCCATGACACCCCGCAGCCGGCCCACCACCACGACGGCGAGCGCGAAGATCCCGGCGAGCAGCGCCATGGGGAACTTCCGGTTCACATCGGTGACCGAGTACTGCAGATCCCTCGGCGCCGAGGGCTCGTAGGCGACCACGACCTTCTCGCCCTGGTGCAACTGCCGTGACTGGTCCGGCTGCACGATCTCGGTGAACGTACGGCCCTTGTCCTTGCCGCTGTCGACCCGGACCGTCGCCTTCTTGCAGGTGCCGTTCGCCTCCTGCTGCGCCGCGTTGCCCTCGGCGGTGGAGGTGTCGCCGGTCGGGGTCTCCCCCGAGGCGTTGACCGACTTGCAGCTCACCTCGACCACCCTGGTGACCGTGGCCTGCTGGGTCTGGCGGTCGAAGCCGACGCCGGTGCGCTGGTGCGACGGGGCTCCGCCGGGCCACAGCACCACGAGGCCCACCACGACGGCCGCGGTGAACGGGACCAGGATCGCCGCGATGACCTTGCGCAGATGCTTCGAGACCGGCGCGGCGGGTCCGTGGCTGTGGCTGTGGCTGTGCGTGTGGCCGTGCCCGCCGCCGGAGCCATGTCCGTTTGCGGCACCATGGCCGCCACCGTTTTCGGGGCCGTGCCGGTGGGGTGGGCCAGGTGGGCCGGGCGGTGGGTTCGGGGGCTGGTGTGTCGTGGTCACGGCCCGATCATTGCAAGAACGGCGGAGGCCCACTGTTCATCACGCCACATATGACGCTAGCGTGGAGGCACCTTTGCACACGCGGGAGCTCGGAGCACCGGGCTGAGAGGGCGCTGACCTCCGTATTCGCGATGTTTCACGTGGAACGTGGTTTCACGGGAAACATCAGCAGACGGAAACCGCTGCGTCGACCGCCGAACCTGTTACCGGGTAATGCCGGCGTAGGGAGTAGGTCTCATGACCAACAAGGACGCACGCACGCCTGCCTCCACGCAGAACGCGACCGCCGGGTCGACGGACGCGGGGGCCGGGAAGTCCATCGGCTGGCACAAGTCGTACGTCGAGGGTTCGCGCCCCGACCTGCGCGTGCCGGTCCGTCAGGTGCACCTCACCAACGGGCAGTCGGTCACGTTGTACGACACATCGGGCCCGTACACCGATCCACTCGCCGACACCGACGTCCGCAGGGGCCTGCCGCCGCTGCGGGAGAACTGGATCATCGCCCGCGGTGACACCGAGGAGTACGCGGGCCGTCCCGTGCGCCCCGAGGACGACGGGATCAAGCACACCTCCCCGCGCGGTGGGCTGCGCAACCTGGACGCGGTCTTCCCGGGACGCCCGCGTCAGCCGCGCCGGGGCCGTGACGGTCAGGCGGTGACGCAGCTGGCGTACGCGCGCCGGGGCGAGATCACGCCCGAGATGGAGTTCGTGGCCCTCCGGGAGAACGTGTCGCCCGAGGTCGTCCGCGAGGAGATCGCGGCGGGCCGTGCGGTCCTGCCCGCGAACGTCAATCACCCGGAGATCGAGCCGATGATCATCGGCAAGCGGTTCCTGGTGAAGGTCAACGCCAACATCGGCAACTCCGCCGTCACCTCCTCGATCGAGGAGGAGGTCGAGAAGATGACCTGGGCGACCCGCTGGGGCGCCGACACGGTCATGGATCTCTCCACCGGCCGCAACATCCACACCACCCGCGAGTGGGTGCTGCGCAACTCCCCCGTCCCCATCGGCACGGTGCCGCTCTACCAGGCCCTGGAGAAGGTCGACGGCAAGGCCGAGGAACTGACCTGGGAGATCTACAAGGACACGGTCATCGAGCAGGCCGAGCAGGGCGTGGACTACATGACCGTCCACGCCGGCGTGCGCCTGCCGTACGTCCCGCTCACCGCCAACCGCAAGACCGGCATCGTCTCGCGGGGTGGTTCGATCATGGCCGCGTGGTGCCTGGCGCACCACAAGGAATCGTTCCTGTACGAGAACTTCGAGGAGCTCTGCGAGATCCTCGCCGCCTACGACGTCACCTACTCGCTGGGCGACGGCCTGCGTCCCGGCTCGATCGCGGACGCCAACGACGAGGCGCAGTTCGCGGAACTCCGGACTCTCGGGGAACTCAACCGGATCGCGAAGCGTTTCCACGTACAGACGATGATCGAGGGCCCCGGTCACGTCCCGATGCACAAGATCAAGGAGAACATCGACCTTCAGCAGGAGATCTGCGATGAAGCTCCGTTCTATACGCTCGGCCCGCTGACCACGGACATCGCGCCGGCGTACGACCACATCACCTCCGGCATCGGTGCCGCGATGATCGCCTGGTGGGGCACGGCGATGCTCTGCTACGTCACGCCCAAGGAGCACTTGGGCCTGCCCAACCGTGACGACGTCAAGACCGGCGTCATCACCTACAAGATCGCCGCCCACGCAGCCGACCTCGCGAAGGGGCACCCGGGTGCGCAGGAATGGGACGACGCGCTGTCGGACGCCCGGTTCGAGTTCCGGTGGGAGGACCAGTTCAACCTCGCCCTCGACCCGGACACCGCGCGGGAGTTCCACGACGAGACCCTGCCGGCCGAGCCCGCCAAGACGGCCCACTTCTGCTCGATGTGCGGGCCGAAGTTCTGCAGCATGAAGATCTCGCAGGACATCCGCCGCGAACACGGCAGCAGCAAGGCCGAGATCGAGGAGGGCATGGCCCAGAAGTCGAAGGAGTTCGCGGCCGCGGGCAACCGCGTGTACCTGCCGATGGCGGACTGACGCACTGCGGTCGGGGCTGCTTCCTGAGGCCTATGTGTCCGGGGGGCAGCGCCGGCGGAGTTCCGTGGCCCCGGCGCCAACCGGCGTCCGCGGGTGGCCGGTGTCCGGCCGCGCCCCGGTCAGGGGCGCAGGCCGGGGGTCATTCCGGCTGGTGTTCCGGGCCGCCGAAGTCGGGGCTCGTGTAGTCCGGGCTGGTGAAGCTCGGACGGCCGGAAGCGGTGCCGTCGTCGGGGCTGCTGAAGCCGGGGCGGCCGTAGCCCAGGCGCGGCATTCTGCCGGTCGGGGCCGCGGGCGCCGTGCGGTGCAGGGCGGCCGTGTCGGGCTGGGCGAGGGCGTCCCGGAGGAACGGCAGGATGCCGCGCTCCAGCAGGGCGTCCCGCCAGGCCTCTCTGGCCCTGTCCACCTCGCGGCTCGCCTCGTTGTGGGACTGGGCCTCCGCGGCGGCGCTGTTGCGCAGGGCGGTGAGCAGCAGTCCGGCTGCGGCGACGAGGATCGCGCCCGCGGTCAGGGCGCCGAAGACCCACCCGGCGGTGAGCATGGTCCGTGCGAAGGCCTGTTCGGGGGCCAGCATCTTCAGGATGTAGCCCACGAGCAGGAAGATCGCGGCGGCGGTTCCGGCGAGGACGGGGGCCAGCACGGCGACGACCGCGACGGCGCCCGCGCCGGTGGGCTCGGCGGTCTCGCCGAGGGTGGTGGCGAGCCCCATCGCGCCCGAACCCGGTTCCGCGGAATCGGAATCGGAGTCGGTGGACGAGAGGGTGGACGGCGCCGGATGGCGCAGTTCCTCGCGGACCTTCACATAGTGCTGGTACTCGGCCGCCGCGGCCGTCGTGATGAGGGCGGTGGCGTTGAGCGCCATGGTGCGCAGTTGTTCGGGGTTGAGCCGCTGTCCGACAGCGGACAGTTCCGGGCGGTGTGGTGCGGAGCGCAGCGCCTCATCGAGGATCCGCTCGAATTCCTGGCGGTCCTCGCTCAGCAGGTGCTGCGGAACGCTGTTCATGTGCATCCCCCGATGCTCCGTAGGGCTTGGGGCTCGCACGCCGGCGAGCCGTCGGGCAGAAACGGAGGGGAGCCTGCTACGGATAAGCCGATGGTAGAGCCGTGACGGCACACGGTGACAGGGGGTTGCCGGAAATTGGGGTGGTCGGCCCGCGCCCGCCCGGCCGGGACGGGTCGGAGGGGAGCGGAGCGGTGAATCCTCAGGTGTCCAGGGGAAGTTGCTGGACCAGCAGCTTTCCGGACATGGTCACGCCGCCGTCCATGGCGATGGCGAGCCCGTCGGCGTAGACGTGCGGTCCCTCGACGAGGGGGCGGCCGCCCTCCTCGCCGTCCTCGGAGCCGACCTCGCCGAGCAGATAGGGGATCGGGCTGTGGCCGTGAACGATCCGGGTGCCGCCGTACGTATCGAGCAGGGAGCGCACGGCGTCGGCGCCGCCCTCGTCACGGAAGGAGAAGCGCTTGGTGAACTTGCGGAACAGGTCCCAGCACTCGTCCGCGTCGTTGCGGGTGAGCGTCTCGCGGACGGTGTCGTTGACCGCTTCGATCGAGTCGCCGTAGTCGAGATAGGCGGTGGTGTCGGAGTGCACGAGCAGATAGCCGTCGACCTCCTCGACGGCGTCCAGGCGTGCCATCCACTGCAGATGGTGGTCCTGGAGGCGGTCCATGTCGGTCTTCTGGCCGCCGTTGAGCAGCCAGGCCGCCTGGAAGGTGGCGGTGCCTGCGCCGGAGTTGACGGGGGTGTCGCCGAACCGCTTGGCGCCGAGCAGGAGCAGCTCGTGGTTGCCCATGAGGGCCTTGCAGTAGCCGCCGGCCGCGGCGGCCTCGGCGGACAGCCGCATCACGAGGTCGATGACGCCGATGCCGTCCGGGCCGCGGTCGGTGAAGTCGCCGAGGAACCACAGCCGGGTGGTGCCCGCGCACCACTGGCCCGAGGCGTCGATCAGACCCTTCTCCTCCAGGGCGGCCACCAGTTCGTCGAGGTAGCCGTGGACGTCGCCGACGACGTAGAGCGGGCCGAGGCCGGTCGCGGGCTGCGGGGCCGGGGCGGCGGGAGCCGGTTCGACGGGGACCTGGAGCGTGTCGCCGCGGTTGATGACGGGCAGGTCGCGCTGCGTGGGCGTGTAGCCCTCGGGGTAGGTCTCGTCGACGGGCGGGAGGGTGTCGCCGGGGTGGGTGTCGACGTGCGGACCGGTCTCGTGGACGTACGCGGGTACCCGGAAGTCGCGCAACGTCGCCGTCCGCTCCACCTCGGGTCCCTGACCGGCCCCCTGAGTCATCAGACCCCTCCACCATCGCGCCGCAGCTGCACCGCTTCGGACTGCCTGGTCGCAGCGGCCCGCGGTGTCGTGGGCCCATCATAGGAATGCGCGTCGCGCCGTGTGATGACCCAGGGGTGGTGAATCGGAGCAAGACTCCTGTTCACCGCGGCTTTCGCCCCGTTTGGGCAGGGGTTCGCCCGGTTGCCCATCCGCTGCCGCTCGCCCGCCGAAAGAGGTCGCCCGGCCTGTTGGGGGGCGGTAAGGCCCGCGCACCGGAGGCCCCGGCTGCGCGCGGGCCGTCCGCCAGCCGTCGGCGCTACCCCTCCTCCGGCGCCCGCGGCGGGCTGACCGTGGTGCGTGGCGGACGTCGCTGGGACGAGGTACGCACGATCAGCTCGGTCGGTATCACCTGCTCGACGGGCTGGTCGGAGTCGACCCCCTCGATGGCGTCGATGAGGAGCTGGACCACCGCCGTGCCGATGCGGCGCGGCTTCAGGGAGAGCGTGGTGATGGGCGGCTCGGTGGTGGCGTACACCGTGGACTCGCTGCAGCACACCAGCAGCAGGTCGTCCGGGACGCGCAGTCCGTAGCGGCGGGCGGCGGCGAGCAGGTCGGTGCCGTTGGGGTCGAACAGGCCGTAGACGGCGTCGGGCCGGTCGGGGCGGGCGAGCAGGCGGTCGGCGGCGACGGCGCCCGCGCACGGGTCGTGCGCCGGGTAGGCCTCGTAGACCGGGTCCTGGCCGACGCGCTCGCACCAGCGCAGGTAGGCCGTGGTCGACAGATGGGTGTACGTGTCCGTGGTCGTGCCGGTGAGCAGGCCGATCCGGCGGGCGCCGGCGTCGGCGAGGTGGTCGAGGATGCCGAGGACGGCCGCTTCGTGGTCGTTGTCGACCCAGGCGGTGACGGGCAGGGAGCCGGCCGGGCGGCCGTCCGAGACGACGGGCAGCCCCTGCCGGACCAGTTCGCTGACGACCGGGTCCTGGTCGGAGGGGTCGATGACGACCGTGCCGTCCAGGGCGACGTTGGACCAGACGTCGTGGCGGGAGGTCGCGGGCAGGATGACGAGCGCGTAGCCGCGGGCGAGCGCGGCCGAGGTGGCGGCCCGCGCCATCTCGGCGAAGTACGCGAACTCGGTGAAGGTGAAAGGTTCATCCCCGTATGTCGTCACGGTCAGGCCGATCAGTCCCGACTTGCCGGTACGGAGGGTGCGGGCGGCGGCCGAGGGGCGGTACCCCAGCCGGTCGGCGACCTCGCGGACATGGCGCCGGGTGGCATCCGGGAGCCGGCCCTTGCCGTTGAGGGCATCGGAGACGGTCGTGATGGAGACCCCGGCGGCGGCGGCCACGTCCCTGATGCCCGCCCGGCCCGGCCGGCTGCCTCGACGTGAGGTTTCCGCGCGGCTCACCTGGTGCTTCCCTGCTGCTGTCATGGCGAGCCGATAGTAGGGCTCATGCGGTGGGGTAGTGCGGACGCATATGCACGCGTTGACAGGCACGTTTCTGCATGGTCGTCAGGGGCTAACTACCTTAGAAAACAAGTCAGTTGAGCACCTTGTCGGTAGGACGTGACGTGGCGGCGCATGTGGACCTGCCAAGTCTCCGATGTCTCGAAGAGGTCTCAACTCACCTTCACGGGTGATGCGCGCCACGGCGTGAGCTACCGGCGCATAGATATATGTGCGGCGCGCCCCCCGATCCGTACGCCTTCGTACGGCGATGCCCCTGATGCCCGTGGGACGGACGAGGTTCGCGCCCCCGCGGCTCCCCGGCAGTACGCAAGCGCGCCGAATCCTCATAAGGTGAGGAGTATTGGAAGCCGGCGGCGTCGACGGTCCGCCGGTGGTCGCGAGGAGGACTGCGGTGAGCGAGACGAGCCCCAAGCTGCGCGCCGAGCTGGAGGGTATCCCCACCTACAAGCCGGGCAAGCCCGCCGCGGCCGACGGACCGGTCGCCTACAAGCTGTCCTCCAACGAGAACCCGTACCCCCCGCTGCCCGGCGTGATGGAGAGCGTCACCGCGGCCGCGGGCAACTTCAACCGCTACCCGGACATGGCCTGCACCGGGCTGATGAACGAGCTGTCGGAGCGCTTCGGCGTACCGGTCTCCCACCTGGCCACGGGCACCGGCTCGGTCGGCGTGGCCCAGCAGCTGATCCAGGCCACCAGCGGACCCGGCGACGAGGTGATCTACGCCTGGCGGTCCTTCGAGGCGTACCCGATCATCACGCAGATCAGCGGTGCCCGGTCGGTGCAGGTTCCGCTCACGCCGGGCGATGTGCACGACCTGGACGCGATGGCGGACGCGATCACCGACCGGACGCGCCTGATCTTCGTCTGCAACCCCAACAACCCGACCGGCACGGTGGTGCGGCGGGCCGAGCTGGAGCGGTTCCTCGACCGGGTTCCGGCCGATGTGCTGGTGGTGCTGGACGAGGCCTACCGGGAGTTCATCCGCGACCCCGAGGTGCCCGACGGCGTCGAGCTGTACCGGAAGCGGCCCAACGTCTGCGTTCTGCGCACGTTCTCCAAGGCGTACGGCCTCGCGGGGCTGCGCGTCGGCTTCGCGATCGGCCACGAGCCGGTGGCGGCGGCGCTGCGCAAGACGGCGGTGCCCTTCGGCGTCAGCCAGCTCGCCCAGGAGGCGGCGATCGCCTCGCTGCGGGCCGAGGACGAACTGCTGGGCCGGGTCGGCTCACTGGTGTGCGAGCGTTCGCGCGTGGTCGACGCGCTGCGCAAGCAGGGATGGACGGTGCCGGAGACCCAGGCCAACTTCGTGTGGATGCGGCTGGGGGAGCGGACGGCGGCGTTCGCGACGGCCTGTGAGGAGCACGGTGTGGTGGTCCGTCCGTTCCTGGGCGAGGGTGTGCGGGTGACGGTCGGGGAGACCGAGGGGAACGACATCTTCCTGAAGGTGGCGGAAGCGTTCCGCAAGGAGGTCTGAGCGGGCTTCGGGAGAAGTCCCGAAGCGGATCCGGGTGAGCCTCGCCTTGTGCGGGGCTCTCCTCGTCTGGGCCGGGCCTGTTCGGCTCGTCCCGGGTGGGGGCCTGCTTGGCCCGTCCCGGGCGGGACGGCTTGGCTTGTCCAAGCCGGGCCCTATCCGTCGATCGGTTCCACGCGTATCGGGTCGCCGTCCCGGACCGTCGCCAGGAGACGTACGTCTCCCTCGATCCGGCCCAGGACATTGCACGGGCTCGCCAGGCGGCACTCGTCGCCTCGCGAGATCGGCGTGGGCCCGTAGGGGAGGGCCAGTGCGTCGCCGTCGGTCCAGAAGGCCACGGTGCCGGGTTCGACCACCTGTCGGGCGTCCGTTTCACGTGAAACAGAGACGCCTGTGTCGAAATACACCTCCTCGCCCCATGTGTGGGCCGTGGAGACGAGCGGCAGCTCCTTGCTGAGGGCCCGTGCGGTCGGTGTGTCCTCGAGCGTCGCGGTGAGATGGCCGGAGGGCCAGGAGATCCGTATCTGCATGGCGCGCAATTCAACAAGATGTTGAAGTCGCTGTCCAAGGGCTTGACGGGACGGCAAAGGGGCCACCCCCCTTCTGTTGCCGAAAATCAGTGCGTCATAATGGCTTGTGAATGTGAACGCGTTCACAAGCTCAGCCGGATTGCCCTGTTTGCCCCTGGCAAACGGGGCGAACCGCCGCTTTGGTACGGCGACGTAAGGAGAGTGACGACGTGGAACTGGCTCTGGCGCCAGAGACACTGGCGCGCTGGCAGTTCGGCATCACCACCGTCTACCACTTCCTGTTCGTCCCCCTGACGATCTCGCTGGCCGCCCTCACGGCCGGACTGCAGACCGCGTGGGTGCGTACGGAGAAGGAGAAGTACCTCAGGGCGACCAAGTTCTGGGGCAAGCTCTTCCTGATCAACATCGCCATGGGTGTGGTCACCGGCATCGTGCAGGAGTTCCAGTTCGGCATGAACTGGTCCGACTACTCGCGCTTCGTCGGTGACATCTTCGGCGCCCCGCTCGCCTTCGAGGCGCTGATCGCGTTCTTCTTCGAGTCGACCTTCATAGGCCTGTGGATCTTCGGCTGGGACAAGCTGCCCAAGAAGATCCACCTGGCCTGCATCTGGATGGTCTCGCTCGGCACGGTGCTGTCCGCGTACTTCATCCTCGCGGCCAACTCGTTCATGCAGCACCCCGTCGGCTACCGGATCGACAAGGCGAGAGGGCGCGCCGAGCTGACCGACTTCTGGGCCGTGCTGACCCAGAACACCGCGCTCACCCAGGCCTTCCACACGCTCTCGGCGGCCTTCCTGACCGGTGGCGCCTTCATGGTGGGCATCTCCGCCTACCACCTGGCCCGCAAGAAGCACATCCGCGAGATGAAGACCTCGCTGCGGCTCGGCCTGGTGACCGTGGTCATCGCCGGCCTGCTCACCGCAGTCAGCGGTGACACCCTCGGCAAGGTCATGTTCAAGCAGCAGCCGATGAAGATGGCCGCGGCCGAGGCCCTGTGGGACGGCCAGAAGCCGGCACCGTTCTCGGTCTTCGCCTACGGCGACGTCGAGAAGAGCCACAACACCGTGGCCATCGAGATCCCTGGCCTGCTGTCCTTCCTCGCCAACGACGACTTCACCTCGTACGTCCCCGGCATCAACGACGTCAACAAGGCCGAGCAGCAGAAGTTCGGGCCCGGCGACTACCGGCCCAACATCCCGGTCACCTTCTGGGGCTTCCGCTGGATGATCGGCTTCGGCATGGCCTCCTTCGCCATCGGCCTGGCCGGACTCTGGCTGACCCGCAAGAAGTTCATGCTGCCGCAGCACCTGCGGGTCGGTGAGGACGAGGTGCCGCACCTGGTCCTGTTCAGGAACAAGGCGCTCGGCTCGAAGCTGACCCCCTGGTACTGGCGCATCGCGACCTGGACCATGGCCTTCCCGCTGATCGCCAACTCCTGGGGCTGGATCTTCACCGAGATGGGCCGCCAGCCATGGGTCGTCTACGGCGTCCTGCAGACCCGGGACGCGGTCTCCCCCGGCGTCTCCCAGGGCGAGGTCGTCACCTCGATGATCGTCTTCACCGTGCTGTACGCGATCCTCGCCGTGGTCGAGATCCGGCTGCTCGCGAAGTACGTCAAGGCCGGCCCGCCGGAGCTGACCGAGGACGACCTCAACCCGCCCACGAAGATCGGCGGCGACCCGCGTGGCGCCGACAAGCCGATGGCCTTCTCCTACTAGGCCGAGGGGACAGTCATGCACCTTCACGACGTCTGGTTCGTCTTGATCGCCGTCCTGTGGACCGGCTACTTCTTCCTGGAGGGCTTCGACTTCGGGGTCGGCATCCTCACCAAGCTGCTCGCCCGGAACCGGCCCGAGCGCCGGGTACTGATCAACACGATCGGGCCGGTCTGGGACGGCAACGAGGTGTGGCTGCTCACGGCGGGCGGCGCGACCTTCGCCGCCTTCCCGGAGTGGTACGCCACCCTCTTCTCCGGCTTCTACCTGCCGCTGCTCGCCATCCTGGTCTGCCTGATCGTCCGGGGCGTGGCCTTCGAGTACCGGGCCAAGCGGCCCGAGGAGAACTGGCAGCGCAACTGGGAGACGGCGATCTTCTGGACCTCGCTGCTCCCGGCCTTCCTGTGGGGCGTGGCCTTCGGGAACATTGTGCGGGGCGTGAAGATCGACCGGCACTTCGAGTACGTCGGCGGCGTAGCGGATCTGCTCAACCCCTATGCCCTGCTCGGCGGCCTGGTGACGCTCACCCTGTTCACCTTCCACGGGGCGGTGTTCACCGCGCTGAAGACCGTCGGGGACATCCGGCTGCGGGCGCGGAAGCTGGCGCTGCGGGTCGGTGTCGTCACCGCCGTCGTCGCGGTCTGCTTCCTGCTGTGGACGCAGGCCCACAGCGGGGACGGCAAGAGCCTGGTCGCGCTGATCGTGGCGGTCGCCGCCCTGCTGGCCGCCCTGGTCGTCACCAGGGCCGGGCGCGAGGGATGGGCGTTCGCCCTGTCCGGAGTCACCATCGTGGCCACCGTGGCGATGCTCTTCCTCTCGCTCTTCCCGAACGTCATGCCGTCCACGCTCGACCCGAGCTGGAGCCTGACGGTCACCAACGCCTCGTCGAGCCCGTACACCCTGAAGATCATGACCTGGTGCGCGGGGATCGCCACACCGCTCGTCCTGCTGTACCAGAGCTGGACCTACTGGGTGTTCCGCAAGCGGATCGGTACGCATCACATCGCCGACGCCGCACACTGAAACCGCCAGGGGTATGTTTCACGTGAAACGCACCCCACGGGACTGAAGGACACGTTTCACGTGAAACCGATCGATCCCCGCCTCCTGCGATACGCCCGCGCCACACGCTTCTTCCTCGTGGCGGTCATCGCCCTCGGCGGGGTCGGTGCCGGGCTGGTCATCGCTCAGGCGATGCTCATCGCCGAGGTGGTGGTCGGGGCCTTCCAGCACGGCCGGTCCGCCGGTGACCTGGTCACTCCCCTGTCGCTGCTGGCTGCCGTGGCGTGCGGCCGCGGGTTGGTGTCGTGGCTGACCGAACTCGCGGCCCACCGGGCCAGCGCGGCCGTGAAGTCCGAGCTGCGGGAGCGGCTGCTCGACCGCGCGGCGGCGCTCGGTCCCGGGTGGCTGAGCGGACAGCGGACCGGCTCACTGGTCACCCTGGCCACGCGCGGGGTCGACGCCCTGGACGACTACTTCTCGCGCTACCTCCCGCAACTGGGGCTCGCGGTGGTCGTCCCGGTCGCCGTGCTGGCGCGGATCGTCACCGAGGACTGGATGTCGGCGGCGATCATCGTCGTCACCCTGCCGCTCATCCCCCTCTTCATGATCCTCATCGGCTGGGCGACCCAGGCCCGGATGGACCGTCAGTGGGGGCTGCTGTCCCGGCTGTCCGGGCACTTCCTGGACGTGGTCGCGGGCCTGCCCACGCTGAAGGTGTTCGGCCGGGCCAAGGCCCAGGCCGAGTCCATCCGAAGGATCACCGGCGAGTACCGCCAGGCCACCCTGCGGACCCTGCGGATCGCCTTCCTCTCCTCCTTCGCGCTGGAACTGCTCGCCACGCTGTCGGTCGCACTGGTCGCCGTGACGATCGGCATGCGGCTCGTCCACGGCGACATGGACCTCTACGTGGGCCTGGTCATCCTGGTGCTGGCGCCGGAGGCGTATCTGCCGCTGCGCCAGGTCGGCGCGCAGTACCACGCGGCGGCGGAAGGGCTGGCCGCGGCCGAGGAGATCTTCACCGTGCTGGAGACGCCGATCCCGACGTCCGGCACCGCGGCGGTGCCCACCGGCGCGATGGCCTTCGACGCGGTGACGGTCCGCTACCCGGGTCGGTCCACGGACGCCGTGACCGACGTGTCCTTGACCGTCGAGCCGGGCGAGACCGTCGCCCTGGTCGGACCGAGCGGCGTCGGCAAGTCGACGCTGCTGAACGTGCTGCTCGGGTTCGTACGGCCCACCGAGGGCCGGGTGCGGATCGGGGGAGCCGATCTCGCCGACCTCGACCTGCGGGAATGGCGGTCACGGATCGCGTGGGTGCCGCAGCGGCCGCATCTGTACGCCGGCACCATCGCGGAGAACGTCCGGCTGGCCCGGCCCGACGCCGACGACACCGCCGTACGCCGGGCGCTGCGGGACGCCGGAGCGCTGGAGTTCGTGGACGCGCTGCCCGAGGGTGCCGACACGGTGCTCGGGGAGGACGGGGCCGGGCTGTCCGCGGGCCAGCGGCAGCGCCTCGCGCTGGCCCGGGCCTTCCTCGCGGACCGGCCCGTGCTGCTGCTGGACGAGCCGACGGCCGCGCTGGACGGGGCGACCGAGGCCGATGTCGTGGCGGCGGTGCGGCGCCTGGCGATGGGCCGCACGGTGCTGCTGGTGGTGCACCGGCCGGCACTGCTGGAGGTGGCGGACCGGGTGGTGCGGCTGCGCCTTCCTGCTGCGTCCGCCTCCCGGCTCACGGCTTCCCCGCTGGACGTGCGTGTCCCCGAGGTGGTGACCACCGCGGCCGACGTGCGCGTGCCTGAGCCTGCCGCACCCGTGGCCCCGGGCGCACCGCTCACCGAACCCGCCGGCACCCGCATTCCCGAAGCGGTCGGCCCCGCCGAAGCCCGACGCAAGCCCGCGGCAGGTGAGCCTCAGGAGCCCGATGCGGGTCTGACGGCATCTCAGGGCCGCGTCCTCGCGCGCGTGCGGGCGCTGGCCGGTCCCCGGCGCGGGCGGCTCGTCCTCGCGCTGCTGCTCGGGACGCTGGCCCTCGGCAGTGCCGTCGGGCTGATGGCGACCTCCGGATGGCTCATCTCGCGGGCCTCGCAGCAGCCGCCGGTGCTCTATCTGATGGTGGCCGTGACGGCGACGCGGACCTTCGGGATCGGGCGGGCAGTCTTCCGGTACGCCGAGCGGCTGGTGTCCCACGACGCCGTGCTGCGGATGCTGGCCGACACCCGGGTCGCCGTCTACCGGCGGCTGGAGCGGCTGGCGCCCGCCGGGCTGCGGACGACCCGGCGCGGCGATCTGCTGACCCGGCTGGTCGCCGACGTGGACGCCTTCCAGGACTACTGGCTGCGCTGGCTGCTGCCCGCCGGTGTCGCGGTCGCCGTCTCCGCCGCCTCGGTCGGCTTCACCGCCTGGCTGCTCCCCGAGGCCGGGGCCGCGCTCGCTGCCGGCCTGCTCGTCGCGGGCGCCGGCGTCCCCCTGATCACCGCGGCGGCGGCCCGGCGTACCGAACGGCGGCTGGCGCCCGCCCGGGGCGTGCTCGCGACCCGGGTGACCGACGTGCTCACCGGCACCGCCGAGCTGACGGTCGCCGGTGCCCTCCCGGCCCGTACGGCAGCGGCCCAGGAGGCCGACGGGACGCTCACCCGGATCGCCGCGCGGGCCGCAGGGGCCACCGCGCTCGGCGACGGCCTCACCGCGCTGGTGTGCGGCCTCACCGTCACCGCCACCGCACTGCTCGGCGCGCAGGCGGTGGCCGCGGGCCGGCTCGGCGGAGTGCTGATGGCGGTGGTCGTCCTCACTCCGCTGGCCGCCTTCGAGGCCGTCCTCGGGCTGCCGCTCGCCGTGCGCCACCGGCAGCGGACGGCCCGCAGCGCTGAGCGCGTGTACGAGGTGCTGGACGCCCCGGAGCCCGTGCACGAGCCGGAGCGACCCCGGCAGGCGCCCGCCTCACCCTTCCCGGTCGTGGTCCGGGACCTGGCCGCCCGCCACGACGGACAGCACCGCGACGCGCTCGCCGGAATCGACCTCACGCTGGAGCAGGGCCGGCGCGTCGCCGTGGTCGGCCCCTCCGGCTCGGGCAAGACGACCCTCGCCCAGGTGCTGCTGCGCTTCCTCGACCCGAGCGCGGGTACGTACACGCTCGCCGGGGTGGCGGCGGACGCGCTGGACGGCGACGACGTACGACGGCTCGTCGGACTGTGCGCCCAGGACGCGCACCTCTTCGACAGCACCGTGCGCGAGAACCTGCTGATCGCGCGGAAGGACGCCACTGAGGCCGACCTGCTCGACGCGCTGGCCCGGGCCCGGCTGCTGGAGTGGGTGGAAGGCCTGCCCTACGGCCTGGACACGCACGTCGGCGAGCACGGGGCCCGGCTCTCCGGCGGCCAGCGGCAGCGCCTCGCACTCGCCCGCGCGCTGCTCGCCGACTTCCCGGTGCTGGTCCTGGACGAGCCCGCCGAGCATCTGGACCTGCCGACGGCCGACGCGCTCACCGCGGACCTGCTGGCCGCGACCGAGGGCCGTACGACCCTGCTGATCACCCACCGGCTCGCGGGGCTCTCCGCCGTCGACGAGGTCGTCGTCCTGGACGCGGGCCGGGTGGTGCAGCGGGGCCCGTACGCGGAGCTGGTCGCGGCGGACGGACCGCTGCGCACGATGGCGCGACGGGAGGCGGAGGCGGAGTCGCTGGTGGGGGCGGTGTGACAGCACCGCCCCCGCGGATCGAGGCAGGTCCGTGCCCACGGATCGAGGCAGGCCCGTGCCGGCGGATCGAGGCAGGTCCGTGCCGGCGGATCGGGGTCAGGGGCGGTCGGCGAGCAGACGCTCGATGACGACCGCGACCCCGTCCTCGTTGTTGGCGACCGTACGGCCGGAGGCGGCGGCGACGACGGCGGGGTGGGCGTTGCCCATCGCGTACGACCGGCCGGCCCAGGTCAGCATCTCGACGTCGTTGGGCATGTCGCCGAAGGCCACGACCTCCTCGGGCGAGATGCCGCGCTCGGCGCAGCACAGCTCCAGCGTGCTGGCCTTGGAGACGCCGGGGCCGCTGACTTCCAGCAGGGCGCTGGGGCTGGAACGGGTGACGTTGGCGTGCTCGCCGATCGCGAGGCGGGCGAGCGTGAGGAAGGCGTCGGGGTCGAGGTCGGGGTGGTAGGCGAGGATCTTGAGCACGGGCTGGTCGGCGTCCGGGCCGTCCGGCGCGAGGAGGGCCTCGGCGGGCAGGAGGTTGTCCGGTATCTCCATGTGCAGCTTGGGATAGTCCGGCTCCTGGTGGAAGCCGTACGTCTGCTCGACCGCGAACACCGTGCCCGGCGCCGCCTCGCGCAGCAGCCGTACGGTGGTCAGCGCGTTCTCTCTGGCCAGCTCGCGCACCTTCACGAACCGGTGGGAGCCGGGGCCGCCGTGCAGGTCGACCACGGCGGCGCCGTTGCCGCAGATCGCCAGGCCGTGGCCGTGCACGTGGTCGCTGACGACGTTCATCCAGCGGGCCGGGCGGCCGGTGACGAAGAAGACCTCGATGCCCGCCTCCTCGGCGGCGGCCAGCGCGGCGACGGTTCTCGGGGAGACCGACTTGTCGTCGCGCAGCAACGTTCCGTCGAGGTCGGTGGCGATCAGTCGCGGCGGTGGGCCGGTGGTGGTTCCCTGTTCGAGCGAGGTCGAGAGCTTGGGGGCGGCCGGAGTCCCGGGCTGTCTGGTCGCTGAGGTCACCCGGCCATTCTCGCGCATATGCCAGCACGACCGTGCGGGACTCCGCACATATGAGTCGACGGATTCGTCACGGCGGCGAGTCCACGACTCGTCACGCGGCGAGTCAGCGAGCGTCCCGCAGCCCGTCCGCGACCGTCACGGCAGTTGGGCGAGCGCCTCCATGGCGATCCGCTCGAAGACCTTCTCGTCCGCGGCGAAGTCGGAGTCCGGGATGGGCCAGTGGATCACGATCTCGGTGAAGCCCAGCTCCCGGTGGCGGCCCGCGAAGTCCACGAAGGCGTCCAGGGACTCGAGCGGCCTGCCGCGGTCCGGGGTGAACCCGGTGAGCAGCACCTTGTCCAGCTCCGCCACGTCCCGGCCGGCCTCGGCGCACGCCGCGGACAGCTTGCCCAACTGTCCGCGCAGCGCCTCGACGGACTGCTCCGGGGTGCCGTTCTCGTACAGCTTCGGGTCCCCGGTGGTGACCCACGCCTGCCCGTGCCGGGCGGCGAGCCTCAGGCCGCGCGGGCCGGTGGCCGCCACTGCGAAGGGCAGCCGGGGGCGCTGCACACAGCCGGGGATGTTGCGCGCTTCGTGCGCCGAGTAGAACCGGCCCTCGTAGGTCACCGCGTCCTCGGTGAGCAGCCGGTCGAGCAGAGGCACGAACTCGGCGAACCGGTCGGCGCGTTCGCGCGGTGTCCACGGCTCCTGGCCGAGGGCGGTCGCGTCGAAGCCGGTGCCGCCCGCGCCGATGCCGAGGGTGATCCGGCCGCCGGAGATGTCGTCCAGGGAGATCAGCTCCTTGGCGAGGGTCACCGGGTGCCGGAAGTTCGGGGAGGTGACCAGCGTGCCGAGGCGGAGCCGCTCGGTGGCGGCAGCGGCGGCGGTCAGCGTGGGTACGGCGCCGAACCAGGGGCCGTCGCGGAAGCTGCGCCAGGACAGGTGGTCGTAGGTGTACGCGGTGTGGAAACCGAGCTGCTCGGCCCGCACCCAGGCCGAACGGCCGCCTTCGCTCCAGCGGCGGTACGGCAGGATGACGGCGCTCAGTCGCAGACTCATGGGTCCGAGAGTACGGGGCGCCTCGGACAACGGACGAAACGGTCACGGAGCGGGGCCGGACGGCCACGGCGCGAGGCGGAGCGAGGCCCACGGGCAAGGCCACACGGGGCGGGCCAGGGGTCAGTGCGGGCCGGGGAAGCGCAGGTAGCGGGGCGGTACGGCCCGGGTCAGCCAGACGCCGTTCGCGCTGACGTGGAAGACATGGCCGTCGCGGTGCATGGCGCCCGCGTCCACGGTGAGGATGACGGGACGGCCGCGCCGGGCGCCCACCCGGGTCGCGGTCTCGCGGTCCGCCGACAGATGGACGTCGTGCCTGCTCATGGGCCTGAGGCCCTCGGCGCGGATCGTGTCCAGGCTGCGGGCGACGGTGCCGTGGTAGAGGTACGCCGGCGGGGTGGCCGGGGGCAGGCCGAGGTCGACCTCGATGCTGTGGCCCTGGCTGGCGCGGATCCTGGTGCCCTCGATCGCGAACCGCCGCTTGTCGTTGACGGCCACCACGTGGTCGAGCTCCTCGCGCGTGAACCGGAAGCCGTGGGCGGTGGCCGCGGCGATCAGGGTGTCGATCTCGACCCAGCCGGCCTCGTCGAGCGTGAGGCCGATGCGTTCGGGCTGGTGGCGCAGGTGCTTCGAGAGGTACTTCGACACCTTCACGGTGCGCCTGTCGTCCATCTCTCCTTCTTTTCCTTCTGTTCCTTCTTTCACATCACCAGGGTGAGGGAGAGACGCGGATCACGCAGGTTATTTACGATCCGAGGTTTGATCCACAAGCAAGTGCGGTTATCCACGGGGGATTTGGCGATTGTGTGGACAACTGACAGGCGAATTGAGTGTGTTCGCCAACTTTGGTGCTTTGAGAGGCTGGAGAGACAGGACGGTCCAACCCGCCAGCATCCGACGGGAGTTCGAGGCCGGGCGGAGTCTGGCAACCCACACCCGGCCACAACTCCGGTCAGAGCTTGGGTTCCACCCGGGCGATCCCTCGCAACACCCCAGGCATGAAGCGGGACATGAAGTGGGCGCCTCGGGCCTCCGGCGTCACCGGTGCCACCGCCGTGTTGCGGACGATCGCGTCGAGGACGGCGTCGGCGACCTTCTCCGGTGGGTAGTTGCGCAGACCGTACAGGCGGGCGGAGCGCTTCTGGCGACGGCGGGCCTCTTCTTCGTCGACGCCGGTGAAGCGGGCCGTGGAGGTGATGTTGGTGTTGACGAAGCCGGGGCAGACGGCGGTAACTCCGATGTCCTGGGAGGCGAGTTCGGCGCGCAGGCACTCGGAGAGCATCAACACTGCCGCCTTGGACGTGCTGTAGGCGGGCAGCGCGCGGGAGGGCTGATAGGCCGCCGCCGACGCGATGTTGACGATGTGGCCGCCCTGGCCGCGCTCGGCCATGCGCGCACCGAAGAGGCGGCAACCATGGATGACACCCCACAGGTTGACGTCCAGGACCTTGCGCCAGTCGTCGGACGTGGTGGTGAAGAAGGAGCCGGACAGGCCGATGCCCGCGTTGTTGATCAGCACGTCCACCACGCCGTACTCGCGGTGGACCTTTTCGGCGAGCTTCTCCATGGCCTGCTCGTCGGAGACGTCGGCCGTCTCCGCCCAGGCCTCGGACGCGCCGACCAGGCGGGACAGTTCGGCGGTGCGGACGGCGGCCTCCGCGTCGCGGTCGACGGCCACCACGCGCGCGCCGGCCTCCGCGAAGGCGAACGCGGTCGCCCGTCCGATGCCGCTGCCCGCGCCGGTGACGAGCACCAACTGCCCGCCGAAACGGTCGGCATGGCGGCCGGTGGCCTTCACCTCGGTGTGGCCTCCCTCGATGGTGGTCACGAATTCCTCGATCCAGTCGGCCAGTTGGTCGGGGCGCGTGCGCGGGATCCAGTGCTTGGCCGGAAGCGTGCGCCGGGTGAGCCGCGGGACCCACCGCTCCAGGTCGTCGTAGAGCCGCTCCGACAGGAACGCGTCTCCCTGGGGCGTGATGAGCTGCACGGGCGCGTGTGCGTGCGCGTCCGGGCGGGGACGGAGCAGCCGGGCGCGCACGTTGTCCCGGTACAGCCAGGCGCCGTGCGCCGCGTCGGTGGGCAGGGAGGCGGTCGGGTAGTCGCCGGCGGGGACCTTCTCGACCCGCTGGAGGATCTTCGGCCAGCGCCTGCCGAGGGGGCCGCGCCAGGCCAGCTCCGGGAGGGCGGGCGTGTGCAGCAGGTACACGTACCAGGACTTGGCGCCCTGGCCGAGGAGCTGTCCCACTCGGCGGGGCGTGGGGCGCTTCACGCGCGCGTTGATCCAGTGCCCGAAGTGGTCGAGGGACGGGCCGGACATCGAGGTGAAGGAGGCGATACGGCCCTCCGTGCGGCCCACCGTCACGAACTCCCAGGACTGCACCGAGCCCCAGTCGTGCCCGACGAGGTGCACCGGGCGGTCCGGGCTGACCGCGTCGATGACGGCCAGGAAGTCGTCGGTGAGCTTGGCGAGGGTGAAGCCGCCGCGCAGCGGCTGGGGTGCCGTGGAGCGGCCGTGGCCCCGGACGTCGTAGAGGACGACGTGGAAGCGGTCGGCGAGCCGGACGGCGACCTCCGACCAGACCTCCTTGCTGTCCGGGTAGCCGTGCACCAGCACTACCGTCGGCTGTCCGGGATCGCCCAGCTCGGCCACGCACAGCTCGATCCCGCCGGTCCGCACCCAGCGCTCACGCGCGCCCTTCAGCGTCACTTGTCCTCCGCCCAGCGCCGCACGTGCGGCAGATCGTCGTCCAGCCAGAAGGCGCTCTCCTCGGGGTCCCGGGAGTCGGTGACCACCAGGATCTCCTCGAACTTCGCGCCCGTGCCCCGGAAGCCGAGGTGGGGTTCGACCGCCCACAGGCCCGGCTGCGGCGGGTGGTCGGAGAAGCGGTACGGCGACCACAGGGGCGACCAGCCCTCGCGGTGGCCGTGCAGCGCGTCGCTCGCGAGTCCCTTCAGGGACTGCGTGCCGAACCCGAACAGATGCGGCGAGAAGCGCCGCGGCCTGACCCGGTCCACCTTGTGGGCGATCACTCCGAAGGGGTAGGCCCGGTGCCGGTTGGCGTAGCCCTGGCGGACCATGAGCCGGTCCACGTCCTCGTAGATCTCGCGCAGCGGGCGCCGCTCGCGCACCTCGCGCAGGATCAGCTCGCGGTGCGCCTCCAGATCGGCCATCAGCCGGTCCTGCACCGGGTTGAGGCCGAGCGAGCCCGAGTAGCCGATGTCGGCGACACAGCCCTCGTAGACCGGGGCCATGTCCAGGATGAAGGGCATCCCGGGCTCCAGGGCGCGGTCGGTCGGGAAGAACTGCAGCGGGATGCGGAAGTTCACGAATGCCGTGCGGTCGCCGAACCAGGCGAAGGGGAGGTGGAACCAGTCCCGCACCCCGCGCTCGCGCAGCCACTCCCGCTGCATCCGCGCCGCCTCGCGCTCGGTCACGCCCGGCTCCAGGCGGGCCGCGACGGCCTCCGCGCACTCGTAGGCGAGGCGCTGCACCTGCCTGAACCCTCGCAGTTCCACGGAGAGTTCGCTGTTCACTGCCGTCGTCATCCCGCCCCGTCCCGTCGACTGCGGTACGCGTCCGTAACTTGACACTGGTGAATGTCGCAGTTGTTAGAGGCGGCGTCAATAGGCGGGATCAAGGGTCGGGACCAAGGGTCGGGATCAAGGGCCCTGGACAACGCCCGGCGGGGATGGCCCGCAGGGCGTCCCTTAGGGCCCCGCGCAGGAGCCCGTAATACTCGAGACTGACGCGAAGACGGCTCTGAGGTCTGACGACTGGCGTGGTCTTGGTCACTACCGTCGAAGGCGTGACTGTGATCGCGACCGAAAGCCTGAGCAAGCGGTTCCCCCGGGTGACCGCGCTCGACCGGCTGTCCGTGGACATCGGACCCGGTGTGACCGGAATCGTCGGCGCCAACGGCGCCGGCAAGTCCACCCTCATCAAGATCCTGCTGGGTCTGTCCCCCGCCACGGAGGGCCGCGCCGAGGTGCTCGGCCTCGACGTCGCCACCAAGGGCGCCGACATCCGCGAACGCGTGGGCTACATGCCGGAGCACGACTGCCTGCCGCCCGACGTCTCGGCCACCGAGTTCGTCGTCCACATGGCGCGCATGTCCGGCCTGCCGCCCACCGCCGCGCGCGAGCGCACCGCGGACACCCTGCGCCATGTCGGTCTGTACGAGGAGCGCTACCGCCCCATCGGCGGCTACTCGACCGGCATGAAGCAGCGCGTGAAGCTCGCCCAGGCGCTGGTGCACGACCCGAAGCTGGTCTTCCTGGACGAGCCGACCAACGGCCTCGACCCGGTCGGCCGCGACGAGATGCTCGGCCTGATCCGCCGCATCCACACCGACTTCGGCATCTCGGTCCTGGTCACCTCCCATCTGCTGGGCGAACTGGAGCGCACCTGCGACCACGTCGTCGTCATCGACGGCGGCAAGCTGCTGCGCTCCAGCTCCACCACGGACTTCACCCAGACCACGACGACGCTCGCGATCGAGGTCACCGACAGCGACGAGCACCCGGACGGCACCCACGCGGTCCGCGAGGCGCTCCACGCGCGCGGGGTGACCGTCGAGGCCGGCAGCGGCCTGCCGGGCGCCGGCCACATCCTGCTGCTGACCGCGCAGGGCGAGGAGACGTACGACCTGGTGCGCGACGTCGTCGCCGACCTGGGCCTCGGCCTGGTGCGCATGGAGCAGCGCCGGCACCACATCTCGGAGGTCTTCACGAGCGAGGAAGACCGGAGCGAGGAAGAGCAGCGGAAGGAGGCGGTCGGCCATGGCCGTTGAGCAGCCCATGCGGACACCTGTCGCGCCGTCGGGTGACCAGACCCGCATCCACGACATCGGCTACCGCAATTACGACGGCCCCCGCCTCGGCCGCTCCTACGCCACCCGCTCCCTCTACTCGCAGTCCCTGCGCGGCTCCTACGGCCTCGGCCGCTCGGTCAAGTCCAAGGTGCTGCCGATGCTGCTGTTCGTGGTGATGTGCGTGCCGGCCGCCATCATGGTCGCCGTCGCGGTAGCCACGAAGGCGAAGGACCTGCCCGTCGACTACACCCGCTACGCGATCATCATGCAGGCCGTCATCAGCCTGTACGTCGCCTCGCAGGCTCCCCAGTCCGTCTCGCGCGACCTGCGCTTCAAGACCGTGCCGCTGTACTTCTCGCGGCCGATCGAGACCGCCGACTACGTGCGCGCGAAGTACGCGGCGCTGGCCTCCGCGCTGTTCGTCCTCACCGCGGCCCCGCTGCTCGTGCTCTACATCGGCGCGCTGCTGGCCAAGCTCGACTTCGCCGACCAGACCGAGGGATTCGCGCAGGGAGTCGTCTCCGTGGTGCTGCTCTCGCTGCTCTTCGCCGGCATCGGCCTGGTCATCGCCTCGGTCACCCCGCGCCGCGGCTTCGGCATCGCGGCCGTCATCGCCGTCATGACGATCTCCTACGGGGCGGTCTCCACGCTCCAGGCCATCGCCGAGACGCAGAACAGCACGAACGCCATCCCGTGGATCGGCCTCTTCTCGCCCGTCACGCTGATCGACGGAGTCCAGTCCGCGTTCCTCGGCGCGACCTCGTCGTATCCCGGCGGGATCGGTCCCACGAAGGGGGAGGGCGTGGTCTACGTGCTCGTCGTCCTGGGCCTCGTCGCCGCCTGCTACGGCCTCCTCATCCGCCGCTACAAGAAGGTGGGCCTGTGACCACGCTGAGCATCGACCACGTCTCCCGCTGGTTCGGCAACGTGGTCGCCGTCAACGACATCACCATGACCATCGGCCCCGGCGTCACCGGCCTGCTCGGCCCGAACGGCGCCGGAAAGTCCACCCTCATCAACATGATGGGCGGCTTCCTCGCCCCCTCCACCGGCACGGTCACCCTGGACGGGCAGCCGGTGTGGCGCAACGAGGCCATCTACCAGCACATCGGCATCGTCCCCGAGCGCGAGGCGATGTACGACTTCCTCACCGGACGCGAATTCGTCGTCGCCAACGCCGAGTTGCACGGCCTGGGCGCGAAGGCCGCCCAACGGGCCCTCGCCACGGTCGAGATGGAGTACGCGCAGGACCGCAAGATCTCCACGTACTCCAAGGGCATGCGCCAGCGCGTGAAAATGGCGAGCGCCCTGGTGCACGACCCGTCGCTGCTCCTGCTGGACGAGCCCTTCAACGGCATGGACCCGCGCCAGCGCATGCAGCTCATGGAGCTGCTGCGGCGGATGGGCGACGAGGGCCGCACGGTGCTGTTCTCGTCCCACATCCTCGAAGAGGTCGAACAGCTCGCCTGGCACATCGAGGTCGTCGTCGCCGGACGGCATGCGGCCAGCGGTGACTTCCGCAGGATCCGCCGCCTGATGACCGACCGCCCGCACCGCTACCTGGTGCGCTCCAGCGACGACCGCGCTCTCGCGGCCGCGCTGATCGCCGACCCGTCGACGTCCGGCATCGAGGTGGACGTCACCGAGGGCGCGCTGCGCATTCAGGCCGTCGACTTCGGCCGCTTCACCGCCCTGCTGCCCAAGGTCGCCCGCGACCACGGCATCCGGCTGCTCACGGTCTCGCCGTCCGACGAGTCCCTCGAGTCCGTCTTCTCGTACCTGGTCGCGGCGTAGGAGGCCGAAGATGTACGACCCCACAGTCGCCCGGCTCACCTACCGGGCCCTGCTCGGCCGCCGCCGAGCCCTCATCCTGGGCGCCCTGCCCGTCCTGCTGATCGCGATCTCCGTCGTCGTCCGCGGTCTCGCGGGTGCCGACGACCAGACGGCCTCCGACCTGCTGGGCGGGCTCGCGCTCGCCACGATGGTGCCGATCATCGGCGTCATCGCGGGCACGGGCGCGATCGGGCCGGAGATCGACGACGGTTCGGTGGTGTACCTGCTGGCCAAGCCGGTGAAGCGGCCGACGATCATCTTCACCAAGCTGATCGTGGCGATCGCCGTGACGATGGTGTTCTCGGCCCTGCCGACGCTCGTCGCGGGCCTCATCCTCAACGGCAACGGGCAGCAGATCGCCGTCGCCTACACCGTGGCCGCACTGGTCGCCTCGATCGCCTACGCGGCGATGTTCCTGCTGCTCGGCACGGTGTCCCGGCACGCGGTGGTGTTCGGTCTCGTCTACGCACTCGTCTGGGAGGCCCTGTTCGGCTCCCTGGTGTCCGGCGCACGCACCCTCAGCGTCCAGCAGTGGTCGCTCGCCGTCGCCCACAAAGTGGCCGGCGGAGACCTGGTGACCTCGGACGTCGGACTGCCCACGGCGACGGTGCTGCTGGTCGCGGTCACCGTGCTCGCCACCTGGTACGCCGGCCAGAAGCTGCGGTCGCTGACGCTCGCCGGCGAGGAGTGACCGGCCCCGGCCTTGACGGGGGCTTCACCTCGGTCCGGACACACTGGATAAAGCAGACATCTGGCTAGGGGTCGAGGCAGGTCTGGGAGGCCGCAGAGATGGCAGAGGAGACGCCGCAGCACGGTGCCCGCGGGCGGACCGACGGTGATGTCTGGGACGAGCTGGTCCTGGACGAGGCCTTCATGCGGTCCGCCGAGACCTCCGAGCCGTCCGCCCGGGCCCGGATGCTCGCCGCGCGCTGGCGCGCCGAGGAACCGGAGCCGCAGCCATGGCGCTCCGACGAGCCGCCGGCGGGCTGGTTCTTCAGCAAGGCGCGTCGGCGCAGGTGGCGCCGCCGGTAGGGCGGTTGTGGGCGCCGGTTAATTCGGTGGCGCCCAACTCGGCGGCGGGGCAGAGTGGTTGTGCCCCATCCGCCGGGAGTGTCCCGGCGCCGCATTCTGGGAGAGGAGCAGGGCGATGTCGATGCACGGCAGTACGCCCGGCTCCCGACAGGGCAGTCCGAGGCCGGCTCCGGAGTAGCCGTTACCGCTCCGCAGAGCCACGGGAACTGCCCGGGGCGGCCGCTTCGAGCACGCGATGTCGCTCTCGCGTGGGCCGCCCACCCGGAGGATTGGCCGAGTGGTAAGGCACTGGCTTGCTAAGCCAAGGTCGGGGGTGACCCCGCGCACGTTCGATCCGTGCATCCTCCGCGAGACGTTGTCACTGGGACTTGGCCGGGATTCAGGGCTGGGGGTATGCCAGAAGAGGCACCCCGGTATGCGGCTGGCGGTATGCCTTGCGGTCGGCTGTCTGCCCTCGGCGGCGGTGTCGGTTCCGTCGTTCAGACGCCGCGTTCGTCTGCGATTCTGTCCAGTTCTCGCATCGCTTCCGCGTGGGCGCTCATTCGGCGGCTCAGGGTGCCTGTGGTGAACAGGGCCACGCCGGCGGTCGAGGCCGGGATCGAGAGGCCCAGGACGGTGAGGGCCTCGGGCCAGTCGCGTTCGTCGGCACAGTAGTCGCCCTTGTAGAGGCCCTCGTTGGCGGTGCCGCGGTCGGTCAGGAGACGGGGCTCGCAGTGGTCGGGGTACTGGTCGCCGGGGTGCCGGTCGACGTCGTACGGCGTGAGCAGGAGGACGGCGCACCAGATCCACAGCAGGCCCGCGACGGCCAGCAGGGCGATGCCCCAGGCGCGTGTCCGGGAGGCGCGGTCGCGGAAGTCGAGGTCGTACTCGCGTGATCGCATGGCCGCCGAATGTAGCAGTGGCCCTCGGCGAACCCCCGTGCGTCCTCAGGGCAGCTCACGGCAGCTCAGAGCAGCAGGCGTTCCAGGACCAGGGCGATGCCGTCCTCTTCGTTGGAGGCCGTCACCTCGTCGGCGACCGCACGCAGTTCCTCGTGGGCGTTGGCCATGGCGACGCCGTGGGAGGCCCAGGCGAACATCGGGACGTCGTTGGGCATGTCGCCGAAGGCGATCGTGTCGGCTGCCTTGAGTCCCAGGCGGCGGGCCGCGAGGGACAGGCCTGTGGCCTTGGAGAGGCCGAGGGGCAGCAGTTCCACGATGCCCGCGCCCGCCAGGGCGACCGTGACGAAACCGCCGGCCGCCCGGCGGGCGACCTCCACCAGCTCGTCGTCGCTCAGCGTCGGATGCTGGATGTAGATCTTGTTCAGGGGTGCCGACCACAGGTCGGACGCGTCCGTGAAGGGCGTGGCGGGGAGGTGCCCCGTGACCGCGTAACCCGGCCCCACCAGCACCTCGCCGTCCAGGCCGTCCTGGCTCGCCGCCAGGTACAGCGGGCCCGTCTCGGCCTCGATCTTCGCCAGGGCCACGCCCGCCAGCTGCCGGTCCAGGGTCACGGACGTCAGCAGGCGGTGCTGCCCGGCGTCGTACACCTGGGCGCCCTGGCCGCAGACGGCGAGGCCCTCGTAGCCGAGGTCGTCGAGGATGTGCCGGGTCCAGGGGGCCGCGCGGCCGGTGACGACGATGTGCGCGGCGCCCGCCGCGGTGGCCGCGGCGAGCGCCTCACGGGTGCGCTGCGAGACCGACTCGTCGGAGCGCAGGAGCGTTCCGTCGAGGTCGGTGGCGATCAGCTTGTAAGGGAAGCCGGCGGTCACTTGGCGACCGGCTCCAGGACCTCCCGGCCGCCCAGGTACGGGCGCAGCACCTTGGGCACGTACACCGAGCCGTCGGCCTGCTGGTGGTTCTCCAGGATCGCCACGATCGTGCGCGGTACGGCGCACAGCGTGCCGTTGAGCGTGGCCAGCGGCTTGACCTGCTTGCCGTCGCGGACGCGGATCTGCAGCCGGCGGGACTGGAACTCGGTGCAGTCCGAGGTCGAGGTCAGCTCGCGGTACTTGCCCTGGGTCGGGATCCACGCCTCGCAGTCGTACTTACGGGAGGCCGAGGCGCCGAGGTCGGCGGAGGCGACGTCGATGACGCGGAACGGCAGCTCCAGCGAGGTCAGCCACTGCTTCTCCCACTCCAGCAGGCGCTTGTGCTCCTCCTGCGAGTCCTCCGGAGCGACGTAGGAGAACATCTCGACCTTGTCGAACTGGTGCACGCGGAAGATGCCGCGCGTGTCCTTGCCGTGCGAGCCGGCCTCGCGGCGGAAGCACGGGGAGAAGCCCGCGTAGCGCAGCGGCAGCCGGTCGGCGTCGATGATCTCGTCCATGTGGTACGCCGCCAGCGGGACCTCGGAGGTGCCGACCAGGTACAGGTCGTCCTTGTCGAGGTGGTAGACGTCCTGGGCCGCCTGGCCGAGGAAGCCGGTGCCGGCCATGGACTGCGGGCGCACCAGCGCCGGGGTCAGCATCGGCGTGAAGCCGGCCTCGGTGGCCTGCGCGATCGCCGCGTTCACCAGGGCCAGCTCCAGCAGGGCGCCGACGCCGGTGAGGAAGTAGAAGCGGGAGCCGGAGACCTTGGCGCCGCGCTCGACGTCGATCGCGCCGAGGATCTGGCCCAGCTCCAGGTGGTCCTTGGGCTCGAAGCCCTCGGCGCCGAAGTCGCGGATGGTGCCGTGCGTCTCCAACGTGACGAAGTCCTCCTCGCCGCCGACGGGGACGTCGGGGTGGACGAGGTTGCCGAGCCGGAGCAGCAGCTGCTGGGTCTCGGCGTCGGCCGCGTCGCGCTCGGCGTCGGCGGCCTTGACGTCGGCCTTCAGCTGCTCGGCACGCGCCAGCAGCTCGGCCTTCTCGTCGGCGGAGGCCTTGGGGATCAGCTTGCCGAGCTGCTTCTGCTCGGCACGCAGCTCGTCGAAGCGGACGCCGGAGGACCTGCGCCGCTCGTCGGCAGACAGGAGGGAGTCGACGAGCGCGACGTCCTCTCCACGGGCACGCTGGGACGCGCGCACACGGTCGGGGTCCTCACGGAGCAGGCGAAGGTCAATCACGAGGCCAAGGCTACCGTTGCGGGCTCGCAGGCCACGACTCACTATTGCGACTCGCACCGCACGTGGCGTTATGAGGCAATTGCGCAGAGTGTCGGGCAAGGTCAATAAAGACCGTCTCATTACGTGGAACGGGGCAGTCGGCCGGGCCCTGGTTGACCGGATTCCCTTGCGAAGAGCGGCACTTGGCTGCGGGGTTGTCCACAGGAATCCACATCCCGAGAAGAGTTATCCACAGGCTGTGCGGAAAGTCTGTGGATTCCGGAATTGATCACTCCGGAAGTGCTGACCGGACTGAAGAATTCCCGGCTTGAACTGGTACGACACCCACTTTTGGGTGGAATGACGTCGCTCCAAAAGATGAATCTAAGGAAACGAGTGGACGAAGGGTGATGTGCGCCCCGGTGGCCTCTCTTGGAGCCTCTAGGGCGATTTGTCGACTGAGTGGTGCGTTGTTGTCGACTTGTCCCCAGGTCGAGAAGCGGACCTGTGGATAACTTCTGTGGATAACGAAGATATGCAGGTACGACCGGTCAGAACCGGCCGTCCTGGCAGCGCGCCACCCAGTCCGACGCCGCCATGAACTCCCCGTCGGAGGTCCCAGGCCGGGTCGGCGGGGCCTCGTCCGGCTTGATGTCCGCGCGCGGATAGGAGCCGAGGAAACGCACCTGGAGGCAGATTCGCTTCAGCCCCATCAGCGCCTCGGCCACCCGCCGGTCCGAGATATGCCCCTCGGCGTCGATGCAGAAGCAGTAGTTGCCGATGCCCGCGCCGGTCGGCCGGGACTGCAGCAGCATGAGGTTGATGCCACGGGTGGCGAATTCGCCGAGCAGATCGCGCAGGCCACCGGGGTGGTCGTCGCGCTGCCACAGCACCACCGAGGTCTTGTCGGCACCGGTCGGCGCGGCGGGCCGGGCCGGCCGGCCGACCAGCACGAACCGAGTCTGCGCGTTCTCCGCGTCGTGGATCCCGGTCTCCAGGGCCCGCAGCCCGTACCGGGCGGCGGCGAACTCGCCCGCGAAGGCGGCGTCGTACTGACCCTCTTGGACCAGCCGCGCGGCGTCCGCGTTCGAGGCGGCCGACTCCCAGTGGGCGTCCGGGAGGTTCTTCCTGAGCCAGTTGCGGACCTGCGGCTGGGCGGCCGGATGCGCGGAGACCGTCTTGATGTCGGACAGCTCGGTGCCCGGCCGGACCAGCAGCGCGAAGGTGATCGACAGCAGCACCTCGCGGTAGATCATCAGCGGTTCGCCCGCGACCAGTTCGTCCAGGGTGGTGGTGATGCCGCCCTCGACGGAGTTCTCGATCGGCACGAACGCGGCCTCGGCCTCGCCGGCCCGCACCGCGTCCAGCGCGGACTGCACCGACACGTACGGGATCAGCTCCCGGGTGGCAGCCTCCGGAAGCGTGCGCAGGGCGACTTCGGTGAAGGTGCCTTCGGGACCGAGATACGCATAGCTCGCTGGCATGTCCTCACCCTAATGGCCACCGGCGAAGGCGGCGCCCGCGTCTCATGGACGCCACCCGACCGGGTGGTTTCAAACCCGGATCGCCACTCAGACGGCCCTCCGGACGATCCGGATACGCCCCCGCCCCCCGACGATGCGGATACGAGTCCCCGGCTCACCCTTCCAGCAGCCGCTGCCCCACGTACTCCCCCTTCGCCGCGCCTCCGGGCACCGCGAACAGACCGCTCGCCTCGTGCCGGATGAACCGCGACAGCGCGTCGCCCCGGTCGAGCTTGCGCTGCACCGGGACGAATCCGCGCAGCGGGTCCGCCTGCCAGCAGACGAACAGCAGCCCGGCGTCGGGGGTGCCGTCCGTGTCGAAACCGTCGTGGTAGGAGAACGGGCGTCGCAGCATGGCCGCGCCGCTGTTCCGGTCGGGCCGGGTGATCCGCGCGTGGGCGTTGAGCGGGACGACGTACTCGCCCTTGGCGTCGGCCTTCTCCAGGTCCATCGGCGTCGTCTCACCGCCCCCGGACAGCGGCGCCCCGTCGGCCTTGCGGCGCCCGATGACCGCCTCCTGGGCCGTGAGCGAGAGCTTCTCCCAGTCGTCGAGGAGCATGCGGATACGGCGTACGACGGCGTAGGAGCCGTTCGCCATCCACGCGGGCTCCCCGGAGGCGGGCACGAAGATCCGCTTGGCGAAGTCGGCGTCGGTGGGCTTGGGGTTGCGGGTGCCGTCGATCTGGCCCATGAGATTGCGCGCGGTCATGGGGTGCGCGGTGGCGCCCGGGGAGCGGTTGAAGCCGTTCATCTGCCAGCGGACGCGGGCCGCGCCGCCCGCCTCCTTCTGGATCGCGCGCAGGGCGTGGAAGGCGACCAGGGCGTCGTCGGCGCCGATCTGCACCCACAGGTCGCCGTCGCTGCGCGCCTTGTCGAGCTGGTCGGAGGAGAAGTCGGGCAGCGGGTCCAGCGCGGTCGGGCGCTGCTTCTCCAGGCCGGTCCGCGCGAAGAAGCTGTGGCCGAAGCCGAAGGTGACGGTCAGCGAGGACGGGCCCGCGTCCCGGGCCACGTCGGTGTCGTCATGCGGGGCCGCCTCGCCCGCCATCAGCCGCTCGGCCGTCGTCGACCAGCGGCGCAGCAGGGCCGCCGCCTCCTTGCGGCCCGCTCCGGCCACCAGGTCGAAGGCGACGAGATGGCCGCGGGCCTGCAGTCCCTCGGTGATGCCGGGCTGATGTTTCCCGTGAAACATCGCGCGGCCGGCGCCGAGCGAGGTCAGCGGGGTGGCCTGCGCGGGCGCGGCGGCGTACCCGACGGCCCCGCCCGTCGCGCCGAGCACGAGCCCGGTGGCCCCGGCGGTGCCGAGCAGGGCGCGCCGGGAGACACCCCGGCCGCCGCCGGAATCGGGCCTCCGCACCCCGGAGTCGGAGGCGGAGTCGGACTCGGGCGTGCGGGCCTGGGGGATGGACTGGTCGGGCATGGTGAGGGTCAGCCGATCTGCGCGTTCTTGGAGACGGTCACCTGGTCGATGTCGGAGGTCCGCACGGTCACGGCGATCTTCCAGTCGCCGGCCATGGGGATCTGCACGCTGCTCGCCGACCAGTGTCCGGTGGTGATGTGGTCCGGGTTCACGGGAAGTGGCCCGATCTGCTTGGCCTCCAGCGTGAAGGCGACCTTCACCTCGGGGATGTCGAAGGCGCGGCCGTTGGGCCGCTGCACGTAGACGTGCATCTCGTTGCCGCCCACGCGCGCGGGGTCGAGGTCGACCCGGACGAGGCCCTTGCCGTCGGTGCCGCCGGCGTCGAAGGGCATGTCCAGGGTCAGCGTGCCGGACGAGGACGAGGACGCCGAGGAGCTGGCGGAGGACGAGGTGGCGGCCCTGGCCTCCTCTTCGGTACGGCCCGGCTCGGTCTGGGTCAGCGCGGTGGTGACGGCGAGCAGCACGACCGCGACGCCCGCCTCGGCGAACACCGAGCGGCGCAGCCCGAACCGGTTGCGGTCGGCGTTCCGGAGCCGCTTCTGCCGGGCGGCGTCCATGGCGGCCCGCTGCCGGGCGAGCTGCGCGGCGCGCTTGCCGTCATTGGTCGCCTTCGCGTTACCGGTCCCCTTCGCGTCACCGGTCTCCGGCTTCGCGTCACCGGACGCGGACTTCGACGCGGGGACGTGTTCCTTCTCGGGTTCCTTCTCGGGCTGCTTCACCTTCCGGGCGACCCTGTCCGCGACGTCGGAGAGTCGTCCCGTCCACCGCCGGGAGATCCACGCGACGCCCACCAGCAGCGCCACCAGCCCGATCTTGACCAGCAGCAGCTGCCCGTAGCCGGTGTCGGTGAACGCCGACCAGGAGCCCAGCTGGCGCCAGGACTGGTAGGTGCCGGTGGCGACCAGCGCGAGCACGGAACCGAAGGCGACCCGGGAGAAGCGGCGTACGGCGGCGGCCTCGATCGGGGCGTCGGCGGGCGCCCGGTACAGGGCGACGAGCAGGGCGCTGAGCCCGCCCAGCCAGGCGGCGACGGCCAGCAGGTGGACGACGTCGACGGGCATGGCGATGCCCGGCTGGAGCCCGGTGGAGGCGTGCTCGGCCATCGCCCAGCTCGCGGCGAGCCCGGCGGCGACGACCACCCCGCCGACGGCGAGCCCGAAGCTCAGGTCCCGCTTCTCCTCGCCCTCCTCGCGCCGGTTGTAGGCGCCGAAGAGGACGGCGATGAACAGTGCGGCGGCGGCGAGCAGCAGCAGCCGGGAGACCAGCGCGGCGCCCGTTTTGGTCTGCAGCACCTGGCCGAGCAGGTCCAGGTCGAAGACGTCCGCGAACTTTCCGGAGGTGGTGTACGCGCCGCGCAGGAGCAGCAGCCACAGGGTGGCCGCGGTGAGCGCGAGCCAGCCGCCGACCACGAGCCGCTGCAGGGCCCGTACGCCGGAGCCGCGCTGCCAGCAGGCCAGCACGAAGGCGGCGCCGCCCGCCAGCACGATGAAGCCGGCGTACGACACGTACCGTCCGAACGCGTAGAGCCCGCCCACGACTCCGCCGCCGGCCGCGGTCCCGACGCCGGAGACGACGGTCCCCGAGGGCGCCCCGATGGAGAAGGTGTAGGCGCCGGAGACGGGATGGCTGTCGGCCGAGACGACCTGGTAGGCGACCGTGTAGGTGCCCTTGGCCAGGCCGCTCCTGAGCTTGACGGCGTACGTCGTCCCGCTCACGTTGACCGGCGAGCCGACCTGGACCTTCCCGCCCTTGGGGTCGAGCACCTGCAGCGAGTCGTCGTTCATCGCCACCTTCTCGGAGAAGGTGAGCGACACCTGGGCGGGTGCCTTGTCGACCACCACCCCCTGCGCGGGGTCGCTGCCGGTCAGCGCGGCGTGCGCGGAGGCCGGCCCGGCGCCCGCGAGCAGCGCGCCGGTCACGGCGAGAAGCAGCAGCACCAGGGTCCGCAGGCGGGGGGCAATGGTCCGCGTCACAGTGGTCCCTTCCTCAGTGGCCGGTCGACGGGTTGTACGTGGCGGACTTCACCGGCATCTCGACGGTGAGGGGGCCGGACCTGGCGAAGCCGAGCTTCAGGGTGACGGTCTGGCCCTGCTCCGGCTTGCGCTTCAGCTGCTCGAACATCAGGTGGTTGCCACCGCTGCTGAACACGAGGCGACCGTGCGCGGGTATGGCGAAGGAGGTCTTCTCCTCCATGGCGCCGCCGACGGTGCTGTGCATGGTGACCTGCCCGGCGACGTCGCTGGTGACCGAGGTCAGCTCGTCCTTCGCCCCGCCCTGGTTGCTGATCGTCAGGAAACCGGCGGCCATGTCGGCGGAGACCGGCTGGGGCATGTACGACGCGCTCACGGACAGCTCGGCCTTCGAGGCGTCCGAACCCGAGCCCGAGCCGGAGCCCTTGCCCGAGTCGGTTCCCGGCCCGGAGTCCGCCCCGTTTCCGCAGCCCGCGAGGGCCAGGGCGCCGGCCAGCACGGCCGCGCTCAGGACCGTACGCCTCACGGGTTCGCTCCCTTGACGAGCTTGGGCAGGTCCTTCGTGTACTCGTCGACCGAGGCGTCCTCGCCGTAGAGGACGTACCCGCCGTCGGTCTTCGGCGAGAAGACGATGACCTGGGTGCCGTGCATCGAGACGAGCTTGCCGTTCTTGTCCTTCGACGTCGGCTCGACGGCGATGCCGACGGAGCGGGCGCCGGCCTGGATGGTGGCGAAGTCGCCGGTCAGGCCGACGAACTCCGGGTCGATGCCCTTGAGCCACTTGCCCAGCTCGGCAGGGGTGTCGCGGCCGGGGTCGGTGGTGACGAACACGACCCTGAGGTCGTCCTGATCGGCCTTGGGCAGCGCCTTCTTGGCGACGGCGATGTTGCTCATCGTCGTGGGGCAGATGTCGGGGCAGTGCGTGTAGCCGAAGTAGAGCAGGGTCGGGTGGCCCTTGGTCTCGGCGCGCAGGTCGTACTTCTTGCCGTGGGTGTCGGTGAGGACCAGGTCGGGCTTCTCGAACGGCTGGTCGAGGACGGTGGAGGCCTTGCCCGAGCCGCTCTCCTCGGAGACCGAGGCGACGGGCGTCTTGCCGTCGTCACCGCTGCCGCAGGCGGTGAGGGTCAGGGTGGCGGCGGCGAGCAGCGCGGCCGCGGCGAACGTCTTCTTGCGCATAGAAAAATGTCCCAGATGTGAAATGTCCGGCCCGCACCGGGGTCGTACGAAAGCGTCGCACGACCCCGGTGCGGGTGCGGAGCGGTGGGTCAGTTGGTGCGGCGGCGGCCGGCGAGGACGCCGTAGGCGACGCCCGCGGCACCGATGACGATGCCGACGACGCCGAGCACGCGCGCGGTGGTGTCGCTGCCGCCCTTCGAGTCGTCTGAGGCAGCGGTCTTCTCGGTCTTGTCGCCGGTCTTGGCGCCGGCGGCGTCGGAGTCGTCGGAGGCGGACGAGGCGTCGTCGTCGGAGGAGGCGCCGTGGTGGTCGTCGCCGGCGGCGGACAGCTCCAGCACCGGGGCCGGGTTCTCCGGCTCCTCCTGGCCCTTCTGCTGCATCTCGATCCAGCGCACGACCTCGTTGTCGGAGTACGTCTGGAGCGCCTTGAAGACGAGCTGGTCGGTGTCCTCGGGCAGGGCGCCGAGGGAGAGCGGGAACTTCTGGAAGTAGCCGGGCTCGATGCCCTTGCCGTCGGCGGTCCAGGTGACCTTGGTGACGGCCTCGTCGATCTTCTCGCCGTGCAGGGTGAGCGGCTTGTCCAGCTTGGACTTGGTGACCTTCACGCTCCAGCCGGCGATGGGCTCGGGCATGACCGAGGCCAGCGGGTGGTCGGCGGGGAAGTTCACCTCGAGCTTGGTGGTCGAGGCGTCGTCGCGCTCGTTGGGCACCTTGAAGTCGACGACCGCGTAACCGCCCTTGGCCGCGGTGCCCTCGGGCTGCACGCTGACGTGCGCGAAGGCGGGGGCCGACAGGACGAGGACGGCCGAGCCCGCGACGGCAGCGGCGGCGGCGACGCGGGTGGCGACACGGGACGCGGTACGGGAAACCTGCATGGCAGGAGCACTCCACTCTGAGTGAGATCCGGTGATCGGTGATGAAGAGAGGTACGCGTGCGCGTGGCGGGCCACTCGTCGGTGGGTCGCGCCGGTCGGCGCACGCGTGCGCGGCCACGCGACGGCGGCCTCTCTCCTCCGCCGGATGGGGTGGAGGGGTGGTCGCGTCGCGTCAGGCGGCGAGAGCGAAGCCGACGGCGGGCGGGCCGCGCCGGATCACCGTGTGCTGGAGCGCGGTGGTGTGCGGGGCGGGCACCTCGTCCCGGTCGGTACGAGGGCCGCGCAAGTCCGGTCCGGGCGCGGGCAGCAGCCCGGCGCACAGGGCGTGCGCCAGCGCGAGCGCCGCGCGCAGGGACCGTACGAGCGCCCCTTCCGCGACTCCTTCCGCGACGCCGTGCGCCGACAGTTCGATGAGCCGCAGCAGGGCCAGGTCGCCGCGGCGCAGCAGCCAGCCCGCGGCGAGGGCCGCGAGGACGTGGCCGAGCAGCATCGGCAGGGACGGCAGCAGTGCCGCCGTGGATCCGGTGGCGTCGCCGGCGTGGTGCATGGCGGGCATGCTGCCGACGGCCCGGCCCGAGGCGTCGATGAGGTGCGCGTCGAGCAGGAGGTGGTAGGCGTGCCCGGGGGTGAGCGCCGACGGGGTGTCCCCGCACAGCAGCCGTGCGGCCCGCTCCACGAGCGCACCGCCGCTCAGCGCTCCGTCCGCCGATCCGATGGAGCCGCCCATGGACCCCATCGAGCCGCCCATGGACCCCGCCGAGCCCATCGAACCCATGGCCCCTGTCGAGCCCATCGGCATCTGGGAGGCCATGGCCGCCGCCGCCCCGTGCTGGCCCAGCCCGAACAGCGTGTGCAGCGCGGTCTGGCCGAGCGCGAGGAGCGCGGCGATGCCCGGCAGCGAGCGGGCCCGCCCGGCGAGCGGTACGACGAGCAGCAGACAGCCCAGGAAGCCCGCGCCGAGCGTCCACAGAGGCACGCGCGCGCAGGAGGCCAGGGTGTGCCCGGCCGCGGCCAGCACGACACAGACCGCGGCGAACACCGCGGCCCGCAGGATCCGGACCTCGAGTCCGGGGCGCGTCGTGCGTGCGTGGGGGGCTGTCATGGCGGGGCTCATCATCGCACTGCGCTCACTCGCGCCACGCGGCAGGCCCGCCGGATTTCGCCACGAGCCGGGATTCCGCCCCGCTCGGAGGATCACCCTCCGTCGCGAGCCGAGCCATCGAGCGCCCCTGGTACGCGCCCCCGCGCGCCCCCACGCACGCTGCCGGGAGCCGTCCCCCATACACCGATTCGTCCCGGGGCGCATCGCCCATATGGGCCGAGTCACGTCAACGGGGTGCTTACAGGGGCGCACGGACGGCAATACGTAACGGTATGTCGAGCCGCGGCCGGGAGGCTGGAGCATGAGCATCTGGTGGTCACTCCATCTGCGCCGCGAGGCCGCGAGCGTGCCGCTCGCCCGTCGGCTGCTGATCGGCACGATGGAGACGGCGGGCGTCGACCCGGACATCTCCTACGACCTGTCCGTCGCCCTCAGTGAGGCCTGCGCGAACGCCGTCGAGCACGGCGGTGACGCGGCGCGCGGGGGCACCTCCGAGGCGTACCGGGTGACCGCCTATCTGGACGGCGAGAAGTGCCGTATCGAGGTGGCCGATTCGGGCCCCGGGTTCGCCCGCGCCCTTGACATCCGGCCGGCCCGCGCGGAAGCCGAGGACGGCCGGGGCCTGTGGCTGATCCGGGAGCTCGCCGATCATGTGCACATCGGCGCCAAGCCGGGCCGGGGCGGCACGGTGGTCAGCTTCGACAAGATCCTCAAGTGGAAGAAGGACCCGTCCCTGCTGACGGCATGACGGTCCCCGCAGGGAGGCCGCGCCGCTAGGGTGCGCGCATGCATGCCGAACCCCCTCAGAACCAGCACGCGGACCAGGAGATAGCGGTCGGCGTGACCATGCGCCGTCTCACCCGGGGCGACGCCCCCGCGCTCGCCGCCGCCTACACGGAGAACCGCAAGCACCTGGAGCCGTGGGAGCCGGTCAGGCCGGAGTCCTTCTTCACCGCCGCGGGCCAGGCGGACCGCATCGAGGGGCTGCTGCGCCAGTGCGCCGACGGAACCGCGGTGCCCTGGGTGTTCGAGGCGCAGGGCGACCAGATCGTCGGGGCGATCACCCTGTCCGGGATCACCCGGGGGCCTTTCTGCAGCTCCTATCTCGGGTACTGGGTGGCCGCCGACCAGCAGAACCGGGGCCTGGCCACCGCCGCGGTGGAGCGGGTCTGCCTGCTCGCCCGGGACTCGGTCGGACTGCACCGCATCGAGGCGTCCACGCTCATCGGGAACACCGGCTCGCAGCGGGTGCTGCGGAAGTGCGGGTTCGAACCGATCGGGCTCGCCCCGAAGTACCTGCACATCAACGGCCGATGGCAGGACTGCCGGCTCTTCCAGCGTGTCCTGCACGACCACGCCCCCGGTCTGTGACGCGAGACGGCCGGGTACTGGAACTCACCAGCACCCGGCCGTGAAGCCCGGTCAGCGCCCGGTCAGCCCTTCAGGGCGGCCATCCACGCCTCGACCTCGTCGGAGCGGCGCGGCAGGCCGGCCGAGAGGTTCGTGTTGCCGTCCTCGGTGACGAGGATGTCGTCCTCGATGCGGACGCCGATGCCCCGGTACTCCTCGGGGACCGTCAGGTCGTCGGCCTGGAAGTACAGGCCCGGCTCGACGGTGAGCACCATGCCCGGCTCCAGGACACCCTCCACGTACGTCTCGGTCCGCGCGGCGGCGCAGTCGTGGACGTCCATGCCGAGCATGTGGCCGGTGCCGTGCAGGGTCCAGCGGCGCTGCAGGCCGAGCTCCAGGACGCGCTCGACCGGGCCCTCGACCAGGCCCCACTCCACGATCTTCTCGGCGAGCACGCGCTGGGCGGCGTCGTGGAAGTCGCGGTACTTGGCGCCGGGCTTGACGGCCTCGATACCGGCCTCCTGGGCCTCGTACACGGCGTCGTAGATCTTCTTCTGGACCTCGCTGTACGTGCCGTTGATCGGCAGCGTGCGCGTGACGTCGGCGGTGTACAGGGTGTGGGTCTCCACGCCCGCGTCCAGCAGGAGCAGGTCGCCGGAGCGGACCGGGCCGTCGTTGCGCACCCAGTGCAGCGTGCAGGCGTGCGGGCCGGCGGCGCAGATGGAGCCGTAGCCGACGTCGTTGCCCTCCACGCGCGCGCGGAGGAAGAACGTGCCCTCGATGTAGCGCTCGCTGGTCGCCTCGGCCTTGTCGAGGACCTTGACGACGTCCTCGAAGCCGCGGACGGTCGAGTCGACGGCCTTCTGCAGCTCGCCGATCTCGAAGTCGTCCTTGACCAGGCGGGCCTCGGAGAGGAAGACGCGCAGCTCCTCGTCGCGCTCGGCGGTCACCTTGTCGGTGAGGGCCGCCTCGATGCCGGCGTCGTAGCCGCGCACCACGCGGACCGGGCCGGTGGCTTCCTTCAGCTTCTCCGCGAGCTCGCGGACGTCGGAGGCCGGGATGCCGTACAGCGCCTCGGACTCGGTGAGGGAGTGGCGGCGGCCGACCCACAGCTCGCCCTGGCCGGAGAGCCAGAACTCGCCGTTCTCGCGGTCGGAGCGGGGCAGGAGGTAGATCGTCGCCTCGTGGCCGTCGCCCTTCGGCTCCAGGACCAGGACGCCGTCCTCGGTCTGGTTGCCGGTGAGGTACGCGTACTCGACGGACGAGCGGAACGGGTACTCGGTGTCGTTCGAGCGGGTCTTCAGGTTGCCCGCCGGGACGACCAGGCGCTCGCCCGGGAAGCGGGCGGAGAGCGCGGCGCGGCGGCGCGCGGTCTCGGCGGCCTGCGGGATCGGCTTCAGGTCACGCAGCTCCGTGTCGGCCCAGCCGGACTTCATGTTCTCGGCAAGCTCGTCGGAGACGCCCGGGTACAGGCCGTTCTTCCGCTGCTTGATGGGCTCCTCGGACTCAGTTTCCGGGGTCTCCGGGGTGAGTTCGTCGGCCACGTGATCCTCCTCGGTACGGCGTGTGATCTCCCCCGGTGGCCCGGCGCTCGCGGCTGTGACCGCGCGGGGGCCTCCATCATCGTACGGTCGTACCGCATGTGGACCCGGGCCGGATGACCTGTTATGCCCGGTCATGCAGTCCGGACGCTCAGTCGAAGCGCGCCGCCAGCAGCACCACGTCCTCCTCGCTGTCCGCCGCGTCCAGGCCGCCCGGCAGGACCGTGCGCAGCACGTGGTCGGCCATGGCCCCGGGGTCGGAGCGCAGGCTGCGGGGGATGCTCGCGGCCGCCGCGTGCAGCCGGGCGAAGGCGCGGTCCATCGGGTCGCCGGTACGGTGCAGCAGCCCGTCGGTGTAGAGCAGAACCGTCTCTCCGGCCTCGGCCTGGACCTCCACGCTGGGCGCCTCCCAGCAGGCGAGCATGCCCAGGGGGGCGGAGACGGAGGTCTCGGCGAACTCGGTGCGCCGCTCGCCGATCAGCAGCGGCGGGCTGTGCCCGGCGCCGGCCAGGGTGACCTTGCGCAGGGCGGGCTCGCAGTAGGCGAACAGGGCGGTGGCGGAGCGGGCGGGCTCGGTCAGCCGCAGCAGCAGCTCCAGGTCGGACAGGACGGCCACCGGGTCCTCGCCCTCCATCACGGCGTAGGCCCGCAGGGAGGCGCGCAGCCGGCCCATCGCGGCGACCGCGCTGGGCCCGGAGCCGGTGACGGAGCCGACGGAGAGGCCGAGGGCGGCGTCGGGCAGCGGCAGCGCGTCGTACCAGTCGCCGCCGCCGCGCGGGCCGGTGCGGTGCCGGGCGGCGAGCTGGACGCCGGGCACGCGGGGCAGCCGGGAGGGGAGCAGCTCCTCGGTGATGGTCGCCGTACGCGCGCGTGCGCGTTCCACCTCGACCAGCAGGGCGAGGTGCTCGGCGGCGTGGCGGACGTACAGGCCGATCAGGTGGCGGCGGTGCTCGTCCGGTTCGGCGGGCTCGTCGTAGAGCCAGACGGCGGCGCCGAGGCGGCCGGACGCGGCGGACAGGGGGAGGGCGTAGCTGGCGGCGTAGCCGAGGCGGGCGGCCACCTCGCGGTGGCGGGGGTCGAGGCCGTCCTCGGCGAGCAGGTCGGCGTGCACGATCTCGGCGGAGGTGCCGGTGCTGGTGGCGGTGTTCGTGCCGCTGCCGGTGTTCGCGCCGGTGTCGAGGAGGGCGCCGTAGGGCAGGGAGCCGCGCGGCACGGTCTCCATGTGGCCGAGGTCGGCGCGGCCGAGGCCGAGGCCGAGGGTGGTGCGGGGGCCGAGTCCGTCGCCGGGTTCCAGGACGACCAGGCCGCGGCGGGCACCGACGAGGGCGGATCCGGCGCGCAGCAGTTCCTCGAGGGCCGGTTCGAGCGCGTCCGTGCGGCAGAGGCGCTCGGTGAGTTCGTGGAGGGTCGTGAGGTCCGAGACCCAGCCGGCCAGCCGGTCCTGGAGCAGGGCGCCGGGCGCGGGGGCGGCCGGGGCGGGGACGGAGGGGGTGGTGTCCGCGGAGGGTCCGGCGTCGTGCGTGGGGGAGGCGGGCGCGACAGTGTGTGCGGGCGTGGGAACCGTTGGATCGATTCCGGCCACTTTCGGAGGGTGCGGGGCGTTCATGGCGTCCGGCTTTCAGGCCGGTGCGTATTGCTCAAAAGCATCGCAAACCCCCATGTCATTCTGCGCCGCTAGCAGTGTCTCCACATGTACACGCACTCGTGAGGGGATGTCCAGCATTGTCCTGCCGGGATTCCTGGTGTCCATGGGTCTGAAGTGGGTTTCCGCAGAAACCCTTGCCTTACTGCCAAGTTGGCTGAAAACTGCCTCGGGTATCGGTTCATTGCGGTCGACTGGGCTTGCTCCACGGAGCGTCACAGCGGTCGTGATGGGTACGTACTCGGTGAAGGCCAGGGGTGGTTGGGGGCCACCCGGAACCTGGCGACGGACCCGGGCGTCATAGCCACCGACGGCCGAGCCCCATCCTCCCGTGGCGGAGGCGGAGAGAAACACGCGCGACGGCAAAACGCCAGACTTCGCCACCCCCACGCCGCAACCGTGCTTTTGATAGACGCGGCAGACGCACGACGGACGCGGACGCGGCCAATGCTCGAACCCCAGGGGTTCCCCCTGCCGTGCGCAGGGGTGTGATGCGCCAACAGGTACGCCCAGTGAAGTGATCGACACATGGTGTGGCCCACGGTGTTGCCAGCGGTGCAACGGAAAGGAACGAGCGCTCATGCGCGAGATCCTCGGAAGGCGACGCAGGCTCCTGTCCAGGCGGAACGACGGGAGGCCTGAGCTGATCAGCGCGGCCCTGACCTTCGCGACGGAATGGCAGTGGCCCGTACTCCCGGGCGTGGCCCCGGACCCGCAGGGCCGGGCCCGCTGCGGCTGCCCCGACCCGGAGTGCACGGTGCCCGGTGCGCACCCCTTCGACCCCGGGCTGCTCGCGGCCACCACCGACGCGCGCATGGTGCGCTGGTGGTGGACCAACCGCCCCGGCGCGCCGATCGTCCTCGCGACCGGCGGCACGGCCCCCTGCGCGGTCAGCCTGCCGGCGCCCGCCGCGGCCCGTGCCCTCGACCTGCTCGACCGCCGGGGCATGCGCCTCGGCCCGGTGATCGCCGCCCCGACACGCTGGTTCCTGCTGGTCAAGCCGTACTCCATGGAGCAGCTGGGCGAGCTGCTCTACGCCAAGGACTTCGTGCCCGGCTCGCTGCGCTTCCACGGCGAGGGCGGCTATCTCGCCATGCCCCCGTCCGAGACCGGTCAGGGCGCGGTCCGCTGGGAGCGTGCCCCGCTGCCCGGCTCGGCCTCGCCCTGGGTGCCCGATGTGGAGGCCGTGGTGGACGCCGTGGTCGACGCCCTCACTCGTACGGGTGTGAGCGCGCCCGAGTTGTAAGGGTGTCGGGCGCGGGCGGACCTGGATGTCCCTGCGCGCTCGTTATCTTCCGCCCATGCTGCGAATTTCTGGGGGGCCAGGCACCCGGCGGGCGCGCCACGGCGGGCGGGACCCCCGAAGGCTCCGATTGCTCGCCCTCGTGGGCATCGTGGCGGGCGTGATCGCGCTGCCGCTGGCCGTGTCGTCCACGGGACAGGTGGGCGAGGCGACGGGGACCGCGGGAAAGGACGCGCCGGCCCCCGTCCACGCGCCCGAGGGGGACGACGCCAGGACGGTCCCCGGCATCCCGGCCGCTCCCGCCGGCACGCCCCGTCTGCTCGGTCTGGGCCTGGCCACCGCCGCCCGCTGCGGGCCCGAACTCTCCTCCCCCGACGGCATCGAGGCGCAGACCTGTGTGCTGACACAGGGCGAGGACACCTGGGCGCGCACCTACTACCGCAACACCACCGGCGAGGCCGTGGACTCCGTGCTGAGCCTGATGGGACCGGCCGGCCGGACCGTGCAGACGCACTGTGCCACCGGTACCGACGACGAGCCCGCCACCTGTGAGACGCCGCGCGAGCGCACCCGGGGCGGGCCGGACGCCTACACGGCCGTCACCGAGTTCGCCGGGCACGGGGCCGACGGGCCGCTGCTGCTGCGCTCGGGCAGCAACTCCGAGCAGCAGAGCGGGAGTTGACGAGCAGCAGAGCGGGAGTCGACGATCGCGACGCGCGGTACCGCGCACGCGGACATGGAAAGACCCGGTTGCTGGCGACGGGGGATGCACCAGCAACCGGGCTACTGGAACGGTAACAAGAGATCGGCGGTTCGCAAATTCGATCTCGGCTATTCGGACACCGATTTACCTGTTCTTGCCGGGAGTTGTGACAGGAGTCACCCCGGCTCGGGGTCCTGACGGCGGCTGACCGGTCGGTCAGCCGCCGTCGGTGTCCTCCGTCCGCGTCAGCTGAGCGTGACCTGGCGGTTGGTCAGTCCGCCGCGCGCGCGGCGCTCGTCGGCCGTGAGCGGCTCGGTGGCGGCGAGGGCGGCGGCGAGGCGCTCGGCGAACTCGGCGGCCGGCTTCTCGATGTCCTCGGCGCGGACCTCGCTCGGCAGGTCCCAGACCGGCACGATGAGGCCGTGAGCACGGAAGGACCCCACGAGCCGGGTGCCTTCGCCGAGGCTGGAGCGGCCCGCCGCGTGCAGCCGGGCGAGAGCGTCCAGAAGCTGCTCCTCCGGGTGCGGCATGACCCAGCGCAGGTGGTTCTTCTCCGGGGTCTCGCACCAGTACGCGGCGTCCACGCCGGACAGCTTCACCGTCGGGATGGCGGCGGCGTTGGCCCGCTCCAGGGAGGCGGTCACCTCCGGGGTGGCGTTCTCCGCGTCCGGCACCCAGAACTCGAAGCCGCTGTGCACAACTGGCTCGAAGGCGCCTTCGGGATCGAGCACCTCCTGCAGCCGGGGACCCCCGGCGGGGGCGCGGCGGCCCTGCACCGGGGTGCCGGGCTCCGCCTCCAGCGCGCGCTGGAGGGTGTCGGCGAGGTCGCGGCTGATGTCGCCGGACGCCGTGTCGTTCTGCAGGCCGAGCAGGACCGAGCCGTCGTCGCGGCGCAGCGCGGGCCAGGCCATCGGGAGCACCGTGGCGAGCGTGACCGACGGGACGCCCTCGGGCAGCCCGTCCTTCAGGGTCAGTTCGACCGTGGCGGCCGGGACCAGCTCGCGCAGCGCCACCCAGTCGCACTCGCCCGGCAGCCCCTCGAACGGGCGCTGCACCAGCTCGGTCACCGCGTGCGCGGCGGCCCGGCCGTGGCACGCCTTGTAGCGCCGGCCGCTGCCGCAGGGGCAGGGTTCGCGGGCGCCGACAACCGGGATCTCTCCATCTGTGATCTGCGGGCGCTTGGCCTTCGTCTGGGGTCGCTTCTTGGCCATCGTGGGTGTCTCCCGGTTACGGCTCTTCTGGTACGGCGGGAGCCTAGCCGTTCGAGCCCGGACCGACGGGAACCTGTGGACAACCGGCACGCGGGCCGCGCCGACGGTGTGAACCGATGGACCAACCTCGCCGTTGCGACGGGCCCGCTGGTTCCGGCCCGCTCAGTCCAGGTTCTCGAAGGCGTCCGCGAAGTCCAGCTCGTTGAGCCCGGGGGCCGAGGAGGCCGTGACGCGCGTAGCGTAACCGGCGCGGCGGCACCCGGCGTCGGGATCGTGCACGTCCTCGTGGACCACCACCCAGACCGTCACCTGGCCCTGGATGTCGTCCCGTACACCCCAGTCGTCGGCGAGCGCCTCGACGATGTTCAGCCCGCGGCCGCCGTGCGCGGTGACCGACGGGGTCGCCGGAGCGGGGCGGGTCGGGCCGCCGCCGTCCGTCACCTCCACGACGAGCCGCCCGCGCGCGTCCACCCGCCATGCGGCGCGGACGGCGCCGTCCCCGGCGAGCGCGTCGCCCAGGGGGCGGCCGTGTTTGCACGCGTTGCTCAGTAGTTCGGAAAGAATCAGTACGGCGTCGTCGATGACCGATTCCGACACACCGCCGCTGCGCAGCTGCGCCCGCATCCGGTGTCTCGCCTTCCCCACGCCCGCCGGGCCATGGGGTACGGCCATGCTCGACGACGTGGGCACCTCCTGTGCCACCACCAACGCCACCCCCGAGACCTCCTTTGCCCCACGCCACGGTGTGGATGCCCCATTGGCCTGTACCGGAAACCGGCCAATCCTCTTCCGGTGACGCATTCGCACCGTGCGACTACGGTCCGAACGCGCCGGAGCACTCCCCGTGAGGGTCCTGGCGTCGTGTGGCTGGATTTCAATGGTGTGGCCGAGAACGGAGAATGGCCGAGCCCCGGCGGCGGGGTCAAGAGGCGCGAGCGGGTCCTTACCCCGCTCTTGTGCCGCCCTCGCGCCCGCGTCAGCGGCCGAGTCGGCGCAGCACCGCGCGCGGGCGGTTGGTGATGATGGCGTCGATGCCCAGCTCGACGCAGAGGTCCACGTCCTCGGGCTCGTTCACGGTCCACACATGCACCTGGTGGCCGGCTCGTTTCAGCCGCTCCACATACCCCGGGTGACTGCGCACGATCCGGATCGAGGGGCCCGCGATGCCCACCCCCGCCGGCAGCCGTCCGTCGCGCAGCCGGGGCGAGAGGAACTGGACCAGATAGACCGTCGGCAGCGTCGGCGACGCGGCCCGCACCCGGTGCAGCGAGCGCGCCGAGAAGCTCATGATCCGCACCGGCGACTCGGCGGCCGACGGCGGCGCGTCCAGCCCGAACCGCTTCAGCAGGTGCAGCAGCCGCTCCTCGACCTGTCCCGCCCAGCGCGTGGGGTGCTTGGTCTCGATGGCCAGTTCCACCCGCCGGCCGGCGTCCGCGACCAGCTCCAGCAGCCGCTCCAGGGTGAGGACGGAGGTCTCCTCGCGGTCCTCGGGCCGGTGCTCCCAGTCGGGCTCCTCGTCCCGGCCGCGCCAGGCGTCGCGCGACTTCCGGGAGCCGAAGTCCAGGGCGGCGAGATCGGCCAGCTCCAGGGCGGAGACGGCGCCGCGGCCGTTGGAGGTACGGTTCACACGCCGGTCGTGGACGCAGACCAGATGGCCGTCGGCGGTGAGTCGTACGTCGCACTCGAGGGCGTCGGCACCGTCCTCGATCGCCTTCCGGTAGGCGGCCAGGGTGTGTTCGGGCGCGTCTTCCGAGGCTCCCCGGTGGGCGACGACCTGGATGTGGTGCTGTGGTGCGTGGGTCACCGCGTCATGGTGCCACCGTCGCGGGGTACGTGGGGCGGCGTGGGCGGTCCGTGCGGCGAACGTGGGCATACATTCTGCCCGCTTATGTAACTTTTGCCGGAAAAGTTCTATATAAAGGGTGGCGCCGGACCCACAGCCACCGCTTATGGTGCTCTGACGGCCCGTGGGAAAAGCTGACTGCATACAGCAGCCGTGGATCGAGGAGAAGAGCTGTGAGCACCGAGAACGAGGGCAACGCGGTACCCCCGGCCCCGTCCGCACCTCCCGTGCCGGTGGAATCTCCCGCTGCTTCCCCGCAGGGCCCCGCGCCCGAGGGAGAAGCCCCGACGGCCCAGCTGCCGCCGGTGCCCCCGGGCACCCCCGGCACGCAGGAGCAGGGCGCGGCACCGGCGGCTCAGGCCCATCCGAGCCCGGCCGGCGACCCCGCACCCACCGGCCCCGAAGCGGCCCGGCCCGCAGGCCCGGCCCCCGACGCGCACCACCCCTACGGCAGCCCGGCCCCCGAGGCCCAGCAGCAGCCTTACGGCCACCCGGCCCCCGACGCCCAGCAGCCCTACGGCAGCCCGGCCCCCGCCGGCGCCTGGCCGCCCCCGCCCGCCGCCGCGCACGCCACGCCCGGCTACGGCGGCTCCGGTGCCGCGGGCACCGGCTGGGGAGCGTCGTACCAGCAGCCCGCCCCCAAGCCGCGCAACGGCCGCGGTGGCTTCATCGCGGCCGTCCTGGTGGCCGCGCTGGTCGCGGGCGGCATCGGCGGCGGCATCGGCTACACCCTGGCCAAGGACAACGACGGCACGGGCTCCACCACCGTCTCCTCCGACACCAGCGCCTCGCAGGTCAAGCGCGCCCCCGGCACGATCGCCAACGTGGCCTCCAAGGCGCTGCCCAGCACCGTCACCATCGAGGCGGAGAGCACCAACGGCGAGGGCGGCACCGGCACCGGGTTCGTCTTCGACACCCAGGGCCACATCGTCACGAACAACCACGTGGTGGCCGAGGCCGTCGACGGCGGCAAGCTCACGGCCACGTTCCCGAACGGCAAGAAGTACGACGCGGAGATCGTCGGCCACGCGCAGGGCTACGACGTCGCCGTCATCAAGCTCAAGAACGCCCCCTCGGACCTCAAGCCGCTCGCCCTCGGCAACTCCGACAAGGTGGCCGTCGGTGACGAGACCATCGCCATCGGTGCCCCCTTCGGCCTGTCGAACACCGTCACCACGGGCATCATCAGCGCCAAGAACCGCCCGGTGGCCTCCAGCGACGGCAGCTCCAGCAGCAAGGCGTCGTACATGAGCGCCCTGCAGACCGACGCGTCGATCAACCCGGGCAACTCCGGCGGCCCGCTGCTGGACGCCTCGGGCGCGGTCATCGGGATCAACTCGGCGATCCAGTCCTCCAACAGCGGCGGCTTCGGCTCCGGCCAGTCCGGCTCCATCGGCCTGGGCTTCGCGATCCCGATCAACCAGGCCAAGTACGTCGCCCAGCAGCTGATCAAGACCGGCAAGCCGGTGTACGCCAAGATCGGCGCCTCCGTCTCCCTGGAGGAGTCCACCGACGGCGCGAAGATCACCGACCAGGGCGCGGGCGGCTCCTCACCGGTCGAGTCCGGCGGCCCCGCCGACGAGGCCGGCCTCAAGCCGGGTGACGTCATCACCAAGCTCGACGACTCCGTGATCGACAGCGGCCCGACCCTGATCGGCGAGATCTGGACCCACAAGCCCGGCGACAAGGTCACGGTCACCTACAAGCGCGGCGGCCAGGACCACACGGCGACCCTGACCCTGGGCTCCCGGGTCGGCGACAACTGACGCACCGGCCCGCACGCGCGCGTGAGGGGCGCCTCTCTCGGGGGAGGCGCCCCTCACACACGCGGTACGGCCGCCACGGCAGCACGCACGCCTACGGCCTGAGCCCCGCCCAGCCCCCACGACCGGCCCCGATCCCGGTACGCTGTACCCGCCCCGCCCCAGGTGGGCGGTGCGGGGAGGCGTGCCCGAGCGGCCGAAGGGAACGGTCTTGAAAACCGTCGTGGCAGCGATGTCACCGTGGGTTCAAATCCCACCGCCTCCGCGCAGTTGAACGGCCCCGGACCGGGGAGACGGTCCGGGGCCGTCGATGTTCCCCTGGGGGAGGGCCATTTGGGGTCCGGCCCTTCCGGCCTGGGCACGTCACTTGGTCCGTGCGTCGTGACGGCATTGTCCTGATCCCGTGACACAGGCCGATTCGATGGTGCGCCGTGCACCCGGAGGGCGTTACGGTCCGGATCCGGGCCGGCCGTTCGGGCCGCCCGTGACCACATGACCAGGGGGGACGTCCCAGATGAACGCCAATCGCCTCAGACCCGTCGCCGTCGCGCTCGCGGCCGCCGCGCTGGCCGCCGTGCTCACCGGGTGCCAAGGAGACGACTCCGCCGCGGGGGCCGGCGGCACGCCGAGCGCCGGTACGACGGCCGCTTCGACGCCGGGCACGGCGGGCGGCAAGGGCGGGGACAAGGCCAAGGGGACGGGCACGGGGACGGGTACCGGTAAGGGCACGGGTACCGGCACCGGCACGGGCACCGGTAAGGGCACGGGTGCCACCGCGGCCGCGTCGCCCGGCTCCAAGGGCACCGGATCGGGCAAGAGCGCGGCACCGGCCGCCGACTGCGTCACCAAGGCGCCGGACCCGGACCACGTCGACCCCGACGAGTTCGCCCTGTACCGGACCGAGGAACTCCCCGGCAGCACCGGCAAGGTGAACCTCGTCATCCAGCACGGCGCCTGGGGATGCGCCGGCGGGGACGGTGACGGCAAGCCGTTCGTCGTCACCGGTGAGGACGCTCGCTGGGCCATGGACCAGGCCGCGTACGTCACCGCCACCAACCCCATCGTCAGCAGCAGCACGAACCAGCGCATCGGCGTGCAGGAGCTGATCGACTGGGTCGAGGCGCACCCCGACTCCGGCCTGGTGTTCAAGTACGAGACGGGCGCCGACGGCTCCATCGACCGGCTGGAGCAGGTCTACGCACCGTAGTCGCCCACCTGCCCCGCACACGATCGCGAAGGGCGCCCCTCGCCTGAGGGGCGCCCTTTCCGCGTCTCCCCGGCGTCCATCACAGGCGGCGCCCCGTCATCCGGGCCGCCGACGCGATCGTCGCGCGGGCCTCGCGCTCGGGCAGGCCGGTGTGGAGGGCGGCCTCGACCAGGGGGTCGGTGAGGGCGGGGCCGATGCCGTTCTCGTAGGCGCGGCAAGCCGCCCAGAACAGGCGGGTGTTGCGCTGGCCCTCGTGGGCGGTGAGGACGAAGTGGACCAGGCCCCGGCCGTGGTCGCCGGTGTGCGGCGGCGCTGCCTGGTGGTCGGTGCGGGGCGGGGGCATGAGCAGCCGGAGCAGGGCCGGCGAGCAGGCGGCGGGGGCGAGGCGGGCGGTGCCGGGAGCGGTGCCGTAGACGCCGTGGTCGGTGCGGGAGCCGGGGCCGACAAGGTAGCCGCCGGCGCCCCGGATGTCGATGCCGGGCGCGAGCCGGCCGGCGGAGTTGGGGACGACGACGTCGGGCGGGCCGGTCAGCCACAGGTGCCGTCCGCCGCTGGGAGTGAGGACGACGACGGTCTCGGGGATCGTGAACAGGTGCCGCAGGGCCAGCTCGCGCAGGGCGGCGGAGGAGTCGGTGCCGGTCTTGGTGTCGAGGTCGACGCCGATGAGGTGGTGCGGGGGCAGCCCGCACGCGATGCCGTAGCCGGTGGCCCAGGGCGCGGCGGCGAACAGCTCGCGGATGCGGACGGGGTCGGTGGAGGCGTCGTAGACGCCGTGGCCGAAGCGGCCGCACTCGCCGTGGCAGGGCGGTCCCACGGGGCCGGTGCCGTCGCGGTGCGGGGAGCGCAGGGCCGGGAGTTTCGTCCGGGACAGGGGGATGACGGCCAGTCCGCGTTCGGCGGCTGACAGGGCGTGTGCGAGGGCCAGCGTCGTGGCCTGCCGGTCGATGGTGGCCATGCCTCCATGTTCGTACGCACGTTCGAAAAAGGGAAGAGGGGTCGGCCGTGACGCGCCGTGCGGGGGCGAATTGGCCGGAAAAGTGCGGGAACGATTCCTCACTTGTGCCGCTTGGGGAATGAAGGTCCGTCCTGCCCATTCCTGTGGCGAGAACCATCTAAAAATGGCGATAGGGGTTTATCGACTTGTCATCACGCTTGCGTGCTAATCGCGGCTTCCGGTGTGGTTCGCCGGGGATTCGGTGGGCAACTCTGGATTCGCGACGTCGTCCACGAAGTCGAGGCGGTCGGCCAACTGCCTTGACGCAAGCCGTAGTTCACGTACTTCCGGCCGCTTGGGCCTGAGTGCTTGGTTCTGGAGGAACAACATGGCAAGCATCCGTACCGCCCGCGTTCTCGCCGCCGTCTCCGCTCTGCCGCTCGCAGCCGCCCTGTTCACGGGCGTGGCGGCCGCGGACAACGGCGCCATCGCGGACGACGGATCGAACGCGGGCGTGGCCAGCGTCATCGGCAGCGGGGTCGGCCGCAACAACAACGGAAACTCGTCCACCACCCAGCAGAACGCGGTCGGTTCCGGCGCCTCGAACCAGAGCAACACCGCGCAGGTGAGGGGCTCCGCGTGGACCGCCATCCAGCAGGGCAACGAGAACGTGGCCATCCACTTCACCCCCCTGTGGTGGTGACCCTCGGCTGAGGGGCCTCGTGGGGAGGGCCCTCGTGGGGTGTGCTTCGGGGTTGTCACGCGTCGGCGCGGCGGTACTTCGGTACCGCCGCGCAGGCGTTTCCCGGTGCCTGGCTCGCGGGCCGACGGGTTCCTTGACAGAAGCCAGAATCTGACGGACAGTCAGAAACCTGTTCCGTCGGGTGGTGAGGGGGCCGCGGTGGGCGGTGGACCGGACGAGCTGGGGGCGCGGCTCAAGGCGTACGAGGGGCGGCCCGCCGCCGTGACCGGCGTCGGCAAGGACCCGGTGAACGCGCCGATGATCCGGCACTGGTGCGAGGCGATGGGCGACACCAACCCGGCCTACACGGGCCCCGACGCCATCGCCCCGCCCACCATGCTCCAGGCCTGGACGATGAGCGGCCTCGGCGGCCACCAGAGTCGCACCGGCGCCTACGACGAACTCCTGGGCCTGCTCGACGCGTCGGGCTGTACGTCCGTGGTGGCGACCGACTGCGAGCAGGAGTACCTGCGGCCCCTGCGCCCGGGCGACGAGGTCACCTTCGACACGGTGATCGAGTCGGTCTCCGGCCGCAAGACCACCAAGCTGGGAACGGGCTACTTCGTCACGACCCGCACGGACGTCCGGGTGGACGGCGAACCGGTGGGCACGCACCGCTTCCGCATCCTCAAGTACGCCCCGGCCCGGCGCAGTACGGCGAAGGCCCGGCGTCCCCGCCCGGTGGTCAACCGGGACAACGCCGGCTTCTGGGAGGGCGTGGCCGAGCACAGGCTCCTCATCCAGCGCTGCGCGCACTGCGGGGCCCTGCGCCACCCGTGGCTGCCGGGCTGCAACGCCTGCGGCTGCCCGGACTGGGACACGGTCGAGGCGACCGGCGAGGGCACGGTCTACTCGTACGTGGTGATGCACCACCCGCCCTTCCCGGCCTTCACGGAATCCGATCACGCCGCCGACGCGGGGGGCCCCTACGCCGTCGGCCTGATCGAACTCGCCGAGGGCGTGCGGATGGTGAGCAATGTCGTGGGGGTGCCGTACGACAAGGTGCGCATCGGGCTGCCGGTGCGAGTGGAGTTCCAGACCCCCGACGAGGAGCTGACGGTACCGGTGTTCCGGGTGGTGGAGCGGTGATGCGGGCCGGCGAGCAGTTGCCCCCGCTGGAGATCCCGGTCACGCGCACCCTCATCGTGGCCGGCGCGATCGCCTCCCGGGACTACCAGGACGTGCACCACGACCCGGAGCTGGCCCGGCGGCGCGGCTCCCCGGACGTGTTCATGAACATCCTGACCACGAACGGCCTGGTCGGCCGGTACATCACCGACCACTTCGGCCCCGCGGCCACGCTGCGCAAGGTGGCCATCCGGCTGGGGGCGCCCAACCACCCGGGGGACACGATGGTGCTGACCGGCAGGATCGAGGAGGTCGACGGCGACACCGTGACCGTGCGCGTCACCGGCACCAACGGCATCGGCACGCATGTGAGCGGCACGGTGACACTCACGGTCAGGGAGGTCACCCCATGAGCCGTACGGAGGTCACCCCATGAGCCTGCGCACCCGCGACACCCTGGGCGGCCGGGCCGCGATCGTCGGCATCGGGGCCACCGAGTTCTCCAAGGACTCCGGGCGCAGCGAGCTGCGGCTGGCGGTGGAGGCGGTACGGGCCGCGCTGGACGACGCGGGGCTCGTTCCCGGAGACGTGGACGGCCTGGTGACGTTCACGATGGACACCAGCCCGGAGATCACGGTGGCCCAGGCCTGCGGGATGGGCGAGCTGTCGTTCTTCTCCCGCGTCCACTACGGCGGCGGGGCGGCCTGCGCGACCGTCCAGCAGGCGGCGCTCGCGGTGGCGACGGGTGTCGCGGAGGTGGTGGTCTGCTACCGGGCCTTCAACGAGCGGTCGGGCCGCAGGTTCGGTGCGGGCGTGACGCACCGGGAGCCGTCGGCGGAGGGGGTGGCGCTCGGCTGGGCGCTGCCGTTCGGGCTGCTCACCCCGGCCTCCTGGGTGGCGATGGCGGCCCAGCGCTACCTGCACACGTACGGGCTGACCCCGGAGGCGTTCGGGCATGTGGCCGTCGTGGACCGCAAGTGGGCGGCGACGAACCCGGCGGCCTACTTCCACGGCCGCCCGATCACCCTCGCCGAGCACGCCGCCTCCCGCTGGATCGTCGAGCCGCTGCGCCTGCTGGACTGCTGCCAGGAGACGGACGGCGGCCAGGCGCTCGTGGTGACCTCCCTGGAGCGGGCCCGCGACCTGCCCAACCCGCCGGCCGTGATCGCGGCGGCCGCCCAGGGGTCCGGGCGGGCGCAGGAGCAGATGACCAGCTTCTACCGGGACGATCTGACCGGCCTCCCGGAGATGGGCGTGGTCGCCCGCCAGCTGTGGCGGACCTCGGGGCTGGGCCCGGCCGACATCGACGTGGCGATCCTGTACGACCACTTCACCCCGTTCGTGCTGATGCAGCTGGAGGAGTTCGGGTTCTGCGGGAAGGGGGAGGCGGCCGGCTTCGTCGCCGGGGAGCGGCTGCCGCTGAACACGCACGGGGGACAGCTCGGAGAGGCGTACCTGCACGGCATGAACGGCGTGGCGGAGGCGGTGCGCCAGCTGCGCGGCACGGCTGTGAACCAGATCCCCGGGGCGTCCCGGACCCTGGTGACGGCCGGCACCGGGGTGCCCACATCCGGCCTGGTCCTGGCGGCCGACGGCTGACCTCTCAGGGTCGAACCCGCAGAGGAGGCGCACCCGCAGTCCACCTTCAGGAGGTGGGGGCAGCACCACCCCTACAACCTGAGGGGGACTCCCCTTCGGGACCTGGGGCCGATCCGCCACGGCATGGTCCGCTCCTAGCGTGGAGCCATGACCACACCCGTCTGCACCAGCGCCTCGGCCGCCGTCGCCCCAGCGCGGCAGACTCACGCCTACCCGTCCTTCTCCTCGTACGTACGGGCCCGCCAGCCCGTCCTGCTGCGCACCGCGCGCTCGCTGACCGCGAACCCGAGCGACGCCGAGGACCTGCTGCAGACCGCGCTCGCCAAGACGTACGTCGCCTGGGAGCGGATCGAGGACCACCGGGCGCTCGACGGCTATGTGCGCCGGGCGCTGCTCAACACCCGTACCTCGCAGTGGCGCAAGCGCAGAGTCGACGAGTTCGTCTGCGACGAGCTGCCCGAGCCGGAGCCCCTGCCCGGCGGGGACGACCCCGCCGAGCGGCAGGCGCTGCACGACGCCATGTGGCGCGCCATCGCCAAACTCCCCGCGCGGCAGCGGGCCATGGTCGTCCTCAGGTACTACGAGGACCTCAGCGAGGCCCAGACGGCCGATGTGCTCGGGGTGTCGGTGGGCACGGTGAAGTCGGCGGTGTCGCGCGCGCTCGGCAAACTGCGCGAGGACCCTGAGCTGGTACTCGTCCGCTGACCCCGAAAACGGTCGAGTCGCAGTTGCGCACTCCCTAGTGACATACCGCGCGGTATGTGCGCAGAATCAGCGCACCCCTCTACGCAACCCTCTACCGCCGCGTAGGCAACGTCGCCCGGGAGGACCGCCGTGCTGAGCACCATGCAGGACGTACCGCTGCTGATCTCCAGGATCCTGACCCACGGGTCGACGGTCCACGGAACATCGCGGGTCACCACCTGGACCGGTGAGGCCGAGCCCCACCGCCGTACCTTCGCCGAGATCGGCGCCCGTACGGCCCAGCTGGCGCACGCCCTGCGGGACGAGCTCGGCGTCCGGGGCGACGACCGGGTCGCGACGCTCATGTGGAACAACGCCGAGCACGTCGAGGCGTACTTCGCGATCCCCTCCATGGGCGCGGTGCTGCACACCCTCAACCTGCGGCTGCCCGCAGAACAGCTGGCGTGGATCGTCAACCACGCCGCCGACCGCGTGATCATCGTCAACGGCTCGCTGATCCCGCTGCTCGCGCCGCTGCTGCCCAAGCTGCCGACGGTGGAGCACATCGTCGTCTCCGGCCCCGGCGACCGCTCCCCGCTCGCGGAGGCCGGCGCGCGGGTGCACGAGTACGAGGAGCTGATCGCCGGCAAGCCGGAGACGTTCGACTGGCCCGAGCTGGACGAACGCCGGGCCGCCGCCATGTGCTACACCTCCGGCACCACCGGCGACCCCAAGGGCGTGGTGTACAGCCACCGTTCGATCTACCTGCACTCCATGCAGGTCAACATGACCCAGTCGATGGGCCTGACCGACCAGGACACCTCGCTGGTCGTCGTCCCCCAGTTCCACGTCAACGCCTGGGGCCTGCCGCACGCCACCTTCATGACCGGCGTCAACATGCTGATGCCCGACCGCTTCCTGCAGCCCGCCCCGCTCGCCGAGATGATCGAGAGCCAGAAGCCGACGCACGCGGCCGCCGTCCCGACCATCTGGCAGGGCCTGCTCGCCGAACTCACCGCCCGCCCCCGCGACGTCTCCACCCTCGGCCAGGTCACCATCGGCGGCTCCGCCTGCCCGCCCTCCCTGATGGAGGCCTTCGACCGGCTCGGCATGCGCGTCTGCCACGCCTGGGGCATGACGGAGACCTCCCCGCTCGGCACGGTGGCCCGCCCGCCGGCCCACGCGGCCGGCACCGAGGAGGAGTTCGCCTACCGCCTCACCCAGGGCCGCTTCCCGGCGAGCGTCGAGGCGCGCCTCACCGGCCCCGGTGGCGAACGCCTCCCCTGGGACGGCGAGTCGGCCGGCGAGCTGGAGGTCCGCGGCCCCTGGATCGCGGGCGCGTACTACAACGGCCCCGACGCCGAACCCCTGCGCCCCGCCGACAAGTTCAGCGAGGACGGCTGGCTGAAGACCGGCGACGTCGGCATCATCTCCTCCGACGGCTTCCTCACCCTCACCGACCGCGCCAAGGACGTCATCAAGTCCGGCGGCGAGTGGATCTCCTCGGTGGAGCTGGAGAACGCGCTGATGGCCCACCCGGACGTCGCCGAGGCCGCCGTGGTCGCCGTCCCCGACGACAAGTGGGGCGAGCGCCCGCTGGCCACGGTCGTCCTCAAGGAGGGCGCGAGCACCGACTTCGAGACCCTGCGGACCTTCCTCGCCGAGGAGGGCCGCATCGCCCGCTGGCAGCTCCCCGAGCGCTGGACGGTCATCGAGTCCGTGCCGAAGACGAGCGTGGGCAAGTTCGACAAGAAGGTGCTGCGCAGGCAGTACGCGGAGGGCGATCTGGACGTGACGACGCTCTGACCGGCCTGACTCTCTGACCCGCGAGCAGGGCGGGGGCCCGACGGCCCTCGCCCTGTCTGCTCTGTCCGCCCGGTCTGCCTGTCCGCCTAGTTCGTGCCGATCCTCGCCAGCAGGTCCACGATCCGGGTCTGCACCTCGGGGCTGGTGGACCGCTCCGCGAGGAACAGCACCGTCTCGCCCGAGGCCAGCCGCGGCAGTTCGGCCTGGTCGACGGCGGCGGTGTAGACGACCAGCGGGGTGCGGTTGAGCTGCCCGTTCGCGCGCAGCCAGTCGATGATCCCGGTGAACCCGGCCTGCCGCGGGTGCATCTGCATCAGATCCATCACCACGAGGTTCGGCCGGAACTGCCCCGCCAGCGTCACCGCGTCGGCGTCGCTCGCGGCCCGCGCCACCTGCATCCCGCGCCGCTCCAGCGTCGAGGTCAGCGCGAGCGCGATCTCCGCGTGCTCCTCGATCAGCAGCACCCGCGGCGGATGCTGCTCGCTGTCGCGCGGCGCCAGCGCCTTCAGGAGCACGGCGGGATCGGCGCCGTACGCCGCCTCGCGCGTCGCCTGCCCGAGCCCGGCCGTGACCAGCACCGGCACCTCGGCCGCGACGGCCGCCTGCCGCAGCGACTGCAGAGCCGTCCGCGTGATGGGCCCGGTGAGCGGGTCCACGAACAGCGCGGCGGGGAACGCCGCGATCTGCGCGTCGACCTCCTCACGGGAGTTCACGATGACCGGCCGGTAGCCGCGGTCGCTCAGCGCCTGCTGGGTCGTCACGTCCGGCGCGGGCCACACCAGCAGCCGGCGCGGGTTGTCCAGCGGCTCCGGGGGCAGCTCGTCGTCCATCGGCTGCGGGCGCGGGGTGTCCGCGATCTCGACGGCCCCGCCGGGACCGTCCAGCGGCTCGGGCCCCTCGGCGGCGTTCGCGTCCGGAGCCCCTATGGCGTACGACCGCCCGCCGCCCTCGGTGCCCGGGGCGAGCCGGGACTGCCCGGCCAGCGACGGCTGCGCGGGCATCGGTTCGGCCGGCGGGTGCGGACGGGCCGCCTGCTCCGGCTGTGCCTCCGAGCGCGCGGCCGGGTCGGGCGGGGTGCCCAGCTTGCGGCGGCGGCCGGAACCGCCCGGCGCGTGCGGGGGCGGGGTCGCCGTCGGCAGCTGCACCTGCGCGGCCTGCCGGGCGAACGGCACGCCCTGCCCCAGCGTCCGCACGCTGATCGCCCGCCCCTGCGTGGAGTTCGGGTCGACCGCGGCCCCCGAGGCCTCGGCGGGCAACGGCTGCGCGGCCCGCAACGGCCGCACACCGGTGTGCTCCGCGGGCAGCGGGGTACCGGGGGCCGGGGTGGCGGCACCGGGCTGCGGCGCCTGCGGGGCGGGCGTACCCGCGCCGGAGGTGTCGTCGGCGCCGGGCCACTGCTGCGGGACACCGGCCGCGGGGGTACCACCGGCCGGACCCACCGGCACGGCACCGGTACCGGCCTCCGCCGGAAGCGGCTGCGGGGCGGGGGGCTGCTGCGCCTGGGCCGGCAGCGCGGGGGCGGCGGCTTGCGCGGGGATCGGCTGGCCGGGCGGCACCTGCATGGGGATCGGCTGGCCGGCGGTGGCCTGGGCCGGGATGGGCTGACCGGGCGGCATCTGGGCCGGGATCGGCTGGCCGGGAGCGGTCCCCTGTGCGGGAACCGGCTGGCCGGGCATGCCCTGCGCCGGAACAGGTCGGCCGGGAGTCACCGCCTGGGCCGGAACCGGGACGCCCTGACCGGCGGTCCCCTGTGCGGGTACGGCGGCGTGGGCCGACGGCGCCTGCTGACCGGGGGCGGGGGTGGGCATGGCCTGAGCCGCGACACCAGCCTGCGGCGCACCGACGGCCTGAGGCTCGGCACCCGGCTGAGCCACGGGCATCTGCCCAGGCACCTGGGCAGGCATCTGGACGGGGATGCCCTGGCCGGCCGTGCCCTGCGCCGGAATGCCGTGGCCCGGGGTCGGGTGGCCGGGAGCCTGCTGAGCGGCGGCCGCCTGCGGAGCCTGAGTCACCTGACCCGGCCCGCCCTGACCTGGAGTCACCTGTGCGGCACCCGCCTGCACGGGTACACCCGGAGCATCGCCCTGCGCGGCCCCCGCAGGCTGTGCCACGGACCGCCGGCGTCGGCCGGTGGGCGCGGCGGCGGGATGCGGCTGCGGCGGAGTGTGGTCCTCGGACTGGTCGAGCGGTACGGCGTCATGGCGGCCGTCGCCGGAGGTGCCGGCACCCGGCACCGGAGCAGTGGCCGTCGCCGCCTCCGCGGACCCGGGCGAGCGGTCGGCCTCGGCCGGCGGCAGGGCGAAGACCGTACGGCCGCCCGCCTCCTGGGCCTGCGCCTGGGCCTGGGCCCGCTCCGCCGCCGCGGCCAGCGCACGGCGGCGCCGCCCCGTCGGCTGCGCACCTTCGGCCGGGACGAGTTCCCCGTCCGGCCCCGTCCCGTCGCCGCCCGCGACCGCGGGCAGCGCGGGCGGCAGGGCCGCCTGCGGCTCGCCGGAGTCACGCCGGGCGCGCCGTCCTGTGGGCGCGGGCACGCCCTGCGGGGGCACGGCACCGCCGAGCCCCGTACCGGAGGCGGCGGCCCCCGCGGCATGCTCGGCCGCGGTCACCACGGCACCCTCGCTCACGCCGTTCCCGGCCGCACCCGTGCCCTCGCCGGAGGTGCCGGCACCGGTCTCGGCGGAACGCCCGCGCCGCCGCCCGGTGCCGTTCGTACCGTTCGCCGTCGGTTCCGCGTTCTCGATCGCGGCCGGCGCCGGCGCCGGCTCCTCGGCCGCCGCCCCGGCTCGCCGTCGGCGCCGGCCGGTCGGCGCGGTCGCCTCGGCGACACCGTTCGCGGACTCGGCCGCCCCGGGAACCTCGCACTCCAGGAAGGCGTCGGTGGAGGCCCGCCGGGCCCGCCGCCGGCCACCGGGGCCCGGTTCGGCCGGCAGCGCCGGTACGGCACCCTCGGCGGCGGTCCTCGCGCTGTCCGGAATCTGGGCGGCGATCGCGCCGGCGCCGCCCCCGAGCGGCACTTCGAGCACGTACGCGCTGCCGCTCATGCCCGGCACCTCGTGCGTCTGCAGCACACCCCCGTGGGCGCGCACGATCCCGCGCACGATCGGCTCGTGCACCGGGTCGCCGCCGGTGTACGGCCCGCGGACCTCGATGCGCGCGACCTCGCCGCGCTGCGCGGCCGCGACCACGACCGTGTTGTCCATGTAACCGCCCGCCGAGACGGGCGCGTTGCCGGTGGCGTCCACGCCCGCCACGTCCGCGACGAGATGCGCGAGCGCGGTGGCGAGCCGCTGCGGGTCGACCTCGGCCTCGATGGGCGGCGCGTGCACGGCGAACTGCACGCGGCCCGGCCCGATCAGGTCGACGGCCCCGTCGACACCGGCGGCGACGACGGAGTCGAGCATCACCTTCGTCCGGGTGATGTCCTCGGCGCCGGCGTCCAGCCGCTGATAGCCGAGGACGTTGTCGATGAGGGTGGTGATGCGTGAGTAACCGGCCGAGAGGTGGTGCAGCACCTGGTTGGCCTCGGGCCACAGCTGCCCGGCGTCGTCCGCGGCCAGGGCGGCCAGCTCGCGGCGCAGCTCGTCCAGCGGTCCGCGCAGGGAGCCGCCGAGCAGCGTCAGCAACTGCTCGTGCCGCCCGGCGAGGGCCTCGTACCGGTCCTTCTCCCGCTCGGCGAGCGCGGCGTAGCGCTCCTCGCTCGCCGCCATCTCCTCCTGGTGCTGCTCGCGCAGCTCCTCGACCTCGGTGACGTGCTTCTGGCGCAGCGCGGTCAGGTCGGAGGCGTGTTCCTCGGAGAGCCGCTCCAGCTCGTCCGCGTGAGCCTTCTCCTGGGCGGCCTTCTCGTCGGTGAGGGCGTCGTACGGCCGCCGGTCGGTGAAGGTCATGACGGCACCGACGAGCTGGTCGCCGTCGCGCACCGGCGCGGTCGTCAGATCCACCGGGACCTTCTGGTCGCCCTTGGACCACAGCACCTGCCCGCGCACCCGGTGCTTGCGCCCGGAGCGCAGGGTGTCGGCGAGCGGCGACTCGCCGTACGGGAACGGGGATCCGTCCGCACGGGAGTGCAGCACCAGCGTGTGCAGCTCCTTGCCGCCCAGCTCGCCGGCCCGGTATCCCAGGATCTGCGCGGCGGCCGGGTTGACGAGGACGATCCGCCCGTCGGTGTCCGTGCCGACGACACCCTCCGAGGCGGCCCGCAGGATCATCTCGGTCTGCCGCTGCGAGCGGGCCAGCTCGGCCTCGGTGTCGACGGTCCCGGACAGGTCCCGTACGACGATCATCAGCAGCTCGTCGCCGGTGTAGCCGTAACCGTCGTACGCCTGCTGCCCGTTCTCCAGGTTCGCGCTCGTGACCTCGACCGGGAACTCGGTCCCGTCGGTCCGCCGGGCGACCATCCGGGTGGGCTTGGTCCGGCCCCGGGGGTCCATGTGGTCGGGCCGGCGCATGGAGCCGGGGATCAGCCGGGAGTCGAACTGCGGCAGCAGATCGAGCAGCCCGCGCCCGACGAGCGCGGTGCCCGGCGCCTCGAAGGCCTCCAGCGCGATGGTGTTGGCGTTGACGACGGTTCCGTTGGCGTTGACCAGGACCAACGCGTCCGGCAGCGCGTCGAGTATGGCTGCGAGGCGAGCAGCGCCTCGGGATGGCCTGCTGCTCACGAGACGCTTCCTCCCTGTTACCGCACCTTGCCGACCGCTCGGGCCATCTTGCCAACCGGCCCGCGGCGTGTCACGCGAGGGAGTCTAAGGGCACGGGTTGCGCTCGCGATGCCGGATGAGAGGGAGGTCGCACGACAAAGTGACGACGAGCAGATGACCGCACCCTTGCGTCCTGCCGTAACCCGCCACGCACCCCCCACGCACCCCTGTACGGGCTCCCCACCGGCTCCGCGCCGGCCCCGCACGGGCTCCTTGAGACCTCCCCGGGACCTTTACGCGCCGGCGATTCGCGCGCGCCCCGCCGCCCCTGCTCACGCCCCGGACCTAGAGCGGCGAGCCCAAGCTCGGCAGGAAGGGCACCATCCGGTCCCACCGCCCGATCTCGCACCCGTTGGTGCGGTCGTACCGGGCGTCGACCGGGCGCCCGGCCCAGGTGCCGGTGACATGGGCGGTGGCCGGGCCGCCGTAGAGCATGGTGCAGGTGCTGTCGGGGGGCACCGGGGCGAAGGTGTCCTCCCCCCAGCGCGTGTCCGCGTCCAGCACCCGGCAGGCCCCCGACACGTCCGGGTGAGTGCCGCCATCCGGGTGACAGAACAGCTCGTACCTCCCGTCCCGCCCGGGCCCGGCCTGCTCGACGACGACGGTGAGGTGATCACCGGCGCGGTCCTCGGGCCGCAGGGGCGGGGGCGCGGCGGCCGCCGCGGCGGCGGGTACGGCGGTGAGGGCGACCAGGGACACCACGGACGAGACGGCGGCGAGGGACGACGCCAGGGCGCCGCGCGGGACGACCGACATGACAGAGACCATGCCCTGCCCAACGCTCCCGCCGCCCGGCGGTTGCGCCCGACCGCGCACCCCGCCGCCCCGCCGCCCCGCCGGGGCGAAGCCCTTTGCCCTGTGGCCCTCGCGCCTAGTACCGTGGGGGGCGATTGGTGACACCGCGCTCGACTGTGTCATCATCTGCACGCACCAGTCGCGCGCTCGCGTGAGTGGTTGTGCTGGAGGCGTCGCCTAGTCCGGTCTATGGCGCCGCACTGCTAATGCGGTTTGGGCCTTAAAGCCCATCGAGGGTTCAAATCCCTCCGCCTCCGCACCTGATCCCGAAGCCCCGGTCCCCAGGACCGGGGCTTCGGCGTTCTCCGGTTCCTGCCCCCCACTGACCTCACTGACCATTCGTTGTCCGCTCGATCGACGTTTTCGCAGGTCACAAAGGGTGTGCGAATCGGATTTCACATGACGGCGGCAGTCATGTAATGTTCTTCCTGTCGCCGCGAGCGGGCCGGAAGGGCCGGGAGCGGAGACAGAAAACAAAAGAACAAGCACTCGTAGCTTAACGGATAGAGCATCTGACTACGGATCAGAAGGTTGCAGGTTCGAATCCTGCCGAGTGCACACAGAACAGAGGCCCCGGAGAGATCCGGGGCCTCTGGCTTTTTGCCTCGGCGGCAGCGACCGTCAGGAGCGGTCGTCGAACTCGTCCCGGATGTCGTCGAGCTGCCGGCCGCGCTCCTGGGCCTGCTGCTGACCCCGCTGCGACTTCTCCTGGGCCTGCTGCTGACCCCGCTGCGTCTTCTGCTGGGCCTGCTGCTGGCCCCGCTGGGCCTTCTCCTTGGCCTGCTGCGCCTTCTTCTGCATGTCGTCCTTCATGCCCATCGGGCTCACTCCTTGAGTGGGAGGGGGGAACGACCTCAGGTTCACATCGCCGGACACACATCGCATCTCGGACGGACACGCTACGTAACCGGGTGCCGAGGCGCGGGACCGAGGCCGTCGAGCCCAGGCGGGGGTCTTCATGTCGCCAACGCAGGGATGAGTGGGGGTGGTTGAAGGGAGGGAGTAAGGGGGGTGAGGGGAGGGGGTGAGGGGAGCGAGCTCAGCAGTCCTCTTCGGGGTCGTTCCTGTTCAGCTTCTCCAGGTACTCGTGGGCCAGTGCCGTGGCCCGGGTGAACCAGTCGGTGACGACCGCCAGCTCATCGGGGGAGTATTCGGCGAACAGAGCGGTGAGGCGCTTGTAGTGGCCGGCGTACACCGCCTCGACACGGGTCACCGCGGCCGGTACGGCGGCCACGCGGACCCGGCGGCGGTCGGCGGGGTCGGGGCGGCGGGTGACGTAGCCGGCGCGTTCGAGGCGGTTGAGGATGCCGGTCACCGCGCCCGTGGTGACGTGCGCGCGGGCCGCGAGGTCGCCGGCCGTGAGCAGGTCCTCGCCCGCCTCCAGGACGAAGGCGAAGCAGGTGAGGTCGGTGACGTTCAGGCCCAGCCGCCGGGCCAGCTCCTGCTGGCCGATCAGGTGGGCGGCGATGAGGTGGTCCATCGCCGTCAGCGCCTGCGCCGGGGTGGCGGGCGGTCGGGCCGTGCTGTCCATCTTCCTTCTTCCTCAATCCCTTAGTTCGTGAGATATTCGGGGAGGTGAATCTCTTAGTTCGTGAGAGGTCTTGGGTCCAGGGGTCCTGGGAGGGCTGGTACATGAGTCTGTACGACGAGGGTCACACGATCGCCGGCTGGACCGGCTTCGGCATTGCCATAGTTGGAAGCGCTGGGGTGGGAGCGGGGGTGGTCATGGCCTCCGTACCGGCCCTCGTGGGCGGGCTGGTGATCACGGCCGGGAGCGTCCTGGTCACCTGGATCCTCCACCTCACCGGCTGGGGCAAGCCGCCGGGCGTACGGCCCCGGGACCAGTGGGGCATGCGGCTCCGGGACACCCAGGCCCGGGAGGGGCATCCCGGGTGCGTGGGGTGCCGGCTGGCGGGACGGGGGCGGCGGGTGGAGTCCCCGGTGCCTGGGGCGATTCCTGCCGAATCGATACCTCTGTCACCTATCGAGTGAACGTACTGTCTGCGAACGGTAGTTGCTGATCGTCGCCTCTAGCTTCCGGAGTGGAGGTGATGCTCGATGCACGAGCAGAACGACACGCCGCCGGACCAGTCGGCGGCAGGCACTCAGGACGCGATCGACATCAACGACTTCGTGTTCGCGGCCACAGGGGCGCGGGTGCGGAGGCTGACCACGCCGGAGGGGGAGCACTGGTTCCCGGCGGTGGACGTGGCCGTCCATCTCGGGTACGCAAACACGCGGCAAGCCTTGTTGTGGCACGTTGCAGCGGATTGCACGAAGCGGCTCAGTGAGATTGCAGAAGGCGTCTGTGGACCAACCACTTTGCGCAAACTCGCAGGTCACAGGCTCCAGCGGTCGATGAAGCTGGTGAACCTGAAGGGGATCATCCAGCTCGTCAATGGATGCACCAAGCCCGAGTGCGCGCCCTTCAAGGCGTGGGTCAGCGAGGTCATCGAGACCCTTCAGCGCGACGGCTCCTACAGTCTCGACCCCGCACCCGTGCAACCCGCACCCACCGGGGGCACCGCCTACCTCATGCCCCAGCAGGTCGCCGACGCGATCGTCCGGCTGGAGGAGCGGAACATCCAGGCGGACGAGGGGCTGGCGATCGCGCAGCTGGAGCGGATCGAGCAGATGCGCCGTACCAACGGCCTGCTCGGGCGCATCGCGGACTCCCTCGATCTGATCGCCGACCGGCTGCGGCCGCCCACCGGCACTCAGCCGACCGAGCCCACCATGACTCCCCAGCAGCTCCTCGCCTCCTGGCGGGCGAGGAACCTCGTCGTCACCGAGGACGTGCACGCCGTCGCCGCCTACCTCGCCCCGGCACTGGTGCGCGGGCCGGTGCACTGCCGGCTGGAGGAGGTCGCGGACCGTACGGGGCTCACGCTCGACCGGGTCCATGACTGCGTGCGCATGCTGATCAAGCGGGGTTGCATGCGGCAGTCGGGGATCGTGGCGGAAGGGGTGCCCGTGTACGTGCTGCCGTAGCGTCGGTCCGATGGGAAAGGCCCGAAGTCGCAAAACGAGGTTGCGGCTTCGGGCCTTCGCCCACCTTACGCCTCTTCGCCGCCCGGACCCGTTGTCAGACCCGACCCATACCCTGATGAGTGATGGCACACCTGTGGAAGTGCTCGGGACTGCGCTGGTCGCCCGATGGTCCCGTGCTGGTCTGGGACGGCGGGCGGCGCAGTGTGCTGCCGTGGGGGAAGCGGATCGGGTTCGCGGTGCCGGAAGGGGGTGTGCGGACGTGCGTCGGGGCGCGGGGGCATGCCTGTCCGGTGCGGGCCGTGGTGTCGGGGCGGAGCACGGGGGCCCGGTGCGAGGAGTGTGCGCGGCTGGACCGGGCGCACTCCGTGGCCGCCGACACGATCGCGGATGATCCGCGGCCGTATCGGGTCTACCTGGCGTGGTTCGGGCCCGGCATGGTCAAGGTCGGCATCACCGCCGTCGAGCGCGGCTCGGCGCGCCTGCTCGAACAGGGTGCCGTCTGTTTCTCCTGGCTGGGTACCGGTCCGCTGATGGCAGCCCGCCGCACCGAGGAGCTGCTGCGGGCCGCTCTCCAGGTGCCGGACCGGATTCCGTACGCCGAGAAGCGGGCCGTGCGGGCTGCGCTGCCGGAGAGGGAGGCCGAGCGGGTCGCCGAGGTACGGGAGTTGCACGCGCGGGCCGTCGTACTCGAGGGGTGGCCTGAGTCATTGATCCATGAGCCGTGTCAAGCCGTCGACCATGTGGGGGCGTTCGGGCTCGCGGGCGTACCCGCGGCGGTCGGTGATGTCGTGGAGCTGGTGCCGGGCGGGGCCGTGAGCGGTGAGCTGGTCGCGGCCGCCGGGCCCGATCTGCATCTCGCGGTCGCCGGACGCGGGGTCGTCGTCCTCGACACGCGGTTGCTCACCGGGTGGGAGCTGGCCCCGCTGCCGACGGAGGACGCCGAATTCGCCGTTCCGGTGCGGGAGTTCAGGAGAGCGGAGCAGCAGGACGGGTTGTTCTGACGTCGTGGGCAGCCCGAAGGTCAAGACTTGGATCCCGTACGGATCCCTTTGGGCAAGGTCCATGGACCGGCCGCACCCCCGCCGGTCATCGTGGGCGACATGAGCGATCAGCCTCTTGCCACTGACACTCCTATGCCCACTTCCGCCTTTGAACCCCCGTACTACGCGGTCGTGTTCACCTCTTCCCGCACCGACCACGACCCCGAAGGCTACGACCGCACCGCCGCCCGTCTCTCCGCCCTCGTGCGGGACATCCCCGGCTTCCTCGGTGAGGACTTCGCCCGCAGCCCTGGTGGACTCGCCATCTCCGTCGCCTACTTCCGGGATCTGGCCGGCATCGAGGAGTGGCGGCGGCATCCCGAGCACCTGGAGGCCAAGCGGCGTGGGCGTGAGCGGTGGTACGAGCGGTACGCGATCCACATCGCCCGGGTCGAGCACAGTCACGCGTACAAGCGGGAGTGAGCCCTTCTCAGGAACTCCCTGGAACTCCCTGAGAACCCCCTGTGTGTTTCTCAGGGAATTCACAGATTGCGGAAAGTCTCTTCTCAGAGGTCCCCGACAGGGTGTCCACCATGACCACGACCTCGCCCCAGGGGCGCACCGAACTGCTGAGGCCGGACGGGAGCCCCGTCCGCGTGCTTGTGGTGGACGACGAGTTGTCGATCACCGAACTCCTGAGCATGGCTCTTCGTTACGAGGGCTGGCAGATCAGGAGTGCGGGGGACGGGCACGGGGCCGTACAGACCGCCCGTGAGTTCCGGCCCGACGCAGTCGTCCTGGACATGATGCTGCCCGACATGGACGGGCTGGCCGTTCTCGGGCGGCTGCGGCGCGAGCTGCCGGACGTGCCCGTCCTCTTCCTCACCGCCAAGGACGCGGTCGAGGACCGGATCGCCGGGCTCACCGCCGGCGGGGACGACTACGTCACCAAGCCGTTCAGCCTGGAGGAGGTCGTGGCGCGGCTGCGCGGGCTGATACGGCGGTCCGGCGCCGCCGACCGGCGGTCCGACTCCGTGCTGGTCGTGGGCGACCTGACCCTGGACGAGGACAGCCACGAGGTCTCGCGGGCCGGGGAGAACATCCACCTGACCGCCACCGAGTTCGAGCTGCTGCGGTTCCTGATGCGCAATCCGCGCCGCGTGCTCAGCAAGGCACAGATCCTGGACCGCGTGTGGTCGTACGACTTCGGCGGGCAGGCCAATGTGGTCGAGCTGTACATCTCGTATCTCCGCAGGAAGATCGACGCCGGGCGAGAGCCGATGATCCACACTCGGCGCGGCGCCGGTTATCTGATCAAGCCCGCCGTCTCATGAGCGGGCGGCGACGGCCGCGTCCGCAACAGCGACGAGCGGGGCGAGCGGAACACCCAAGACGCCGGGGGCGTGCCGCGCAGCCGCGCACCCTGCGGACGCGGCTCGTCGTCGCGTCCGTGGTGCTGATCGCCGTGGTGTGCGCGGTGATCGGCACCGTGACCACGCTGGCCCTGCGGTCGCATCTGTACGCGCAGCTGGACGGCGGGCTGCACGAGGCCGCCCGGCGCGTGTCCGGCGACTTCGGCCCACCCGGCCAGGGCAAGACCGGTCTGCCCGGCGCCCAGCAGAACGGCCGGGCCGACGAGGAGACGAACCTCTCCGAGTTCGTCGTGCACGGCCCGCAGCCGCAGTACACGATCATCGCCAAGGTCCGCAGCGGCGCCGCGGCCGAGGGCAAGGTCGGTTACAAGTCCACCGACACCCTCCAGATGAGCGCCAAGTCCCTCGGCCGCGCCCAGCTGGCCGTCCTCGACTCCGTCGTACGGGACCGGAAACCGCACACCGTGGACGTGCCGGGACTCGGGTCCTACCGCGTCGAGTACGCCTCCGGCCCCGGCGGCGACTACTACGTCGGCTTCCCCACCAAGGAGACCGACGGCACCATCAACGCGCTCATCCTCATCGAGGTCAGCGTCACCGTCGCCGGGCTCGTCGCCGCCGGTATCGCCGGGACCGTCATCGTCGGCGTGGCCACCCGCCCCCTCCGCAGGGTCGCCGCCACCGCCACCCGTGTCTCCGAACTCACCCTGCACACCGGCGAGGTGAACCTCAGCGAACGCGTCCCGGAGTCGGAATGCGACCCGCACACCGAGGTCGGCCAGGTCGGTGCCGCGCTCAACCGGATGCTCGACCACGTCCACGGCGCCCTGCACGCCCGGCAGCAGAGCGAGACGCGGGTACGGCAGTTCGTCGCCGACGCCAGCCACGAGCTGCGGACCCCGCTCGCCTCCATCCGCGGGTACGCCGAGCTGACCCGGCGCGGCCGGGAGCAGGTCGGGCCCGACACCCGGCACGCCCTCGGGCGGATCGAGTCCGAGGCCGGGCGGATGACCCTCCTGGTCGAGGACCTGCTGCTGCTCGCCCGGCTGGACGCGGGGCGGCCGCTGCAGTTCGAGCAGACCGATCTCGTCCCGCTGGTCGTGGACACCGTCAGCGACGCCCGCGCGGCGGGCCTGGACCACACCTGGCGGCTCGACCTGCCCGACGAGCCCGCCCTCGTCTCCGCCGACGCGGCACGTCTGCAACAGGTGCTGGTCAACCTGCTGGGCAATGCCCGCACCCACACCCCGCCCGGTACGACCGTCACCGCGCGCGTGCAGCGGCGCGGGCCGTGGATGTGCGTCGACGTCGAGGACAACGGGCCGGGGATCCCGCCGGACCTGCTGCCGCACGTCTTCGAGCGGTTCGCGCGCGGGGACTCCGCGCGCTCCCGCGCCACCGGGTCCACCGGTCTGGGCCTCGCCATCGTGCAGGCCGTCGCGGCCGCGCACGGCGGTGCGGTGACCGTGGACAGCGGTCCGGGGCGCACGGTGTTCACCGTGCACCTGCCCGCGCTCGCCCCGGCCACCGTGAACGGGCAACGGCACTCACAGGCACAGCACAGCACCACCACATGGGTGCGACAGGGCAGGTGAGTTGAGTCGGTCCCATGCGAACCGACTCTTCTCCCGGCACCCTGCCGGCGCGGGAGCACCTCCCGGCCGGAGACGCCGGTACGCCTGTCCTGGACGTAGTGATCCCCGTCTACAACGAGGAGAAGGACCTCCAGCCGTGCGTGCTCAGACTGCACGAGCACCTCACGCGCACCTTCCCGTACGCCTTCCGCATCACGGTCGCGGACAACGCGTCCACGGACCGCACCCCGCTGGTGGCGGCACGGCTGGAGGCGGAGATCCCCGAGGTCGCCCACTTCAGGCTGGAGCAGAAGGGCCGCGGGCGTGCCCTGCGGACCGTGTGGTCCGCCTCGGACGCCCCGGTCCTCGCCTACATGGACGTCGACCTGTCCACCGACCTCAACGCCCTGCTCCCGCTGGTGGCACCGCTGATCTCGGGCCACTCCGACCTCGCGATCGGCTCCCGGCTGGCCCGCGCCTCCCGGGTCGTGCGCGGACCCAAGCGGGAGTTCATCAGCCGGACCTACAACCTGATCCTGCGCGGCTCCCTCCAGGCCCGCTTCTCGGACGCGCAGTGCGGCTTCAAGGCGATCCGGCGTGACGTGGCCCAGGTGCTGCTGCCGCTGGTGGAGGACACCGGCTGGTTCTTCGACACCGAGATGCTGGTGCTCGCCGAACGGGCCGGCCTGAGAATCCACGAGGTGCCGGTCGACTGGGTCGACGACCCCGACTCCACCGTGCACATCGTGCGGACGGCCACCGACGACCTCAAGGGCGTGTGGCGCATCGGCAGGGCGCTGGCCACCGGCTCGCTGCCGCTGGACCGGCTCACCCGGCCCTTCGGCGACGACCCGCGCGACCGCGAGATCACGGACGTGCCCAGGGGGCTGGCCCGCCAGCTCGTCGGATTCTGCGTGGTCGGCGGCCTGTCCACCCTCTTCTATCTCCTCCTCTACAGCGTCTTCCGGCAGTTCTCCGGCTCCCAGATCGCCAACGCGCTCGCCCTGCTGGTCTCGGCGGTCGCCAACACGGCCGCCAACCGCCGGCTCACCTTCGGGGTGCGCGGCCGGGGCGGTGCCGTACGGCACCAGGCGCAGGGCCTGGTCGTCTTCGCCATCGGACTCGCCCTGACCAGCGGCTCGCTGGCCGCCCTGAACACGGCCACCGGCAACCCCGCGCACTCCACCGAGCTCGCGGTCCTCATCGCCGCCAACCTCGCGGCGACCGTCCTGCGCTTCCTGCTCTTCCGCGCCTGGGTGTTCCCGGACCAGAGCCCGTCCTCGTACGACACCCAGGCCGTCTACGAGACCCAGGCCGCCTATGACACCCAGGCGGTCTACGGCACCCAGGCCACTTACGACACCCAGGCCACCCTGCGACTGCAGCCGGTGCGCCCTCACGACATCGACCCGGGGGAGTCCCGATGACCACGCACTACGACCCGTCCGCACAGCAGGACGCCCCCGCGGTCTGGGGTCCGCCCACGACCGCTCCTCCGCGGGCCCCCGAGTCGGGCGAGCCCCGGCAGCCCCTCGTGCGGAGACTCTGGCACGGCCGGCCCGAGGACCCGCGCTGGGCGCGTCCGGCCTTCCTCGGCCTGCTGGCGGTCACCCTCGTCACCTACCTGTACAACCTCAGTGCCTCGGGTTACGCCAACTCCTTCTACTCGGCGGCCGTCCAGGCGGGCAGCAGGTCCTGGAAGGCGTTCTTCTTCGGCTCGCTGGACGCGGGCAACGCCATCACCGTCGACAAGCCCTCGGCCTTCATGTGGCCCATGGAGCTGTCGGTCAGGATCTTCGGCCTGAACTCGTGGGCGATCCTCACCCCCGAGGTCCTTATGGGCGTCGGCACGGTGGCGGTCGTGTACGCGGCGGTACGGCGCCGGTTCAGCCCGGCGGCCGGACTGATCGCGGGCGCGGTGCTCGCGCTGACCCCGGTCGCGGCGCTGATGTTCCGGTTCGACAACCCGGACGCGATGCTCGCCCTCCTGATGGCGCTGGCCTGCTATTTCGTCGTACGGGCCGTGGAGGACGGGCGGACGAGGTGGCTGGTCTGGGCGGGGGTGGCGATCGGGTTCGCGTTCCTCGCCAAGACCCTCCAGGCCTTCCTGATCCTGCCGCCGCTGGCGATCGTGTACGCCGTCTGCGGTCCGGTGAAGCCGGTGAAGCGGCTGGCGCAGCTGGGTCTGGCGACCCTCGCGCTGATCGTCTCCGGCGGCTGGTGGGTCGCGGTCGTCGAGCTGTGGCCGGCCTCCTCCCGCCCCTACATCGGCGGTTCGCAGAACAACAGCTTCCTGGAGCTGACCTTCGGCTACAACGGCCTCGGCCGGATCAGCGGCGACGAGACCGGCAGTGTGGGCGGGGGTGGCGGCGGTGGCGGTGGCGCGGCCGGTGCCGGCCGCTGGGGTGTCACGGGCTGGGACCGGATGTTCAACGACGAGATCGGCAGCCAGATCTCCTGGCTGATCCCGGCCGCGCTGATCCTGCTGGTCGCGGGTCTGTGGGCGACCCGCAAGGCGCGGCGTACGTCCGTCACGCGCGCCTCGTTCCTGGTGTGGGGCGGCTCGCTGCTGATCACGATGGTGGTCTTCAGCTACATGGCGGGCATCTTCCACCAGTACTACACGGTGGCCCTCGCCCCCTACGTCGCGGCCGTCACCGGCATGGGCGCCGGGCTGCTGTGGGAGAAGCGGAAGGAGACCTGGGCGTCGCTCACGCTCGCCGCGTCCGTGGTGGCTGCGGCGGCCTGGGGATACGTCCTGCTCAACCGCACCCCCGACTATCTGCCCTGGCTGAAGTGGCTGGTGCTCGTCGGCGGGCTCGCGGCCGCGTTCGGGCTGATCTTCGCCGGTCGCCTCGCGCGGCGGCTCGCTCTCGGTGCGGCGGCGGTGGGCCTGGTGGCCGCGCTGGCCGGTCCGACGGCGTACACCCTCAGCACGGTGAACTCCGCGCACACCGGCTCCATCCCGACGGCCGGTCCGGCGGGCGCGAGCATGATGGGCTTCGGCGGCGGCCGCCCCGGGGGCGGCAACGGCGGCGGAATGCCCGGCGGCTTCGGCGGCGGTATGCCGGGCCGGCAAGGTCAGCAGGGCCAGCAGAACGGCAACGGGAACATGCCGGGTCAGGGTCAGGGTCAGGGACAGGGCTTCCCGGGCGGAGGCCTGCCGGGCCAGAACGGCAATGCCCAGGGCCAAGGCCGGAACCAGCAGAACGGCAACGGCTTCCCGGGCCCCGGAGCCCTGGGCGAAGGCGGCCGGATGGGCGGCGCCGGTGGTGCCGGCGGCCTGCTGAACGGCGCGAACGTCAGTTCCGCGGCCAAGAAGCTGCTGGAGAAGAACGCCGGGGACTACACCTGGGCCGCCGCCTCCATCGGCTCCCAGAACGCCGCGAGCTACCAACTCGCCACCGGTGAGCCGGTGATGGCGATCGGCGGCTTCAACGGCACCGACCCGTCCCCGACGCTCGCCCAGTTCAAGCAGTACGTGGCGGACGGAAGGATCCACTACTTCATCGCGGGCGGCGGCTTCGGCGGCGGCGGTGGCGGCAACAGCGGCAACAGCGGCACCGGGTCGCAGATCAGCTCGTGGGTCGAGAGCACCTTCAAGAAGGTGACCGTCGGCTCGGCCACGTTCTACGACCTGACCCGGAAAGCGAGCGGCTGAGCGCAGGGTGGCCGGGGCCTCGGGTGTCTACTCTCCTTGCACCAGCCGTGCCGGGAAGCCACCCGTCGCCACCGGCCCCCACCGCTCCGGTGTCACCCGGATGATCGACTTGCCCTGCTTGACCATCGCCTCGCGGTACTCGTCCCAGTCGGGGTGCTCACCGGCGATGTTGCGGTAGTACTCGACCAGCGGCTCGACGGAGTCCGGGGTGTCGATGACCTCGGCGGTGCCGTCGATCTGGACCCAGGGGCCGTTCCATTCGTCGCTCAGGACGACCAGGCTGACGCGCGGGTCCCGCTTGGCGTTGCGGGTCTTGGCCCGCTCGGGGTAGGTGGAGACGACGATCCGTCCCGAGTCGTCGACCCCGCAGGTCAGCGGGGAGGCCTGCGGGCCGCCGTCGGCACGGCGGGTGAGGAGCAGGGCCCGGTGCCGGGGGCGTACGAAGTCCAGCAGCTCGTCCAGCGATACACGGGTGTTGGTAGCGATGTTCGGTGCCATGGGGGCAGCCTAGGGGCAGCGCCTGCCCCGGTGGCTGACCCTGCTGTGCCTACGCACCCGGCTGTGTCGATGCACCCTGCGATGCCTGCGCCTGCTCCTGCGCGTTACGCCTTACGCCTGCGGCAGCGCCTCGCCCTGGACCGCCTGGATGTCCAGCTCGACCTTGAGGGTCGTGCCGATGGCGGCGATGCCCGCCTGGAGGACCTGGTTGTAGTTCATGGCGAAGTCCTCGCGGTGCAGTTCGGCCGTCGCGCGGAACGCGGCGCGGGTGCCGCCCCAGGGGTCGGCGCCGGTGCCGAGGTAGGCGAGGTCCAGGTCGACGGGCCGGACGACTCCGTGCATGGAGAGCTCGCCGTGCACGGTCCAGCGGTCGGAGCCGGCCTGGGTCAGGCCCGTCGAGCGGTAGGTGATCTCGGGGTGCCGCTCGGCGTCGAGGAAGTCGGCGGACCTCAGGTGGGTGTCCCGCATGCCGTTGCCGGTGTCGATGGACGCGGCCCGGATCACCGCCTCCACACGGGACTTGGTGATGTCTTCCGGCGTGATCTCGATCGCTCCGCCGAACTCCGTGAACCGGCCGTGCACGCTGGAGATCCCCAGGTGCTGGGCGACGGCGGCGACGGAGGAGTGGACCGGATCGATGGTCCAGGGGCCGGGCGGCGGCAGTTCGGTGCCGCCCTGCCGGGCCAGCGTCACCGTGCCGACCTCGGCCCGCCCGGAGGCGGTGACGATGGCGCTGGAGGCGGCGGGCGCGTACCCGACGGCGGTCACGATCACCGTGTACGCGCCCGGCGCCAGCTCGGTGGTGTCCCGTACGGCGCCCTCGGCGTCGGCGCCGGCCCGCAGCACCTGCGTGCCGGTCATGTCGGTCACGGTGACGACCGCGTGCGACACGGCCCATCCGTCCCGGGTGCGGATCCTCGCGGTCAGTCCCATCCCGTTTTCTCCTGCAAGGAATAACAAAGGCTTACAAATTGGTCGTATGAGTCCGGCCCGTGGCGCGCGCATGGCGGTGCGCGCACCACGGGCCGGGGTTGGACTACTCGCCGGAGTGGGCGAGTTCGATGTCGTGGCCGTCGGTGCCGGGGCCGGCGACGGTCAGCGCGGTGGCGACCGGCGGGTAGCCCGTGGCGATGACGGTGTAGTCGCCGCCGTCCAGGTCGGTGAAGGCGTACGCCCCGTCCGCGCCGGTGGTGGCGGTGCCGACCACGTTGCCCGCCGCGTCCACGAGGGTCACGCGGGCGTCGGCCAGCGGGCCGTGCGGGGCCCGGACGACACCTTGCAGCACTGCGCCGGCGTCCAGGCCGACCTCGATCCGGGTGATCCCGGTGGCCGCGACCTCGACCGGCAGCGCCCGCGGCCGGAAGCCGCTCGCGTTGACCGCGACGGTCACCACGCCCGGCACCAGGTCGGTGAGGGCGAACTCGCCCTGCTCACCGGTGACGGCGCTGGCCAGCAGATCCCCGCGCACATCGGTGACGATCACCATCGCGTCCTTGACCGGCAGCGCGCTCCCGGTCGCCCGGACCACACCGGTCAGCCCGCTGGTGCCGCTGAGCAGGATGTCGTACGCCAGCGGCTCCTCGCCCACCACGATCGTGGAGGCCTGCGGCTGGTAGCCGTCGGCGGCGGCGATCAGCACGTACGAGCCCGTGCCCGGGGCGGCCAGCGCGTAGGAACCGTCGGCCTGGGCGATCGAGCGGCCCAGCTGGCGGCCGGACAGGGAGATCAGCGTGATCGCGGCCTGCGGGACCGGGGCGCTCTCGGCGCCGCGGACGTGGCCGTGGACCGGGGTGCCGCCGGCCGTGGCGGAGCCGGGCTCGGCGACGGTGGCGACGGCGGTGAGCTGCGTGGCCGCGGTCGCGGTCGCCGCGGTGCCGTCCTCGCCGACCACGGGGGCGGCCCAGCCGGGAACCGGCTCCTGGGCCGGAGCCTCGGCGGCGGCCACCGCGGCGGGTGCGTCCGTGGCGGCCGGGGACTCGCCGTCGGCGGCCTGGGCGAGCGCGCCCTTGGTCTTCAGCGGGACCTCCTTGATGAACAGCGTGATCAGGAAGGCGACGGCGGCGAGCGCGGCAGCGATGAGGAAGACGTCGGCGATGCCGTGGCCGTAGGCGCTCTCCAGCAGCGTCCGGATGGGCTTCGGGAGCGTGTCCATGTCCGGGATGCTGTCGGTGGAGCCCGAGCCGGCGGCCAGGGCCTTCTGGTACTTGGGGCTCAGGGAGGAGATGCCCTCCGTGACGTAGTGCGTGATCCGGTGGGACATCACCGCGCCGAGGGCGGAGACGCCGACCGCACCGCCGAGGGAGCGGAAGAAGGTGACCGTGGAGCTGGCCGAGCCGAGGTCCGAGGGCGCCACCTGGTTCTGCGTGGCGAGGACCAGGTTCTGCATCATCATGCCGATGCCGAGGCCCAGCAGGGCCATGAAGATGGCCATCTTCCAGTAGTCGGTGTCGTACCGGATGCCGCCCAGCAGCGCGAGGCCGGCGGTCACCAGCACGCCACCGCTGACCAGCCACGCCTTCCAGCGGCCGGTGCGGGTGATGAACTGACCCGAGACGGTGGACGAGACGAACAGGCCTCCGATCATCGGGATGGTCAGGACGCCGGACATCGTCGGGGACTTGTCGCGGGCCAGCTGGAAGTACTGGCTGAAGAACACCGTGCCGGTGAACATCGCGACACCGACGAACAGCGAGGCGAGGGACGCGAGCGTGATGGTGCGGTTGCGGAACAGGCGCAGCGGGATGATCGGCTCACTGGCCTTGGCCTCGACGAGGACGAACAGGGCGCCGAGGACGATCGAGCCGCCGACCATCGCGTAGGTCTGCCAGGACACCCAGTCGTACTTGTCACCGGCGAAGGTGACCCAGACCAGCAGGAGGGAGACGGCGGCGGAGATGAAGAACGCGCCGCCCCAGTCGACCTTGACGTCCCGCTTGACCACGGGCAGGTGCAGGGTCTTCTGCAGCACGATCAGCGCGATGACCGCGAACGGGACACCGACGTAGAAGCACCAGCGCCAGCCCAGCCAGGAGGTGTCGGTGATGACACCGCCGAGCAGCGGGCCGCCGACGGTCGCGACGGCGAACGTGGCGCCGAGGTAGCCGGAGTAACGGCCGCGCTCACGCGGGGAGATCATGGCGGCCATGACGATCTGCGCCAGCGCGGACAGACCGCCGACGCCGACGCCCTGCACGACACGGCAGGCGATCAGCATGCCGGCGTTCTGCGACAGACCGGCGGCCGCGGATCCCAGGACGTAGATGACCAGGGCTATCTGGACGAGCGCCTTCTTGCTGTACAGGTCGGCGAGCTTGCCCCACAGGGGAGTGGTCGCGGTCATCGCCAGCAGGGACGCCGTGACCACCCAGGTGTAGGCGGACTGGCCGCCGCCGAGGTCGCCGATGATGCGCGGCAGGGCGTTGGAGACGATCGTGGACGACAGGATCGCCACGAACATGCCGAGCAGCAGCCCGGACAGGGCCTCCATGATCTGCCGGTGGGTCATCGGGGCGTCCCCGGAGGTCCCCTGGGAGCCTCCCCCGTGCTTGGCGTGAGCCCGCACACCGGCTGGTGTGGTCGTTGCCATGGGCTTCCTTCTCTTACGTGCTTGCGGGTGTACGGGTGGTCTCTTCGGCTACGACGACGGGTGCGGGGGACCGCGCCGGGGCGGACCGGCAGTCGGCGAAGGATGCGCGCAGGCGCGTCATCAGGCGGATGAGCAGGGCGACGTCGTCGTCGCTCCAGTCGCTCAGCCGCTCGGCGAGCAGATGGCTGGTCCGCCGGGACAGCTCGTCGAGCTGCTCGTGGCCGGCGGGCGTCAGGCGCAGGATGCGCGAACGCTTGTCCGCGGGGTCCGGTGACCGCTCGATCCAGCCGCGCTCGGCGACGTGCGCGACGTGCCGGCTGGTGACCGACATGTCGACGGCCAGCAGCTCGGCGAGCTTGCTGATGCGCATGTCGCCGTGGGTGCCGAGCAGCGTCAGCACGGCCGCCGAGCCGCCCGGACAGTCGGGGGGCAGAATCCGCCCCAGGTCCCGTTTCACGGCGCCGACGGCGCTGAGCTGACGCGCCAGCTCCTCGAACTGCGTCCGCTCGGCCATCACACCTCCCGTATTCGTTGCTTGGGGCAACCATAGGCCTGTTTGGTTGCTGCAGGCAAATAAACGGGGAGCGGGCGGCGCAAAAACTTGGCAAAGGCAAGTATTGCGACCGTAAATGTGCAGGTCGGCCCGGGTGAGGTGCCCCCCTCTGTCCCGGTGGCCCCGCACTTGGGCCGCACACCTGGATTCGCTAGTGTCTCGGGCCATGGCTAACACCCAGGGCCCCCAGGGCAACTACGACCCCGCCGGCAGCACCCAGATGTTCCGCGCGTTCGTCGACGAGGCCCCGCAGGGCCGGCAGCAGCAGGCGGCCTCCTCGGGCCCGCGCGTCGGCCTGATCATCGGCATCGTCGTGGCCGTGGCGGTCGTCGCGGCGGTCGCCTGGCTGGCGTTCAAGTAAGGCGTACGACTACTTCCACCGGACGGACACGTCCCGCGTCTCGATGTGCATCCCCAGCGGGACGCGCCAGGCGTCGACGCACACCGTCCAGGTGTGGTCCTCGCGCGCGCCGGCCGCGATCGGCACCGGCAGGTCCTCGGTCGAGTCGACCGTCCCCCAGTCGAGGCCGAGCAGGCCGATGATGTGCGTCCCGAACGTCACCGTCCCCGAACGCACCGCCGTGCCACCGGAGTTGTGGAATGCGACGGTCACCTTCTCGCACCAGCGCTGGTCCGTGGCCTCACCCTTGGGGTCGCCCCAGGTGAGGGCGGCAGGCGCAGGAGGCCTCGTACGGGAGGGAGTTGGGGCCGGGGAGCGGGACGGTGGACGGGTGCTGTCCGTGCTGCCCGGGGCCGCTTCGGTGGGGCTCGGTGTGGCGGCTGACGTCCCGGGCGTTCGACCGGGGGCGGTGCCCTCGGTGGTCGAGGGGGCCTGCTCCGAGGACGGGGGCGAAGTGCCCGGGCCAGCCGCCGAATCGGAGCTTCCCGTCGACCCGGCCGACCCGGACGACCCCGTCGCCCCGGACGGTCCGTCCAGCGGGACCATCCGCACCGCTCCGGTCGGTCCGCCGGCCGTCTCCCCGGGGCGGGGCACGCCGCCCACCGCCACGTATCCGTCCCGCCCGCCGCCTCCGCAGACGCCCAGCGTCACACCCAGGCACACGACGGCCGCCGATGCCCCCATCAGGGCGCCCCGGCGGCCATGTGTCCATGTCGTACGAAGCATCCGCCGCATCCGGACATGGTGACTGACGCTTCGTCAGAAAAGAACCCTCAGAACCTTGGGTCCTCGGACCACTCGGACCCTCAGGCCTCAGAGCCTCAGTCGGAGATGAGTCCTTCCCGCAGCTGGGCCAGCGTCCGGGTGAGCAGCCGGGAGACGTGCATCTGGGAGATGCCGACCTCCTCGCCGATCTGCGACTGGGTCATGTTCGCGAAGAAGCGCAGCATGATGATCCGGCGCTCGCGGGGCGGCAGCTTGGCCAGCAGGGGCTTGAGGGACTCGCGGTACTCCACGCCCTCCAGCGCGCTGTCCTCGTAGCCGAGGCGGTCGGCGAGCGAGCCCTCGCCGCCGTCGTCCTCGGGGGCCGGGGAGTCGAGCGAGGAGGCGGTGTAGGCGTTGCCGACCGCGAGGCCGTCGACCACGTCCTCCTCGGAGACGCCGAGCACGGCGGCCAGCTCCGTCACCGTCGGGGAGCGGTCCAGCTTCTGGGAGAGCTCGTCGCTGGCCTTGGTGAGGGCCAGGCGCAGCTCCTGGAGCCGGCGCGGCACCCGCACCGACCACGAGGTGTCGCGGAAGAAGCGCTTGATCTCGCCCACGACCGTCGGCATCGCGAACGTCGGGAACTCCACGCCCCGTTCGCAGTCGAAGCGGTCGATCGCCTTGATCAGGCCGATGGTGCCGACCTGGACGATGTCCTCCATCGGCTCGTTGCGCGAGCGGAAGCGGGCCGCCGCGTAGCGCACGAGGGGGAGGTTCAGCTCGATCAGGGTGTCCCGGACGTAGGCGCGCTCGGGGCTGTTCTCGTCGAGGGCGGCGAGCCGCAGGAACAGGGAGCGGGACAGGGTGCGGGTGTCGAGGTCCGCCGCGACAGGCAGGGCCGGCTCGGGAGCCGGGGCCACGGCGGCGGGGGACGGCACGGCGTCGAGGGCCGTGACGCCCTCGATGCCGTCGAGGACGTCGAGAGCGTCGAGCTCCTTGGGCGCTGCCTCGCTCGTGGGCGTGAGCACCTTCGAGCTGCCCTGGTCTGCGGACATGCCACCCCCTTTGGGTCGCGGGACGGTCGTGGTGCGGTGCCTTTCGAGCAACGCAGCCTTCACCTGAATACCGGAGCCGGAGGTCCGGCAAACGCGCTCTCGGAAGAATGTCACATGTCGGCAACACGCTGTAGTGACATGTCGACATGCCAGAGGTGAATCAGCCCTGGAAAGAAGGGGTCTGACAGTTTTTCGGCGCACAACTGTCGGGAACGGCCCGGGTGGGCGATTCGCTCTCTCCGGTTACTGATCGATCTTGCTTGCGAACGGGTGTGACCTGGTGTGTTCCGCGTTGTGCTTCCGTGCGCCGGTCATGCCTCTATGCCTCGATGCGATTCGCGGAGCGCAGTCGCTGGAAGCTGCGGGCGAGAAGTCGCGAGACGTGCATCTGCGAGACACCGAGTTCCGCGCTGATCTGGGACTGGGTGAGATTGCTGTAGTAGCGCAGCAGCAGGATTCGCTGTTCCCGTTCGGGGAGTTGGACGAGGAGATGCCGGACGAGATCGCGGTGTTCCACGCCGTCCAGGGCCGGGTCCTCGTAGCCGATCCGGTCCAGCAGGCCCGGCAGCCCGTCGCCCTCCTGCGCGGCCTCCAGCGAGGTGGCGTGGTACGACCGTCCCGCCTCGATGCAGGACAGCACCTCCTCCTCGCTGATCCTGAGCCGCTCGGCGATCTCGGCGGTCGACGGTGAGCGTCCGAAGGCGGTCGTGAGGTCCTCGGTCGCGCTGTTGACCTGCACCCACAGCTCGTGCAGCCGGCGCGGCACGTGGACGGTGCGGACGTTGTCCCGGAAGTAGCGCTTGATCTCTCCGACCACGGTCGGCATGGCGAAGGTCGGGAACTGCACGCCCCGGTCCGGGTCGAAGCGGTCGATGGCGTTGATCAGCCCGATGGTGCCGACCTGGACCACGTCCTCCATCGGCTCGTTGCGGGAGCGGAAGCGGGCGGCCGCGTAGCGCACGAGCGGGAGATTGGCCTCGATGAGCGCCCCCCGTACCCGGTTGTGCTCCGGGGTGCCCGGCGTCAGATCCTTCAGCTCGGCGAAGAGCACCTGGGTCAGGGCTCGGGTGTCGGCGCCGCGGCGCTTCTCGGGGGCGGGGGAAGTGGGCGGAACGGGGGCGGGGGCGGGCGCCTCCGCCTGGGGTGGCGCAGTACTGGCCGACACGGTCAACGCCACCTCTTCGTCGCTCAATCATCGGTCAAAAGCGGTCATAGCATCACAAGACATGTGCACTGTGTGCAAGCACCGCATAACGCCGTGTTGTGGTCAAACTGCGCCAAGTTGGGTCGCAAGACGCACGAAAGCCCCCCGCCGTTCCGGCGGAGGGCTCGGGTCCGGAAAGCCTCCGGAAGGCGGGTGGCTCAGAATGTGTAGTCGGCGATCACCCACGTGGCGAACTCCCGCCACATGGCCGCGCCCGCCTGGTGGGCGGGGTGCTCGAGGTAGCGCTTGAGGGCGTCCGCGTCCTCGACCGCCGAGTTGATCGCGAAGTCGTAGGCGATGGGCCGGTCGGTGATGTTCCAGCCGCACTCCCAGAAGCGCAGCTCCTCGATCTGCCCGCCGAGCTCCTCGAAGGCCTTGGCGCCCGCCACGACTCGCGGATCGTCGCGCTCGACGCCCTCGTTGAGCTTGAAGAGGACCAGGTGGCGGATCATGGGGTGTACCTCAGCTCTTTCCTCCGTTGGCGACCCAGGTCATGAAGTCGCCTATGGCCTTGGCCGCGTCCGATATGCCCTCGAAGCCTATCTGGACGTAGTCGGCCGCCTTGGCCGGGTCCGTGATGATCACGTACAGCGCGAAGACCACGAGCGCGTACACGGCGATCTTCTTGGCGTTCACCGCCACCGCGGCCTCCCCTGTCCCTGCCCCCGTGGGCCCCTGCTGCCGGCGGCGAGTGTAACGTCCGCCCTCTCCTCGCCTTTTGAGGGTAGGTGCACGAAGGGCCCCGTCGCGTGACAGGGCCCTTCTCAAGCGGTAGCGGAGGGATTTGAACCCTCGGTGACTTGCGCCACACTCGCTTTCGAGGCGAGCTCCTTCGGCCGCTCGGACACGCTACCGAGGGAGACCTTACAGCACAGGGGGGCGTGCGCTGAAATCGGTATTCACCGGTCCCCTCACCGGTCTGCTCACCGGTCCCGGAAAAACTCGGTGAGCAGCCGCGCGCAGTCCTCGGCCAGGACGCCCTCGACGACCTCGGGCCGGTGGTTGAGCCGGCGGTCGCGTACGACGTCCCAGAGGGAGCCGGCCGCGCCCGCCTTGTCGTCGCGGGCGCCGTAGACCACCCGGTCCACCCGGGACTGCACCAGCGCGCCCGCGCACATCGTGCAGGGCTCCAGGGTGACCACGAGCGTGCAGCCGCTCAGCCGCCACTCCCCGAGGGCCAGGGCGGCCCGCCGCAGCGCGAGGATCTCCGCGTGGGCCGTGGGGTCACCGGTGGCCTCGCGCTCGTTGTGCCCGGCCCCGAGCACCGTCGTACCGTCCGGGGACAGCACGACGGCGCCGACGGGTACGTCCCCGCCCCGGACGGCCTGCTCGGCCTCGTCCAGGGCGAGTCGCATCGCGGCCCGCCAGCGGTCCCGTACCGGGTCCGGAGCGCCTTGCGTGTCCAGTCGTGCGGTCAGCGGACGGTCTCCAGCACCTCCGAGGCGCCCAGGGCCTCGGCGATCGCGCCCAGCGCCTCCTCGGCGTCCAGCGCGCGCAGCTCCTTCTCGCTGACGCCCAGGTCGTCGAGGATCTCGCTGTCGCCCACCGGGCTGTGCGGCACCGCGTCGGCGGCGGGCCCGTCCTCGTCGTCCTCGTCCCCGGACTCACCGTCCTCCGTGCCGTCGAGGTCCAGGGCGTCCAGGTCCGTGCCGTCGTCGACGCCGGGCTCGCGGCCCAGCAGCTCGTCGGTGAGCAGCAGCTCCCCGTAGGCGCTGCGGGCGGCCGCGGCCGCGTCCGAGACGTAGATGCGAGGGTCGTCCTCGCCGTCCACGCGGACGACCCCGAACCAGGCGTCCTCCTGCTCGATCAGGACGAGCACCGTGTCCTCTTCGGGAGAGGCTTCCCGGGCCAGGTCGGCCAGATCCGACAGGGTCTCCACATCGTCGAGCTCTGTGTCGCTCGCTTCCCACCCGTCTTCGGTGCGCGCGAGCAGTGCGGCGAAGTACACCGTGACTCTCCCACTGGTCATAGGCGTGCCGGTTGGGGGTCCCCCCGGCGGAGGTACTGGGCGGAGAGAGCTGGGCTCCGAGCCCCACCCACTCGGAATCGTGGCAGAAACAAGGCGTTCAGGGGACGTCTTCGGCTCCCTGTGTCTGGCTGTTTCGATCGTGGATCCGTGAACGACTCAGCAGCGCACTCGTTGCCGCCACCTGCGGATCGTACGCGGCTTTCGCAGAGCTCACGCACGCCCGTCCCCGCAACATCCGAGCGGGCGTTGATCTTCCTCGATCCGCCTCGGTCTTCCGCAGTCCTTCTGCCGCGGTCCTTCTGCCGCGGACCCTCTCGTGTCCCTCTCGCCGGGATCTTCCCCGGACTCCTTGCCTCAGGACCGTACGCCGGACCGCCCTACCAACGGAACGTCCGCATGCGCATGGCGTGGCGCAGCCGGGCCGCCTTCGCGCGGCGGGGCTGGACGCGCCGGCGCAACTGGCGTGCCTCGGCGAGGTCGCGCAGGAACTGGGCACGCCTGCGTCGGCGTTCGGCGTCCGTCTCGGTCCGCTCCGGCTCGGCGGCGCCGGCGTCGGCGGAGGCGTCTTCGGGTACGTCAGGCAGGTCAGGCACGTCACACCACCCCAGTCCGTCCTCCCACTTTCCCTCGGACGGGGGGTTTGATGCCAGAGCGAGCCGCGGTCGGGCGCGGTTACTGTTAGGGACATGCGTCTCCACGTCGTCGACCACCCCCTGGTCGCCCACAAGCTCACCACGCTGCGCGACCAGCGCACCGACTCCGCGACCTTCCGCCGCCTGGCCGACGAGCTGGTCACCCTGCTCGCCTACGAGGCCACGCGGGACGTGCGCACCGAGGCCGTCGACATCCAGACGCCCGTCGCGCGGACCACCGGCGTCAAGCTCGCCCGCCCCCGCCCGCTCGTCGTGCCGATCCTGCGGGCCGGTCTCGGCATGCTGGACGGCATGGTCCGGCTGCTGCCGACCGCCGAGGTGGGCTTCCTGGGCATGATCCGCAACGAGGAGACGCTGCAGGCCTCCACGTACGCCTCGCGCATGCCGGAGGACCTCTCGGGCCGCCAGGTGTACGTCCTGGACCCGATGCTGGCCACCGGCGGCACGCTGGTCGCGGCGATCCAGGAGCTGATCAAGCGCGGCGCCGACGACGTGACCGCGGTGGTGCTGCTCGCCGCCCCCGAGGGCGTCGAGGTCATGGAGCGCGAGCTGGCGGGCACGCCGGTGACGGTCGTGACGGCGGCCGTGGACGACCACCTCAACGAGCACGGCTACATCGTGCCGGGCCTCGGTGACGCGGGGGACAGGCTCTACGGCGCGGCGGAGTAACCCCCCTCCGCTCCCTCCCCCGACTCAGCCCGGCCGCTCGCCGGAGACGGTCAGCAGCCGTCCTTCGGCGAAGCCGTCGGCTGCGGTGCGGCCAGGGCCGTCAGTGCCTTGGTCGCCTCCGGCGTGCTGGTCAGCGCCTTGAAGCCGTCACCGATGATCAGGTCGACGTCGTTCCCCTTGCGGGCGGCGTCCGTACGGCGTTCGGCGCCGGCCAGCTGGGTGGACAGCACCGGCAGCGACGTGTCGAGCGCGGCGGCGGGGCCGAGCAACAGCCCGGTGCCCTTGATCTTCTTGTCGAAGTCCTTGCTCGCGTTGCCCACGGCGCCGATCTTGAAGCCGCGCTTCTTCAGCTCGTCCGCCGTCTGCTTGGCGAGCCCGGTGCGCGCGGTGGCGTTGTAGACGTTCACCGTGATCTCACCCGGCCGGGGCAGTGCCTTGGTCCGTGCGGCGGTGGTGGTCGTGGTCCTGGTACGGCAGCTCGCGGCGGAACCGTCCGCCGAGGTGTGTTTGTCGCCGCCCGTGAAGACGTCGATGAGCTGCAGCGTGCCCCAGCCGACCAGGCCCAGCGCGGTGACGGAGGCCAGCACGGCGAACACGAGCCTGCCGCGCCGCCGGCGCGGGCGCATCCGAGGGTATGTGCCCCCCGTGATCCGGTACTTGCCACCCATGCCGGGGGGAGTCAGCATGCTCATGGGCGCAGCGTAGTGCGCCCGGGCGGCGATGCCTATTAGATGATCAGTTGACGCCGCTCAGCGGAACCCGAAAGGGCCAACGCCCCTGTCGCGCCGGGGTCAGCCGGGGTCAGTCGAGCTCGAGCACGCGCGCGTGCAGCACCTGGCGCTGCTGGAGCGCGGCGCGGACGGCGCGGTGCAGGCCGTCCTCCAGGTACAGGTCGCCCTGCCACTTCACGACGTGCGCGAAGAGGTCGCCGTAGAACGTCGAGTCCTCCGCCAGCAGGGTCTCCAGGTCGAGCTGCTGCTTGGTGGTCACGAGCTGATCGAGGCGGACCGGGCGCGGCGCGACGTCCGCCCACTGCCGGGTGCTTTCCCGGCCGTGGTCGGGGTACGGCCGGCCGTTTCCGATGCGCTTGAAGATCACACGGAAAGCCTACCGGTCAAGACGTTCCGGGCGCAGCCATGGCGCCGGAGTGCGACGTTGGAAATGACGGAGCGAAGCAGGGCAAAGCGGCGACTACCGGGAGCACCGCCGGGAACGGGGGCCTGAGATGAGTGACAGCGAGACCGCGTCGGCCGCCGCCACTCCCGCCACTCCCGCCACTCCCGGGGCCCAGGGGCGCCTCCGAAGCAGCCGGAGTTGCCCGCCCCGGCCCGGGACGCGGCCGAGCTGGACCGGGCGGTCCGGGAGTCCGCGCGGTACGGACGTTATGCACAGGCTGTGGATCGCGAGTCGGCGTACGAGAGGCTGACCGCCGCGCAGGGGGAGCGGGCCGGGCGGGAGGCGTCCGCCGCTCAGCGGGCGGAGAGGGAAGCGCGGGCGATGGGGAAGGCGCGGGCGAGGGTGCCCGAGGAGGAGCCGTCGCTGGTCGAGCAGGTGGTCGCCAGCGGGATGTTCAGGTCGCTGGCCCGTTCGGTCGGCACCCAGATCGGCCGCGAGATCACCCGGTCCCTGTTCGGTACGGCCCGGCGGAGGCGGTAGGTCCGTCCCGGAGGTCGCTCTTCTCCGCGGTACGGCGGCTCTCCGCGGCACGGCTCGGCGGAGGCGGCGGGTCCCTGTTGGCCGGGGCCCGCCGCCTCCGCCGTCGTGTCGGCCGCCCTCGTGTCAGCGGCCGTCCTCCTTGGCCGGCTGTTGGGGTTGGGGTGACTTGGTGTCCGGTCGGCGCGGCGCGCTGCGCCTGGCCTCCGCGCGCAGCAGGGCGCGCAGGACCGCGTAGGGGTCGGTGGGCATGCTGTGTTCCTCGGTTCCTTGCGTGAAGCTGACTGACCTGGGCGGGAGCGGGGTCGGTCAGCAGCGCAGGACCACGGTGCGCAGCAGGGGTACGGCGTACGGCGCCCTCGGTGCGGCGGGGCACGGGTGTGCCGGGGGCCGGGCGGGCGCCGGGTCGGGGAGGGGCGCGGTGCGCTCGGGCGCGTCGGCCCGGTGGACGGTGCGGGCGGGGGGCCGGAGCAGTGTGTCGAGGACGTCGTGCTCGGCGGTCTCGGCGGACATCGCCACCGCCGGCGCGGCCTGGGCCTGCGCGTGGACGCCGGGCACCAGCAGGGCGAGCAGCAGCACGAGCAGCCGTAGCCACGCGCGGGGGCGTGGCGGGCGATGGTGTGCGGTGCTGCTCACACCCGTCATTTCCCCGCGGGAGCCGGGGTGTTCATCGCCCGGCCCCGAGATCCGCTCGCTCGGCGTACCCGGCGGACCGCGTGGTTGACGGTGTTCACAGCACGTGGCTCGCGCGTGCGGATCACAGCGGGCGGCTCAGAGCGTGCCGCTCACATCGCGCAGCTCAGAGGTGCCGCTCACACCGTGCGGGGAATCTGCCTGGCGCGGCCGCGGAGGCCGAAGGAGGTGACGATCTCCACGATGCCGACCACGATGAGCCACCAGCCGGCGACCAGGGTCAGCACGGCCACCGACTGGACCGGCGAGTCGATCAGCACGATGCCGGCGATGAAGGTGACGACCCCGAGGAAGATCTGCCAGCCCCGGGCGGGCATCGCGGGGTCGGAGATCGCCGCCATGCTCTGGGTGATGCCGCGGATCAGCCAGCCGATGCCGATCCACAGGCCGAGCAGCAGGATCGACTGCATGGCCCCGCGGAAGCAGAACAGCCCCAGCAGGACCGACAGGCCGCCACTGATGAAGGCCAGCACGCGCAGCGAGGTCTTCTGGTGCGTGCCGAAGGCGGCGACGATCTGGAAGATGCCGCTGACCACGAGGTAGATGCCGAACAGGACGCCGGCGACGACCAGCGACTGCTTCGGCCAGATCAGCACCAGCACGCCCAGGATCAGCGAGGCGATGCCGGTGAGCAGGACGACCTGCCAGGCGGCCTGGGACAGGGCGTGCAGGGGGCCCTCGATGGGCGGTTCGGGCTCGTGCTGGGTCTGCGGCGCGTGGCCCGTGTGGACGCTGCGGTCGTTGTACTCGCGGTCCCAGGAGGGGCCGCTACTGGGTGCCTCAGTCATGTTCCATGCTTGGACCATCCGGGCACGTTCCGCCACTCGGGGCGCTCACGCGCGGGCGGCCACTCGGGTGATCCTGAGGCCTAAGTGCCCGGGGCATCGCTGCCTGAGGCCTACGTGCCTGAGGCTTACGTGCCCGAGGGCTTGGCGGTCTTGGCCGCCTTGGCCGCCGCCTTCATCTCCTGCTTGTGCGCCCGCACCTTGGCCAGCGACTCGGGTCCGGTGATGTCGGCGACGGACCGGAAGGACTTCGCCTCCCCGTACGCGCCCGCGGCCTCCCGCCAGCCCGTGGGCCGCACGCCGAGCTGCTTGCCGAGCAGGGCCAGGAAGATCTGCGCCTTCTGCTTGCCGAAGCCGGGCAGGGCCTCCAGGCGCTTCAGCAGTTCCGTTCCGTTGCCGACGCCCTGCCAGAGGGCCTCGGTGTCCCCGTCGTAGTGCTCGACCAGGTACTGGCACAGCTGCTGGATCCGCTTGGCCATCGACCCCGGGTAGCGGTGCACGGCCGGCTTCTCGGAGAGCAGCGCGGCGAACGCCTCCGGGTCCATGGCCGCGATGTCGTGGGCGTCCAGGTCCTCGGCGCCCATCCGCCGCGCGATCGTCGCAGGCCCCTTGAACGCCCACTCCATCGGAATCTGCTGGTCCAGCAGCATCCCGGTCAGCGCGGCGAGCGGGCTGCGCCCGAGCAGCGCGTCGGCCTCGGGGTCCTGGGCGAGGTGCAGGGTGACGTCCATGGGTCGATGATCCCGCGCGGGAACTCAGTCCGCCCGCCAGTACCCCAGGGCGTGCACCCGCGCCTTCGGCACGGCCAGTTCCTTGCGGACGTACGACGCCAGGGCGCGGGTCGTCGCCGTGTCGCAGGCGATCCAGACGTACGGGTGCGGGGTGGCGGACAGGACGGCGGGCAGCTCGGCGCGGACCCGCTCGACCAGGTGGGCGCCGGCGGCGCGGCGCGGGACCTCGCGGATCTCGTGGCGGGACGGGTCGGCGTGGCAGGGGAGGCCGTCCAGGCCGCCCTCGAACCATACGGTCGCCGGGGCCGAACCCAGCGCGGAGAGCAGGGAGTTGATCGCGGGCAGTGAGGCGGGGTCACCGATCGCGACGACGTGCGAGGGGGCGGGGTCGGGGTGCTGGAAGCCGGTGCCCTGGACGGTCGCCTCGATGGTGTCGCCGGGCGCGGCCGCCCGTGCCCAGTCCGCGGCGCACCCCTCGTGCAGGGCGAACTCGAGTCCGAAGGTGCCGGTCGCGGGGTCCGGATCGACGAGCGTGAAGGCCCGCTGGTGGGGCCGCCCGGCCGCGTCGGTGAACCACAGCCGCACCCACATCGTCGGATGGACACCGAGCGCGGCGAGCAGCCCGCCGTCGCTGAGCCGCAGCCGCCGGTAGTGCGGTGTGACGTCCTCCGCCTCCATCACCGTGCACACGAAGTCCTTCGCGCGCAGCAGGCGGAGGACCGCCCCCTCCCAGCCCCGCCCCTGCCCCATCACTGCCTCCGCCTTCGCGTACGATTCCCGCACCGTCGTGAACTTAGGCAAGGCTAACCTAAAATGAAGGAGTGTCCCAGGGTGACCACCGAGACCTACCGCGACGCCTGGGGCATCCCCCATCTGCGCGCCGCCGGCGTCCGCGAACTCGCCCACGCCCAGGGCCGCGTGACCGCTCGGGACCGCGCCTGGCAGCTGGAGGTCGAACGGCACCGTTCCCAGGGCACCTCCGCCTCCTTCCTCGGCGCGAGCGCCCTCTCCTGGGACGTCCTCGCCCGCCGCGCCCGCCTCGACGACACCGCGAGACGCTGCTTCGCCGCGCTGGAACGGCGTGACCCCGAGACGGCGGACTGGGTCCGGGCGTACGTCGACGGCGTCAACGCGGGCCTGCCCGAAGGCGCCGCCCGCGCCCCCGAGTTCACCCGGACCGGCCTCGCCCCCGGCGCCTGGCACCCCTGGACCCCGCTCGGCATCTGGCTGGCCACCCACCTCCTCTTCGCCGGCTTCCCCGCCAAGCTGTGGCGCGAGCAGGCGATACGGCACCTCGGCCCCGAGGCGGTCGGCCTGTTCGCCACGGACGGCCCCGGCACCGCGGGCAGCAACGGCTGGCTGCTCTCCGGCACCCGCACCGACACCGGCCACGCCCTGATCGCCGGTGACCCGCACCGCTTCATCGAGGACCCCGGCGTCTATCAGCAGATCCGCCTGTCCTGCCCCGAGTTCGACGTCATCGGCCTCGCCGTCCCCGGCGTCCCCGGCATCGCCCACTTCGGCCACACCGGCACGGTCGCCTGGGGCATCACCAACGCCATGGCCGACTACCAGGACCTCTACCACGAACGCCTCCGCCGCACCGGCGCCGGCGTCGAAGCCCTCTCCCCCGACGGCCACTGGCACCGCGCCCACCGCCACACCGAGACCATCGAGATCGCGGGCGAACCTCCCCTGGACATCGAGGTCATCGAAACGGCCCGGGGTCCGGTGATCATCGGGGGCCCGGAGGGGCTGGAGTCGGGGCCCGCAAACCTCGCTCTGGCCCTCCGCTACCCACCCCGCGTCACCGAAGACCTCGGCTTCAGCACCCTCCTCCCCCTCCTCCGCTCCCGCACCGTCACCGACATCGACCGCGCCTTCGACACCTGGACCGAGCCGGTCAACGTCGTCCAGGCCGCCGACACCAGCGGCGGCCTCCTCCACCGCGTCGCCGGCCACGTCCCCCTCCGCGCCCCGGCCAACCGCCTCCACCCCGTCCCAGCCTGGCAGCCCGGCCACGACTGGCAGGGTCGGCACGACACCCCGTACGCCGGACTGACCGACGGCATCGCGGTGATGGCCAACCAGCGCGGCCCCGCCGCCCCCCTCGGCGTCGAGTTCGCCCCACCCCACCGCGCCGACCGCATCCGCACCCTCCTCGACCGGCGCCGCACCTGGTCCGCCGCCGACCTGCCCGCGATCCACACCGACACCCACCTCGCCTCCGCCGCCCCTCTCCTCGACCACCTCGCCGCCCTCACCGACACCGCCGATGCCCCCACCCTCACCGGCACACCCGATGTCACCCCCACCCCCGGCCTCACCCCCGAGGCGGCCGGCCTCCGCGACCGCCTCCTCTCCTGGAACCGCCACATGGACGCGGGCAGCACCGACGCGGCGGCCTACGCGGCGCTGCGCTCGGCGGTCGTACGCCGACTCGCCGCCCACCCGGCCCTCGCCGCCCTCACCGAACCCCCCGCCTACCCCGAGGTCCTGCTCCCCTGGCTGGCGCTCACCCCGCGCATCGGACACGCCCTCGAACACCTGCTGAGCGCCGAGGAGTTGTACGGCATCGACCGCCGCGAAACCGTCCGCGCCGCGTTGGAGGAGGTGGCCGCCACGCCCCCCACCGGCACCTGGGCCGACACCCACCGCCTCGCCCCGTGGCGCGCGCTGCCGGGGGAGTCGTACGACGAACCGGGCCTGGCCGGCGACCACGACTGCGTGCTGTGCACCTCGGCCGTCCCCGGCCTCACCGACCTGGCGGCGCGCGGCCCCGCCGCCCGCTACGTCTGGGACCTGGCCGACCGGGACAACAGCCGCTGGATCGTCCCCTTCGGCGCGGACGGCGTCCCCGGCAGCGCCCACCACCGTGACCAACTCCCCCTGTGGCTCAAGGGAGATCTGGCTCCGGTGACCACGGACTGGTCCCGACTCGCCCTCGAACACACGGAGGACACCCATGGCTGACCCTCGAACCCCCGCCTCGACCCCCACTCCCAACCCCACTCCCACCCCCACCCACGAACAGCGCATCCCCGACTACGGCACCGTCCGCATCCGCCCCCTCGACCCCGCGGCCGACGCCGACGTGATCCACGCCTGGGTCAGCGAGGAGCGCGCCGCCTTCTGGGGCATGACCGGCCTCACCCGCCCCCAAGTCGCCGAGATCTACGCCCACATGGCCACCCTCGACACCCACCACGCCCACCTCGTCACCAAGGACGGCACCCCCGTCGCCCTGCTCCAGACCTACGAGCCCGAGGCCGACCGCGTCGGCGAGTGCTACGAGGTCCGCCCCGGCGACATCGGCGTCCACCTCCTCCTGGCCCCCGCCGGCCCGGACGGCCGCCGCCCCGGCTGGACCTCGGCCCTGCTGACCGCGATGACGTCGTACGTCCTGCGCGTGCTCGGCCGCCGCCGGATCGTGGTCGACCCGGACGTCCGCAACGTCAAGGCGATCGCCCGCTTCGAACGCCAGGGCTTCGTCACCGGCCCCGAGGTCGTCCTCCCCGAGATCGACCTGCCGGACGTGTACCTCCCGGAGAAGCGGGCCCGGCTGGCCTTCCTCACCCGGGAGACGGTCTTCCCCGAGGACACCGGCACGGATTGAGCACAGAGAACACCGCCCCGGATTGAGCGCCGCCCCGGATCCGTCCGTACGTATGCGGGGACATGCAGGTCCGAGACAGAGGGCGGGTGACGTGCGCGGCGAGGGGCACGAGGAACACGGCGAGCGGAACGCACACCCAGGGCACCCCCCACCCCACAGCCACGGCTACAGCCACAGCCACAGCCACAGCCACCCGCGCAGACCGCTGCTCCTGGCCGCCGGCCTGCTGTCCCTCCTCCTCGCCCTCCTCCTCGGCACCGCGACCCCCGCCTCCGCCCACGCGGCCCTGCGCGGGACGGACCCCGGCGACGGAGTCGTCCTCAAGCGCGCCCCCCGGCACGTGACGCTCACGTTCACGGAGTCGGTGGGCCTGCTGACCGACTCGTTCCGTGTCTACGACCCCGAGAACCGCCGGCTGCGCACCGGCGAGGCGGAGCACGCCTCCGGCCGTTCCGACACGGCCCGCGTCACCCTCCCCGCCCGGCTGGGCACCGGCACGTACACGGTGGCCTGGCGGGTCGTGTCGGCGGACAGCCACCCGGTGTCGGGCGCGCTGACGTTCTCCGTGGGCAAGCGCACGGCGACGGCGGTGACGGTCACCGACCCGGCGGAGAACCGTACGACCACGCGCCTGTACGACATCGCGCGCTACCTCGCCTACCTGTCCGTGGCGCTGCTGCTCGGCACGGCCGCGTTCGTGGCGTACTGTCGCCCGCCGACCAGGTCCCACCTGCGCCCCCTGCTCCACACCGGCGGCTGGACCCTGCTCGCTTCGACGCTCGCCCTGTTCCTGCTGAGGGGCCCGTACGAGGAGGGCACCTCCCCGGCGAGGGCTCTCGCCCCGTCCTCCCTCACCCGCACGGCGACGACCCGCCCCGGCGAACTCCTCCTGGCCCGCCTGGCCCTGCTGCTCCTCGTGGCCGCCTGCGCACTGGCCCTGAGCAGGTGGCGGCGCCGGATCCCCCGGCGGGCGGTCCTCGCGACCGGCGCGACCCTCGCCGTCGCCCTCGCCCTCACCTGGGCGGCGGCCGAACACGCCTCGGCGGGCCTCCAGGTCCCCCTCGCCGTCGCCTCCGCCACGCTCCACCTGCTGGCGATGGCGGCCTGGCTGGGCGGCCTGACGGCCCTGCTGCTGACCCTGCGCCGGACACCACCGGCCCCGGTGCCGGACCCTCCCGTCGGATCGCCGGACCCCGCCCCCCTCCCGGCCCGTGTGGTCACCCGCTTCTCCCGCCTGGCCTTCGTCTCGGTGACGGTCCTGGTGGTGACCGGCGTCTACCAGTCCTGGCGCGGCCTGGGCTCCTGGCAGGCGCTCGGCGACACCACGTACGGCCGGGTCCTGCTGGCCAAGCTGGCGGCGGTGACCCTGCTGCTGGCCGCGGCCGCCTGGTCCCGCCGCTGGATCGAGAACCGCCGTCACCACGACCACGACCACGACCATGGCCACGACCATGGCCACGGCGACCTAAGCGACCTCCGCCACCACCACCCCCACCTCCGCCGCTCGGTCCTCGTGGAGGTGGCCCTCGGCGTGGTGGTCCTCGTCCTGACGACCCTGCTGACGGGCACACTGCCGGGCCGCGCGGCGGCCGAGGCGGCGGAGTCCGCGACGGACGCGACGGGCGTGACGGCCACGACCGGCATCCCGGTTGCCTCGGTCACCACGATCCCCTTCGACGTCGGCACCCCCGGCGGCCACGGCAAGGTGCAGATCACCCTGGACCCCGGCCGGGTCGGCGCGAACTCCGTCCAGGCGGTGGTCTACGGCCCCGACGGCGGCCTGTCCTCGGTCCCCGAGCTGCGCGTCACCCTCACCCTGCCCGCCCAGCGGATCGGCCCCCTGGACACCAAGGTCACCGACCGGGGCGGCTACTGGGCCGCCGACTCCTTCGACCTGCCGATCCCCGGGACGTGGACCATGAAGGTGACGGTACGGGTGTCGGAGGTGGATCAGGTGACCGTGTCCCGGACCTTGCGGGTGGGGAGGTAGTGACACGCGGCGAGCGCGGGTGGAGGGGCAGGCGGAGCGGTGGAGGAGCACGTGGACGAGCCGGTGGCGGAGCGGACCGAGGAGCGGGTGGAGATCGAGGGCGTGGAGTTCCTCGCCACCCTGACGACCGGGTCGGACATCGGCCTGCTGGCCCTGCACGGAAGCGTGGAGGGCGGTACGGCGGAGCTGGCGTACGAGGTCGCGGCCCGCACCGGCGCCAGCTGTCTGGTCTTCACCCAGCCCGTCGGCGACCCGGTGCACATCCCCTCCCACCGGATGTCCGTGCCCCACTGCGCGACCCTGCGCGACTTCCTGGCCCATGTGACCCTGACGGTCTCCCTGCACGGCCACTTCAGGGGCGCGGCCTCCCGTTCGATCTTCCTGGGCGGAACCAACCGCGAGGCCGCCCGCACCCTCCAGCAGGCCCTCACCCGGCTGGCCCCGGGCTTCGACACCGTGACGGCCCTGGCGGACATCCCGTCGGGACTGCGCGGCCTCCACCCCCGTAACCCGGTGAACCTCGCCGCGGCGGGCGGTGTCCAGGTCGAACTCCCGCTGACCGCCCGTACCCAGGGGTCCCTGTCCGCCCCGGGAGCCCCCGATGTCCCACCGCCCACGGTGACGGCCGCGCTCACCACCGCCGTCCGACGGCTGTCGCCGGGCACCGACGGGAGCGCCGTGTTCCTCTGAGGCCGTCACCGACGACGTCAGCTCGGCCCGGCTCGCCATGGTCTCCGGCGGCAGGATCACGGACGACCACATCGGCCCGCACACCGACCTGCTGCCCGACTTCCCCTACCTCGGCCACCCCCACCCGGCCCCCTGACCGGCCGATCCCATTCCCCGTCTTCACCAGCTGATGTGACCTACGTCACGCGCGAGAGGGTGGGTGGGGCGACGGTTTCTCCTCCGGTGGCTGGTCCTTATGCCGACCGCACCAGGACCAGTCACCGAGGAGAGCCCGATGCCCGAGCAGTTCCGGACAGCACAGTTCCCGACCGCCGTCGTCACCGGCGCCGGCCGCGGATTCGGGCGGGCGATCGCCGCCGCGCTCGTCGCCGGGGGCACCCGCGTCATCGGCATCGCCCGCGACGAGCGGGAGCTGCGCGCCGTACGCGACGAACTCGGCGACCGCTTCACGCCTGTCGCCGCCGACGCCACCGACGAAACGCTCGCGCAGGACGTGATCCGTGAGCACGGTCCCACCCTGCTCGTCCTCAACGCCGGGGCCCTGCCGCACATGGCACCCGTGCACGAGCAGACCTGGGAGACCTTCAGCCGGCACTGGCACGTCGACACCCGGCACGTCTTCGCCTGGACCCGGGCGGCGCTGCGTGCGCCCCTGGCGCCGGGCAGCGTGGTCGTCTCGCTGTCCAGCGGAGCCGTCCTGGGCGGCTCGCCGCTCAGCGGCGGCTACGCCAGTGCCAAGGCCGCCGTCCGCTACCTGCGCGGCTACGCCGCCGGCGAGTCGGAGCGGGCCGGGCTGGGCCTCCGGTTCGTCACGCTGCTGCCGCAGATGACCCCGGGCACGGGTATCGGCTCGGCCGCGATCGCCGGCTACGCCGAGCGCCTGGGCGTCGACCGGGACACCTTCGTGGCGGGCCGGCAGCCGATCCTCACCCCGGCGCAGTTCGCCAAGGCCGTCGTGGAGGTCGCCGCGGACCCGGACAGCGCCCCGGAGTACCAAGGCACCGGCTCCGGCCTGCAGCCGATCGACTGACCTCGTCCACCCCTACGGTGGACCGCACCGGAACCACCGTGGACCGCGCCGGAATCCGGGGAGTGACCGTGATGCCGTCAGACGCCCAGTTCGCCGCCTCGACCGAGCCGTTCCGGCCGGAGCTGCTCGCGCACTGCTACCGGATGCTCGGCTCGATCCACGACGCCGAGGACCTGGTGCAGGAGACCTACCTGCGCGCGTGGCGCGCGTACGACGGGTTCGAGGGCCGCTCCTCGGTGCGGCGCTGGCTGTACAAGATCGCCACCATGGCCTGCCTGACGGCGCTGGAGACGCGCTCCCGGCGCCCCCTGCCGTCGGGGCTGGGCGCACCCGAGGACGATCACCGGGTGGCCGTGGCCCCCCGCGAGCCGTCGGTGGCATGGCTCCAGCCGGCGCCGGACGCCCTCTTCGGCGCCGGCGACCCGGCAGCGGTCGTGGCCGGTCGGACGGGAGTGCGGCTCGCCTTCATCGCCGCGCTCCAGTTCCTCTCCGCCCGGCAGCGGGCCGTGCTCACGCTGCGCGACGTGCTCGGATTCCGCACGGCCGAGGTGGCCGGGATGCTGGACACGACGGTCGCGGCCGTCGACAGCGCGCTCCGCCGCGCCCGGGCCCGCCTGGCCGAAGCCGGTCCGGTCGAGGACGGCCTGACCGAGCCGGACGAGGAGACCAGGCGCACCCTCCTCGACCGCTACGTCGACGCGTTCACCCGGGCCGACCCCGACGCGCTGGTGGAGCTGCTGCGGCTCGATGTGGAACTGGAGATGCCGCCCACCCCGACCTGGTTCACCGGCCGCGGCGCCGTCACCGGCTTCCTGGCCGGCCGGGTGCTGCGCGGCGGCCTGTGGCGGCTCACACCCACCCGCGCCAACGGCCAGCCCGCCCTCGTCGTCCACCGGCACGCGGGCGACGGCCGGTACGAGCCCTACGGCGTCCACGTCCTGACCCTGACCGGCGCCCGCATCGCCCGCATCACCGCGTTCAACGACCCGAGCCTGGTCCCGACGTTCGCCTCCGCGGTCCGTCGTGGCGACGGCTCGGCTCCGGGCACATGCTCCCCCGAGCCGGGTACATCGGGGACCATGAGGCATGCGACCGGATGACTGGCACCTCACCGGAGACGTCGACGAATTCCTCGCCCGCGCCGGAGACTTCCTGCGCTCGCGGCCCGGCCCGCACGTCATGCAGCTGACGTGGGCCGAGAGGGTGCGAGCACGTGGAGCGGAGGCGTTCGGCACCGAAGCACCCGTCTTCGGTGTGCTGGAGCGGGCGGGCGAGATCCACGCCACCTTCTACCGCCTCCCGCCCCGCGGTCTCGGCCTCTCCCCGCTCACGCCCGAGCAGGCCGACTCCCTCGCCGCCCCCCTCGTCGCCCTCGGGCACTCCCTCTCCCGCGTCAGCGCGGACCACGGCACGGCCACCGCTTTCGCCGAGGCCTGGCAGCGGCACACCGGGGCGACGCCGAAGCTCCGCGACACACGGCTCCGCCTGTACCGCCTCGGCGCGCTCGCCCCACCGCGGCCGATGCCGCCGGGCCGCGGCCGTGTCCTGGGGGAGCAGGACCTCGAAGACGTCATGTTCTGGTGCGGCGAGTTCGCCAGGGCCGTCGGGGAAGACGTCTCCATCGACGCCGGCACGTGGGCCGGCACCCGCTTCGCCGACAAGCGCTACACGCTCTGGGAGACCCCGGACGGCACCCCCGTCTCCATCGCGGGCATGAACCCGCTGATCGGCGGCCAGATCCAGGTGGACATCGTCTACACCCCGGCCCACCTGCGCGGTCGCGGCTACGCGGGCGCCGTGACGGCGGACGTGAGCCGCGCCGCGCTGGCCGCCGGCGCGCGGGACGTCGTCCTGTTCGCGGACCTCTCCAACCCCACCAGCAACGCCCTCTACCAGCGCCTCGGATACGTCCGGCTCGCCGACTGGGCCGTGTACGACTTCGCCCAGGCGGGCGACGGCACACCGTAGGCCGGCCAGGCAGGTCAGCCACATGACGGGACGAACGCCAGAGGGCCGGACCACTTTCGCGGTCCGGCCCTCTGAGCTGGCGGAGGATACGAGATTCGAACTCGTGAGGGGTTGCCCCCAACACGCTTTCCAAGCGTGCGCCCTAGGCCTCTAGGCGAATCCTCCGCCGGAAACATTACATGACCGAGGGGAGTGCTCGCGAACTCGTTCCCGCAGGCCCGCATCGGGTACTGACCGCAGGCCGCGATCGGGTAGTGTGGAGCGCAGCCCCTCACGCGGCGCTATCTGACTGAACTCCCCCAGGGCCGGAAGGCAGCAAGGGTAGGTCGGCTCTGGCGGGTGCGTGGGGGGCCCTTGCGTTGCCGGGGCGGGTCCGCGCCGCCGGGCGGGGAGCCTTCGGCGGGGTTGGTTGTCGGTGGGCGCCTATAACCTCGTATGCGTGTCGTCTCTCGCGCTGTACCGCCGCTATCGCCCGGAGACCTTTGCCGAGGTCATCGGGCAGGAGCATGTCACCGACCCGCTGCAGCAGGCGCTGCGGAACAACCGGGTCAATCACGCGTACCTGTTCAGCGGGCCGCGCGGATGTGGCAAGACGACCAGCGCGCGCATCCTGGCCCGCTGCCTGAACTGTGAGCAAGGTCCCACCCCGACCCCGTGCGGGGAGTGCCAGTCCTGCCAGGACCTCGCGCGCAACGGCCCGGGCTCCATCGACGTCATCGAGATCGACGCGGCCTCTCACGGTGGTGTGGACGACGCCCGTGAGCTGCGCGAGAAGGCCTTCTTCGGTCCCGCGAGCAGCCGCTACAAGATCTACATCATCGACGAGGCCCACATGGTCACGTCGGCCGGCTTCAACGCCCTGCTGAAGGTCGTCGAGGAGCCCCCGGAGCACCTCAAGTTCATCTTCGCCACCACCGAGCCCGAGAAGGTCATCGGGACCATCCGGTCGCGGACCCATCACTACCCGTTCCGGCTCGTGCCTCCCGGGACCCTGCGCGACTACCTCGCCGAGGTGTGCCAGAAGGAGGACATCCCCGTCGAGGACGGCGTGCTGCCGCTGGTGGTGCGGGCCGGCGCCGGTTCCGTGCGTGACTCCATGTCCGTCATGGACCAGCTGCTCGCCGGCGCCGGGGCGGAGGGTGTGACGTATGCCATGGCCACCTCCCTCCTCGGCTACACCGACGGCTCCCTCCTCGACTCCGTCGTCGAGTCCTTCGCCACCGGTGACGGCGCCGCCGCCTTCGAGGTCGTCGACCGCGTCATCGAGGGGGGCAACGATCCCCGCCGGTTCGTCGCCGACCTGCTGGAGCGGCTGCGCGACCTGGTGATCCTCGCCGCCGTCCCGGACGCCGTCGACAAGGGGCTCATCGACGCCCCCGCCGACGTCCTGGAGCGCATGGGGGCCCAGGCCTCCACCTTCGGCGCCGCCGAGCTGAGCCGCGCCGCCGACCTCGTCAACGAGGGCCTCACCGAGATGCGCGGCGCCACCTCGCCCCGCCTCCAGCTGGAGCTCATCTGCGCCCGCGTCCTGCTCCCCGCCGCCTACGGCGACACGCGGTCCGTCATGGCCCGTCTCGACCGCCTGGAGCGCGGCGTGAACTTCTCGGCCGGCGCCGGCGCCCCCGCCATGGGGTACGTCCCGGGCCCGGAGGCCCACATGGGTGCCCCCACGGGCGCCCCCATGGGCATGGTCCCGGGTGGCGCCGAGGGCGGTGCGCCCGTACCGCCCGGCGGCGGTCCCGCCGCGGCACGCGCGGCCGTACGGGCTTCGGGCGCGGCGGCACCGGTGGCCGCCGGCGGGCCTGCCGGCCCTGGTGGTCCTGCCGGTCCTGCGGCTGCGGCTGCGGCTGCGGCTCCTACGACGCCTGCCCCGCCCCCGGCTCCCGCACCCGCCCCGGCCGCGGCGCCCCCTGCTCCGGCAGCACCCGCCCCCTCCGCCCCGTCCGCTCCCGCAGCCGCCTCCGCTCCCGGGGCCTGGCCCACCGCCGCTCCCGCGGGCGGCGGGCGGCGGCCCGGTGGCTGGCCCACGGCCGCTCAGGCGGGCTCGGGGCAGGGCCAGGCCCCGGCCCAGCCCACTCACCAGCCCCAGCCCCAGACGCAGACCCGGCCCACGGCGCCCGCCGCCGCACCCCAGAGCCCTGCCCCGGCCGCACCCCCGGCCCAGGCTCCGGCTCAGGGCGCCCCCGCCGGTGGCCTGGACCCCCGCATGCTCTGGCCGAACATCCTGGAGGCCGTCAAGAACCGCCGCCGCTTCACCTGGATCCTGCTCAGCCAGAACGCCCAGGTGACCGGCTTCGACGGCACGACCCTCCAGCTCGGCTTCGTCAACGCCGGCGCTCGCGACAACTTCGCGAGCAGCGGCAGCGAGGACGTGCTGCGGCAGGCGCTGGCCGAGCAGTTCAACGTGCAGTGGAAGATCGACGCGATCGTCGATCCCTCGGGCGGCTCCGCACCCCCGCCGTCCGGTGGCGCGCCGGGCTACGGCGGGGGCGGCGGCGCGTCCTACGGCAGCGCGCCCGCCGCCGGTGGCCACGGCGCCCCGGCCGCGCCTCGCCCCGCCCCGGTCCAGCCGTCCACCCCGGCGCCCGGCGCCCCTCAGGGCGGCGGCCCGGCGGCCCCGGCACCGGCCACCCCGGCTCCGGGGCGCGCGGCGGCTCCGGAGCCGGTCCCCGTCGCCCCCGAGGACGACATCCCCGAGGACGACGACCCCGACCTCGACGAGTCGGCCCTCTCCGGCCACGAACTGATCGTGCGGGAACTGGGGGCGACGGTGGTCGAGGAGTTCTCCAACGAGTGAGTTCTCCAACGAGTGACCCGCGTTCGTAGGAACGTACAGCTTCCCCGGCTCCCAGGGTTCGGCGACCTTGCCATTAGGCTGACCCCGTGAAGGTCCTCGTCATCGGCAGCGGCGCCCGCGAACACGCCCTGTGCCGCTCCCTGTCCCTCGACCCCGACGTCACCGCGCTGTACTGCGCTCCCGGCAACGCCGGCATCGCCGAGGTCGCCGAGCTGCACCAGGTCGACGCGCTCGACGGCAAGGCCGTGGCCGCGCTGGCCGGCGACCTCGGTGCCGACCTCGTCGTCGTCGGCCCGGAGGCCCCGCTGGTGGCCGGTGTGGCCGACGCCGTGCGCGAGGCGGGCATCCCGGTGTTCGGCCCCTCCGGGGAAGCCGCGCAGCTGGAAGGGTCCAAGGCCTTCGCCAAGGACGTCATGGCGGCGGCCGGGGTGCCGACCGCGCGGTCGTACGTCTGCACCACGGCCGCCGAGGTCGCCGACGCCCTCGACGCCTTCGGCGCCCCCTATGTCGTCAAGGACGACGGGCTGGCCGCCGGGAAGGGCGTCGTCGTCACGGACGACGTGGAGGCCGCCAAGGCGCACGCGGCGGCGTGCGAGCGGGTCGTCATCGAGGAGTTCCTCGACGGCCCCGAGGTCTCGCTCTTCGCCATCACCGACGGGCAGACGGTCGTACCGCTCCAGCCCGCCCAGGACTTCAAGCGCGCCCTGGACGGCGACGAGGGCCCGAACACAGGCGGCATGGGCGCGTACTCCCCGCTGCCGTGGGCCGACCCGGAGCTGGTCGACGAGGTGCTGCGCACGGTGCTGCAGCCGACCGTCGACGAGATGCGCCGGCGCGGCACCCCCTTCTCCGGGCTTCTGTACGCCGGTCTCGCCATCACCTCGCGCGGTGTCCGGGTCATCGAGTTCAACGCCCGCTTCGGCGACCCGGAGACCCAGGTCGTGCTGGCCCGGCTGAAGACCCCGCTGGCCGGCGTCCTGCACGCCGCCGCGACCGGCACCCTCGACGTCCTGGAGCCCCTGCGGTGGAGCGGGGACGCGGCCGTCACCGTGGTCGTCGCCTCGCACAACTACCCCGGCACCCCGCGCACCGGCGACCCGATCACCGGTCTGGACGAGGTGGCCGCGAAGGACGCCCCGCACGCTTACGTCCTGCACGCCGGGACCAGGCGGGAGGGCGACGCGATCGTCAGCGCGGGCGGCCGCGTGCTGTCCGTCACAGCCACCGGCGAGGACCTGGCCGAGGCCCGGGAGCGGGCGTACCGGGCGGTGACCCGCATCGGCCTCGACGGCTCCCAGCACCGCACGGACATCGCGGCGAAGGCAGCCGAGGCCGCACGGGCGTAAGCACCGGACCCCGTCCCCACCCAGGCCCCGGATCGATCCCGATCCGGGGCCTGATCGTTGCTGTCTGTCATGCACCTCTGACCAAAGCCATTCCATCGGGTGAGCAATCCTCTATCCGGCTGACGTGGGCCGAGGCCCCAACTAGGGTGCGGCGCGTGCATTCCGGCACTTGGCCCACCGGCATTGCGATGTCGGTGGCGGGTGCCACAGTGGGGGAGTGGACAACGCCAGGACAGCGCGGGACCGGCAGGGAGGGGGTGAGGTCCGGTCATGACCGGAATCGGTGCGGAAACGGGCGCGCAGGCAGCGCGATCCCGGGCTCTGGCCGTGCTGCGTGTCCGGGGCCGGGCGCTGGGCGTGGCCCTGCTGCCCGCGGCCGCCGAGGTGATCCTGCTGACCGGTGGTTCCACGGGCCATTTCGTCGGTCCGGGCTGGGACACCGCCCGCTGGATCGTGGGCGTGCTCGCCGTGCTCGTGCTGCTGGTCGCCGCCGCCATCGCCGCGGTGGTGTCCCGCGCGCGCCCCGCCATGACCCCCACGGTCCCGGTCCCGGAGAAGTCCGCCCCCGACCTGTACCGGCTGGTGCGCGACCTCGCCGACCGCCTGGACGTCCCCGCGCCCTCGGCCATAGCGCTCACCCCGGACTGCGACAGCTGGCTGGAGGACCGCACCCACCCGGCCCACGGCCCACCCCCGCCGCGAGCCCGCGACGAGATGGCGGGCCCGGTGTCCGGCCACCCCTCCCACCGCCGCGCCGTCACCGCGCCGGTCCTCGTCATCGGCTCCCCGTTCCTGTGGTGGATGCGGGTCGGCGAGCTGCGCGCGGTCCTCGCCCCGGTCATCGCCGGTACGGGACCCTCCGCGCACCCTGACATAGCGGCCGCCCGCCGCTTCGTGCGCGGGCTCGACGCCGCGGTGGCCGTCGCCGCCACACCGGGCCGCTGCCCGCTGATCCGGGGCCTGTGCGGGGCGCTGGGCTGGGTGGCTCGGCTGCTGCTGCGCGGCTGCCGGGAGCACGCCGCCCTGATGGAGCGCGGGGTCGCGGCGGCGGCCGCCGAGCGCGCGCAGGCGGTGGACTACGGCCTGCGGATCGTCGCCCAGGAGCAGGTCGGCCTCGCCTACGCGGGCTGGGACCGGCTGCTGACCAAGGTGGCGCTGCCCGCCTGGCGGATGGGCCGCTGGCCCTCCCGGCTGGACGCGGGCGTGGTGGCCGCGCTGACCGAGCTGTCCCGCCGCGACCGCCTGGCCGAGGGCTTCGCCTCCCGCCTCGGCGAACGCCCCGCCTGCGACCTGCTGGAGGAGCCCGGCGCGGTGGACGAGGCCGCCTCCCTGCTCGCCGCCCGCCTCTTCCACGGCGGCCCCGCCGAGTCCGGCCCGGAGTGGTCGCCGGTGGACTGGCAGGCGTATCCGGAGGAGGTCGTCGACCGGACCTGGCGCGCCGACGCGGCCCGCCTCCACCGCGTCCTCGACGCCCTCGGCGTCCGCCCCTCCCTCGACCCCACGGCCGCCAACCCCGGCGGCGCCACCCTCGCCCGGGTCCTGGACCACCTCGCCGAGCCGGGCCCGGACACCGCCGTACCGGAAACCGTCGTACCGGAAGTCCTGCGGGAGACCCGGCAGGCCGCCGACGGCCGAGCCGGGGCGGAACCGGCCGACGAGACCGACGACACCGACGACACCGACCCCGCCACCGAGCGCAGTGCCGCCCTGGCCGCCGGCCTCAGTGCCGAGCTGGCCCGGGAGGAGGTGTCGGCCCCGAAGGGCGCGACCGCACCCGGCCACGACAGCGCGCTGTGGGACGACGGCGCTCTCCCGCTGTTCCCGCTGCAGCCTCCCCGTACCGGGCGGGACCTGCTCGCCGACCATGTCACCGCGATGGTGTGCTGTTCCGCCGTCGACACGGCCGGCGCAGTCCCCGGCCTGGACTGGCTCGACGGGCCCTCCCTGCTGCTGGGCGGCGAACGGGCCGCCGACCTCGCGCCGAAGGTGCTCAGCCTGATCGAGGAGGGAGACCCGGGTCCGCTGCGCGCATGGCTGGCCGCATCCGGGATACGCCCGGAGAAGCCGGTCCGACTGGTCTGACGGCCGGGATGGACGCGTGGTCCCGACGGCCGGCCCGCGCCGGTGCCGTACCGGAGTTGCCTCATCCACTTCAGGTCAATTCGCAACGAATAGTGACCGAGCCCGTGCGTTATGTGATGTGCTGGGACCGACCACGCACATGGCAAGGGCACGCGACATACGACAGCGCGTCCGAGCATCAGCACACGGAAGCGCCACCGCACGGCAGCGCTACCCGACGGGAGCGCCACCGCAACGACGCACCACACCGACGCACCACCGACACACACGAGCACCACCGACACACACGACGGGGGCACGAGGGAGGGGAACGGCCATGGCCTCGGACCACATCCGCCGCTGGGAGTCCGGAGCACTCGCGCACGCCGTCACCGACCCCTTCGGCCAGGGCCCGGTCCCCTGGCTGCGCGGCAGCGAGACCTACTTCGACGACACCGGCCAGGTCGTGCCCTGGTACGTCGACGCCACCCGGCAGCACACGCACACCGGCACGGCGGCACGCGTCCCCGCACCGCGCGCGGCGGGCCCCGGCCCCCGCTCCGCCGACGACGTGCACCGTCAGATCAAGGGCTTCACCTCCACCGGCGCGGTCGCGCCCGGCGAGGCGATCGACTTCCACATCACGGTCGACCCGCCCCAGCAGTTCAGCGTGGACATCTACCGGATCGGCCACTACGGCGGCGACGGCGCCTCCAAGATCACCACCAGTCCCCGGCTCTCCGGCATCGTCCAGCCCCCGCCGCTGGCCGCCGACCGCACGGTCTCCTGTCACCACTGGTGGCTGTCCTGGCGCCTCCAGGTGCCCTCCTCCTGGAGCATCGGCGCCTACGTGGCCGTCCTCACCACCGCCGACGGCTACCGCTCCCACGTGCCCTTCACGGTCCGCGACAACCGCCCCGCCGATCTGCTCCTGCTGCTGCCGGACATCACCTGGCAGGCGTACAACCTCTACCCGGAGGACGGCCGCACCGGCGCCAGCCTCTACCACGCCTGGGACGCCCAGGGCCGCCTGCTCGGCGAGGCGGACGCGGCCACCACCGTCTCCTTCGACCGCCCGTACGCGGGTGCCGGCCTGCCCCTGCACGTCGGCCACGCCTACGACTTCATCCGCTGGGCCGAGCGCTACGGCTACGACCTCGCCTACGCCGACGCCCGCGACCTGCACGCCGGCCGCGTCGACCCGAGCCGCTACCGGGGCCTGGTCTTCCCCGGCCACGACGAGTACTGGTCGGTGCCGATGCGCCGGGCCGTCGAGGACGCCCGCGACCGGGGCACCTCGCTGGTCTTCCTCTCCGCCAACACCATGTACTGGCAGGTGGAGTTGGGCCCCTCCCCGTCCGGGGTGCCCGACCGGCTGCTGACCTGCCGCAAGCGCAAGGGCCCCGGGCGGCCGGTGCTGTGGCGCGAGATCGACCGCCCCGAGCAGCAGCTGGTCGGCATCCAGTACGCGGGCCGGGTGCCCGAGCCGCATCCGCTGATCGTCCGCAACGCCGGTCACTGGCTGTGGGACGCGACGGGCGCGCGGGAGGGCGACGAGATCGACGGCCTGGTCGCCGGCGAGGCCGACCGTTACTTCCCGCGCACCGCGCTCCCCGACCACGAGGAGCGCATCCTGCTCGCGCACTCCCCCTACACCGACAACGACGGCGTCCTGCGCCACCAGGAGACCTCCCTGTACCGCGCGCCCTCCGGCGCCTGGGTGTTCGCCTCCGGCACCTTCGCCTGGTCGCCGTCCCTGGACCGCCCCGGCCATGTGGACGCCCGGATCCAGCGGGCCACGGCGAACCTCCTGGACCGCATCTGCAAACGGGACTGACCGCCGACCGACCGCCGACCGACCGCCGACCGACCGCCGATCGACCGTCGAACGACCACGGCCGACCGCCGCCCCGACGGACCACGACCGACCCCTGGCCGAAACCGATCGCCCCGATAAGGGAGAATCGAGGCACTTGGACAGAACCACGGGGAGGAACCGTGTCCGGATTCGTAGAAAAGCCCGAGCCGATTCAGGTTCCGGGCCTGGTGCATCTGCACACCGGAAAGGTGCGCGAGCTGTACCAGAACGAGGCGGGCGACCTCGTGATGGTCGCCAGCGACCGCATGTCCGCCTACGACTGGGTGCTGCCCACCGAGATCCCCGACAAGGGCCGCGTCCTCACCCAGCTCTCCCTGTGGTGGTTCGACCAGCTGCGGGACCTGGCCCCCAACCACGTCATCAGCACCGAGCTGCCCGAGGGCGCCCCCGCCGACTGGGCGGGCCGCACGCTGATCTGCAAGTCCCTGAAGATGGTCCCGGTCGAGTGCGTGGCCCGCGGCTACCTCACCGGCTCGGGCCTGGCCGAGTACAACGAGTCCCGGACCGTGTGCGGCCTCGCCCTCCCCGAGGGCCTGGTCGACGGCTCCGAGCTGCCCGGCCCGATCTTCACCCCGGCCACCAAGGCCGAGGTCGGCGAGCACGACGAGAACGTCTCCTACGAGGAGGTCGCCCGCCAGGTCGGCGCCGAGACCGCCGCCCAGCTGCGCCAGGCCACCCTCGCCGTGTACTCCCGCGCCCGGGACATCGCCCGGGACCGGGGGATCATCCTGGCCGACACCAAGTTCGAGTTCGGCTTCGTCGGCGACACCCTCGTCCTCGCCGACGAGGTCCTCACCCCGGACTCCTCCCGCTTCTGGCCGGCCGATCAGTGGCAGCCGGGCCGCGCCCAGCCGTCGTACGACAAGCAGTTCGTCCGTGACTGGCTGACCTCGGCCGAGTCCGGCTGGGACCGCAAGAGCGAGCAGCCCCCGCCGCCGCTGCCCCCGGAGGTCGTGGACGCGACCCGGGCCAAGTACGTGGAGGCGTACGAGCGCCTCACGGGCACGAGCTGGTCGTGACACCGGGCCCCCTGGTGAGAACCGGGGGGCTTCCCGCCACGCGAAAGGCCCCCGGCGGGAACCGGGGGCCTTTTCGTATGGAGCGGACGACGAGGCTCGAACTCGCGACCTCAACCTTGGCAAGGTTGCGCTCTACCAACTGAGCTACGTCCGCATTGCGCCGTGGCGCGAGAGCAACTATACCCAACCTCGCTCGCGTGCGAGACGCACCGCCGCATGCCGGTTCTCCGCGCCGAGCTTCGTGACCGCCGAGGACAGGTAGTTCCGCACGGTCCCCGGCGACAGCGCGGCCCGCTCGGCGATCTCCGCGACCGGCGCGCCGTCGGCCGCCAGCTCCAGCACCTCGGCCTCCCGCGCGGTCAGCGGGGAGTCCCCGGCGGCGATCGCGTCGGCGGCCAACTCCGGGTCGACGTAACGGTTTCCCGCGTGCACGGTCCGGATGATCTCGGCGAGCCGCTGGGCGCTGACCGTCTTCGGGACGAACCCCCGCACACCGGCCGCGAGCGCCCGCTTCAGGTGCCCGGGCCGCCCGTGACCGGTGACGATCAGCACCTGGCAGCCGGGCAGTTCCGTGCGCAGGGATGTGGCGACCCTCACACCGTCGGCGCCCGGCATCTGGAGATCGAGGACGGCCACATCGGGTTCGTGCGCGCGTGCCATCGCCAGCGCCTCGGGCCCGCTCGCCGCCTCCGCGACGACGAGCAGGTCGTCCTCCAGGGCGAGCAGGGCGGCCAGCGCGCCCCGGATCAGGTGCTCGTCGTCGGCGAGCAACAGCCGTACCGGGCTGCTCATGAGGTGACCTCACTCACTTCCTGACTCAGGGGCACCTCGGCCACCAGCCGGAACCGGTCCCTGCCGACGAGCCCCGCATCGAGGGTTCCGTTCACGGCGGCCAGCCGCTCGCGCAGCCCCGCGAGCCCCGAGCCGCCACTGCCGCCGTCGCCCGCGGCCCCGTCGTTCTCCACCGTCAGCACCACCCGGCCCTCCCGCACCCGCAGCCCCACGGAGCACCGTGCCGCGTCCCCGTGCCGCAGCACGTTGGTGGCCGCCTCGCGCACCACCCAGCCGAGCGCGGCCTGCACCCCGGCGGGCAGCCCGTCGGCCTCGGCGCGGACCTGGCAGTCGATCCCGGCGGCCGACAACACGCCCTGGGCGCCGGCGAGTTCGACCACCAGGTCGGCCTCCCGGTAGCCGCGTACGACCTCGCGCACCTCGCGCTGCGACTCCTGCGCGATGCGCTGCACCTCGATCATCTGCTCCACGGCCTCCGGCCGCCCCCGCCGGGCCAGTTGCACGGCCAGCTCGGCCTTCAGGGAGATGACGGAGAGGTTGCGCCCCAGCACATCGTGCAGATCGCGCCCGAACCGCAGCCGCTCCTCGGCGACGGCGAGCCGGGCCTGTACCTCGCGGGCCCGCTCCGCCTCCCAGAGCACGGCCAGGGTCCAGGCGCCGCAGCGGCAGGCGATCAGCGCGAAGAGCGTGCCGAAGGCGGTCACGACGCCGGTCATGAGGATGCCGGTGCCGTCCGCGTCGGCGAGCCCGAGCGCGGCCATCAGCACCACCGCGACGGCCCCGGACCGGCGCAGGAACACCGGGATCGGCACCACGAGCCCGTACAGCAGCCCGAACGGCAGCAGTGAGGCGCCGATCGCGAACCGGCTCGTCACCCCGTCCGCCCCGTCCAGCGCGGCCAGCGCAACGATCAGGGCGAGCGCCAGGCCCAGCAGGACGGCGGAACCGCGCAGCGCCCGCGGCGGCAGCTCGGCCCGCCCGAGGTAGTGGTCGAGCACGGGCCGGGTGAGCCGGTTCGCGTCCGCGCACTGGAGGACGGCCACGACGAGCAGCAGCCCGCCGAGCACGAGCGGCACCGGCCGGCGGGCGAGCCCGCCCACCAGAGGCAGTAGCAGCCAGCTCAGCGAGAAGAACCAGGTAGTGAGGTACCAGGTGACGACGCTCTGCAGCTCGACCCGCTCGGCCTTGCTCCGCTCCCGCCAGTGCCGCTGCTGCAGCCGCCGGATCCGCCTCAGCATGAGCCCCCTGTCCTACCGCCGCGGTTCCCAGCGGAACCACCGCCGTACAGCAAACACCGCCACGACCGCCCAGGCCAGCGCGGTAGCCGTCGCGCCGAGCGCCTCGTACGCGCTCAGGTGGCCGGTCCAGCCGCCGCGGACCAGCCGGATCGCCGGGGACAGCGGCAGGAGCGCGCAGACGGAGGCGAGCCGGTCGGGCAGGACCTCGGTGGGGACGGTGATCCCGGAGCCGATCATGGAGAGGAAGACCATCGGCAGCGCGGTCACCTGGGCGCTCTCCACGCTCCGGGTGAAGGAGGCGGTGAGCGCGGCCAGCGCGGCGCTGATCACGAGCCCCGCCGCGAGCCCCAGCAGCGTCAGGTACGGCGCCCTGGGCGCGCCGGTGTGCAGCAGCACCGAGCAGCCGACGGACAGCAGCAGCGCCTGGGCGAGGCCGATGCCGGTCGCGGGCAGGGCGGTGCCGGTGAGGATCTCGGCGTCGGAGAGTTCGCCGGTGCGCAGCCGCTTGAGGACGAGTTCCTCGCGGCGGGCGACGTAGGCGCCGACCAGGGAGGTGTAGACGGCGAACAGGAGGGAGAAGCCGACCGCGGCCGTCAGCAGGGTGGTGCCGAGGGTCAGCCCCTGCTTCTCCAGGTCCAGCTGGTCGAGGGCCGGGCGCACGGTGAAGGGCAGGGTGAGCGGCACGACCAGCGCGGTGAAGACGGCCCCGCGGTTGCGGCCGAGGAGGGCGAGTTCGGCGCGGCCCAGCGCGCGCAGCCTGCGGCCGGCCGGTGCCCATGCGTGGCTGCTCATGCCATGACCTCCTGCTCCCGCGCGATCCCGAGGAACGCCTCCTCCAGCGAGGCCGAGCGCACGTCGAGGCCGCGCAGCTCCACCCCGGCCCGCCCGGCCCAGACCAGCACCCCGGTGGCGGTCCGCTGCAGTTCCCGGGTGCGCAGCCGGACGACCCGCCCGGCGATCTCGTGCCCGCAGACGCCAAGGTCGGCCAGCGGGGGCAGATCGCCGAGGAAGTAGCCCTCGGGCAGTTCGAAGGAGATCCGGGAGGGGCGGCCCGCGGTGACCTCGGCCGGGGTTCCGGAGGCGGCGACGCGCCCCTCGTGCAGGATCGCGAGCCGGTCGGCGAGGCCCTCCGCCTCCTCCAGGTAGTGCGTGGTGAGCAGCACGGTCGTGCCCTCCTCGCGCAGCGCGCGCACCAACTCCCAGGTGTCCCGGCGGCCTTCGGCGTCCAGCCCGGTCGTGGGCTCGTCCAGGAAGAGCACCTCGGGGTCGCCGAGCAGGGCGAGCGCCAGGTCCAGCCGCCGCCGCTCGCCCCCGGACAGCTGCTTGACCCGCACGCCGGTCTTCTGGGCCAGCCCGACCAGTCCGAGCACCTCCGACTCGGGCCGGGCGCCAGTGGTGCAGCCGGCCCACATCCGGGCGGTCTCGCCGACGGTCAGGTCGGAGGGGAAGCCGCCCTCCTGGAGCATGACCCCGGTGCGAGGGCGTACGGCGGCCCGCTCGCGGTAGGGGTCGTGGCCGAGGACCCGGACCCGGCCCCCGGCCGGTGCGGCGAGCCCTTCCAGCAGTTCGACCGTCGATGTCTTTCCGGCGCCGTTGGTGCCCAGCAGCGCGAAGATCTCGCCGCGCGCCACGGAGAAGGTGATTCCGCGTACGGCCTCGAACCCGCCCCCGTAGACACGCCGGAGGTCGGTGACCTCGATCACGTGCTCGTGTTCGCTGATGTCCATGCCTTCAGCGTTCCGCCGGCCGGGCATGGTCGGCAGTGCGCGGTGTCATCACTCGGCATGACAAATGTCAGCGGTGTGCGGTGCGCGGCGGCGGTGTGTGGGAACGAAAAAACCCCGGTCGATGACCGGGGCTTTCCTGGAGCGGACGACGAGGCTCGAACTCGCGACCTCAACCTTGGCAAGGTTGCGCTCTACCAACTGAGCTACGTCCGCACTGCTCCCGACCGGCTCCCACCGATCGGTGCGAGCACCAGCCTACCTGATCCACAGGAGTGGTCGTGACGACCGGTGCCAGAGCGGGTGACAGGAATTGCACACTGCGCCTTCCCCCTGGAAGGGGGATGTTCTGCTACTGAACTACACCCGCACGGTCCGTGGGATTCGGCCTTCCGGCCTCGCCCCTCGGCGTGTCCCAGACATTAGCTGATCGGCGGGGGGGTAGCGCAAGTCGGTTCCCCCGAGGCCAAGTGAACGGCCCCCAGGGCCCGCTGACGGACCCTGAGGGGCTGCCCCTTCGCGGGCTCACTGGGCGGCGGTGAACGCCTCGTAGACCTTCTTGGGGATCCGTCCGCGCGCGGGGACGTCCATCTTGTTCGCCTGGGCCCAGGCGCGGACGGCCGCCGGGTCGGGTGCGACCTCGGTCTGCTTGTACGCCTTGCCGGACCGCGACCGCTTGCGGCCGGCCTCCACGTAGGGCGCGAGCGCCTTGCGCAGTTTCTTGGCGTTGGTTTCGTTCAGGTCGATCTCGTACGACTTGCCGTCGAGTCCGAAGGCGATCGTTTCCGCCGCTTCCGAGCCGTCGATGTCGTCAAAGAGAGTGACCACGACCTTTTGCGCCACGAATATCGGTCCCTTCGTGCGGCACGTCGATACAGCTCAACGGCGATGACGTGCCGAGTATCGGCTATTGCCAATTCATTTGTACAGTGCCCGGCAATGCAATGTGAAGCCCGACTAAATCCATCCGCGTGTCCGGGGGCAATAGGTGTCGCGGGCGGACCGTAGAACTTTCCCAGAACTTTTCACGGTGGTCGGTGTTCGACACCCGATCGTGACGCGGCTCACGTAGTTTCCTACAACTCTACTCGCGTAGAAATTTTGTGCGGGTAGTCTGAAGGAACCTGCTCAGCACCACACACCGGGAGTGCCAGTGGCACGCGTCGTAGTCGACGTCATGCTCAAGCCGGAGATCCTCGACCCCCAGGGCCAGGCGGTCCAGCGTGCGCTGCCGCGTCTGGGTTTCGAAGGGATCTCGGACGTCCGCCAGGGAAAGCGTTTCGAACTGGAAGTTGACGGGCCGGTCGACGAGGCCGTGCTCGCCCGCATCCACGATCTTGCGGAATCCTTCCTCGCCAACACCGTGATCGAGGACTTCACCGTCAAGGTGGAAGAGACCGCGGAAGTCGCGGAGGCGGCCAAGTGACCGCTCGTATTGGCGTCGTCACTTTCCCGGGCAGTCTCGACGACCGGGACACCCAGCGCGCGATCCGCCTCGCGGGCGCCGAACCCGTCGCCCTGTGGCACAAGGACAAGGACCTCAAGCAGGTCGACGCCGTGGTGCTGCCCGGCGGTTTCTCCTACGGCGACTATCTGCGGGCCGGGGCCATCTCCCGGTTCTCGCCGGTGATGGAGACGGTCATCGAGCAGGCGAAGGCCGGCCTTCCGGTCCTCGGCATCTGCAACGGCTTCCAGGTCCTCACCGAGGCCCACCTCCTCCCGGGCGGCATGCTCGGCAACGACCACCTCCACTTCATCTGCCGCGACCAGAAGCTGCGGGTGGAGAACGCGGAGACCTCCTGGACCGGCGACTACCGCCAGGGCCAGGAGATCCACATTCCGCTGAAGAACATGGACGGCCGGTACGTCGCCGACGCGTACACGCTGGACAAGCTGGAGGCCGAGGGCCGGGTCGTCTTCCGGTACCTGGACTTCAACCCCAACGGCTCGCTCAACGACATCGCCGGCATCACCAACGAGGCCGGGAACGTCGTCGGCCTCATGCCGCACCCCGAGCACGCCGTCGAGCCGCTGATCGGTACGGGCCGTACCGACGGCCTCCCGTTCTTCACCTCGATCCTCAAGAAGCTGGTCAACGCATGAGCCGGACGCCTCTGGACACGGTCGAGCACGCGGCCGCGACCCCCGACGTCGAGCTGCCCTGGGCCGAACTCGGCCTGAAGAAGGACGAGTACGAGCGCGTCGTCGAGATCCTCGGCCGCCGCCCGACCGGCGCCGAACTCGCCATGTACTCGGTCATGTGGTCCGAGCACTGCTCGTACAAGTCCTCCAAGGTCCACCTGCGCCAGTTCGGCGAGAAGGCGCCCCAGTCGGACGCCATGCTCGTCGGCATCGGCGAGAACGCCGGCGTGGTGGACGTCGGTCAGGGTTACGCGGTCACCTTCAAGGTCGAGTCGCACAACCACCCGTCGTACGTCGAGCCCTACCAGGGCGCGGCCACGGGTGTCGGCGGCATCGTCCGCGACATCATCGCGATGGGCGCCCGCCCGGTGGCGGTCGTGGACCCGCTGCGCTTCGGCGCGGCCGACCACCCCGACACCAAGCGCGTCCTGCCCGGCGTGGTCGCCGGCATCGGCGGCTACGGCAACTGCCTGGGCCTGCCCAACATCGGCGGCGAGGTCGTCTTCGACGCCTGCTACCAGGGCAACCCGCTGGTCAACGCCGGCGCCATCGGCGTGATGAGGCACGAGGACATCCACCTCGCCAAGGCCTCCGGCGCGGGCAACAAGGTCATCCTGTACGGCGCCCGGACCGGCGGCGACGGCATCGGCGGCGCGTCGATCCTCGCCTCCGAGACCTTCGACGACGCCAAGCCGTCGAAGCGCCCCGCGGTGCAGGTCGGCGACCCCTTCCAGGAGAAGCTCCTCATCGAGTGCACCCTGGAGGCCTTCCAGGAGAAGCTGGTCGTCGGCATCCAGGACCTGGGTGCGGCCGGCCTGTCCTGCGCCACCTCGGAGCTGGCCTCCAACGGCTCCGGCGGCATGCGCGTCACCCTGGACGACGTACCGCTGCGCGACTCCACGCTCTCGCCCGAGGAGATCCTCATGAGCGAGTCGCAGGAACGCATGTGCGCGGTGGTCGAGCCGGAGAAGGTCGACCGCTTCCTGGAGATCTGCGAGAAGTGGGACGTCATCGCCACGGTCATCGGTGAGGTGACGGACGGCGACCGGCTGGAGATCTTCTGGCACGGCGAGAAGATCGTGGACGTCAACCCGCGCACGGTCGCGCACGAGGGCCCGGTCTACGAGCGCCCCTACGCCCGCCCCGACTGGCAGGACGCGCTCCAGGCGGACGACGCGAACAAGCTGCCCCGGCCGACGACTTCGGAGGAGCTGAAGGACCAGGTCCGGAAGCTGGTGGCCTCCCCGAACCAGGCCTCCAAGAAGTGGATCACCTCGCAGTACGACCACTTCGTGCAGGGCAACACCGTCCTCGCCCAGCCCGAGGACTCCGGCATGATCCGCGTCGACGAGGAGACCGGCCTCGGCGTCGCCATCGCGACGGACGGCAACGGCCGCTACGCCAAGCTGGACCCGTACGCGGGCGCCCAGCTGGCCCTGGCCGAGGCCTACCGGAACGTGGCGACCACGGGCGCCAAGCCGCTCGCGGTGTCGGACTGCCTGAACTTCGGCTCGCCCGAGGACCCGGCGGTGATGTGGCAGTTCGCGGAGGCCGTGCGCGGTCTGGCGGACGCCTGCCAGCAGCTCGGCACCCCGGTGACGGGCGGCAACGTCTCCCTCTACAACCAGACGGGCGAGGTGGCCATCCACCCGACCCCGGTGGTCGCCGTCCTCGGTGTCATCGACGACGTCGCCCGCCGCACGCCGGTCGCCTTCCAGGAGGAGGGCCAGCTGCTCTACCTCCTCGGCGACACGCGTGAGGAGTTCGGCGGTTCGGCCTGGTCGCAGGTGGTCCACGACCACCTCGGCGGTCTGCCCCCGAAGGTCGACCTGGAGCGTGAGCGGCTGCTGGCCGAGATCCTGATCTCCGCCTCCCGCGACGGCATGATCGACTCCGCGCACGACCTGTCCGACGGCGGTCTGATCCAGGCCGTGGTCGAGTCCGCGCTGCTGGGCGGCAAGGGCGCCCGTCTGATCGTCCCGGACGGTCTGGACGCCTTCACCTTCCTGTTCTCCGAGTCGGCGGGGCGCGCCGTCGTCGCCGTGCCGCGCTCGGAGGAGGTCCGCTTCAACGACATGTGCGGTGCGCGGGGCCTGCCCGCCACCCGCATCGGTGTCGTGGACGGCGACGCCGTCGAGGTCCAGGGCGAGTTCACCCTCCCCCTGACCGAGCTGCGCGAGGCCCACGAGGGCACGATCCCGGCGCTGCTGGCGTAGGCGGTCGTAGGCGTCAGCGGTCGTAGCGACCGGAAGGCCCCGCCCGGAGATCCGAGATCCGGGCGGGGCCTTCGAAGGCCCAGCGCCAGCTCGCGTGGTCGGCGAGGAAGCCGCCGAGCCACGGCCCCACGGCCATGCCGCCGCCGGCGACGATCCCGCCGGTGCCCGCGCCCTTGTTCTTCTTCTCGCCGGGCCCCTTGAGCTGGGCGATCACGACCATCGTGACGCTCATCAGCCCGCCCGCGCCGAGGCCCTGCACGGCCCGGGAGGCGATCAGCCAGCCGATCGACGGGGCCGCCCCGCGCAGCGCCGAACCGGTCAGGAAGGCGCCGAGCGCGCCGAGGAAGACCCGCTTGGCGCCGAGCACGTCGCAGAGCCTGCCGTAGAGCGGGAGCATCGCGGCCGACGCCAGGGAGAACGCGCTGACCAGCCAGGGGATCTTGTCGATGCCGTGCCCGGGGTCGAGGTCGCGGACGATCGGGACGGTCGCGGCGGGGTGTCTCCGACGGTTCGGCGACAAGAGACAGGTTGCGGGGTGCGGAACAGAGGAGGCGCCGCATGTCGGGTGACCTGCGTCCTTCCCGGTGAGACAGCTGACGGTGCCTGGCCCAGTCTGAGCCGGGCCCACTGATCTCGCTGTCGGGCGAGCGCAGCGCCCCCGCGGCACCAAGGAGGACCTGGTCTTCGGACCGATGGAGGAGCACTTCGGGGACGCGGCCCGCGCGGTGCGCGAGCGGCAGCCGGGCGAGTCGGCCGTGGACGCCGTACGCCGGCAGTTCCTGGAGATGGTGGCCGGCCGTGACCCCTCGGTCGGGCTCACCCCGGGCCGTTCGCCCGTCAGGTGCGCCAGATCGTGCAGGAGACACCGGGTCCTGATGGAGCGTGCGTTCCTCGCCGCGCAGAAGGGCACCCGGGAGCTGGCCGAGCTGCTGGCCGGGGACGCTGGCGACCGGATGCTGGCCACGGTCGCCGCCGCCTCCCTCAGCGCCGCCCGCGACGCCCTCATCGAGGAGCACCACCGCCGGCTCGCCGCGGGCGAGACCCCCGAGCAGGTCGCCGCCGACGCCGCCGAGCGGGCCCGGGCCGCGTTCGGCCTGGTGGAAAACGGCCTGAAGGACTACGCGGTCAGGGCATAGGCTCACCGCCATGCCCCCGGCCAAGAAGCGCGCTCGCAGCTACGACCCGGCCAGGACCCGTGCCGCGGTCCTCGCCCAGCTCGGAAACGTGCAGGAGGCCGTACGCGGCCTCGGCCCCGAGCAACTGGCCCTGCCGACCAGGCTCGGCGACTGGACCGTGCGGGAACTGGTCGCGCACATCGGGATGGCGGTCACCGCCGTGCACCGCGCGCTGTCCCTGCCGGCCCCGCCCACGGCGGACGTGACGGTCGTTCAGTGGCCCTTCGCCACCGCCGTCAACTCCGCCGCCATCGACGAGTTCACCCGCACCATGGCCGCCGAGCACACCGACCTCGACGCCCACCTCGCCGAGGTCGACCGCAGCCTGCGCGAGCTGCTCGACACACATCCGGGCACCCGGCTCCTGCAGACGAGCGCGGGCGCGATGTCCCTGGACGACTATCTGGTCACCCGGACCGTCGAACTCGTCGTCCACACCGACGACCTCAACGCGGCCGTGCCCGGCCTTGAGGTGCCGTACGACCGCCAGGCCCTGGCCGCCGCCACCCGGCTCCTCGCCGACGCCCTCGCCGTGAAGGCGCCCGGCGGCTCCACCGAGGTGCGCGTGCCGCCGTACGCCGTCGTGCAGTGCGTGGAGGGGCCCCGGCACACCCGTGGCACCCCGCCCAACGTCGTGGAGACCGACCCGCTCACCTGGATCCGGCTCGCCACCGGGCGGCTGGCCTGGAAGGACGCGCTGGAGGAGGCGAAGGTCAGCGCCGGCGGGGAGCGGGCGGACATCGGCGGACTGCTGCCGCTCATGTCCTGACCCGCCTCCGAGCGGAACCGGAGGCCCCGCTCGGCCGTCGAATCCGTATGAACCGGTACAAGCAGCGCATGACCCACGCAATGGTCGCCGTGCTCGTCCCGCTCGCGCTGGCCTGTGGCAACCAGCGGGCGGAGAGTGGTGCCGTGAGTGTTCAGCAGCCGGTGACCGGGATCGACTGGCGGGTCGAGGGCCTCACCACCGCCGGCCGTGACCTGCGCGCGCCCGCCGCCGCGCGCCTGCGCATCGACGAGGACGGCAGGGCGGCCGGCAACCTCGGCTGCAACCAGTTCAGCGCCCGGGCCACCGTGCACGGCGACCGGATCACGTTCGGTGACGTCCGTACGACCAGGATGGCCTGCGACGAGCCCCGTATGACCTTCGAGCGGGCCCTCGCCCGCGCCCTGACGACCGGCACGCTCACCGCCCGGACCGACGACGGCAGGCTGACGCTCACCAACGGCGACGGCGACCGGGTGCGGCTGAGCCGCGCCGCCCCCGATTGATGTGCGACACCTCACTCATGCACGCGGCGAAGAAGTCCGCAATCGCACCCCACAGGGCGCCCCACGAGCGTCCACTTCGCAGATACGCACCCGCTGACCTGCGGAAACGTGGAAACCGCCAAGGTGATCGGCAAAGCCGGCCGCGTTACGGGCGCGTATCCCCAATTCGGACCAGTGGTCGACCTCGCCTACACTCGGTGGCGTGCCACGTGGTGACGGTCGACTCAATCACGATCTGCTTCCCGGCGAAAAAGGCCCCCAGGACGCTTGCGGCGTCTTCGGTGTCTGGGCTCCGGGTGAAGAGGTCGCAAAGCTCACGTACTTCGGGCTCTACGCCCTCCAGCATCGAGGCCAGGAATCCGCGGGAATCGCGGTCAGCAACGGCTCTCAGATCCTCGTCTTCAAGGACATGGGCCTCGTCTCCCAGGTCTTCGACGAGACCTCTCTAGGTTCGCTCCAGGGTCATATCGCGGTCGGACACGCCCGCTACTCGACCACCGGCGCCTCCGTGTGGGAGAACGCCCAGCCGACGTTCCGCGCCACCGCGCACGGTTCGATCGCGCTCGGCCACAACGGCAACCTGGTCAACACGGCCGAGCTGGCCGAGATGGTCGCCAAGCTCCCCAAGGACGGCAACGGCCGCTCCACCCGGGTGGCGGCCACCAACGACACCGACCTGCTGACGGCCCTGCTGGCCGCCCAGGTCGACGAGGACGGCAAGCCGCTGACCATCGAGGAAGCCGCCCACGCGGTCCTTCCGCAGGTCAAGGGCGCCTTCTCGCTCGTCTTCATGGACGAGCACACCCTCTACGCCGCCCGTGACCCGCAGGGCATCCGCCCGCTGGTCCTCGGCCGCCTGGAGCGCGGCTGGGTGGTCGCCTCCGAGACCGCCGCCCTGGACATCTGCGGTGCCAGCTTCGTGCGGGAGATCGAGCCGGGCGAGTTCGTCGCCATCGACGAGAACGGCCTGCGCGCCTCCCGGTTCGCGGAAGCGAAGCCCAAGGGCTGTGTCTTCGAGTACGTGTACCTGGCCCGCCCGGACACCGACATCGCCGGCCGGAACGTGTACCTCTCCCGCGTGGAGATGGGCCGCCGCCTCGCCAAGGAGGCCCCGGTCGAGGCCGACCTGGTCATAGCGACCCCGGAGTCCGGCACCCCGGCCGCCATCGGCTACGCGGAGGCCTCCGGCATCCCCTTCGGCGCGGGTCTCGTGAAGAACGCGTACGTCGGCCGTACCTTCATCCAGCCCTCCCAGACCATCCGCCAGCTCGGTATCCGGCTGAAGCTGAACCCGCTGAAGGAAGTCATCAAGGGCAAGCGCCTGGTCGTCGTGGACGACTCGATCGTGCGCGGCAACACCCAGCGGGCTCTCGTGCGCATGCTGCGCGAGGCGGGCGCCGCCGAGGTCCACATCCGGATCTCCTCGCCGCCCGTGAAGTGGCCCTGCTTCTTCGGCATCGACTTCGCCACCCGCGCGGAACTCATCGCCAACGGCATGACGATCGAGGAGATCGGCACGTCGCTCGGCGCCGACTCCCTGGCCTACATCTCCATCGACGGCATGATCGAGGCGACCACCATCGCCAAGCCGAACCTGTGCCGCGCCTGCTTCGACGGCGAGTACCCGATGGAGCTCCCGGACCCCGAGCTGCTCGGCAAGCAGCTCCTGGAGACCGAGCTGGCAGCCGGTCCCGCCGCCACGGCCGCGGCCGACGCGATCCGTCGCCCGTAACACCCTGCAGTACGACACGAAAGCTCTCACAGTCATGTCTGAGACAACTGGTGCCAGCTACGCAGCGGCGGGCGTCGACATCGAGGCGGGCGACCGCGCCGTCGAGCTGATGAAGGAGTGGGTGAAGAAGACCCAGCGCCCCGAGGTCCTGGGCGGCCTCGGCGGCTTCGCCGGGCTCTTCGACGCCTCCGCCCTCAAGCGCTTCGAGCGCCCGCTGCTCGCCTCCGCCACGGACGGCGTCGGCACGAAGGTCGACGTCGCGCGCCGCATGGGCGTCTACGACACCATCGGCCACGACCTGGTCGCCATGGTCATGGACGACATCGTGGTGTGCGGTGCCGAGCCGCTGTTCATGACGGACTACATCTGCGTCGGCAAGGTCCACCCCGAGCGGGTCGCCGCGATCGTCAAGGGCATCGCGGAGGGCTGTGTGCTGGCCGGCTGCGCCCTGGTGGGCGGCGAGACGGCCGAGCACCCGGGTCTGCTGGGCGAGGACGACTTCGACGTCGCCGGCGCCGGTACGGGTGTCGTGGAGGCCGACCGGCTGCTGGGCGCGGATCGTATCCGTAAGGGTGACGCGGTGATCGCCATGGCGTCGTCCGGGCTTCACTCGAACGGGTACTCCCTGGTCCGCCACGTCCTGCTGAACACGGCGGGCCTGGCCCTGGAGTCGGAGATCGCGGAGCTGGGCCGCACCCTCGGCGAGGAGCTGCTGGAGCCCACGAAGATCTACTCGCTGGACTGCCTGGCGCTGACCCGCACCACCGAGGTGCACGCGTTCAGCCACATCACCGGCGGCGGGCTCGCGGCCAACCTCGCCCGGGTCATCCCGGACGCGCTGCACGCCACCGTCGACCGCTCCACCTGGACCCCGGGCGCGATCTTCGACCTGGTCGGGAAGACCGGGAACGTCGAGCGCCTGGAGCTGGAGAAGACCCTGAACATGGGCGTCGGCATGATGGCGATCGTCCCGCAGGAGTCCACCGAGGTGGCCCTGGCCACGCTGGCCGACCGCGGGGTCGAGGCGTGGGTCACGGGCGAGATCACCGACCGCGGCGACAAGGAGACCGGCGCCGAGCTGGTCGGGACCTACGCGGTCTGAGAGCGCCGTGGCCCCTGAACCTGCGGGTAGCACAGAACCCGGTCGGTGGCAGTGCCACCGACCGGGCAGGTGCTCAAAGCAAGGTCAAGCGCCGCGACGGTGCTGTGAGGGACCTTCGTCCTCGTCCTCGTCGTCCTCATAGAGGTCGGCGTAGCGCGAGTACAGGTCATCCTCGTCATGCTCATCGTCCTCGAACGGCTCGCCGTTCGGCGGCTGGCTCGAAGTCGATGCGCCCAGTTCATTGGCCAGACGTGACAGGTCAGTCCCACCGCTGTTGTACTTCAGCTGGCGGGCGACCTTTGTCTGCTTGGCCTTGGCCCGGCCGCGCCCCATGGCTCGACCCCCTCGGTGACGGGGCTCGACGGCCCCAGAGTCTGACGCGTTCATGATCCGGAACGGACCCTCCGCAGAGAGGCCGGTCCGTAGGGCTTCCACGGTACCTGAGCCCGCGCCCATACGGTACGTCGCCCGCAGCACGCGCGTGTGCCCTGGACCCTCGAGGTGCCCCGTCCTCGCTGGTCAGTGGCGATTTTAACCACTTATCGGGGTACGACCCGCCGGTGGAAGTGAGAGTTCTCTCGAAGTTCCCGCCGGCGGGTACCGCTCATGCGTGCGATCGGACACCCGATCGCGGGTCATTTACGGCTTTTTTGCGCTTCCCGCACGGTTTCGGCCGTGCGGGAAGGTGCGCGGCTCAGCGTGCGGCGCGGGCCTCGGCCATCCGCTGCTCGGCGATCCGGTCGGCCGCCGCGGCCGGCGGAATCCCGTCGTCCTTCGCACGTGCGAAGATCGCCAGGGTGGTGTCGAAGATCTTCGACGCCTTCGCCTTGCACCGGTCGAAGTCGAACCCGTGCAGCTCGTCGGCCACCTGGATGACGCCGCCCGCGTTCACCACGTAGTCCGGCGCGTAGAGGATCCCGCGGTCGGCGAGGTCCTTCTCCACACCCGGGTGGGCGAGCTGGTTGTTGGCGGCACCGCAGACGATCTTCGCGGTGAGCACCGGCACGGAGTCGTCGTTCAGGGCGCCGCCGAGGGCGCAGGGGGCGTAGATGTCGAGCCCCTCGACCCGGATCAGCTCCTCGGTGTCGGCGACCACCTGCACGGTCGGGTGCTGGTCCGAGATCCGGCCGACGGCCTCGCGGCGCACGTCCGTGATCACGACCTGCGCGCCCTCGGCCAGCAGGTGCTCCACCAGGTGGTGGCCGACCTTGCCGACACCGGCGATGCCCACCTTGCGGCCGCGCAGCGAGGGGTCGCCCCACAGGTGCTGGGCGGAGGCGCGCATGCCCTGGTAGACGCCGAAGGCGGTGAGCACGGAGGAGTCGCCGGCGCCGCCGTTCTCGGGGGACCGCCCGGTGGTCCAGCGGCATTCGCGGGCGACCACGTCCATGTCGGCGACGTACGTGCCGACGTCGCACGCGGTGACGTAGCGACCGCCGAGGGAGGCGACCATGCGCCCGTAGGCGAGCAGCAGCTCCTCGGTCTTGTCGCGCTCGGGGTCGCCGATGATCACGGCCTTCCCGCCGCCGTGGTCCAGACCGGCCATGGCGTTCTTGTACGACATCCCGCGCGCGAGGTTGAGGGCGTCGGCGACAGCCTCGGCCTCGGTCGCGTACGGGTAGTAGCGCGTACCGCCGAGGGCCGGGCCCAGGGCGGTGGAGTGGATGGCGATCACGGCCTTCAGGCCGGTGGCGCGGTCCTGGCAGAGCACGACCTGCTCATGGCCCCCCTGGTCCGAGTGGAACAGGGTGTGCAGGACATCAGCAGGTGCGCCGGTTACGTCGGTCACTGTGGTGACTCCTGTGTAAGTAGCGGCGAGTGGGGACAGTCCCCGTACGGGTGGCGGGGAGCTGTGGCATGAGCGTAGAGCCTCGGCCCACTCACCATCCGCGCAGTGTTCAGGATCACTCTCCCGCGCCGTGTGCGCACGCATGACCGTGGGACGATTTGCTGTGGTTTCGAGCCGGGTCCGATGGGGAGGGAGCAGGCGTGCCCAAGGTGTCCTCCGTGGTCGTCCCCTATGCCGCGTACCTGCGCGTGTACGAGCCGCTGGCCGCCTTCCCCGAGCCCGAGCGCACCCACTGGGCCCGCTACGCGCGTCGCCCCGACCGGCCCTCCTACCAGGACGAGTTGCGCCGCTCGCTGGCCGACCTGCTGCCCACCCCGCCCGTCGCGGTGCCGGTGCACGAGAGCGGTGACGCCTTCGTGCTGGACGTCGACGGCGTCACCTGCGTCTGCCCCTGGCGGACCCGGCTGCGCGGCTGGCAGGCCCTCGGCGACCTCGCGTCCGAGCTGCCCCGGACGGTGCTGGACGCGGTGCTGCCGCCGCTGGTGCGCCACCAGGCCGCCCAGGACTACGAGCGCTGGCTCGCCCGCAACCCCGACGCCCGGCCCTGGATCCGCACCGCGACCTGGCAGGTGCCGCTGAACTGGTTCGTGCTGGTCTCCGACGAGGAGCGCCGGTTCGACAAGGGGACCGGCGAGGTGCCGCCGATGCTGCGCTACCGCACGCCGATGGTGCAGGCCCGGCGGCGGGTGGCGCGGGGGCTGCGGGCGCTCAAGGACGCCATCGAGGAAGGGCCGTTGATCGACGGCCTGGTGGACGTCGGCCGCTGGCTGGAGGAGTTCCATCCGCGCTCGCTGGTGGAGCTGGACTACGGCGGCCTGGTGCACGTGGTGCCGGCCGGCGAACTGGAGGACGACCACTCGGCGGCGGACGTGGCCGCGGGCATCGAGGCGCTGCGCCAGGGAGACGCGACGGCCGCCGCGGAGGCGTACGGGCGGCTCGTGGAGCGGTGGCGTGCGGTGCGGGAGCTGCGCTCCGCGAACTGAGTCGCGCCGAGTGACGTACGTCACGGTCGAAAAGGCATCGAACAGCGTACGGTCTACGCCACTTGGTCCACCTGACGGGACGTTGGTCCCGATCCGGGCCTTTGTCTCAAGGGTGACGGACGGCACTTACAGGGCTCTTGCGCCTGTTGCTGACCCTCATGCCAAAATAGGACAAGGAGCCCGGGGAGGTCTCCTTCCGTCCAACTATGCTCCACTGTGGGCGGAATCTCTGCATTGCACGCTTTGGGGGGTCTCGTGCCTCCTGATCGCCACTGTGACTGATCGTCACAGTGGCGTGACTGTCCGCTATGGCATGGTCCATCGGCTTCCGTCGCTGATGAACACCTGGGAGGGCAATTCCATCGGTTTGGCCGACGCGGCTGGACAGATGGTGTAGTTGTAGTGCCGAGGACAAGCCGTTCGTCCTATAACCGACTCGACTCGCGTCCGCCATTTCGGGCAACGCGGGTCAAGGTGCAGAATTTAGAGGAAAGAACCGAGAAGGTTCGGTTCTCCCGAGGAGGCCGCTCATGACCGCTCGCACCCCTGATGCCGAGCCGCTGCTGACCCCGGCTGAGGTCGCCACCATGTTCCGTGTCGACCCCAAGACGGTCACGCGGTGGGCGAAGGCCGGCAAGCTCACGTCCATTCGTACGCTCGGCGGGCACCGCCGCTACCGCGAGGCCGAGGTTCGTGCCCTGCTGGCGGGTATCCCGCAGCAGCGCAGCGAGGCCTGAACAACTCCATAACCGGGCAAAGCGGCTGGTCCCCCAACCCGCCGAAGCGCCCGGAACCCTAGCTCCAAGCGACGCGGGACCTGCCCCAACAGGCCCCACGCCCAGGCCGATAAGAACGTTGTAGGCACGTGACACAGGGTGCGTCGTAGATCGCGCTGGACTCCGCCGGGTCCAGCGCGATCTTTTTTGTGCGCTGGTCGGGGTGGCGTGAGGGGCCCTGAGCGGGCTTGTCGGAGTCTGGGGAGGGGTGTCGGAACGGCTGTGTGCGACCCCTGGGGAGGGTGCAATTGCACATATTAAATTGACCAGTTGTAGGAGGGGGGTAAGTGCCACCGTTTCAAAAACTCATCCGGTGACTCCCGTCACATGCCGGGGTGCTTGTTGCCGTCGGCATGTGTGCGCTAGTGGAGGCGGGCGTTCCACCGGCCCATGCGCGTACGGGTGTTGAGCCCGGAGCCACCGGAGCCGGTCAGGCGCTCTGCGGGCTCTCCTCCTCCACGACCTCCTCGCTCGCGTCCGGGGTGTGGGTGCCGGCGTCCATGGCGAGCCGCAGGAGGTGATGGCAGATCGGGCAGTGGCGGGTCAGATGCCGGTAGGACGAGGCGGCCGACAGATGCGCCCTCAGGAGCGCCCGCGTCTCGTGCCTGGCCGATGCCGCCATACCCCACCTCCGGAGGCCGCACAGGGGAAACGAGGCCTGGTTTCTGGGTACCGGCGGAAAGTGACGTCGTCAAGACCGCGAGCGGCTCCGCCGGTTCGGCCGGGTGTACGGCGCCGGGGTGCCCCATCCCGGGGGGCGCCGCCCCCGGACCCCCGCATCGGCCCTGAACGGGCCTCGTCCTCGAACGCCGGACGGGCTGGATCGTGCGGACCGGGCGTCGAGTGGATGCCGGCCTGCGGAAGGGCTCGTGTCGGGAAAGTGGAAGTCCCTCATCCGGTTGGATGAGGGCCTTCGTTCTGCGGTCCTGACGGGATTTGCTGCGTTTGATTGCGGCTCCGCCGCGGGCGCGGCCTCCGCCATGACTGGGATGGCGGGTGGGTGTCGGGGGCAAGCGGAAGGCCCCGTCTGGTGGGGTGAGGGTCTTCGTTCTGCGGTCCTCGCGGGATTTGCTGTGTTTGATCGCGGCTCCGCGGCGGGCGCGGCGTCCGGCGTGGCGGGGGTGGCCGGTGGTGGGGGGAAAGCGGAAGGCCCCCATCCGGTTGGATGAGGGCCTTCGTTATGCGGTCCTGACGGGATTTGAACCCGCGGCCTCCACCTTGACAGGGTGGCGAGCACTCCAAACTGCTCCACAGGACCAGGTTTCGCGGCGCTTGCTGGTGCGTTGCGCTGCGAGAAGAGACTGTACAGGAGGGGCGGGGTCCTGGTCGAACTCACTCTGTGCGGTCGAGCGATTACGGGACGGCGGCGTCGATCGCCTTCACGATGCGCTTGTCGGAGACGGGGTACGCCGTGCCCAGCGCGTGGGCGAAGTAGCTGACCCGGAGCTCCTCGATCATCCAGCGGATGTCGAGCACCTGCTGCGGCACCGGCCGGCCCTTCGGGAGCTGTTCCAGCAGCCAGGCGTACTCGTCCTGCATCTCGTGGACCTTCTCCATGCGGGTGGTGTCCCGCTGGACGCCCGTCGGCATCTGCTGCAGACGCCGGTCCACGGCCACCAGGTAGCGCATGAGGTCCGGCAGCCGGCGTATCCCCGCCCAGGTCACGAAACCGGGCTTCACCAGGGCGTCCACCTGCTTACGGACGTCCGTCAGGTTTGCCAGCAGGGCGGGGCTCTTCACGCCCTTCAGGCGGCGCTCACAGGCCTGCCAGGCGGCCAGCACCTGCTGCACCTGGCCGACCGTGCGGACCGTCGTGTCCACGATCTCCGCGCGCACCTTGTCGTACAGCTTCCGGAACGACTCCTCGTCCCACACCGGCCCGCCGAAGTCCGCGATCAGCTTGTCGGCCGCGGCCGTCGCGCAGTCGTCGAACAGGGCCTGGATGGAGCCGTGCGGGTTGGCGGAGAGCGCCAGCTTCTGCGCGTTCGTCAGCTTCTCGGACGCGAACTTCGCCGGGTTCACCGGGATGTTGCGCAGGATGAGGCGGCGGGTGCCCTTCCACATGGCCTCCGCCTGCTCGGCCTCCGTGTCGAAGAGCCGGACGGAGACCGTGTCGCCGTCGTCCACCAGCGCCGGGTACGCCTTCACCGGCTGCCCGGCCCGGCGCGTCTCGAAGACCCGGGTGAGCGCGCCGATCGTCCAGTCGGTCAGGCCCCTGCGCTCCAGGGACTCGCCGCCCTCACGGGACGCGGTCGCCGCTGCCGCCTGAGAGAGGGCCTGCCTCGCCTTCGGCTTCAGCCGGAGCTTCAGCGCCTCCAGGTCCTTGTCCTCGGCCAGCTTCCGGCGCCGCTCGTCGACGATCCGGAAGGTGATCTTCAGATGGTCCGGGACCTTCGCCCAGTCGAAGTCGTCCGCCTCGAAGGGCACGCCGACCATGCGCTTGAGCTCGCGCGCCATCGTCACCGTCAGCGGCTCCTGCAGCGGCACCGCCTTCTCCAGGAACGCCTTCGCGTAGTTCGGCGCGGGCACGTAGTTGCGGCGGATCGGCTTGGGGAGCGAGCGGATCAGCTCCGTCACGACCTCCTCGCGCAGACCCGGGATCTGCCAGTCGAAGCCCTCGTCGGTGACCTGGTTGAGCACCTGGAGCGGGATGTGGACCGTCACACCGTCGGCGTCCGCGCCGGGTTCGAACTGGTACGTCACCCGGAACTTCAGCGGACCCTGCCGCCAGGAGTCCGGATAGTCGGCCTTCGTGACCGCCTCCGCCGACTCCCGGATGAGCATCTCCCGCTCGAAGTCCAGGAAATCGGGCTGCTCGTGCCGCTTCCGCTTCCACCAGGAGTCGAAGTGCGCGCCGGAGACGACGTGCTCGGGCACCCGCTGGTCGTAGAAGTCGAAGAGGGTCTCGTCGTCGACCACGATGTCCCGGCGCCGCGCCCGGTGCTCCAGCTCCTCGACCTCGCTGAGGAGCTTGCGGTTGTCCGCGAAGAACTTGTGGTGCGTACGCCAGTCACCCTCGACCAGCGCGTTGCGGATGAACAGCTCGCGGGAGACCTCGGGGTCGACGCGGCCGTAGTTCACCTTGCGCTGGGCGACGATCGGGACGCCGTACAGCGTCACCTTCTCGTACGCCATCACGGCCGCCTGGTCCTTCTCCCAGTGCGGTTCGCTGTACGTCCGCTTCAGCAGATGCCCGGCGAGCGGCTCGACCCACTCGGGCTCGATCTTCGCGTTGACCCGGGCCCACAGGCGGCTCGTCTCCACCAGCTCGGCCGACATCACGAACTTCGGCTGCTTCCTGAACAGCGCCGAGCCCGGGAAGATCGCGAACTTGGCGTTGCGTGCGCCCAGGTACTCGTTCTTGTTGCCGTCCTTCACGTCCTTCATCCCGACGTGGGAGAGCAGGCCGGCGAGGAGGGAGCCGTGGATCCGGTCGGCAGGGGCGTCCTCCTCGTTGAGGTGGATGCCCATCTGCTTGGCGACCGTGCGCAGCTGGGTGTAGATGTCCTGCCACTCGCGGATGCGCAGGAAGTTCAGGTACTCCTGCTTGCACATCCGGCGGAAGGAGCTGGAGCCGCGCTCCTTCTGCTGCTCGCGGATGTAGCGCCACAGGTTCAGATAGGCGAGGAAATCGCTCGTCTCGTCCTTGAAGCGGGCGTGCTGCTGGTCGGCCTGGGCCTGCTTCTCCGCCGGGCGCTCGCGCGGGTCCTGGATGGACAGCGCGGCCGCGATGACCATGACCTCGCGGACACAGCCGTTCTTGTCGGCCTCCAGGACCATCCGGGCCAGGCGCGGGTCGACGGGCAGCTGGGCCAGCTTGCGGCCGGTGTCCGTGAGCCGCTTGCGCGGGTCCTTCTGGGCCGGGTCCAGCGCGTGCAGCTCCTGGAGCAGCTGGACGCCGTCACGGATGTTGCGGTGGTCCGGCGGATCGATGAACGGGAACTTCTCGATGTCGCCGAGGCCGGCAGCGGTCATCTGCAGGATGACCGAGGCGAGGTTCGTACGGAGGATCTCGGCGTCCGTGAACTCCGGGCGGGCGAGGAAGTCGTCCTCGGAGTACAGCCGGATGCAGATGCCGTCGGAGGTACGGCCGCAGCGGCCCTTGCGCTGGTTGGCGCTGGCCTGCGAGACCGCCTCGATCGGCAGCCGCTGGACCTTGGTGCGGTGGCTGTAGCGGCTGATCCGGGCGAAGCCGGGGTCGATGACGTACTTGATGCCCGGGACGGTCAGGGACGTCTCGGCGACGTTGGTCGCGAGAACGATCCGGCGTCCGGGATGCGGCTGGAAGACCCGGTGCTGCTCGGCGTGCGAGAGCCGCGCGTACAGCGGCAGGATCTCCGTGAACGGGTACTTCTTCTTCTCCAGGGCGTCGGCGGTGTCCCGGATCTCCCGCTCACCGGAGAGGAAGACGAGGATGTCGCCCTGGCCTTCGGCCCGGAGCTCCTCGACGGCGTCGCAGATGGCCGTGATCTGGTCCCGGTCCGCGTCCTCGGAGTCCTCCTCCAGGAGCGGCCGGTACCGCACCTCCACCGGATACGTCCGCCCGCTGACCTCGATGATCGGGGCGTCGCCGAAATGCCGGGAGAAGCGCTCGGGATCGATGGTCGCCGAGGTGATGACGACCTTCAGGTCCGGCCGCTTCGGCAGCAGCTGCGCCAGATAGCCGAGCAGGAAGTCGATGTTGAGGGACCGCTCGTGGGCCTCGTCGATGATGATCGTGTCGTAGGCGCGCAGCTCGCGGTCGGTCTGGATCTCGGCGAGCAGGATGCCGTCCGTCATCAGCTTGATGAAGGTGGCGTCCGGGTTCACCTGGTCGGTGAAGCGGACCTTCCAGCCGACGGCCTCACCCAGGGGGGTGCGCAGCTCCTCCGCGACCCGCTCGGCGACGGTGCGGGCGGCGATACGGCGCGGCTGGGTGTGCCCGATCATGCCGCGCACGCCACGGCCCAGCTCCATGCAGATCTTGGGGATCTGCGTGGTCTTTCCGGAGCCGGTCTCACCGGCGACGATGACGACCTGGTGATCGCGGATGGCCGCCGCGATCACGTCCTTCTTCTGGCTGACGGGCAGCTGCTCGGGGTAGGTGACGGCGGGCACGCGAGAGCGCCGCTCGTCCATCCGGGACTCGGCCCTGCCGACCTCGGCCTCGATCTCGGCGAGGACGGCGGCACGGGCCTCCGGCTTACGGATCTTGCGCGCGCCCTCGAGTCGCCGACCGAGCCGGTGCGCGTCGCGCAGCGACAGCTCGGTCAGACGGGGGGCGAGGGTACCGAGGGCGGAGGCAGGGTGCGTAGACATACGCGATCCAGGATCTCACCTCGGGGAAATCCCTGGCGAACGAAATTGCGGCGCGTGCCCTCAGGGCGTGCCCGGAGCGGGCGTCGCCGATGCGGCGGGCGGCGATGCGGCAGGCGGCGCCGATGCGGCCGGCTCCGCGCGATGCCTGGCAGCCCCGTCTCCCAGCGCGAGCGACTTCGCGGTGTTCGACACGGCCTTGATCCCCAGGTACGCGGTGGTCGTGCTGCTCACAGCGGTGAAGGCGGCCGTCAGCACCCCCACGATCACCGCCTTGTCCGCGTCGAGCTGCCACACCCCGAAGATCGCGACCCCGGCCACCGCGAGATTACTGACGATCACCGCCAGCAACCCGTACCGAGCCCGGTCCCTCTCCAGCTGCACATCCCCCATAGCCCTGCCCCCGTCCCGGCCCATGCCGTCCCCCAACACCCTCGGTCAGCCAGAACGTAGCGCCACCGACCTGCACTGCCAAGCGCCACCGGCACGACGAAGGCCCCGTTCTGATGAACGGGGCCTTCGGGTTGTGGCTGGGGCCGGGGTCGAACCGGCGACCTTCCGCTTTTCAGGCGGACGCTCGTACCAACTGAGCTACCCAGCCACGAGGTTTCACGTGAAACCTCAGCGGTCCTGACGGGATTTGAACCCGCGGCCTCCACCTTGACAGGGTGGCGAGCACTCCAAACTGCTCCACAGGACCAGGCGCTGCGTACGACAGTGTCGCACAGAGGTGCGCGTGCTCCCAACGTGATTTTCGCCTGCGGTGAGGTGGCCATCAGCTGGGGTGACGTCGCTGGAGCAGCGTATCAGAGGACGGGGTGTGCTCTGAAAACGAGCTGGTTGGGGGTCCGCGGTGCGCGGACGCGCCAGGGGCCGGTCGGGCTCCTCTGCGCGTCCGCGGGCCGTACGGGCCGGTCCGGTCGGGGCCGGCTCCGCCGGGCGGAGGGGGTGGCGGTCCGGGCGGGGGTGGGCCGCGGTCGCCGGGTAGGGGGTGGGGCAGGAGGTGCCCCGGGGTGTGGCCGGGTGGCTGGTGTGGCTCATAGGGCCGCCGGTACGCGGGGTGCCGTGCGGGCCTTGAGGTGGCCGCGGAGGGTGAAGCCGTCGGCGCTCGCCTCGTCGGGGGTGAGAGGGACGTTGTCCGCCAGGAGGCGGCGGGCGGCCATGTGGTCGGCGGGGCGGTTGACGGATTCCACGGCGATCAGTTCGCCGTCGCGGAAGAGGAGGACCGAGAAGGCGGTGGGGTCGTCGGTGGGAAGGGTCAGCTCGGTGTCGTGGGCCTGGCCGAGGCCGGCGATCTGGAGGGTGGTCGCGTACTGACGGCTCCAGAACCAGGGCAGGTCGTCGTAGGGGCGGGTGGCGCCGGTGAGGCGGTCGGCGACCAGGCGGGCGTGGTCGACGGCGTTCTGGACGGATTCGATACGCAGCGGTGTCGAGGCGCGGGGGTGGGGGAACAGGGCGCAGTCGCCGACGGCCGAGATGCGCGGGTCGCTGGTCAGCAGCCGGGAGTCGGTGACGATCCCGCCGGCGACCGCGAGGCCGGCCTGCTCGGCCAGCTCCGCGCATGGTGTGACCCCGACACCGGCCAGCACGAGGTCGGCGGGGAGCCGGTGGCCGTCGGTCAGTTCCACCGCGGTCACATGCCCGGTGCCGTCGTCGTGCAGGGCGGCGATGCCCTGTCCGAACAGCAGCCGGACCCCGTGTTCCTCGTGCAGGCGGGTGAAGTGCTCGGCCGTGGGCGCCGACGCGACGCGGGCCAGGGGGCGCCAGAGGGCTTCGACGACGGTCACCTCGTGCCCTTGCGCGCGGGCCGCGGCGGCGAATTCGAGGCCGATGAATCCGGCGCCGATCACGACCACCTGCCGGGCCCGGGCGAGGTCCGCCCGCAGCCGGTCGGCGTCGCGCAGGGTGCGCAGGGTGCGTACGCCGTCCAGGTCGCCGCCGGGGACGGGGAGGGAGCGGGCGCGGGCGCCGGTGGCGAGGACGAGGTGGTCGTAGTCGAGGCGGGTGCCGTCGGCGAGGCGGACGGTGCGGGCGGTCCGGTCGAGGGCGACGGCGGTGCCCGTGACGCGGGTGATGGCGTGGCGTTCGTAGAAGGTCTCGGGTCGGAGCCAGAGCTGGGACGCGTCGGCTTCTCCGGTGAGGTAGGCCTTGGACAGCGGGGGGCGCTCGTACGGGGGGACGCCTTCGTCGCCGACGAGGGTGAGGGGGCCCTGGTGACCGCGGTCCCGCAGGGACGCCGCCGTCTGGTGGCCGGCCTGTCCGGCGCCGATGACGACGACGTGGCCGGTCTGCTGCTGCGCGCTCATCTCAGTCCTGCCTCTCGGGGATGTGGACGACCAGGCCGTCGAGGGCGTCGGTGACCTTGACCTGGCAGCCGAGTCGGCTGTTGTCGGCGCGCGGGCAGGCGGTGAAGTCGAGCATCCCGTCCTCTTCCTCGTCCATGGGCTCGAGCTTGTCGAGGCCTTCGAGGTCGACGTAGACGTGGCAGGTGGCGCACTGGGCGGCTCCGCCGCACTGGCCGACGATGCCGTCGACGTCGTTGGTGACGGCGCCGCGCATGAGGGTGGTGCCGACCGGGAGGTCGAGGGTGGTCTCGGTGCGGTCGCTCGCGAGGTACGTGATCTTGGGCATGGTCTGCTCCTCGGGGTGGGGCCCGGAAAGCCCGCGGCCGGGCTTTCCGGGATTCAACTCACGGGCAAATAAAGGTAGTTGGTGTTCGGGCGGAGCTTGTTGCGCTGGGGCCTGACGTGCAGCAGCTCGGTGCTGCGGTGCACGGTCGGCAGGACCGAGCGCACTCCCAGGACGGCGACGGCCCCGTGGTAGTCCTCTCCGAGGGGGATGTCGGCGAGGGCGGGGACCGGGCGGCCGGGGTCCGGCGGATGCCAGCTCACCAGGGCGGGCGGTTCGTCCGGGCCGGAGAGGGTGAAGTCCGTCATGGGCTTGTTCAGTCCCTCTCCGGTGGCCTTGAGCACCGCTTCCTTGCGGGTCCAGTAGGCGAGGCAGGCGCGGGCCCGCCGTTCGGGCGGCAGGGCCTCCACCGCCGCGCGTTCCGCGGGGGTGAGGACGAGTTCGTACTCCGGCGGCAGGCCGGGCCCCTGCCACGGTTCGAGTCGTTCGACGTCCAGGCCGAGCGGCCGGCCGGCCGCGATCGCCACGGCGACGACGTCGCCCGAGTGCGAGATGGACAGCTCCCAGCCCGCGCCGAGGCCGACGACGTGCGGCTTGCCGTGCGGGCCGCCGCAGTCGGGGCACCGCGTGTGGAAGCGGATCGACTCCGGACCGGTGCCCAGCAGTGAGGCCAGGGCCGTCTTGGCGAGCATCCTCCCGGTGACGAAGCGTGCGAGGTCCCGCTCGTGGGCGAAGGACGAGCAGCGCTTCAGTTCCGTGCTGTCCAGCAGACCGAACCAGGAAGAGGGCTGGGTCAGCGGGGGCAGCGACCAGATGTGGCACTCGGCGGCGAGCTGCGGTGCATCGGCGCCGGGTGCCGGAGCCGGCGTGGTGCCGGGTGCCGGGGTTGGCGTCATTGCGATTTCACCTCCGTACCGCGGCAGAGCGTCTGCCGCACTACCGAGTTTTCGGTCCGAGGGGGGTGCCGGGATAGCAGGAAATCCTCCGCCTCCGGGGGTGGAAAACCCTCCCCCCATGGCCCGTTATTGCTGACGGGCACGGCCGTTAAATGCCTGCTTGGCGGCGATAAACGACGTGATAACAGGCCGAAAGCGCGGCTTCCTAACTTCGTAGCCACAAGGACGGCAGCGCCTCCGGGAACCAGCCCGGGGGCCCCACCCGAAGGGCTGATGAAGATGAACAAGAACCTGATCACCGCCGCCAAGTCCACCGTCGTCGCCCTGGTCGCCGGCGCCGCGATCTGGACCGTCGGGGGCGCCGCGACCCACACGCTGAGCGACGCGGACCACAAGGCGGAGACCTCGACGACGGTCCTGGCCGAGGGCGGCAACTGGGGCGTCGCGCCGGGCAACTAGTCCCGGCCCGCAACCAACGCACGACAGTGAACCGACGCACGACAACGAACGAACGCATCGCACGTATCGAAAGAATCTCCGCTCCGGTTATCCGCCCGGCCGCACGGTTCGGTGCAAGCCAAAGTTGGCGTGATTGAAGGCCGTTGCCTCTCTTCGTCACCGGAGTGTTCGAGAAATCATCCTCGTTCGATCCATGAGTGCGACTCCCCCCGGACTGTGACCTACATTGGTTCCGTCCGAGCTGAGGACTTCGATCAGGGGGAGTTGGAGTGGGCGAACAGCTCAGCTTCAAGGTCTTGGGGCCGCTCGCGGTGACCGCGGGGGACGTCAACGTCCCGCTCGGTGGCGCGCGGCAGCGGACGATCCTGGCCCTGTTGCTGCTGACGCCCGGTCGGGTCGTCCCCGTGGACACCATGGTCGACACGGTGTGGAACAGCAATCCGCCGCCCACCGCCCGTACGCAGGTGGCGATCTGTGTGGCGGCGCTGCGGAAGATCTTCAAGGGCGCCGGGGTCAGTGAGGACGTCATCGTCACCGCGCATCCCGGCTATGTCCTGAACACCGAGGGTCATCTCATCGATTCGCTGCGGTTCGCCGAGCTGGTGCAGGCGGCCGAGCAGCACGCCAAGGACGGTGAACTCCCGGACGCGGCGCACGCCTACGCCCGTGCGCTCGATCTGTGGCGCGGTCCGGCGTTCGCCGGGGTGAGCGGTCAGGCCGTCGAGGACGAGGCGGGCCGGCTGGAGGAGCACCGGCTCAACGCGTACGACGACTCGATCCTCGTCCACCTGGAACTCGGCCAGCACCAGGAGCTCATTCCGGGGCTGGCCGCCATGGTGCGCGAGCACCCGCTGCGGGAGCGCACCCGGCACCATCTGATGCTCGCCCAGTACCGCTCGGGCCGCCGGGCGGACGCGATGGAGACCTATCGGGACGCGCACAGCCAGTTCATCGACGAACTCGGCATCGAGCCGGGGCCCGATCTGAAGGAGCTGCACGACGCGATCCTGCGCGACGACCCGTCGCTGGCGCCCGCGCCGGTGGTGGTGGAGCGACGGCCGGCCGCCGCGTCCGGACCGGCCGGCGGGGGTCCCGCGCTCGCGGTGCCGTCCGAACTGCCGCCGGACGTCCCGGCGTTCACCGGCCGTATCGAGGAACTGGCGGCGCTGCAGAGCCTGGTGGCCGGTGCGGGGGAGGGGAACACCTCCACCATCGGTCTGATCACCGGTGCGGCGGGCATCGGCAAGAGCGGTCTGGCGATGCGCTGGGCGTTCCGGGCCGCGGAGCACTTCCCGGACGGTCAGCTCTTCGCGGATCTGCGCGGGTACGACGAGCACCACGAGCCGGTGTCCGCGCACGACGTGCTGAGCCGGTTCCTGCGCTCGCTCGGGGTGCCGGGCGAGCAGATACCCGACGATCTGGAAGAGCGGGTGGCGCTGTACCGCAGCGTGCTCACCGACCGCAGTGTGCTGATCGTGCTGGACAACGCCCGTGCCTACGCCCAGGTGCGGCCGCTGCTTCCGGGGGGCGGCCGCTGCTGTGTGCTGGTGACCAGCCGGGACCAGATGGAGGAGCTGGTCACCTGGCCGTCGCAGGCCCGGGTGCATCTGGGGCTGCTGTCGGAGCCGGAGGCCGTGGAGCTGCTGACGGCGATCGTGGGCGAGCGCCGGATCGCCGCCGCGCCGGAGGACGTGGCCCGGCTGGTGGAGCTGTGCGACCGGTTGCCGCTGGCGCTGCGGATCGCGGGTGCGCGGCTGGCGTCCAAGCCGCACTGGACGGCGAAATACCTGGTGAACCGGCTGACCGACGAGCGGCGCCGGCTGGACGAGCTGAGCCAGGGCGAGTCGCAGATCCGGGCCAGCCTCGCCCTCAGCTACAAGTACCTCTCCGAGGACGCGGCCCGGCTGCTGCGCCGGCTGGGTCTGCTGGACGTGCCGGACTTCACGGCGTGGGTGGGGGCGGCGCTGCTCAACAAGGAGGTGCTGGACGCCGAGCTGCTGATCGAGGATCTGGTCGACGCCCAGTTCCTGGAGGTCGTCAGCGTCGACGCCACCGGTCAGCTGCGCTACCGCCTGCACAGCCTGGTGCGGCTGTACGCCCGGGAGTGCGCGCGCAAGGAGGAGTCGGAGCCGGACCGTACGGCGGCCGTGAACCGGTTCCTGCGCACGCTGCTGACCATCGCCGAGGAGGCCGACCGGCGGGAGAGCGCCAGTGCGGGGACCGGGGTGCACAGTGCGGTGCAGCGCCGCCGGATCGACTCCGACCTGCTGGAGGAGCTGCTGGCGGCGCCGTTGGAGTGGTACGAGACCGAGCGGCTGGCGCTGGTCGCCTCCGTGCGGCAGGCGGCGCGGCTGGGGCTGGCCGACCTGGCGTGGGACCTGACGGTGTCGGCGTCCTACTTCTTCGGCACCCGCAGCTACACCGACGACTACCGGCGCTGCTCCGAGGAGGCGCTGGAGGCGGCCCGCGCGAACGGCGACCTGCGGGGGCAGGGGGCGATGCTCTTCGCGCTGGGCTGCATCGAGCTGGTCCACAACCAGATGGACGAGAGCTTCACGTACCTGGCCGAGTCGGTACGGCTGTACGAGGAGGCCGGCGAGGACCACGGCCGGGCGGTGGCGCTGCGCTCGCTGGGGCAGACCGCGCGCGCCCGGGACCAGCTGGACGAGGCCATGGGGTACTTCACGGAGGCGCTGCGCATCCTGCGGGAGGTCGGCGACGTGCACACGGAGTGCCACACCCTGCACAACATCGCGGAGACCGAACTCGTCGCGGGCCGTCCGGACGCGGCGCTGAGCTACGCCCTGGAGTCCGTACGGCTGGCGGAGGGGCTGGGTGCCGACACCCGTAACCTCGCGCAGGCGCTGTACCGGCTGGGCATGGTCCATCTCGCGCTGGACGAACTGGCCGACGCGGAGAAGGAGTTCCTGCGCGCGGTGCGGATCGTCAAGGAGAAGTCCGACGGGATCGGGCTGGCCTTCACGCTGCTCGGTCTCGGCGAGGCGCGGCTGCGGCAGGGGAACGCGCAGCAGGCGGAGACGACCCTGGCGGACGCGCTGGAGGTCGCGGAGGAGTGCCACAGCCCGCTGGTGGCCGGCCGGGTCCGGCTGGTGCTGGCGGAGGTGAGCCGCAGCCAGGGCCGCACCGAGGAGGCCTGCGACCATCTGCGCCGCGCCAAGGACATGCTGACCGAGGTCGGCGCCCTGATCTGGGTCCGCCGGGCAGAGGAAGCGCTGGCCGACCTGGTCGGCTGATGCGTCTGCCCCGCCCGCGTACGCGAAGGTGCCCGTCCCTGAGTAGGTCAGGGGCGGGCACCTTGTTTGTGATGGGTGCCGTGGGTGTCAGCCGAAGAGGTCGGCCAGGGCTTCCAGGTCGATGGGGACAGGGGGGAGGCGGTAGTCGGTGGGGGGTTCGGTGTGGTGGAGGTGGCGGACGAGGAAGTCCCACTTGCGCTGGGTCACGTAGTGCTCGTAGCCGAAGTAGATGTGGTCGGCGTCCGGGACGATCAGCAGGTCGAAGTCCTTGCCGTGGGCGATGAGCCGCTCGGCGAGGCGCAGCGTCGTCTGCGGGGGGACCCGGTCGTCGAGGCCGCCGTGGATCAGCAGGAGCGCGCCCTGGAGCCGGTCGGCGAGGGTCTCGTTGGCGAGGGCCGCGTACTCCTCGGCGTCGTAGGGGCCGTGGTAGGCCTCGCCGAGGCCGGGCTCCAGGAGGCGGAAGTCGTGCATGCCGGACTCGGCGACGCCGGCCTTGAAGACGTCCGGGTGGCGCAGCAGGGCGCGTACGGAGGCGTAGCCGCCGGAGGACATGCCGGTCACGCCGACCCGGTCCAGGTCCATCCACGGCCGGGTGGCGGCGAGTTCGCGCAGCGCGGCGACGTGGTCGTCCAGTCCGCAGGCGTCGCCGAGGTTGCCGTAGGAGGCGTCGAGGAAGGTCTTGCTGCGGCCCGGGGAGCCCTTGCCGTCGACGGCGAGGACCACGAAGCCGAGCGCGGCGAGCGCCTCCGCCTCGTAGCCGTAGTGGCCGGGGTCGAAGGAGGGGCTGACCCGGCCCGCGGGGGGCAGGCCGTACGGGGTGTCGATCACCGGGTAGCGGCGGGCGGGGTCGAAGTCGTGCGGGAGGTAGAGAAGTCCGTAGATGTCGGTCGTGCCGTCGGCGGAGGTGGTGCGGAAGCGCTCGGGGGCGCGCCAGCCGGCCGCCGTGAGGCCCGAGATGTCGGCGCGCTCCAGCTCCACCAGGACGCGGCCGGTCCAGTCGCGGACGGTGATGACGGGGGCGGCGGCGGTGGTGGAGGCGGAGTCGACGAAGTAGGCGCCGTTCGGGGCGACGGTGACGACGTGGTCGAGGTCGTCGTCGGTGATCCGCCGGAAGCCGGTGCCGTCGAGTGCGGCGCTGCAGACCGTGCGGCGGTAGGGGTCCTCGGGGACGAGTCCGGCGGCGGTGAAGTAGGCGGTCCGGGCCGCCTCGTCGACGTGGAGCAGCTCCTGCACCGCGAAGTCGCCGGAGGTCACCTGGTTGACCGGTTCGCCGGTGGTGGCGTCGTAGAGGTAGAGGTGGCCCCAGCCGTCGCGCTCGGAGTACCAGAGCGCCTCGCGGCCGCCGGTCAGCACCTTCACCAGCGGCGGCTGCAGCTGGGTCGGGGCGGGGTCGACCCGGGTCGGGCCGGTCTCGGTGATCACCGTGCGGACGGCGCCGGTGGCGGGGTCCAGGTGATGCAGGCTCAGGGTGCGCGCGTCGCGGCTGCGGGCGAGGTAGTACACGGCGGAGCCGTCCTCGGACCACCAGGCCCACTTCTGGAAGACCGGCGACATCATCGACATGCCGGCCGGCTCGCCCTGGGCCTCGGTGACGGTCCCGGACGCGATGTCGATCACCACGTACTCGGCGAGCGGTATGCGCTCGTCGCCGGGGACCGCGAAGCGCGGGGAGAGCAGGGCCGGGTCGCCGCCGCCGGCCGGGGCGGCGCGCAGCAGGTGGGTGCGGCGGACGCCGCTCTGGTCGGTGCGGTGGGTCAGCAGCCGGCTGCCGTCCGGGGACCAGGCCACGGCGGGCGGCAGATGGGGCAGCCCGAGCTTGGTCAGCAGGGTGGAGTACATGAGGTAGTCCGGGTTGGCGGCGTAGTCCCGGTCCTCGGTGCCGTCGGAGGTCAGGGCCCAGTCGCGGGCGCCGTCAAGGGTGCGGGCGCGCAGGTCGTGCCCGGCGCGGTAGACGGCGTGCTTGCGGTCGGGGGCGGCGACCTCCAGGGGGTTGCCGGGGGCCTCGCCCTCGGCCTGGTGCAGGGTCTGGCCGTCCAGGTCCCAGCGGTAGTGCACGCCGAACGCGTCGAACTCGACGGCGAGCGCGGTCGGCTGGATCGCGGGCAGGGGCAGGGCGGCCGCGCTGATCTCCTGGCCGGTCGCCTCGGCGAGGGCGGTGGCGAGCCGCTCGTGGTCGAAGGCGGGCTTGCGGGAGCCGTCGGCGGGGTCGACGACGACGAACCGCTTTCCCTCGGCGGTGTTGACGGTGTACCAGAAGCGCGCGCCGTCCTCGAGCCAGCGCGGGGTGACCCGGTCGCCGAACACCAGCTCCTTGCGGTGGTGCCTGAGCAGCCGTTCCGCCGTCTCATAGGCCCGCACATCGAGGTGGTTCCGTTGCATCGAAAGTGCCCTTCCTTCGGGGTGATGATTCCGGATGCCGTCGGCGTAGAACGGCGAGATTCCCAGTTCTTTTGATGGCGGGGGGCGGTTTCGGGATTCGCCGGCCTCGTCATCATCGCCACCACACCGGGCCGTTGACCAGTCTGTGGCACATCCGTCGGGGGTGTCCGGTCACCGGGACACCCGGGGCTGTTTCACAGGATTCTCACGGCTGACTCCGGGATGGGTGAATTGCGGGAGATAGGACGTTTGTAGAGGCGGCATAGAAGTGAATGCCACAGTGGCCGCCCGAGCAGGAAACAGACCGCGTCACAAGTGAACACAGGAACCGAGGTGCTGGCTTGAGTACGCAGACTCCCGAAAAGGTCGTGATCGTCGGCGCAGGTGTCGCCGGGTCGATGACCGCCGCGTATCTGAAGGCGGCATTCGCCGATCGGATCTCGGTCACACTGGTCGATTCACCGGCGGACGGCGTCCCGGACGAGGACGAGTCGACCCTCGGCGACTTCCGGCGGTTCTTCGATTTCCTCGGTCTTGCCGAGGAGGACTGGATGCCGGCCTGCAACGCCACGTACAAGCTGGCCGTCCGCTTTCAGGACTGGAGCGGCGCCGGGCGCCATTTCTATCTGCCCTTCGAGCCGGTCCGGGAGGCCGACGGCTTTCCGCTCACCGAGTGGTGGCTGCGCGGCGGGCCCACTGGGCGCTTCGACCGGGACTGCTTCGTCGCCGCCTGGCTGTGCGACGCCGGCCGGGGCCCGAAACCGGTGGGCGACGCGGCGGCCGGTCCGGGTTTCGCCCCGGTTCCCTACGGCTACCACTGCGCGCCCGGCCCACTCGCCCGGCTGCTCACCGGATACGCGGTGGACCGCGGGGCCCGGCGCCTGACGGGCCCGGTGAGCGAGGTACGGCTGGACGCGCGCGGCTGGATCGAGTGCCTGGTCACCGCCGAGCACGGGGAGGTCCACGGCGACCTGTTCGTGGACTGCACCGGCGAGCGGGGCCTGCTGCTGCACCGGGCGCTGAAGGTGCCGTACCTGGACTACCAGGACACGCTGCCCAACGACGGTGTGGTGACGCTGGAGGTGCCCGCGGACATGCGGGCCCGGGGCATCCCGCCGTACACCACGGTCTCCGCGCAGGGCGCCGGGTGGATCTGGACGGTGCCGCTGTTCGACCGGATCGGGGTGGGCTACGCCTACGCGGGCGAGTACCGCACGCCCGAGGAGGCCGAGCGGACGCTGCGCGAGTACGCCGGTCCCGAGGCGGCCGGGGTGACGGCCCGGCACGGGCGGCTGGTGTCCGGGCGCAGCCGGGAGGCCTGGCGGCACAACTGCGTGGCCGTGGGACCGCCGGCCGGCCGGGTGGAGCCGCTGGGCACCACCGGGGTCGCCTCCTTCGCGCACCATGCCCTGGAACAGCTGGTCAGACACTTCCCCGGGGCCGACTTCAGCCCCCGGCTGCGCGACGGCTACAACGCGGCCGTGGCCCGGTCGCTGGACGGGGCGCGCGAGTTCCTCACCCTGCACTACCAGGGGGCGGCCCGGGACGACACCCAGTACTGGCGGGACGCCAAGACCCGTCCGCTGCCCGGGGGGATCGCCGAGCACCTGGCCCGCTGGCGGGTGCTGCCGCCACGCGCGGAGCACACGCCGGGCTGCCCGGGTCTGCCGGGGCACGCGTACACCTCGCTGCTCATCGGCACCGGTGCGGTGACGCCGCGGGCGCCGGCCGCGCTCTCCCTCGTGGACGACACGGTCGCGCGCAAGGAGTTCACGGCGGTCCGGGATCTGGCCCGCACCCTGTCCGAGCTGCTGCCCACGCCGTACGAGTACATCGCGCAGCGGGCGCTGACGACCGGCTGAGGGGGCGCAGGCTCAGTGCCGCTCGGCTCAGTGCCACTCGTCCAGGGGACGGTGCAGGCAGGGGTCGGAGGACAGGATGGCGCGGTGGACGGCGCGCAGCAGGGGGCCGGGTTCGACACCGAGTTCGCCGGTGAGCAGGCGGCGGCCCTGATCGTAGAGGGAGAGCGCCTCGGCCTGCCGGTCGCAGCGGTAGAGCGCGGTCATGAGCTGGGCACGGAAACGTTCATGCAGGGGGTGCTGGGAGACCAGCCGGGTCAGTTCCGGCAGCAGTTGGGGGTGCAGACCGGCCGCGAGATCGGCCTCGATCCGGCCGGCCAGCACGGAGATCCGGGCCTCCTCCAGCGGAGGTCCCTCCGAGTTGGCGAGGTGCTCGCAGACATTGGCCAGTACCGGACCCCGCCACAGCGCGAGCGCCTGCCGCAGCAGGTCCCCGGCCTCCTGGTACTTCCCGGCGACGATCGCCGACTGCCCCTGCCCGGCCAGCTCCCGGAAGCACAGCAGGTCGAAGGAGGAGTCGTCGTCGGCCCGCATCAGGTAGCCGTGCTCGCGCCGGTCGATGCGGACCGACGGGCCGAGCTTGCGGCGCAGCCGGGAGACGTAGTTGTACAGCTGCGCGGTGAGCGTCGCGGGCGGCCGGTCGCCCCACAGGAACCAGCTCAGCGCCGCGTCCGGAAGGAAGCCGCCCTCGGCCATCAGCAGAGCCGCCAGCACGGTTCGCTGCTTGGCGCCGTCCAGCGGTATCTCCTCCCCGCCGTCCCGCACCTGCACCGGCCCGAGAATGCCGTACTCCATCGAATTACCTCGCAGATTGGCAGTGAACAGAACTGGAGCGCGCGGACGACCGGGAACGGCACGGGCGCGGTGGTTCGCACCATGGCACAGCCGTGCTGCGAGGAGGAGTCCACGTCCGAGTTCTTGATCCGCGGCGGGCCGGAAGAACCTCGGCCCGTCCTGTCGACAGGACGGAATCGGCCGCCGTCGCAGGTGGCGCATTCCCGGCCTGCGGAGGCGTCCCCGCGGACCGGAAGACCCTTGACTCCGGCCGCTCGCAGGGATGAAGGTATGGACGTCCTGGGGCTCGGTTTCCGGCCCGGGATCTGACGAAATCGCGACGGGGGGAGCGCAGCGGATGTCGGTGTCGGCGTTATTGCCGAATCTGGTTCGTTTTTGAAATGGTGGCGATGACAGCGGCGTGTTCCTGCCCGCCCTGACGCCGGTTTTCGATGTGCGGCGGATTTCCGCTGCCCGGACCGCCGTCACACAGTTTTCCACCCACACTTTTCGCCGGTCCCGATCCGGGTTTCTTTTCCCGTCGGGGGCCGCCGCACCCATCCCGGCCGCCACAGCACCCGCCGCCCACTTCAGCCGCGCGCCTCGACGACATCGCCGCGTGCGAAAAGGCGGCGTGCTGCGCGAAACAAGCGAGGAGTCGCCCGCAGATGATTCCGTTGGAAAATGAACTCGCCCCGGAGAGCCCGTACATCTGGCGGGCCCGGCGGCCGTCGGCCACCCACCGGCTCGTCTGCTTCCCGCACGCGGGCGCCGGCGCCCCCGCCTACGCCGACTGGGCGGGGCTGCTGCCGCCCGGGATCGAGCTGATCGCGATTCAGCCGCCGGGGCGGCAGAACCGTATCGGCGAGGACCCGTTCACCGAGGCGGGACCGCTCGTCGAGGCGCTCACCCACGTGCTGCGGCCCGTGCTCGACCTGCCGACCGCCTTCTTCGGGCACTCCGCGGGCGCGACCCTCGCCTACGAGCTGACCCGGGCGCTCCGGGAGCGGGGCGCGCGCGGCCCCGAGCACCTCTTCCTGTCCGCGCAGCCCGCCCCCGGCGAGAGCGCGGTGCGCCGGCTGCACGAGCTGCCCGACGACGAGTTCGCCGCCGAGATCCTCTCCCTGGGCGGCATCGACGAGGAGGTCGCCGAGGACGAGGACGTCATGGAGGCCATGCTCTACACCCTCCGTGCGGACTTCACGCTCTGGGAGCGGCACACCGTCGAGCCGGGCGCCCCGCTGGACGTGCCCATCACCGTGCTGTCCGGGGAGTCCGACCCGCGGGCGCCGCTGGGCGAGGTGAAGCGGTGGGGCGAGCACACCACCGCCGAGTTCCAGACCCAGTTCTTCCCGGGCGGCCACTTCTACTTCCTGGACTCGCCCGCCGAGGTCGTCTCCGTGATCGGCCGCACGATGCTTGCCCCCGCGACGCACCGGAGGAGCGCATGACGACGTCTCCCGAGACCATCGGACCTGACTTCCTGACCTCCTTCGCGGACGCGGCCCGGGGCGTGCCCGGCGTGCTGGAGGCCGCGGCCGTGGCCCGCATGGGTGTGCGCGCCGCCGACACCGCGCCGCCGTCCGCGGCGCAGGCGGCCGGAGCGCAGGCGGTCACCGCGCAGCAGGCCGGGGCACAGCAGACCGGGGCACAGCCGACCGCCGGGTCCCCGCAGGGCGCCGGCGCCCCCGCCCCGCTCGCCGGGACCGAGCTGCCGCCGTCCGACCTGTACGGCGGCGACCTCGTGCTGCCCGACGGCGCGCCCGCCACCCTTCAGGAGGGCCTGCGCCGGGCGGCCGAACTCGCCCCCGACAAGGGCACCGTGTACATCCGGCAGGGCCGCGAGGACGTCCTGCAGACCTACGCCGAGCTGCTGGACGAGGCCCAGCACGTGCTCGGCGGTTTCCGTGCGGCGGGCCTGAAGCCGGGCGACGCCGCGCTGTTCGTGTTCGACGACAACCGCGGCTACCTCACCGCGTTCTGGGCCTGCGTCCTCGGCGGCTTCGTGCCGACCCCGGTCGCCGTCGCCACGTCGTACACCACCGAGAACGAGACCAACCGCAAGCTGCACGGCGCCTGGAAGCTGCTCGGCCGTCCGGTGCTGGTCACCGACGCCGGGACCGTCGACGCGCTGGCCGGGGTGCACGCGCTGTGGGGCGAGCCGGACGTCCGCATCCTGACCGTCGAGGAGCTGGCCGAACACCCCGCCGACGAGGACTGGTTCGAGGCCGGCTGGGACTCCCCGGTGCTCAATCTGCTCACCTCCGGCAGCACCGGCGTGCCCAAGTGCGTGCAGCACACCAACTCCTCCGTGGTCTCCCGGTCCTTCGCCGTCGCCGAGCACTGCGGGCTGACCGAGGACGACGTCAGCCTGATCTGGATGCCGTTCGACCACGTCACGGTCGCCTTCTACAACGTGCGTGACGTCTTCCTGCGCTGTCTGCACGTCAACGCGAAGATCGACCACTTCCTCGCCGACCCGCTGCTGTGGTTCGACTGGGCCGACCGCTACCGCGCCACCAACACCTGGGCGCCGAACTTCGCCATGGCGATGGTCAATGAGCGGGCCGCGGACATCCGGGAGCGCTCCTGGGACCTGTCCTGTCTGCGGGAGATCACCAACGGCGGCGAGCCGGTGATCGCCTCCACCAGCCACCGCTTCCTCGAACTGCTCGCCCCGCACGGGCTGCCTGCCGACGCGATGGTGCCGGCCTGGGGCATGTCCGAGACCTGTTCCGGCGTCACCTACACCCGCCAGTCCCGCGAGGATCTGACGGCCGGCACCGTCTCCATCGACCCCGCCTCGCTCGGGGAGACCATCCGGTATGTCGACCCGGACGACCTGGAGGCCGTCGTGCTCTCCCGCGTCGGCCGGCCCATCCCCGGGGTGCGCATCCGCATCGTCGACGACGGCGGCGCGGTGCTGCCCGAGGGCCGGATGGGCGAGCTGCGCATCACCGGTCCCACGATCACGGCGGGCTACTTCGGCAACGAGGAGGCCAACCGGGAGGCGTTCGACGAGCAGGGCTGGTTCCGCACCGGCGACCTGGCCTTCGTCCGGGACGGCGAGGCCGTCATCGCGGGCCGCCAGAAGGACCAGATCATCGTGCGCGGCATCAACTACATGGCGCACGAGCTGGAGAGCGTGGTCGAGCGGGTCGACGGGGTGCGGGTCACCTTCTCGGCCGCCGCGGGCGTACGCGAACCCGGCGCCTCCACCGACCAGCTGGTCGTCTTCTTCGTGCCGGTGAGCTGGGACGCCGACGCGCTGGCCACCACCAAGGAGCAGGCGCGGGCGATCCTGGTCCGTGAGTCCGGGATCGCGCCGGACCTGCTGATCCCGGTCACCGAGGGCGAGTTCCACAAGACCGCGAGCGGCAAGATCCAGCGGGCCGCGCTGGTCGCCGACTTCAAGGCCGGCCGGTTCGCCGACCGGGTGGGCGGCCCGGCCGCCGCCGAGGAGGAGGGCCCGGACACCTGGTTCTCCGGCCGGCAGTGGGTGCGACTCGCCGACGGCACGGGCCGCGCTGACGGCACGGACGCCACCCCCCGGACCGGCACCGGCCGCACTGACGGCACCGGCCAGGGGCTCGTCGTGGTCCTCGCCGAGGACGCCGACCTCGACCGGCTCGGCCTGGACGGCCCGTTCGTCGCCGTCGGCCGGGGCGACGCCCTCGCCCAGGAGCTGCCGTACCGCTACCGCGTCCCGGCCGCCGACCGGACCGAGCTGCGCCGGCTGCTCACCGCGGTCACCGAGCGCTACGGCCCGATCGGCACGGTCGTCCACGCGCTGCCGCTCAGCCTCGACGGGGAGCCCGCCGAGCGCCTGGCGACGGCCACCGCCGAACTCACCGCGCTGCTCGGGGCCCTCGCCGACGGCGCCGCCGGGCACCCCCGGCTGCTCGTGCTCACCTCCGGCGCTTTCCACGTCCACGACGGCGACCGCGTCGACCTCGGCGTCTGCGCGCTGCCCGGCTTCGTGCGCACCGCGATCAGCGAGGCCGCGCCGATGCCCGTGAAGCTGCTGGACCTGCACGCCGGCGACCCGGCCGGCTGGGCCGGCGCCCTGCGGGCGGAACTCGCCGCGCCGGACCGCACCGGGCTGGTCGCCGCGCGCGGCGGCGCCCGCTGGCAGCCCCGGCTCACGCCCGTGGAGACGGACGGCGCGACCTCGGCCGCGCCGGTCACCGCGGGCGGCCTGTACCTGGTCACCGGCGGTCTCGGCGGCATCGCCCACGACATCGCCGCCTACCTGCTGGCCGCGTTCGGCGTGAAGCTGCTGCTGGTGGGCCGCTCGGCCGCCGACGGGGAGCGGGGCGAGCGGCTCGCCGCCCTGTCCCGGCTCGGGCAGGTGGCGTACGAGCAGCTGGACGTCGCCGACGCCGGCGCGCTGGACGCGGCGATCGCCGCCGCCGAGCAGCGCTTCGGCCGCACCCTGGACGGCGTGCTGCACCTCGCGGCCGCCGACCCCACCGGGCAGTGGGCGGACCTCGACCGGCACCTCATCGTCAACGAGAGCGCCGAGACCTACGCCGGGCAGTACCGGGCCAAGGTCCACGGCACCCTGGCCCTCGCCCGCGCCCTGGAGCACCGGCCGAACGCCTCCCTGGTGCTGTTCGGCTCCGTCAACGGCGAGTTCGGCGGGCACTCCTTCGGCGCCTACGCCACCGCCAGCAGCTTCCTCATCGGCTTCGCCGACCACTGGCACCACGAGCGCGGGCGCCGGGTGCACTGCCTGGCCTGGAGCCAGTGGTCCGGGGTCGGCATGAACAGGGGGCAGTCCTCGGCCGCCGCCGAGAACCGGGGCTTTCGCACCATCGACCCGGACACGGGCCTCAGGCTCTTCCTGGAGGCCACGGCCCTGCCCGGCCCGTACACGATCGTCGGCCTCGACCTGCGCAACCCCGCGATGGTCGCGGAACTGGTGCCGCAGCAGCTGCGGATCAGCGAGATCGTCCTGGCCTACGTCGCCGAGGGCGACGGCGCCGACGTAGGGGCGCTGCGCACCGCGCTCGCGGCGAGCGTCGCCGTCAGCCCGGTGCCGGTGCGGCTGGCCGAGGTCGCGCGCATCCCGCGCGACGCCTACGGCGAGGTCGACACCGCCCAGCTGCTGGCCGACGCCGCTCCCGAGCGGGCCCGGCGGCAGTCGACGCCGCCGCACGAGGGCCTGGAGAGCGAACTCGCCGACCTGTGGTCCGACGCGCTGGCCCGTACCGGCATCGGCCGGGACGAGTCGTTCTTCGAGCTCGGCGGCAACTCGCTGCGCGCCACCCGGCTGCTCGCCCTGACCGAACAGAAGCTCGGCGTCCGCGTCACGACGCAGGAGCTCTACGAGAACCCGACCGTGGCGGGCATGGCCGCGGTGATCGAACAGCGCACGGCCGGCTGACCGGCCGACCCGACCGACAGCCCGTCACCGGTGGTGTCCTGCCGGCCGCACGCCGGGGCCGCGCGCAGGACGACTGATCGAGGAGTAGACACCACATGATCCCCTTGTCCTTCGCGCAGCGGCGCCTCTGGTTCATCGACCGCTTCGAGGGACCCTCGGCCACGTACAACATCCCGTTCCTCCTGCACCTGGAGGGACGGCTCGACGTGGCGGCGCTGTCGGCGGCCCTGCGTGACGTGGTGGTCCGGCACGAGAGTCTGCGCACGGTGTTCGTCGTCGACGCGGACGGGGTGCCGGGCCAGCACATCGTCCCGGAGGAGGACCTGCGCCTGGAGGTCCCCCTCGTCGAGACCGCCCCCGACGGGGTGGACGCCGTGATCGCCGAGGTCGGCGGACACCACTTCGATCTCGCGGCCGAGATCCCGGTGCGGGCCGTGCTGGTCCGCACCGCCCCCGAGCGGCACCTGCTGGTGCTGAACATCCATCACATCGCCGCCGACGGCGAGTCGATGGAGCCGCTCACCCGGGACCTGTCCGCCGCCTACACCGCGCGCGTGCACTCCGATGTCCCGGGCTGGGAGGAACTCCCGGTCCAGTACAAGGACTACACGCTGTGGCAGCGCGAGCTGCTCGGCGACGAGGACGACCCCGACAGCGTGCTCGCCCAGCAGCTCGACTACTGGCGCGAGGCGCTGGGCGGCGCCCCGGAGCAGCTGCAGCTGCCCACCGACCGGCCCCGGCCCGCAGTGATCAGCCACCGCGGCGACATGGTCGACTTCGCCCTCGACCAGGAGCTGGTCGACGCCGCCGAACGGCTGGCGGCCGAGCACGGCGCGACCGTGCCGATGATCATGCAGACCGCGCTCGCGGTGCTGCTGCACCGCCTCGGCGCCGGTGACGACATCCCGCTCGGCGCCACCATCGCCGGCCGCACCGACGAGGCGCTCCTCGACCTCGTCGGCTTCTTCGTGAACACCTGGGTGCTGCGCGCCGACCTGTCCGGCAACCCGAGCTTCGCCGAGGCCCTGGCCCGGGTCGCGGACCGGGCGCTGGCCGCGTACGACAACCAGGACGCGCCGTTCGAGCGGCTGGTGGAGGTGCTCAACCCGGAGCGCTCCACCGCCTACCACCCGCTGTTCCAGGTGATGTTCACCTGGCAGAGCAACGACGTCATCGAGCTGGACCTGCCCGGGGTGCGCGGCCGTCTTGAGGCGGTGCCCACCCACACCGCCAAGTTCGACTTGGAGTTCAACTTCGCCGTCGACCCCGCCGACGGCAGCATGCGCTGCGTCCTGGAGTACGCCACCGATCTGTTCGACCGGGACACGGTCGAGCGGTTCGGGCCGCGTTTCCTCCAGGTGCTGCGGGACTTCGTCACCGACCCGTCCCGGCCGGTCGGCACCACCGACGTGCTGCTGCCGGGCGAGCGCGAGCGGCTCGCCCGGTTCGCCGGGCAGGCGGCGCCGACGCCCGAGCTGACCGTGCCCGAGCTGTTCGAGCAGCAGCTCACCGTGGACCCCGACGCGCCCGCCGTGCTGTGCGGCGACGTGCGGCTCACGTACCGCGAGCTGGACGAGCGGGCCAACCGGGTGGCGCACGCCCTGCTGACGCGGGGCGTGAGCGCCGAGTCCCTGGTCGGCCTCGCGCTGCCCCGCACGGCCGACCTGGTCGTGGCGATGCTCGGCATCATGAAATCGGGCGCCGCCTATCTGCCGATCGACCCGCGCTTCCCCAGCCAGCGGCTCGGCGTGGTCCTGGGCCAGGCCCGCCCCGCCCTGCTGCTCAGCGACGGCGACACCGTCGGCCTGCTGCCCGAGCACGACGTGCCCGCGCTGCTGCTGGACGAGGTGGACCTGGAGGGCGCCGACGCGAGCCCCACCGGGGTCGCGCTGCGCCCGGACAACCTCGCGTACGTGATGTACACGTCGGGCTCCACCGGCGTCCCCAAGGGTGTGGCCATCACCCACCACGGCGTGGTCAACGGCGTGCTGCGCCTGGCCACGGTCGTCGGTATGGGCCCGGGCCGCACGATGCTGGCCGGCACGTCCGTCAACTTCGACGTGTCGGTGTTCGAGATCATCACGGCGCTGACCACGGGCGGCAGCGTCGAGGTGGTCCGTGACGTGCTGGAGCTGGGCGAGCGCGAGCACTGGCACGGCAGCGTCATCAGCTCCGTGCCGTCGGTGTTCTCCGAGGTCCTCGACCAGATCACCGGGAAGACCAGCGTGGACACCCTGGTGTTCGCGGGCGAGGCGCTGCCCGCGACCCTGGTGGAGCGCGCCCGCAAGGCGTTCCCGGGCGTGCGCGTGGTCAACAGCTACGGCCAGACCGAGAGCTTCTACGCCGGCACGTTCACCGTCGACGCGGCCGAGGAGTGGGACGCCTCGCGCAGCGTGCCGATCGGTGAGCCGCTGGGCAACATGCGCGCCTATGTGCTGGGTCCGGGCCTGGCGCCCGTACCGCCGGGCGTGGTCGGCGAGCTGTATGTCGCCGGTGCGGTGGCCCGTGGGTACTACGGGCGGCCGTCCCTGACGGCGGAACGTTTCCTTCCCGACCCGTTCGGACCGGCCGGCACGCGCATGTACCGCACCGGCGACCTCGCCCGCTGGAACCGGGAGGGCCGCCTGGAGTACGTCGGCCGCGGCGACGGCCAGGTCAAGATCCGCGGCCTGCGCATCGAGCCGGGCGAGGTGGAGGCGGCGCTGGCCGCGCACCCCGGCGTCGCCCAGGCCGTGGTGTCCGTGCACGAGCACGCCGGCACCAAGCAGCTGGTCGGCTACGTCGTCCCGGTGGGCGTCATCGGCAACGACCTCGGTTCCGCCGAGAGCATCGGTGATCTGCACGTCGACCTGACGGCCGGCGTCTCGGTGCCGGAGCTGCGGAAGTTCGTCTCCGCGCGGCTGCCCGAGTTCATGGTGCCGTCGGCGTTCGTGGTCCTGGACCGCCTCCCGCTCGCCCCGAACGGCAAGCTGGACCGGCGGGCGCTGCCCGCGCCGGTGTTCAAGAACGAGGCCTACCGGGCGCCCTCGACGGAGACCGAGCAGGTGCTGGCGGCGGTCTTCGCCGAGGTGCTCGGCGTCGACCGGGTCGGTGTGGACGACGACTTCTTCGTCGTCGGCGGCGACAGCATCCGCTCCATCCAGGTCGTCTCCCGCGCCCGCGCCCGCGGTGTCGAGGTCACCCCGCGCGAGGTCTTCCAGAACCGCACCGTCGCCGAACTCGCGCAGGTCGCGGCGGGCCGGGGCCAGGCGGCCGAGACGCTGGAGGAACTGGCGGGCGGCGGCATCGGCTTCGTACCGCTGTCCCCGGTCACGAAGTACCTGCTCGAACTGGGCGGCGGTTACGGCCGGTTCACCATGTCGACCGTGGCGGACCTGCCCGTCGGCATCGACGAGGCGGGCCTGGTGGCCACCCTGACGGCGGTCTGGGACCGGCACGACCTGCTGCGCTCACGTCTGGTGGAGGGCGGCATGGAGGTCGCCGAGCCCGGCTCGGTGGACCTCGCCTCCCTCGTCCACCGCGTGCCGGCCGACGGCACCTGGGACGACGCCTGGTACGCGCAGGCAGAGCGCGAACTCGACACCGCGACGGGCGGGTTGGACCCGGCGGCGGGTGTCATGGCGCGGTTCGTGTGGTTCGACGCCGGTGCGGACGTGCCGGGCCGTCTCATCATCGTGCTGCACCACCTGGTCGTGGACGGCGTCTCCTGGCGCATCCTGCTGCCTGACCTCGCCGAGGCCTGGAAGCAGGTCCGCGAGAACCGCACTCCGGAGCTGCCCGCGGTCGGCACCTCCGTGCGCCGCTGGGCGCATGCCCTGGTGGAGAAGGCGGCCTCCCCCGAGCGCACCGCCGAACTGGAGCTGTGGCGGTCGGTCGTGGAGGGCCCGGACCCGCTGGTCGGCTCCCGCCCGGTCGACCCGGCCGTGGACACCATCTCCACCGTCGACTACGTCTGGGTCCGCGTCCCCGCCGCCGTGACCCAGGCACTCCTCACCGACGTGCCCGCCGCCTTCCGGGGCGGGGTCAACGACGGTCTGCTGAGCGCGCTCGCGCTGGCGGTGGCCCGCTGGCGCCGCGACCGGGGCGTGGACGAGTCGTCGCTGCTGGTGAAGCTGGAAGGGCACGGCCGCGAGGAGGCCGTCGTACCGGGTGCGGACCTGTCCCGCACCATCGGCTGGTTCACCAGCATGTTCCCGGTGCGCCTGGACATCGGCGGCGCCGACCTGGAGGAGGCCCTGGCGGGCGGCTCGGCCGCCGGATCGGTCGTCAAGGCGGTCAAGGAACAGCTGCTGCGCATCCCCGACAAGGGCATGGGCTACGGCCTGCTGCGCTACCTCAACGAGGAGACCGCGGCCGTCCTCGCCCCGCACCCCACCGGGCAGATCGCCTTCAACTACCTCGGCCAGTTCTCCGCCGCCACCGACATGCCCGAGGAACTGCGCGGCCTCGGTTTCACCCAGACCCCGGGCACCAACGAGCTGATCGCCGTCCCCGACGCCGACATGCCCGTGATGTCCACCCTGGAGATCAACGCGCTCGTCACCGACTCGGGACAGCTCACCGCCCGCGTCGGCTTCCCGACCGGGGTGCTCTCCCGCGAGGAGGTGCAGGAGCTGGCCGACCTGTGGGAGACGGCCCTGACCGGGCTCGCCCGGCACGCGGGCCGGCCCGGCGCCGGCGGGCTGACCCCGTCGGACGTGCTGCTCACCCCGGTGCGCCAGCGCGACCTGGAGGCCTGGGAGCAGCGCTTCCCGTCCCTCGCGGACGTGTGGCCGCTGACCCCGCTGCAGCAGGGTCTGCTCTTCGAGTCCCAGGTGTCGGAGGCGACGCAGGACGCCTACCAGATGCAGTTCGCCTACCACCTGTCCGGCGCCGTCGACCCGGAGCGGATGCGGGCCGCCGCCCAGGCGCTGCTCGACCGGTACGCCAACCTGCGCACCGCGTTCGTGCCCGACAGCTCGGGCGACCTGGCCCAGCTGGTCCTCGACGAGGTCGAACTGCCCTGGCGGCACGTGGACCTGACCGGCGCCGGCGAGGAGGTGTTCCAGGCGCTGCTGGCCGCGGACCGCACCGCCCGCTTCGACCCGGCGGCGCCCCCGCTGCTGCGCTGCACCCTGGTCACCCGCGGCCCGGACCGCGCGGCCCTCGTCTTCACCGCGCACCACGTGCTGTTCGACGGCTGGTCGGTGCCCACGCTGATGCAGGACCTGCTGCGGCTGTACGGATCCGCCGGTGACGCCTCCGCGCTGCCGCGGGCGCGGCCGTACCGGGACTTCCTGGTGTGGCAGGAGCGGCAGGACCGCACCGCCTCCGCGCGGGCCTGGGCCGTGGAGCTGGCCGGGTTCGACCACCCGACGCTGCTGGCCCGGGAGAAGGACGCCGGGGAGCGCGTGGACGACGTCGGCCATGTCGACGTACCGCTCTCCCAGCAGCTCGCCCTCGACCTGTCGGCGCGCGCCGCCGACCTCGGTGTCACCCTCAACACCCTGGTGCAGGGCGCCTGGGCGGTGCTGCTGGGCCAGCTGACGGGCAGCCAGGACGTGGTGTTCGGCGCCACGGTCTCCGGCCGTCCGCCGGCCGTGCCGGACGTGGAGTCCATGGTCGGCCTGTTCATCAACACCCTGCCGGTGCGGGTGCGGATCGCGCCCGGCGAGACCTTCGCCGAGCTGCTCGCCGGACTCCAGGCACGGCAGGGCGCGCTGCTGGACCACCACCACTACGGCCTGACGGAGATCCACCGGACCGTCGGCACCAGCACCCTCTTCGACACCCTGGTCGTGTTCGAGTCGTACCCGGTCGACCACGTCGGCCTGAGCGAGGCCAACGACACGGCGGGCGTCGCCATCACCGGCATCACGCCGTTCAGCGGCACCCACTACCCGGTGACCGTCATGGCCGACGCCGACCCCCACCTGCGGCTGTCGCTCCAGTACCAGCCGCACGCCCTCGACCGGGACGCGGCGGAGACCCTCGCCGTCCGCCTGGAGCGGGTGCTGTACGCGCTGGTCACCGAGCCGTGGCGGCCGGTCGGCACGGTGGACGTGCTGACCGACGCCGAGCGGGACCGGGTGCGGGCGGGCGCCACCGTGGCGCCGGCGCCGGACGCGACGGTCCCCGGCCGGTTCGCTGAGCAGGCCGCGGCCACCCCGGACGCGGTCGCCCTGGTCGCCGGCGGGCAGCGGCTGACGTACCGCGAGCTCGACGACCGCGCCGACCGGTTGGCGTACGCACTGCGCGAGCGCGGTGTGGGCCCCGAGACGCTGGTGGCCGTCGCCCTGCCGCGCACCGCCGAGCTGGTCGTGGCACTGCTCGGCATCCTGAAGGCAGGTGCCGGATATGTACCGGTCGACCCCGAATACCCCAGCGGGCGCCTGGAGTTCATCCTCACCGACGCGGCCCCCGCGCTGGTCCTCACCGACCCCGCCTCCGAGTCCGTCCTGCCGGAGACCGACCTGCCGGTGCTGCACCTGGCGGACGTCGAGGCGGAGGCCGGGCCGGCCGGGAGCGCCGTGGCCGAGGCCGCGGTACACCCCGACAACGTGGCGTACGTGATGTACACCTCGGGCTCCACCGGCGTGCCCAAGGGCGTCACGCTCACCCACCGCAACGTCACCAGCTGCCTGCCCGCCCTCGCCGCCGCCCTCGGCGCCCGGCAGGGCACCCGGATGGTGGCCGGCGCCTCCGTCAACTTCGACGTGTCGGTGTTCGAGATCTTCACCACCCTCACCTGCGGCGGCACCGTCGAACTGGTCCGGGACGTGCTGGCGCTGGGCGAGCGAGACGACTGGACCGCCGACGTGATCAGCTCGGTCCCGTCGGCGTTCGCCGAGCTGCTGGACGCCCTGCCGGGCCGGATCAGCCCGAGCGTCGCGGTGTTCGCGGGCGAGGGACTGCCGGCCGCGCTGGTGGCCCGCGCCCGGCAGGTCTTCCGGGGGCTGCGCGTGGTCAACGGCTACGGCCAGACCGAGTCGTTCTACGCCACCGCCTTCGCGCTCGCCCCGGACGAGGAGTTCGGCGGCGACGGCAGCGCGCCGATCGGCGCGCCGCTGGAGCACGTCCGCGCCTATGTGCTGGGCGCGGGCCTCGGCCCGGTGCCGCAGGGCGTGACCGGCGAGCTGTACGTCGCCGGTGCCTCCCTGGCCCGCGGCTACCGGGGCCGGGCGGCGCTGACCGCCGAGCGGTTCGTGCCCGACCCGTACGGTCCGCCCGGGGCGCGCATGTACCGCACCGGCGACCTCGCCCGGTGGAACGCCGACGGCCTGCTGGAGTACGTCGGCCGCGGCGACGGCCAGGTCAAGATCCGCGGTGTGCGGGTGGAGCCCGGCGAGGTGGAGGCGGCGCTGACCGCGCACCCCGGCGTCGCCCAGGCCGTGGTCGTCGCCCGCGAGGGCCACGGCAGCGGCACCTCCAAGTACCTGGCCGCGTACGTGATCCCGGCCGGTGACGAGGCACCCGGCGACCTGCGCGAGTTCATGTCCGCGAAGCTGCCCGACCACATGGTGCCCTCGGCGTTCGTGACGCTGGAGCGCTTCCCGGTGCTGCCCAACGGCAAGGTGGACCGCACCGCCCTGCCCGAGCCCGAGTTCACCGGCGTCGCCTACCGGGCCCCGCGCACGGCGACCGAGGACGTGCTGTGCCGGCTGTTCGCCGAGGTGCTCGGCGTGGAGCGGGTCGGCATCGACGACGACTTCTTCGTCCGCACCGGCCACTCCCTGCTGGCCACCCGTCTGGTCAACCGGATCCGCGCCGAGCTGGGCGCGGAGATCGGCGTCCGGATGGTGTTCAACGCGCCCACGGTCGCGCGGCTCGCCCAGCACATCGCGGCGAGCGGCCCGGCCCGCCCGCTGCTGCGCCCGGCGGAGGTCCGCCCCGAGCGGGTGCCGCTGTCGTACGCGCAGACCCGGCTGTGGTTCGTGGACCGTTTCGAGGGTCCCTCGGCTACCTACAACCACGGGTTCGTGCTGCGCCTGAAGGGCACGCTGGACGTCGGGGCGCTGCGGGCCGCGCTGGCGGACGTGGTCGCCCGGCACGAGGTGCTGCGCACGGTGATCGGCGAGGAGGACGGCACCCCGTACCAGCGGGTGCTGCCCGCCGGCACGGTCGACCTGGCCACCCCGCTGATCGAGGTCACCCGGGACGGCGCCGACGCCGAGCTGCAGCGGGTCCTGGACCGCCCCTTCGACCTGGCGGCGGACATCCCGACCCGCACCACGCTGCTGCGGCTGGACGAGCGCGAGCACCTGCTGGCGCTGGTGATCCACCACATCGCGGTCGACGGCGAGTCGATCGCCCCGCTCGCCCGCGACCTGGCCGCCGCCTACGCGGCACACCTGGACGGCACCGAGCCGGACTGGCCGGAGATGGCCGTCCAGTACGTCGACTTCACGCTGTGGCAGCGCGAGCTGCTCGGCGCCGAGGACGACCCGGCCGGCGTGCTGCACGCCCAGGCCGCGTACTGGCGCAAGGAGCTGGCCGGGGTGCCGCAGCCGCTGCGGCTGCCCACCGACCGGCCGCGCCCGCCCGCGCCCAGCCACCGCGGCGACGTCGTGGAGTTCGGCCTGCCGCCGCACGTGGCGGAGGCGGTCGAGCGGCTGGCCCGGGACCGGGGCGCCACGGCCGCCATGGTGCTGCAGTCCGCCCTCGCGGTGCTGCTCGGCCGGCTCGGCGGCGGCGAGGACGTCACCATCGGCTCCCCGATCGCCAACCGCACCGACGCGGCCCTCGCCGACCTGGTGGGCTTCTTCGTCAACACCTGGGTGCTGCGCGCCGACCTGTCCGGCCACCCGACCTTCGCCGAGGTCCTCGGCCGGGTCCGGGACAAGGCGCTGACGGCGTACGACAACCAGGACGCCCCGTTCGAGCGGCTGGTGGAACTGCTCAACCCGGAGCGCTCCACCGCCTACCACCCGCTGTTCCAGGTGATGTTCGCCTGGCAGAACATCACCCGCGAGGACTTCCGGATGCGCGGCCTGGAGGTCGCCTGGGAGCCGTCCTTCACCGGGACCGCGAAGTTCGACCTGTTCTTCAACATGGGCGACATCCCCGGCCAGGGCGTGATCGGCCATCTCGAGTACGCCACCGACCTGTTCGACCGGGGCACCGTGGAGGACCTCGCGGCCCGCTTCGTGCGGCTGGTCGAGCAGCTGGTCGCCGACCCCGAGCAGCGGATCGGGCTGCCCGACGTGCTGCTGCCCGGCGAGGACGAGCGGCTGGCCGCCGTCGCCGGGCCGGGCCGCCCGGCGCCCGACGCCACGGTGCCCGCCCTGGTCGCGGCCCAGGTGGCCGCCCGCCCGGAGGAGACCGCGGTCGTCTTCGGCGACCGGACCCTGACCTACCGGGAGCTGGACGAGCGCTCCACCCGGCTGGCCCGCGCCCTGCGCGAGCGGGGGGTGCGCGCCGAGTCCCTGGTGGGGCTCGCGCTGCCCCGGTCGGCCGACCTGGTCGTGGCGCTGCTCGGCATCCTGAAGTCGGGCGCCGCCTACGTCCCGATCGACCCGCGCTACCCCAGCGCCCGGCTCGGCCTGATGCTGGACCAGGCGCGCCCCCGGCTGCTCCTCGTCGACGAGGAGTCGGCGGCCGCGCTGCCCGAGCACGAGGTGCCGGTGCTGACCCTGGACGGACTGGACCTGGAGTCCGGCGACGCCGGGCCGGTCGAGGCCGCCGTCCACCCGGACAACGCGGCGTACGTGATGTACACCTCGGGCTCCACCGGTGTCCCCAAGGGCGTCACGATCACCCACCGCAACATCGCGGCCTGTCTGCCCTCCCTGGTGACGGCGGTCGGTCTGGAGCCGGGCGGCCGGGTCCTCGCGGGCACCTCCGTCAACTTCGACGTGTCGGTGTTCGAGATCCTGACGGCGCTGACCACCGGCGCCTCGGTCGAGGTGGTCCGTGACGTCCTGGAGCTGGGCGAGTGGGAGAACTGGCAGGGCACGGTGGTCAGTTCCGTCCCGTCGGTGTTCGCCGAACTCCTCGACCAGATCGCCGACAAGGCGCGGATCGACACCCTGGTCTTCGCCGGCGAGCCGCTGCCCGCCGCCCTGGTGGAGCGGGCCCGCGCGGCCTTCCCCGGGGTGCGGGTGGTCAACGGCTACGGCCAGACCGAGACCTTCTACGCCTCCGCCTTCACGCTCCTGGCCGACCAGGAGTGGGCGGACCGGTCCGGCGCGCCGATCGGCACCCCGCTGGACGGCGCCCGCGTGTACGTCCTCGGCGACGGCCTGCTGCCGGTGCCGCCCGGTGTCCCCGGCGAGCTGTACGTCGCCGGCGGCTCGGTGGCCCGCGGGTACTACGGGCGGCCGGCCCTGACGGCGGAGCGGTTCGTGCCGGACCCGTTCGGACCGGCCGGCTCGCGCATGTACCGCACCGGCGACCTGGTCCGCTGGAACCAGGACGGGCAGCTGGAGTACGTCGGCCGCGGCGACGGCCAGATGAAGATCCGCGGCCTGCGCATCGAACCGGGCGAGGTGGAGGCGGCGCTCACCGCGCACCCCTCCGTCGAGCAGGCGGTCGTCATGGTCCGCGCGGGCAAGGGCGACGGCAAGCAGCTCGTCGGGTACGTCGTCCCGGCCCGCAGCGGTGGTGACGACTCGGCCCGCACCCGCAACAGCCTCGACCTGACGGCCGGCGTCTCGGTTCCGGAGCTGCGGAAGTTCGTATCCGCGCGGCTGCCCGAGTTCATGGTGCCGTCGGCGTTCGTGGTGCTGGACCGGCTCCCGCTCGCCCCCAACGGCAAGCTGGACCGGGCCGCGCTGCCCGCGCCGGCCTTCCAGAACGAGGCATACCGGGCGCCCGCCTCGGAGACGGAGAAGATCCTCGCCGCGGTGTTCGCCGAGGTGCTGGGCGTGGACCGGGTCGGTGTGGACGACGACTTCTTCGTGGTCGGCGGCGACAGCATCCGCTCCATCCAGGTCGTCTCCCGGGCCCGTGCCCGGGGCGTCGAGGTGACCCCGCGCGAGATCTTCCAGCACCGCACGGTCGCCGAGCTGGCCCAGGTCGCGGCCGGGCGCGGGGCGAGCGTCGAGCTGGAGGAGCTGGAGGGCGGCGGTGTCGGCTTCGTCCCGCTGCTGCCGGTGGCGAAGTACCTGTTCGAACTGGGCGGCGGGTACGGCCGGTTCACCATGTCGACCGTGGCGGACCTGCCCGTCGGCATCGACGAGGCGGGCCTGGTGGCCACGCTCACGGCGGTCTGGGACCGGCACGACCTGCTGCGCTCGCGGCTCGTCGCCGACGGCCTGGAGGTCCCGGAGCCCGGCTCGGTGGACCTCGCCCCGCTGATCCACCGGGTGTCGGCGGACGGGTCCTGGGACCAGGCATGGCACGAGCAGGCCGTGGCCGAACTCGACGCCGCCACAGGTCTGTTGGATCCGGCGGCGGGTGTCATGGCGCGGTTCGTGTGGTTCGACGCCGGTGCGGACGTGCCGGGCCGTCTCATCATCGTGCTGCACCACCTGGTCGTGGACGGCGTCTCCTGGCGCATCCTGCTCCCGGACCTCGCCGAGGCCTGGAAGCAGGTCCGCGAGAACCGCACCCCGGAGCTGCCCGCCGTGGCGACCTCCGCGCGGCGCTGGGCGCACGCCCTGGTGGAGAAGGCGTCCTCCCCCGAGCGCACCGCCGAGCTGGAGCTGTGGCGGTCGGTCGTGGAGGGCCCGGACCCGGTGATCGGCTCCCGGCCGGTCGACCCGGCCGTGGATGTCGTGTCCACCGTGGACCACGTGTGGCTGAAGCTGCCGTCCGAGGTCACCGAGGCCCTGCTGACCACCGTTCCGGCCGCCTTCCGGGGCGGCGTGAACGACGGTCTGCTGAGCGCGCTGGCGCTGGCGGTGGCCCGCTGGCGGCGCGACCGGGGCGTCGAGGAGTCGTCGCTGCTCGTGAAGCTGGAGGGGCACGGCCGCGAGGAGGCCGTCGTCCCGGGTGCCGATCTGTCCCGCACCATCGGCTGGTTCACCAGCATGTTCCCGGTGCGCCTCGACGTCGGTGACGCCGACGTGGACGAGGCGCTGGCGGGCGGCGCGGCGGCCGGTTCCGTGATCAAGGCGGTCAAGGAACAGCTGCTGCGCATCCCCGACAAGGGCATGGGCTACAGCCTGCTGCGCTACCTGAACGACGAGACGGGCGCCGTCCTCGCCCCGCACCCCACCGGGCAGATCGCCTTCAACTACCTCGGCCGGTTCTCCGCGACCACCGACATGCCGGAGGAACTGCGCGGCCTCGGCTTCACGCAGACGCCCGGCATGAACGAGCTGATCGCCGTCCCGGACGCCGACATGCCGGTGATGTCCACCCTGGAGATCAACGCGGCGGTCACGGACACCGACGCGGGCCCGCAGCTCGCGGTCCGCTTCGGCTTCCCGACCGGCGTGCTCACCCAGGCGGAGGTCCAGGAGCTGGCCGACCTGTGGGGCACCGCCCTCACCGGCCTGGCCCGCCATGCCGCGCTGCCCGGCGCCGGCGGACTGACCCCGTCCGACGTGCCGCTGGTCGCCGTGCGCCAGAGCGAGCTGGAGCGCTGGGAGCACCGCTACCCGTCCCTCGCGGACGTGTGGCCGCTGACCCCGCTGCAGCACGGCCTGCTCTTCGAGTCGATGCTCGCGCAGACCTCGTACGACGCCTACCACGTGCAGGTCGTCTACGGCCTCGGCGGCGCCGTCGACCCCGAGCGGCTGCGCGCCGCCGGGCAGGCGCTGCTGGACCGGTACGCCAACCTCCGCACCGCGTTCGTGTCGAACGCGGCCGGTGAGCTGGTGCAGCTGGTCCTGGACGAGGTCGAACTGCCCTGGCAGCAGGCAGATCTGCGGGACCTGGACGAGGCCGCGCGCGCGGAGGAGCTGCGGCGGATCCTCGCCGCGGACGAGGCGGACCACTTCGACCCGGCCCGGCCCCCGCTGCTGCGGATGACGCTGGCGCTGACCGGGGCCGAGGAGGCCCAGCTCGTGCTGACCTCCCACCACGCCCTGCTGGACGGCTGGTCGCTGAGCATCCTGATGGGCGAGCTGCTGCGGCTGTACGGCTCGGCCGGCGACCCCTCGGTGCTGCCGCGGGCGCACCGGTACCGGGACTTCCTGCGCTGGCTGTCGGAGCAGGACGCGGACGCCTCGGCGCGGGCCTGGCGGACCGAGCTGGCCGGGGTCGAGGAGCCGACGCTCATCGTCACCGACCGCACGGTGCAGGCCGACGCCCAGCGTGTGGGGCAGGCCGACATCCCGCTCGCCCCGGACACCGCCCGCGATCTGATCCGGGCCGCCGCCGAGCTGGGCGTCACCCTCAACACCCTGGTGCAGGGCGCGTGGGCGATCGTCCTGGCGGGGCTCACGGGCCGGCAGGACGTGGTGTTCGGCACCACGGTCTCCGGGCGGCCGCCGGCCGTGCCGGGGGTGGAGTCCATGGTCGGCCTGTTCATCAACACCCTGCCGGTGCGGGCGGAGCTGTCGCCCTGGCAGACCTTCCGCCAGGTGCTCACGGCGCTGCAGGACCGGCAGGGCACGCTGATGGACCACCACCACGTCGGGCTCACCGAGATCTCCCGGATCGCCGGTCTGACCACGCTGTTCGACACGGTCGTCGTCTTCGAGTCGTTCCCGATGGAGCGGGACGGCCTGAGCGACGCCGACGCCAACGGCGGCATCGCCATCACCGGGGTGGGCACCGGCAACGGCACCCACTACCCGCTGGGCATCGCGGCCGCCGCCGACGACCGGCTGCACGTCGTCATGGAGTACCAGCAGGACCACTTCGAACAGGCCGCCGCCGAGGGCATCGCGGCCCGGCTCGGCCGGGTCCTCACCCAGATGGCGACCGACCCGGACGTGCCCGTCGCCGCGATCACCCTCCAGCCGGAGGAGGAGCGGCAGCGGCTGCTGGACGGCTTCAACGACACGGCGGCGCTCACCGCCGAGGGCACCGTCGCCGACCAGTTCGAGCGGCAGGCCGCCGCCCACCCGGACGCCGTCGCGCTGCTCTTCGAGGAGCAGTCGGTGACGTACCGGGAACTCGACGAGCGCGCCGACCGGCTGGCCTACGCGCTGCGCGAGCGGGGCGTCGGGGCGGAGACCGTGGTGGCGGTGGCCACCCGCCGCTCCCCGGACCTGGTCGTCGCCCTCCTCGGCGTGACCAAGGCGGGCGGCGTCTACCTGCCGGTGGACCACACCTACCCGGCCGAACGGATCGCCTACATGCTGGGCGACTCCGGTGCCCGGCTCGCGGTGGTCGACGCCACCGCCGCCGAGGTACTGGCCGGGCACAACCTGGCCACCCTGCGGGTGGACCAGGTGCCGTCCGGCGGCGGACACGTGCCGCGCGTGGACCGGCGCACCACCCTGGACAGCGCCGCGTACGTCATCTACACCTCCGGTTCGACCGGCCTGCCCAAGGGCACCGCGGTCACCCACCGGGGTGTGGCGAGCCTGGTCGAGTCGCATGTGCAGCGGATGGCGGTCACCGCCGGCAGCCGGATGCTGCAGCTGGTCTCGCCCAGCTTCGACGTCTCCCTGTGCGAGATGTTCACGGTGCTGCTGTCCGGCGCCACCCTCGTCCTCGCCGACAAGGAGGAGCTGGCACCCGGGCTGCCGCTGGCCAAGACCGTGGACCGGCACCGGGTCACGCACATGATGCTGCCGCCGTCCATGCTGGCCGCGCTGCCCGCCGACTCGCTGACCAGCGTGGTCTCGCTGCTGGTCGGCGGTGAGGCGCCGCCGCCGGAGCTGGTCGCCCAGTGGGCGCCGGGCCGCCGGATGATGAACGTCTACGGCCCGACCGAGACCACCGTGTGCGCCACCATGAGCGCCCCGATGGCCGCGGACGACCGGGTGTTCCCGATCGGCACGCCCATCCACAACACCCGCCTGTACGTCCTGGACGCGGCGCTCCAGCCGGTCCCGGTCGGCGTGCCCGGCGAGCTGTACATCGCCGGTCCGGGGCTCGCCCGCGGCTACATCGGCAAGCCGCCGGTGACCGCCTCCCGGTTCGTGGCCTGCCCGTTCGGCCAGCCCGGGGAGCGGATGTACCGCACCGGCGACGTGGTGGCGTGGACCGCCGACGGCGCGCTGGTCTTCCACGGGCGCGCCGACGACCAGGTCAAGATCCGCGGCTTCCGCATCGAACTCGGCGAGGTGCAGGCAGGGCTGACCGCCCACCCGGGCGTCGACCAGGCCGTGGTGGTCGTCGACAACAGCGGCGGCGACCGGCGCCTGGCCGGCTACCTGGTGCCCACCGCGGACCGGGCCGGCGACGCGGAGCTGGTGAACGAGGTGCGCGAACTGGTGCGGGAGCGGCTGCCGCAGCACATGGTGCCCGCCGCGCTGCTGGTCATCGACGAGCTGCCGCTGACCCTGAGCGGCAAGCTCGACAAGCGGGCACTGCCGGCCCCTGACTTCGCCGGCGACTCCGCCGGACGGGCGCCGCGCACCACCCGCGAGGAGATCCTGTGCGGTCTGTTCGCCGAGGTGCTGGGCCTGGACTCGGTCACCATCGACGACTCCTTCTTCGGCCGCGGCGGCCACTCGCTGCTCGCCTCCCGGCTGATCAGCCGGATCAGCGTGGTCCTCGGCGTGACCCTGCCGCTGCGCGCGGTGTTCGACGCGCCGACGGTCGCCGAACTGGCCGCGCTCCTGGAGGAGGAGGGCGACTCCGGGGCCTCCGGCGACCCGTTCGCACCGGTGCTGTCCATCAAGGGCGGCGGCACGTCCGCCGGTTCGGAGGCACCGCTGTGGTTCGTCCACCCCGGCGGCGGCATCTGCTGGCCCTACCTGGGCTTCGGCGGACGGCTGCCGGAGTACCGGACGATCTACGGCATCCAGGCCAAGGGCTTCGACGGGGCGGCCCGGCTGCCCGAGTCCCTGGACGAGATGGTCCTGGACTACGTCGAGGAGATCCTGGCCGTCCAGCCCGAGGGCCCGTTCCACCTGGCCGGGTACTCGATCGGCGGCACCCTCGCCCAGGCGGTCGCCGCCCGGCTCCAGGCCCGCGGCCACGCGGTGGCGTTCCTGGTGCTGCTGGACAGCGTGCCCGGCGACTACCTGGCGACACAGCCGGCGCCCACCCCGAGCGCGCTGCGGGAGTACTTCCGCGAGCACCTCACCAGCGGGGTCGGCTCCCAGGAGGACTACGAGTCGTTCCTCGACAACGCGGTCCGGGTGATCGTCAACCACACGTCCCTGACGCCCGGGTTCACCTCACCGGTGTTCCACGGCGACGCGCTGTTCTTCAACGCGGTGCCCAACCCGGACGCCCGCTACGGCGACCTGTGGAAGCCGTACATCACCGGGACCGTCACCCAGGTCGACATCGAGTCCACCCACCACGACCTGATCAACGCCGACCCGGCCGACGAGATCTGCCGGGTCATCAGCCGGGAGTTCGCCGCGCGGGGGCTGACCGAGACGTCCGAACGGCCCTGACACCGACCTGCGCTGCCCCATCACGTCTTGTGAAGCCCTGAGGAAACGGAGATCCGACACATGAGCAGCAACCCCTTCGACGACGAGAACGGCCAGTTCCAGGTGGTGGTCAACGACGAGGACCAGCACTCGCTCTGGCCGACCTTCTCGGACGTCCCGGCCGGCTGGCGGGCCGTCTTCGGCCCGGCGGGCCGCGCCGAGTGCCTGGAGTACGTCGAGCAGAACTGGACCGACCTGCGGCCCAGGAGCCTGCGGACCGCGATGGCCGCGGAGAAGTAGCCGGACCCAGTAGCCAGAGAAGCAGCGACCAGCGAAGTAGCGAGAGGAATCACCTTCCCCATGTCGAAAGTCGTCGAGCGGTGGAACTTCCACCCCAACAGCCCCTGGCTGCGCGGCATCCGCCCCGAGAAGACCGTCGAGTTCAGCGAGGCGTTCGGCGCGTGGAACATCTACGGCTTCGCCGAGGTCGAGCAGGTCCTCGGTGACCACGAGACGTTCTCCGCCAAGACGGCCGCGTACGCCGCCGTGCAGGTCGACGAGAAGTTCCAGCAGGGTGACATCTCCCAGATGGACCCGCCGGAGCAGACCAAGTACCGCAAGCTCATCGGGCGTGCCTTCACCCCGCGCGTGGTGACCAACCTCGAGCCCTCGATCAAGAAGATCACCGACGAACTCCTCGACGCCGTCGAGGAGAAGGGCAGCTTCGAGCTGGTCGCCGACCTCGCCTACCCGTTGCCGGTGCGGGTCATCGCCGACATGCTCGGCGTGGACAGCAAGGACTTCGACCTGTTCAAGGGCGCCGCGTTCGACATCATCGAGAACATGGCGGGCCTCGACTTCGTCGCCGGCGGCGACGGGATCGAGGAGCAGATCCACAGCGCGGAGAAGCGTCTGCAGCCGCTGCTGGAGTACATGCACGGCGAGGTGCTGGCGCGCCGCAAGAACCCGCGCGAGGACCTGCTGACCTACCTCACCCAGGCCGAGGAGGACGGTGACCGCCTCACCGACACCGAGGTCGTCAACATCGCCAACGTGCTGCTGATCACCGGGCACATCACCAGCACCATGATGGTCGGCAACACCATGACCTGCCTGGACACCGAGCCCGACCAGCGGGACCGGGTGCGCGAGGACCGCTCGCTGGTGCCCGGCGCGATCGAGGAGGCGCTGCGCCTGCTGCCGCCGGCCGCGACCCTGTCCCGGGTCACCACCCGGGAGGTGGAGGTCGGCGGGGTCACCATCCCGGCGGAGCAGATGATCCTGCCGTGGGTGAGCGCCGCCAACCGCGACCCGCGCCAGTTCGAGAACCCGGACGCGTTCATCCCCGAGCGCACCCCCAACGCGCACATCGTCTTCGGACACGGCGTGCACTACTGCCTGGGCGCCCGGCTCGCCCGCCTCGAAGGCAAGATCGCCGTCAACGCCCTGCTCGACCGGTACCCGGACTTCGAGTCCGACCCGGAGAAGCCGACCACGTTCTTCCCCTCGGAGGACATGGTGGGCGTGCGCTCCCTGCACGTCCTGATGAAGTAGGAGGTGACGACGGATGACCGAGTTCGCGGACCGGTGGGGTCTTGGACCGGACAAGTACTGGCTGCGCGGGCAGCTGCCGGAGGAGAAGGTCAGGTTCGAGGAGAGCCTGGGCGTCTGGCAGGTCACCGGGTACCACGAGGTGCTGGAGGTGCTGAACGACTCCGAGTCGTTCTCGGCCGACTCCACCCGCCTGTTCGACGTGGACGAGGAGCAGGCCAAGCTCATCAAGGGTGACATGGCCCAGATGAACGGCCCCGAGCACCTCCACATGCGCCGCCAGGTGGGCAAGGCCTTCAGCCCCAAGCGCATGGACGACCTGGAGATCCGGATCACCAAGCTCGGCACCGAGCTGCTCGACAAGCTGGCCGGCCGGGACCGGTTCGACCTGCTGGGCGACTTCATCGACGACCTGTCGGGGATCCTGTTCAGCGAGCTGCTCGGCACCCCGCCCGAGCACCGTGACATGTTCAAGGCCGTGGACCAGACGATGGACGCGGACGTCCAGATGAGCACGGTCGGCGAGGGCGGCGAGGAGTACTTCGACTCGCTGCTCGGCCCGCTGCTGCCGCTGCGCGACTTCCTCGGCGCGATCATCGACGAGCGCGCCAAGGAGCCGAAGCAGGACCTGCTCAGCCTGATGCTGGAGTTCCGCTATCTCGACGGCAGTCCGATGGCCCGGGACGAGATCATCAACTTCGCGGTGGCCGTGCTGGGCGCGGGGCACCTCACCAGCCCGATCCTGATCGGCAACACCATGCTCTGCCTGGAGTCGTTCCCGGAGCAGGCGGCGCGGGTGCGGGCCGACCGCTCGCTGGTGCCCAGCATGTTCGAGGAGGTCATGCGGTACTTCACGCCGGCCACCACCTCGTACCGGGCCACCGAGGCGGACGTCGAGGTGGGCGGGGTGAAGATCCCCAAGGACCAGATGGTCAGCATCCAGCTGGGCGCCGCCAACCGGGACCCGCGGCAGTTCCCGGACGCGGACACCTTCGACGTGGGCCGCGCGCCCAACCAGCACGTCGGATACGGCCGCGGCGCCCACTACTGCGTCGGCGCGGCGATGGCCCGGGTGGAGACGCGGATCATCTTCAACCTGCTCCTGGACCGGTATCCGGCCCTGCGGGTGGACCCGGACATCGCGCCGGTCTTCTTCGGCTCGCCCGAGTTCACCGGCGTCCGCTCCCTGGCGGTCCGCACGTCCTGACCTGCACGAACACCAAGTCCCCGCCGGTTCCACCGGCGGGGACTTCGTATGCCCTGGAAGCGATAGCGCGTCAATAACCCGGCGATAAGGGGACTCCGTAACGTCGTAGGTGAACCGAGGGAACCGAACCCCTCACCTACCGACGGGAGTTCACCGATGGACGCTGTCCAGGTCCTCCGCTCCGGCCCGGTCCGGCAGCGGCAGCGACCGGGCACCGAGCCGGTGCTCGAGCCCGTCCAGGATGGCCTGGAGGCCGAACTCGAAGCTGTGCTCGGGTGCGGCTCCGTAGTCGCCGGCGGCGAAGGAGTCGACGCGCTCCCGCAGGTGCGGGAAGCGCATCGCGATCTCCGTCGCCTGCGTCATCGCCTCCCGGATGGTCTCCTGGGCGTTCCGGCCGGCATTGGTCAGACGCCGGTTCACCGACACGGTGGCCGACAGACCTATGGCGTGTCCGAGGACGAACGTGAAGACCGCGGCGGCCGCCTGGTCGGCCTCCGCACCGACGAAGCCGGCTTTCTCGAAGACCGCGAGACTGTGGTCGTCATGGCGGGCCTTGTTCTCCCCGTACAAGGGCTGCGACGCGAAGGCCATCACCAGCCACGGGTGCGTGGTGACCATGCGGTAGAGGTCGCCCGCCATGACGGTCGCCGCCGTACGCCAGTCGACGGTGTCCAGGTCGGGTAGTCCGACCTCGTTCCACACCTCGTTGCTGGCGAGTATGACGAGGTTGTCCTTGTTCTTCACATGCCAGTAGACGGCGGTGGCCGCCGAGTCGAGCCGCTTGCCGAGACTGCGCATGTTCAAGCCCTCAAGACCCTCGGCGTCCAGCAGCTCGATGGCGGCACGCACGATCTGTTCGCGGGTCAACGTGTCACGGGGCATGGGCTCAGGCTAGATCAGAAATTCGGATTGCACAAAGTTCAAGACAGCACTTGCACAGCGTGCAAGTCGCCTCTACGGTAATGACTTGAACGGTGTGCAAGTCAGTGAGGAGGATGATTGAGATGACGAGTGCGGCGATTTCGGTTGTCGGGCTGCGGAAGGCGTATGGCGAGCACCGGGTGCTGGACGGGGTGGATCTGTCGATCCCGGCGG
>NZ_JBEYUW010000005.1:0-577449 GCF_040643735.1 Streptomyces sp. NPDC047085
GTCGGCCGCCTCAACGGCCCCGCACACATCAGCACCCAGAAGGGCGACCTCCGCATCACCGAGGCCCTGCGCGGCACGGTCGTCCTGCGCACCGACTCCGGCGACATCGCGGTCGCCGCCGCCCGCGGAGTCTCCGCCTCCCTCGACGCCGGCACCGGCTACGGCCGCATCCATAACGCGCTCCAGAACACCGACGGCGCCGGCGCCGCCCTGACCATCCACGCCACCACCACCCACGGCGACATCACCGCCCACAGCCTGTAAGCCGCCTGCGGCCTGCGAAAGGCCATCGAAACCCTGCGCGGACTCCTCCTCGGCACCGGGATCGGCAACAACGGGTGGATCACCATCGCCTGGTGCCTCGGACTCAGCGCGCTCGGCCACCGCTGGTCGAAGGCCCAGTTCGACCGCGACCCCCGATAGGCGCCATGCCGCCCCGTTCATGCTTTTGCAAGCGGGTGCTTGCAATTGTTAGCGGGGATGGGGCATGGTGGAGACATGGCATCGCTCAACGTCGGCAATCTCGGTGAGTACCTGCGCGAGCAGCGGCGCAACGCGCAACTGTCGCTGCGTCAGCTCGCCGATGCCGCCGGGGTGTCCAATCCGTACCTGAGCCAGATCGAGCGCGGGCTGCGCAAGCCCAGCGCGGAGGTGCTCCAGCAGGTCGCCAAGGCGCTGCGCATCTCCGCCGAGACGCTGTACGTCCGCGCCGGAATCCTCGACGCCGAACGGGACCGGGACGAGGTGGAGACCAGAGCGGTCATCCTCGCCGATCCCACGCTGAACGAGCGGCAGAAGCAGGTGCTGCTCCAGATCTACGAATCCTTCCGCAAGGAGAACGGATTCGGGATCGGCGCACCGGAACAGGGGACCGGCGGCGAGGGGGACGCGGCGGACGTCGCCGGAGACACCGGCGACCCGAGCGACACCGACGCACCAGGCGACACCGCCGTACGCGGCACCCGCACGGACGGCGGCAATGACGCCGGTCCGCGGCGGACGGCCGGATGAGGCAGGCCCTCGACAAGTCAGCCACCGGTCGCCGCACCGCGGACCACACGACCCTCAGCCGAACGCGAATCCGGGAGGACCACCACCATGGCCATCACCGACGACCTGCGCAAGACATTCAGCGACCCGACCCCGCTCTACTTCGCCGCCGGCACCGCCGACCTCGCCCTCCAGCAGGCCAAGAAGGTGCCCGCCCTGGTCGAGCAGCTGCGTGCCGAGGCCCCGGCCCGCATCGAGAAGGTGCGCAACACCGACCCGAAGGCCGTGCAGGAGAGGGCCGCCGCCCGCGCCAAGGAGGCGCAGGAGGTCCTGCAGACCAAGGTGAACGAGTTCATCGGCACCATCGACGTCGACCTGAAGAAGTTCGGCGAGACCGCCCAGGACCTCGCCCTGCGCAGTGTCGGCGTCGCCGCCGAGTACGCCGTCAAGGCCCGTGAGACCTACGAGAAGGTCGCCGAGCACGGCGAGCAGGCCGTGAAGCAGTGGCGCGGCGAGGCCGCCGAGGAGATCGAGGACCTGGCGATCGCCGTCGAGGGCAAGCCGGAGCCGGCCCCGGCCCCGGCCGAGGCGGAGCCGAAGCCGGCCGAGGCCAAGAGCGAGTCCGCCGAGGCGAAGAAGCCCGTGGCGAAGCGGGCCCCGGCCGCCCGCAAGGTCACCACCCCCGCGAAGAAGACGACCCCGCCGGCCAAGTGAGCGAGGCCGACGTGGCGGGAACGGGCCGGGCACCCTTGGGGTGCCCGGCCCGTTGTACGGGTACGGTGACGGCGTACGGACCGGGAGACACGTACGGATCGGCAGACGACGGACGGTGGGCACCATGCTGATGTTGGGCTTCCAGGGATTCCTGGGGATCTTGAAGATCGTCCTCATGGCCCTGGCCGCGTTCGGGCTGGTCGACGCCGCGTTCCGGCGCGAGGACGCCTTCCGCGCGGCCGACAAGCAGAACAAGGTCTTCTGGCTGATCATCCTGGGCATCGCCCTCGTGGTCAGCTACCTGTTCTCGCTGCTGTCCATCCTGCCGATCGCGGGCGTGATCGCGAGCATCGTCTACATCGTCGACGTGCGCCCCGCACTCAAGCAGGTCGGCGGCGGCAACGGCTGGGGCCGCCGCCGCGGCGGAAGCAGCAGCGACGGTCCGTACGGGCCGTACAACGGCCGCCGCTGAGCCCCGGCAGGGGCCCTACGGCGTCCGGTCCAGCAGTACGACCGCCACGTCGTCCGTCAGCTCGCCGCCGTTGAGGTCGCGGACCTCGTGCACGGCGGCCCGCAGCAGATTCTCGCCCTGCAGCCCCTCGGAGAGCTGGCGGCGGATCATGGCGACCATGCCGTCCTGGCCCAGGCGCTCCTTGCCCGCGCCGACCCGGCCCTCGATCAGGCCGTCGGTGTAGAGCATCAGGCTCCACTCGGCACCCAGCTCCACCTGCATCCGGGGCCAGCGGGCGCCGGGGAGCAGGCCGAGGGCGGGGCCGTTGTTGTCGTACGGCAGCAGCTGCGCGGTCCGGCCGGGGCCGGCGATCAGCGGGGCCGGGTGTCCGGCCAGGCACAGGCCGGCCCGGCGCCCGTCGGGGGAGATGTCCACCGTGCACAGCGTCGCGAAGATCTCCTCGTCCGCGCGCTCGTGCTCCAGCACCTCCTGGAGCGTGCCCAGCAGCTCGTCCCCGCACAGCCCGGCCAGCGTCAGCGCCCGCCAGGCGATGCGCAGCTCCACGCCGAGCGCGGCCTCGTCCGGGCCGTGGCCGCAGACGTCGCCGATCATGGCGTGCACGGTGCCGTCGGCGGTGCGTACGGCGTCGTAGAAGTCGCCGCCGAGCAGGGCGCGCGAGCGGCCGGGGCGGTAGCGCGCGGCGAACCGCAGCGAGGAGCCCTCCAGCAGCGGGGTCGGCAGCAGGCCGCGCTCAAGGCGGCGGTTCTCCTGCGCGCGCAGCCTGCCCTCGGCCAGGCGCCGCTCGGCGGTGTCGGAGCGCTTCCGCTCGACCGCGTAGCGTATCGCCCGGCTGAGCAGCCGGCTGTCCAGCTCGTCGCGGAACAGGTAGTCCTGGGCGCCCACGCGCACGGCCTCGGCACCGCGCTCGGCGTCGCCGGAGGCGGTCAGCGCGAGCACGGCGTGCCGGGGCGCGATCTCCAGCACGTGCCGGAGCACGGCCAGCTCGTCGGCGCGCTCGCCGTCGGCCTCGGCCGCCCGGCCGGGGGCCGGAAGGGCGAGGTCCAGCAGGATGCAGTGGACGTCGTCGGTGAGCAGCCGCTCGGCCTCGGTGAGGTTGCGGGCGGTGCGGACGCGGATGGGCCGGCCGGCCGAGTCGAGCAGCTCGGGCACGATCTGGCCCGCCGGGTCGTCCTCGATCAGCAGCAGGGTGAGAGGGCCGCCGCTCGGGGCGTTGGTCGCGGCGACTCGGTGTGCCTCTTCCTTGAGGGGGCCGCCGCTCGCGGAGGCGGCCTGCGCCTGACCACTCTCCACGGCCGGGATCGCTCTCTGCCGCGGTACGGGTACGGGCATTGTTCTGGTTCCTTCCCTCCCCCCGAGGGCACGGTGGCGTCGAGGGACCTCGGGCCACCGACCCGGACCATAGCGGTACTCGCCGTCCCGATGGAATGGTGTGAGCCGCGTCGCTCCCGCTCAGGCCGCTGTCATATGCCGCGATCCGTACCGCAGTTGGACAGGACGCCGCGACGGCGGGGATGACGAAGCTCACGTACGGCCCGGGTTTCGGCCCGGGTTGGGGTGGACTGGGTCACATGGCCCAGGTCACGGGGATGCGGGCGGCGTGCGCCGAGGGGCCGTATATGGCACGCGTCACGGGAAATATGGCATGCGTCACGAGGATCCGTGCGCCGTGCGGCCTACGCGTCCGGCCGTACGACACCCAGGATCGGCATCGAGCCCGCGCCCGCGACCGTCACCCAGCGTCCGGGGCGCGGGGCGTGGATGATCGCGCCGTCGCCGACGTACATCGCGACATGGCTGGCGTCGTCGAAGTAGATGATGAGGTCGCCGGGGCGCATGTCCTTGATGTCGACGTGCTTGAGCTGCTTCCACTGCTCCTGCGAGGTGCGCGGGATGGCGTGGCCGGCCTTCGCCCACGCCTGGGAGGTGAGGCCGGAGCAGTCGAAGGATTTGGGGCCCTCGGCGCCCCAGACGTACGGCTTGCCGAGCTGGGCCGTGGCGAACTGGACCGCCCTCTTGCCCTGTGCGGAGGCCTTGCCGTTGATCTCCTTCAGTATCCCGGTGTCCAGCCAGGCGGTCTGCGCCTTGTAGGCGGCCTGCTGCTCCAGCTCGGCGAGCCGCTCCCGCTCCTTCTTCTCCAGCTTGGACTCGAGCTTCTCGGCGGCCGCGATCTGCTGCTTGATCTTCTTCTTGGCGGCGGCCTTCTCCTTGCGGTTGGCCTCCAACTTCTCCCACCGCGCGGAGGCGTCGTCCGCGTACTGCCGCAATTCCTTCTGGGTACGGGTCATTTCGGTGAGCAGCTTCTTGGTCGCCCGCTCGCCGTTGAGCACTGTCCCGGCCCCGTCCGCGAACCGCTGCGGGTCGTCGCTGAGCAGGAACTGGGCGGTGGGCGGCAGCCCGCCGGTGCGGTACTGGGCCCGGGCGGCGGCGCCCGCCTGGTCCTTCAGCCGCTCCAGCTTCTGCTGGCCCTCGACGATCTTCTTGGCCAGCGTGACGATCTGCGCGGACTGCTTCTTGGTCTGCTCCTCGGCCGCGTTGTAGGCGTCGGTGGCCACGGCCGCGTCGTGGTAGAGCTTGTCGAGCTTCTCGCGGACCTGCTCAAGGTCCTTGCTGCGCGGGGGAGTCGGGACGCCGGAGCCGGAGCCCGGGGTCGCGCTCGCGCTCGGGGTGGGGGTGGGCGCGGCGAACGCCGTGCCGGGTGCCGCCAGCACGGTCACCGCGCAGACCACCGTCACGGCGGCGGCGAGCAGGCCACGCTTGCCTGTACCCATACCTGAGCCCCCAAGCTGATTTACCGTCAGTAACTTACGATCGTCCGGGGGATCGTGCCACGGTGTCGCGCAAAACGACAGAGGAAGGCGGAAGTCGGATTTTCCGCATGCCTCGTCGACCCCTCACCCCCGTGCATTTCCCCCCGCCCCCCTGAGTACGGCGATCTCCTCGCCGATGTGACGAACGACGCACGGAGATCGTTCCACGGGTTCACCCACGCGGGTTCACCCCGTTCACCCGCGCGGGTTCCCGCGATTCACCCGCGCGCCGACGCCCGGTCGGCCCATGCGGCGTCCCGCACCTCTACTCGCGCATGCGCGGACTCAGCGCGTGCCCGGCGCCAACGCCCCCCACGCCACCGTCACTTCCCCCTGCCGCCAGCGCGCCGGTCCGTCCGTCACCGGCCAGTCGGTCCGCAGGTCCCGGACCGTGCGGATCCAGCGCTGACGGGCGCCGTAGGAGGCGTAGGGTGCGGCGGCGGCCCAGGCGCGGTCGAAGTCGCGCAGGAAGGCGTGCACCGGCTCGCCGGGCACATTGCGGTGGATGAGCGCCTTCGGCAGCCGCTCGGCCAGGTCCGACGGGCGCTCCAGGGAGCCCAGCCGGGTCGCGAAGGTCACCGTGCGCGGGCCGTCCGGGCCGAGCGCCACCCACACGTGCCGCCGCCCGATCTCGTCGCACGTCCCCTCGACCAGCAGCCCGCCGCGCGAGCCGCCGCCGGCCGGGGCGAGCCGTGCGCACAGCCGCTCCCACACGGCGGCGACCTGGTCCTCGTCGTACTGGCGCAGCACATTGGCGGCCCGGACGAGCAGCGGACGCCCGGGAACGGGGACCTCGAAGCCGCCGTGCCGGAAGGCCAGACCCTCGCGCTCGTACGGCCGGGCCGCCGCGACCCGTTCCGGCTCGATCTCGACGCCGACCACGCGCGCGCGTGGGGCGACCGTACGCAGTCGGCCGAGCAGCTCGACGGCGGTCCAGGGGGCGGCGCCGTAACCGAGGTCGACGGCGACCGGATCGGCCGCGCGCCGCAGTTCGGCGCCGTGCGTGGCGGCGATCCAGCGGTCCATGCGGCGCAGCCGGTTGGGATTGGTGGTCCCGCGCGTCACCGTTCCCACGGGGCGGGGCATCACGCGGGCTGTCATGTCTACGAGGGTAAGCGGGCTCACGAGGGTGAGCGGGCGCCACGCACGGGAGCGTCGAACGGTTGATCGATCCAAGGTCATGGTTGGGTAAAGTCGCCTGATCGGGAAATTGCGGGGCGCCCGTCCGCTGTTGGACCCCCTTGGAGGGCGAGGTCGGTCCTCCGGCAGGCATGCCCGCAGCAAGGAGGAACGCCACGTGAGCCAGTACGTCGGCAGGCTCGGGCGTCGCTCTCCAGCGGCTCCCTCGCGGCTGAGGCTGCACCGCAGGCCCCGTCGCGTCGCCATGCTCTCCGTGCACACCTCACCGCTCCACCAGCCCGGCACCGGAGACGCCGGCGGCATGAACGTCTACATCGTGGAGCTGGCCCAGCGGCTGGCCGCGATCAACATCGAGGTCGAGATCTTCACCCGCGCGACCTCCGGCGACCTCCCGCCCACGGTCCAGCTCGCCCCCGGCGTCCTCGTCCGGCACGTCGACGCGGGCCCCTACGAGGGCCTCGCCAAGGAGGACCTCCCGGCCCAGCTGTGCGCCTTCACGCACGGCGTGATGCAGGCCTGGGCCGGCCACCGCCCCGGCCACTACGACCTCGTCCACTCCCACTACTGGCTCTCCGGACACGTCGGCTGGCTCGCCGCCCAGCGCTGGGGCGTGCCCCTGGTGCACGCCATGCACACCATGGCCAAGGTCAAGAACGCCAACCTGGCCGACGGCGACACCCCCGAGCCCGCCGCCCGTGTCATCGGCGAGACCCAGATCGTCGCCGCCGCGGACCGGCTCATCGCCAACACCGCCGAGGAGGCCGACGAACTCGTCCGGCACTACGCGGCCGACCTCGCCAAGGTCGCCGTGGTCCACCCCGGCGTGAACCTCGACCGCTTCCGCCCCTTCCCGCAGGGCATGTTCCCCGGGGACCCCGGCGCGCTGGGCCCCGGCGACGCCCAGGCCGCCCGCTCCGCCGCCCGCGCCCGCCTCGGCCTGCCCCAGGACGCCCTGATCCCGCTCTTCGCGGGCCGCATACAGCCCCTCAAGGCCCCCGACGTGCTGCTCCGGGCCGTCGCCGTGCTGCTGGACACGCGTCCCGAGCTGCGCCCGAACATCGTCGTCCCGGTCGTCGGCGGGCCCAGCGGCAGCGGCCTCGCCAAGCCGGAGGGGCTGCAGAAGCTCGCCGCGCGGCTCGGCATCGCCGACGTCGTACGGTTCCGGCCGCCGGTCGGCCAGGAGCAGCTCGCCGACTGGTTCCGGGCCGCGTCCGTGCTGGTCATGCCCTCCTACAGCGAGTCCTTCGGCCTGGTCGCGATAGAGGCGCAGGCGGCCGGGACGCCGGTGCTCGCGGCCGCGGTCGGCGGTCTCCCGGTGGCCGTGCGCGACGGCGTCACGGGCTTCCTCGTCCAGGGCCACCATCCGGGCGCGTACGCGCGCGTGCTGGGCCGGTTCGCCGACGAGCCGTCCCTGTCGGGGCGCATGGGCGCGGCCGCCGCCCGGCACGCGCAGTCCTTCGGCTGGGACACCGCGGCGGCCGCCACGGCCGACGTGTACACGGCCGCGACGCAGTCCCACCGCCGTCGCGTACGCTCCCAGCATGGGTGACGTGGAGAAGGCCGCGCAGGTCGTCGAGGGCGTGCTGAAGGACGCCGAGCTGGAGTGGGAGAGCCCGGAAGCCGGCAACTACGTCGTCAAACTCCCCGGCACCCACAAGCTGTCCACCACCGTCTCGCTCCTGGTGGGCCGGCACACCCTCTCCCTCAACGCCTTCGTCGTCCGCCACCCCGACGAGAACGAGGCCGGCGTCCACCGCTGGCTGCTGGAGCGCAACCTCAAGCTGTACGGCGTGAGTTACGCCGTCGACCGGCTCGGCGACATCTACGTCACCGCCCGCCTGCCGCTGACCGCCATCACCCCCGAGGACATCGACCGTCTCCTCGGCCAGGTCCTGGAGGCGGCAGACGGCGCCTTCAACACCCTGCTGGAGCTGGGCTTCGCGTCCGCGATCCGCAAGGAGTACGCGTGGCGGGTGTCGCGCGGGGAGTCGACGCGGAACCTGGACGCGTTCAGACACCTGATCGAACGCCCGGCTGACTGACGGCGCGAAGGCGGCCGTCCTCTCCTGTGCGCGGCAGTACTTTCCCGCCCACGCAACCTGTACGAGGCTCAGCGCGAACTGAGCCGGTAGCGCCCCGGAGTGACCCCCACCAGCTTCTTGAAGTGCCGGGTGAGATGGGCCTGGTCGCAGAACCCGGTCGCCACCGCCACCTCGCCCGGCGCCAGCCCGTCCAGCAGCAGCCGGCGCGCCCGGCCGACCCTGCGGGACGTCAGGTACTGGTGCGGGGCGATGCCGTAGGCGGTGCTGAACGCCCGTACCAGGTGGGCGGGATGGGCGTGCAGCAGCCGGGCCGCATCGGCCAGGGCGAGCCCCTCGGCGACCCGCTCGTCGAGCAGCTCGCGCAGGGAACGGGCGAGGGCGGGGTCGGGGTGGGCGGCCTCCGGCTCCCTGCGCCGCAGGTGGTCCCGCAACCGGTCGCCGACCAGCGCGAGCCGGCTCTCCGCCTCCAGTTCCTCCCCGGGCCGCCCGAGCGCGGTGTGCACCTGCCCGACCCGCAGCCTCAGCAGGGGATCGCGGAGGTCGGGCCCGTCGACCGCCGGCCCGATCAGCTCGTCCCCCAGATGGCTGCTGTCGAGGTACAGCACCCGCTTGCGGAAGCCGTGCGGGGTGGCGGGGGAGCCGTTGTGCGGGACGTGCGGCGGCAGCAGCGACACCGTGTCGTGCGGGGTGCCGTGCTCGTGCCGGTCGAGGTCGTACCGCACGGCTCCGTCATCGACGATCAGCAGCGTCCAGGCGTCGTGGACGTGCATCGGGTACGCGTACTCGGTGAAGTGCGCGTGGAAGACCTCCACGACACCCGGGACGCGCGGGCGCCAGGCGGAGACCTCCGGCTGTGCGGCCATGCAAAGAACGTACAAGACGGTGACGGACGGCGGTCGGCAGTCTCATCGCATGGACACCGAACCGACTGCCAACGCGACCGCCGATGCGACCGCCGAGCCGATCCGCTTCGACACCAAGATCGCCGTCCTGCTCCGCGAGGACCTGGAGCCCTGGCAGCGCCTCAACGTGACGGCCTTCCTGGTCAGCGGCCTCGGCAGCCGGCTCCCGGAGGTGATCGGCGAGCCGTACGAGGATGCCGACGGCGTCCCCTACCTGCCGATGTTCCGCCAGCCCGTGCTGGTCTTCGAGGGCACGAAGGAAACCCTGAAAGCGGCCCACGCCCGAGCCCTGTCCCGTGCCCTGCCCCGCGCCGTCTTCACGGCCGACCTCTTCACCACGGGCAACGACCGCGACAACCGCGCCGCCGTCCACGCGGTCCCCACGGCCGACCTGGACCTGGTGGGCCTGGCGGTCTACGGCCCACGGAACCCCGTGGACAAGGCACTGAAGGGGGCGCGGATGCATCCGTGATCATCCGGGCCGAGCATCCGGGCCGCGGACGCCGCTCACGCCGTGCGCGCCCCGGCCCCCTCCGCCCCCTCGGCCGCCGCGACCACACCCGGCGCGCCACTCTCCTGCTCCTGCTCCCGCTCCCCCTCCTTCGCCGGCAGGCGCCGCATGAGCACCCCGTACCCGAGCCCGGCCGCGGTGCCCACGACCGCGCACATTCCCCACAGCCACTCCGCGCCGAAGCGGTCGATGACCGCGCCGGACATCAGCGGGGCGATCAGGGCGGCGACGGACCAGGACAGGGTGTACATGCCCTGGTAGCGTCCGCGGCCGTGCACCGGGGACAGCTGGACGACGAGCCCGGTCTGGGTCGGCGCGTTGACGATCTCGGCGAGCGTCCACACGCACACCGTGAGCGCGAAGACGCCGACCGACCCGGCGAAGGCGGTGAGCCCGAAGCCGTAACCGGCGAGGAGCGAGGAGAGGACCAGCAGGGTGCGCGCGTCCCGGTGCTCGATGAAGCGGGTGACCGGGATCTGCAGGGCGACGATCAGGATGCCGTTGACGGCGATGGCGAGGCCGTAGTCGGCGGGCGAGAACCCGGCCCGCCCCATGGCCACCGGCAGCCCGACCGAGCCCTGCTGGAAGACGAGAGCGACGAGGAAGGACAGCCCGACGACGGCCATGTACCGCCCGTCGCGCAGCACCGTCCCGAGGCTGACGTCGCCGTCCGCCTGCTTGGCCGTGGCCGTGGGCCGCGACTCGGGCACCTTCAGGAAGACGACGAGCGCGCAGGCCAGCGTCATCCCGGCCTCGATCAGGAAGCCCGCGAGATAGCTGAACTCGGCGATGAACCCGGCGGCCATGGAGGAGACGGCGAAGCCGAGGTTGATGGCCCAGTAGTTGAGGGAGAAGGCCCGTACCCGGTCCTCGGGCCGGACGATGTCGGCCATCATCGCCTGCACGGCCGGCCGGGAGGCGTTGGAGGCCATGCCGACGAGGAAGGCGACGGCGGCGATGGCGACGGGATCGTGCATGAACCCGAGCAGTGCGACGGATCCGGCGGTGGCGGTCTGCGCGATGAGCAGGGTCGGCCGCCGTCCGAGCCGGTCTGCCATCACGCCTCCGCCCAGCGAGGAGACGACCCCGCCGAGCCCGTGCAGGGAGGCGACGAGACCGGCGTACGAGGCGGAGTACCCGCGGTCCAGGGTCAGGTAGAGCGCCATGAAGGTGGCGACGAAGGCGCCGAGCCGGTTGACGAGTGTGCTGGTCCACAGCCACCAGAACTCCCGGGGCAGCCCGGACACGGTTTCCCGGGCGGCTCTCCTCAGACGGGCGGCGGACGCGACGGACATGGACAGGACCCCCCGGCTGGCACGGCACCTTCCGTCGGCGCCGCACGCTCAGTAAGCGGCTCAATGGCTAGCGCAACTTACATTCGGCGGGCCGTCGGGAGCCACTCAATTAACAGATGCCGTCAAACGTCCGCCCACTGGGCGGGCCGGGCGTGGGGCCGAATGCGTGGATTACGCTCTGAGGCATGGCCGACGCACCGTACAAGCTGATCCTCCTCCGCCACGGCGAGAGCGAGTGGAACGCGAAGAACCTGTTCACCGGCTGGGTGGACGTCAACCTCAACGAGAAGGGCGAGAAGGAGGCAGTCCGCGGTGGCGAGCTCCTGAAGGACGCCGACCTCCTGCCCGACGTGGTCCACACGTCCCTCCAGAAGCGCGCGATCCGCACGGCCCAGCTGGCCCTCGAGGCCGCCGACCGCCACTGGATCCCCGTCCACCGCTCGTGGCGCCTGAACGAGCGCCACTACGGCGCCCTCCAGGGCAAGGACAAGGCGGCGACGCTGGCCGAGTTCGGCGAGGAGCAGTTCATGCTCTGGCGCCGCTCCTACGACACCCCGCCACCCCCGCTGCCCCGCGACTCCGAGTACTCCCAGTTCGACGACCCGCGCTACGCGACGCTCCCGCCGGAGCTGCGCCCGCAGACGGAGTGCCTCAAGGACGTCGTCACCCGCATGCTCCCGTACTGGTACGACAGCATCGTCCCCGACCTGCTGGACGGCCACACGGTCCTCATCGCCGCCCACGGCAACAGCCTGCGCGCCCTGGTCAAGCACCTGGACGGCATCTCCGACGCCGACATCGCGGGCCTGAACATCCCGACGGGCATCCCCCTCTACTACGAGCTCGACGCCGACTTCAAGCCGGTCACCCCCGGCGGCAAGTACCTCGACCCCGAGGCCGCCGCGGCAGCCATCGAGGCGGTCAAGAACCAGGGCAAGAAGAAGTAACGCAGAACGTTCAAGCCCCCTACCTGCGGGTTCGCTGCTGGTAGGGGGCTTGTTACTGTGCCGGGGCGCGCTCCGTGCATGCGGGCGAGGCAGGAAAAACCCATGTGGCTGAGTTACGGGGCCGTGATCACTCGCGCCGAAGCAGCTCCAGGCCGAAGTCGCTCCGCCGACCTCGCTTTTGCCTGTCAGCATCGGAAGGGCAGGGCGCTCCGATGCCCGGCGTTGCTCACATCAGCCCGTCCCAACCCCAGCGCGGCGTCGGCCCCGGGTCGCCGAGGTCCTCGTCAACCGGCCCGGCCGAGACGTCGCGGGCGATCCGGGTTCCCCAGTCGAAGTACTCCAGGACTTGGCGGCGTAGCAGCTCTTCCTCCGGGAGCTCCTTGTCGACAGCGGCTGCCATCAGCTCCATCCAGCGGTTTCGCTGTTCCTCGCTGATCGACAGGCCGAGGTGGGCGCGCAGCAGGGCTTGATGACCGCCGAGTTCGGCGGTGAAGCGTGCGGGACCGCCGAAGATCTCGGCGAGCCAGACGGCAACATGCTCGACGTGCGTCCGGGTGAAGTTCGCGAAGACCGGGGACAGTAGCGGGTCCGCCAGGACGCCGTCGTAGAAGGTGCCGCTCAGCCGGCGGAGTGCGTCGATGCCGCCGATGGCGTCGTACAGGGTCTCGGCACGCTCGGTCATGCTGCCCTTCCGGCGGCGGACACTACGGACGTCCTCGTGTAGTGCTTCATCTCCTCGATGTCGCCGATGTAGGGGCGGATCGCAGCGAGGAACGGGGGGAAGTGCGGGCCGCCGCGAAAGCCCTGCTCATGGTCCTCGACGGAGGTCCACTCGATCCGCAGAATGTAGCGGTCGGGTTCCTCGATGCCGTGGGAGAGCTCGTATCCGAGGCACTGGGGGGCGAGGTCCAGCCGCTCGGCGGCAGCCGCGTAGGCCTTCTCGAAGTCGACTCGACGTTCGGATTCGGCGATGCGGTAGCGGATGTACTCCACGATCATGTTGATCCTCCGTAGGTCGCTGTTGCCAGGATTCCAGCGGCCGTCACACAGCCCACGATGTTCGCGGAGAGCGCATCCAACAGATGCGGGCCGTCCGAGGCGAACCGATGTTGATAGGGGGATGACAACTGCCAACCGTGTCGGCGCAGGTCAGCGTCTCGCCAGGTCAGGCCGGATCCGGTTACGCGATCTTTCAAACTTTGGGGGGCAACTTGTCGTTGCGGCGGTTGCGGGCATGGGCCTTGATGGTGGCCGTCGTGATCGGCTGGGGGGCGGCGGGGTGCTCGTCCGGGACGCACGTCAGTAGCAGGGCCGTCATCGAGGTCGATGCGCCGACAGCCCTGGCTGACCAGGCCGTTCACTTGGGGATCAGTGGTCTGGAGCCATACGACCTCGGAGGCGTAGCCGCTAGCATCGGCCCATGACGTCACATCAGGCGGATGCCCCGTAGATCCCCGCGCGAGGTGAGGGCCACCGTGCCCGACGGTCACAGCGACGGTGCGGTGAGCAGGCTGCTCATCAGCGCATGTCCCGGGCCGCCGGCGTGTGCTGCCGTTCACACGTACCTCTTCGTCGATGGCCTCGACGTGGTCGCGCGCAGCGACAGCAGAATGGCCGGCCTCGATCCGAGGCGACTGCTCCGCCCAGGCGGACCGCTCTATCCGACGGACATGCCGCGCACGGTGGGTGTGGCAACGCAGGAGCGGCCCGAGCCAGGGCCGGACAGGCTGACCATCCGGGTCCGGCTCCGGGGCGAGACGGTCATCTGGTCCGATCTGACGTGCCCGGGCCGCGATGGCAGGCCCATCGAGGAGGTTCGTTTCCGCCTGGAGCAGTACTTGGGCGAGGTTGAGCGAGCATATGCGGCGTTGAAGGGCGACCCTTTGCGGGCAGGCCGATGCGGCTTGCTCTGGTCGACGGCGCCGGCAGCGTGGCGGAGGCCGGTGGGGGTGCAGCGAGGCATACGCGCGCGTGATCGGTCGGCGTCCTCGCCGTCGTGGCTGACCGTCGTCGACTGAGGCACAGACGAATCCGTATCCGCCTCTGAGTAGACGTCATAGGTCACCCACCTGCGGCCGGCGCGGCAGCACTGTGCATCCTGGGCACCATGACGAACCCCGACGGCCCGTACGTGAAGGTGCACTTCCGCCTTGCGATCGAGGACGACTGGCCCCCGGCGTCGGTGGAGAGTCTGTGGGCGGTCGACCAAGGCGACGGCACTGTGCGGCTCGACAACATCCCCTGGTTCGTCCGAGGCATTGCCTGCGGGGATGTCGTGGCCACCGAGCCCGACGAGGAGGGCGTGCGGTGGGCCGGAGAGGTGGTGCGGCGTTCCGAAAACTGCACCATCCGCCTCATCGTGTTCCGCGGCGGCGGCTCTGGCGCTGCACGACAGAGCGTGATCAACGCGTTTCACGAACTCGGAGTCTGCGGCGAGGGCATAGAGCGGTTCGGCATGGTTGCCCTGGACATCCCGCCCACAGCCGATCTCGCCAAGGTGCGGAAGCTGCTCAACCACGGTGTCGCCAAGGAGTGGTGGGACATGGAAGAGGGGTGCATCACCGCGCAGTGGCGGGCTGCTTCCGCGGGCTGATGCCGCTCATGTGATCCACGGCTGGCCGTCCCCGTGCCCAGGGCAAGAAGAAGTAACCCGCCCTATCGATCAAGCCACTTGACGAGCCATCGCACCCGGCATGCCTGGCGATAGCCTGCGGGCCGAACCGGAAAGGCGGCTCCAGTGGGCTTCGACGCAGAACGGTCGGCACGCATCGCCGCCATGCAGGAAACCGCCCGGCCCGTGCCCGCCTAGCCTTCGGAGGCGATGTTCGTCCAGGGGCCGTCTGAGTCTTCCTTGGGGATCCAGAGGAAGGGCTGGCCGGCGCGGCAGTGGGCGTCGGCTTCTTCTTCCCAGGGGAATCGCCCGGCCTTGTCGGGCCAGAACAGTTGGGTGATGGGGAGCGGTGGGGTCTGGTAGAAGTCGATGCCCGCGCCGAAGAAGTCGTGGTACCAGCTGGGATGCACCGGCCGGACGGCCACGTCGTAACCGTTCAGCACGTCTCCCCGGCGCTGGTCGGGCTGGAGCGGCTCCCCGTCGCGGATCGCGGCGCCGGCGGCGTTCACCACGCGCATCGCGGTCTGGGAGGGGAGCCCGAAGACACTGACCTCAGGGCTCCGCAACGTGTGCCAGAGGCCGATGGAGTAACCCCAGTCTCCGGGCGCGCCGTCACCGGCCACGCCCATGACATGCCAGCCGAACTCGGCCACGCTCCGCGCCGTACGGTTGTCGCGTTCCGCCCACGCGGGACCACCCCACTGCGTGGGAGCGCAGAGCAGGCAGAAGCAGGGAGGCTCGTCCATCCGAGGAGGATAGGCCAGCCACCGTCAGTGGTCGTGGGGCTGGGCTTGCTGCGCAGGAGTTCGCCGAGTCGCGCGGATGCCCTGTGGCCGGGGTGACCGAGTCGGCCGGGGTGACCACAGCAAGTCGCCCGAGGCATCCGTGCGGCTCGGGTCCGGGGGGAGCCAGGGCTTCAGACCTGGAGAGGGACCGGGTGGATCTCGTCCGCGCGGTGACCGGCGCGCTCGTGGATGCGTTGGACCGCGTCGGCCGAGGGGGCCTCGGAGAGGCAGTAGACGACGCCGGACTGCGGGTCCGCCCAGGCGCTCTCGAAGTGCACGCCCTCTTCCTTCTCTATGGCGAGATCGGCCTGGTGTGCCTGTATCAGCTGGTCGGCCGTGATGCCCTGCATGCCGTGGTGGACGTCCATGAACTTGGCCATGGCCACACCTCCTTGCGATGGTCCGTCCCTCCATGCTGCGCCCGGCCGCAGCGGTACGGCACCTCGTATGGCGGCCGCCTGGCACGGCCTCGTACGGCACCTCGTACGGCGAAGGGCCCCGGAGTCAGGTTCCGGGGCCCTTCAGAGGTCTACGACGTCAGCCGCACTGGCAAGGAGCGCCCGACTGGCAACCGCAGCCGCAGCCCGAACCGCAGCCGCACGCGGCCACCAGCGGCAGGCTCCTGATCTCGGCGGACTGCTCGGTCTCGCGCTCCTGGGTGGGGTCGGGCGTGGTGCTGGGGGATTCGGCCATGGGTCCTCCTCGACACGGGGGCCTGGTGCCCTGCCCATTCCATGCCCATTTGCCCGGGCGCATCAACGGCGCACAGAGGCGCCGCGCGCCCCGGCCGACAGCTTTCGAGCCCCCGGCCACCGACCTTCGAGCCCCTGGTCGGCAGCCTCGGATCCCCGGGCCATCGGCCGTCGAGCCCCGACCGGCAACCAGGGAGCCTCCGACCGACAACCAGCGAGCCGCGCTCGGCCCCGCCGGCCCGGTCTCAGGCCCCCTCGACCCCGGTCACCGGCTGGATGTCCGGCTGCAGCTCGTCCGCGTGCTCGCCCGTGACCAGGTAGACGACGCGCTTGGCGACGGCCACGGCGTGGTCGGCGTACCGCTCGTAGTAGCGGCCCAGCAGCGTCACGTCGACGGCCGTCTCGATGCCGTGCTTCCAGCGGTCGTCGATCAGGTGCTGGAAGAGGGTGCGGTGCAGGAGGTCCATCTCGTCGTCGTCCTGCTCCAGCTGGAGCGCGAGGTCGACGTCCTTGGTGATGATCACCTCGGCGGCCTTGGCCATCAGGCGCTGCGCGAGCTGGCCCATCTCCAGGATGGTGGCGTGCAGGTCCTGCGGGACCGCGCGCGCGGGGAACCGCAGCCGGGCCAGCTTCGCCACGTGCTGGGCGAGGTCGCCCGCGCGCTCCAGGTCGGCGGACATGCGCAGCGACGTGACGACGATGCGGAGGTCGGTCGCCACCGGCTGCTGCCGGGCCAGCAGGGCTATGGCCCGCGCCTCCAGGTCGTGCTGGAGTTCGTCGACCTTCTGGTCGGCCTCGATCACGCTCTCGGCCAGCTTCAGATCGGCGTCCAGCATGGCGGTCGTGGCGCGCCCGATCGCCGACCCGGCCAGCCGGGCCATCTCCACCAGACCGTCGCCGATCGAGTCCAGTTCCTCGTGGTACGCGTCCCGCATCAGGGTTCCCTCTCATAGGTGTGCTTGGTCCCCACGCTCCCACGTTCTGCCTCGTACGCGACCGTTTCCGCCACCCGAAGTGAATCAGTACTGGCTCCAAGGTGAACTCTGGGCGACGAGTGTCCGAGGTCGCACCCGGACGGCTGTGGGTATGTCGTACCCCATGCCTAACCTGGATGCATGGACGTGAACGCGGCGGTCGCCGCAGCGGCAGCGATCGCCGGGGTGCTCACCGGTGTCATCGCCATGCTGGCGTTCCGCTGGAGCGAACGCGACCAGAAGCGACCGACCAGGACTTCTTTGCACACCGATCCCGTACTCCCGCCCGGAGTGGACACCGTACTGTCGGTGCTCCGCTCCTCGGCCGTCGTCCTCGACGAGTCCGACGCCGTGGTCAAGGCCAGCTCCGCCGCCTACGCCCTCGGGCTGGTCCGCGGCGGCAAGCTCGCCATCGAGCCCATGCTCCAGATGGCCCGGGACACCCGCCGGGACGGCGAGATACGCCAGGTCGAGCTGGACCTGCCCCGGCGCGGCACCGGACGGGGCGAGGCCCTCGCCGTCTCCGCGCGCGTGGCCCCGCTCGGCTCCCGCCTGGTCCTGCTGCTGGTCGAGGACCTCACCGAGGCCCGCCGGATCGAGGCCGTACGGCGCGACTTCGTGGCCAATGTGAGCCATGAGCTGAAGACGCCCGTCGGCGCTCTCTCCCTGCTCTCCGAGGCCGTCATGGACGCCTCGGACGACCCCGAGGCCGTGCAGCGCTTCGCGGGCCGGATGCAGATCGAGGCGACCCGGCTGACCAACCTGGTCCAGGAACTGATCGACCTCTCGCGGGTGCAGAACGACGACCCGCTGGAGGACGCCGAGCCCGTCCGGGTGGACGAGCTGGTCGCCGAGGCCATCGACCGCTGCCGCCACCAGGCCGGTACGAAGCAGATCACCATGGCCGCCGGCGGCACCGCCGACCTGCACGTCTGGGGCAACCGCGGCCAGCTCGCGGCGGCCCTCGGCAACCTGGTCGAGAACGCCGTGAACTACTCCCCGGCCCGCACCCGCGTCGGCATAGCCGCCCGCCGCGTCAGTGCCTCCGGCGGCGACATGATCGAGCTCGCCGTCACGGACCAGGGCATCGGCATCTCCGACAAGGACAAGGAGCGCATCTTCGAGCGCTTCTACCGCGTCGACCCGGCCCGCTCCCGGGCCACCGGAGGCACCGGTCTGGGTCTCGCGATCGTCAAGCACGTGGTCGCCTCGCACGGCGGGGAGGTCACGGTGTGGAGCGCCGAAGGCCAGGGCTCCACGTTCACCCTCAGGCTGCCGGAGGCGGGTGCCGCCCGCGACCGTGCCCAGCAGCACCCCGACCTCGACGACGAGGCCGGAGGCACCGCCGAATCATCCCCGTACGAACCGCTTCCCGCCCCGGAGGTCCTTCCGTGACCCGAGTGCTCGTCGTCGAGGACGAGGAGTCCTTCTCCGACGCCCTGTCGTACATGCTCCGCAAGGAGGGCTTCGAGGTCGCCGTGGCGGCCACCGGCCCCGACGGACTCGACGAGTTCGAGCGCAACGGCGCCGACCTCGTCCTCCTCGACCTGATGCTGCCGGGCCTGCCCGGCACGGAGGTGTGCCGGCAGCTGCGCGGCCGCTCCAACGTCCCCGTGATCATGGTGACCGCCAAGGACAGCGAGATCGACAAGGTCGTCGGCCTGGAGATAGGAGCCGACGACTACGTCACCAAGCCCTTCTCCTCCCGCGAGCTGGTCGCCCGTATCCGGGCCGTCCTGCGCCGCCGCGGCGAGCCGGAGGAGGTCACCCCGGCCGCGCTGGAGGCGGGCCCGGTCCGCATGGACGTCGACCGCCACGTGGTGACGGTGTCGGGCTCGAAGGTCGACCTCCCGCTCAAGGAGTTCGACCTCCTGGAGATGCTGCTGCGCAACGCCGGCCGCGTGCTGACCCGTATGCAGCTCATCGACCGTGTCTGGGGCGCCGACTACGTGGGCGACACCAAGACCCTCGACGTCCACGTCAAGCGCCTCCGCGCCAAGATCGAGCCCGACCCGGGCGCGCCGCGGTACCTCGTCACGGTCCGCGGCCTGGGCTACAAGTTCGAGCCGTAAACCGATCCACACGGCGGACGCACGCCATAACGGCATACGACGAAGGGCGGCACCCCAAACGGGGGTGTCGCCCTCGTGCGTACGACGGCCGGGCTACGACGGTCGAGCTACGTCCGCTGGTCTACGACCGCTCAGTGACCGGCGGCCGACTGGGAGGCCGAGTCGCTCGGGGTGGCGCCGGTGGCCGCGTCGGAGGCGGTCGCCGAGGGGCTGGTCTTGTCGCCCTTGGCCGGCTTGCCGCTCGCGGTCGCGCCCGGGGCGCCGGAGGCCGACCCGGAGGCGCTCGGCGAGGCCGGGGCGGACGGGATCTCGCTCGGGCCCCACTCGGTGAAGTAGCTGGTGGCCGGGACCACGTAGGCGCGCAGGCTCACCGCGCCGGCCGAGCTGAAGGTGAAGGTGACCTGCTGCGCGTTGCCGTTCTTGATCGCCTCGCTGCCGTTCGTGAGGAGCGCGGAGGCGTTGTTCTTGCCGCCGATGACCAGCGAGCCGTGCGACGGAATGGTGAGGCTCTGGCCCTTGGCGGGCTTCAGCGTGGCGTCCCCGGCACCCGGGATGCTGATCGACTGCAGCGTCTGCGGGTCCTTGCTGCTGTTGAACAGCGTCGCGGAGATAGCCACCGGGCCCGTCGCCGTCGCGTCGGGCTGGGTGATGATCAGAGCGTTCTGGATCTTGATGTTCCCGACGCTGGTCGCCGCGTTGTCCGGCTTGATGCCCAGGGTCTGCGCGTCGTTACCGGCGCCGCACGCAGCGAGCGAGGCGATCGAGAAGACGATGGCGGAGGCGGCGAGGGCGCCGCGTCGAAGGCTGCTGCTCACGGCGGCGGCAACTCCTTGAACGCAGGGGCGGCTCCTTATAAAGCCGCGCTAAGTGTCTGTCAGCGGCCTTAGGCTACCGAGCCGTTCCCGCGCCGCCGCACCCGACCCTCCCCCAAGCCCCACGATGTCCCTCCGGGTGGGGTACCCCGGGCGCTGCAAGTGACCCGCCGGTCACTTTGCAGGGGCGCTCGTCCGCCATTCGCATAACGCGCTCGTGACACCGCCGTACACATCTCCGCAACACCCCCGGCAAATTTTCCGTGAAGGAATGCGGGCCCATCCCGATATTGATCAACGCGCCGCTTGATCGGTTGCTTCATCCACCCGCAATCCACTCCCGTCCGGTCCCCGTGATCAATTCCGGAATCGTCTCGTACCCGACTCCGGCCACCGAACGGAGTAGCGGAAGTCGTACGCTTGGAAGCGGACAAATCGGGATGTTCGGCCGCCTGGGGGTGGCCTCCGGGGTGTGTGACGTACGCGTTTCACCTCGCCCGGAGAGCCGCTCCGACCTGCGAATTCCCGGTTCCGCGGGGGCGTCGAAGCACGTTCCGGTTGCTGTTGTCAAGCCCCGAGATATGCCCTGACCTGCGAAAACGCCATTCAGAAGACGCCGTATCCGTGTTACCCTGGATAGCCACGGAAGGGGTACCTGTCACATGACGTTCAAGGTTGGCGACACCGTGGTCTATCCCCATCACGGGGCCGCGCTGATCGAGGCCATCGAAACTCGCCAGATCAAAGGCGTGGACAAGACCTACTTGGTGCTGAAGGTCGCCCAGGGTGACCTGACGGTGCGTGTGCCAGCGGACAATGCGGAGTTCGTCGGCGTGCGTGATGTGGTCGGTCAAGACGGGCTGGACCGGGTCTTCGAGGTGCTGCGTGCGCCGTACGCCGAGGAGCCCACGAACTGGTCGCGTCGCTACAAGGCAAACCTGGAGAAGCTCGCCTCCGGCGACGTCATCAAGGTCGCGGAAGTCGTGCGTGACCTGTGGCGTCGTGAGCGCGAGCGCGGTCTCTCCGCCGGTGAGAAGCGCATGCTCGCCAAGGCCCGCCAGATCCTGGTGAGCGAGCTCGCGCTCGCGGAGAACACGAACGAGGACAAGGCCGAGGCGCTGCTCGACGAGGTTCTCGCCTCCTGACGCCTGGCAGGCAGCATCCCCTGCTTGCAGCGAAGCACACTCAGCACAGTGCACATGCCGCGGTGCCCGATGACACTGACTCTGTCGCCGGGCGCTGCGGCATGTTCGTCCCCGGCGATGCCGGTAATGCGGCCTGCCGGCAGCGAATTCCCGCAGCGAAGTCCGGCGGCGCGGCCCGGCAGCGCGGTCCTCAGCGGAAGTCCCGAGCAGTCCCGGCAGACTTTGGAGCGGCTCCGGAGCGACTCCGGCCGGATCCGAGGCCTGAATGGCCGGATTCGGATCACCCGCGACGGGCCGTCCCCACGCCTGCCGTACACCTCGGAGGAAGCCCCCCGATACTTGGTGTGCCGGGCCCGGGCAGATGGCTCGACCAGGGTCACGGAAGGGTCCGGTCAAGGCGTCGCGCCCGGCACTCCTCCAGGCCATACCCACCCAGGCCGAGCACACAAACCTTGACAGGAACCGATGTCTGACGATTCGCGCCCTTCACCCGCACCGGCCCGTCCGGAGGCCGGGTCGCCGTCCCGCCCGGACAGCCGTGTCGCAGCCGTGATCCCGGCCGCCGGCCGGGGCGTACGCCTCGGCCCGGGCGCCCCCAAGGCGCTCCGCGCGCTGAGCGGCACGCCCATGCTGATCCACGCGGTCCACGCCCTGGCCGCGTCCCGCCATGTCTCCCTGGTGATCGTCGTCGCCCCGCCCGACGGCGCCGCCGAGGTCAAGTCCCTGCTCGACGCGCACGCGCTGCCCGAGCGCACCGACTTCCTGGTCGTCCCCGGCGGGGACAGCCGCCAGGAATCGGTCAAGCTCGGCCTCGACGCCCTGCCGCCCGAGTACGGCATCGTCCTCGTCCACGACGCGGCCCGCCCGCTCGTCCCCGTCGACACGGTCGACGCGGTCATCGAGGCCGTACGCGACGGCGCCCCCGCCGTGGTTCCCGCGCTGCCGCTCGCCGACACCGTCAAGGAGGTCGAGCCCGCGGCCGTCCCCGGCGACCCCGAGCCGGTCCTCGCCACGCCCGAGCGGGCCCGGCTGCGCGCCGTGCAGACGCCCCAGGGCTTCGACCGGGAGACCCTGGTCCGCGCCCACGAGACCGTCACCGACAACGTCACCGACGACGCGAGCATGGTCGAGCAGCTCGGCCTGACGGTGGTGACCGTTCCCGGCCACGAGGAGGCCTTCAAGGTCACCCGCCCCCTCGACCTCGTCCTCGCCGAGGCGGTCCTGGCCCGCAGGAGGCTCAACGATGGCTTCTGAGCAGCAGCTTCCGCTGCTTCCCCAGGTCGGCATCGGCACGGACATCCACGCCTTCGAAGAGGGCCGCGAGCTGTGGTGCGCCGGCCTGAAGTGGGAGGGCGAGGGACCGGGCCTGGCCGGGCACTCCGACGCCGACGTCGTCGCGCACGCCGCCTGCAACGCGCTCTTCTCCGCGGCGGGCCTCGGCGACCTCGGGCAGCACTTCGGCACCGGGCGCCCCGAGTGGTCCGGCGCGTCCGGCGTCACCCTGCTGACGGAGGCGGCCCGCATCGTCCGCGAGGCGGGCTTCCGGATCGGCAACGTCGCGGTGCAGGTCGTCGGGCCCCGCCCCAAGATCGGCAAGCGGCGCGACGAGGCCCAGAAGATCCTCTCCGAGGCGGCCGGCGCCCCGGTGTCCGTATCGGGCGCCACGACCGACGGCCTCGGCTTCCCCGGCCGCGGGGAAGGGCTGATGGCGGTGGCCACGGCGCTCGTGGTGCGGGTGGGCTGAGGGCGTGCGAGGGTGCCTGCAGAGTCACCTGTGACCGAGGAGGTACCCCTATGCCCGCCGTCCTCACCGACCGGCTCAAATCCCTGCTCGACACCCCCGTCTTCATCGTGGTCGGCACGATCCAGCCGGACGGCAGCCCGCAGCTGTCCCCGGTGTGGGTGAAACGGGACGGGAACCAGCTCCTGTTCTCCACGACCGTCGACCGCCGCAAGAAGAAGAACCTCGACCGCGACCCCCGGGTGAGCGTCGTCGTCCAGGATCCCGAGAATCCGTACACGTACGGCGAGATCCGGGGCACCGCGGAATTGACCACCCAGGGCGCCGAGGACTTCATCGACGAACTGTCGATGAAGTACACCGGCAAGAAGTACGCGGAGTTCAATCCGGCTTCCGCTCAGGACGCCGATCGTGTGATCGTGCGGATCACGCCCGAGAAGGTCGTCGGGATGATGTGAGGCAAACGGCATCGGGACGATGTGAGGCAAGCGGCACGAGGCATCACTCCGGGCCCACTACCCTGGTGTCGTGACTATTCGCCTGTACGACACCAGCGCCCGGCAGATCCGTGACTTCACCCCGGTCAAGCCGGGCTGTGTCTCGATCTACCTGTGTGGCGCCACCGTGCAGGCGGCACCGCACATCGGGCACATCCGCTCGGGTCTGAACTTCGACATCATGCGCCGCTGGTTCGAGTACCGCGGCTATGACGTCACGTTCATCCGCAACGTGACCGACATCGACGACAAGATCATCACCAAGGCCGGCGAGCAGAACCGCCCCTGGTGGTCCATCGGCTACGAGAACGAGCGCGCCTTCAACGACGGCTACCAGGCCCTCGGCTGCCTCCCGCCGACCTACGAACCCCGCGCCACCGGCCACATCACCGAGATGGTCGAGATGATGCAGGGCCTCATCGAGCGCGGCCACGCCTACGAGGCGGACGGCAACGTCTACTTCGACGTGCGGTCCTTCCCGGGCTACCTGGAGCTGTCCCGGCAGGAGCTGGACAACCTGCAGCAGCCGTCCGGCGCGGGCGAGACCGGCAAGCGGGACCTGCGGGACTTCGCCATGTGGAAGGCGGCCAAGCCCGGCGAGCCGACCTGGCCGACCCCCTGGGGACCGGGCCGGCCCGGCTGGCACCTGGAGTGCTCGGCGATGGCCCACAAGTACCTGGGCACCGCCTTCGACATCCACGGCGGCGGCCTCGACCTGATCTTCCCTCACCACGAGAACGAGATCGCCCAGGCCAAGGCCTACGGCGACGAGTTCGCCCGGTACTGGGTGCACAATGCCTGGGTCACCATGGCCGGCGACAAGATGTCCAAGTCGCTGGGCAACAGCGTGCTGGTCAGCGAGATGGTCAAGCAGTGGCGGCCCATCGTGCTCCGTTACTACCTGGGCACCCCGCACTACCGCTCGATGATCGAGTACAGCGAGGAGTCGCTGCGCGAGGCCGAGTCGGCGTTCGCGCGGATCGAGGGCTTCGTGCAGCGCGTGGTGGAGAAGGCCGGGGGAGTGGTCGAGCCGGCCGCCGAGGTCCCGCCCGCCTTCGCCGAGGCGATGGACGACGACCTGGGCGTCCCGGGTGCCCTCGCCGTCGTGCACACCACCGTCCGGCAGGGCAACAGCGCGCTGGCCGCCGACGACAAGGACGCCGCCGTCGCCCGCCTCGCCGAGGTACGGGCCATGCTCGGCGTCCTCGGCCTCGACCCGCTCGACCCGCACTGGGCCGGCGAGGACGCGAGCCGTGGCGAAGAGCTGCACGGCGTGGTCGACAGCCTCGTCCGCCTCGTTCTCGACCAGCGCGAGTCCGCCCGCGCCCGCAAGGACTGGGCCACCGCCGACGCCATCCGCGACCAGCTGGGACAGGCCGGCCTCGTCATCGAGGACAGCCCGCAGGGCCCCCGCTGGAGCCTCGGCGCCCGCTAGCCGCACCTGATCGACTGCTCGATCGACTGCCTGATCCGCTGCTTGATCGACTGCTTGATCGACTGTGCCGCCCGGCCCCCCGGGCGGCACACTGCATAAGACGTACGTACGAAGCTCAACGGAGACGAGTAACTCATGGCCGCGAACAACCGTCGCATGTCCGGCAAGAAGGGCGCGCAGGTCGGCAGCGGTGGCCAGCGGCGCCGGGGCCTGGAGGGCAAGGGGCCGACCCCGCCCGCCGAGATGCGCAAGGGCCACGCCAAGCAGCGCGCCGCGGCCGCCAAGGCCCGCCGCGCGCAGGGCCGCCCGCAGCAGCGCCGGGGCGCCGGCAAGTCCTCCTCCGAGCTGGTCGTCGGCCGTAACCCGGTAATCGAGGCGCTGCGCGAGGGCGTGCCCGCGAACACCCTCTACGTGCAGCAGTTCATCGACAACGACGAGCGCGTCCGCGAGGCCCTCCAGCTCGCCGCCGAGCGCGGCGGCATCAACCTCATGGAGGCCCCGCGCCCCGAGCTGGACCGCATGACGAACGGCCTCAACCACCAGGGCCTGGTCCTGCAGGTCCCGCCGTACGAGTACGCGCACCCCGAGGACCTCACCGAGGCCGCCTACGACGAGGCCGCGGACCCCCTCATCGTCGCCCTCGACGGCGTCACCGACCCGCGCAACCTCGGCGCGGTCGTCCGCTCCGTCTCCGCCTTCGGCGGCCACGGCGTCGTCGTCCCCGAGCGCCGCTCGGCCGGCATGACCGCCGGCGCCTGGAAGACCTCCGCCGGTACGGCCGCCCGCACCCCGGTCGCCCGCGCCACCAACCTGACCCGGACGCTGGAGGCCTACAAGAAGGCCGGCATCACGGTCGTCGGCCTGGCCGCCGACGGCGAGGTCGAACTCGGCGAGCTGGAGGCCCTGGGGGGTCCGGTCGTCATCGTGGTCGGCAGCGAGGGCAAGGGCCTGTCCCGCCTGGTCGGCGAGACCTGCGACTTCCGGGTGCGGATCCCGATGCCGGGTGGCGCGGAGTCGTTGAACGCCGGTGTGGCGGCGGGCATCGTGCTGTACGAGGCGGCGCGCCGACGTTCCTGAACACGCGTCCGGAACCTCGCCCATACGCGGTAATTCCGGAGTCCAACCGGCGTTCAGGGCGACTTTGACGCGGTCCGGACACATCCGGCCGTTCGGAGCAGTGTCCTAACTCCATGTCACTCGGTTAGATGAGTGTGGACACCAGAACACCCCGCACACCCACGGGGGACCGCTCGTCGGGTTTCCAGTCCGGGCTCGACGACGCTCCCGCGCTGAGCATGGTGAAGGTGCCGAGCGATCCGGCGCAGGTCATCGTCAATCACGCCAGCTTCCGCGTGCAGCTGGGCGCGACGACGAGGCGCGCCCAATCCCAGCGGATCGCCCGGTATCCGAGCGCCGGCCAGGACACCGCCCGCGTGCCGGTCGTGGGCACGGCGGACCGGGCCGGCGCCGCCACCGGCCGCCGCCGCCCCGTCGTCTGGAGCGGCAGGTCGGCCCCGGACGACACCGGCGCCCACCGGCTGCTCCAGGCCGTGCGGGGCAGTAGCGTCCGCTACGCCGACGACCCCGCCACCGAGGCCGGCGCCACCCAGGTCCTCCCCCGCGTCGGGCCCGGGTACGGCGAGACGGGGTACGACGAGTCGGGATACGGCGAGACCGGATACGGCGAGACCTACGACCAGTTCGACCGGATCGCCGAGACCCCCGTCGTCGGCCACCAGCGCAGCGCCCCCGACGCCGGCACCCGCCTGCTGCCGCACATGCGCACGGTCGGCAGCGCCTACGACGACCCCGCGTACGCGGACCCCGGCTACGACGACGCGGGCTACGACGACTCCGCGTACGGCCAACCGCCCTACGGCGACGACGAGTTCGACGACGACGAACTCGCCGCCGACCCGACCGGCGAGCGCACCGCCCGGCACGGCGGCGACGACCCCGCGCGGCACGCCTACTACCCCGGCCGCCGCATGAACCTCGGCGTCGTCCTGCTGCCCCTGCGCATCTTCCTCGGCTTCATCTCCATCTACGCCGGCATGGGCAAGCTCTGCGACCCCGTCTACTTCGACGGCGGCGAACGCGGCTCCATGGTGAAGTGGCTCAACACCCTGCACCCCTGGGAAGTCGCCGAGCCGCTGCGTCAGTTCGCCCTGCACCACCCCGTCGGCTCCGGCCTGGTCATCGCCTTCCTCCAGGTCGTCGTCGGCGTCCTGACCATCCTCGGCTGCTGGCAGCGCGTCGGCGCCGTCGTCGGCGCCCTGCTCTCCGCCGCCCTGATCGTCACCGTCAGCTGGAAGACGGTCCCCGCCTACGACGCCCCCGACATCATCTACCTCGCCGCCTGGTCCCCGCTGATCATCGCCGGCGCCCCCGTCTACTCCGTCGACGGCCGCCTCGCGGGCAGCGCCTGGCGCAACCTCGGCCCCCGCGCCGACATCTGGGAACTGCGCCGCTACGTCCTGCGCCGAGGCGCGCTGATCACGTTCGTCACCGTCGGCCTCACCCTCCTCATCGGCTCCCTGCTCGGCGGCGCCGTACGCGACTCCAGCCGCGTGGTCGTCCCCGGTCCCGGCGACGCCCCCCGCAACAACCTCCCCGGCTCCCCGCTCCCGCAGGACCCCGCCCGCCGGCACAAGAGCACCCCGTCGGCCTCCACGGCGCCGACGGGCGGCGCGACGGCCGGCGCGAGCCCGTCCGGCGCGGCGACGGCCCCGGGGGCCGGCCGCACCAGCGCCGGCACCACCACGACGACGCCCACCCAGACCCAGGGCACCACCGGCCAGGCCCCGCCCCGCCAGTCCGCCCCCACCGGCGGCGCCCCCAGCACCAGCGCGGGCCCGACCAGCGCCGGCGGCACGTCGACGGGCGGTCCCTCCTCCTCCGGCGGCACGAGCAGCTCCGGCGGCTCTTCCTCCTCCGGCCAACCGGGCCTGGTGGGGGGGCTGCTGGGCTGACAGAACAAGAAAAACAAGGGGCCCCGTACCGGCAGGTACGGGGCCCCTTCTGACGTGACGTACGGCTACCGTCCCAGGGCCGCCAGTTCCTTGGCCGCCTCGGTCAGATCCTTCGCCGTGTCGATGGCCCGCCAATAGGCCCCCTGGGGAATGGGGAAACCCGCGAGCCTCCGCTCCCGGGCCAGCCGGGGAAACGTGGTCCGCTCGTGATCCCCCCGCTCGGGGAGCATGTCGGCGAACTCGGGCGAGAACACGTACACACCGGCGTTGATCTCGAAGGTCGACGGCGGGGCCTCGATGAAGTCGGTGATGTGCCCGAACCCGTCGGTCTGCACCGCACCCCACGGAATGCGCGGACGGGCCAGCGCCAAGGTCGCCACGGCATCCCGCTCGGTGTGGAAGTCGGCCATGTCCCGCAGGGAGAAGCGGGTCCAGATGTCGCCGTTGGTGGCGTACCAGGCCCGGTCGGGGTGGGGGAGATGCGCGGCGGCGTACTTGAGGCCGCCGCCGCGGCCCAGGGGCTCCGTCTCCACGACGGTGGTGACGGACAGCGGCAGGTCGGCCGAGTCCAGCCACTTCTGCAGGACCTCGGCGAGGTGGCCGCAGGAGACCACCACGTCCGTCACACCTTCCTCGGCGAGCCAGGTCAGCTGGTGGCCGATGATCGGAGTGCCCGTGCCGGGGATCTCGACCATGGGCTTGGGCCGGTCGTCGGTGTAAGGACGCAGCCGTGAGCCCTGGCCACCGGCCAGGACGACGGCTTGAGTGGGGCGCAACGCGGCGCTCGGATGGGTCATGCTCCGAACTGTACGTGGCGCCCCTGCCGGAACTCCGGCGGCAACGGACTCCTTAAGGAGCCGTTACCCACTTCCGAACCGCTGTCAGCTGTGCGCGGCCAGCACGCCGGAGGCGAAGGCGGTGTCACAGACCGGGCGGGCGTACGACTGGGCGCGCGAGGCGCCGTAGATGCGCACCGCCGCCCTGCCCAGGGCGCGGGCGATGGAGGAGCAGTGCTTCGCCAGCGCGGGGTGGCCGTTGACGGCCTGCTGGAGGTGGGTGAGGACCACGCCCGGGTTCTTGTCCTGCAGCTCGGACATCAGCTGGTCGCGGAGCACGTCCTGCGGGGCGCGGGCGACCGGCCCGGCGGGAATCTCCGCCGAGGAGACGTCCGAGGCGGTGAGCACCGAGCCGGCGGAGCTCCCCGTCCAGTTGACCCGGGTGACCGCGAGGGTTCCGGAGAGCACCAGGAAGACGGGCAGGACGAGGGCGAGAGTGCGGCCGATCCGGCGGGCAGGGCCGCCCCGATGGCCGAGTCGCGTCTGAGAGGTGGTGGAGTGCTTCACGCGTGTGAGGGTAGCGCCCGGTAATGATTTGGCGACATTTAGTCACCCTAATGGGGGATGAATGAGGGCCTCTTTCTGGGTAAGGGGTTGACCCGGCAGCGGAAAGGGCCCCGCGGCGATCAGCCGCGGGGCCCTTCTCGTCAGCCCGTGAGGGAGCCCTGGGGGGAACCCGGGAGGGAGCCCTTCGCTCAGTCGGAGAGGCGCTCGCCCGTGGAGGTCGAGAACACGTGGGTCTCGCCCGGCCGCGGCACGACGTGCAGGGTGGAGCCCTTCTCCGGCACCTGGCGGCCGTTGACGCGGACGACCAGGTCCTTGAGCTCGCCGCCGACCTCGGCGGTGCCGTAGACGTAACCGTCGGCGCCCAGCTCCTCGACGACGTTCACGGAGACGGCGAGACCGGCCGGCGCGTCCGCGGCGTCCTTGGACAGGGAGGACGCGGCGGCGCCGCCGCCCAGCTCGACCACGTCGAAGTGCTCGGGGCGGACACCGACGGTGACCGTGCGGTCGCCCTTGTCGGCGGCTGCCGACAGCGCGTCCCGGTTGACCGGCACCACGCTGTTGCCGAACTTCACACCGCCGTCGGTGATCGGGACCTCGACCAGGTTCATGGCCGGGGAGCCGATGAAGCCGGCGACGAAGAGGTTCGCGGGCTTGTCGTACATGTTCCGCGGCGAGTCGACCTGCTGGAGGATGCCGTCCTTGAGCACGGCCACACGGTCGCCCATGGTCATGGCCTCGACCTGGTCGTGGGTGACGTAGACGGTGGTGATGCCGAGACGGCGCTGCAGCGAGGCGATCTGCGTACGGGTGGACACGCGGAGCTTGGCGTCCAGGTTGGACAGCGGCTCGTCCATGAGGAAGACCTGGGGCTCGCGGACGATCGCGCGGCCCATGGCGACACGCTGGCGCTGACCACCGGAGAGGGCCTTCGGCTTGCGGTCGAGGTACTCGGTGAGGTCGAGGATCTTCGCGGCCTCCTCGACCTTCTGCCGGATCTCCGCCTTGTTGACGCCGGCGATCTTGAGCGCGAAGCCCATGTTGTCGGCGACCGTCATGTGCGGGTAGAGCGCGTAGTTCTGGAACACCATGGCGATGTCCCGGTCCTTGGGCGGCAGGTGCGTGACGTCGCGGTCACCGATGCGGATGGCGCCGGCGTTGACGTCCTCCAGGCCCGCGAGCATCCGCAGCGAGGTGGACTTTCCGCAACCCGACGGGCCGACCAGGACGAGGAACTCGCCGTCCTCGATCGCGATGTCGAGCGCGTCGACGGCGGGCTTGGTGGAACCCGGGTAGATCCGGGTCGCCTTGTCGAACGTGACAGTGGCCATGGTGAAGGGCCCCCTTCTACCGGCAGGAACGTGCCGGACGATCCGTTGTGGAAGGTGGTTGGTGTAGTCCGCACGAGCGAACCAGGTCAGGACGCTACCTTCCGTTCAGCCCCTCTGTCAGCATCCGAACCCCGGTGAACTTCGCAGAAATTTTCGCCGGGGCCGCGCTGGGACCTGGGTACACTGCACAGGCACGTACGCGGCACGCGCGCGTGCGCGCCTCCTTAGCTCAGCTGGTCAGAGCGCCGCTCTTGTAAAGCGAAGGTCGTCGGTTCGAATCCGACAGGGGGCTCCGCGCAGAAGGCCGCCCGCACTGTCCAGTGCGGGTGGCCTTTGTCGTTTGGGCAGGTCAGGGGGTGCGCAGCAGGGAGGCCAGGACTTCTCGCAGGGCGCCTTCCGGGTCGGGGGCGGGGCCTGGGGTGCGCCAGGCGATGAAGCCGTCCGGGCGGATCAGGACCGCGCCGTCGGCGGTGGTGCCGTGGAGCTGGGCCCAGTCGGTGTCCTCGGTGTCCTCGGTGTCGTAGCGCAGGTCCGCGTCCGCGCTCGGGCCGATGCGGTAGGCGTCCAGGCGGATGCCGTCCGTGTCGGCGATGCGGCGGGCGGCGTCGTACCAGCCGGCGTCGTCGGGGGAGTCGGTGAGGAGGACGAGGGAGCGTTCGTACAGGTCGAGGGTGGAGATGCGCTTGCCGTCGCGCCGCAGCCAGAGGTGGGGGGCGCGGGTGCCGGGGCGGCCGGTGAGGGACAGCGCGTCGGGGACGACCGGCTGGTCGGGATCGGAGCCGAGGACGGCGCCGTGGGGGTACTGGTAGCCGAGGACGATGTTGAGGATGCCGCCGCGTTTGGCGCCGCCGACGCCGGGGGCGGGGGCGAAGCCGGGGTGGCTGTGCTCGACGGAGCGGGCCGAGGCGCGGGCGCTGGTGGCGACGGCGACCGGGCGGCGCTCGGCGTCGTAGGTGTCGAGGAGGCCGGGGCCGGCCCAGCCGTCGAGGACGGCGGCGAGTTTCCAGGCGAGGTTGTGGGCGTCCTGGATGCCGGTGTTGGAGCCGAAGGCGCCGGTGGGGGACATCTCGTGGGCGGAGTCGCCGGCGAGGAAGACGCGCCCGCAGGAGTAGTGGTCGGCGACGCGTTCGGCGGCGCGCCATGAGGCCATGCCGGTGATTTTCACGTCGAGGTCGGGGACGCCGACGGCGCCGCGGATGTGGCGCTGGAGGCGTTCCTCGGTGAACTCCTCCAGGCTCTCGCCGCGCTCGGGGTGCCAGGGGGCGTGGAAGACCCAGCGTTCCTTGTTGTCGACGGGGAGGAGGGCGCCGTCGGCGTCCGGGTGGGTGAGGTAGCAGCAGATGAAGCGGCGGTCGCCGACGACGTCGGCCAGCATTGCCGACCTGAACGTGACGCTGACGTTGGCGAACAGGTCGCCGGGGCCGCTCTGGCCGATGCCGAGGGCGTGGCGGACGGGGCTGCGGGGGCCGTCGGCGGCGACCAGGTAGTCGGCGCGGACGGTGTAGCGCTCCTCGGTCTTGCGGTCGAGGATCACCGCCGTCACTCCGTCGGCGTCCTGTTCGAAGGACTCCATCTGGTGGAAGTAGCGGAGGTCGCCGCCGAGTTCGCGGGCGCTGTCGAGGAGGACGGGTTCGAGGTCGTTCTGGCTGCACAGGCACCAGCCGGTGGGGCTGAACTTCGCGATGCCGCCGCCCGGGTCGATGTGCTTGAAGAGCCATTCGCCGGCGTCACCCACAAGGGTCGGCGTCTGGAGGATGCCGTGGTTGTCGGCGAGGAGTGAGGCGGCGGCGTGGATGTCCGGCTCGATGCCGGCCACGCGGAACAGCTCCATGGTGCGGACGTTGTTGCCGCGTCCGCGGGGGTGGATCGAGGTGCCGGAGTGGCGCTCGACGAGCAAGTGCCGGACACCGAGTCGGCCCAGGAACACGGACATGGACAGGCCCACCAGTGAGCCGCCCACGATGAGGACGGGGACCCGGTGGTCGGCTTTTTGATGCATCGAAGCCTCCAGTGACTGGGGTGCGCCTGCGGGGCGCCTGTGACTCTTCATGCCCGCCCACGGTGGCTCCGCGTGCCCAATCACCCGCGTGGTTCATACGAGTCGCGGGCTTGTGGGGACCGGCACAGGATCAAGGAACGCTGCCGTCGCCACATCGCGGCCGGCACCGGCTCTGTCCCGCGAAGGAGATGTGTGCAGGATGACCACGACGTCTGAACGTCCCTCAGAAACGCTGACCCGCGAGGTGTCGAAGCGTGTCTCCCAGTCCGTGTTCGACGGCTCGCCGCTGCGGGTCGTCCTTCTGGTTGACGTGTACGACGGTGCCCAGCAGCAGTTCCTGGAGGCGTACGAGCAGCTGTGCAACCAGGTCGCGAAGGTGCCCGGGCATGTCAGCGACCAGCTGTGCCAGTCGATCGAGAATCCGTCCCAGTGGCTGATCACGAGTGAGTGGGAGAGTGCTCCGCCGTTCCTCACCTGGGTGAACAGCGAGGAGCACGTGCGGATGGTGGAGCCGCTGCACAGCTGCGTCCGGGACACCCGCTCGCTGCGGTTCCACATCGTGCGGGAGACCGGGCAGGCCTCGGCCGCGGCGAGGTCCGGGCAGCGCCGGCTGCAGGCGCACCCGCGCATCGGCGACGGGATGATCCGGCACGCGCTGACGTTCACGGTGAAGCCGGGCAGTGAGGAGAAGGTCAAGTCGATCCTCGCGAACTACGCCTCGCCCGAGGCCCGGGTCGACGACACCACGCGGCTGTGCCGGACCTCGCTGTTCATGCACGGCAACCGGGTGGTGCGCGCCATCGAGGTGCGCGGTGACCTGCTGGCGGCGCTGCGCCACGTGGCCCGGCAGCCGGGGGTGCGGGCGGCGGAGGAGGCCCTCAACCCGTATCTGGAGCAGGACCGTGATCTGGACGACCCGGAGTCGGCGCGGGTGTTCTTCACCCGGGCGGCGCTGCCGGCCGTGCATCACGTGAGCGCGGACGCGCAGCCGGAGGGGGCGCGGCTGGCGCTGTGCTACCCGGCGCGGCCCGGTCAGGGGATGCGGCTGGCCGAGCTGCTCTCCCAGCACGACCAGGCGGCGGCGGAGGACCCGGCGAGCGCGGTGCTGCGCAGCACGGTCTTCCAGCGCGACGACGTGGTGGTGCGGCTGGTCGATGTGCGCGGTACGGACGTCGACGCCCTGCCGCGGGACGCCGGGACGGCGGCCGAGCTGCGGCAGCTGCTCGCCGGTGAGGCGGCCCGGATGGATCTCGTCACCGACCGCCGCTCGCCCGAGGTCTGACCCGGTGAGCGGGTCTTCCCCGGCAAGCGCCGAGGCGGCACACCCTACGGAGGAAGTTGTGATCAAATCCCGTCCGAAAATCGTGGACCTCAGCGAGATCGAGCCCAACACGCGGCGCGGCGGCGATCTGCGCGCCATGCTGACGCCGACGACGGTGGGTGCCACCAGCGGCTTCATGGGCGTGGCCATCGTGCAGCCCGGCGACCGCATCGGTGAGCACTACCACCCGTACTCCGAGGAGTTCGTGTACGTCGTCTGCGGGCAGTTGGAGGTGGACCTGGACGGCGAGCCGACTTCGCTGCGGCCGGAGCAGGGTCTGATGATCCCGGCGCACATGCGGCACCGCTTCCGCAATGTCGGCAAGGTGGAGGCGCGGATCGTCTTCCACCTGGGTCCGCTGGCCCCACGTCCGCAGCTGGGCCATGTGGACACCGAGGAGACGGAGGTCATCGGGGCCGCGGCCGTGGTGACCGAGCCGGCGTCGGCGGGTGCGGCTCGCGCGGCCGAGCGGGATCAGGTGCGGTCATGACCCGGCGCGTGGCGGTCACGGGCATAGGCATCGTGGCCCCGGGCGGGATCGGTGCAGCGGCGTTCTGGGATCTGCTGGCGGGGGGCAGGACGGCGACGCGGGGCATCACGTTCTTCGACCCCTCGGGGCTGCGGTCGCGGATCGCCGCCGAGTGCGATTTCGATCCGGCGGCGTACGGTCTGGACGCGGAGCAGGTGGAGCGGGCGGACCGGTACATCCAGTTCGCCCTGGTGGCCGGCGACGAGGCGGTGCGGGACTCGGGCCTGGAGCTGTCGCGGGAGAACCCGTGGCGGGTCGGGGTGTCGGTGGGTACCGCCGTCGGCGGCACGACCCGGCTGGAGCACGACTACGTCCTGGTCAGCCATGGTGGTGAGCGCTGGGACGTGGACCACCAGCGGGCGGAGCCGCAGCTGCACCGGGCGTTCTCGCCGAGCACGGTGGCGTCGTCGGTGGCGGAGCGGTTCGGTGCGCGCGGTCCGGTGCAGACCGTGTCCACGGGCTGCACCTCGGGTCTGGACGCGGTGGGGTACGCCTTCCACACCGTGCAGGAGGGCCGTGCGGACATATGCATCGCGGGTGCCTCGGACTCCCCGATATCCCCGATCACCATGGCCTGCTTCGACGCGATCAAGGCGACGTCTCCGAACAACGACGATCCCGCGCACGCCTCGCGGCCCTTCGACAACAACCGTGACGGGTTCGTCATGGGCGAGGGCGGAGCGGTGCTCGTCCTGGAGGAGCTGGAGCACGCCCGGGCCCGGGGCGCGCGGGTGTACTGCGAGCTGAGCGGCTACGCCACGTTCGGCAACGCGTACCACATGACGGGTCTGACCAGTGAGGGGCTGGAGATGGCCCGTGCGATCGAGACGGCCCTGGACCAGGCCCGGCTCGACCCGACGGCGATCGACTACGTGAACGCGCACGGCTCGGGCACCCGGCAGAACGACCGTCATGAGACGGCGGCCGTGAAGCGGGCGCTGGGGCCCCACGCCTACGACACCCCGATGAGCTCCATCAAGTCGATGGTGGGGCACTCGCTGGGGGCGATCGGGGCGATCGAGGTGGTGGCCTGTGTGCTGGCGATGGCCGAGCAGGCGATACCGCCGACCGCCAACTACGAGACGCCCGACCCGGAGTGCGACCTGGACTACGTCCCGCGCGTGGCCCGGGAGCGGAAGCTGTCCGGCGTGCTGTCGGTGGGCAGTGGGTTCGGCGGTTTCCAGTCCGCGGTGATCCTGACCCGTCCGAGGGAGTGAGGACTCGATGAGCGCACCGCATGAACGGCGCGCGGCCATCACCGGTATCGGTGTGGTCGCACCCAACGGCACCAGCACGGACACCTTCTGGAAGGCCACCCAGGAGGGGCTCAGTGTGCTCGACCGGGTCACCCGGGAGGGTTGTGACCACCTGCCGCTGAAGGTGGCCGGCGAGGTCCGCTCGTTCGATCCGACGGCGGTCGAGGAGCGGTTCCTGGTGCAGACGGACCGGTTCACGCACTTCGGCATGGCGGCGGCGGACCTCGCGCTGGCGGACGCCCGGCTGGGGCAGGCCGACACCTCGGAGGACCCGTTCTCCATCGGGGTGGTCACGGCCGCCGGTTCCGGTGGTGGCGAGTTCGGCCAGCGGGAGCTGCAGCAGCTGTGGGGCAAGGGGAGCCGGTTCGTCGGGCCGTACCAGTCCATCGCCTGGTTCTACGCGGCGAGCACGGGTCAGATCTCCATCCGCCGCGGTTTCAAGGGCCCGTGTTCGGTCGTCGCCTCCGACGAGGCCGGTGGCCTGGACGCGGTCGCGCATGCCGCGCGGGCGGTGCACCGGGGCACGGACGCGATCGTGGCCGGGTCGACCGAGGCGCCGCTGGCGCCGTACTCGATGGTGTGCCAGCTCGGGTACGAGGAGCTGAGCACGGAGCCGGATCCGTCCCGCGCCTACCGTCCGTTCACCGAGGCGGCGTGCGGGTTCGTGCCCGCCGAGGGCGGGGCGATGCTCGTGGTGGAGGCGGAGCGGTCCGCTCGTGAGCGCGGGGTCGAGACCCGGGCGTTCGTCGCCGGTCATGCGGCGACCTTCACCGGCGCCTCCCGCTGGGCGGAGTCCCGGGAGGGGCTGGCGCAGGCGATCAGGGGGGCGCTGGCGGAGGCGGGCTGTGCTCCGGAGGAGGTCGACGTCGTCTTCGCCGACGCCCTCGGGGTGCCGGAGGCGGACCGGGCCGAGGCGTTGGCGCTCGTGGACGCCCTCGGCGCGCACGGGTCCCGGGTGCCGGTGACGGCGCCGAAGACGGGGATCGGCCGGGGCTACTGCGCGGCGCCGGTGCTGGACAGCGCGGCCGCGGTGCTCGCGATGGAGCACGGGCTGATCCCGCCGACGCCGAACGTCTTCGACGTCTGCCACGACCTCGACCTCGTGACCGGACGGGCCCGGGTCGCCGAGGTGCGTACGGCGCTGGTCCTCAGCCGGGGACTCATGGGGTCGAACTCGGCGCTGGTGCTGCGGCACGGCGCCGCACAGGCGAACAGCAAAGGAGAAAGCACATGACCGCCCAGATCACCGTCGAAGAGCTGGCCGGGCTGATGAAGAAGGCCGCCGGCGTCACCGTCTCCCCCGAGGTGCTGGAGCTGCCCGAGACCGCGTTCGAGGCGCTCGGGCTCGACTCGCTCGGCCTGCTCGGCATCGTGGGGGAGCTGGAGAACCGGCACGGCACGCCGATGCCGCCCGACGCGGAGCGCTGCAAGACGCCCCGTCAGTTCCTCGACCTCGTCAACACCACTCTGATGGCAGGAGCCTGACATGGCAGGACACACCCAGAACGAGATCACCATCGCCGCTCCGCTCGACCTGGTCTGGGACATGACCAACGACCTGGAGAACTGGCCGCGGCTGTTCAGCGAGTACGCGTCCGTCGAGGTCCTCTCCCAGGAGGGCCGCAAGACGACGTTCCGGCTGACCATGCACCCGGACGAGAACGGCACGGTGTGGAGCTGGGTCTCGGAGCGCGAGCCCGACCCGGCCACGCACACCGTGAAGGCCCGCCGGGTGGAGACGGGTCCCTTCGCCCACATGGACATCCACTGGGCGTACGAGGAGGTGCCCGCCGGCACCCGGATGGTGTGGACGCAGGACTTCGCGATGAAGCCGGACGCCCCGGTCGACGACGACTGGATGACCGACAACATCAACCGGAACTCCAAGATCCAGATGGCGCTCATCCGGGACAAGATCGAGAAGGCCGCCGCCGGACACCGGCCCGCACCGGCCCTGGCCGACTGACGCCGGCCCGCGGCGGGAGAGGACGAAGTCCATGCACCAGGCACTGATCGTCGCCCGGATGGAACCGGGATCGGCTCAGCACATCGCGAAGATCTTCGCGGACTCGGACCGGGGCGAACTGCCGCACCTGGTCGGGGTGCGCCGCCGCAGCCTCTTCCAGTTCGGCGATGTGTACATGCACCTCGTCGAGTCGGAGAGCGACCCGGGCCCGGCCATCGCCAAGGTGGCCGGCCACCCCGAGTTCCGGGACATCAGCGAGCGCCTGTCGGCGTACGTCAGCGCGTACGACCCGGAGACCTGGAGGTCGCCGAAGGACGCGATGGCGCAGCGCTTCTACGTGTGGGAGCGCGACTGAGCCGTACGGCACTCCGGACGGCCACCGGCCGCCGGGCCCGCAGCGTCGCGGGCCCGGCGGCCGGTGTTCTGTGTGCCTGTTCTGCGCGCCTGTTCCGCGCGCCCGGGGTCGGGCAGGTCAGGCGGGGACGTGGCAGTCGAAGGCGTGCAGGTAGGGGTTGACCGGGCTGACGTCGTCCACGACGAGGCCCGCCGCGGTCAGTCGGCTGCGCATGCTGTCGGTGGTGTGCTTGGCGCCGCCGACGTTGAGGAGCAGCAGCAGGTCCATGGCGGTGCTGAAGCGCATCGAGGGGGTGTCGTCGACGAGGTTCTCGATGACGATGACCCGGGTGCCGGGGCCGCCGGCCCGGACGACGTTGCCGAGGGTCCTGGCCGTGCTCTCGTCGTCCCATTCGAGGATGTTCTTGATGACGTAGACATCGGCCTCGACGGGGACGGCGGCGCGGATGTCGCCGGGGACGATCCTGGTGCGGTCGGCCAGGTCGCCGCCCTCGCGCAGCCTCGGCAGGGCGTTCTCCACGACCCGGGGCAGGTCTAGCAGGCTGCCGCGCATCGCCGGGTACTTGTCCAGCAGGCAGGCCACCACGTGGCCCTGGCCGCCGCCGACGTCCGCGACGGACCGGGCGCCGGACAGGTCGAGCAGAGCCGCGACCTCCCGGGCCGACTGCTCGCTGGAGCGGGTCATGGCGCGGTTGAAGACGTCTGCGGACTCCGGGGCGTCCTCGTTGAGGTAGGCGAAGAACTCCTTGCCGTAGAGGTCCTCCACGACGTTGTGGCCGGTGCGGACGGCCTCGTCGAGCTTCGGCCAGGCGTCCCAGGTCCAGGGCTCGGTGCACCACAGGGCGATCGCGCGCAGGCTGTTCGGGTCGTCCTCGCGCAGCAGCCGGGACATCTCGGTGTGCGCGAAGGTGCCGTCGGGCCGCTCGGCGAAGACGCCGTAGCAGGACAGGGCCCGCAGCAGCCGGCGCAGCGGCTTGGATTCGGTCTTCACCGCGGCCGCGAGCTTCTCGACGGCCATCGGCTCGTTGTCGAGGGCGTCGGCGACGCCGAGCCGGGCGGCGGCCCGGACGGCGGCGGCGCAGGCCGCCCCGAACACCAGCTCGCGGAGCCGCATCGGGGGCGGTGGGGCTGTTTCAGCGGTCGTCATCTGCCGCCCTTTCTCGTTCTTCGGCCTTCGTCGGTCCTTCAGAGGCAGCGGGCGGGCGGTCAGCACAGGCCCGCGGGCTTCGAGGTGCGGCAGCTGTTGCCCTCGAAGACGTTGCCCTTGCCCGCGCCCTTGCCCGTTTCCGTGTTCACGAGGTCGGCCGGGGAGTTGCCGGCCAGCCAGTTGTCGTCGACGCGGCTCTTCTCCGTGGTCACGCCCACGAAGCTCTTGAGCAGCACGATGCCGCCGGACAGCGGTGAGGTGCCGGAGTTCTCCGTGACGACGTTGCCGGTCACCCGGACCTTCTCGGTGCCGGTGACGACGATGCCGGAGCCCTGCAGCTTGGGCAGCCGCGCGGTCTTCGGGCAGGACTTGTTGTTCGCGTTGACGAGGTTGCCGATCACGGTCAGGTCGCCGGCCTTCGGCTTGTTCTCGTCGCCCACGACGAACACGCCGGCGCAGTTGCCGCCGACGGCGTTCTCCGCGACGGTGAGGTTGCGCAGCCGGCGGACGGTGATGCCGATGCGGTTGTTCTCCAGCCGGTTGTGTTCGAGGAGCGTCTCTCCGGCGTCGTAGGCGCCCGCCTCCTCGTTGATGGTGTTCGCGAGGAACACGCCAGCGTCGCCGTTCTCGCGGGCGTAGTTGGACTGGATGATCCCGTGCACGGACCGCTCCTGGGCGATGCCCCACACCGCGTTCTTGACGGCGTTCACCCGGCGTACGGTCATGGTGTCCGTGGCCATGCCGAAGACGCCGGCCCGGCTGAAGCCGGTCACGGTCAGGTCGGAGACGGTGACGCCCTCGACGTTCTTGGTCTTGGTGCCGATCACACAGATGCCGATGCCGCTCCCGGCGCAGGTGGGTGCGGCCGTCCGGGCGGCCTTCACGGGGGCGGGTTTGATCACCGTGCTGCTGCCGGTGCCGCGCAGGGTCACTCGGGGCGTCTTGATCGTGACGCTCTCGTGGTAGGTGCCGGGCAGGACGAGGACGGTGTCCCCGGCCTGCGCGGCGTTCACCGCCTTCTGGATCGACTGGCCCGGATGGACCACGAGGGTCTTGTGGGCGGCTGCCGCGGGCGTCGCACCCAGGGTGGCGCCGACGAGGACGGTGGTGCACGCGAGATATGCGAGGTGACATCTCTTCATATCGCGAACCGTATGACCGATTAATCCAGCCTTGCCCGGATAGGCCATCCGGCGGCGTGTCAGCTCCCGCGCAGCGCCCGCCCGATCTCCAGCTGCACGGGCTCGAGAGACCGGCCGTCCTCGATCTCCCACAGACAGTTCTGCAGCACCCGTCCGAGCGTCCACGCCCGCGCCCGCTCCTGGTCCAGGCCCAGCACACCGGTCAGCACGTCGAAGCGTCCGCGGGTGCCGGCGGGGTCGTACCGGTTGACGATCGCGGGCAGCAGCTCGAAGCCGGGGTCGCCGGCCAGCGGCTTGGGGTCGATGGCGAGCCAGGGGGCGCGGTCGGCGGCCAGGACGTTGTCGTAGTGCAGGTCCCAGTGCAGCAGCCGGTCGCCCGGCTCGGCCGCCACCTCGCGCATCGCCGCCGCGCAGTCCCGCAGCAGCCGCCGGTCCGCCGGATCGGACACCCGTCCGAGCGCCCACGGCACCTGCTCCAGCATCGCCCGCGCGATGTCACCCAGGTGGCGCATCCCGGCCGGGGCGGGCCGCGAGGTCAGCCGGGCCAGCAGCCCGGCGATGACCCGAACCGCCTCGCGCGCGTCGGGCATCCGGCTTAGGGCCTGTCCGGCGGATCCTGTCGCAGACGCGGGGTCTGGCACGCACATCTCGGCGTTGTCGTCGGTCGCCGACGCTCCGCGTCGACTCCCTCCTCCGCCTTGCATCTGCACGCACCAGACCCCGCTCACCAGCGCTTATGAGGCTCCGTTTCCTTCCTGCGACCTGATCCGCCGGACAGGCCCTAGCGCGCGGCGCTCGTCCAGCCGCTCGAGCAGGAGCGTGCAGGTCGGCTCGTCGTGCTCCAGCAGCCGTACGGCCCCGTCCCCGCCCCAGGCCCGCAGGGCGGCGGGCTCGCCCGCGCTCTCCTCGTCGAGGAGCTGCAGCTTGAGCGCGGCCGGTGTGCTGTCGGCCCGGACCACCGGCAGCACCAGCGCGGCCACCCCGTACATCGCGGGCCCCTCGACGCCTTAGGGCCTGTCTTCCGGATCTTGCCGGCGTCGCGGGCCCTGGCACGCACATCTGCGGCGTTGTCGTCACTCGCCGACGCTCCGCGTCGACTCCCTCCTCCGCCTTGCAGCTGCACGCACCAGACCCCGCTCGGGTCCGCCAGGAGGGCCCGGTAGGCCGGAGCCGGCCTGATCCGGAAGACAGACCCTAGCCCCCAACGCTCCAGGAACTCCTCGGCCCGCCGGGGCAGAACCGCGACGAAGGCCCGCCCCGCCGCACCGTTGAATTTCTCCTGAGAAGCGGCAAGCTCGCCAGGCACCTCGATCACCCTGCCGACCATACTGACGCTTGTGAACCGGGTCAGCGGATTTCGGCGTGGGCTCCGGGCGGTCGCGGACTACGTGCGCAGCGCGCCCGGTACCTATGTCTGGCTGCTGATCCTGTTCGTCACCACCGTCGCCCTGCACCACATGTCGCCGGACTTCGAGGAGGACTTCCTGCGGCAGCGGTCGACCAACATCCACGAGCTGTCGCGGAACCCGCTGCGGGTGCTGATCACCAGCGCGATGTGGATCGACAGCGGGCGCTGGCTGCCGTACGCCCTCCTGTACACCGTCTTCCACGCCCAGGCCGAACGCTGGCTCGGCACGCTGCGCTGGCTCGCGGTGTGCGTGGCCGCGCACGTGTTCGCCACGCTGATCAGCGAGCTGGCCCTGCTGAAGGCGATCCACGACGGACACGCCCCGCGGTCGGCGGTCAACACCCTGGACATCGGCGTGAGTTACGCGCTGGCGGGGGTGATGGCGGTGCTCACCTACCGGATCGCCTCGCCGTGGCGGTACCTGTACCTGGCGGCTCTGGCCGTCGTGTACGGGGTCCCGCTGGCCGCCGGCCGGACCTTCACCGACTTCGGGCACGTCCTGTCCGTTCTGATCGGGCTCGCCTGTTATCCGCTGGTCAGAGGCCGTGGAAAAGCATGGAATCCGAAGGAGACACTGGCCGCCCTCAGGGGTTAACGTCCCGCGCATGAGCAGCTCGGCAAGCAGTGGCGTCAACGGCGGTGTCGTCAACGGCGGCATCTCCTTCTGGTACGCGCAGGACGGTCTCCCCGCGGCGCGGGAGCCGCTGTCCGGGGACGCGTCCGCCGACGTCGTCATCGTCGGCGGCGGCTACACGGGCCTGTGGACCGCGTACTACCTCAAGAAGGCCGCCCCCTTCCTGCGGATCACGGTCCTGGAGCAGAAGTTCTGCGGCTACGGCGCCTCCGGGCGCAACGGCGGCTGGCTGTACAACGGCGTCGCGGGCCGCGACCGGTACGCGAAGCTGCACGGCCACGAGGCCGCCGTACGCCTGCAGAAGGCGATGAACGACACCGTGGACGAGGTGATCGCCGTCGCCGAGGCGGAGGACATCGACGCCGGCCTGCACAAGGGCGGCGTGCTGGAGGTGGCGACCACGCCCGCCCAGCTGGCCCGGCTGAAGGCGTTCCACGAGCACGAGCTGTCGTACGGCGAGAAGGACCGGGAGCTGTACGGCGCCCGGGAGACCGCCGAGCGGATCAGGGTCGCCGACGCGGTCGGCTCCACCTGGACCCCGCACGGGGCACGGCTGCAGCCGGTGAAGCTGGTCAAGGGCCTCGCCGCCGCCGTGGAGGCGCTCGGGGTGACCATCCACGAGTCCACGCCGGTGACGGAGATCCGTCCCAAGCACGCCGTGACCCCCTACGGCACGGTCCGCGCCCCCTACGTCCTGCGCTGCACCGAGGGTTTCACCGCGTCCCTGAAGGGCCAGAAGCGCACCTGGCTGCCGATGAACTCCTCGATGATCGCCACCGAGCCGCTCACCGAGGACCAGTGGGCGGCGATCGGCTGGGTGGGCCGGGAGACGCTGGGCGACATGGCGCACGCCTACATGTACGCGCAGCGCACCGCCGACGGCCGGATCGCGCTCGGCGGGCGCGGAGTGCCGTACCGGTTCGGCTCGCGCACCGACAACGACGGCCGCACCCAGGCCGAGACGATCGAGGCGCTGCGGGAGATCCTGACCCACTTCTTCCCCTCCCTCGCGGGCGTGCGCGTCGAACACGCCTGGTCCGGCGTCCTCGGCGTACCCCGCGACTGGTGCGCCACGGTCACCCTCGACCGGGCCACCGGGCTCGGCTGGGCGGGCGGTTACGTCGGCTCGGGCGTCGCCACCGCCAACCTGGCCGCCCGCACCCTGCGCGACCTCGTCCAGCAGGACTCGGGCCATGCGGGCCGCACCGACCTGACCGAGCTGCCCTGGGTGAACCACAAGGTCCGCAAGTGGGAACCGGAGCCCTTCCGCTGGCTCGGCGTCCAGGGCATGTACGCCACCTACCGCGCCGCCGACCAGCGCGAACGCCTCCACCCCGGCACCGAGTCGTCACGCCTGGCCCGCGTGGCGGACCGGGTGGCGGGGCGGCACTGAGGCACCGCTGGCTACCCTCGTGTCATGATTCGCACCGCGACCCCCGCCGACATACCCGTCATCCACACCCTGATCCGGGAGCTGGCCGAGTACGAGAAGGCGCCCGAGGAGGCCCGGGCCAGTGAGGAGCAGCTGCGGGAGGCGCTGTTCGGCGAGCGGCCGGCGGCCTTCGCGCACATGGCGGTGGACGACACGACCGGCGAACCGGTCGGGTTCGCGCTGTGGTTCCTGAACTTCTCCACCTGGCGCGGCGTCCACGGCATCTACCTGGAGGACCTCTACGTCCGCCCCACCGCCCGCGGCGGCGGCCACGGCCGCGCCCTGCTGACCGAGCTGGCCCGGATCTGCGTCGAGCGCGGCTACGAACGCCTGGAGTGGTCGGTGCTGAACTGGAACCGGCCCGCGATCGGCTTCTACGAGGCCCTCGGCGCCCGCCCGCAGGACGAGTGGACGGTCTACCGCCTCACGGACGGGGCGCTGGCCCGACTGGGCGGCTCAGCCGACTGATTCGGTCACCGGGGCGCCGGTCCTGCTGGGCGGTTCAGCCGACCGACTCCGCCACCGGGGCCTCGGCGGCCGTTCCCCGGCGGGGCCCCCTGGTCGTCACCATCAGGCCCGCGACCAGGCCCGCCAGCAGCATGACGCCCGCCGCCCACCCGATCGCGACGGTGTAGCCGTGCACCACGCCCGCCGGGACGACGGCCGCCTTCCCGGCGGGGCTGTGCAGATGCGCGGCGACGTAGGCCGTGCTGCTGGTGGTGGCGATCGTGTTGAGCAGGGCCGTACCGATCGAACCGCCCACCTGCTGGGCGGTGTTGACGGTCGCCGAGGTGACACCCGCGTCGCGCGGGGCGACGCGGCCGTGGAGGTGGCGAAGACCGGCATGAAGGTCAGGCCCATGCCGCATCCGCGTCCGCGGGCATGGCGTGGCGGTGCCTCATGGCTCCAGTACCACCTTTCCTGTCGTCCCGCGCGTCTGGAGTGCCCGGTGTGCGGCGGCTGCCTCGGCAAGCGGGAACCGGGTGACGGCCGGGCGCAGCCGGCCCTCGGCGGCCTCGGTCAGGGCGCGCAGTTCGAGCGCGCGCAGGCCGCCGGCCTTCTCCAACATCGCCGGTCCGAGGACGGACTCGGAGACGCCTTCGACGAAGTGGCCCCGCCGGTCCTCGCCGATGCCCTCGGCCGACCAGCCGAACACCAGGTGCCGCCCGCCGGGCCCGAGCAGGGCGACCGCCTCCCGGGCGACCTCGCCGCCGACGCCGTCGTAGACGATGGTGGCGGGCCCCTCTTCATGCGTGTGTCCGCCCAGGTGGGTGCGGACCTCGGCGGGCCAGTCGGGGTCGGTGTAGTCGACGGCGAGATCGGCGCCCTCGGCGCGGACCAGGGCGGTCTTGCGGGCCCCGCCCGCCAGGCCCACCACCGTGGCCCCGGCGTTCTTGGCGTACTGCACGAGCAGCGTGCCGATGCCGCCCGCGGCCGCCGGTACGACGACCACGTCGTCCGGCCCCGGCTCGGCGAACTGCGCGATCCCCAGCGCCGTACGCCCCGTGCCGATCATGGCGACGGCCTCGGCGAGGCCCAGCCCCTCCGGGACCTCGTGGAGGCGTTCGACGCCGGTGACGGCGAGTTCGGCGTACCCTCCGGGCGCGAAGCCCAGGTGGGCCACGACCCGCTTGCCGAGCCACGCCCCGTCCACACCCTCGCCGAGGGCGTCCACGACACCGGCGACCTCACGGCCCGGGACGGTGGGCAGGGCGGGCGGCTCGGGCAGCGGACCCCGGTGCCCCTCGCGCAGGGCGGTATCGAGCAGGTGCACCCCGGCCGCGGCCACGGCGATCCGCACCTCACCGGGGCCCGGGACCGGATCCGCGGTCTCCTCGTACGTCAGGTTCTCGGCCGGCCCGAAGGCGTACAGGCGTACGGCGTGCATGGGATCCCCCAGTCGTCGTTCCTCGGTTGCTCTGTCTCCGGGGCCCACTCTTCGACCTCAAGCTTGCTTGAGGTCAAGGGCGGGTCGGCCGAGGATCAGGGACACCGCGGTGACGGCGCTGTTGAAGGACACCTCCGACAACACGCCTGGCGCCGCGACCTGGTCACCGGCCAGGTAGACGCCGTCACCGCGGTCCACGGAGGGCCGGTCCCGCCAGCAGCGGCCCGGCAGGTCCACCGCGCCCGTACGGCCCCCCGCCACGGCCTCCCGCCGCCAGGTGACCCGCTCCCGCCACCCCTCGAAACCGAGGTCGAGCAACTCCTCGGCCCGGGCCAGCCCGTCCGCGCGGGACTCCCCGGGCCCGATCGGGATCTGCCCCTGGACCAGCTGCTCGCCGGCCGGCGCCAGGGTCCGGTCCTGCGCCGTGAACCGCTCGATCCAGCCCGGCGCGTCCAGGTCGGAGACGGCGAAGGCGTCCCCGCGCCGGGTGCGCAGGCCGAGGTCGAGCAGGACGGTACGGCCGCTCGGCCAGCTCAGCGAGTCGTCCCCGAGGAGCCGCCGGGCCGCGGGCAGCGAGGTGGCGACGACGACGGGCGTGTCGGTGGGCAGGCGGTCGACCCGGGACAGCGTCTCGACCCGCACCCCCAGGTTCCAGGCCCTGGCGGCCATCCGGTCGATGACGTTCCCCCAGCCGCCGCGCGGATAGTGCGCCTCCGGCGGCAGCTTGGTGGCCCGGCGCAGCCGCTCCTGCACGAACGCGGCGGACAGCGAGCCCGGGTCGTGGTGGAACAGCGCCACGGCCGAGTAGTTCGCGGCCGCCCGGGCCCCCTCCTCGCCGGCGACTTCGGTCGCCCAGCTCAGGAAGTCCCGGTCGACGGGCGCCTGCCGCACCGACGGGCGCAGCAGCTTGAGCAGCGCGAACGGCGGGGTGCGGCGCAGCACGCCGTGGTGGCGCAGCCGCAGCCGGGCCGCCTCCAGCGGCGGCAGCGGGGCGAGCGGCCCGATCAGATCCCGCTGCTTCAGCCAGATCCAGTGCGGGCCGCCGTTGTACAGGGCGTGCGGTCCCTCGTTCGTCCGGTACGGCCCCTCGGCGGTGCGGGCCCGGCCGCCCAGGGTGTGGTGCGCCTCGTACACGGTGACCTCGGCGCCCGCCTCGGCGGCGGTGATGGCGGCGGTGAGTCCGGCGAAGCCGCCGCCGACGACGGTGATGCGATGGCGATGCATGGGCTGGGCCCCCTGTGTGCACGGCTTCCTTGTGTGTCCGCGAATACGACGGCGCGGACACCCCGGAATGTGACATCGGTGGGGTGGGGGATCGCGGGGTGGGGAGTCGCGGGGTGGGTGATGGCGGGGCCGGCCGGGGATCGGGCGGCGGGGAATCGCGCGGCGGCGGGATTGTCAGTGGCGGGGGGCAGCATGGGGGCATGGCGAGGAGAGCGACGGGTACGACGGGCAGGACGCGTATGACGGGCACGACGGGCGCACGCGGGGCGGGGCCGAAGGGCGCACGCGGGGCGGGGCCGAAGGGCGCACGGCGTCCGGAGGTGCGGCTGCCCCCTCTGGAACCCTGGCCGGGCGACGGGCTGGAGCCGGACGGCGACTACGACGGCCTGGAGTTCCGCGCGGCGGACCTGGCCGGGCAGGACGGCGCGGGCGCCCGCTTCATGGACTGCGCGCTGACCGACTGCACGCTGGACGAGACCGCGCTGGGCCGGGCCCGGATCCTGGACTCCGTCCTCTCCGGCCCACGGGGCGTCGGCACGCACCTCGCCGAGTCCACGTTCCGCGACGTCGAGTTGCTCGACGCCCGCCTGGGCGGCACCCAGATGCACGGCGCCGTCCTGGAGCGGGTCGTGATCCGCGGCGGCAAGATCGACTACCTCAACCTCCGCGAGGCCCGCCTGAAGGACGTCGTCTTCGAGTCCTGCGTCCTGGTCGAACCGGACTTCGCCGGCGCCCGCCTGGAGCGGGTCGAGTTCCTCGACTGCGCCCTGAAGGGCACCGACTTCGGCAGCGCGACCCTGAAGGACGTGGACCTGCGCGGCGCCGCCCCGCTGGAGATCGTCCGGGGCCTGGACCGGCTGTCGGGTGCGGTGATCAGCACGGGCCAACTGCTCGATCTGGCGCCGGTGCTGGCGGCGGAGTTGGGGATCAGAGTCGAGTGAGGCCGGCCCGCCCCCACGGCTCCTACGGCACCCGGGGAAACCGCGCCTGGAGGGTCCAGATCGCCGGGTTCTCCGCGAGGTCCTCGTGGAGGTCGGTCAGATCGGCGATCAGGTCGTGGAGGAAGTCGCGTGCCTCGCGCCGGAGTTCGGCGTGGGAGAAGCTGAGCGGGGACTCCTCGGCGGGGAGCCAGTCGGAGGCGATGTCGACCCATCCGAAGCGGCGCTCGAAGAACATGCGGTCGGTGGACTCGGTGAAGTCCAGCTCCGCGCGCTGCGGCCGGGCGGCGCGGGAGCCCATGGGGTCCCGGTCCAGCTGCTCCACGATGTCGCACAGCGCCCACGCGAAGTCCAGCACCGGCACCCATCCCCAGGCTGTGGACAGCTCCCGGTCCGTCTCGGTGTCCGCGAGATAGACGTCCCCGCAGAACAGGTCGTGCCGCAGGGTGTGGACGTCCGCGGTGCGGTAGTCCGTCTGCGGCGGGTCGGGGAAGCGGTTGGAGAGGGCGTAGCCGATGTCGAGCACGGGGAGATGGTGTCACGCCGACCGCCCCGCCCCTGCTCCGGTGTGCCCCGCCCGCCTAAGATCACTGACATGTCCAGATCCGCGCGCCATGTCCCGGCTGTCGCAGCGCTCCTCGCCCTCGCCCTGACCGGCACCGCGTGCGACGGCGGCGTCCACGGCACCCCGGGCGGCTCCGGCCTGCGCGATCCGTACTTCCCGAAGGCGGGCAACGGCGGCTACGACGTCACCCACTACGCGCTGACCCTCGACTACACGCCGGCCACCCGCCACCTCACCGCCAAGGCGGTCATCACCGCCCGCGCCACCCAGAACCTGTCCGCGTTCGACCTCGACCTCGCCGGGCTGCACGTCGAGAAGGTCACCGTGGAGGGCAGACAGGCCCGCTGGAACCGCGCCGGACAGGAACTCACCGTCCGCCCGCACGACGACCTCAGCAAGAGCGAGACCTTCAGCACGACCGTCCGCTACTCCGGCACCCCGCGCACCCTCACCGACCCCGACGGCTCCGAGGAAGGCTGGCTGCGCACCGCCGACGGCGCCCTCGGCCTCGGCGAGCCCGTCGGCTCCATGGCCTGGTTCCCGAGCGACAACCACCCCTCGGACAAGGCGACGTACGACATCACGGTCACCGTCCCGAAGGGCCTCCAGGCCGTCTCCAACGGGGAGTTGACCGGCCGGAGCGACAAGGGCGGCCGTACGGCGTACTCCTGGCACACCGCCCAGCCCATGGCGAGCTACGTCGCCACCGTCGCGATCGGCCACTACGACATCACCCGCACCACCGGCCCGCACGGTCTGCCGGTCGTCACCGCCGTCGACCCCACCCAGCGCGCGGCGAGCGCCAAGGTGCTCGCGAACATCCCCGAGATCATCGACTGGGAGGAGACCAACTTCGGGCCGTACCCCTTCTCCTCCACCGGCGCGATCGTCGACCGCCCGCACGACGCCGGCTACGCCCTGGAGACCCAGAACCGGCCCGTCTTCCCCGCCGACCAGCTCGACACCAGCACCCTCGTGCACGAACTCGCCCACCAGTGGTACGGCGACTCCGTCACCCCGAAGTCCTGGCGGGACATGTGGCTCAACGAGGGCTTCGCCTCCTACGCGGAGTGGCTGTACGAGGAGGACCACGGCGGCGACAGCGCCCAGCAGACCTTCATGAACCTCTACGAGGACGGCGACGACGACCTCTGGGACTTCCCGCCCGCGAAACCGCCGAGCGCGGACCGCATCTCCGACACGCCCGTCTACGACCGCGGCGCGATGGTCCTGCAGAAGATCCGGCAGAAGGTCGGCGACGACACCTTCTACGACATCATCCAGGGCTGGGCCGCCACCCGCCGCCACGCCAACGCGAGCACCGCCGACTTCACCGCGTACGTGGAGAAGAAGGTTCCCGGCAAGGACTTCGGAGCGATCTGGAAGGACTGGCTGTACGGAGACGGAAAACCGGACCACCCGTGACGGGCGGCCCGGCTGCCGTACTGCCTGCTCCTGCGGCTAGTTGACGTTGACCGCCGTCCAGGCCGCCGCCACCGCGTTGTACTCCGCGCTGCCCGACCCGTACAGGTCGGCCGCGGCCTGCAGCGTGGCGGTGCGGGCGCCCGCGTAGTTGGTGGTCGAGGTCATGTACGTGGTGAGGGCCTTGTACCAGATCTGGTCGGCCTTGTCCCGGCCGATACCGGTGACCGTGGAGCCGTTGTACGTCGGGGAGTTGTAGGAGACCCCGTTGATGGTCTTCGCGCCGCTGCCCTCGGACAGCAGGTAGAAGAAGTGGTTGGCGACGCCGGACGAGTAGTGCACGTCGAGGCGGCCGACGGACTTCGACCAGTAGTCGGCGGAGCCGCCGTCCTTGCTGGGCTTGTCCATGTAGCGCAGCGGCGTGCCGTTGCCGTTGATGTCGATCTTCTCGCCGATGAGGTAGTCACCGGGGTCCGAGGCGTTGTTGGCGAAGAACTCCACCGAGGTGCCGAAGATGTCCGAGGTGGCCTCGTTCAGACCGCCGGACTCGCCCCGGTAGTTGAGCTTGGCCGTGGCTGCCGTCAGACCGTGGCTCATCTCGTGGCCGGCCACGTCGAGCGAGGTGAGCGGGTCGGCGTTGTTCGCGCCGTCGCCGTACGTCATGCAGAAGCAGCTGTCGTTCCAGAAGGCGTTGACGTAGGCGTTGCCGTAGTGGACGCGGGAGTAGGCGGCCCGGCCGTCGCCCGCGATGCCGTTGCGGTTGAACGCCGCCTTGTAGAAGTCCCAGGTGACGCCGGCGCCGTAGGCGGCGTCGACGGCGGCGGTCTGCCGGTTGCTGACGGTGCCGTTGCCCCAGACGTCGTCGGCGTCGTGGAAGAGGGTGCCGGTGCCGGTCGTGCCGCCGTTCAGGTCGTACGTCTTGTGGCCGCCGCGGCCGCCGTCGATCAGGTCGAAGCCGCCGGAGGCGGAGGCGGTGGTGCCGATCGTGACGGTGCCGCTGTACTGGCTGGTGCCCGTGCCGGTGTCGATGGCCTCGTAGGAGTAGAGCTTCTTGCCGGTGGTGGCGTCGGTGATGACGTGCAGCTCGCTCGGGGTGCCGTCGTGCTGGAGGCCCTTGACGACGGACTCGTAGGCGAGGACCGGCTTGGCGCCGGCCGCCCAGACGACCTTGCGGGAGGTCGAGGCGGTGGCCTTGGCGCTGTCGGCGGCCTTGAGCGCGGACTTCTTCGCGCTCGCGGCGGAGACGGCGGCGGTGGTGGTCGGCACGGATATCCGGGCCTTGGCCGCCTTGTCGACGCCCTTGAGGGAGCCGCTCTTCGTCACGTGGGTGACCAGGTCGCCGCCGAGGACGGGCAGACCGGCGTAGGTGCGCTCGTAGCGGGTGTGGACCGTGCCGTCCACGTCCTTGATCACGTCCCGGACGACCAGCTTCTCCTTGGCGCCGAGGCCGAGTTCGCGGGCCGCCGCACCGGCGTGCCGCTGCGCGGACTCGAGGGCCGCGACACGGGCGGAGGTGCTGAGCGGGGCGGCCATGGCACCGGTGTGCGTGGGGGCGGCGGTGGCGGCGCCGTTCTGCAGCGCGAGAACGACCATCGCGGCCGAGCCGACCAGCGCGGCGGCGCGCACGGCGGTCGTACGGGAGGTGCGGGAGGCGTGGGGCTGCTGACTCACTCGGTCTCCTTAGGGCTGGTCTCCGTGGGGCCGGAGACACAGGTGGGGCACAGGGGATGCACAGAGTTGCGGCGGCGAGGAGAGAGTGACATCAGAAACGGCCTGTTTGACAGGCCGCCGACAAGACTTTACGTGTTCGTATCCGAAAGGCGTGCCCTGGTATCCGATATCCGGACATGAGGGGTGAGGATGCAACTCCCCTTGGTTACAGCGAATTTGAGGCTCGGGGCGTCACACCCCGGGTCGGCCCCGCCGCATCACTGCGTCAGTGCCTCACGTCGGGGTCGGATCACCACTGGGCGACGAGCGGCGCGTCCGGTTCGTGCTGCCGCCAGGCCTCGTTGAGGCGGGCGAGGCGGTCGGGGGCGGCGATGCCGCGCACGGTCGCGATCCTGCCGCCCGTGATGTCGAAGGTCACGGCGCCGATGGCCCGGTCGCCGAGCACGAAGAGGATGGCGGGCGCGCCGTTGACGAGCGCGTAGTGGACGGCGGGCGTGCCGCCGGCCAGGCGCCGTTTCGCGGGAGTGGGCCTGAAGCCGGCCCGTGCGATGGCGGCGATGCGCCGCGGAGTGTCGTACCGCAGCAGCTTCTCGGCCGGGCCGGCGCCGTTGGAGTCGGCGATCGCGGTCGCGTCGTCGGTGAGCAGCGCTACGAGCCGTTCGGTGCGGCCCGAGGAGGCGGCGGCGAGGAATTCCTCGACGATCCTGCGGGCGGCTGCAGGGTCGACCTCGCCGCCGCCGCGGCGGGCGGCGGTGACGCGGCGCCGGGCCCGGTGGAGGTGCTGCTGGCTCGCGGACTCGGTGATGTCGAGGATCTCGGCGATCTCGGCGTGGCTGTAGGAGAACGCTTCGCGCAGGACATAGACGGCCCGCTCGACGGGTGACAGGCGCTCCATCAGCGTCAGCACGGCCAGGGAGACCGATTCGCGCTGCTCGAACGTGGCGGCCGGGCCGAGCATCGGGTCGCCGTCCAGGAGCGGTTCGGGCAGCCAGGCGCCGACGGTGCGTTCGCGGCGGGCCTGTGCCGAGCGGAGCCGGTCCAGGCAGAGGTTGGTGACGACCTTGGTCAGCCATGCCTCCGGCACCTTGATCCGCTGCCGGTCCGCGGCCTGCCAGTGCAGGAACGCGTCCTGGACGACGTCCTCGGCGTCGACGGCGGATCCCAGCAGCCGGTACGCCAGCGAGGCCAGCCGGTTCCGGCCGGCCTCGAACCGGCCGGTGTCGAAGCGATCAGTGGCGGTGCGGTCCACGCGGATCACCCTAGGCGGACTCTGGTCGGCTATGCGACGGCGTTCACGGCGGACGTCTTCGGCGCGGCGGCCAGGCGGCGCGTGCGGCTGGGCAGGCCGAAGGTCGGGTGCGAGGTGGTCCACAGCGCCATCTTGAGGATGCCCGACTTGATCCGAGCGGCCTTCCGGCCGCCCATGTACGTCGGCTTCGCACGCGCTTCGTCGTCGACCATCTGCAGGATCCCGTCCCGCCGCCCGAGGCTGATGTGGTTGCCCAGGTACTCCAGCTTGGTGTTCGGGATCTTGCGGCCGGTCAGGCCTCCCACGATCGCGGCCGTGGCCTGCCTGCCGGTGTAGCCGGCCGAAGCGCAGGACATCAGCAGCGGAATGCCGTTGTCGCCGATGGCGTAGGCGCTGTCGCCGACGGCGTAGACGTTCGGGTGCGAGACCGACCGCATGGTGCGATCGACGACGATCCGGCCGTTCTCGGTGACCTCCAGCCCGCCGGCGGCGGCGATGGGATCGACCACGAACCCGGCCGCCCAGACGGTCGCGTCGGACGCCAGGGCGGTGCCGTCGGCGCACAGCACCCGCGTCGCTTCGACGGCTTCGACGCTGGTGTGCTCCAGGACGGTGACGCCCAGCCGGGCGCACGCCTGGCGCAGGTGGCCGCGGGCTCCGGCGGAGAGCGGGGCGCCCAGCTCGCCGTGGGCGACCAGCGACACCGACAGGCCGGGCCGGGATTCGGCGAGTTCGGTGGCGGTCTCGATGCCGGTCAACCCGGCGCCGACGACCAGCACACTCCCGCCTTCGCTCCGCCTGCCGAGGCCGTCCAGGCGCTCGCGCAGGCGCAGCGCGGAGGGCCGGGCGGCGACGTCGAAGGCGTGCTCGGCCACGCCGGGGACGCCGTGGTCGGCGCCGTGGCTGCCGAGCGCGTAGACCAGCGTGTCGTAGCCGAGTTCGCCGCCGCCCTCGGCGTCGGCAACGGCGACGACCTGGCGGTCGGGGTCGACGGCGGTGACACGCGCCAGGCGCAGCCGTATCCCCGTGCCCGCGAAGACGTCGGCGAGCTGTGGAGCCTCGATCTCCTGGCCGGCCGCGAGTTGGTGCAGCCGCAGCCGCTGGACGAAGTCCGGCTCGGCGTTGACCACGGTGATCTCGGTGTCCGCCGGCGACAGCCGACGGGCCAGGTTCCCGGCCACGTAGGCCCCGGCATAGCCGGCGCCGAGGACGACGATGCGGTGCTTCATGTGTCGCTCCTGTCGGTTCGCTTGGTCCCGGTGGGTTGAGCGGAACAGCGACTCGATTGCTGACAGGAACGTCGTGTGGCGTGGGTCACAGAGCGGCGGTGGCGCCTTCGCACCGTGGGTCACCGGCACCGTTCGGAGCACACGGCTGAGCACGGGTCCCGGAAACGGGACTCACTCCCGGTCGTCCGGCAGCGCCTTGCGCATGACGGTGCAGGGGCGCCCGAGCGCGCGGTCCGGGCGGTGAGCGACGCTCTTGTAGCCCAGGCTGGTCCAGAAGGCCAGGGCCTTGGGGTTGTTGTCGAGCACGGCGAGCCGTACGGCCTGGCGGCCGGCGGCGCGGAAACGGTCCTCGACCAGGGTGGCGACGCGGCGGCCGTACCCCTTGCCGTGCTCGGTCGCGCGGACCATCAGCAGCCCGATCCATGGGTCGGGGTCGGCGGGGTCGGGGTGGTGGGCCAGGGTGATCACGATCGCGACCAGCAGGCCCTCGGCGCGGGCGAGGAGCACCTCGGCGTCCGGGTGGGCCAGTTCGTCGGCCAGGGCGACCGCCACCTGCTCGGGACGTACGTCGTCCGGGTCCGGGAAGTCCCCGCTGAGCGCGTGGAACTCGCGGTTCGAGGCGTACAGCGCCGTCAGCTCGGTGAGCAGCGGGGCCGGGATGTCGCGGCCGGGAGGCAGGGGCTGGAGGATCACGCGGGCACGGTAACGCGGGAGCGGGGCCCGGGCCACGGCGTTTTGCCCGCCGCGGCCCGGGGCTCCCACCGGGCTGGCTCCGGGTAGGTCAGACGTTGACGCCGAAGTCCTGGGCGATGCCGACCAGGCCCGAGGCGTAACCCTGGCCCACCGCGCGGAACTTCCACTCCGCGCCGTTGCGGTACAGCTCGCCGAAGACCATGGCGGTCTCGGTGGCCGCGTCCTCGGACAGGTCGTAGCGGGCGATCTCGGCGCCGCCGGCCTGGTTGATGATGCGGATGTAGGCGTTGCGGACCTGGCCGAAGTTCTGGCCGCGGTTCTCGGCGTCGTAGATGGAGACCGGGAAGACGACCTTCTCGATGTCGGCCGGGAGCGCGGCCAGGTTGACGTTGATGGCCTCGTCGTCGCCGGCGCCCTCGCCGGTGCGGTTGTCACCGGTGTGGACGATCGTGTTGTCCGGGGTCTGCTTGTTGTTGAAGAACACGAAGTGGCCGTCGGAGTAGACCTTGCCCTGCCCGTTCACCGCGATGGCGGAGGCGTCGAGGTCGAAGTCCGTGCCGGTGGTGGTGCGGACGTCCCAGCCGAGGCCCACGGTGACGGCGGTCAGGCCCGGTGCCTCCTTGGTGAGCGAGACGTTGCCACCCTTGGACAGGCTTACAGCCATGATGTGGGAGTCCTTCCCGTGAGGAATTCTGTGCCGACGAAGCTACCGTCACCGGGAAGAACGTCGAGGGGGGTCCCGATGGTTCCGCCCGTCTTTACCTTTTTTACCGACCTCTCCTCCCCTTGCTCCCGGCTCACGGCGAAAACCGGGTGACGCGGGACGGCCGTGGCCGGGAACATGGGACACATGTCCGGGCCTTACATCATCCGCGGCTCGGTCTCGCTTCCCGAGGCCGAGCTGACGTGGCGTTTCTCGAGGTCGTCCGGGCCCGGCGGGCAGCACGTCAACACCAGCGACTCCCAGGTCGAGCTGCGCTTCGACCTCGCGGCCACCGAGGCGCTGCCTCCGGTGTGGAAGGAGCGGGCGCTGCAGCGGCTGGCCGGGCGTCTGGTCGACGGGGCCGTCGTCGTACGGTCCTCCGAGCACCGCTCCCAGTGGCGCAACCGCGAGGCCGCCGCCGTACGCCTCGCCGCGCTCCTCGCCGAAGCCACCGCACCCCCACCCAAACCCCGCCGTCCCACCCGCATCCCCCGCGGCATCAACGAACGCCGCCTGCGCGAGAAGAAGGCACGTTCGGAGACGAAGCGGGGCCGTACGGGCCGAGACTGGACGTAACCCACCCCCCGCCCCCGACGGCGCCCCGCCCCCCGGGACCCACCCGCGCCCGCCGACGGCGATCTCGCCCCGCAGGGGCCACCCGCACTCGACCACGAAAGCCGCACGGGTGGTGCGGGTGGGAAAAACACACCACCCACCCACCCGCACCCGGCAACGAGATGTCACATCCCCGCCCGCCCATCCGTCATCCCAGTGACCGCACGAATAAAGGGACGGAGAGGCCGGCGACACCATGAGCGACCCCACGACCGACCACGACCGGCTTGCCGAGCTTGCTCAGCGCTTCGAGACGCACCGCGCCCACCTCCGCGCCGTCGCCTACCGCATGCTCGGCTCGGCCACCGAGGCCGAGGACGCCGTGCAGGAAGCCTGGTTCCGGCTGAGCAGAGCCGACGCGGCGCAGGTGGAGAACCTCGGCGCCTGGCTGACCACCGTCGTCGGCCGCGTCTGCCTCGACATGCTCCGCTCCCGCAGGTCCCGCGCCGAAGAACCGCTCGACACCTGGCACCCGGCCCCGTCCTCCGCGCCCGACCCCGCACAGGATGCCCTGCTCGCCGACTCGGTCGGCGTCGCCCTCCTCGTCGTACTCGAGACCCTCACCCCGGCCGAGCGGCTGGCCTTCGTGCTGCACGACCTGTTCGCCGTGCCGTTCGACGAGGTCGCCGGCGTCCTCGGCCGTCAGCCGGCCGCCGCCCGGCAGCTCGCCAGCCGGGCCCGCCGGCGGGTGCGGGGTGCCGAGGCCCCGGACACCGGCCCGGACCGGCACCGGGAAGTCGTGAACGCGTTCATGGCCGCCGCCCGGGACGGCGACTTCGAGGGGCTGCTCGCCGTGCTCGACCCGGACGTGGTGGCCCGCAGCGAGGCGGGCGTGACGACCGGCGCCGCAGCGGTGGCGTGCGGCGCGCTGACGTACGCGAGCTTCGCCGCGGCCAGCCGGCCCGCGCAGGTCATCCGGCCCGCGCTGGTCGACGGCCTGCCCGGGGTGGTCGTCCTGGACGCCGACGGCCGGCTGGAGCGGGCGCTGCGCTTCACGATCGTCCGCGACCGCGTCGCCGTCGTCGAGATCGTGACCGACCCGGAGCGGGTGGCAGGACTCACCGTCGAGTTCGAGGGGCACTGACCGCAGGAGAGCCCGCGCGGGCATCAGGAAAGGTCGAGCACGCCCACCGTCTGCCCGCCGCTCGTCTCCCCGTTCGTGCGGAAGCCCAGCCGGAGATAGAACTCCTCGGGGCCGTCCGGGCCGGGGTGCCAGGTCACGTACATCTCCTTGGTGCCCCGGCGGCGCAGCTCCTCGGCGACGGCGTCCACGGCGAACCGGCCGTACCCGTTGCCCTGTTCATCGGCGGCGATGTTCAGCCGCCACAGGCCGGAGCGGACGAGGCTGCCGCCGTCGTCCCGCCAGTCGATGTCGAGGAAGGCCATCAGGAAGCCGACCGGGCGGTCGCCGTCCACGATCAGGCGCGGCCAGGCGACACCGGCCGGGCGGACGTACGCCTCGGCGAGGGAGTGCGCGACCGGTTCGACCGCGTGCTCCTGGTCAGGGCGGACGCGGACGGCGAGCGCGGCGTCGAGGTTCGCGGTGGTGATCGTTTCCAGGCGAGGTGTCATCCGCGCACGGTAAGCCGGGCTGCCCCGCCCCGGCCACGGAATTCCCGGCCGGCCCGCCCGCTCATCCCCACTTCCGGGAGCGTCCGGTCATCCCAACTGCCGGTAGCTCCCGCTCACCCCATCTGCCGGTACCGGCCGCGGAAGTACAGCAGGGGGCCGCCGTCCGCGCTCGGCACCCGCGCGGTCAGCACGCGGCCGATGACCAGGGTGTGGTCGCCGGCCGGCACCCGCTGTTCGGTGCGGCACTCCAGCGTGGCGAGCGCGCCGCCCACCAGCGGGGCGCCGGTGACCTCACCACGGAGGTAGGGGATGTCCTCGAACAGCAGACGGTCGCTGATGCGGCCCTTCATGGCGAAGCGGCCCGCGATGTGCCGCTGGCTCTCGGCGAGCACCGAGACCGCCCACATCGGCTGTTCGTCGAGCAGGTCGTCCATGCGGGAGCCCTCGCGCAGGCTGACGAGCACGAGCGGCGGGTCCAGCGAGACCGACATGAAGGCGGTGGCGGTCATGCCGACGTCCTCCATGTCCGGCGCGTGCGGGTCGTCCGGGTCCAGCGGCGGCTCCTGGGCGGTCACGAGGACGACGCCCGCGGCCAGCCGGGACATCGCGGCCCGGAACTCGTCGTTGCTCACCCCCTCAGCATGCCCGGAAGCTGGGGTGGCGGTGGGGGAGGCGGTCTTCAGCACGCCGGAAACGCTAATCTCCGCCCCGCCCGCCCCGCATCGGGCCTCCGCCCGAACCGGGTCCTAAGACTTGAGTCGCAATTCGCCAGAGGCTGGCTGTGGACTGCACGCGGTGCGGGGGCCGGGCTTTCCGGCGTGGTCGCGCACGGGGCGCGGCTCATCCGGGGTCGCTCGGTCCCGCCGTCCGGCGGTTCGGGGAGCAGAGGTTCCACGCTGACGTGGGACTGCCACGCGACCAGCACCCCGAGGGGTGTTCTGGCACGGTGTGGTTGACTCCCGCAGGGCCTCTTCCAGCCCTTGATCGAAGATGATCTGTGCGTGCCGCGACCTGGCAGTGTCCAGGGTCGCGGTTTTCGGGTCGTCTGGGTCGGCGAGGTTCACGAAGGCGGCCAGTGTTGCGGACACGAGGTCTCGCTTGCCGACGAGCCCGCAGGCGATGCACTTGTGTTCCCGGTCCCGCAGTTTCTTGGAGACGCGTTCCCCGCACAGGCAGTGCTGGGACAGGCCGGTTGACCAGGTGGAGGCGCGTAGGAGGCGGCCACCGGCGGCCTTGCATTCGATCTCCAGGGCAGATATGAGCATGCCGGGTGTGGTCTGCGAGAGGCGTTTGCCCCACAGCCGGTACCAGGTGCGGATGTCGCAGTCCTCCACCGTGAGGTGGGGCCCGTGTGCGGCGATGATCTCCCGTGCGATCTGGCGGGCGCGGTGCCGTCGGTACTCGGCAGCGCCGGCGGCGGCTTCGGCCTGGCGGGCGCGCAGTTCCCGGTAGTTGCCGGACAGCCGGTCGCGCCGGAACGCCTGCTTGGGCGCCCCATTGGACCGTGCGTCGCGGGCACCGCCCGGCACCGTCACGGCCTTGGACTTGAGGCCCTTGGCGGCGCGGCGCTCGGCGCGTGCGGCCTGCCGCTTGGACAGCCCGTACTGGGCGGCGTTGGTGGCCCGGCGGGAACGCTCCAGCGCCCGCGCACGGCCACGCTGCTTGCGCGCCTTCTTCTCCAGCCGCGCCCGCTCCTCCCCGGTCAGTACGACCTCCGAGGACGCCGGAGAACCCTCGGCGGGGTCCATGGAGGCGGGGAAGGAGACCACCGACAGGTTGGAGACGTTGCCGTCCACTCCGCCGATCCGGTCCAGTTCGGCGGCGCGCTTCCGCATCTGACGGACCGCCGGGGAGGCGTAGCCGGGTCCGAGGACCATCAAGTGCGCCTCGTACGTCCATCCGCCAGGAGCGGACGCCTTGCGGCGGCGTACGAGGTCCACCTTGTGCCAGCGGCGGGGGTCGGCAAGGAAGTGCTCCACTCGCTCCCGTCGGCCTGCACCCTGGGGGATGCGGACGGGGAGCACGAGGTCACCGAGCTTGCTGTCCGGGCCTCCGGCGAAGACGACGGCGAAGGGGCCGGTGTGGTCCCACCAGGTGGCCTTGCGCACGCTCGGCTTCCCGGCGGCGGTGAGCTTGCCGGTGGGCACCTTGCCGTCCGGCACGGTCGGCTTCGGCATCCGGCGCGGCTGCATCAGGTCGTGCTGCCCGCCGTCGGTGTAGGCCATGGCGTGCCCGTGGAGGGTGCCGACCAGGCGGAAGGTCTCCCACTTGTTCTCGGCGGTGTGGGAGCGGGCCCGCCCGGGGATGCGGGTGAAATCGTGCCACCGGCCAACGCGGGGCCGTCCGTGGCGGTTGCCAGTATTGTCGGCGAACAGGTGGCGGGAGACGCCGTTCCACACCTCGTCGGCGATGTGCATGGCCAACGCTTTGGTGGCGTGGTGCTTGAGATGCCCGGCGTTTTCCAGGTGCCGGTAGGCGCAGCGTTCCAGGGCCTCACGGGACAGCCCGAGGCGCTGCCGGACGGCCTTCATCCCATCGCGGTCGCGCTCGCGCCTGGCGGCCCAGTAAGCGTTGACCCTGGCGCGGGCGTCGCGCTGGACGGCCCGCTTGATCGACCATATCGCGCCGAACAGCTTCTCCAGCCGGTCCAGGTCGGCGGGGTCGGTGACGGTCAGCGGCAGCACCATCACCGACACGATCCCGTTGGCGGGCCTGGTCCACTTCGGGGCCTTGTTCTTCCCCCGGAACTTCCGCGGCTGGGCGGCCCGCATGACCGACACCCCCTTCCCGACGCAACAGCCGGCGCACGCGGCACCGAGCTCCAGCTCGCGCTGCCATCACCCGATCAACGACGCCCCAACGACAAGGTCACGCATTCGATCCATGCATTGTCGTACGAATGCCCAACGTGACCTCAGCAGCGCCAACAACGACTTCCGCGGCGCCCTCTGCGCGGGGCGAACTCCTCTGTGGCCGGAAGACCGGCTGGAAGCCTGGCGGGAGGCTCACCCCCAAGCCGGGGAGCTGGAAATCACCTATCCCGGATTCGGGAAGTAACTGACCTTGGGTTGTTCTGTCCGTTCGCGCCGAAGATCAACCTGGCCGGCTGAGCCCGCTCGCTGCTCGCGCTGGGTCGGACTGTCCGCCATAACGTTCCTGGTGCTGGTCGCGGGCGTCGCCGCGCTCCTGCCGGAGCCCAGGCCCGGGCAGCGCTCCATCGCGTCATCGACCGCCTCACACCCGTGATCGCCCGGCTCGTCGAACCGCCCGACGGACGCCGGGCCGATCTATGGCTGGCTGACGGGGCGCTGATCCCCGTACAGGAGCAGGCGGTGACGGCCTGCTCCAAGAACTACCGCCGACCGGTGCATCCCCGTTGGCCATCCGCGCCAGGGACTGTCGCGTGATCGCCGTGGGCGACCCCCTCGTCTTCCGTGCCACCATGGCGGGTCAGGTTGCCGGGCACCGCCTGCTGATCGGAGACACCGCATACCGCAGCGCACCGGAGGTCATCACCAGGCGAAACAAGATCAAGCCGTTCGTCGAGCGGCGGGCGCGAGCCGAACACGCCATCGTCGGCCTCAAGGGCTTCAAGGTCCTCCGCCAGCACCACACCATCGGACGAACGGACCGCCGGACCGCGGAGGCCAAGTACGCCAAGCACGGGAACGGTTCGCGCATCATGTGCGCAGGGTCACGAACCATGCGGTCGGCAACGCAACGGGAAAACGCAGAAACCCCACTCAATTGTTCACGTTCACCTGTGACTTGAGTCACAAGGGCCAGGAATTGTTGACCCTGTGTACCGAGTGAGCAGCGCGCTGTGATTCAGTGGCGGGGAAGCTGAGAGAACCCTTGATTCGCTGCGAGGTCTCGGGGGGAGGGCGAGCGTGGAAACAGAGTCCGAGCCGTATGTCCGTCTAGCGTCCCTCCGGCAGCTGCACCAGGTCATGGCCGACATGAACACGGCACGCAGCCTGGCGGACACCCTGCAGACCGTCGCCGACGGCGTGGTCGGCGCCCTCGGGTACGAGATGGCGTGCGTGAACCTCGTACGCCAGGACGGGGACCTCGTCGTCGCCGCCTTCTCCGGGAATTCCGCCGCCGAGGCCCTCATCACCGGCCGGGTCGGCTCCCGCGAGTCCTGGGACCGGCGGCTGAACATGGGCGAGCAGTGGGGCGACCTGATCTTCATCCCGCACACCGAGGGCTGGGTGCTGGACGACGACGACGTCCCGCAGTGGTTCACCGACGGGCCCGCGCCGCGCTTCGAGGACGAGTGGCACCCCTCCGACCGGCTCTTCGCGCCGATGTACACGCCCGGCGTGCAGGGCGGCTCCCGCGGCGAGCTGCTGGGCGTCATATCGGTCGACCGCCCGCGCAACGGCCGCCGCCCGGGCGCCTGGGGCCGCGAGGCCCTGCAGATGTACGCCTTCCAGGCCGCCATCGCGATCAGCAACGCGCGTCTACGTGCGAACATGCAGCGCGCCCTGGTCCGCCTGGAGCGCGAGCAGCAGGCCCTGCGGGCCAGTGAGGAAAGCTTCAGGCAGGCCTTCGAGTACGCCCCTTCCGGCATGGCCATCGCCGAGATGGGCGGCGACCAGCACGGCCGCATCCTGCGCACCAACGACGCCCTGTGCCGGCTGCTGGGCCGCCCCGCCTCCGCGATGCGCCGCTACTCCTTCTCCGACCTCGTCCACCCCGAGGACATCGGCACCCTCCTGCGCACCTCCGCCGAGGGCGGCCGCGCGGAGCTGCGCCTCGGCCGCCGCGACGGCACCTACGTCTGGGTGTCCCTGCGCAACTCCGTCGTCGCCGACGCCGCCGACGGGCCCCGCTTCCTGCTCACCCACGTCGAGGACATTGAGGAGCGCAAGCGCCGCGAGCTGCAGCTCGCCCACCGCGCCTCCCACGACTCCCTCACGGGGCTGCCGAACTCCGCCGAGCTGCGCTCCCGCCTCTCCTCCCGGCTGTGCCAGCGCCCGTCCCACCCCGGCGACGCCCTGGAGTCCCTGGACGCGGCCTACGGCCATCCCGCCTACGACGTCCCCGGTGGCCACGGCTTCGACTTCGCGCCGGGCCCGCAGGCGTACGACGGCTTCGACCACCACGTCCACACCGTCGCCCCCGAGGACGGCCGCGACGACGGCACCAAGGGGCTCGCGGTCCTCTTCTGCGACCTGGACGGCTTCAAGTCGATCAACGACCGCTTCGGCCACAACGCGGGCGACGCGGTCCTCATCGAGGTCGCCCGGCGGCTGTCCCGGGGCGTGCGCGACGGGGACACCGTCGCCCGGCTCGGCGGCGACGAGTTCGTGATCCTCGCCGACGGCCTCGGCAAGGCCGACGCCCAGGACCTCGCCGTACGCCTGCGCAACGAGATCATCCAGCCGATCCGCGCCGAGGGCCGGGCCGTCCGGGTGGGCGCCAGCTTCGGCATCGGCTGGGCGCACTGCGGGATGACGGCGGACGAAGTGTTGAAGTCCGCCGACGAGCGGATGTACGTAGAGAAACGATCTCGTCCCAAACAGCATCGCCGCGCGGGATGATGTGCAGGTCAGTGAGTTGATGCGGTCCGAGTCACCTTCTTGGGGCAGCGGGACCGGGTAGGCTCGCCATTCCACACGCGTATCGCATCCACCCGCACCCGCTGAGGAGACCAAGGGATGACGCCCGGCGAAAACGGCCCGAGCACGCCCGAGGACGACGACCCGTTCGGCTATCTGTATGCCGACGGCCAGGCCAGAGGCGCCCAGCCGCCGTCCGGTGGTTACGGCTACCCGAACTCGGTCAGCAGGGTGCGCACGGTCGGCGAGCGCCAGTACGGCCAGCCGGGCGCCGGATACGGCCAGCCGGGGCCCACGGTCCCGCAGCAGCAGGGTGCCTACGGCCAGCCGAACGCCCACTACCAGGCCCCCGAGACCCTCCCCGGCGGCGCCCCGACCAGCCACCGGCCCATGCCGTCCACCACGGGCGGCGGCCGCGGCGGCCCGAACACCAAGGGCCTGCTGATCGGCGCGATCGCGGTGGTCGCCGCGGTCGTCATCGGCATCAGCATCGCGATGATCAACGGCAACTCGGACGACGACAACGCCGGCAACCAGCCCTCCACCACCCCGACCCAGTCCCAGACCAGCGCCCCGAGCCCCTCGACCAGCAACTCGGCCCCGGCCGGCGAACTGCCGAAGACGGACGCCCAGGCCCTCCAGCTGGCCGGCGGCGCCGCCAAGGCCTCGGACGTCCAGGGCGCCAAGGCGGCGGGTGGTGTCTACGTGGGCGGCCTGAACACGGTCGGCGCGTCGGCGACTTGGAGCGTGGACGTCCCGGAGGACGGCGCGTACACCCTTTTCGTGAACTACAGCGTGCCCGGCGAGGACCAGGAGATGACGGTCACCGTCAACGGCAAGCCGTTCGGCAGCAAGCTGGGCCTGGACAACTACGCGCACGCCCCCAACGGCGACTTCACCAAGGGCTGGACCACCTCCTACGTGTGGCCCACCCTGAACAAGGGCCCCAACACCATCTCCCTCTCCTGCCAGCCCGGCGACAAGTGCAACGTCCTGCTGGACCAGGTCTGGCTGAAGAAGGGCCAGGTCAAGCGGGACAGCTAGGCCGCCCGGACCACGTCCGTCACCGCGACCCGCTCGCGCAGCTCCTCGTACGCCGCCGGGTCGAACTCGCCCGCTGCGGGGGCCCGTACGGTTGCCGCCGAGAGGGCGACCGCTCGGGCCAGCCGGTCCGGCCACGACAGATGTTCCACCAGGCCGGACAGCAGGCCGGCGACCGCGGAGTCGCCCGCGCCGGTCGGGTTGCCGTGGAGGCGGGTGGGCGGGGCGGCGCGCCAGTGGCCGTCCGGGGTGACCGCGAGCAGGCCCTCCGCGCCGAGGGAGGCCACGACCGCGTGGGCGCCACGGCGGCGGGCGTCCTGGGTGGCGCGGGACGGCTCGTGGGAGCCGGTGAGTTCGGCCAGTTCGTCGGCGTTCGGCTTGATGATGTCGGGGCGGGCCGCGACCCCCCGACGCAGCGGCTCCCCGCTGGTGTCCAGCAGCACCGGCACGCACGCGGAGCGGGCCGCGCGGACGAGACCCGCGTACGCCCCCACCGGCACCCCCGGCGGCAGGCTGCCCGACAGGGCCACCGCCGAGGCGGACGGCAGGAGTTCCTCGTACCGGTCCAGGAAGGCGCCCCACTCGGCCGGCGCTATCTGGGGGCCCGGTTCGTTCAACTGGGTGGTGTCACCGGAAAGTTCGTCCACGACCGCGATCGTGCGCCGGGTCGGCCCGGCCACCGGCACCAGCGCGTCCGTCAGTCCGGGCGTCTGCGTGAGCCGCTCGCGCACCGCACGCCCGGTGGCGCCGCCCGCGAACCCGGTGACCGTCACCTCGTGCCCGAGCGCGGCCAGCACCCGGGCCACGTTCACGCCCTTGCCGCCCGGCCGTTCGATGACGTCCGAGACGCGGTGCGAGGTGTGCGGCCGCAGGGACCGTACGCGATAGGTGATGTCGAGAGCGGTGTTCAGCGTGACCGTGAGGATCACCCGGTCCGACCTCCCTCGATGTTGGCGCGTCTTCGGTATCGCGTCTTCGTTTCCGGGGGCTCGATCATGCCAAAGAGACGGCGGTCGGCCCAGTGGGAGGACCGGCCGCCGTCTCGTGACGGAGGTACGGATCAGGGCAGTTGGGGCGCTACGACCCATTCCCCTTGCCGCATCACGCCCTTGAGGTCGAAGTTCGCGTCCACCAGCACCAGGTCGGCGTCCTTGCCGGGCTCCAGCGAGCCGACGCGGTCGGACATGCCGAGCAGGCGGGCCGGGTTGGCGGAGAGGGCCCGCACCGCGTCCTCCACCGGCAGCTTGTCGACCGTCACCGCCCGCTTGAACGCGCGGTCCATGGTGAGCGTGGAGCCCGCGATCGAGCCGCCGTGCACCAGCCGGGCCACGCCCTCGCTGACCTCGACCTCCAGCGGGCCGAGCATGTAGCGGCCGTCGCCGATGCCGGCCGCGTCCATCGCGTCCGTGATGAACGCGACCCGGGAGGCGCCCGCGTGACGGAACGCCAGCTCCAGCGCGGCGGGGTGCAGATGCGTGCCGTCGTTGATCAGCTCGACCGTGACCCGCTCGTCCTCCAGCAGGGCGGTGACCGGGCCGGGGGAGCGGTGGCCCAGGGTGGGCATGGCGTTGAAGAGGTGGGTGGCGACCGTGGCGCCCGCGTCGATGGCCTCGACCGTCTGCTCGTAGGTCGCGTCCGTGTGCCCGACCGCGGCGATCACGCCGTGCTCCGCGAGCAGCCGTACGGAGTCGACGCCGCCCGGGAGTTCGGTGGCGAGGGTGACCATCTTCGCCCGGCCGCGCGCCGCGTCGATCAGCTTGCGCACCTCGGCCGGCTCCGGGTCGCGCAGCAGCTCCTCGGAGTGCGCGCCCTTGCGGCACGGCGAGATGAACGGCCCCTCGAAGTGGATGCCGGCGATCTCCCCCTGCTCGGCCAGCTCGCTCAGCAGCCCCGCCTGCTGGACCAGCAGGTCCATCTCGTCGGTGACGGTGGAGGCGACGAGGGTGGTGGTGCCGTGCGCGCGGTGCGTGCGGATGGCCTTCATGATCTCGTCCGGGGTGCCGGAGAAGGACGCTCCGCCGCCGCCGTGGTTGTGGATGTCGACGAAGCCGGGCAGCAGCCAGTGGCCGGTCACGTCGATCACCTCGGCGCTCTCGGCGGCCGCGGCCACGATCTTCGTACCCTCCACGGACACGCGCCCGTCGTCCACCACACCGCCGGGCAGCACCACCCGAGCACCTGCGAGAACCAAGCTGGGAGCCATCAGGCGGTTACCTCCGAAGGGTCGGTGGGATCGAGGTCGGTGGAGCCGAGCAGGTCGCGGGCGAGGAGGCCCGCGCCCAGGCAGCCGGCCGTGTCCCCGAGTGCGGCGGGGACGATGGCCGGGAGCTTCTGGAAGGTGACCCGCTGCCGGACGGCGTCCCGCAGGGGCTGGAACAACACTTCCCCCGCCTCGGCCAGGCCGCCACCGATGATCAGCGTGCGCGGGTCCAGCAGGGTGAGCGCGGTGACCAGGCCGTCGGCGAGCGCGTCCACCGCCTGCTGCCAGATCCGGACGGCGTTCGGGTCACCGGACGCGACGGCCTTCGCGCAGTCGGCGGCGTCCGCGTCCGGGTCGTCGCAGGCAGCCGCCCATGCCTCGCTGACGGCGGACGCGGAGGCGTACCGCTCCAGGCAGCCGTGCTGCCCGCACGGGCAGGGGGTGCCTCCGGGGCGTACGACGACGTGTCCGATCTCGCCCGCGAAGCCGTGCGCGCCGGACTCCACCCGCCCGTCGATGCCGATGGCGCCGGCGATGCCGGTGCCCAGCGGCACGAACAGGAAGCGGTCGGCGCCCCGGCCCGCGCCGATCCGGCCCTCGGCGAGGCCGCCGGTGCGCACGTCGTGGCCGAGGGCGACGGGCACGCCGAGCCGCTCGGCGAGCAGGGCGCGCAGGGGTACGTCCGTCCAGCCGAGGTTGGCGGCGTAGACGGCGATGCCGCGCTGCTCGTCGACGATGCCGGGGACCGCGAGGCCGGCCGCGGCGGCCGGTTCGCCGTAGTGCCGGGTGCCGTGGGCGCGCAGCTCGGCGGCGAAGTCGAGGATGTTCTCGACCACGGCGTCGGGCCCGCGCTCGCGGCCGGTAGCCCGGCGGGCTCGGTGCAGCAGAGCGCCGTCGTCACCGACGAGGGCGGCCTTCATCCCGGTACCGCCCACGTCCAGGGCGATGACATGTCTCACGGGGCCTAGTGTGGCCCTCCGACCCACGAGAGGTCTAGTCCACTCACGTGGTGTAGACCTTATGGGTCCACATATTGAACGGTCAGACAACGGGTTGGGGCTTTGACGGTGCGTCGGGGTAGGGCAGGAACGATCGCGGTGGTGTCCGCACTGGGCATGACGGCGGTCCTCGGCGGCTGTGGAAGCACGGGCGACTCCGACGTGACCCTCAAGCTGGTCGCCGCCGACTACGGCGACTCGGCGGCCAACAGCTCGCAGAAGTACTGGGACGCCCTGGCCGCCGCCTACGAGTCGGGGCACCCCGGGGTGAAGGTCCAGGTCAGCGTCTACTCCTGGAACGACGTCGACCGCAAGGTCAAGGAGATGGTCGACGCCGGGCACGCCCCCGACCTGGCCCAGATCGGCGCCTACGCCGACTACGCGGCAGCGGGCGACCTGTACCAGGCCTCCGACCTGCTCTCCATCCGCACCCAGGCCGACTTCCTCTCCCCGCTCGCCGAAGCGGGCCAGTGGAACCACCTGCAGTACGGCATCCCCTTCGCCGCCTCCACCCGGGTGCTCTTCTACAACAAGACCCTGTTCGCCGACGCCGGCATCACCCCGCCCACCACCTGGGCCGAGCTGGCCTCCGACGCCGCCGCGCTCAAGGACAAGGGCGTGAAGTACCCGTTCGCGCTGCCCCTCGGCCCCGAGGAGGCGCAGGCCGAGACCATGCAGTGGCTGCTCAGCGGCGGCAGCGCCTACACCGACGACGTCGGCACCTACACCCTCGACTCCGCCCAGAACGCCCAGACCTTCACCTGGCTCAAGGACGAGCTGGTCGACAAGGGCCTGACCGGCCCCGTCGCCCCCGGCCGGCTCAACCGCGCGGACGCCTTCGCCGCCTTCGCCGACGGCCAGGTCGGCATGCTCAACGGGCACCCCACGCTCATCCAGCAGGCCGCCAAGAAGGGCGTGAAGTTCGGCATGGTGCCGATGCCGGGCCGCACCGGCAAGGCCAGGGCCGCGATGGGCGTCACCGACTGGATGATGGGCTTCAAGCAGAACGGGCACGCCGAGCAGATCGGCGACTTCCTGGACTTCGCGTACCAGCGGAAGAACGTCCTCGACTTCTCCCGCGAGTACGGCCTGCTGCCGGTCACCACCTCCGCGTCCGCCGCCATGAGCGCCTCGGACCAGGCCCCCGACAAGGCCCTGCACCCCTTCCTCGACCAGCTGCCGATCTCCGAGCTGTACCCCGTCGGCAAGGTCTCCTGGGCGGCGGTCAGCGCGGCCGTGAAGAAGGACATAGGCCAGGCGGTCGCCCCCGGCGGCAGCCCCGACGGCGTCCTGACCCGCCTGCAGGCGACCGCCACCGCGGCCGACAGCAGCGCCGCGAACTGAGCGGCGTCGCTCACCGCTCCTCTCGGCGGGCCTCCCGGATCCGGCGCAGGCGGTTGACCGTGACAGGGTCGTGGGCGAGCGCCCGCTCGTCGTCCAGGAGGGCGTTGAGGAGCTGGTAGTAGCGAACCGGGGGGAGGCCCAGTTCCTCGCGTATCGCCCTCTCCTTCGCGCCGGGGCCTGCGAAGCCCCGGCGCTCCAGGGCGAGGATGGCCTTCTCGCGGGTGCCCAGTTCCATGCGTGTCACCGTAACGCCGGGCACCGACACCCATCAGGCTTGAGGACGCCCCGCCCTGGATAGTGTCGGTGTATGGACCTTCTGCCGACCCCGGTGACCCCGGCCGGCCGGGACGGACTGCGGGCACTGCTCGCCACGCCGCGCACCGCCGTGATCGGCCTCGACTTTGACGGCACGCTGGCCCCGATCGTCGACGACCCCGAGCAGGCCCGCGCCCACCCCGACGCCGTACCCGCGCTCGCCGCCCTCGCCCCGAAGGTGGCCTCCGTCGCCGTGGTCACCGGCCGCCCCGCCGACGTCGCGGTCCGCTACGGCGGCTTCGCCGGCGTCCCCGGCCTGGACCATCTGACCGTCCTCGGCCACTACGGCGCCGAACGCTGGGACGCCGCGACCGGCACGGTCACCGCCCCGCCCCCGCACCCCGGCGTCGCCGCCGTCCGCGCCGAGCTGCCCGGACTCCTGGACCGCGCCGGCGCCCGGCACGGCACCTGGATCGAGGAGAAGGGCCGGGCCGTCGCCGTCCACACCCGCCGCGCGGACGACCCCCAGGCCGCCTTCGAGGCCCTGCGCGACTCCCTCACCGACCTCGCCGGCCGGCACGGCCTGATCGTCGAGCCCGGCCGGCTGGTCCTCGAACTCCGCCCGCCCGGCATGGACAAGGGCGTCGCCCTCCTCGACCACATCCGCGCCACCGGCGCCCAGTCCGTCCTCTACGCCGGCGACGACCTCGGCGACCTCCCCGCCTACGCCGCAGTCGACAAACTCCGCTCCGACGGCGTCCCCGGCATCCTGGTGTGCAGCGGCAGCACCGAAGTGACAGAACTGGCCGACCGAGCCGACCTCGTCGTGAACGGCCCCGAAGGCGTCGTCTCCCTGCTGCACGCCCTCGCGGCGCAGATGCTCTGACGCCCGCGTCGGGTCCGCTCGTGCGCTACTCCAGTGCAGCCAGCTGGTCCAGAAACCACCGCGCCGGAGGCAACGCCGTCGCGGCCGCCGCCAGCCGCTTCGTCCGCTCCGCCCGCTCACCCACCGGCAGGGACAGCGCCTCGTGCAACGCCCGCGCCGTTCCCCCGATGTCGTACGGGTTCACCACCACCGCATCGTCGCCCAACTCCTCGTACGCCCCCGCCTCCCGCGACAGCACCAGCGCGCACCCCTCGTCCGACACGACCGGCACCTCCTTGGCGACCAGGTTCATGCCGTCCCGGATCGGATTGACCAGGGCCACGTCCGCCATCCGGTACGCGGCCAGCGACCTGGCGAAGTCGTCCTTCACATGGAGCACGACCGGCGTCCAGCCCGGCGTGCCGAACTCCCCGTTGATCTCCTGCGCGACCCGCTGCACCTCGGCGGTGTAGTCCCGGTACACCGCCAGGTCCTGCCGGGACGGATACGCGAAGGCCAGATGGACGACCCGCTCCCGCCACTCGGGATGATCGGTCAGCAGCTGCCGGTACGCCAGCAGCCCCCGCACGATGTTCTTCGACAGCTCCGTCCGGTCCACCCGGACGATCGTCCGGCGGCCCTCGCCGATCTCCTCCCGCAGCACCGCCATCCGTTCGGACACGTCCGTCCGGTGCGCCCGTTCGCGCAGGAAGTCCGCGTCCGCCCCGAGCCCGTGCACCCCGATCCGGGTCCCGGACGGGATGCCGGGGCCCAGCACGGCGTGGCAGCAGTCGGTGAACGCGTCCGCCCACCGATGGGTCAGGAACGCCGCCCGGTCCGCGCCGAGGATGCCGGTGAGCAGCTCGGCCGCGATGTCGTCGGGCAGGAGACGGAAGTAGTCCGGCGGCGCCCACGGGGTGTGCGAGAAGTGGCCGATGCGCAGGTCGGGGCGGAGCTGGCGGAGCATCCGGGGGGCGAGGGCCAGGTGGTAGTCCTGGATCAGGACCGCCGCGCCCTCGCCCGCCTCCTCGGCCAGCGCCTCGGCGAAGGCGCGGTTGTAGGAGCGGTACGACTCCCACTGCCGGCGGAACTCCGCGTCGAAGAGCGGCTCCAGCGGGGTCTGGTACAGCATGTGGTGGACGAACCAGAGCACCGAGTTGGCGATGCCGTTGTAGGCGTCGGCGAACACGGCCGGGTCGATGCCGAGCATCCGTACCCGCTGCCCGCCGCTGTCCTCGGCCGGCAGCAGTCCGCCCCCCGCGCGCCGTACGGCCTCGCGGTCGCCGTCGCCCAGCGCGGCGCACACCCACACCGCGTCGGTCTCCGGCCCGATCGCCGACAGACCCGAGACCAGCCCGCCGCCGCCCCGCCGGGCGTGCAGCGAGCCGTCCTCGCGCACCTCGTACGAAACCGGGCCGCGATTCGACGCGACCAGCACCTCAGCACCACGGGAGGAAGCCATGGTCCAGAACCTAGCCCGGCCCGGAAACGCTCAAACGTACGGTCCGCCCCGAAAGGGGGCTGTATACAGCCGTTGTCCGCCGTTCACACGCCCCGGGCGCCCTCGGTGCCCGGAGCCCTCACGCCACCCGGCGCGCCGCGTACTCCGCGATCTCCGCCATCGGCGGCCGTTCCTCGGTGTCCACCGAGTAGGTGCGCGGCTCGAACCCGTCCTCGCCCCGCTCGAACTGGGTGAGGGCGGGCCGGACGAGGTGTCCGCGGGCGAGCCGCAGCTGGGCGGTGCGGTAGATCGCGGCGGCCATCCGGCCCAGCGCCTGCCCGTCCTGGTGCCGGTGCCTGCGCACGCCCACGTCCACCTGGGCCAGCGCGTCCAGGCCCACCAGGTGCAGGGCGTCCACCAGCATGCCCAGCTCGACGCCGTACCCGACCGGGAACGGCAGCTGCTCCAGCAGCGAGCGGCGGGCCGCGTACTCCCCGCCCAGGGGCTGCACGAAGCCGGCCAGCTGGGGCCAGTGCATGTTCAGCAGCGGACGGGCCATCAGCTCGGTGACCCGGCCGCCCTGCCCGGCCGCCCCGGCGAGCGGGCGGTCGTACATCGCCTTGACCAGGTCGACGTCCGGATCGGTGAGCAGGGGGCCCACGATGCCGAGGACGAAGTCCGAGGAGAACTCCTTCAGGTCGGCGTCGACGAAGCAGACGATGTCGCCGCCGGTGACCAGCAGGGAGCGCCACAGCACCTCACCCTTGCCGGGGACGGCCGGGATGCGCGGGAGGATGTCGTCGCGATGGACGACCCGCGCGCCCGCGGCGGCCGCGACCTCGGAGGTGCGGTCGGTGGAGCCGGAGTCGACGACGACGATCTCGTCGACGAGCGGGGCCTGGAGCACGAGGTCGTGGCGGATGGCGGCGACGATGTCGCCGACGGTCTCCTCCTCGTTGAGCGCGGGCAGGACGACGGAGACGGACTGGCCGGTGCGCTGTTTGGCGGCCAGCACGCGGTGCAGCGGTCGGTCGGCCACGGACCAGGAGCGGGTGGCCAGCCAGCGCTCGACTTCTTCCAGCACGGTCTGCGGCTCCTCACTGTTCGTGATCACACCGGGCGTTCCGGGGAACCGGGTGATCCATCTCGCGGTTCGGACGACTCTCTCAACTGTCGTGGCCTTCGGTTACAGTCTTGAACAACGCCGATGACCATCGCATGTCGGGGGTCAACGGCGTTCACACAACCGCATACCGCTCATCCAGAGGGGCAGAGGGACACGGCCCGATGAAGCCCCGGCAACCCTCCAGTCGGTACTCGTTCACCCGCGAGGCTCCCGGCTAGGGAAGGTGCCAAATCCGTCTCACGGCGAGATGCGTCGTGAGGAAGATGAGGAGAAAGGGCCTCGCCTCCATGGCTGTGCAGACAGTTGCAAGCACCAGCAATCCCACCGTAGACCTCGGCCCGGCCGCGGCGCTGAGCTGTCGCGAGTGCGGTCACCGGGTGCCGCTCGGACCGGTGTTCGCCTGCGAGGAGTGTTTCGGCCCGCTGGAGATCGCGTACGACTTCTCGGCCTACGAGCCCGAGGAACTGCGGGGGCGCATCGAGGCGGGCCCCGCGAACATCTGGCGTTACGCGCCCCTGCTGCCGGTCCCGGCCGACGTGGCCGACAAGCCCAACATCAACCCCGGCTGGACCAAGCTCGTCAAGGCCGACAACCTGGCCCGCGAGCTGGGCGTCACCGGCGGGCTGTACGTGAAGGACGACTCCGGCAACCCGACGCACTCCTTCAAGGACCGCGTCGTCGCCCAGGCCCTGGAGGCCGCGCGCGCCTTCGGCTTCACGACGCTCTCCTGCTCCTCCACCGGCAACCTCGCGGGCGCGGTCGGCGCCGCCGCGGCCCGGGCCGGCTTCCGCTCCTGCGTGTTCATCCCGCACGACCTGGAGCAGGGCAAGGTCGTCATGGCGGCGGTCTACGGCGGTGAACTGGTCGGCATCGAGGGCAACTACGACGACGTGAACCGCTTCTGCTCCGAGCTGATCGGCGACCCGGCCGGCGAGGGCTGGGGCTTCGTCAACGTCAACCTGCGGCCGTACTACGCGGAGGGTTCGAAGACCCTGGCGTACGAGATCTGCGAGCAGCTCGGCTGGCGGCTCCCGGATCAGCTGGTCGTCCCGATCGCGTCCGGCTCGCAGCTCACGAAGATCGACAAGGGGCTCCAGGAGCTGATCAAGCTCGGGCTCGTCGAGGACAAGCCATACAAGATCTTCGGCGCCCAGGCCGAGGGCTGCTCGCCGGTGTCGACGGCCTTCAAGGCCGGCCACGACGTGGTCCGCCCCCAGAAGCCGAACACCATCGCCAAGTCCCTCGCCATCGGCAACCCGGCCGACGGGCCGTACGTCCTGGACATCGCGCGCCGCACGGGCGGTGCCGTGGAGGACGTGACGGACGAGCAGGTGGTCGACGCCATCAAGCTGCTGGCCCGCACCGAGGGTATCTTCGCCGAGACGGCGGGCGGTGTGACGGTCGGCGTCACGAAGAAGCTGATCGAGAACGGCGTCCTGGACCCGTCGCTCACCACGGTCGTCCTCAACACGGGTGACGGCCTCAAGACCCTCGACGCGGTGGCCGGCACCGGCCTGACCGCCACCATCCGTCCGACCCTGGACTCCTTCCGAGAGGCTGGCCTCGTATGAGCGTGACCGTTCGCATCCCCACCATCCTGCGCACCTACACCGGCGGCCAGGCCGAGGTCGCCGCCGAGGGCGCGACGCTCGCCGAGGTCATCGAGGACCTGGAGAAGAACCACACCGGAATCGCCGCCCGCGTCCTGGACGACCAGGGCAAGCTGCGCCGCTTCGTCAACGTGTACGTGAACGACGACGACGTCCGCTTCGAGCAGGGCCTGGAGACGGCCACGCCGGACGGTGCCGGCGTATCGATCATTCCGGCCGTCGCCGGCGGCTGAGTATTACCCAAGGTAACCACGGTTACCGAGCGTTCATCGAATGGCCTCCTCCGTGAGAGAAACGGAGGGGGCCATTCTGCGTGATTGAGCGCGGTACAGTTGGGGAACGCGCTCCCCGCCGCACAGGTCGGGGGCCCTGAAACGATGCCGCGTGCCCGACAAGAAGTAGCCAAAATGCCCGGGTTGTATGCGGCATTTGTGGTTTTTACGGGGCCCGACTTGCCCCGCCTTCTGGCGAATTCTCGCCACATTCCGGACCAGTCGCGTCCAGAATTCTCGTCCGATTGACCTGTTGCAGACGGCAGTTGGACAGATACATTCAGCCGCGGTCGACGCGTTCCGGCGCACGCCCCCGACCGATTTGGGGGGTGAGGTCTGACCCGGATCCGCGAAGTGTGGATCTGTGCAAGGGCCAGTAATAGGGGAGTTAGGCATGGCTCAGGGCACCGTCAAGTGGTTCAACGCGGAGAAGGGGTACGGCTTCATCGCGGTCGACGGTGGTGCGGATGTTTTCGTCCACTACAGCGCGATCCAGATGGACGGTTACCGCACCCTGGAAGAGGGGCAGCGGGTCGACTTCGAGATCTCGCAGGGCCAGAAGGGCCCGCAGGCGGACATGGTCCGGCTGGCGACCAGCTGAAGCACGCGTCGACTGACAGCGACGTTCTTCTGTTTCATCTTCGAAGGGTCCGTACCTCTGGGTACGGACCCTTCGGCATGCCCGGCGCTCCCTGTTCGCGCGCGGCCGACGCCCTGCCCGCATCCCGTGAGCCGCTTGCACTCGACCATGCCGAGTGCTAATCATTGGCGTTAGCACTCTGAAGGTGAGAGTGACAAAGATGGACCGGGTCGGTGAGGCCCGCAGGCCAGGTGGGGCAAGGAACCACAGGTCGGCGAGCCGTCCGTCGCGGGCGCGGGCGCGGTCCGAAGGAATCACCCCCAGTCCTGGAGGGACCACTTCACATGGCCAAGATCATCGCGTTCGACGAGGAGGCGCGGCGCGGCCTCGAGCGCGGCATGAACCAGCTCGCGGACGCCGTCAAGGTGACGCTCGGCCCCAAGGGTCGCAACGTCGTCCTCGAGAAGAAGTGGGGCGCCCCCACGATCACCAACGATGGTGTCTCCATCGCCAAGGAGATCGAGCTCGAGGACCCGTACGAGAAGATCGGCGCCGAGCTGGTCAAGGAAGTCGCCAAGAAGACGGACGACGTCGCCGGTGACGGTACGACCACCGCGACCGTCCTCGCCCAGGCCCTGGTCAAGGAAGGCCTGCGCAACGTCGCCGCCGGCGCCAACCCGATGGCCCTGAAGCGCGGTATCGAGAAGGCCGTCGAGGCCGTCTCCGCCGCCCTGCTGGAGCAGGCGAAGGACGTCGAGACCAAGGAGCAGATCGCCTCCACCGCGTCCATCTCCGCCGCCGACACCCAGATCGGCGAGCTGATCGCCGAGGCCATGGACAAGGTCGGCAAGGAAGGCGTCATCACCGTCGAGGAGAGCAACACCTTCGGCCTGGAGCTCGAGCTCACCGAGGGCATGCGCTTCGACAAGGGCTACATCTCCGCCTACTTCGCGACCGACATGGAGCGCATGGAGGCGTCGCTCGAGGACCCGTACATCCTCATCGCCAACTCCAAGATCGGCTCCGTCAAGGACCTGCTCCCGCTGCTCGAGAAGGTCATGCAGTCGGGCAAGCCGCTGCTGATCATCGCCGAGGACGTCGAGGGCGAGGCCCTGTCGACCCTGGTCGTCAACAAGATCCGCGGCACCTTCAAGTCCGTCGCCGTCAAGGCCCCGGGCTTCGGCGACCGCCGCAAGGCCATGCTCGGCGACATCGCCATCCTCACGGGCGGCGAGGTCATCTCCGAGGAGGTCGGCCTCAAGCTGGAGAACGCGACCCTGGACCTCCTGGGCCGCGCCCGCAAGGTCGTCATCACCAAGGACGAGACCACCATCGTCGACGGTGCCGGCTCCTCGGAGCAGGTCAACGGCCGCGTGAACCAGATCCGCGCCGAGATCGAGAACAGCGACTCGGACTACGACCGCGAGAAGCTGCAGGAGCGCCTGGCGAAGCTCGCCGGCGGTGTCGCGGTCATCAAGGCCGGTGCCGCCACCGAGGTGGAGCTCAAGGAGCGCAAGCACCGCATCGAGGACGCCGTCCGCAACGCGAAGGCCGCCGTCGAGGAGGGCATCGTCGCCGGTGGTGGCGTGGCCCTGCTGCAGACCACCAACGTCTTCGAGAAGCTGGAGCTCGACGGTGACGAGGCGACCGGCGCCAACGCCGTGAAGCTCGCGCTGGAGGCCCCGCTGAAGCAGATCGCCGTCAACGCCGGCCTCGAGGGCGGTGTCGTGGTGGAGAAGGTGCGCAACCTGACCCCGGGCCACGGCCTGAACGCCGCGACCGGCGAGTACGTCGACCTGGTCGCCGAGGGCATCATCGACCCGGCGAAGGTGACCCGCTCTGCCCTGCAGAACGCCGCCTCCATCGCCGCGCTGTTCCTCACCACCGAGGCCGTCATCGCCGACAAGCCGGAGAAGGCCGCCGCGCCGGCCGGCGGCGGCATGCCGGGCGGTGACATGGACTTCTGATCGACCTCTGGCCGATCGCCTGTCCTTCAGTACCGAGGGCGGCACTCCCTGTCTGTTGCAGGGGGTGCCGCCCTCGGGCGTGTCCGGGATCACACCACTCCTCGCTGAGGTGGGAATGCGGGACGCCGTACCCTCAGTTGCTTAAGAAGGTGCACCAATGCGTGTGCACATACCAGCTGGTCAATCGCTCTGTTGAACCGTCACTCACGAGGAGCCCCCCACGTGACCGTCACGACGTCCCCCACCTCCCGCGCGGCCCAGATCCTGTCCCGTCCGATCCACCTCAACGGCCTGACCGTGCCCAACCGGATCGTGATGGCGCCGATGACCCGGATGTTCTCCCCGGGCGGCATCCCCGGCGAGGACGTGCGGTCGTACTACGCCCGCCGTGCCGCCGCCGGTGTCGGGCTGATCGTCACCGAGGGCACCTACGTCGGCCACGAGTCGGCCGGTCAGAGCGACCGCGTGCCCCGGTTCCACGGCGAGGAGCAGCTGGCGGGCTGGGCCAGGGTCGCCGAGGACGTGCACGCGGCGGGCGGCACGATCGTCCCGCAGCTGTGGCACATCGGCATGGTCCGCAAGGACGGCGACGCCCCCTTCCCGGACGCCCCCGCGATGGGCCCCTCCGGCATCGTCACCGAGGGCGCCGAGCCCACCGGCAGGGCCATGACCCAGCAGGACCTGGACGACGTCGTCGCCGCGTTCGCCGAGGCCGCGGCCGCCGCCGAGCGCATCGGCTTCGACGGCGTCGAGCTGCACGGCGCCCACGGCTACCTCGTCGACCAGTTCCTGTGGGCGGGCACCAACCGCCGCACCGACGCCTACGGCGGCGACCCGGTGGCCCGCACCAAGTTCGCGGCCGAGATCGTCGCGGCCGTCCGCGCGGCCGTGTCCCCCGACTTCCCGGTCATCTTCCGCTACTCGCAGTGGAAGCAGCAGGACTACACCGCCCGCCTCGCCGAGACCCCCGAGGAGCTGGAGGCCATCCTCACCCCGCTCGCGGCCGCCGGCGTCGACGTCTTCCACGCCTCCACCCGCCGCTACTGGCTCCCCGAGTTCGACGGCTCCGACCTCAACCTCGCGGGCTGGACCAAGAAGCTCACCGGCAAGCAGGTCATCACCGTCGGCTCGGTCGGCCTCGACGGTGACTTCATCGGCGCCTTCCAGGGCGAGGGCTCCCCGGTCAAGGGCATCGACAACCTCCTGGACCGCCTGGAGGCCGACGAGTTCGACATGGTCGCCGTCGGCCGCGCGCTGCTCCAGGACCCGGAGTGGGCGGCCAAGGTGCTCGCCGACCGCTTCGACGAGCTGAAGCCGTACGACGCCGCCGCGGCGAAGACGCTGAGCTGAGGCAGCCGGGAAGCAGGGGGGGCGCCTACAGGTTGCCCATCGGCTCGATGTCGACGTACACGGGCGTCCCCCACACCCGCAGCACCTCGTAGTCGGTGAACTCGTGCACCAGCCGGTACGCCATGGCGGGCCGGGACGAGCGCCGCTGAGCGGCCAGATACGCCTCGGCCTCCCGCCGGTCGCGCCGGGGCGTGCCGCACAACTGCCACTCCCGCCCGTTCCACGCCTCCGGCAGCCAGCGCTGCTGGGGCTGCGGACGGTCGGCACGGACGCCGTACCGGGACGGCGCGCTCGCCGGGGCCTCCGCGCCCTGCGGCCGCCCGCCCCCGTACTCCGCCCGCCGCGCGGCCCGGCGCCGGGTCTCGCACAGCAGACACAGATCGGGCGCACTCTCGTCGACCGGCCCGTGCGGATGCTCCGGGCACCGGGTAGTGGGCGCGTTGCCCCCGACGCTCTCCTCCACCAGGTCGAGCGCCCGCCGCAGATCCCCCTTGATCTCCTGCAGCCGCGCCTCCGGCACATCGGCACTCAGAGCCTCCCCGTGCTCCCCGATGACCCGGAGGGCACGGCCGAGCGCGGTCAGTTGGGCGTGGTTCATGCCTCCCAGCTTCTCACCCGTGCCTCCTGGGGCTCAGCCGCCGTGGTGGATGAGGCTTCCCTTGCCGCAGGCGGGGGCGCTGTCGGGGAGGGGCAGGGGGGAGACGGACTTGACCACGGGGACGGCGACGAGATCGCCCGCGCACATGGCGGTGCCGGTGGCCGTCCAGTGGTCGTCGGCGTGCGCGGGGGCGGCCAGGGCGGCGGCGGAGGCGGTGAGGGCGGCGGTGGTCAGGAGCTTCTTCATCATGCCCGGGAAACGAACGGCCAGGAGGGTGCGTCACGCGGCCGCGCCCGTACGCGGGCGCCGGGTGAGGCCGAACAGCCACGTCGCCGCGAATCCCACGGCGTACGCGGTGAGCAGCCCGCCCCCGTAGATGGCCGCCGTCACCCCCGGCCCCCTGTTCCCCGCCAGCAGCGGGAACAGCGCCCAGCCCGACGGCCCGATCGCCGTCGCGCCCACCTTGTCCCCCAGCATCGCGAAGAACCCGATGAACGCCCCGCCCGCCGCCCCGCCCACGCATGCCGTCACGAACGGGCGGCCCAGCGGCAGCGAGACGCCGTAGATCAGGGGCTCGCCCACGCCCAGCAGGCCCGCCGGGAGAGCCGAGCGGATCGTCGTACGCAAGCCGGTGTCGTGGCGCAGCCGGACGTACACCGCGAGCGCCCCGCCCACCTGCCCCGCGCCCGCCATGGCCAACAGGGGGAGCAGCACGGTGTAGCCCTGTTGTTCGATGAGGGTGGTGTGGATGGGGATCAGGGCCTGGTGCAGGCCCAGCATGACGAGGGGGAGGAACAGGCCGCCCAGGACCAGACCGGCCAGGGCGCCGGTCGTGGACAGGAGCCAGCTCGCCGCCATACCGATCGCCGTCGCCACCACGCCGGCCGCGTACATCAGGCCGTACAGCGTGACAAGGCCGGAGACGAGCACGGTCACGGTCGGCGTGACGAGTACGTCCAGCGCGCCCGGCAGCCGGCCCCGGCACCACTTCTCCACCCGGGTCGCCAGCAGAGCGGCCGCCAGGGCGCCCAGGACACCGCCCTGACCGGGGGTCAGCTGCACCCCGAACGCCGTCACCTTCGCCACGCCCGGATACACGACGATCGCCGCCACCGCGCCGCCCAGCACCGGCGTGCCGCCGAACTCCTTCGCCGCCTGGTAGCCGACGAACACCGCGATCAGTGCCATGAAGGCCGACGCGACGGCGGTGAGCGCCGGGGTCAGCCCGGGCAGCCAACCGGCGTTCAGCAGCAGCCCGTTGAGCCCGGCGAGGATGCCGCAGCCGATCAGGGCGGGGATGAGCGGGACGAAGACGTTCGCGATGCGGCGCAGGGCGGTTTTGGCGGGGGTGGCGTTACGCCGCCGGATGCGCTCCTTCAGGTCGGCAACGGCCAGTTCGGCACCGACTGGTGCCGCATCGGCCGATTCGGCACGGGGCGGCTCGGCGTCGGTCGGCTCGGTGTGAGCCGTATGCGTACCGGCGGTGGCCGGTTCGTCGCCGATCAGGTTCCGTACCTCCGCCGTGACCGCTCCGACCACCCCCGGCCCGAGTACGACCTGCACGGACGGCCCCCCGGCCCCGACCACCCCCAGCACCCCGGGCAGGACCCGGAGCCCGTCCCCGTCGACCGCCGCCGGGTCGGTGACGGTCAGGCGGAGCCGCGTCATGCAGTGGGTGACGGAGGTGACGTTCGCGGGGCCGCCGGCCAGGGTGAGGATCGCGGTGGCGGTGGCGGGGCTGGTCGTGGGGTCGTGGCGCACCCCCCGAGCGTGCGGCTCAGCCGCCCGCGACCGCCAGCGCGGCACGCAGATGTCCGCCGGACTCCTCCAGAAGGCGGGCGGCCGTCGGGCCGTCGACGTCGGCGAGGATGGCCAGGATCGCGTTCTTCACCTCGCCGCCCGACTCCGTCAGCGCCCGCTCGATCTCCGCGTCGGAGGCTCCCGTGGCGAGGGCGACGATGCGGCGCGAGCGGGCCCGCAGCTTGTCGTTGGAGGCGCGGACGTCGACCATCAGGTTTCCGTACGTCTTGCCGAGCCGGATCATCGTGATCGTCGACAGCATGTTCAGGACCAGCTTCTGGGCCGTGCCCGCCTTCAGCCGGGTGGAGCCGGTGAGCAGCTCGGGGCCGACGACGACCTCGATGCCGTGCTCGGCGGCGGCCGCGAGCGCGCTGTGCTCGTTGCAGGCCAGCCCGACGGTCAGGGCGCCGAGGCCACGGGCGTGCTCGACGGCGCCGACGGCGTACGGGGTGCGCCCGGAGGCGGAGATCCCGACAACGCTGTCGTCAGCGGCGACCTTGAGCGCGTCCAGGTCCGCGCGGGCCAGCTCCTTGGAGTCCTCGGCCCCCTCCACGGACGTCACCATGGCCTCCCGCCCGCCCGCGATCAGCCCGACGACCTGGCCGGGCTCGGTGTTGAAGGTGGGCGGGCACTCGGAGGCGTCCAGCACGCCGAGCCGCCCGGCGGTACCGGCACCGGCGTAGATCAGACGGCCGCCGCGGGCCATGCGCGCGGCGATGGCGTCGATGGCGGCGGCGATCTCCGGCAGCCGCGCGGCGACGGCGGCCGCGACGCCCGCGTCCTCACCGTTCATGAGGCGCGCGATGTCGAGGGTGGGCAGCTGGTCGATCTCGGCGAGCTCGGGCCGGAAGGCCTCGGTGGTGAGCGAGCCGAGCTCGGCCTGAAGACGAAGGTGATCGGAGGTCATAAACGTGCGGCTCTTTCCGGTGGGGGGTCCTGTTCCGGTGGGTCCCGCGGGTGGGCTAGGGGGTCTCGTTTGGATCAGGCCGGCTCCGGCCGACCTAGCCTCTTGGCCGGGATGATCCAGACGACACCCCCTAACGCCCAGCGCTCCGGTGCCGGTGCGCCAGCGCCTCGTACGACGCGGCCAGGGCGGGCGCCGCCGATTCGTACGTCCGCTGCGCCACCCCCACGAACAGACAGTCCACCACCAGCAGTTGACTGGTTCGCGAGGACATCGCGGCCGGTCGCAGCTCGGTCTCCCGCGAGGTGGACGTGGTCAGTACGTGGTCGGCGTACTGGGTGACCGGCGAGTCCGGCCGGCCGGTGATGGCGATCGTCGTGGCCCCGTGCTCGAACGCGACCCGCAGCGGCTCGATGACGTCGCCCGTCGACCCGGAGTGCGTGATCGCGATCGCCACGTCACCCGACCGCAGCTGCACCGCGTTGGTCACCGCGAGATGCGGATCGCTGTGTGCGTGGGCTATGAGGCCGATGCGGAGCAGCTTCTGGGTGAGGTCCTGGGCGACGAGCCCGGACGCCCCGATGCCGTACACATCGGTCCGCCGGGCTCCGGCCAGCGCGGCGACGGCCGCGCCCAGCTGGACGGTGTCGAGTCCGGCGGCCGTGTCCGCGAGGGTCTGCTGCTCCTCGTAGGCCAGCTTCGCGACGACGTCGGCGATCGGGTCGTCCACCGCTATGTCCGTCGTGATCGCGGGCGCCCGCCCCGACTGCTGCTGCGCGGCGAGGCCCGCGAGGGCGAGGCGCAGATCGCGGTAGCCGGGGTAGCCGAGCAGGCGGGCGGTGCGGACGACGGTCGCCTCACTGGTGCCGGTGAGTTCGGCGAGGCCGGTGACCGTGAGGGCGGCACAGCCGGCGGGATCGCTCGCGACGGCCTCGGCGACACGCTGCATGGACCGGGTCATGGACGGCGCGAGGGTACGCACCTTGGCGGCGAGCGAGCTGCCCGGGGTGCCGAAAATTTCCTTCACGTCCTGGGTCACCAATGAAAGATATTTTCGGTTCCGCCTCGCGGTCAAGAGTGCGCACAATGGGACCATGGAGTCCCTGACCCCCCTTGAGCAGGCGTTGCACGCTGCCCGCGCGCTGGTGCTCGCCGATCTGATCGCGCGCGAGGTCGCCGAGGCCGACGTGGTCTCGCTGGTCGAGGACTCCGTCGCGCAGCGTCGCTGGTGGGTCCAGCAGTGGCCGGACGGCGTCGACTACCTGGCCGGGCTGGTCGCCCAGGACGTACAGGACGCGCTGCTGGAGCGGTACGGCCGCTGGCCGCTGTGCCCGGTGTGCGGCTCGGGCGATCCGCACGCGCTGGACGTGGAGCCGGAGCTGGGGCCCGATCCGCACTGGGTGTGCCACAAGGCGGGCGTGAAGGTCGCCGCTGTGGGCTCGCTCGGGCGGGCCACGGGCGGGACGGCGTCCTCGTGAGGCGCCCGTGACGGTGTACATCGACCCGCCGACCTGGCCAGGGCACGGGCGCATGTGGTCCCACCTGGTGAGCGACGTGTCGTACGACGAACTGCACCTCTTCGCCGCCGACTTGGGCGTACCCCGCCGGGCCTTCGAACGCGACCACTACGACCTCCCCTCGCACCGGTACGCGGACGCGGTGGCCGCCGGCGCGGTGGAGGTCAGCAGCCGCGAGGTGGTACGGCTGCTGACCTCCTCCGGACTGCGCAGACGGAAGGGAAGCCGGGCCGGGCGGCGGGCCTAGGGCCTGTCTTCCGGATCTTGCCGGCGTCGCGGGGTCTGGCACGCACATCTGCGGCGTTGTCGTCACTCGCCGACGCTCCGCGTCGACTCCCTCCTCCGCCTTGCAGCTGCACGCACCAGACCCCGCTCGGGTCCGCCAAGAGGCTCGGTCGGCCGGAGCCGGCCTGATCCGGAAGACAGGCCCTAGCGCACGGGAGCCAGGCGGCCGCCGGTCGTCAGCCCCGGCGGATGTAGAGCTGGAGCCCGTCGTCCATGCCGTGGTCCTCGCGGGCCGTCCGCTCCTCCTCCAGGGTCGCCCGGGTGAACCCGGCCCGGGACACCACGCGCTGCGAGGGGAGGTTCGCCCCCTCGATGGTCGCGATCACGGTGTCGACGTCGTCCCGGGCCAGCGCCCACTCCGTGAGGGTGCGCACGGCCTCGGTGGCGTACCCCTGGCCGCGGGCGCCCTCGACGAGGTCGTAGCCGATCTCCACGCGGCCCTCCTCGTCCGGGGCGCCGTGGAAGCCGATGCCGCCGATCGCGCGGCCGTCCTCGTGCCGGACGAGGGCGAAGACCCCGAACTCGGGCCGGTGCACGCCCGCTTCGTAGGCCTTCACCAGGAAGCCGGAGGCCTCCCGCGTCCCCTCGTACGGCCCGCCCTCGATCCACTCGAACCCGCCGTCGCCGCCGAGCCGGAGATCGCGGGCGGCGGCCGGGCGGACGCCGGTCAGGGTGAAGCGCTCGGCGGGGATGACCAGGTTGTTGCGCCAGCGCCACTCGGTGACGGGAGCACGGCCGGGCAGTTCGCCGCGGCCGGTCGCCCACAGCAGGGTCGGCCAGGGCGCGGGACCGGGCTGGACGTGCGGGAAGAGCCAGGTCAGCACGGACTCGGCGAGCTGCTCGGACGGCTCGTAGGCGACCCCGAGCCCCTCGGCGATGTCATGCGTGTGCAGCAGCACCTCGGCGATGCCCATCGCGGCGAAGCCCTCGCGGTCGGCGCTGCGGAACGGGTACGGATGGAAGGCGCGCACGCCGGGCGGCGCGGTGCGGACCGCGGCGGCGAGCAGCGCCCCGGTCGTCTCGATGACGTGCACCAGCCCCGCGTTGTCGGTGCCCTCGTCGAGGGTGATGTCGAACGGGACGTACGCGTCCTGCGCCCGCCCGGCCAGATTGGCGGCGTACGCGACGAGATCCTCGGCGATGTGGAACGCCGTCGTATGGCAGTCCCACTCCAACCGCCCGGCCCTGACGGCCCTCCAGTCCCGCTCCGCCGCCGCACCCAGTACCGCCGCGCATCCCGCCACGGCCGCGGTCACATCGTCCCCGGATATCGCTCGCATGAGGCGAACCCTAGGTGGCGGCACCCCTCAGGTCGACAGCATTTCCAGCTCGGAGGTCAGGTTGTAGCGGGCCGTGGCCTCCCAGTGGTCGCGGCCGTACGGGGTGTGGAACAGGCTGGGGAGGGCGAGGAGTTGGCGGAGAATGGCCGAACGGCCCTCGCGGAAGGCGTCGTTGGGGACGAAGTGGTATTCCTCGCGGACTTCGGCGGTGTAGACGGCGTACGCCGACGGAGGTGAGGCCAGGATCGCCAGGTCCGCGTCGCAGAGGACCTGGCCGTCGGGGTCGTCGGCGGTGGGGGCGTGGGTGGTGGTGAGGCGGACCAGGCGGGCGACCTCGGCGGTCTTCGCGGCCGGGACGCCGGCCTCCGGCAGGGCGCGTTCGGCCAGGCGGGCGGAGCGTTCCTCGTTCTCGGAGCGCTCGGGGAGGTAGACCGCGTCGTGGAACCAGGCGGCCAGACGGACCACGTTCGGGTCGTCCGCGTACTCCTCGAGTGTGTCGATGTGGTCGAGGACCGCTTTCAAGTGCTCGATCGTGTGGTAACGGCGCTGCGGCTCCGACCAGCGGCGCAGCAGGGCATCGGCATACCTGTACGGGTCCGGGGCGCAGGAGTCGTCGTCCCGTGTCGCGAGCAGTGCACGCAGCCAGCGGGAACGCAGCTCGTCGAGGTCGGCCATGCCGTCATTCTCCCGCGGTGAGGCTCGATGCACCTAGCTTGGGGCCCATGACTGACGTACACGAGGTACCACGTGACCCCGAACTCCCCGGACGTCTGCTGGCCGTCGAGCGGGACGCCCTGATACCGCTGCTGCGTGCACGCTCCGACGCGGACTTCGCGCTGTCGACCGCCGCTTGTCCGGGCTGGACCGTACGGGACGTGCTCGCGCACTGTTCCGCTGCGCTGATGCGGGTGGTGGAGAGCCGGTTCGAGAAGGGCGTGTTCTCGCCCGAGTCGAACGACCGGGACATCGCCGAGCGGGCCGAGTGGTCGAACGCGCGGGTCGTGGACGAGCTGGAGCGCGGGATGACCGAGGCCGGGCCGGTGATCGCCAAGGCGGGCGGGGTGCTGGACATGATCGCCCTGGGGGAGTGGGTGCACGCCGGGGACGTGCGTGACGTCCTCGGGGCGCCGGGGGCGTACGCCGGGGCCGGACTGCCGGACGCGCTGACGCTGCTGGTCCGCGTCACCCGAGAGAAGCGGCACGTGCCGCTGCATGCCGACCTCGAGGACGTGGACGAGCCGTTGCGGCTGGGGGCCCTGACCGCGGGAGGTCCGCCCGCCCGGTACATCGGCGACGCCGCCACGCTCGTACGGCTGTACGCGGGGCGGCCGCTGGACGGTGCCGCGTACGAACTGGCCGGCGCGGCGGAGGGGGAACTGAACATCTTCGGCTGAGGAGGGGTTGCCCGGGTCGGCGCTGGGCAGGCGTAGTCTTGAATTGGACTAGACCTGTAGCCGCCGATGAATGGGGTGCCATGAGCAAGCGTGCAGTCCTGGAGGTGATCGCGCTCGACGTCGAGGACGCGGTCGCCGCCCAGGCCGGAGGCGCGGACCGCCTGGAGCTGGTCACCGAGATGGCGGCGGACGGGCTCACCCCGGCGCCCTCGACGGTCGCCGCGATCCGGGCCGCCGTCGACATCGACCTGCGCGTGATGCTGCGGCTGGCGGACGGGTTCGCGGCGGGTGACGTCGATCGGCTGGTGCGGGTGGCCGGTGAGATGCGGGACGCGGGCGCGGACCAGTTCGTGCTCGGGTTCCTCGACGCCGTCGGCGGTGTCGACCTGGCCGCCGTGGAACGGGTCGTCGGCGCGCTCGGCGGCTGCCGGTGGACCTTCCACCGGGCGATGGACCGGGCCGCCGACCGGGACGCGCTGCGCAAGCAGCTCGCCGACCTGCCCGGACTGGACACCTACCTGACCGCCGGCTCCGCCTCCGGTGTGGACGAGGGTCTGCCGACCCTGGCCGCCGAGGCGGGCCGACGGGGCGAGCCCGGCTACGGCCAGACGCTCCTGGTCGGCGGCGGCCTCCGCCTCGACCACGTCCCCGCCCTCCGGCACGCCGGCATCGACGCCTTCCACATCGGGGGCGCCGCGCGCTCCGCGGGCTGGGCGGGGCCGGTCTCCGAGGGTGCTGTGCGGGAGTGGCGGAGGGTTCTGGACGGGGAGTAGCGCCGTAGGGGTACGGGTTGTACGCGCCGTGCGGGTGCGTGGTGGGCCGGCGGCACAGCGGCCTGCTCACCACGCACCGGCGCCGGCTCAGCCCAGCTGCGGGGGCAGTGGCGCCGCGTGGGTGACGATCAGGCCCGACACCGCTCGGGTCAGGGCCACGTACAGGCGGCGCAGGCCCGTCCGTTCGTCGGGTTCGCCGTCGACCACCGCCTGCGGCTCGTCCAGGACCACGTAGTCGTACTCCAGACCCTTGGCGAGCGAGGCCGGGACCAGGGTCAGGCGGGTCTCGCGGGTGGTCTCCTCGCCGGGGGCGAGGTAGGCGATCCCGGCCGTGGTCAGGGCCTCGGCGAGGGCGGGGATGCGGGCGTCCGCGGCGATCAGGCCTGTCGAGCCCTCGTTGCGGAGCAACTCCTCACAGGCGGCGACCACTTCGGCCGCGAGGGCCTCACCCGCGGAGTCCGCGGCGTCCGCGCCGTCTGCGGCGTCCGGCCCCGTCGCCGTACGGACCTCGAAGAACCCCGGGTTCTCACGGACGGAGGCGACCGGGGCGAGGCCCGGCGCGATGTGGGGGAGGAGGCGGGAGGCGTACGTGATCACGTCCGTGGGGACGCGGAAGCCGGCCGTCAGCTCCTCGATGACCCCCTCGCGTTTGCCGAGATGGGTCAGCGCCTCGTCCCAACTCCGGGTCGCCCAGGGCGTGGTGCCCTGCGCGAGGTCGCCGAGGACGGTCGCGCTGCCGGTGGTGCAGCGGCGGCCGACGGCGCGGTACTGCATGGGGGACAGGTCCTGCGCCTCGTCCAGGACGACATGGCCGAGCGAGTGCGTGCGCTGGATCAGGTCGGCCGCCTCGTCGATCAGCACCGCGTCCGCCGCCGACCACTTGGCCGACTTCACGCTCCGTACGGGCTTCGCCCACAGGATCGTCTTCTGCTCGTCCTCGTCCAGGATCCCCTCGGCATGCTCGGCGAGGAAGTCGGCGTCGGTCAGCAGCCGCAGCACGAGCTTGGCCGGATCGACCACCGGCCAGCACTCCTTGACGGCCGCCTTCACCGCGCTGTTGCGGGCGACGGCGTCCTGCACCCGGTCGTCCGGCGCTTCGCCGGCCCGCTCCATCTGCACCAGCACCGCGTGCGCGATCCGCTGCGGCAGGGCCTCGCGGGCGGCGCCGTAACGGATGTCCCGCTCCAGCAACTCCCGGACCAAGTCCTCCAGTTCGTATGCCGGCACGCGCCAGCGGCGCGACCCGCGCACCACGACGACCGGCTCGGCCGGCAGGGTCACGTGGGAGTAGAGGGCCCGGCGCAGCACCTCGGCCATCCGGGCGTCGCCCTTGACGATCGCGGCGGCCGCGTCGTCCGTCCCGCGCACCTCCACGTGCGCGACCAGGTCGTCCACGGTGGCCTGCTGCACGCTCAACTCGCCCAGCGCCGGGAGGACCTGCTCGATGTAGTGCAGGAAGGACCGGTTCGGCCCGATGACCAGCGTGCCGGTGCGGGCGAGCCGCTCCCGGTGGGCGTAGAGGAGATAGGCGACCCGGTGCAGGCCGACGGCGGTCTTTCCGGTGCCGGGTCCGCCCTGGACGCAGACCGTGCCGGAGAGGCCGGACCGGACGATCTCGTCCTGCTCGGGCTGGATGGTGGCGACGATGTCCCGCATGGGGCCGACGCGCGGTCGTTCGATCTCCTGCTGGAGCAGCTTGCTGGTGGCCGCCGACTCTGCCGGGTCGGAGAGGTGCTCGTCCTCGTACGCGGTCAGTTCGCCGCCGGTGTAGCCGAAGCGGCGGCGCAGCCCGATGTCCATCGGGTCCTTCTTGGAGGCCCGGTAGAACGGCTGGGAGACCGGGGCGCGCCAGTCGATGACCATGGGGTCGCCGTCGGCGTCGTGCACATGCCGCCGCCCGATGTAGAACCGCTCGCCCTCGGCCCCCTCGGCCTGCGCGGCGCCCGGCGCGTGCAGGTAGTCGAGCCGCCCGAAGAAGAGGGGGGTGTCGCTGAGGTCGGCCAGGGCCTTGATGCGCTCGTCGATCTGGTGGGCGAGCACGGCGGCGTTGACCCAGTTCGCGGTGACGTCGCGGATGTCCAGCGCCTCGACGTCCTCGCGCATGGCACGCAGGGCGGCTCGGGAGCCGGCGAGGTGGGAGCGCTCTCGGGCGAGGGGGTCGTCGAGGGAGGCGGTGTGGGGGTCGCGGGGCGAGGCGGTGCGGGGGTCGCCGAGTGGGGCGCCGACGGGGTCGTGGGCGGGCGTGGACAAGGGGGTGCCTCCGGGTGGGCCTGATACGTGCGATACGTGCGACGTGCGCTCGTGCGATACGTGCGTTCGTGTGATGCGTGCGTTCGTGCGATACGCGGCTACGACGAATGCCGTCCGGTTTCCGGCCGGACGACGGCACTCCGTGAGGGAGGCGGGCAAGAGCGGAGATTGTAGGAGGGGAGGAGGGTCCGGGGCCAATGGATTTTGCTGCCCCCGGATTTTCCGGTGGATCTTCCGGCCCCGTCCCTTCCCCTAGGGGACACGGCCCGTCCGGCGTAGGGGTCGGGGTCCACCCGGGGGTCTACGCGAGGGCCTCCGGGATTGGCTCTGGAGACCGATGCCGGATGCGTGCCCGAAGTTCCACCATGGAGACATGAGCGCAGCAACCATCTCTCCAGCCCATGCCCGGCCACCCGCCGGCGCCACGGCCGTGGACGGCCCCCACCACTACCCGCTGGGCAACGCCCTGCGCGCGATCAAGGTCTTCGCGGAGGCCGCGTTCCGCGTCGTGATCCTCGGCGAGTACGGCGAGGAGGCGGGCATACGTCGCAAGTAACCGCATAGGGTCATCTCCGTGCCGAAGCGGACGGTGGTGTCCTTACTCTTCCTTGCGGTCTCCCTCTGCTCCTTCACCGCCCTGTGCGTCCTGCACCGGGCCCCGATGGCCGACCTGCTGGTCTACCGGGCCGAAGGCGCCGCCGTGTCCCGCGGCGGCGACCTGTACGGCTTCACGGTCACCGAGTGGCGGCTGCCGGCGACCTACCCGCCCTTCGCGGCGGTCCTGTTCGTCCCCACGACCTGGATCCCGGTCCCGGCCCTGAAGGCGGCGTTCCTCGCGGGCAACGCGCTCCTGCTCACCGGCCTCGTCGCCCTCTCGGCCCGCCTGGCCTCCCGCCCCGCCCCGCCCCGGCCGCCGGCCCTCTCCCTGCCCCTCCTCTGCACAGCCACCGCCCTCGCCCTCTGGCTCGAACCGGTCTTCCAGACGCTCCTGTTCGGCCAGATCAACCTCGCCGTCACCTGCCTGGTCCTCTGGGACCTGACCCGGCCTCCCCGCGCCGACACCCGGACGGGCACCCGGACCAGCGCCACGGGTCTGGCCCTCGGCCTGGCCACGGGGATCAAGCTCACGCCGGCGATCTTCATCGCCTACCTCTTCCTGCGCGGACGCAGAAGAGAGGCGGCCACGGCGACGGCGGCCTTCATCGGCACGGTCCTGCTCGGCGCCGCGCTGCTGCCCCACGCCAGTGCCGAGTTCTGGACCAGACGCCTCTACGACACCGGAAGGGTGGGCAAGGCATGGATCGTGGACAACCAGTCCCTCCAGGGCATGATCGCCCGTGCGCTGCACGACCCGTCGCCGGGTCTCCCCTGGGCGGTGTCGGCGGCGGCCGTGGGTGCGGCGGGCCTGTGCCTGGCGGTCCGCGCGGGCGCGCGGCAGGAGCGGTACGGCGTCCTCCTGACCGCCCTCACCGCCCTGCTGATCTCCCCGATCAGCTGGTCCCACCACTGGGTGTGGTGCGTGCCGCTCCTCGCGGTGCTGCTGGCCGAGGGCCGCGTCCGCCTCGCGGCCCTGACGGCGGTGCTCTTCACCGCCCGCACCCTGTGGCTGGTCCCGCACGAGGGCGACCGGGACCTGCATCTGCCCTGGTGGGAGCAGCCCCTGGCGGCGCCGTACCCGGTGCTGGGCCTGGCCCTGCTGGGGGCGGCTCTCTTCGGGGAGAGGACCGCTCAGTTCCCGGCGAGGATCTCGTCCGCGTCCACGATTCGGTAGGCGTACCCCTGCTCGGCCAGGAAGCGCTGGCGGTGTGCGGCGAAGTCCTGGTCGATGGTGTCGCGGGCGACGACCGAGTAGAAGTGGGCCTGGTGGCCGTCGGCCTTGGGGCGCAGCACGCGGCCGAGGCGCTGAGCCTCCTCCTGGCGGGAGCCGAAGGTGCCGGACACCTGGATGGCGACCGTGGCCTCGGGCAGGTCGATGGAGAAGTTGGCGACCTTCGAGACGACCAGCACGCTGATCTCGCCCTCGCGGAACGCGTCGAAGAGCTTCTCGCGCTGGGCGTTGGTCGTCTCGCCCTTGATGACGGGGGCGTTCAGATGCTCGCCCAGCTCGTCGAGCTGGTCGATGTACTGGCCGATGACGAGGATCTGCTGCCCGGCGAACCGGCGGACGATCGCCTCCGTGACCTTCCGCTTGGTGTCGGTGGTCGCACAGAAGCGGTACTTCTCCTCGGTCTCGGCGGTGGCGTACGCCAGCCGCTCGGAGTCCGTGAGGTTGACCCGGACCTCGACGCAGTCGGCGGGCGCGATGTACCCCTGCGCCTCGATCTCCTTCCAGGGCGCGTCGAACCGCTTGGGCCCGATGAGGGAGAACACGTCCGACTCGCGGCCGTCCTCGCGCACCAGGGTCGCGGTCAGCCCCAGCCGCCGCCGCGCCTGGAGGTCCGCGGTGAACTTGAAGACGGGGGCCGGCAGCAGGTGCACCTCGTCGTAGAGGATCAGGCCCCAGTCCCGGGAGTCGAAGAGTTCGAGGTGGGGGTAGACACCCTTCCGCTTGGTCGTCAGCACCTGGTAGGTGGCGATCGTGACCGGGCGGATCTCCTTCCTCGTGCCGCTGTACTCGCCGATCTCGTCCTCGGTCAGCGAGGTCCGCTTCACCAGCTCGTGCTTCCACTGCCGGGCGGAGACGGTGTTGGTGACGAGGATCAGGGTGGTGGACTTGGCCTGCGCCATCGATCCGGCGCCGACCAGCGTCTTGCCGGCCCCGCACGGCAGGACCACGACACCGCTGCCGCCGTGCCAGAAGTTCTCCACGGCCTGCTTCTGGTACGGGCGCAGCGCCCAGCCGTCCTCGAGCAGCTCGATCGGGTGCGCCTCGCCGTCCACGTACCCGGCGAGGTCCTCGGCGGGCCAGCCCAGCTTCAGCAGGACCTGCTTGATCTGCCCGCGCTCGGACGGGTGCACGACCACGGTGTCCTGGTCGATGCGCGCCCCGACCAGCGGGGCGATCCGCTTGGACTTCAGGACCTCCTCCAGCACCGGCCGGTCGGTGGTGGTGAGGACGAGTCCGTGCGCGGGGTGCTTGCTGAGGGTCAGCCGCCCGTAGCGGTCCATAGTGTCGGCGATGTCGACCAGCAGCGCGTGCGGCACCGGGTAGCGGCTGTACTGCACCAGCGCGTCGACGACCTGCTCGGCGTCGTGTCCCGCCGCCCGCGCGTTCCACAGCCCGAGCGGGGTGACCCGGTAGGTGTGGATGTGCTCGGGCGCCCGCTCCAGTTCGGCGAAGGGCGCGATGGCCCGACGACAGTCGTCCGCCCGCTCGTGGTCGACTTCGAGCAGCAGGGTCTTGTCGGACTGGACGATCAGCGGTCCGTTCACCTAGGCACTTCCCTTCCGCACGGCCAAACATCCAGTGTGCCCTACCGGCGGACGATCACGGTGGGGCGCCGCAACCGCGGGCCCCGGGGAGCACCCCCTGCCGGAGTCGGTCCTGGCCGGTCAGTCCTCCGCCAGTTCGGCGACTCCCGTGATCCGGTGCAGCGGGTAGGTGCGCACCTCGTCGGCGGTGTGGTCGTACGCCGTCACGAAGCCGCCCTCGACGCGGATCGGGGCGATGACGCGCTGGCTGGCGGCGCCCTCCGCGTTGACGTAGCCGATCCACAGGGACTCGCCGGTCAGGACGGCGGCCTGCACGGTGGCCAGGGTCTCGGCGGAGCTGGTGCGGGGCAGTTCGCCGCCGGTCAGCGGGGTGCCGGCGGACTTGCGCGGGGTGGTGGCGGCCAGGTCGCCGGCCCGGATCGCGCGGATCGCGGCCGCGAGGAGCGTGGCGTCGGGCGGCGGCGGGCCTTCCGGTACCGGCTCGGGGGCGGTGCGCGGCGGGGTGCGGTGGGCGTCGGCGCGGCTGATCAGGACGTCGCCCTCGGCGGACTCGGCGGCGGGCGCGTAGCCCATCGCGCGCAGGCCCTCCAGCAGGGTGCCCGGGTCGGACTGGGCGGCCAGCACCGTCGGGGCGAGGCGGCGCAGGCGCAGGGCGGCGGCGCGCTTGTCGGCGAGGATCTCGTTGAGCAGGGCGTCGTCGTCGCAGCGGACGTAGGCCGAGGCGGCGCCCACCCGGAGATGGCCGTGCTTACGGGCCACGTCGTCGATCAGATAGGCCAGCGGCTGCGGGACGGGGGTGCGGGAGTGGGCGGTGAGGAAGGCGTGCAGGTCGGCGGCGGTCCGGCCGGCGTCCAGGGCGCGGCGGACGGAGCCCGGGGTGAACCGGTACACGGTGGCGCCGCCCTTGGACTCGACGTCCGCGAGCACCCCGAGCATGTCGGCGAGCGGCCGCCGCAGCGGGCCGGGGGCGACCGCCGTCAGGTCGGCCTGGAGGAGGACGTGGTCCAGGGGCTCGGGCAGCAGCGGTGCCAGCAGCCGGGCCGCGGCGGCGGTGGCGACGGTCTGCTCGGCGGTGGACAGGGGTTCGACGGGGGCGGCCGGGTGGTGGTGATGGTGGACGGGCAGCTTGTCGCCGGGGCCGGAGGGCTCCGGGGCGCCGGTGCCGGCCGGTGCGGCGGGCGCGGGGACGCCGAGCAGTGCCCTGCCGTGCGCGGACAGCGCCCCGCGGCCGGTGACACCCAGCAGCTCCGCCTCCGACAGGGTCCAGCGGGCGAGGCGCGTGCGCAGATCCTCCTCGCCCTCGGGCCGGGGACCGCGCAGCGGACGCTCCCAGCGCAGCCGGGCCAGCACCGAGTCGGCCGTCGGCGCCGCGCCCGCCGGGAGCCCGGCCAGCAGGGTCAGCACCCGGTGCCGTACCTCGGGGGCGGCCGACCGGTCGAGACCCGGGCCCAGCGCGGACAGCGTCCGGTCCTTCACGTCCCGGCCGCCGACCAGCCCCGGGGTGCGGGTGGCCGTCAGCCAGGCCTCGGCGAGGCGGGCCCAGCGTTCGGCGGGCGGCAGCTCCAGCCACTCGTCGTAGGCGGGGGTGGCCGCGTAGCGTTCGTCGGCCTCGCCGTCGGAGGCGAGCAGACCGGCGGCGTAGGCCAGCTCGACCCAGAACGCGGCGACCGGCTCGGTCACGTCGAGGGCGACGGCGGTCCGCTTCAGGTCCCGCACGCTGAGCCCGCCGGCCCGCAGCACCGCCGGGCCTCCCTCGTGCCAGTCCTTGAGCAGCTCCTCGACGGTGGCGAGGGCGGTGTAGGCCTGCCCGGCCGCCGTCGCGTCCACCATCCGGGCGCCGTGCGCCGTGGCCGGCTCCACGGGGGGCGGCAGCGGCTCGGGTGTTCGGTGCGCGCGGCCCTCGCGCAGGTGCAGGGCGACCTCCCGGGGCAGGACGACCGTGCCCGGAGCGGTCGGCAGCAGCAGCCCGCGGTCCAGCAGCCAGCGCAGATGGGCTGCCGGATCCGCGGTGACCTGCCCGTATGGCGGGCCCCACATCAGCCGGGACAGCACCTCCCGGGAGGCCTCCGGGGCCTCGGCGAGCAGCGCCGCCATCCGCTTCCGGTCGGTGAACAGCTCGGTGAGCGCGGCAACCGCAGAGACCGAGTCGTGCGTCGAGGGCAGCCCGGCGGCGGTGACGATCTCCTGCATCCGTCCCGGGGACATGCCCGAGGTGGTCTCCTGCACGCTCGGTCCCAGACCGGTCGGGGAGGGGTGCTGCGCGGACGGCGCGAGCAGCTCGCGCGCGGTGCGCACCAGCCGCAGCCGGTCGTCCCCGCCCCACACCAGGGCCTGCTCGCGCAGGGTGGCGACCGCGCGGGGCAGCGCGGCGACGACGGTCTCGTCCCGGGCGTCCCCCGCGAGCAGGCCGAGCAGGGTGTCGTACGACGCCGGGTCCGGGGCCACGGCCAGGGCCTCGGCCGTCTGCAGGGCGAACCGGTCCAGCCGTTCCAGCGCGCGCAGGACCGAGGCGCGGGTGCCGGCCCGGGTGGCCAGCTGGGTGAGGTCGGTGGGGACGGGAGTGATGAGATCGGGTCGGCTGCGCAGGAGCGCGGCCAGCGAGGCGTCGTCCCTCGCGCGGAGTGCCTCCGCGAGGGACCGGGGGGCCGCCGGCTTCTCCTCGGTGCTCATCTGACTCACGTTAGCGGTTGCCGTCCGCGAGGGCTGCGCCCGCGCCCGCTTCGCTCACGCCGCGCGGGCTCGCCGGCCCCGGACTGCGCTACCTTCCTCACGGGGTTGTGCCGCCGTCGCCCCGGAGGGGTTCCGTTGGGGATCGAAAGCGACCAGGTCGTCTACGAGTATCTGAGCCGTGTCGGGGACATCGCTCAGCAGCGGCAGTTGCCGTCGGCCACGCGGATGCGGCTGGTGTCGGAGCTGCGGAACGAGATCGACCGGCACCGGGCCAAGGTGACCGTGGACAGCCCGGCCGCCGTCCGCCGCATCCTCGACCGGCTGGGCACCCCGGACGAGGTGGTCGCGGCCGCGGGCGGCACCACGGGCGTCACCGGTACCACCGGCGCCGCGAGGGCGACACAGCCGCCGTCCGCGTCCGTGCCCGCCCAGCCCGCGCCGCGCGAGCGCGAGCCGAAGCGTGGGTCCGGGCCGGAGCCCGGGGAGAAGCGCAAGGGGCTGCGCAGGGTCGTGCCCCGGCCCCGCCCCGCCGAGCCCGCGCTGCCCGCCCCGAGCGACGGGCCCTCCCCGCCCCACCTCGCCCCCGCGCACGAACTCGGTGACAGCGTGACCGAGCCCGACTGGTGGCGGGTGGAGGGCAGCTCGTTCGGTTCGGCGGGCGGTGACGCCGTACCGGGGTTCGTCGGCGGCGTGGAGATCCCCGAGCTGCTCAAACGTCCCCCGAAGGAGACGGAGGAGGCGGCCGACAAGGGAGCCGACAAGGCAAAGGGAACGGAACCGGAGCCCGCGCAGGAAAAGCCCGCGGCCCCGGACCAGGATCCGGCGTCGCGCCGCGCGCGCCGGCTGTTTCCCCGCCCCGCCGCCGGCTGGTCCAACCCCCTCCTGCTGCTGGCCGCCGCCGCGCTGGTCGTCGGCGCCGTCCTCGGCAACTGGTTCGCGCTGATCCTCGGCTGGCTGATCGCCTACGGCTCGCGCCGCCTGAGCCCGGCCGAGACCAAGTGGGCCGTCATGATCATCCCCGGCCTGTCGGTCGCGTCCGGCCTCCTCTGGCTCTGGGGCCGCGACACCAACCGTTGGGGGGCGCCGATCGCCGAGGGCCACATGAACGACGCCGTAACGGAGACGTGGCCCTGGGTGGTCCGGGGCGCGGCAGTGGCATCGGCCCTGTTCCTCCTCTGGCGCTCACAAAGACAGCGTTAGCTGCAACCCCCCAGGGGCGACGAACCGGCTCGCACCCCCACGGCGCCCCCGCCGGGCCCGCGTCGGATGCCCGGAGGGAGAATGCCCCCCATGACCCTCACCGTCGGCTTCGATCTGGACATGACCCTCATCGACTCCCGCCCGGGCATCAGAGCCTGTTACCTGGCGCTGGCGGAGCGGACGGGGACGTACATCGACGCCGATCTGGCGGTGACCCGGCTGGGGCCGCCGCTCGCGGAGGAGCTGGTCAACTGGTTCCCGGAGGACGAGGTCGCCGCGGTGGCGGACCTGTACCGGGAGATGTACCCGTCGATCGCCGTCGCCGCCACGCCCGCCATGGAGGGCGCGCGGGAGGCGATACGCGCCGTACGGGAGGCCGGCGGCCGCACGATGGTGGTCACGGCGAAGTACGAGCCCAACGCCAAGCTGCACCTGGACCACCTCGGCATCGAGCCCGACGTGGTCGTGGGCGACCTGTGGGCCGAGCAGAAGGCGGCGGCGCTGCGCGAGCACGGCGCGGGCGTGTACGTCGGTGACCACGTCGGCGACGTGCGCGGGGCGCGCATCGCGGGCGCGCTGTCGGTCGCCGTGGCCACGGGGCCGTGCGACGGCGACGCGCTGCGGGCCGCCGGTGCGGACGTCGTGCTCGACGACCTCTCCGCCTTCCCGGCCTGGCTGGCGGGCTACCGGGCGGCGCCCCGCGCCTGACGCCGGCCGGCCGCGACCGACCGCAGCACACCGGCGCCGGCGATGAGGAAGCCGACGGCCATGAGCATGCTCAGTCCGAACATGTACGTCGGAAAAGGCTTCGCTCCGAGGAACAGCGGGGTCACCGTGACGAGGGTGGCCACGGCTCCGATGAAGAAGACGACGGCACCGGCGCGGATCAGTCCGTCACCGGGCCCGGCGGAATTCGTTTGGGTTTTGTCACGCACCGGACCAGGGTAGTTCCCTGCGCGAGAGAACAACCGGGGGACGTCTTGTCACCCGCCCGAAGACCATTAGCCTTGGTAGCGGCGGGTCATGGTCGACCCGCTCTAGTGCTATCAAGAGCCGTTTCCGAAGTAGTTTTCCCGACGAGTACGAGGACGAGGACAGACGTGCCTACCGGCAAGGTCAAGTGGTTCAACAGCGAGAAGGGCTTCGGCTTTCTCTCCCGCGACGACGGCGGTGACGTCTTCGTCCATTCCTCGGTTCTCCCTGCCGGAGTCGATGCGCTCAAGCCGGGACAGCGCGTGGAGTTCGGCGTCGTCGCCGGTCAGCGCGGCGACCAGGCGCTCTCGGTGACGGTGCTCGATCCGACGCCCTCGGTGGCTGCCGCGCAGCGCAAGAAGCCGGACGAGCTGGCCTCGATCGTGCAGGACCTGACCACCCTCCTCGAGAACATCACGCCGCAGCTGGAGCGGGGCCGTTACCCCGAGAAGGCCGCCGGAAAGAAGATCGCCGGCCTGCTCCGCGCGGTCGCCGACCAGCTGGACGTGTAGGGACCCGACAGGGGAGACCGTCAGGGGAAATCCAGCACGCGCGGGCCGAGGGGCGGCACCAGTCCCTCGGCCGCCGCACGCGTGAGCAGCCCGCGGATCGCCGCGTAGCCGTCCTCGCCGAGGTCGGACGTGAACTCGTTGACGTACAGGCCGATGTGCTGGTCGGCGACGGCCGGGTCCATCTCCTGGGCGTGTTCCATGACGTAGGGGCGGGAGGCCTCGGGGTCGTCCCAGGCGGCGTGCACCGACGTGTGGATGGCCTCGGCGAGCCGGGTCAGCGCCTCCGCGCCCAGCGAGCGCTTGGCGATGATCGCGCCGAGCGGGATCGGCAGCCCGGTCGTGCTCTCCCAGTGCTCGCCCATGTCGGCGAGCTTGTGCAGCCCGTAGTTCTGGTACGTGAAGCGCGCCTCGTGGATGACGAGTCCCGCGTCCACCTTGCCGTCCCGCACGGCCGGCATGATCTCGTGGAACGGCAGGACGACGATCTCGCCGACCCCGGCGGGCAGCGTGTCGGCGGCCCACAGGCGGAACAGCAGGTACGCGGTCGACTTCTCGCTCGGCACGGCGACCGTACGGCCCGTCAGATCGACGTCCGGGTCGCGGGTCAGCACCAGCGGCCCGCAGCCCCGGCCCAGCGCACCGCCGCAGGGCAGCAGCGCGTACTCGTCCAGCACGTACGGCAGGACGGCGTACGACACCTTCAGCACGTCGAACTCGCCGCGCTCGGCCATGCCGTTGGTGACGTCGATGTCGGCGAAGGTCACGTCCAGCCCGGGGGCGCCGGGGACGCGGCCGTGGGCGAGGGCGTCGAAGACGAAGGTGTCGTTGGGGCAGGGGGAGTAGGCGATCTGCAGAGGCTTGTGCGGGGACTTCTGCGAGGGCTTCCGCAGGTGCTGGTCACTGGTCGTCATACGGGTTCCAACTCTCCAATGCGGGCGCGAGCTTCCCGAAGCCCTCGGTGAGGGCGGCGAGGGCGTCGCCGATGCGCCAGGCGGCGCGGTCGCGCGGGCCGACCGGGTTGGACACCGCGCGGATCTCCAGCCCGGGCACGCCGTGCGCGGCGGCCGCCTCGGCGACCCCGAACCCCTCCATGCCCTCGGCGAGAGCCTTCGGGTGGCGGGTGCGCAGTGCGGCGGCGCGGGCGGCGGTGCCGGTGACGGTGGAGACGGTGAGGATCGTGCCGGGACGCGCGCCGATGGCCTCGGACACCCCTCGTACGAGTGAATTCGGCGGCATATGGGTGACGGTCCCGAAGCCGAGGTCGGTGACCGGGAGGAAGCCGTCGGCGGTCTCGGCGCCCAGATCGGCCACGGTGATCGCGTCGGCGACCACGAGCGAGCCGAGCGGCGCGTCGGGCTGGAAGCCACCGCCGATACCGGCGGAGACGACGAGGTCGTAGGGGGTGCCGGCGAGGGCGGCCGCGGTGAGCGCGGCGGCGGTGGAGGCGGCGGCCAGGGCGGGACCCACGCCGGCGGCCAGGAGGTCGTACCCGGCACACCCCGTGCACCCGGCGGCCGTCCGGAGCACGGACGTGCCCGGCAGCCGTATCTCCTCGGCCGGTCCCGGGAACGCCCGTGCCACCGCGTCCCGTTCGGCCGGGACCGCGGTGGCCACGAGGATGTTCATGCGGGCGGAAGCCGTGGTCAGGAGGCCTTCTTGAGTTTGAAGGTCCACAGGCCCTTGGGCACCTCGACCTTCTCACCCATCTGGACGGAGACGGTGTTGGAGGCGCCCTGGGTGCCGTACTGGGCGTTGAAGAAGGCGCTGCCGGGGATCGTGCGGTAGGTCTTCTTGCTGACGTCGGTGAACTGGCGGCCGTTGACCAGGAGGATCCAGCCCTCGTCGGCGATCTTCGGGTCGACGCCGAAGCGGACCGTCTCGTCCTGGTCCACCGTGATCGACTTGATGTCGCCGGTGTTCTTGACGCACTTCGCGAGCGACGCGGCGTCCAGGGCCTTGCCGTCGTTGTAGCAGAGGGCCTCGGAGTTGACCGAGCTATCCCCGACGGTGACCGTCGAGACGGGCGTCGGCTTCTCACAGGCCGACAGGAGGAGCAGTCCGGCGGAAACGGCGCCGGCGACGGCGACGGCGCGGCGGCGTCGCGAGGCGGATTGCAGCGAGGTCATGGCCGAAGGCTATCGGGCGCCCGGAGGCGTCCGCCCATGTGGGGTGCGGCGTGCCCGGTTCGTTACGCCACTCGCGCCCGTGGCCTGCCGCCGTGCCGGGCGGAGGCGAGCAGCCCGCGCAGCGTGGCCAGCCAGCCGGCGGCCACGATGAGGGCGGCGACCGTGAGCCCGAGGGCGCCGTTGAGCGGCATCACGATGCCGATCGCGCCGCCGAACACCCATGCCACCTGCAGCAGCGTCTCGGACCGCGCGAACGCCGAGGTGCGCACCAGTTCCGGCACGTCCCGCTGGATCAGCGCGTCCAGGGACAGCTTGGCCAGCGCCTGCGCGAACCCGGCGACCGCGGCCAGGCAGGCCACCAGGAGGGCCCCGAAGAACAAGGCGGCCACGATCGCCGTACCGAGCACCACGGCGACGACGGACACGATGATGATCTCCGGCGCCTTCGACTTCAGCCAGGCGCCCACGGCCGTGCCGAGCGCGTTCCCGGTCCCCGCCGCGACCCCCACTATCCCCAGGGACACCGCCGCGCTCTCCCCGGTCAGCGGGTGCTCGCGCAGCAGGAAGGCGAGGAAGAAGATCAGGAAGCCGGACAGGCAGCGCAGGGCGGCGTTGGCGCCGAGGGCGTGGGTCACGGCGGGCCCGACCGTCCGCAGCCCCGGCCGCCGTTTGATCGTCTGCTTGCGGTGCGGCCCGTGCAGATGCTGCTCGTCGGCGGCGAGCAGGGCCACGTCCTCGCCCTTGGCGGAGTCCACCTTCGGCGGCAGCGAGAACGACAGGAAGGTCCCGGCGACGAAGATCACGAAGGCGCCGTACAGCGGCCAGGGATCCCCGATGGCGTGCAGCCCCGCCCCGATCGGCGCGGCGACCCCCGTGGCCAGCAGCCCGGCGAGGGTGACCCGGGAGTTGGCCTTCACCAGCGAGAAGGCGGGCGGCAGCAGCCGCGGCACGACCGCGCTGCGCACCACCCCGTACGCCTTGGACGCGACCAGCACCCCCAGAGCGGCCGGATACAGCTCCAGACTCCCGCTCACGACGGCCCCCGAGATGACCAGCGCGAGCAGCGCCCGGGCCAGCATGGCGCCGGCCATGGCGGCGCGGCGGCCGTGCGGCAGCCGGTCGAGAAGAGGGCCGATGACGGGGGCGAGGACGGTGAAGGGTGCCATCGTGATGGCCAGATAGAGCGCGACCCGGCCCCGGGCCTCGTCGGTGGGCACCGAGAAGAAGACGGTGGACGCCAGGGCGATGGTGATCATGACATCGCCGGCGCCGTTCACCGCGTGCAGCTCGATCAGCTTGCCCAGCCCCGACTCGCCCGCGCCGTGCGCGTGCGTCGCCTTCCGGATCCCGCGCGCCGTGCCGGTCACCGGGAAGTGCAGGGCACGCCCGACCGAGCGGACGGCACCGCCGACGCGGCCCGACCCGCCTCCACCGCTGTCCCTGTCCGCGGCTGTCACGTCGTTCATAGTGCCCCGAGGACCCGGCCTATGGTGCGGTTTGCGCCCAAGCGAGTCGGGACGGCACCGGGGTCCGCGACCCGCGGAACGAGCCGCATCGGCCCCGCGCCGCGCCCGGCCGGGACCGGTGAGCGGGTGGGAAGAAGCGCCGGACTGTCCCCCACCACCGCCAACGGGGTAGCGTGCGTATCTCAGCCATAAAGCAGAATGGATGGCAGAGGTGCGCCCGAGCGCGATCGGACGCGGACGTCGATGCGGCCCACAGGTCCGCTCCGTCCGCAGAACCGCTTCACCGCCGGAGGCATCCGCACTCGTAGACGGCGTAGGAGAGAAGCGATACCTGTGAGCGCAGCGACAACGCGAAGCCGCACCCCCGACCGTCTGTGCGCCGAGGCCATCGACCTCGCCCGCGCCGCCGCCGAGGAGGTCGCCGCGCCCGGAGTGGTCGGCGAGCACGTCGGCCTGGTCTCCGAGGGCGACCGTGTTGTCACGCACTTCTTCGAGTGCAAGGAGGCGGGCTACCGCGGCTGGCGCTGGGCGGCGACCGTGGCCCGCGCCTCCCGCGCGAAGATCGTGACCCTGGACGAGGTGGTCCTCCTCCCCGGCCCCGACGCCCTCCTCGCCCCCGAATGGGTGCCGTGGAGCGAGCGGCTGCGCCCCGGCGACCTCGGCCCCGGCGACCTGCTCCCCACCGACCAGGAGGACCTGCGCCTGGAGCCCGGCTACTCGGGCGAGGAGGAGCCGCTGCCGAACTCCGTCGTCTCCCACGAGATGGCCGAACTGGTGGAGGCGGAGGACGCCGACGTCACCCCCGGCGCGCCCGCCGTGCAGCCGACCGCCCCGGCCCGGGGCTCGATCGCGGCGGTGGCCGAGGAACTGGGCATGCGCCGCGCCCGCGTCCTGTCCCGCTACGGCCTGCACGTGGCGGCCGACCGCTGGGAGGAGGCCTTCGGGCCCAAGACGCAGATGGCCCAGGCGGCCCCCGCCTCCTGTTCGACCTGCGGTTTCCTCGCTCCCATCGGCGGCTCCCTCGGCCAGGCCTTCGGTGTCTGCGCGAACGAGTTCTCCCCGGCCGACGGCCGCGTGGTCTCCCTGGCCTACGGCTGCGGCGCCCACTCCGAGGCGGCCGTCATGCCCAAGCCGCCCCAGCCGGCCGCACCGGTCATCGACGAGACCCGCGTCGACCCCTTCCCCCTCCGCCCCGCCCGCGACTCCGGCTCGGTCCCGGAGGCGGGCGACGAGGAGACGGCGGAGCTGGGTCACTCGTAGCGCTCGTCGTGCTCGTAGGGACGGCGGAGCCGGGTCACTCGTAGCGCGGCGGCCCATCCGGCTCCGTCCGCTGTCGCAGGCACCCCCTGGGCGGCCTTCGTCCCGTGCGCCTCCGAGGGCTGACCCCACGGTCGTGTCACCACGGAGCGGTACCTTCTCCTCAGCCCCAACGAGGAGAGTGAACGTGAGCAAGTACGTGCGGCCGGCGGCCGAGGGGGCCGACCCGTTCGGGACGGCCCGTCTGCGGCGCGGTGTCCTCGACGCCTGGGCGACCAGCCCTGCCCGGTTCCGGGAGGACGCCAACGCCGAGGAGGATCTCGTCCTCGGCGGGTACCGGGACCGGCTCGTCGTCGAGCTGGCGCAGAACGCCGCCGACGCCGCCGCGCGGGCGGGGACGCCGGGGCGGCTGCGGCTCACCCTGCGCGACGGCGTGCTCGTCGCCGCGAACACCGGCGCTCCCCTCGACGCGACCGGTGTCGAGTCGCTGTCCACGCTGCGGGCCTCCGCCAAGCGCGGCGAACAGGACACGCACGGCGCCGTCGGCCGGTTCGGCGTCGGCTTCGCGGCCGTACTCGCCGTCACCGACGAGCCCGCGATCGTCGGCCGGCACGGCGGGGTCCGCTGGTCGCTGGCCGAGGCGCGCGAGCTGGCCGCGGAGACCGCCCGGCACAGCCCCGGGCTGGGGGACGAGATCCGCCGGCGGGACGGGCACGTGCCGCTGCTCCGGCTGCCCTTCGCCGCCGAGGGCACCGCGCCGGACCCGTACGACACCGCCGTCATCCTGCCGCTGCGCGACAGCGCCGCCGCCGATCTCGCCGAGCGGCTCCTCGACGCCGTCGACGACGCCCTGCTCCTCGCCCTGCCGGGGCTGGAGGAAGTGGTGGTCGAGGCCGGCGGCGGAGCCCTCCGCACCCTGCGCCGCCGTACCGAGGGCGCCGTCACCGTCGTGGAGGACTCGCGGGAGGGGACGACCCGCTGGCGCACCGCCTCCGCGCACGGGCCGCTCACCCCGGACCTGCTCGCCGACCGCCCGGTGGAGGAGCGGCTGCGTCCGCACTGGTCGGTGACCTGGGCCGTGCCGGCCGACGAGAGCGGGCGGCCCGTCCGGCCGCGTACCAGTCCCGTCGTGCACGCCCCGACCCCCAGCGACGAGCCGCTCGGTGTGCCCGCGCTGCTCATCGCCTCGTTCCCGCTGGACACCACCCGCCGGCACGCGGCCCCCGGCCCGCTCACCGACTTCCTGGTGGAGCGCGCGGCGGACGCCTACGCCGAACTGCTCGCCGACTGGCGCCCGGTGACCGAGGGCGCCATCGACCTCGTACCCGGGCCGCTCGGCAAGGGCGAGCTGGACGGCGCGCTGCGGCAGGCGATCCTGGAGCGGCTGCCGCGCACCGCGTTCCTGCCCCCGGCCGTCCAGCCGCAGGGCGACGGAGCGGACGAGCTGCCGCAGGCCCTGCGGCCCCGGGACGCCGAGGTCGTGGAGGGCGCGGGGGCGGGGACCGTACGGGTGCTCGCCGAGGTGCTGCCCACTCTGCTGCCGGCCGGTCTGGAACGCCGCGCCGAGCTGCGGACGCTGGGTGTCGCCCGGCTCCCGCTCGCGGACGCCATCGACCGGCTCGCCGGACTGGAGAAGGACCCGGACTGGTGGTGGCGGCTGTACGACAGCCTCGCCGGGGTCGACCCGGACCGGCTCTCGGGGCTCGCGGTGCCGCTCGCGGACGGGCGGACGACGATCGGGCCCCGTCAGGTGCTGCTGCCCACCCCGGACGCCGCCCTCATCGACCCGGACATCCTGGGCCGGCTGGGGCTGAAGGTCGCCCATGAGGACGCCGCGCACCCGCTGCTGGAGAAGCTGGGCGCGCTGCCCGCGACCCCGCGCGCGGTGCTGACCACCCCGCAGGTGCGGGCCGCCGTCGCCGCCTCGCTGGAGGACGAGGGCGGGGCGCTGTGGGAGGAGGACGCCCCGGACGCCGAGGAGCTGGCCGACACCGTGCTCACCCTCGTCCGTGACGCGGGTCTCGAACCCGGTGACGAGCCGTGGCTGGGCGCGCTGGCGCTGCCCGACGAGGACGGCGAACTCGCCCCGGCGGGCGAGCTGGTCCTCCCCGGCAGTGACTTCGCCCGGGTGATCCGCGAGGACGAACTCGCCGCCGTGGACGCGGAGCTGGCGCGCAAGTGGGGCGAGCAGCCGCTGACCGCCTGCGGCGTGCTGGCGAACTTCGCGCTGGTCCGCGCCACCGACGTCGTCCTCGACCCGGACGAACTGGAGCCCCGGGAGGGCGACTTCGCGGAGCCCGACGACGCCGGGCTGCTCGACGCGGTCGACGTGTGGTGCGAGGACATCCTCGACCGCTTCCCCGACAGCCCCGTCCCCCCGGTCGCCACCGAGCTGGTCGCCGTGCGCGACCTGGACCTCGTGGACGACGACCACTGGCCCGAGGCGCTCGCCCTGCTCGCCCGGCCGCCGCTGCGCGACGCCCTCACCCAGCCGGTGCGCGTCCTGCTGCCCGACGGCACGCACGAGGTCGTACGGCCGTACACCGCCTGGTGGCTGCGCGGGCACCCGGTGCTCGACGGCCGCCGCCCGGCGGGCCTGCTCGCGGCCGGCGGCGACCCGCTGCTGCGGGGCCTGTACGACGAGGCCGACGCCACCGGGTTCGAGGACGAGCAGGTGCTGCGCGCCCTCGGGGTGCGGACGTCGGTGGTGGCCCTGCTGGACGAGCCGGGCGGCGCCGCCGAGCTGCTGGACCGCCTCGCCGACCCGGAGCGGAGTGTCACCGCTGCTCAACTGCACGGGCTGTACGGTGCGTTGGCCGAGCTGGACCCGGAGCAGGTGACCCTGCCGGACGAGGTGCGGGCCGTGGTGGACGGGCGGGTGGAGGTGGTGGACGCCGCCGACGCCGTGGTCGTCGACTCGCCCGACCTGCTGCCGTTCACCTCCGGGGTCCCGCTGCTGCCGGTGCGTCCGTCCCGGGCCGCCGAGCTGGCCGAGCTGTTCCAGGTGCGGCGGCTGAGCGAGTCCGTCACCGGCGAGGTGCACTCGGAGGGGGCCGAGCACGACGTGCCGGAGTCGGTGCGGGTGCTGCTCGGACCGCTGACGCCCGACACGTATGTCGAGCACGAGGAGCTGGTCGTGGACGGCGTCGAGATCGACTGGCGGCTGACCGACGACGGCGTGCTGCACGCGGCCACGCTGGAGGGGGTCGCCGCGGGCCTCGCGTGGGCGGCCGGTCAGTGGCCGCGCCGCTTCGAGGTGGCGGCCCTGCTGGAGGACCCCTCGCGCACGGAGGAGCTGGCACGGGACCGCTGGTTCGACTGACCTCGTTCGACCGGCTGACCTCACTGTTCCGGGCATCCGGCTGGATCTTCACCGGATCACTCGTACAACCCCCCACGTTGCTCACGGGTCTGATCGGTTGAGTCCGGGCTACGGACTCAACCGATCACTTGGACTTCGGTCCATCTCTCCCTCCAGGGGAACTCATGCGCATTCGTGCCACTGTGGCCGCCGTCTCCGGCGCCCTGGCCCTCTCCGCCTTCGCCGTCCCGTCGGCTCTGGCCGCCGACTCCGGCGCCTCCCACAAGGCGGACGCTGTCAAGATCCTTCAGGCTGTCGCGCACCCGGCCTCCGGCAAGCAGGCCTTCGGCACCGCCGCGGTCGGCGAGCCGGCCCCGCTGAACGCCACCTTCTCCGACTTCAAGATCGCCAAGGCGATCAAGGTCGGCATCTCCAGCCACGTCTCCACGACGGTCACGTACACGATGACCCACGGCGCGGACGTCGACATCACGTCCGAGAACTTCGTCACCGGCCCGTTCCTGTACCGGGGCGACATCAACTTCCCGGACAACATCCTGTTCGGTGATCTCCCCGCCACCTGCACGCCGACCTCGCCCACCGTCGCCGCCTGCAAGGGCAAGATCGACATCTACCCGGGTGAGGGTGAACTGCTCAACTCGGACGCCGGCACCTGGAAGGGTGCCGCGGTGGCGGTCCAGCTCAGCGACGCGGGGCAGCTGACCGCTCTCGCTCGCCAGGGTGACCTTGCCACCACCCTCGTCCAGCGCTATTCCAAGCTGACGGTGAACGCGTCTCCGGAGCCGGTGAAGAAGGGCGCGACCATCACGGTCACCGGCAAGCTGACCCGCGCCAACTGGGAGGACAACAAGTACCACGGCTACACCGGCCAGTACGTGAAGCTCCAGTTCTGCAAGAAGGGCTCCAGCACCTACACCACACTGAAGACCATCAAGTCGGACTCGACGGGCTACCTGAAGACGACGACCACCGCGACGGTCGACGGCTACTTCCGCTACAGCTTCGCGGGCACCACGACCACCCCGGCCGTCAACTCCACGGCCGACTTCGTCGACGTGCAGTAAGCGCTGCCGATCCGGTCCCGGGGCAAGCCGGCTTCCGGGGCCGGAACGTTTCCTCCTGCATACGTCAAGGGCTGGTAATCGGCCGACAAAGAATGGCCGGAACTCGGTATCGGAGTACAACCTTCCGCTTCCCTCGCGGATCTGAAGCGTGAGTCGACCGACTCCTCGATCCTTTCTCCCTCCAGGGGAACTCATGCGCATTCGTGCCACCGTGGCCGCCGTCGCCGGCGCACTGGCCCTGTCCGCCCTGGCCCTGCCGACCGCGCAGGCGGCCGAGTCCAGCGGCACGCCCTACACGCTGAACGTCAGCTTCTCCAACCTCACGATCGCCAAGGCGATCAAGGTCGGCACCACCAACAAGGTGAGCACCAAGTACACCTACACGCTGACCCACGGCGCTGACGTCAACGTCAAGGCGAGCGACTTCTTCACGGACGCCTTCCTCTACAAGGGCACCTACGGCGCCGACACGACTCCCGAGCTCTTCGGCGACAACCCGGCGAGCTGCACGACGGTCACGGCGACCACCGAGACGTGCACCGGCACCATCGACATCTACCCGGCCGACGGCGACCTGAAGTCCGCCTGGGCCGGCACCTGGAGCGTGGCCGCCGAGGCCGTCGCCTTCAACGGCCAGAACCAGTCCAACCCGGACCTGAGCAAGGTCGGCTACAACGACAAGGCCGGTTTCGGCACCACCCTGGTGCAGCGCTACGACAAGCTCACCGCCAACGCCTCTCCGGAGCCGGTGAAGAAGGGCGCGACCATCACGGTCACCGGCTCGCTGACCCGCGCCAACTGGGACGACCACCTGTACCACGGCGTCAGCGGCGTGTCCGTCAAGCTCCAGTTCGCCAAGGCGGGCACCAGCACCTACACCACCGTCAAGACGATCACGACGTCCTCCACGGGCGCTCTGAAGACCACGGTGACGGCCTCCGTCGACGGCTACTACCGCTACAGCTTCGCGGGCTCCCCCTCCACCCCGGCGATCAACTCCGCGGGTGACTACATCGACGTGCAGTAACCCCTGCACGGGGCGGTAGCCCCTACGCGGGAAAGCGGCGGTCGACCCACTTCCACAGGAACTCCAGGGCGACCGCCGCCACCAGGGCCACCGCGACCGCCGTCCACGGCATCGTCATGCCCACCAGCCTCAGCGCGAAGAAGGTCTGCAGGGCCGGCACGACGAGGACGAACAGGAACGCCACCCCCATCGCGGCCACCAGGGCCAGACGCCACCATGTGTACGGGCGGGCGATGATCGCCAGAACCCACATGGAGATCAGGAACAGGGTGAGGGTGGCCGCACTGGTCTCGGCGGCCAGCGCGTCCGAGCCCGTGTAGGAGTGGCGGGCGAGCAGATACGTCACGAAGGTCGCCGCCCCGGCCACCACCCCGCCGGGGATCGAGTACCGCATGACCCTCCGTACGAAATGGGGGCGGGCCCGTTCCTTGTTGGGTGCCAGGGCCAGGAAGAACGCCGGTACGCCGATGGTGAGGGTGGACAGCAGGGTCAGGTGCCGGGGCAGGAACGGGTACTCGACCTGCCAGCACACCACCAGCACCGCCAGCAGCACCGAGTACACGGTCTTGACCAGGAACAGGGTCGCCACCCGGGTGATGTTGCCGATGACCCGGCGGCCCTCGGCGACCACCGAGGGCAGCGTGGCGAAGCTGTTGTTCAGCAGCACGATCTGCGCGACCGCCCGGGTCGCCTCCGACCCCGAGCCCATCGAGACGCCGATGTCGGCGTCCTTCAGCGCGAGCACGTCGTTCACGCCGTCGCCGGTCATCGCGACCGTGTGCCCGCTCGACTGCAGCGCGCCGACCATGTCCCGCTTCTGCTGCGGGGTGACCCGCCCGAACACGGTCCCCTCGTCCAGCGCCTCGGCCATCTCCCGCCGGTCGGCGGGCAGGTGCCGCGCGTCCACCGCCGTACCGGACAGCCCCAGCTTGGCCGCGACCGCGCCGACGGACACCGCGTTGTCGCCGGAGATGACCTTGGCGCGGACGTTCTGCTCGGCGAAGTAGCGCAGGGTGTCGCCCGCGTCGGGGCGCAGCCGCTGCTCCAGGACGACCAGGGCGGTGGGGCGGGCGCCCCGGGCCGGCTGGGGGCCGTCCAGGTCGTGGGTGGCGCGGGCGAGCAGCAGGACCCGCAGGCCCCGCTCGTTCAGCCGCGCGGTCTCGGCCAGGGCCGGATCGTCGGCGCCCAGCAGCACGTCGGGGGCGCCCAGCAGCCAGGTGCTGGTCTCGCCGTCGCCCTCGCTGAAGGCGGCGCCGCTGTACTTGCGGGCGGAGGAGAACGGCAGCGACTCCACGCAGCGCCATTCCTCGCTGTCCGGGTAGGCGTCGATGATCGCCTGGAGGGAGGCGTTGGGGCGCGGGTCGGACTCGCCGAGGGCCCCGAGCACCTTGCGTACGTACGTCTCGTCGGCCCCGTCCAGCATTCTGAGGCCGGTGACGTCCATGCCGCCCTCGGTCAGGGTGCCGGTCTTGTCCAGGCAGACGGTGTCGACGCGGGCGAGTCCCTCGATGGCGGGCAGCTCCTGCACCAGGCACTGCTTGCGGCCCAGCCGGATGACACCTATCGCGAAGGCCACGGAGGTGAGCAGCACCAGCCCTTCCGGGACCATCGGGACGATCCCGCCGACCGTGCGGGCGACGGCGTCCTTCAGGTCGTCGTTCTTCACCACGAGCTGGGTGACGACCAGGCCGATCGCGGCCGGGACCATCATCCAGGTCACGTACTTGAGGATCGTGGAGATGCCGGTGCGCAGCTCGGAGTGGACGAGGGTGAAGCGGGAGGCCTCCTCGGCGAGCTGGGCGGCGTACGCCTCGCGGCCCACCTTGGCCGCCTGGAACGCGCCGCCGCCGGCGACGACGAAGCTGCCGGACATCACCGGGTCGCCGGGCCGTTTGACGACCGGGTCGGCCTCACCGGTGAGCAGGGACTCGTCGATCTCCAGCCCGTCCGCCTCCGCGCACACCCCGTCCACGACGACCTTGTCCCCTGGCCCGATCTCGATCAGGTCGTCCAGCACGATCTCGTTCGTGGCGACCTCGATGGATCCGCCGTCCCGGCGCACGGTCGGCCGGGCCTCCCCGATCACGGCGAGCGAGTCCAGGGTCTGCTTGGCCCGCCACTCCTGCACGATGCCGATGCCGGTGTTGGCGAGGATCACGAAGCCGAACAGGCTGTCCTGGATCGGCGCCACGAACAGCATGATCAGCCACAGGACGCCGATGATCGCGTTGAACCGGGTGAAGACGTTGGCGCGGACGATCTCGCCCAGGGAGCGGCTGCTGCGCACCGGCACGTCGTTGACCTGTCCGCGCGCGACGCGCTCCGCGACCTGCGCACTGCTCAGGCCCGGTGAGTCTGGTCCGGGGAGGGTGACCGGATGGACGGGGTCGAGCATATGGCTCATGCCCTCGACGGTACGTGGGCTCCCGCCCGCCCGCCCACCGGACGGTAAGCGGCCGACGGCGCTATTCGGCCGACGACGCTATTCGGCCGTCGTCGGCTGCGGCCGCGCAGCCCGCTTGATCGCCGCGTCGCGCTTGCGGACGTACCAGATGCCGATGAGCCCCAGCCCGCCCCCGGCCAGGCAGGTCCACAGCCACCACAGGTGACCGTGGTCGTCGAACCAGCCGTAGAAGGGCAGCTGGGCCAGGAAGAGGACGAACCACACGATCGTGCCGCCGGTGATGGTGGCGATCACGGGCCCCTCCAGGGGCTCCGGCGCCTCGTGCTTGGGGGTCCACTTAGCCATGGGGCACAGCTTACGAGGCGGTCCGGTCTACGCGCGCAGATAGCGATCTGGCACTCATACGTTCATACTGAAACCGTTTGTCTTTGACCACTTCTGCTCGTACGAAACTCCAACGGGGCTCGGGGGGACCCCGCTGGTGATGAGGTTCCGCATGCCCACCTCGGCACCCGCCAAGGTCCCCGCCCCCGAAATGCCCGGTGGCGAGCCCGCCTACGGCCCCCTCGACCGCTTCTTCAGGATCTCGGAGCGCGGCAGCTCCGTCGCCCGTGAGATCCGGGGCGGCTTCGCGACCTTCTTCGCGATGGCGTACATCATCGTGCTCAACCCGATCATCCTCAGCAGCGCGAAGGACATGTACGGGCATCACCTGAACGGCGGCCAGCTGGTCACCGCGACCGCGCTGACGGCGGCGTTCGCCACCCTCCTCATGGGTGTCATCGGCAACGTCCCGATCGCGCTCGCCGCCGGCCTCGGCGTGAACTCGGTCGTCGCGCTCCAGCTCGCGCCCCGGATGTCCTGGCCGGACGCCATGGGCATGGTCGTGCTGGCCGGTTTCGTGGTCATGCTGCTGGTCGCCACGGGCCTGCGCGAGCGCGTGATGAACGCGGTGCCGTTCGGCCTGCGCAAGGCGATCTCCATCGGCATCGGCCTGTTCATCATGCTGATCGGCCTGGTCGACTCCGGCTTCGTCACCCGCATCCCGGACATCGCCCAGACCACCGTCCCGCTCCAGCTCGGCGTGGGCGGTCACCTCACCGGGTGGCCGGTGCTGATCTTCATCCTGGGCGTGCTGCTCACCTTCGGCCTCATCGTGCGCAAGGTGCCGGGCGCCATCCTGATCTCCATCGTCGGCATGACCGTCCTCGCGGTGATCATCAACGCGGTCGCCACGATCCCCGCGTGGGGCCTGACCGTCCCGAAGTGGCCGGGCAACCCGGTGGCCACCCCCGACTTCGGCCTGATCGGCCAGTTCAGCCTCTTCGGCGGCTTCCACAAGGTCGGCGTGCTGACCGGCACCCTCTTCGTCTTCACCGTCCTGCTGTCGAGCTTCTTCGACGCCATGGGCACGATCATGGGCGTCGGCGACGAGGCCAAGCTGACCGACGCCGAGGGCTACATGCCCGGCATCAACAAGGTCCTCTTCGTGGACGGCCTCGCGGTCGCGGCGGGCGGCGCCAGCTCCTCCTCGGCCACGACCGCGTTCGTGGAGTCCACGGCGGGCGTCGGCGAGGGCGCGCGCACCGGCTTCGCGAACGTCGTCACGGGCGCCCTCTTCGCCGCGGCCCTGTTCCTCACGCCGATCGCCACGATGGTCCCGTCCCAGGCGGCCACCCCGGCCCTGGTCGCGGTGGGCTTCCTGATCCTCTCGAACTCCGTCAAGGAGATCGACTGGGCGGACTACACGATCGGCATCCCGGCCTTCGTGACCATGCTGATGATGCCGTTCACCTACTCGATCACCAACGGCATCGGCATGGGCTTCATCACCTTCGTCGTGCTGCGCCTGGTGGCCGGCCGCGCGAAGGAGGTCCCGGTGGCGATGTACGTCGTCGCGGCGGTCTTCGGCTTCTACTACCTGATGCCGGCGCTGGGCCTGACCTGACCGGCCCCGGGCCTGAGCCTCAGCGCCCGACCTGATCGGCCGGGGTCACGGAACCCCGTAGAACTTCTCCGTCTCCTCGACGGCGGCCTGGAACCGCTCGTCGAAGTCGTCCCGGATGAGCGTGCGGACCACATAGTCCTGCACGCTCATTCCTCTTCTGGCCGCATGGTGCCGGAGCCTCTCGAGCAGCTCCCCGTCTATCCGCAGGCTGAGCACACTGGTCCCCATGCGTACGAGGGTCGCCACATCCGGCCACCCCGCGTGTCACTTTCCGGAGCCGTCTCACTCATACGGGTGATCAGAGGGTTCAGTGGCGGGAGTCACGGGCACCCGGGCGTGTCGCGTTGGTCTTTAGTCAGAGTAATGAGTTACTCTAAAGAACATGCCGGACCTCACCCATGGCGACGACGCTGCCGCCGTGAACTCCCTCCGCTCCGCCGTGATGCGGCTGTCCCGTCGGCTCAAGCACCAGCGGGTCGACGAGTCGCTGAGCCCCACCGAGATGTCGGTGCTCGGCACCCTGTCCAACTGCGGCCAGGCCACACCGGGCGAACTCGCCCGCAAGGAGCACGTCCAGCCGCCGTCGATGACCCGCATCGTCGCGCTGCTCGAGGCCAAGGGACTGGTCCGTCTGGAGCCGCACCCCGAGGACCGGCGCCAGAAGGTCGTCACCAGGACCGAGCAGGCCGAGGCGATGCTCGAGGAGAGCCGCCGCAAGCGCAACGCGTTCCTGGCCGGCCTGGTCGACGGCCTCGACGAGGACGAGTGGGCCAAACTGCGCGCCGCCGCCCCCGTTCTGGAGAAGCTCGCGCATCTGTAAGAAGTAGCAAGGAGGCGAACCGTTTTGAGTACGGGATCCGGAATACCTTCCGCCCCCGCACCGAAAACCACCCACAACCCCTCGATCGGCAACAGACGCAGGTCCTCGATGTTCAGCTCGCTGAGGATCCGGAACTACCGTCTGTTCTTCGTCGGCCAGGTCGTCTCCAACACCGGCACCTGGATGCAGCGCATCGCCCAGGACTGGCTGGTCCTCAGCCTCACCGGCTCCTCGGCGGCCGTGGGCATCACGACCGCCCTGCAGTTCCTGCCGATGCTGCTGTTCGGCCTCTACGGCGGCGTCCTCGTGGACCGCCTCCCCAAGCGCCCCACGCTGCTGGTCACCCAGACGTCCATGGCCGTCACGGGCCTCGCGCTCGCCGCGCTGACCCTCTCCGGACACGTCCAGGTCTGGCACGTCTACCTCGCCGCCTTCGCCGTCGGCCTCGCCACGGTCGTCGACAACCCGGCCCGGCAGTCCTTCGTCTCCGAGATGGTCGGCCCGGAGCAGCTGCAGAACGCGGTCAGCCTGAACTCCGCGAACTTCCAGTCCGCCCGCCTGGTCGGCCCCGCCGTCGCCGGCCTCATGATCACAGGCGTGGGCACCGGCTGGGCGTTCCTCTTCAACGGCCTGTCCTTCGTCGCACCCATCGGGGGCCTGCTGCTCATGCGCGCCCGCGAGCTGCACGTGGTCGAGCGGACCCCGCGCGGCAAGGGCCAGCTGCGGGAGGGGCTGCGCTATGTCGCCGGGCGCCCGGACCTGATCTGGCCGATCGTCCTGGTCGGGTTCATCGGCACCTTCGGCTTCAACTTCCCGGTGTGGCTGTCGGCCTACGCCGACGGCGTCTTCCACGCGGGCGCCGGCGCCTACAGCCTCTTCAACACCCTGATGGCCGTCGGCTCCCTCGGCGGCGCCCTGCTGGCCGCCCGGCGCGGCACGGCCCGGCTGCGCGTCCTGATCGCCGCCGCGGCGGCCTTCGGGGCGCTGGAGATCGTGGCCGCGCTGGCCCCGTCGTACTGGCTGTTCGCGCTGCTCATGGTCCCGATCGGGATCTTCGGCCTGACGGTCAACGTCACCGCGAACACCGCCGTGCAGATGGCCACCGACCCGGCCATGCGCGGCCGCGTGATGGCCCTGTTCATGATGGTGTTCATGGGCGGTACGCCGGTGGGCGCACCGGTCGTCGGCTGGATCACCGACACCTATGGCGCCCGCGTCGGCTTCGCCCTCGGCGGCGTGATCTCGGCCGCCGCGGCCGCGACCATCGGCCTGATCCTGGCCCGCGTCGGCGGCCTCCGCCTGGCGGTGGGCTGGCACCACGGCCACCCCCGGGTCCGGTTCGTGCCGCGCGAGCGGGAGGAACTCGCGACGGTGGCGTGAGCCCGGGAGCGGGAATCAGTCGCGGGGAAACTCGTCGGTCTTGAGGACGAGGCCGACGACGGTGCCGGTCAGGTCGATGTCCTCCCCGAAAGGAAAACTGACCTCGCTGTGATACTTGCCGTCCTGCGGCAGGGTGTGCAGGTGCCACTCGCCGGTGTACGGGTCCACGACCAGGTACACCGGCACTTCGGCTGCGGCGTAGGTGTCCTTCTTCGGCCCGTAGTCGTTGGCGCCCGTGTCCTTGGAGATGACCTCGGCCACGAACTCGACGTCCTGATAGCGCCAGCGGCCCTTGCCGTCCCTCACCGACCGTTCGGCCATGGCCGCCACATCGCAGGCGAAGCCGTTCAGACGCCCGGGAAAGTCGATCCGCACGTCCGACGCCAACCGCTTGCGCGGGTACTTGGCGCGCAACTGCTCCGCGATGTCGAAGATGATCTCCCAGTGGCCCTGCCGCTGCGGTGACATGAAGATGTTCCCCCCGACGATCTCGACCTTCGTTCCCTCGGGGATGGGCATCTTCTCGAGCCACTCGAACATGACGTCCAGAGTCAGCTCGCCGCTCTCCTCGGCCATCTCGATCCTGTCGTCAAGGACGGTCATCGTGGCGCTCCTCCCCGGCTGCCCCGGACGAGTGCAGCCGCGCGGTACAACGATACGCACGGTCATTCGGACACGCCCGGCACGCGCTGGGCAGACTGGCCTCATGAGACTCTTCGCCGCCGTGGTGCCCCCGCCGGACGTGACGGACGAACTCGCCGCCGAGGTGGACCTGTTGCGTTCGCTGCCCGGCGCGGGCGGGCTGCGCTGGACCGACCGCCCCGGCTGGCACTACACGCTCGCCTTCTACGGCGAGGTCGACGACACCCTCGTACCGGAGCTGTCGGAACGGCTGGCCCGCGCGGCCCGCCATACGGAACCCTTCGCGCTCGCCATCTCCGGCGGCGGTCAGTTCGGCCGCGGCCAGGTGCTGTGGGCTGGTGCGTCCGGCGACCTGGAGACCCTGGGCCGGCTGGCCGACCGCGTGGAGGCGGCGGCGCGGAGGGCCGGGGTGCCGATGGGGGAGCACCGGCGGTACAAGGCCCACCTGACCGTGGCCCGCAGCCGGGAGGCGATGGGCCACCGCCGGGGCTCAAGGGCGCACGGCCGGGACGCGGAGGCCCGCGACCGGGAGTCGGTGGACGTACGGCCGTACGTCGCCGCCCTCGCCGGGTTCAGCAGCCGTACCTGGACCGTCGCCGACCTGGCCCTGGTTCGCAGCTACCTGCCGAAGTCCGGGGTGCCGGGCGAGCAGCCCCGGTACGAGGTGGTCGCCCGCTGGCGGCTGGGCGGCGCCGGTTAGGCTCGTTCACGTGGACCCGAAAACCCGGAACCGGATCATGGCCGGTGCGCTTGTTCTCCTGCTGGTGGTAGTCGCCGTGGCGGCGGCGGTCAGGTAGACCGCCGCCGCGGGCACTGTCGGCCGTAGCCACTACCGGCCGTAGCCACTACCGGCCGTAGCCACTACCGGCCGTAGCCACCACCGGCCGCAAGCACTGCCGGCCGCGGGTGCTACCAGGCGAACGCCTCCGGGGACGGGCCCGGGCCCGGGAAGATCTCGTCGAGGCCGGTGAGCAGTTCCTCGCTCAGCTTCAGCTCCACCGCCCGCAGGGCGGACTCCAGCTGCTCGGCGGTGCGCGGGCCGACGATCGGGCCGGTCACCCCGGGCCGGGTCAGCAGCCACGCCAGGCCCACCTCGCCGGGCTCCAGACCGTGCTTGTCGAGCAGGTCCTCGTACGACTGGATCTGCGCGCGGGCGGCCGGGTCGGCCAGGGTGTCGGCGGCCCGTCCGGAGGCGCGGCGCCCGCCCTGCGCCTCCTTCTTGATCACCCCGCCGAGCAGACCGCCGTGCAGCGGCGACCAGGGGATGACCCCGAGGCCGTACTCCTGCGCGGCCGGGATGACCTCCATCTCGGCGCGGCGCTCGGCCAGGTTGTACAGGCACTGCTCGCTGACGAGGCCGATCGTGCCGCCGCGCCGCGCGGCCGTCTCGTTCGCCTGGGCGATCTTGTAGCCGGGGAAGTTGGAGGAACCGGCGTAGAGGATCTTGCCCTGCTGGACGAGGACGTCGACGGCCTGCCAGATCTCGTCGAACGGGGTGTCCCGGTCGACGTGGTGGAACTGGTAGAGGTCGATGTAGTCCGTCTGCAGCCGCTTCAGGCTGGCGTCCACGGCGCGCCGGATGTTCAGCGCGGAGAGCTTGTCGAAGTTGGGCCAGACGGTCTCGCCGTCGGGAAGCATGTTGCCGTACACCTTGGTGGCGAGCACGACCTTCTCGCGCCGCCCGCCGCCATGGGTGAACCAGTTCCCGATGATCTCCTCGGTACGGCCCTTGTTCTCACCCCAGCCGTACACGTTGGCGGTGTCGAAGAAGTTGATGCCCGCGTCCAGTGCCGCGTCCATGATCGCGTGAGAGTCGGCTTCGCCGGTCTGCGGACCGAAGTTCATCGTGCCGAGCACAAGCCGGCTGACCTTGAGTCCCGTGCGTCCTAGCTGCGTGTACTCCATGACTGCTTAGCCAACGACGTGAAGTGCGCTCTAAGCAAGCGAATCGAGCGCGTCGAGGGAGATTCCCCAGGTGGTGACGTGCGGTGCCGCCGCCGGGGCCGCCGTGTTGTCAGAGGCGTGTCATAGGGTGCGCGCAGCCTTGAACTTCAGGAGACTCGCGTGCCTGCTCGTGCCCGTGCCCGGCTCTGTGCCACCGTTCCTTCGCTTCTGCCCTTGTCGGAGGGCGGGTTCCCGGTGCTGTCTGGCCTGCCGGGACGCCGGCTGCTCGCCCAGCGCTGCGACGACGCCCTCGTCGTCCAGGCGTTGGACGACGCGTTCGCGCCGACGGGCGAGCGGGTGCGGGTGCCCGCGCCCTGGCCCAGCCGGCGCGGGACGTGGGCGGTGGCGCCGGACGCGAGTCTGGCCGTGTTCGCGGGAGTCCACGCGGTGCGGGCGGTGGAACCCTCGGGCGCAACGCGCTGGGAGGTCCGACATGGCTGCTGGTACGGCGCCTGCCGGGAGATGCACACGTCCTACGACGAATACGCGGACCGCAAGGATCACCGCTACCCGGAGGGCGGCTCCGCCGGCTTCTCGGCCGACGGGAAGTTCGTCTGGGCGCATGTGCGCGGCCCGTTGACCACAGGTGAGCTGGACCCGAAGGCGATCGACGAGTGGCTGCTCCTGGACGCCGAGGACGGGCGGCTGCTCGCGCGGGCGGACGCCGGGGCCGCGGCGGCGGGCAGCCACCATCTGCCGCATCCGGTCGATCCGACGCAGATGGGGCTGAGCATCGGCGAGGGCCAGGACGGGGCGCCACTGCGCTGGGGCCGTTGGGACGGGCGGACGATGGCCGTCGACCACATCGCGGAGGACCTGGCCCTGATGAGTGTGAGCCCGTCGGGCGAGCGGCTGATGACGGTGGCGCACGACCAGGACGTGCTGGCCGTCCGCGACAGCCGCGGCTCGGTCCTGGACGGCCTGGAGTGGGACGCCGAGACCGCCGTACCCCGGCATCCCGACGCCGAGCCCGACAACGACGAGGCGTCTCCCTGCTGGGACTGGGCGGGCGGCTTCATCGACGAGACGACCCTGATCTGCTCGACCGTCGAGAGCGACGAGGAGTGGGGCGAGGGGCGGCACTGGGCCATCGACACCTCGGGCGCGCGGACACCCGTGGAGGTCTCCTACCCGCTCCCGGTCGGCACCCAGGCCGGCATCGCGCTGGGCGACGGACTCTGGTGCACGGCGTCCGAGTCGGGGGACGCCCTGCTGGTGTGGGCGCTGGACCGGGACTGATCGCGGCGGGACTAGTCGCGGGGGAAGTCGTCGGTCTTGAGGACGAGGTCGACCACGGTTCCGGTCAGGTCGATGTCGGTGCCGAAGTCCACCGGCGTCCGGTTCTCGTAGTCGCCGTCCTTGGGGTCTGTGTAGACGAAGCACCGGCCCTGGTAGGGGTCGGCGATGACGTAGAGGGGGACTTCGGCGGTGGCGTAGGCGGTCTTCTTCGGGCCGTAGTCGTTGGCGGCGGTCCCCGTGGAGATGACCTCGGCGACGAACTCGACGTCCTGGTAACGCCAGTGGCCTGTGTCGTCCGGCTTCGCCGAGTCCTTGAGCATGGCGATGTCCGGGCAGAAGCCGTTCTCGTGGCCCGGGAAGTCGATGCGGACGTCCGAGAACACCTTGACCTTCCTTCCGAACCTGTCCTCGAGGGCCCAGAGAAACTCGCGGATGATCAGCCAATGCGTGTCGCGCTGCGGCGTCATGTGAACGTTGCCCTCGACGATCTCGACCCTGAATCCCTCGGGGACGGGCATACGCTCCAGCCGCTCGAACCACTCGTCCAAACGCTTGGTGTTGGCGTCGGCGTCGGCCATCTCGATCCTGTCTTCAAGGACGGTCATCGTGGCGCTCCTCCCCGGCTGCCCCACGGACAGTGCAGCCGCGCAGTACAACGATACGCACCGTGACCAGGAGACGCCGGAAACCGGTCAGCCTGTTCCGGCCGCGTACGGATGTCCGATGCCCCACGCCTCCCACATCGCCCCCGCGAAGGCTTCCGCGATCCGGTGCTCCCCGCTCGCGTTGGGATGCGTGCCGTCGTAGGTGTCCATGTGGATGTCGTACGACGCGGGAGGCGAGGCGAGCAGGATCGGCGAGCGGGGCTCGTCCAGGTCGGCGACTGTCTTGGCGAGCAGGACATTGAAGAGGGCCACCTGCTCGGCGAACGGCGGGTCCGCCTCGGCGCGGACGTTCGGGATCACCGGCAGCAGGACCATGCGGATGCGCGGGTTGGCCTCTCGGGCGGCGGCGATGAAGGCGCGCACGTTCTCCGCCGTCTGCTCGGCGTTGGTGTAGAAGCCCAGGTCGATCAGGCCGAGGGAGACGAGCAGGACATCGGCACGGTGGGCCCGTACCGCCTCGCCTATCAGCGGAGCCATGTGCAGCCAGCCCTCGCCCCAGCCGGCCAGGTGGGCGCGGGGGAAGTCGGGGTCGGCGTACTCGTAGGACGCCGGGGCGTCCAGGGCCTTGTCGTACAGCGTCTCGCGCGGGCCGACGATCTGGAACGGGCCGCCGAACGTCTCCCGCAGGTGCTGCCACATCCGGTAGCGCCACGTGTGTTCGCCCGCGCTCCCGATCGTCATCGAGTCACCTACGGGCATGAACCTGAGCATCCGCTCATGATGGACGATCTCGGGGGCGGGTGGGGTGCGTGGGGGTGTGAAGCCCACCACGCCCCCTGCACCCCCGGCCCTGCGTGAACCGCCGGAAGGGATGGCAGGCTTGGGTGCATGCGCCGACCGTTCGCCCTGCTCGCCGGGGCCCTGCTCGCGGGTGCCTGCGCGCTGCCCGCCTCCGCCGCCGACGGTGACAGCCCTGGCGACCAGGGGTTCACGATCAAGGATTCCAGGATCACCGAGTCCAGCGGCCTGGCCGCCTCCCGTCAGCATCCGGGCATCTACTGGACGCACAACGACAGCGACGACGGGCCGTACATCTACGCCGTGGACAGCGCGACGGGGAAGACCGTCGCCACGCTGACCCTGCGCGGCATCGGCTCCCCGCGTGACGTGGAGGCCATCTCCATCGGGCCGGACAACCAGATCTACGTCGGCGACATCGGCGACAACCTCGGCGGCAAGTGGCCGTACGTGTGGATCTACCGGCTGCCCGAGCCGAAGGTGCTCAAGGACGAGACGGTCAGGGCCACGCAGTACGTGGTCAAGTACTCCGACGGGCCCCGGGACGCCGAGTCGCTGATCGTGCACCCCAAGACCGGACGGGTGTACATCATCGACAAGAAGGAGGACGGCGGGCATCTCTTCGAAGGCCCCGCGCAGCTCTCCACCTCCGGCGCGAACATCTTCAAGCCCGTCGCCCCCGTCGACCTCTGGGCCACCGACGCCGCCTTCTCGCCGAACGGCCGACAGCTCGCCGTACGCGGGTACTTCGGCGGTATCTCCTACGACTGGAACGGCGGCAGGATCAAGCGGAAGGGCCGGCTCGACGTGCCCCTGCAGGGGCAGGGGGAGTCCCTCTCGTACTCCGCCGACGGCACCAAGCTGATGTACGGCAGTGAAGGGGCCGACAGCGCGGTGCAGGCGGAGGACGCGCCAAACGGGGGCGCGAGCAAGGCACCCTCCAGCGGCGGGAGTTCCGCCTCCGACGACAGCAACAGCGCTGTCGGCTCCGGGAGTGTGAAGGTCGGCGCCGTCGTCCTCGCCGTCGGCGCGGCCGCCCTCTTCGGGCTGCGGCGGCTGCGGCGCAGAGGCTAGAGAAGAGGGCGCCCGGTGTGACACCGGGCGCCCTCATCCTCGTATCGGAGAGACCGGAGAGGTCAGAGCTTCTCGATCACATAGTCGACGCACTTCGTCAGCGCCTCGACGTCCGCCGGGTCGATCGCCGGGAACATCGCGATGCGCAGCTGGTTGCGGCCGAGCTTGCGGTACGGCTCGGTGTCCACGATGCCGTTGGCGCGCAGCACCTTGGCGACGGCGGACGCGTCGATCTCGTCGGAGAAGTCGATCGTGCCGATGACCTGAGAGCGCTTGGCCGGGTCCGAGACGAACGGGGTGGCGTACTTGGACTCCTCCGCCCAGCTGTACAGGCGGGTCGAGGAATCCTTGGTGCGGGCCGTGGAGAAGGCGAGACCGCCCTGGCCGTTGAGCCATTCCAGCTGCTGGTTGAGCAGGAAGAGGGTGGCGAGGGCCGGGGTGTTGTACGTCTGGTTCTTGCGGGAGTTGTCGATCGCCGTGGGGAGCGAGAAGAACTCCGGGACGTGGCGGCCGGAGGCGTGGACGCGCTCGGCGCGCTCGATCGCGGCCGGGGAGAAGACGCCGATCCACAGGCCGCCGTCGGAGGCGAAGGACTTCTGCGGGGCGAAGTAGTAGACGTCCGTCTCGGCGATGTCGACCGGGAGGCCGCCCGCGCCGGAGGTGGCGTCCACGAGGACCAGGGCGCCCTCGTCGGCGCCGGCCACGCGCTTGATCGGCATGGCGACACCGGTGGAGGTCTCGTTGTGGGTGAAGGCGTAGACGTCGACGCCCGCCTCGGCCTGCGCCTCGGGGTGGGTGCCGGGGTCGGTGGCGATGACGGTGGGTTCGGCGAGCCAGGGCGCGAGCTTGGCGGCCTTGGCGAACTTGGAGGAGAACTCACCGAAGCTGAGGTGCTGGGACTTGTTCTCGATCAGGCCGTGGGTGGCGATGTCCCAGAAGGCGGTGGAGCCGCCGTTGCCGAGGACTACCTCGTAGCCGTCCGGGAGGGAGAACAGGGAGCTGATGCCTTCGCGGACCTGGCCCACCAGGTTCTTGACCGGGGCCTGGCGGTGGGAGGTGCCGAGCAGGGAGCTGCCGGTGGCGGCGAGCGCCTCCAGTGCCTCGGTGCGCACCTTGGAGGGACCCGCGCCGAAGCGTCCGTCGGCGGGCTTGATGTCAGCGGGAATCTGGATGTCGGCCACGAGTCGGAGGGTATCCGCTAGACGAAACGGGACGGAACCATGTCCGTCCGATGAGACGAGAGCGCCGGGACATGGAATTGTCGGGTAGTACGACGATCACTACGGCCCTGTGGACAAGTCCAGGTGACGGTGCGTGATCGGATGCATCCTGGACGCATGACGGATCACTCGGAGCTTGGAGCGGATCAGGCGCGGCGCGCAGCGGACGCCGCGCGGCTCGCGGCGCATCGATCGGGGCTTGCGGCGGATCTCTCGCGGCTCGAAGCGGAGCTGCGCGGGGCCGTCCGGGGTGAGGTCGGTTTCGACGTCACCTCCAGGGCGCTCGTCACCATGGACGCGTCCAACTACCGGCGTGTCCCGATGGGGGTGGTCGCGCCGAGAGACGGTGACGACGTGGCCGCCGTGCTGGAGGTGTGCCGGGCGCACGGGGTGCCGGTGGTGGCGCGTGGCGGGGGCACGTCGATCGCAGGGCAGGCGACCGGCACGGGCGTGGTGCTGGACTTCACCCGGCACATGAACCGACTGCTGTCGATCGACCCCGAGGCCTGTACGGCCGTCGTGCAGCCGGGGCTCGTCCTCGACCGGCTCCAGGAGGCCGCCGCCCCGCACGGGCTCCGCTTCGGCCCCGACCCGTCCACGCACAGCCGGTGCACGCTCGGCGGGATGATCGGCAACAACTCGTGCGGCTCCCACTCGGTCGCCTGGGGGACCACGGCCGACAGTGTGCGCGAGCTGTCGGTGGTCACCGTGCGCGGGCAGCGGCTGCGGCTCGGACAGGGCTGGTCCGGCGCCCCGGACGGTCTGCGCGACCTGGCCGAGGGCGAGTTGGCCCGGCTGCGCACCGGCTTCCCGGACCTGCCCCGCCGTATCTCCGGCTACGCGCTGGACGCCCTGCTGCCCGAGCGGGGCGCCGACGTCGCCCGCTCCTTCTGCGGTTCCGAGGGCACCTTCGGCATCCTCACCGAGGCGGTCGTACGGCTGGTGGAGGCCCCACGCGCGCGTGCCCTGGCCGTGCTGGCGTACGGCGACGAGAGCGCGGCCGCCGAGGCCGCCGCCGGGCTGCTGCCGCTCGGCCCGCTGACGGTGGAGGGCATGGCGGCCGACCTGGTGCGCTCGCCGACCGGGCTGCCCAGGGGCGGTGCCTGGCTGTTCGTGGAGACGGGAGGGCAGACGGAGAGGGAGGCACGCGCGCGTGCGGAGGCGATCGTCCGCGCGGCTGACGTGCTCGACTTCCTGGTCGTGACGGACCCGGCCGCCCAGCGCGCCGTGTGGCGCATCCGGGAGGACGCGAGCGGTACGGCGACCCGTATGCCCGACGGCAGGGAGGCGTGGCCCGGCTGGGAGGACTGCGCGGTGCCGCCCGCCCGGCTCGGCGCCTATCTGCGGGACTTCCGCGCCCTGCTCGCCGCCCACGGCCTGCGCGGCACGCCGTACGGCCACTTCGGCGACGGCTGCATCCATGTCCGCATCGACTTCGACCTGCTCACCGAGGCGGGCATCGGCCGCTTCCGCCGCTTCTCCGGGGAACTGGCCGACCTGGTGGTCGCCCACGGCGGCTCGCTGTCCGGGGAGCACGGCGACGGACAGGCCCGCGCGGAGTTGCTGCCCCGGATGTACGGCGACGAGCTGGTGGGCCTCTTCGAGCGGGCCAAGGGGATCTGGGACCCCGACGACCTCCTCAACCCCGGCATGCTGGTCCGCCCGGCCCCGCTGGACGCCAACCTCCGCTTCTCGGTCCTGCCCCGCCGCCCGGTGGACGTGGCCTTCGGCTACCCGGCCGACGGCCGCGACTTCCGCGCGGCCGTCCGCCGCTGCGTCGGCGTCGCCAAGTGCCGTACGACCACGGCGGCCGGCCCCGCCGTCATGTGCCCCTCCTTCCGGGCGACCGGCGAGGAGGAGCACTCCACGCGGGGGAGGGCGCGTCTGCTGCACGAGATGCTCGCGGGCGACCTGGTCACCGACGGCTGGCGTTCCACCGAGGTCCGGGACGCCCTGGACCTGTGCCTGTCCTGCAAGGGCTGTCGCTCGGACTGCCCGGTCGGCGTCGACATGGCCACCTACAAGGCGGAGTTCCTCCACCACCACTACGCGGGCAGGCGCCGCCCGGCCGCCCACTACAGCATGGGCTCACTGCCGGTCTGGCTGCGCTGGGCAGCCCGGACGCGTGCGGCGCCCGTGATCAACGCGCTGGCTGCAGTGGGGCCGTTGGCACGGCTGGGCAAGCGACTGGGCGGGATCGCGGCCGAGCGGGAGATCCCGCGCCTGGCCACGCGGACGTTCACCGGGTGGTGGCGGGGGCGGAGGCCTGCCGAAGGAGCTGGGGGCGGCTCGGCCGGAGGCACGGGCGACCTCGTCGTGCTGTGGCCGGACACCTTCACCGAGCACCTGTCCCCGTCCGTCGGCCGGGCCGCCGTCCGGGTGCTGGAGGCCGCCGGGCTGCGGGTGGCGCTGCCACCGACGCTGGTGCTGCGCGGACGCCCGGTCGGGGACGCCAGGTCGAGGGCGGCGACCGCGCTGCTCACGGCCCGCCGGTCCCGGGTCTGCTGCGGCCTGACCTACCTCTCCACCGGCCGACTCGACCGCGCCCGCGCGGTGTTGCGCCGCACCCTGGACCTGATGGAACCGGTGCTGGAGGCCGGCGCACCCGTCGTCGTCCTGGAGCCGAGCTGCGCTGCGGCCCTGCGCACCGACCTCCCGGAACTCCTGCACGACGACCCGCGCGCGCCCCGACTGGCCGCCGCCGTCCTCACCTTCGCCGAGGCACTGGAGCGGCATGCCCCCCACTGGATGCCGCCCGCCGTGGACAGACCGGTCGCCGGGCAGACCCACTGCCATCAGCACGCGGTCCTCGGCGACGGAGCCGACCGCCGGCTGCGGGAGTCCGCCGGCCTGACCGGCGAGCTGAGCGGCGGCTGCTGCGGCCTCGCGGGCAACTTCGGTTTCGAGAAGGGGCACTTCGAGGTGGCCCGGGCCTGCGCGGAGGAACAGCTGCTGCCGTCGGTACGGGGTGCGGCCGAGGGGACGGTGATCCTCGCGGACGGCTTCTCCTGCCGCACCCAGCTGGAGCAGCTGGCCGGAGTGCGGGGGCGGCATCTGGCCGAGGTGCTGGCGGAGGCGCTGGACAGCGCGGAGCAGGGGTCGGAGGTGGCGAAGTGAGCGAGCCCGGCGAAGTGGGCGAGGAATACGGCAGGTTGGCGGTCCTCTCCGACATCCACGGGGTGTTGCCGGCTCTGGAGTCGGTTCTGGCGGAGCCGGAGGTGGCAGCCGCCGACCGGATCGTCCTCACCGGCGACATCACGGCGGGCCCGCAGCCGGCCGAGGTGCTGGACCTGCTGCGGGAACAGGGCGAGCGGGTGCTGTGGGTCGGCGGGAACGCGGACCGGGAACTGGTGGAGTACCGGCGCGGCGAGCGGACGGAGATCCCGGACCCCATCGGCCCGTTCGCCGCGCGGGCCCTGCGCGACGAACAGGTCGACTTCCTCGCCGCCCTGCCCCGCACCCTCACCCTGCGCGTCCGGGGCCTCGGCACGGTGCTGTTCTGCCACGCCACCCCGCGCGACGACGAGGAGGTGGTGCTGGTCGACTCCCGCCCCGCCCGCTGGGCCGAGGTCTTCACCGGCCTCCCACCCGGCATCGGCACCGTCGTCTGCGGCCACACCCACATGCCGTACGTCCGTCTGGCCCACGGCCGTCTGGTGGTCAACCCGGGCAGCGTCGGCATGCCCTACGGCCGGCCCGGCGCCCACTGGTGCCTCCTCGGCCCCGGAGCCGACCTGCGCGTGACGTCGTACGACATCCCGGCGGCCGTCTCCCGCCTCACCGCCGAGTGCGCCTACCCCGACATCGCCGAGTGGGCCGACTACTTCCTGCACGCGCGGGCGACGGACACGGAGGTGCTGGCGGCGTTCGGGCCGAGGGACGGGAGGGCCGACTCCGTAGGGTGAGCGGGACGAGCGATCTTGGAGGAGTAGCGCGCATGACCCTGACACTGCGGCCCATCACCCGCGCCGAGCATCTGGCCTTCGTGTCCGCGCTGCCCTCGGTCAGCCATATGCAGCTGCCGTCCTGGGGCGATGTGAAGCCCGACTGGCGGGCGGAGAGCCTGGGCTGGTTCGAGGCGGACGGGCGGCTCGTCGGGGTGGGGCTGGTGCTGCTGCGGCCGCTGCCCAAGGTGAAGCGGTACCTGGCCTATCTGCCGGAGGGGCCGGTCATCGACTGGCACGCGCCCGACCTGGAGCGCTGGCTGGACCCGCTGCTGGCCTACCTGAAGGGGCGCGGTGCCTTCTCGGTGAAGATGGGGCCGCCCGTGGTGCTGCGGCGGTGGAGCCCCGAGGCGGTCAAGGCCGCGATCGCCGACCCGGCCGCGCACCGGCTGCGGGACGCGGAGGCGACGTCGTACGAGCCGGGCGCCGGGGAGGTCGCGGAGCGGCTGCGCCGCCTGGGCTGGCGGCAGGCCGAGCCGGGCAGCGAGGAGGGCTTCGCCGCCGGACAGCCCCGGTACGTCAGCCAGGTTCCGTTCGCCGGGCGGTCGTCGGACGACATCCACCGCGGGCTGAACCAGCAGTGGCGGCGCAACATCAAGAAGGCCGAGAAGGCGGGCGTGAAGGTCGTCCGCGGGGGCTACGAGGACCTGCCGGTCTTCTACGGCATCTACACCGAGACCGCCGAGCGCGACCAATTCATTCCGCGCCCGCTGCCGTACTTCCAGCGGATGTGGACGGCGCTCGCCGCCGAACACCCCGACCGCATGCGGCTGTACCTCGCGCACCACGAGGGCGACGTGCTCGCGGCGGCCACCATGCTGATCGTCGGCGGCCACGTCTGGTACTCCTACGGCGCCTCCACCAGCCGCAAGCGCGAGGTCCAGCCCAACAACGCCATGCAGTGGCGGATGATGGCCGACGCCCACGAACTCGGCGCCCACGTCTACGACTTCCGGGGCATCACCGACACCCTGGAGGAGTCCAACCACCTGCTCGGGCTGCTCCGCTTCAAGGTGGGCGCGGGCGGCGAGGCCGTGGAGTACCTGGGCGAGTGGGACTTCCCGCTGAACCGCCTGCTGCACAAGGCGCTCGACGTCTACATGTCCCGGCGCTGATCCTCTTCCATCTCCTCCGGGCTCAGCATCCAGTACAGCTACATAAAGGGTTCACACTCCTGACTAAGTCCATTACCCTGGACTCGGTAGTACATCGCGATGAACGAACCCGATCAAGCACCTGGACCGCCCGTGACCCCCTCCAGCGCCCCCGGCACCGCCAGTGCCGCAAGTGCGGCCAGTGCCGCCACGCCGACCCCGGTCGCTCCCGCCGGAGCGCCGCGCACCTCCCTCGGCTCGTTCGGTCCCGTCGGGCTGGTGCTGGCCGGCGGGGTCTCGGTCCAGTTCGGCGGGGCGCTCGCGGTGACCCTGATGCCGAGGGCCGGCGCGCTGGGCGTCGTGACCCTGCGACTGCTGGCGGCGGCCGTCGTCCTGCTCCTGGTCTGCCGCCCGCGCCTGCGCGGCCACTCGCGCACCGACTGGGGCACGGTGGTCGTCTTCGGCATCACCATGGGCGCGATGAACGGCCTGTTCTACGAGTCGGTCGCCCGCATCCCGCTGGGCCCCGCCGTCACCCTCGAAGTCCTCGGACCGCTGGCCCTGTCCGTCCTCGCCTCCCGCCGCGCGATCAACGCGCTGTGGGCGGGCCTGGCGCTCGGGGGTGTCTTCCTGCTGGGCGGCGGAGGCTTCAGCGACCTCGACCCCATAGGTGTCGCCTTCGCCCTGGGTGCCGGCGCCATGTGGGCGGCCTACATCGTTTTCAGCGCGCGGACGGGCCGCCGCTTTCCCCAGGCGGACGGGCTGGCCCTCGCCATGGCGGTGGCCGCGCTCCTCTTCCTCCCGCTGGGCATCGCCGAGGCCGGCAGCCGCCTGCTGAACCCCACCACCCTCGCCCTCGGCTCGGCGGTGGCCCTGCTCTCCTCGGTGCTGCCCTACACCCTCGAACTCCTGGCCCTGCGCCGCCTGCCCGCCTCCACCTTCGCCATCCTCATGAGCCTGGAACCGGCCATCGCGGCCACCGCCGGCTTCCTGATCCTCGGCCAGTCCCTCTCCCTCGCCCAGACCGCCGCCATCGCCCTGGTCATCGCGGCAAGCATCGGCGCGGTGCGCACGCAGGTGGGACGGGGAAGGGCGAAGGAGCCGGCCGTCGCTCCGTGACGTTCTTGCGGCACGGTGAGGTGTGAGGGGACTAGAGTCGGGGCGGTGCCCCGATCCGCCGGCCCCGGCTCGGCCGGAGCGTCGGCCGAGGGCACGAAGGGAACGGCGCATGAGTCTGCAGCACACCGAAGCGGCTGGGGACGGGCCGGTGATCCCCCGGCCGGAGCGCACACCGGCTGCCCTGCGCGCCGCCTGTGCCGTGGTCGCCCCGCAGCTCCTCGCCACCTACGACCGGGCCAAGGATCAGGCCTTGGGTGAAGCCGTGGAACAGGGTTCGCTCAAGCCGGTGCACGCGTACCTCGACCACTGGGCGGCGCTGATCGAGATCGAGCGCCATCCGGAGACGGCGAAGGTCTACCACCGAGCCGAGTACCTCGCGCACGTGGCCGAGGAGCCGGAGGAGGCACGTCGCCATCTGGCCACGGCCGCCGGCATCTACCGCGCCGCGTCCGGGGCGGTGCATGCCGAGTGACCTGGCGCTGGGAGACGTCCCGGACGAGGAGACCGTGGCCGCCGGGGCGTCGCCCGCATTTCTCGCCGAGGTCGAGAAGACGGCCGACGAACTGGTTCGGGCGGCGGAGGCGCTGTGCCTTCACGGACCCGCCTACCAGGTGCCGATGACGGGGCGAAGCACGCGGTCGTGGCAGGTGGTTTCTTCGTCTACATGATCACGCCCCGCTCGGAGCTCGTGACCATCTGGCAGGACACGCCCGACCCCCTGCCGTGAGAGCGGTTGTCCCCGGCATCCCCTTCAAAGTTCAAAGCCGCCCGCTTCTCCTGACCCGCGTAAATTCATGCAAGCACGCTTGATTGTTTATCCCCGCGCTGCCATGCTCCCCCCATGTCCGATCCGACGCCCGTCTTCGACGACCTGCGTGAGGAAAGCCGCGAACTCGAGTTGATCGTGGCCGAGTTGACCGACGAGCAGTGGGCGCTCGCGACGCCCGCGGCGCGCTGGAGCATCGCCCACCAGATCGCCCACCTGCACTGGACCGACCAGGCCGCCCTGCTCGCCGTGACGGACGAGGGCGGCTTCCGGGAGGTGGTCGAGAAGGCGCTCTCCGCCCCCGACTCCTTCGTGGACGACGCCGCCGACGAGGGCGCCCGCCTCGCGCCCGCCGAGCTGCTGGCCCGGTGGCGGGAGGGCAGGGCCGCGCTCGACCGGGCGCTGCGGGCGGCGGCCCCCCAGGGCAAGCGCTTCCCCTGGTTCGGCCCGCCCATGTCGGCCGCCTCCATGGCCACCGGGCGCCTTATGGAGACCTGGGCCCACGGCCAGGACGTGGCGGACGCCCTCGGTGTGGTCCGCGCACCCACCGACCGGCTCCGGCATGTGGTCCGCATCGGGGTGCGGGCACGAGACTTCGCGTTCGGGGTGCGGGGACTGCCCGTGCCGGGGGAGGAGTTCCGCGTCGAGGTCCTGGCGCCCTCCGGTGAGGTCTGGGCCTTCGGCCCCAAGGACGCGCCGCAGCGCGTCACCGGGACCGCCCTCGACTTCTGCCTCCTGGTCACCCAGCGCGCCCACCGCGCCGACCTCGCCCTGCGTGCCGAGGGCCCGGACGCCGACCGCTGGCTCGACATCGCCCAGGCCTTCGCCGGCCCGCCCGGCACCGGCCGCCCGCCGAAGGGGGACCCGGCGTGACGGTGCTGCGCATCGGCAACTTCTCCGGCTTCTACGGCGACCGCGCGGCCGCCCTGCGCGAGATGCTCACCGGCGGCGAGGTCGACGTCCTCACCGGCGACTACCTCGCCGAACTCACCATGCTCATCCTGGGACGGGACCGCCTGAAGGACCCGTCCGCCGGATACGCCCGCACCTTCCTGCGCCAACTCGAGGACTGCCTCGGCCTCGCCCACGAGCGCGGGGTGCGGATCGTCACCAACGCGGGCGGCCTCAACCCGGCCGGACTCGCCGACGCCGTACGGCAGCTGGCCGACCGGCTCGGCATCCCGGTGCGGGTCGCACGCGTCGAGGGCGACGACCTGACCGCCGCCCACCCGGGCGCCCTCGCCGCCCACGCCTACCTCGGCGGCTTCGGCATCGCCGAGTGCCTGCGGGCGGGCGCCGACGTCGTGATCACCGGCCGGGTCACCGACGCGGCCCTCGTCACCGGGCCCGCCGCCGCCCACTTCGGCTGGGGGCCCGGGGAGTACGACCGTCTCGCGGGCGCCGTCGTCGCCGGGCACGTGCTGGAGTGCGGGACCCAGGCGACCGGCGGGAACTACGCCTTCTTCCAGGAGGGCGACGTACGCCGTCCCGGCTTCCCGCTCGCCGAGCTCCACGCCGACGGCAGCAGCGTCATCACCAAGCACCCCGGCACCGGCGGCTTCGTCGACGTCGGCACGGTCACCGCCCAGCTGCTCTACGAGACCGGCGGCGCCCGGTACGCCGGGCCCGACGTCACCGCCCGGCTGGACACCGTAAGGCTGAGCCAGGACGGGCCGGACCGGGTGCGGATCGAGGGCGTGCGCGGTGAGGCGCCCCCGCCGACCCTGAAGGTGGGGCGGAACCGGCTCGGCGGGTTCCGCAACGAGGTCGCCTTCGTCCTCACCGGCCTCGACATCGAGGCCAAGGCGGCGCTGGTGCGCGAGCAGATGAGCGAGACGCTCGCCAAGTCCCCGCCCGCCGAGGTCCGCTGGGACCTGGTCCGCACCGACCGCGCCGACGCCGGTACCGAGGAGACGGCCAGTGCCCTGCTGCGGCTGGTCGTACGCGACCCCGACGAGCGGGTCGTCGGACGGCCGCTGAGCGGCGCCGCGATCGAGCTGGCCCTCGCCAGCTACCCCGGCTTCCATGTGCTCGCGCCCCCCGGAAAGGGCGCACCCTATGGGGTCTTCGAGGATGTGTACGTGCCCCATGGTGCCGTCGACCATGTGGCGGTCCTCCATGACGGCCGCCGCACACCTGTGGCACCGGCCCAGGACACCCGCGTACTCGACACCCTGCCCCAGCCGCCCCTCCCGGACCCCCTGCCCACCGGGCCCACGCGACGCGCCCCGCTCGGACTCGTCGCCGGTGCCCGCAGCGGGGACAAGGGCGGGAACGCCAACGTCGGGGTGTGGGCGCGGCCGTCCGCCGGCGACGCGGCCTGGCGGTGGCTCGCGCACGAGCTGACCGCCGAAAGGTTCCGCCTGCTGCTGCCCGAGACCCGGGACCTGCCCGTCACCCGGCACGTCCTGCCGAACCTGCGCGCCCTCAACTTCGTCGTCGAGGGCATCCTCGGCGCCGGCGTCGCCGCCCAGCACCGCTTCGACCCGCAGGCCAAGGCCCTCGGCGAATGGCTGCGCTCCCGCCACCTGGACATCCCGGAGGCCCTGCTATGACGGTTCTCGAGTCCCGCCTGGACCCGCACGGCGCCGAGCACCAGGCGGCCCGCGAGGCCATGCTCGCCAAACTCGCCGACCTGGACAGCGAGCACGCCAAGGCGCTCGCGGGCGGCGGCGAGAAGTACGTCGCCCGGCACCGGGGGCGCGGCAAGCTGCTCGCCCGCGAGCGGATCGAACTGCTCCTCGACCCGGACACCCCGTTCCTGGAGCTGTCCCCGCTGGCCGGCTGGGGCAGTGAGTACACCGTCGGCGCGTCCGTGGTCACCGGCATCGGCGTGGTCGAGGGCGTCGAGTGCCTGATCACCGCCAACGACCCGACCGTGCGCGGCGGCGCCAGCAACCCCTGGACGCTGAAGAAGTCGCTGCGCGCCAACGACATCGCGCTCGCCAACCGGCTGCCCTGCATCAGCCTGGTCGAGTCGGGCGGCGCCGACCTGCCCTCGCAGAAGGAGATCTTCATCCCCGGCGGGGCCATCTTCCGCGACCTCACCCGGCTGTCCGCCGCCGGCATCCCGACCGTCGCCGTCGTCTTCGGCAACTCCACCGCGGGCGGGGCCTACATCCCCGGCATGTCCGACCACGTGATCATGGTCAAGGAACGCGCGAAGGTGTTCCTCGGCGGGCCGCCGCTGGTGAAGATGGCGACCGGTGAGGAGAGCGACGACGAGTCCCTGGGCGGCGCGGAGATGCACGCGCGCGTGTCGGGCCTCGCCGACTACTTCGCCGTGGACGAGCCGGACGCCCTGCGCCAGGCCCGGCGCGTCATCGCCCGGCTCAACCACCGCAAGGCGTACGAGGACCCGGGTCCGGCGGCCCCGCCGAAGTACGACCCGGAGGAGCTGCTCGGCATCGTCCCCGCGGACCTGAAGACCCCGTTCGACCCGCGCGAGGTCATCGCCCGCCTGGTCGACGGCTCCGACTTCGACGAGTTCAAACCGCTCTACGGGACGAGCCTGACCACCGGCTGGGCCGCCCTGCACGGCTACCCCATCGGCATCCTGGCCAACGCCCAGGGCGTCCTGTTCAGCGAGGAGTCGCAGAAGGCCGCCCAGTTCATCCAGCTCGCCAACCAGCGCGACATCCCGCTGCTCTTCCTGCACAACACCACCGGCTACATGGTCGGCAAGGAGTACGAGCAGGGCGGGATCATCAAGCACGGCTCGATGATGATCAACGCGGTCAGCAACAGCAGGGTCCCGCACCTGTCCGTCCTCATGGGGGCCTCGTACGGCGCCGGGCACTACGGCATGTGCGGCCGCGCCTACGACCCCCGCTTCCTGTTCGCCTGGCCCAGCGCCAAGTCGGCCGTCATGGGCCCCCAGCAGCTCGCCGGCGTGCTGTCCATCGTCGCCCGGCAGTCGGCGGCGGCGAAGGGAGCGCCGTACGACGAGGACGCGGACGCCGCCCTGCGCGCGATGGTGGAGCAGCAGATCGAGTCCGAGTCCCTGCCGATGTTCTTGTCCGGGCGGCTCTACGACGACGGCGTCATCGACCCGCGCGACACCCGCACCGTCCTCGGCCTGTGCCTGTCGGCCATCCACACCGCCCCCTACGAGGGCGCGCGCGGTGGCTTCGGCGTCTTCCGGATGTGAGGCTCATGATTTCGACACTGCTGGTCGCCAACCGGGGCGAGATCGCCTGCCGGATCTTCCGCACCTGCGGTGAGCTGGGAATCCGGACGGTCGCCGTGCACTCGGACGCCGACGAGAACGCGCTCCACGCGCGCGTGGCCGACACGGCGGTACGGCTGCCGGGAGCCACGCCCGCGGAGACGTATCTGCGCGGCGACCTGATCGTGAAGGCGGCCCTGGCCGCCGGCGCCGACGCCGTCCACCCCGGCTACGGCTTCCTCTCCGAGAACCCCGACTTCGCCCGCGCCGTCCTCGACGCCGGCCTGATCTGGATCGGCCCGCCGCCCGAGGCGATCGAGGCGATGGCCTCCAAGACCCGCGCCAAGGAACTGATGGGCCTCGCGCCCCTCGACGCGGCCGCGATCACCGAGGCCGACCTGCCCGTACTGGTCAAGGCGGCCGCGGGCGGCGGCGGGCGCGGCATGCGGATCGTACGCCGCCTGGCGGACCTCCCGGCCGCCCTGGAGGCCGCCCGCGCCGAGGCCGCGAGCGCCTTCGGCGACGGCGAGGTCTTCACCGAGCCCTACATCGAACAGGGCCGCCACGTCGAGGTGCAGATCCTCGCCGACTCCCACGGCACCGTCTGGACCCTCGGCACCCGCGACTGCTCCCTCCAGCGCCGCCACCAGAAGGTCGTCGAGGAGGCCCCGGCACCCGGTCTGACCTCCCGACTCGCCGGCGAACTGGACACGCTGGCCGTCCGCGCCGCCCGCGCCGTGTCCTACGTGGGCGCCGGCACGGTCGAGTTCCTGGTCGCCGACGGCAAAGCCCACTTCCTGGAGATGAACACCCGCCTCCAGGTCGAACACCCCGTCACCGAGGCGGTCTTCGGCCTCGACCTGGTCGCCGAACAGATCCGCGTCGCCGAGGGCCTGGCCCTGGAAACGACCCTGCCACGCGCGCGCGGCCACGCCGTCGAGGCCCGCCTGTACGCCGAGGACCCCGCCCAGGGCTGGGCCCCCCAGACCGGCACCCTGCACCGCCTCGCCGTACCCGACGGCATCCGCCTCGACACCGGCTACACCGACGGCGACACCATCGGCGTCCACTACGACCCCATGCTCGCCAAGATCGTCGCCCACGCCCCCACGCGCGCGGAGGCGATCCGCAGGCTCGCGGGCGCGCTGGAGCGAGCGGAACTCCACGGCCCGGTCACCAACCGGGACCTGCTCATCCGCTCACTGCGGCACGAGGAGTTCACCGGCGGCCGCATGGACACCGGCTTCTACGACCGCCACCTCACCGACCTCACCACCCCCGACCCCGACCCGTACGCCCCCCTCGCCGCGGCCCTCGCCGACACCCACGGCCGCTCCCGCTTCGGCGGCTGGCGCAACCTGCCGTCACAACCGCAGGTCAAGCGGTACGAGATGGCGGGCGAGGAACACGAGGTCCGCTACCGGCACACCAGGGACGGCCTCACGGCCGACGGAGTGCGGGTCGTCCACGCCGGCCCGCGCCGGGTCGTCCTCGAAGTGGACGGCGTACAGCGCGCGTTCGACGTCACACGCTACGGCGACCGGGTCTACGTCAACACCACCGCCCTCACCGCCCTGCCCCGCTTTCCCGACCCGACGGCCCAGTTCGCCCCCGGCTCCCTCCTGGCCCCGATGCCGGGCACGGTCGTCCGCATCGCCGAGGGACTGACCGAGGGCGCCACCGTCCAGGCCGGCCAGCCCCTGATCTGGCTGGAGGCGATGAAGATGCAGCACCAGATCTCGGCTCCGGCCGCCGGCACCCTCACCGCCCTGCACGCCACACCCGGGCAGCAGGTGGAACCCGGCATGTTGCTCGCCGTCGTACAGGAAACCTCTTCTTAGGAGCCCCATGACCGCCGTCATCGAGTCCGAAGAGCACAAGGCCCTCCGATCCGCCGTCGCCGCCCTCGGCAAGCGCTACGGCCGCGACTACCTCACCCGCACCATCGCCGAAGGAAAGCCCCTCACCGAACTCTGGGCCGAGGCAGGCAAACTCGGCTACCTCGGCGTCAACCTCCCCGAGGAGCACGGCGGCGGAGGCGGCGGCATCACGGAACTCTCCATCGTGCTCGAAGAGCTGGGGGCGGCGGGATCCCCGCTGCTCATGCTCGTCGTGTCACCCGCCATCTGCGGCACGGTCATCTCCCGCTTCGGCACCGAGGAACAGAAGCGCACCTGGCTCCCCGGGCTCGCCGACGGCACCCGCCTCATGGCCTTCGGCATCACCGAACCCGACGCCGGCTCCAACAGCCACCGCATCACCACCACCGCCCGCCGGGACGGCGCCGACTGGCTCCTCACCGGCCGCAAGGTCTTCATCTCCGGCGTCGACATGGCCGACGCCGTCCTCGTCGTCGGCCGCACCGAGGACGCCCGCACCGGACGCCTCAAGCCCTGCCTGTTCATCGTCCCGACGGACGCCGAGGGCTTCCAGAAGCACCCCATCGACATGGAACTCAACGCCGCCGAGAAGCAGTTCGAGCTGGTCCTGGACGACGTACGGCTCCCCGCCGACGCACTCGTCGGCGACGAGGACGCCGGCCTGCTGCAACTGTTCGCCGGGCTCAACCCCGAACGGATCATGACGGCCGCGTTCGCGATCGGCATGGGCCGCTACGCGCTCACCAAGGCGATCGAGTACGCCCGCGACCGCACCGTCTGGAAAGCGCCCATCGGCGCCCACCAGGCGATCGCCCACCCCCTGGCGCAGGCGCACATCGACCTGGAACTGGCCCGGCTGATGATGCAGAAGGCGGCCCATCTCTACGACGCCGGCGACGACATCGGCGCGGGCGAGGCCGCCAACATGGCCAAGTACGCGGCCGGGGAGGCCTGTGTGAAGGCCGTCGACCAGGCCGTGCACACCCTCGGCGGCAACGGCCTCACGCGCGAATACGGGCTCGCCTCGTTGATAACGGCCGCGCGCGTGGCTCGTATTGCTCCGGTGAGCCGGGAGATGATTCTCAACTACGTCTCCCACCAGACCCTGGGCCTGCCCAAGTCGTACTAGGCCACCACCGGCAGCCGCTTGGAGGAACCGTGTTCCGCAGCGCGTACGCAGACGTCCCGCCCGTAGAACTCCCCATCCACGACGCCGTCCTGGGCCGGGCCGCCGACTTCGGCGACCAGCCGGCCCTCGTCGACGGCACGGACGGCACCACCCTCACGTACGAGCAAGTGGACCGGTTCCACCGGCGCCTCGCCGCCGCGCTCGCCGACGCCGGCGTGCGCAAGGGCGACGTCCTCGCCCTGCACAGTCCCAACACGATCGCCTTCCCGACCGCCTTCTACGCCGCCACGCGCGCGGGCGCCTCCGTCACCACCGTGCACCCGCTCGCCACACCCGAGGAGTTCGCCAAGCAGCTCGGCGACAGCGGCGCCCGCTGGATCGTCACCGTCTCCCCGCTGCTGGACTCCGCCCGCCGCGCCGCCGAACTCGCGGGCGGCATACGGGAGATATTCGTCTGCGACAGCGCCACCGGACACCGCTCGCTCATCGACATGCTCGCCTCCGCCGCACCCGAACCGGAGATCGACTTCGACCCGGCCGAGGACATCGCCGCACTGCCGTACTCCTCCGGCACCACCGGCATCCCCAAGGGCGTGATGCTCACCCACCGGCAGATCGCCACCAACCTCGCCCAGCTCGAACCCGCCGTCCCGGCCGGCCCCGGCGACCGCATCCTCGCCGTACTGCCCTTCTTCCACATCTACGGCCTCACCGCCCTGATGAACGCGCCCCTGCGCAAGGGCGCCACGGTCGTCGTCCTGCCCCGCTTCGACCTGGAGACCTTCCTCGCCGCCATCGAGAACCACCGCATCACCGGCCTCTACGTCGCCCCGCCGATCGTCCTCGCCCTCGCCAAGCACCCCTCGGTGGCCCGCTACGACCTCTCCTCCCTGAAGTACGTCATCAGCGCCGCCGCCCCGCTCGACGCGGCCCTCGCCGCCGCCTGCGCCGAACGCCTCGGACTGCCGCCCATCGGCCAGGCCTACGGCATGACCGAACTGTCCCCCGGCACCCACGTCGTCCCGCTCGACAGCCTGCACCAGGCACCCCCCGGCACCGTCGGCAGGCTCATCGCCGGCACCGAGATGCGCATCGTCTCCCTCGACGACCCCGGCAAGGACCTCGGCACCGGCGAACCCGGCGAGATCCTCATCCGCGGCCCCCAGATCATGAAGGGCTACCTCGGCCGCCCCGACGCCACCGCCGCCATGATCGACACAGAGGGCTGGCTGCACACCGGAGACGTCGGACACGTCGACCCCGACGGCTGGCTGTACGTCGTCGACCGCGTGAAGGAACTCATCAAGTACAAGGGCTTCCAAGTGGCCCCCGCAGAGCTGGAAGCCCTGCTCCTGACCCACCCCGGCATCGCCGACGCCGCCGTCGTCGGCGCCTACAACGAGGACGGCAACGAGATCCCGCACGCCTACGTCGTCCGCCAGCCCACCGCCGACGACCTGACTGAGAACGAGATCATGCTCTACGTCGCCGAACGCGTCGCCCCCTACAAACGCGTCCGCCGGATCACCTTCATCGACACCGTCCCACGCGCGGCCTCCGGGAAGATCCTCCGCCGCGAACTCAGGGAGCACGCGTGAGCACACCGAAAGGCGCACTGATCGGACGCACGCGCGCGCGTGCCGTCGAAACCCTCAGCCTCGACGCCGTCGACACCCGCAACGCACTCTCGGCGGCGCTCGTCGGCGACCTCTCCGGCGCCCTCGCCGACTGCGCCAAGGACCCGGACGTCCGAGCGGTCGTCCTCACCCACACCGGCACCACCTTCTGCGCCGGCGCCGACCTGCGCGACCCACCCGACCCGGACGCCCTCGTCGGCGTGCTCCGGCAGCTCGTCGAACTGCCCAAACCCGTGATCGCCCGGATCACCGGACACGTCCGGGCCGGCGGCCTCGGCCTCCTCGCCGCCTGCGACATCGCCGCCGCCTCCCCCGAGGCCACCTTCGCCTTCACCGAGGTCCGCATCGGGGTCGCCCCCGCGGTGATCTCCCTCCCGGTCATCCCGCGCACCGACCCCCGCGCCCTGGCCCGCTACTACCTCACCGGCGAACGCTTCGGCCCCGCCGAGGCCCAACGCCTGGGCCTGCTCACCCTCACCGGCGACGACGTGGACGAAGCCCTCGCCCCCGTCCTGGACGGCCTGCGCCGCTCCTCCCCCCAGGCCCTGGCCGAGACGAAACAGCTGCTCACAGCTAGGGTGCTGGAGACGTTCGACCGGGACGCGGCCCACCTGACCGCGCTCTCGGCCCGGCTGTTCGCCTCCGCCCAGGCCAGGGAGGGGATGACGGCCTTCCTGGAAAGACGTGATGCGGCATGGGTGGTGTGAGTACGACGGCGGAACGCGACCGGGTCCCCGATCGCGTCCCCAAGCAGGACCGCAGCCGGGCCACCCGGCAGCGGCTCCTGGAGGCCGCCGTGGCCTGCCTCGCCGAACACGGCTGGGCGGGCTCCACGGTCGCCGTCGTCGCCGAACGCGCCGGCGTCTCCCGGGGCGCCGCGCAACACCACTTCCCCACCCGCGAGGACCTGTTCACCGCCGCCGTCGAGTACGTCGCCGAAGAACGCTCCAGCGCGCTCAGAGACCTGTTCCCGGACGGCGCCGCCGACCGCCGCGCCGTCGTCGCCGCCCTGGTCGACCTCTACACCGGCCCCCTCTTCCGTGCCGCCCTCCACCTGTGGGTCGCCGCCTCCAACGAGGACCAGCTGCGCACCCGGGTCACCGAGCTGGAGGCCCGCGTCGGCCGCGAGACCCACCGCATCGCCGTCGAACTCCTCGGCGCCGACGAATCCCGCCCCGGCGTCCGCGAAACCGTCCAGGGCTTCCTCGACATGGCCCGCGGCCTCGGCCTCGCCAACCTCCTCACCGACGACACCGCCCGCCGCGCCCGGGTCGTGACCCAGTGGGCGGCCCTGCTGGACGCGGCGCTGACCTGAGCCACAGGGGGACTCTGAGCCACGGTGCGACCCTGAGCCACGGTGTGGCCTGACCCACCGTGCGGCCCTGACCTGCTGAGACGCCCCCGGCGCCGGCCACGTGAACCGGGCCACAGCCGGATTTGGCGACCCGCAGTACTCTTGGGCCCATGCCTCCGATGCTCGTTCGCCGCCGCCACGTGGACTACGTGCGCGTCACGAGCATGGGCTGTCGCCTTTCGGCCTGATTCAGCCCCTTTTTTCTTCCCTCTTTTACGGCATTCTGGGCGCCGCCCCTACCCATGGCGGCCTGCCCGTGGCCCACACACCCCTGTGGACGCACCCATGACGACGCACACCGCGACGGCGACCCCGTCGTACGACCAGCTCCCGATCATCGACCTGTCCGCCGCCGACCGCGGCCCCCAGGCCCGGGCGCTGCTCCACGCCCAGCTGCACAGCGCCGCCCACGACGTCGGCTTCTTCCAGCTCGTCGGACACGGCGTGACCCGGGCCGAGACCGACGCCCTGCTCACGGCCATGCACGCCTTCTTCAAGCTGCCCGAGGCCGACCGGCTCGCCCTCGACAACGTCAACTCCCCGCACTTCCGCGGCTACACGCGCACCGGCGACGAACGCACCGGCGGCTCCCGCGACTGGCGCGACCAGCTCGACATAGGCGCCGAGCGCCCCGCCCACGCCCCCGGCCCGGACGAGCCCCCGTACTGGTGGCTGGAGGGCCCCAACCAGTGGCCCGCCGCCCTCCCCGAGCTGCGCACCGCCGCCCTGGCCTGGATCGACAAGCTCAGCGCCGTGGCCCAGCGCCTCCTCCGGGAACTCCTCACCGCCATCGGTGCCCCCGCCGACTTCTACGACCCGATCTTCGGCGAGCACGCCCACCCCCACCTCAAGCTGGTCCGCTACCCCGGCAGCGCGGGCGACGGCACCGACCAGGGCGTGGGCGCGCACAAGGACTACGGCTTCCTCACCCTCCTCCTCCAGGACACCGTCGGCGGCCTCCAGGTCCAGCGCGAGGACGGCCTCTTCCACGACGTGCCCCCGCTGGAGGGCGCCTTCGTCGTCAACCTCGGCGAACTGCTGGAGGTGGCCACCAACGGCTACCTGGTCGCCACCAACCACCGCGTGGTCAGCCCGCCCGGAGCGACGGAACGCTTCTCCGTCCCGTTCTTCTACAACCCCCGTCTGGACGCGAAGGTCGCCCCCCTCCCCTTCCCCCACGCCTCCACGGCCCCCGGCATCACCACCGACCCCTCCAACCCCCTGTACGCCGAATACGGCTACAACGAACTGAAGGGCAAACTCCGGGCCCACCCCCTGGTGGCAGAACGCCACCACACGAACCTGCTGACTCCGGCGTGACCCCCACCGTGGGGGCCGCGCCTCACGGGCTCAGGCGGTCCACTGTCCAGGTGCCGTCGGGGCGGGCGGTGTAGCGCAGGCGGTCGTGGAGGCGGTTCTCGCGGCCCTGCCAGAACTCGATCGTCTCCGGGGCGATGCGGAAGCCGCCCCAGTGCGGCGGGACCGGGACCTGTTCGTCCTCGGGGTAGCGGGCGCCGAGGTCGGCGTAGGCCTCCTCCAGTTCGGCGCGGGAGGCGATCACGGAGGACTGGGCGCTGGCCCAGGCGCCCAGCTGGGAGCCGTGCGGGCGGCTGCGGAAGTAGGCGGCGGTCTCGTCGCGGCCGGTGCGGCGGGCGACGCCGGTGACGATGACCTGGCGGGCGACCGGGTGCCAGGGGAAGAGCAGGGAGACGTACGGGTTCTCCGCCAGCTCGCGGGCCTTGCGGGAGTCGTAGTTGGTGTAGAAGACGAAGCCGTCGGTGTCGAACTGCTTCATCAGGACCGTGCGGGAGCTGGGCCGGCCCTTCGCGTCCGCCGTGGAGACGACCATGGCGTTCGGCTCGTAGATCGTGCCGTGCAGAGCCGCCCTCGCGGCGTCCTCGAACCAGCGGGCGAACTGGTCCATCGGGTGCGTGGCGAGGTCGTGCTCTTCGAGACCCTGGGCCCGGTACTGCTTCCGCATGGCGGCGGGATCGGTGGCAGGGTCGAGGACGGGTTCGAAGAAGGGTTCGCTGTCGGTCGTCACGCGGTCATCCTGCCGTATCGAACGAGCGTGGCACTCAGTGTCGCGTGGTCTCCCCAACGGTGACACTCGGGGTTATCGTGCAGATCCCCCCGCGGTTTGGGTGACCACCGGAGGATCGGGGCATCACCGGGGTGACCGCCGCCGACACACCATGAGGAGCCGCCTGATGTCCGACTTCGTACCTGGGCTCGAGGGAGTCGTAGCGTTCGAGACGGAGATCGCCGAACCGGACAAGGAGGGCGGCGCCCTGCGGTACCGGGGCGTCGACATCGAGGATCTGGTCGGTCACGTCTCGTTCGGCAATGTGTGGGGGCTGCTCGTCGACGGTGCCTTCAACCCCGGCCTGCCACCGGCCGAGCCGTTCCCGATCCCCGTCCACTCGGGTGACATCCGCGTGGACGTCCAGTCGGCGCTCGCGATGCTGGCACCCGTGTGGGGGCTGCGGCCGCTGCTCGACATCGACGAGGCGCAGGCCCGCGACGACCTCGCCCGCGCCGCCGTCATGGCGCTGTCGTACGTCGCCCAGTCCGCGCGCGGGCAGGGACTGCCGATGGTGCCGCAGCGGGAGATCGACAAGGCGCAGTCCGTCGTGGAGCGGTTCATGATCCGCTGGCGGGGCGAGCCGGACCCGAAGCATGTCGCCGCCGTGGACGCCTACTGGACGTCGGCCGCCGAGCACGGCATGAACGCGTCCACCTTCACGGCACGGGTGATCGCGTCGACGGGTGCGGATGTCGCTGCCGCGCTGTCCGGGGCCGTGGGCGCGATGTCCGGGCCGCTGCACGGTGGTGCGCCCTCCCGCGTGCTCGGCATGATCGAGGAGATCGAGCGCACCGGGGACGCGGAGGCCTACGTCAAGCGGGCGCTGGACCGCGGTGAGCGGCTGATGGGGTTCGGGCACCGGGTGTATCGGGCCGAGGACCCGCGGGCGCGCGTGCTGCGGCGTACGGCGCGGGAGCTGGGAGCGCCGCGGTTCGAGATCGCGGAGGCGTTGGAGAAGGCCGCGCTGGAGGAGCTGCACAATCGGCGGCCGGATCGCGTGCTCGCCACCAACGTGGAGTTCTGGGCCGCGATCATGCTGGACTTCGCCGAAGTCCCGGCGCACATGTTCACGTCGATGTTCACGTGCGCGAGGACCGCCGGCTGGTCCGCGCACATTCTGGAACAGAAGCGCACCGGTCGTCTGGTGCGTCCTTCGGCGCGGTATGTGGGGCCGGGGCCGCGCGATCCGCGGGACGTCGAGGGATACGCGGACATCGCCCACTGAACCGACAAACGCAGACGACCCGCGAGCTCGGTCCCTCCGCCTCGGCGGAGGAGCCGGCCGGACGTACCGGCGAGCTCGCGGGTCGGGTGACTGCTTGGGATTGGGCCGGCTGCACGCGTCTTTCACGTGCCGGTCCGGCACCGCACTGGGTGTGGTGGCGAGCCGCTAGCCCGCAGTCACCTCACGCGTCCGGTTTTCATACATCTGCCGAACCACCTCCCTTCTCGTGTAATCGCCACCCTAAGAAGCCGACCGGTTCGGTTCAACCGTTTTTTGCTCGCCTTTTCGGCTTGCTCGAAAGCGGTGGCGGCTGGGCGCCCGTTTCCCTACGTTGCCGCGCATGACCGATCTTCGTATCGAGCCCGTCGACGGTGACGCCATGCTCGAGCAGTGGCGGTACGTCCACAATGTGATCGTTCCGCCTGCCGCCATGTCCGTCGAGGACGCGCGGGAGCGGGTGGGGCGGTATCGGATGGAGAACGCCTATCTCGGGGATGAGCTGGTCGGGTGCTCCACGGTCAGGCCGCCGGTGGGGGAGGACGGGGTCGTGACCGTGATCGCGCGGGTGCTGCCCGTGTACCGGGGGCGTGGCTTCGGTGCGGCCCTGTACGAGAACGGGCTCGCGCACGCGCGTGTGCTCGGTGCGAGGGCGGTCGAGACGTGTGTGCTGGCCGTGAACGTGGACGGGCTGCGGTTCGCGGAGCGGCGTGGTTTCGTGGAGACCGACCGGTATGTGCTGGACGACGGGAGCGACGAGTGGGTCGACCTGCGGCTGGAGCTGGGGCGAGAGCCGGCGGGTGGGCCGGGTCTGGTTGTCCGGCATTGATTCCTTCAATCTGCGGGAACAGGATGTGGGCTGCGTCACGTTCCAGTTGAATGAAGGCCGATGAGCGAACCGAGCGCCGTAACGTGCGCCGACGCAGCCTCCAGGGGGTCCAGGTGAGTGCTTCCCGGCGGAGTGGGACCACCGACGAGCTGGGGCCGGACGAGCCCGAGCGGTCCGGCCCGCACCGCTCTGACGGCCCGGGCGGGCCGGACCCCGACCCCCCGGACGAGTCCGGCGGTTCCGAGGATCTGCTCGCCGCGCTGCTGGACGGCATGGACGCGGCGCTGTGCGCCTTCGACGCCGATGGTGTGGTGACCCACTGGAACCGCGAGGCGGAGCGCATCCTGGGCTGGAGTGCGGCCGAGGCGGTCGGGCGGCACGGCTTCGCCGGGTGGGCGGTGCGCAGCGCCGACGCCGAGGAGGTGCAGTCCCGGCTGATGGCGGCCATGCACGCGTCCGGCCGTCAGGTGCATGAGTTCGCCCTGGTCACCAAGGACGGCGGACGCGTGCTCGTGCGGACCCAGTCCGCCGCCGTACGCGGTCCGGACGGCAAGCCCGCGGGTCTGTACTGCGCCTTCAGTGAGGTGCACGCGCAGATCGACCTGGAGCGTTCGATCGCGTTGAGCGAGGCGCTGTTCGAGGACGCGTCCTGGGGTGTGGTCCTGGTGGACGCCGATCTGCGGCCCGCCGTTGTGAACGCGCACGCGGCGCGTGCCCTGGGTATCGGGCGTACGTCCGCGCTCGGGCGGCCGCTCGGTGAGCTGCTGGCGCAGGGCGCGGAGGAGCTGGAGAGCGCGCTCACTCATGTGCTGGCCGAGGGTGCGCCGCCCGCGCCCGCCGAGATGTGGGTGGCGCTGCGCACGCCGGAGGGTGAGAAGCGGCGCTGCTGGCGCAGCGGGTTCCTGCGGCTGGCGTCGCCGCTGGCCGAGGAGCCGGTGCCGCTCGGGGTCGGCTGGCTCTTCCAGGACGTGACCGAGGCCAAGCACGGCGAGCAGGAGGCCTCCCTGCTGCGCTTCCGCACCAACCAGCTGCACCGCGCCGCGCGCGCCGCGGGCGAGTGCGAGGATCCGGCGGAGGCGGCCACCGTCCACCTCGACTTCGCGCTGGCCGGCTTCGCCGACCACGCGCTGCTCGACCGCATGGCCGGCGCCCCGCGCGCGGAGGGCGACGACTCGGCCCCGGTGCGGCTGGTGCGGCTCGCGGCCACCCCCGCCGGGGCTCCCGGTCCCAGCGTGCTCACGGGCGCGGCCGGGCTGCCCCTGCGCTACGAACCCGGGCACCCGGCGCTGCAGTGCGTCGCGCGGGCCGGCACGGTGCGCGCGGACGCCGGGTCGGTGTCGGCCGAGCGGGCGCGGGAGTGGGCGCGGGACCGGCAGTGGCCCGAGGACGCCGTGCACGCCCTGTGCGCGGTGCTGCGCAGCCGGGGCCGGACGCTGGGCGTGGTCACCTTCCTGCGCGGGTCCGGCCGCAGCCGCTTCGAGCGGTCCGACGCGGCCTACGCCGAGGACGTGGCCGCACGGATCGGCGCGGCGCTGGACCTGGCGGAGGCCGTGCGGGAGGAGCCGGGGAAGTAGGGGGCAGGGAGTAGCGGGTAGGGAGTGGCCGTCTCAGCGGCGGTAGAAGATCCGGTCGCCGTACTCCTCCATGACCCGCCTGTTCCATTCGTGGCCGCCGTCGACGTTGCCGGAGCGCAGCAGTGGGGGCTCGATGCCGCGGTCGGCCAGGGTGGCGGCAGCGGTGGCCACGACGGCCTGCATCAGGGCGCTGGTGACCACCGTGGAGGCGGGAGCGAAGGGCGCCGGGATGGTGTCGAGGGTGAGTTCGGCGTCGCCGACGGCGATCTTCGAGTCCAGGACGACGTCGCAGTGGTCCTTCAGGAAGGTGCCCGAGGTGTGCCGGGACGTCGTCTCCGTGGCGTACGCCACCGATGTCACGCCGATGACCTTCACCCCGAGGGCGCGGGCGCTGAGGGCCATCTCCACGGGCAGGGCGTTGCGGCCGGAGAGGGAGATGATCACGAGGGCGTCGCCGGCGCGGAGGGGTGAGGTGTCCAGGACGGCGCTCGCGAGGCCGTCGACGCGTTCGAGGGCGGAGCCGAGGGTGGCCGGGGTGACGTCGACGCCGACGACTCCGGGGACGGCGAGCAGGTTCATCAGGGCGAGTCCGCCGGCGCGGTAGACGACGTCCTGGGCGGCCAGGGAGGAGTGCCCGGCGCCGAAGGCGAACAGGCGTCCGCCGGCCGCGACGGTGTCGGCGAGCAGGGTGCCGGCCCTGTCGATCGCCTCGGCCTCCTCCTCGCGGACCTGTTGCAGCAGGTTGATGGCGGCGTCGAAGAACAGGTCGGCAGGCGTGCCGTCGCTCATGCGGTGCCCCTTCGCGGCGTCGGTGTCGCGGATCACGGTGCGGTCTGGACCAGTGCGGTGTCAATACGGCCGAGGGGGTGTGTACGCGTGTTGACGGGGGGTGTCGCGCTGGACCCCTTGGGGTGCTCCGCGGACGCCGTTCTGCCGGAGGCCCCCGCTTGTCAGTGGGATCCGGCAGAATTGATGCCAGGGCCAGCGCACGCGCCGGAGCTGCCGGCAGAGGTAATCGAGGGGCACGTATGTCCGGACTGATCGACACCACGGAGATGTATCTCCGCACCATCCTCGAACTCGAAGAGGAAGGCGTCGTCCCCATGCGCGCCCGCATCGCGGAGCGGCTGGACCAGAGCGGGCCGACGGTGAGCCAGACGGTGGCGCGCATGGAGCGTGACGGTCTCGTGTCCGTCGCCAGCGACCGCCACCTGGAGCTGACCGACGAGGGCCGCCGCCTGGCCACGCGCGTGATGCGCAAGCACCGTCTCGCGGAGTGTCTGCTGGTCGACGTGATCGGCCTGGAGTGGGAGCAGGTCCACGCGGAGGCGTGCCGCTGGGAGCACGTGATGAGCGAGGCCGTCGAGCGCCGGGTGCTGGAGCTACTGCGTCACCCGACCGAGTCGCCGTACGGTAATCCGATCCCGGGTCTGGAGGAGCTGGGCGAGAAGGACGGGGCCGACCCGTTCCTGGACGAGAGCATGGTCTCGCTGGCCGATCTGGACGCAGGCGCCGACGGCAAGACGGTCGTCGTCCGCCGTATCGGCGAGCCGATCCAGACGGACGCGCAGCTGATGTACACGCTGCGGCGCGCGGGCGTGCAGCCCGGCTCCGTGGTGAGCGTGACGGAGTCCGCCGGCGGGGTGCTGGTGGGCAGTGGCGGCGAGGCGGCCGAGCTGGAGGCCGACATCGCCTCGCACGTGTTCGTCGCCAAGCGCTGAACAGGTCGGGGCCCCGGCGCCGAGTGGCGCCGGGGCCTGTCCTCCCCTGTGCTGACCCGGAGCCCCGAGCTCCCAGGGTCATCCCCTTCGGACCGTTTTTCCCCGAGCGGTCCGCCTCCCGCCAGAAAGATCCCCTCGGTGGCGGCGATCATTCCTTGAGGGGTGTCACTCGAACGAGGGGTGTTGTCCGCAGACGCCGATTTTTCGAATAGGTATTCGATAGTCTGCGACGGCAGTACGACGGAAGTACGGGTACGACGGCAGTACGACAGCGTGAGCGGCGCGAACGCCGGCGACGGCGAGCACGGCAGTACACCGGTACGAGGCAGGCGGAGCTGGGGGGTACCAGGCCGATGGCACGGCGTATCGACGTGACGGGAGCGGGCGGGGTGCGCCTGGCCGCCTGGGAGTTCGCGGACCCTCCCAAGACGGATCCGGAGCCCGACGCTCCGGGCGTGCTGTTACTCCACGGCCTGATGGGCCGCGCCTCCCACTGGGCGTCCACCGCCCGCTGGCTCGCCGAGCGGCACCGCGCCGTCGCGCTCGACCAGCGCGGCCACGGCCAGAGCGAGAAGGACCCGCAGGCCGCGTACAGCCGGGAGGCCTACGTCGAGGACGCCGAGGCCGCCGTCGAACAGCTCGGTCTCGCCCCCGCCGTCCTCATCGGGCACGCCATGGGCGCCCTGACCGCCTGGCAGCTCGCCGCGAAACGCCCCGACCTGGTGCGCGGCCTGGTCATCTGCGACATGCGGGCCTCCGCCCTCGGCGCGGCCTCGCAGCGCGAGTGGGCCCAGTGGTTCCGTTCCTGGCCCGTCCCGTTCGCCACCCTCGCCGACGTCCGCAAGTGGTTCGGCGAGGACGATCCGTGGGTGGAGCGCCCGAACCCCTCCCGGGGGGAGTTCTACGCCGAGGTCATGCACGAGTCGGCGGACGGCTGGCGCCCCGCCTTCGACCCGGAGCAGATGCTGCGCACCCGCGAGAGCTGGGTGTACGACGCGCACTGGGAGGAGCTGGCGCAGGTCCGGTGTCCCGCACTGGTCGTGCGGGGGCTGGACGGGGAGCTGGGCCGGGCGGAGGCGCAGGAGATGGTGCGGGTGCTGCCGCGGGGGGAGTATGCGGAGGTGGCGGAGGCGGGGCACCTCGTGCACTATGACCGGCCGGTGGCTTGGCGGTCGGCTGTCGAGCCGTTTCTTGCATCCGTGCTCGGGGATTGATGTGCCTTCTCGTCTGCGTGGTGTCGGTGCGTTGGCGGATGCGGGTGCGTTGTGTGTCGCGCCGTTCCCCGCGCCCCTTTGGGTGAGTTGCAGGGCCCTATGCCAGATCGGCGCCCTCAGCCCTTGCTCACCGCCGCCAAGATTTCCGGCAGGCGGGACGCCGTGCGTGGGGCTGCCAGTCGGAGGCTCGTCCAGGTGATCGTGGCGCCGTACGCCGCGCCCGTCGGGAGCAGGACCCAGGTCCACGCGTCGCCGTCCGCGCTCACGTTCAGCCAGATGGTCAGGGTGATGACGGGGGAGCAGAGGAGGGCGGCGGCGACCATGCCGCCGAAGACGGAGATCCAGGCGAGGCCGGCCTGGCCGGGGGCGACGTTCTTGTGGCCTTCCTGGGGGATGGAGTACGGGAAGCGGGCCGAGGTCCAGGCGCCGGTGGCCAGCATGGCGCCGAGCAGGGCGAGGGACAGGCCGAGCACCTCCGGAAGGCGGGGCCAGTCGCCGAGCAGCGCGGTCGTCAGGACGGTGACCAGGGCGGCGTACGGCAGGGTGATCGCCAGCAGGGCAAGCGCCCGTCCGCGCAGCTCGGCGTAGGCGTCCCGCGGGGTGGAGATCGTCAGGGCCACCATCCAGAAGGCGGAGGTGTCCTGCCCGAACTGGTTGTACATCTGGATGCCGAGCATGCCGGCGGCGAAGCACGCGAAGTAGATCGAGCCGGTGCCCTGCACCGCGTTGAACACCGGCACGATCAGCCCGATGGCCAGCGAGGTCACCCATGCGGCCTTGGTCTTCGGGTCGCGCCAGACGTAGCGCAGGGCGCGTTCCATGACCGCGCCCGTGCGCCCGCCCGGCAGCAGCCGTCCCAGCCCCGTGGAGGAGCGCTCGCGCGCCCCCACGTCGGCGCACTGGAGCGTGGACCCGTCGGGCGAGGTCATCAGCCGGGTCAGGCTCCGCGCCCAGACGGCGATCAGGGCCGCCAACGCACCCACGGCAAGCGTGAGTTGGGCGACCGCGACGCCGTACGACCCTTCGCTCGCCGCGTGCACCGCGCCCACCGCCGAGGCGGGCGGCACCCAGGACAGCACGTCCGCGGCCGGTTCCAGCTGTCCGAGCCCGGCCGAACCGAGCCGCTGCGCGCCGAAGTTGGCCAGCTGGGCCCCGATGGCGATCACGAGGCCGCTCAGCACGGCCAGATCGCGGCCTCTTCTGCTGGTGAGCAGCCGTACGTTGGCGGCGGCGACGGCCCGCGCGAGCGCCACGCAGACCAGCAGGGCGAGGACGACGGCGACGACGGAGAACGCGTACCCCGCCGCGCCGTGCGCCACCGCCAGGACGCACCCCGCCAGCACCAGCAGCGTGAACAGTGGCCCGATCCCGACCAGGGAGGCCGCGAGCAGCGCCCGGACGAGGGGCCGGGGCCGCAGGGGCAGCAGCACCAGCCGGGTCGGGTCCAGCGTCTCGTCGCCGCTCGGGAAGAACAGTGGCAGCACCGCCCATCCCAGCGCCGTCACGGCCGTGGCCGGCACGGCGACGGCCTCGGCGTGCGCGTGCCCCCGCAGGGCCAGCAGACCCAGCAGTTGCAGCAGTGCGACGAGCAGGGCGAGAACGGCCGAGGTGACGAACGCGGTCCGCCGGCCCGCCGACTGCCGCAGCCCGTTCCTCAGCAGCGACAGCTTCAGGCGTACGACGGTGGCGGTGAGGGCCGTGGCGGTCAGGGCCGTGGCGGTGAGAGCCGTGGTGGCGACAGGCCGCGCGGTGCCGGTCGGGTCCGTGGTCGCGGTCTCGTCGGTCATCGGGGTGTCCCGCCGCCCAGCCAGTCCAGATCGGATGCGGTGTCGCGGCCGCTCGCGCCCACCAGCTCCAGGAACGCCCCGTGCAGCGTGGGGTGCGCCCCGCGCACCTCGGCCAGGGGTCCGGTGGCGCGGATGCGCCCGGCGGCCATGACGGCCACCCAGTCGCACAGCGACTCGACCAGCTCCATGACGTGCGAGGAGAACACGACGGTGGCGCCGGAGGCGGTGTAGCGCTCCAGTACCCCGCGGATGGTCTGTGCGGACACCGGATCGACGCCCTCGAACGGCTCGTCCAGGAAGAGAACTTCGGGATTGTGGAGGACGGCGGCCGCGAGGCCGATCTTCTTGCGCATGCCGGTCGAGTAGTCGACGACGAGCTTGTGCTGGGCCCCGGCGAGATCGAGCACGTCCAGCAACTGGGTGGCCCGCTTGTCGACCTCGGGCCCGGGCAGCCCCCGCAGCCGCCCCGCGTACCCGAGCAGTTCCCGCCCCGACAGCCGCTCGAACAACCGCAGTCCCTCGGGCAGCACCCCGATCCGCGCCTTCACGCCCACCGGATCGCGCCACACGTCCCGCCCGACGACCTCGACGGACCCCTGATCGGGCCGCAGCAACCCGGTCATCATGGACAACGTGGTGGTCTTCCCCGCCCCGTTGGGCCCGACCAGCCCGATGAACTTCCCGGCGGGCAGATCGAGATCCACCCCACCCACCGCCACCTGCTGCCCGAACCGCTTCCAGAGCCCCCGCACACGCACCGCAGCCTCGGTCATGAAGGAACCCTACGCGGCTGGAACGCGGCTGGAGCGAACCCGAAGGGGAGACGGCCCCGCCAGGCGCCCCCCTCACCGACCCCCTTATCGATCGCGCTTACCGGTCCCGGAAACACGCATACGCGAGCGGCGAGATCAACTCCTCCGCGTCCGGCAGCCACCGGTTCGCCGCCGTCGGCCGGCAGGCCCACTGCACCGCACCCCGCGACCCGAACCGCGTCGGCGGAGCGGCGACGAAACTTCCCTCCCCCAAGGGCGCGAGATCCAGCGAGGCCAGCGACCACCCCAGCTTCCGCACCAGGTCGGGAACCTTCACGGAGGCCCCCGGCAGCACGAAGAAGTGCATCCGCCGGTCGGGAGTGAGCGTCACCGGCCCCAGCGTCAGCTCCATCCGCTCCATCCGCGCGAGGGCCAGGAACCCGGCGCTCTCCGGGACGGACAGCGCGTCGAAGGTCCGCCCGGTCGGCAGCAGGATCGACGCCGTGGGCTGCTTCTGCCACATCCGGCGGGCGACGGTCGCACTGCCGGTCGCCTGCGTCGCCCAGTCGGAGCGCGCGGGGTGCGCACCCGGCGCGGGGCAGGAGGCATCGCCGCACGAGCAGCGCTGCACCCCGTCGACGGCTTCGAGCCAGGTGCCCGGGAACACGTCCCAGTGCCGCTCCTCGGCGTAGCGCACGGCGGTCTCCAGCAGCGACGCCCCGCGCTGCCTCGGAATCTGAGCGGCTTCGGTTCCCGCGATCGTCTCTTCCACGTTCCACTCAACTCCCGCACCCACCTGGAGTTACGGCTGGAGCGCGCGCGGGGGAGGAGCATCGATTCGGCAGCCGGGGCGCATGGGTGCACAGCCGGGGGCGCGTGGGAGGAAGCGGGGCGTGGGCTGGGTAGTCAGGGAGGGGGGTGGCATCTGCCTTTACCCCGGCAAACCGCACATGTCACGCATTGACGGTATGTCAGCTGGGCAGTGATCTTCATGACCGGATCGTTCCGACCGGACGTTCCGACCGCACGTTCCGACCGCACGTTCCGACCGGATCGTTCGGCCGGACCGTTCGGCCGGATCTTCACGCTCCAGGGGTTCGCAGGGGGTAGCACATGGCCGCAAGGCCTCTCGTGGCGAGGCAGCCGAACGAACGGCTGCAGGCACTCATCCAGGAAGCGGGGTGCTCGAACGCCGGGCTGGCCCGGCGGGTCAACATGTGCGGCGCCGAGCACGGTCTCGACCTGCGCTACGACAAGACGTCCGTGGCCCGCTGGCTGCGCGGCCAGCAGCCGCGGGGCCGGGCCCCGGCGATCATCGCGGAGGCGCTCGGGCGCAAGCTCGGCCGTACGGTCACGATCGACGAGATCGGCATGGCCAACGGCAAGAACCTCGCCTCGGGGGTCGGTCTCCAGTTCTCGCCGACGGTACTGGGGGCCATCGAGCAGGTCTGCGAGCTGTGGCGCAGCGACGTGGGGCGGCGGGACTTCCTGTCCGGCTCCTCCGTCGCCGCCTCCGCGCTGGTCGAGCCCAGCCGTGACTGGCTGATCTCGGCGCCGGACGCCCAGGTGGCCCGGCAGGCGGGCCCGCGCGTGGGCCAGTCCGACGTGGCGGCCGTACGGTCCATGACGCAGGCGCTGGTGGATCTCGACCACCAGTACGGCAGCGGGCATGTGCGGCCGGTCGTCGTGCACTACCTCAACAGCGTGGTCTCCGGGCTGCTCGCGGGGTCGTACCGGGAGGCGGTCGGCCGTGAACTGTTCGCCACCGTCGCCCGGTTGACCGAGCTGGCCGGGTACATGGCGGTCGACACCGGGCAGCCGGGCCTGGCCCAGCGCTACTACATCCAGTCGCTGCGCCTCGCGCAGGCGGCCGGCGACCGCGGTTACGGCGGCTATGTCCTGGCCGCCTCCATGAGCCACCTGGCCGCGCAGCTCGGCAATCCGCGCGAGATCGCCCAGCTGGCGCGGGCCGCGCAGGAGGGGGCGCGGGGGCGGGTGACCCCGCGCGCGGAGGCGATGTTCCACGCGGCCGAGGCCCGCGGGCACGCCCTGCTCGGCGACGTCCGTGCCGCGCAGGCGGCCTCCGGGCGGGCGATCTCGGCGATGGAGCAGGCGGACGCGGCCTCCGGGGACGACCCGGCGTGGATCAGGCACTTCGACGAGGCCTACCTCGCCGACGAGCTGGCGCACTGTCATCGCGACCTGGGCCAGGCGGAGGCGGCGGCGCGGTACGCCGAGCAGTCGCTGGCCGGGCACCCCGAGTCGCGGGCCCGGCGGCGCGCCATCGGCTATGTGCTGCTCGCCACGGCCCAGGTGCAGCAGCGCGAGATCGAGCAGGCGTGCAGCACCGGCCTGAAGGCGGTCGAGCTGCTGGAGACGCTCCGCTCCAACCGGGGCGCCGAGTATCTGGAGGACCTCCAGCAGCGACTGGAGCCCTTCCGCGACGAGGCGGTGGTGAGAGAGTTCGGAGCCCGCCTCGACCTCCAGCAGGCGGCCTGATCATCGGCAGGCCGCCTGAACACCGGCTCCGCGGTTGCGTGAACGCGCGGCGAACGGCGTCCGGATGCCGGGCCGGGGGCATAAACAGCGTGCCGCGGGGAGGTTTTGTTACCGCTGTCACAGGGCACAAGATCGCGCCCTGAGCTGCGTGGCACCCGGCTCGGGGGACCCGGTAGCGTGAGCCGACGATTCCGAAGGTCCCTCAATCGTAGGAGTCCCGGTGACGCAGAGTGGACAGGGCGATGAGCCCTCGGCGCAGCGCGCGCACGAAGGCATCGTGCTGCCCTCCGACGGAGGTGAGCCCCTGCTGCCGGGCATGACACCCGCACCCGCGCCCGCCGCGCCGGCCGGTGGGCAGGCGTGGGGCGGCGGCTGGGGCCCCGGCCAGGAGCAGCCCCAGCAGACCCAGCAGGGCCAGGGCTGGCCCGCGGCGGCCGGCCAGCAGTGGCACACCCCGGAGCAGCCCCCGGCCACGGGCGGTCCCGGCCCGCTGCCCCCCGAGGGCGCGCCGGCCCCGTCGTCGTACGGCGCCCAGTCGTACGGCACGCCCGCCCCCGGATACGGCCAGGACGGCCAGGCGCCCGCGTACGGCGGGCAGCCCGGCTACGGCTCCGCCGGACAGGCCCCGGCCTATGGCCAGGACGCCGGGCAGCCCGGCTACGGCGGTGCCGAGTCGTACCCGCAGCAGTACGCCGGGCACGAGCTGCCGGGTTCGTCCGCCGCGCCCCTGCCGCCCGCCGGGCAGGACCTTCCGGGTTCCTCCGGTGCGCCCCTGCCGCCCGCGTACCCGGCGGCGGGCGCCCCGCTGCCCCCGGCGGCCGACGGCGCGACCCAGTACATCCCGCCGGTGCCCGCCGACGCGGGCGGGCAGCCGTCCGCGTACCCGTCGGCCGTCCCGGGCGCCGTGCCCGAGGGGGCGACCCAGTACCTGCCGCCGGTTCCGGCGGGCGGGGCCGACGAGGGCGCCACGCAGTACATCCCGCCGGTGGCGCCGGGCGCGCTGCCGCCGGAGGCGGCCGGGGAGGAGACCCGGTTCCTGGGGCGCGTGCAGCAGCAGCCCGCGCCGGCCGGCCACGCGGACGCGGAGGCCACCCAGTACATACCGCCGGTCCCCGGCGGGGGGCAGGGCGGGGACCGGCAGCCGCCCGCCGAGTTCGACAACCTCTTCCGCAGCGGGCCCGCGGGCGCCGAGGGCCCGGCCGGGGCCACGCAGCAGATGCCGCGCGTCCAGCCGCAGGGTCGGCCGGACGCCTACGCCGGCCCGCCGCAGCAGCCCTCGACGCGGGGGCTGCCGGTGGACTCGATGGACTACGAGGGCGGGCGCCGGGGCGGCCGGACCGGCTCGCGGGTGCCGCTGATCGCCGCCATCGGCGTCGGCATCGCCGTCGTCGGCATCGGCGCCGGCGCGCTGCTCAGCGGCGGTGGCGGGGACAAGGGCGACGACAGCAAGAACGTCGCCGCCTCGGCGTCGGCCACCCAGCAGCAGTCCGCCTCGCCCGCCGCCGACCCGGCCAAGGCGCAGGCGGTCGAGCTGGACAAGCTGCTCGCCGACAGCGGCGGCAGCCGTGCCTCGGTGATCCGGGCGGTCGGCAACGTCCGGCAGTGCGACAACCTCGGCCAGGCCGCCTCCGACCTGCGTGCCGCCGCCAAGCAGCGCGGCGACCTGGTCACCCGGCTGGGCAAGCTGTCCGTGGACAAGCTGCCGAACAACGCCGAGCTGACCGCCTCCCTCACCAAGGCCTGGCAGGCCTCCGCCTCCGCCGACAACCACTACGCGGCCTGGGCCGACCAGGTGGGCGGCAAGCGGGGCTGCCACAAGGGCCACGCCAAGCCCACCGGGCAGACCCAGGCGGGCGATCGGGCGAGCGTCACCGCCAGCGCGGAGAAGTCCAAGGCGGCCGGCCTGTGGAACGCCATCGCGCAGAAGTACGGCCTGACCCAGCGCCAGCCCACCCAGCTCTGACGGCCTCCGGGGCCGCTGAGGCCCTCCGAGCCTCTGCCGCCCTCAGGAGCCTCTGACGCCCTCCGGCGCGCCTGGGATCCTCCGGCGCGCCTGAGACGGTTCCGGCGCCTGGAGCACCACAGGCGCCGGAGTGCCGGCTCGGCCCTGTCGGCGAGGCTCTGTCGGCCAGGTCCTGTCGGCGGGGTCCGGTCCGCTCGGTCAGCCGATGTCCGCGGTCTCCAGGGTCTTCGTCATGTCGCCGCCGCCCGGCCCGCTCTGCTTGGCGGCGACCAGCCTGCCGTCGCGGACCACCTGGAGGGTCACGTCGGCGTTGACGAGCCGCGGGAAGCCGACCGCGGCGAGCGTGGTCTCGTCGGGCCAGTGGAGGGTCGGGGTGAGGCCGCCCGTGGACACCTTCAGCCCGTGGTCGAGGGTGCGCCGCACGGTGTCGGCGCTCACCTCGCCGTCGCCGATCTTCTCCAGTACGGCCTTCAGCACGGTGTAGGCGATCCAGGTGGTCTGCACTCCGGCGTCCGCGGGGTCGATGCGGTTGTCGCCGAAGGCCTCCTCGTTGATGACCCGCTTCATGGGGGCCCAGCGCGCGTCGGACGCCGGCGGGTACCAGCCGGTGATGTACGCCCCCTCGTACGGTCCCGACGCCCCGCCCGTCGCGTTGATCACCGTCTGGTCGACGCTGCCCAGCACGGTCGCCAGCCGCACCTTCGGGAACCCCTCGCGGGCGCGCCGGAAGGAGTCCATGAAGGCTTCGGTGCGGTCCCCGAGCGCGGGCACCACGCACCCCCTGCGGGTGACGTCCTGGGTCGCGTACCGCAGCGCCTGATCGGCCTGGCCGCCGTACTCGGTGGCGTTCTCGGCGGCGAGCTGGTCGCCCGCCTGCGCGTGTCCCCCCGCCTTCAGGCCCGAGTCGAGCACCGCGGGCAGCTGGTCGCCGGCGATGCTGTCGGGGCGGACCAGGGCGACCGGACCGCAGGTGCCGGCCAGTGCCTTGCCGAGACCGGCCAGGAGGGCGGGCTGGCCCCCGTTGACCGGGTAGGACAGGTGGCCGGTGAACTCCTCGTTGGTGACGCCGTAGCCACCGATGTAGGGGATGCCGGCGCTCTCCAGCGGGGCGAGGTAGGAGTCGCCGAACTGGCTGTAGGAGCCGACGACCGCGACCACGTCCTCGGCCGCCGCGCGCCGGGCGCACTCCGCGGCGCCCACGCTGTCGTTGTGGTCGTTGCAGGTCAGGACCTCGAGCTTGCGGCCGTTGACGCCGCCCTGGCCGTTGATCCACTTGGCGTAGGCGCGGGCCATCGCGGGCATGCCGGGCTTGTTGGTGGCGTCGGTCTTGTCGGGTGCCCAGGTCATGACCTTGATCGGGCCATCCCCGGAGCCCCCCGTGGCACCGGGGATGACCCCGCACCCGGCGGTCAGCGACGCACACGCGGCCAGAGCGCTCGCGGACAGGGCGGCTGCTCTGGTCGGCCGGGAGAGGAAGGGGAGGATGGAACTGAAGGTGCGTCGCCTGCCGGTCATGCACATGCACGATTCCCTCACACAGCTAACCCAAGAGTGACCCTCGGTCAACGAAAAGTGACACCAGGGTGAATTCCAGGGGCCGGTGTGATCAGTGGGACGGAGAACGTACGATCGATGACCGTGCAAGGTTCGGAGAACTCTTCCCGTCGCGGCCGTCGCTCCTCCACCATGGGCGGCATGCCACTGAACGACATGCCGTGGTGGCGCTGGCGCAGCAATGTGCGCTCCGCGCTGCACATGCTCTCCGACCCGGTGTTCCAGCGGGACGTCTGGCTGGCCGGCGTGGACGGGTACGGGGACGTCACCGACGCCGTGTACCGGCTGGTCGAGGACACCTGGCTGGACAACTGGTCGGCCGAGAAATACGTCGGCACGATCTTCCGGGACTCGCAGGAGGCGGCGCTCGTCGACACCGCCGTGCTGCGGGTGCTGCGGATCATGCACCAGGTCGGACCGGACGCGCCGGTCGGCGCCTACCTCGAACACCAGGGGTGGCCGGAGGCGGTGCGGGCGGCCCGGGACGCGCATCTGCGGCTCGCCACGAGCGACGGGGACGACCCCGACGCGCCGCCGCGGACCCTCGAGGTGCTGCGGATCATGACCAGGTCCGCGTAGCGGACAACGGCTCGGAGGGCCGGTCCGGCGTGAGATTCTGGGCTGCATGAACGAGCAGCCCAGCCGAGCCGCGGCCCCCGCCGATCAGTACGTCCTCACCCTCTCCTGCCCGGACAAAAAGGGCATCGTGCACGCCGTGTCGAGCTACCTGTTCATGACCGGCTGCAACATCGAGGACAGCCAGCAGTTCGGCGACCACGACACGGGTCTGTTCTTCATGCGCGTCCACTTCTCGGCGGAGGCGCCGGTGACGGTGGAGAAGCTGCGGGCGAGCTTCGCGGCGATCGGTGACACCTTCCACATGGACTGGCAGATCCACCAGGCCGACCAGAAGATGCGGATCGTCCTGATGGTCAGCAAGTTCGGGCACTGCCTGAACGACCTGCTGTTCCGCGCGCGGATCGGTGCGCTGCCGGTGGAGATCGCGGCGGTGGTCTCCAACCACACCGAGTTCGAGGAGCTGGTGGGCTCCTACAACATCCCGTTCCACCACATCCCGGTGACGAAGGACAACAAGCCCGAGGCCGAGGCGCGGCTGCTGGAGCTCGTCCGCGAGCAGGACGTCGAGCTGGTGGTGCTGGCCCGCTACATGCAGGTGCTGTCCGACGACCTCTGCAAGCAGCTCAGCGGCCGGATCATCAACATCCACCACTCCTTCCTGCCGAGCTTCAAGGGCGCGAAGCCGTACCACCAGGCGCACGCCCGGGGCGTGAAGCTGATCGGCGCCACCGCCCACTACGTCACCGCCGACCTCGACGAGGGCCCGATCATCGAGCAGGAGGTCGAGCGGGTCGGCCACGACGTCACCCCCGAGGGTCTGGTCGCCATCGGCCGCGACGTGGAGTGCCAGGCGCTCGCGCGCGCGGTCAAGTGGCACGCCGAGCGGAGGATCCTCCTGAACGGCCGCCGCACGGTGGTCTTTGCCTAGAGACGCCGACCCCCGAAGGGGCACCCTGCCGCGGCGACAGCACCTTGCCCGGGCTCCCCGCGGCACGCACCGCGGGGAGCTGCCCGGGCCGGCGTCCCCGGAGGTGGCCGCCTTCAGCAGCGCGTCGACCGCCTTCTGCAGTCCGGCCAGCGCGTCGGCGGAGAGATCGGCGGCGGCACACGCCTTGGCGCCGCTCTTCGGGCTCGGGGGCGTGGGGGCCGCGGCGGCGGCCTGGGCGATGGCGGCCTTCACGGCATCACCGAGCTTGGTCGCCTGGTCGGGGATGAGCTGGCCGTCGTCGGCCTTGAGGACGGCGTTGAGCAGTTCGGTGACGGGGGGGGTGAGCACGCCACCGAGGTCGCCGAGGCTTTTGGTCTGTGCAAGGAGTGCGTCCGCGTCGGAGACAGGCGCCTGGTGGACCACCGGAGTGCGCACGCGGTCCGAGTCGGCGGCGACAACGGCCGTACTGGCCATGCCGACAAGGCAGGCCGGCTGCCCGCGCATCCGCGGCCCGCTCCTACATGCGGCTCAGGCTCGCCGCCGCCGACAGGATGTCCTGGATGGCCTCGCGGTCGCCGACCTGGCCCGCAGCGGCCTCCGCGGGGGAGACGTGGCCGGCGGCGAGGCGGCAGAACTCCACGCCGTCGAGGGCGACGTGGGCGACCTCGAACTCGGCGGAGCCGACCGCGCCCGGGGAGTCCAGGGGGATCAGCCACTCTCCGCCGGCCGCGCCCTCGATCTCCAGGCGCACACTGCGCCCCGGCGTGCCCGCCGACACCAGATGCGGAGTCCGGCCCGGCGCGGACAGTCCCGCCCGGCGCCGGGCGGCCAGCACGGTCGGCAGCATCCGGGCCGCGAGGTCGATGATCTTGCTCAAGTGCCGTGGCGCGGGCGGTTCGTACGGGTAGTCCACCGCCTCCGCGATGTCCTCGGCGTGCGCCCAGCACTCGAAGGCCCGGTCCAGCATCGCGTCGTGCAGCGGCAGTTCGAAGTCGCCGTACGACACCGCGAACCCGCCCACGCTGCCGCCCGTGAAGGACGCCGTCCGCACGAGATGGTGGCTCTGGTCCCGCCAGGGTCCCCGCACCGAACGCGTCGGCGGGAAGTGCGAGGTCCGCCAGAACGCCTCGGTCCGCTCGACCGGCCCGGCCACGCCCTGTCCGCCGGGCCCGCTCGGCCCGCCCGTCCCGCTCGCCCCGAGGATCTCCGCCAGCGGGTCGTCCAGGCCCAGCGCCACTGCGACCAGCCCGTCCACCGACAGCAGATGCGCGATCACCCCGGCCACGGTCGTACGACGGCTCTTCTTCCGGTCGCCCTCGAACCACCGCAGCCGCACCGGCGCGTGCCACTCGGCGTCCCCGAAGTCCTGCAGCAGCGCGTCCAGTCGCGCGGTCTCGGCGTCGTACGGCGCCGCCCAGTCGGGCACCGGGATGCGCGGCGGCCGGCGGTGCAGGCAGCTCTCCAGGACCCGGGTGCGCAGCCCGGGGTCCAGGTCGAGGCTCTCGGGCTTGTGCAGCAGCCCCACCGCCTCGCGCAGCCGTCGCGCCTCGTCCGCGCAGGAACCGCAGGTGCCGAGGTGGTCCTCGACGGTCACCGCCTCCGCCGCCGAGCAGGCGGCCAGGGCCCAGGCCCCGAGCAGTGATTTCAGGACGTCGTGTGAGAGGTCGAGCGGCACAGGTGCGAGATCCCCCAGGTCGGTCGGATCGGGCAGCGGCCGTCCGCTGTCCTCGACGGAGGCGCGGGGCATCGGGATGCGCGCGGGCTGGTCGGGCCCGCCGTCGGACCGCTGCTCGGGCTGACGTTCAGCATGCTCGGAGCCATCGTCGTACGGCTCCCCGGGTCCTCCGGTTCCGCTCACACCGCACCTCCGGGTTCCGGTGGTGTGCCGGCGTCGTGGGCGGTGGAGAGCAGTTGCAGGCCGAGGCGGAGGCGGCGGCGGGCCTCGTCCTCGGTGACGCCGAGGTCGACGGCGGTCTGGCGGTAGTCACGCCGCTGGAAGTAGGCCAGCTCCAGGGCGGCGCGCAGCGGGGAGGGCATCGAGTGGACGATGTAGTCGGCGCGGGCGGCGACGGAGGCGCGGCGCACCCTGCTCTCCAGGCTCTCCAGCTCCTCCGGGGAGCCGCTCTCGCCCCGGGTGAGCGCGGCGGTCTCGCTGTCGCGCAGCCGCTGCACGGCCATCCGGTTGGTCACCGCGGCCACCCAGGAGCGCAGCGGGCCCTGCTTGGGGTCGTAGCCCTCCGGGTGCTCCCAGAGGTGGGTGAAGACCTCGCGGGTGACGCCGTCGGCGGCCTTCTCGTCGCCGAGGACGCGGTGGGCGAGGCTGTGGACAAGGGAGGCGAACCGGTCGTACAGCTCGCCGAGGGCGGCCGCCTCGCCGCGCGCGAGCCGCTGCTGCATCTTGCGGTCCCAGCGGGGCGGTACGTCCTTCTTCGCCATGTGGTTCCTCCCCTCGCCCGTGCTCAGCGTGTCCGCACCGTCATCTCGAATGTAGTCGGCACGTCTGACAGCGCACGCCCCTTTGTGTCATTGTGCGCCCCGTGAAGCGCCGCAGGTGATAGTGCCCTCTTCACATAACCTTCACACAAAGGGTGTTCATGTCCGATCGAACCGGATCGGTAGTGACTGAAACAAGCCCTTTGCCGATCGTTCACGGTTTGCTGTTCGGGGTTTCAGGGAACGGCCGCTGGGCAGCCGCGCGGAAGGAAACGTAGGAATCGCTTCCGTTTTCCGGGCGGTTCCGGGAGATCCGGCGAGCGGAGGGGCAGGGCCGTGGCATTCACAGTGAAAGGCGCCGAGCGGGGTGAGTGGGCCGTGCTCCGGGTGTCCGGGGAACTGGACCTGGTGACCTCGCCGGTGCTGCGCCAGCGGGTGCACGACGCGGTCGCCGACGGCCACCACAGCCTGGTACTCGACCTCTCCGAGGTCTTCTTCTGCGACTCCAGCGGGGTCGGCGTCCTCGTCGCCGCCCGCAGACTGATCCGCTCCTGCCAGGGCCGGCTGCGGCTCATCCTGCCCGACCGGGGCGCCGACGACGGCTCGCACGTCAACCGGGTGCTCGGCGCGCTCGGCGTGCGCCGCCTGTTCGACATCCGCCCCGACGTCGAGTCGGCCGTCACCGACGAGGCCGGCCCCCTCTCGGCCTGACTCCCGCAGGTCCGACCTCGTGCCGGCCTGACCTCGCGCGGTCCGGCCTCCTGCCGACCCGACCCCCGGGCGCCACAAAGTTGTCGCAGAATTCCCCCGGTCCAGGCACAACCGCCGTTTTCCCGTCACTTCACAGCCGCGCACGACGTACGCTCCCAGCCAGATCGACCCCCACGTCAACGTAAGGCGGCCCGAACAGACATGGTCAGCACCGAGTACGAGCGCAGGATCGCCGCCCGGTTCGCCACCTTCGACCAGGACGGCAACGGCTACATCGACCGCGAGGACTTCAGCACCGCGGCCAAGGCACTGCTCGCCGAGTTCGGCGTCACCGCCCGCTCCGACCAGGGGCAGGCGCTGTACGCCGGCGCCGAGGCCTTCTGGCAGGGCATGGCCGGCATCGCCGACCGGGACGGCGACCAGCGCATCACCCGCGAGGAGTTCGTCACCGGCGCGGTCAAGCGCCTGCGCGACAACCCCGGCCGCTTCGCCGAGATCGCCCGCCCCTTCCTGCACGCGGCCCTGGCCGTCGCCGACCAGGACACCGACGGCCACGCCACCCTCGCCGACACCGCCCGCGTCCTCCGCGTCTTCCATGTACCGGAGGACCTCGCCCAGACGGTCGCCGCGGCCCTCGACACCGACGGCGACGGCAGGATCGGCGAGACGGAGATCATCGAGGCGTTCGCGCGCTACTTCACGGTGCCGGAGTAGCTTCCGAAGCCCCGCCGAACCGTTCCCGCAAGCGGTACTTGAGCACCTTCCGCAAGGTCTCGTTGCGTGGCAGGGCGTCCACCACCTCCAGCCGCTCCGGCAGTTTGTGCACGGACAGCCCTTCCGCCCGCAGGTAGGACACGGCCTCGGCCAGCGTCAACCCGTCCGCGCCCGGACGCCGTTCGACCACCGCGCAGACCAGTTCCCCGCGCTCCGCGTCCGGCAGCCCGACCACCGCCACGTCTCCCACCGCCGGATGCGCGGCGAGCAGGTCCTCGATCTCCTTGGCGGAGATGTTCTCGCCCTTGCGGATGATGACGTCCTTCAGGCGGCCGGTGAGGACCAGGTGGCCGGAGCCGGTGACATGGCCGAGGTCGCCGGTGCGCAGGAAGCCGTCGGAGTCGAAGGCGGCGGCCGTCTGGGCGGGGTCCAGGTAGCCCTGGCAGACGGCCTCGCCGCGCAGCCGTACCTCGCCGTCGACGATCCGGATCTCCATGCCGGCCGGCGGGCGGCCCTCGGTCGTCGCCAGGTTCTCCGGGGTGTCCCGCGGATCGCCCATCGTGATCATCGGCACCTCGGTCATGCCGTAGCCGTGCGTGAGCTGTACGTCCATCTCGCGGACGACGGCGTGGTAGAGCTCCGGGGGCTTGGGAGCCCCGCCGCCCGCGAGCAGCCGCAGGGAGGGAATCACCTTCGCCCCTGGCCGCTTGCGCTGTTCGGCGAGGAACATCGAGTAGAACGCCGTCGAGCCGCCGGCCACGGTCACCCCGTGCCGCCGGTACTCCGCCAGCGCGTCCGGCAGCGCGAAGTGCTCGAACATCACCGCCGGGAAGCCGTAGAGCAGCAGCATCACCGTGTAGTCGGGTCCGGCTATGTGCGCGTACGGGAAGGCCATCGAGCCCACGTCGTCCGGTGTCAGGCGCAGCGCGTGGGCGAGGCAGGAGCCGCCCGCGATCAGGGAACGGTCGGTGTGCAGGACGCCCTTGGGGTCGGAGGTGGTGCCCGAGGTCCAGTAGATCCAGCGGACCGACGTGCCCTCGGCGGGGGGAGGGGGCAGTACGGACGGATCGCCCCGCGGCAGGTCGTCGTACGCCTCGAAGACCCCCTTCGCGCCCAGGCGGCGGGCCATCTCCGTGTGGTCGTGGCCGCGCCAGGCGCCCGGTACGGCGAAGAACTCGGCCCGGGACTCGCGCAGCGCGAAGCCGACCTCGCGGTCCCGGTAGAAGGGGATGACCGGGGACTGGACGGCGCCCAGGCGGGCCAGGGCGAAGGACAGCAGGGCCGTCTCGATGCGGGTGGGCAGCTGCCAGGCCACCACCGTGCCGGGGCGTACGCCCATGCCGTACAGGCCCGCCGCCACGCGCTCCGCGCCCTCGTGCAGTGCGCCGAAGGTGAGCGCCCGGTCCTCCTGGAGCAGCACCGGGCGGTCGGGGGTGAGGCGGGCCCGGCGGTCCACCAGCTCCCACAGGGTGCGCGCGGAACTCAGGGAGTGCGGGGTCTCGTTCACGTGTGTGCCCCCTCCTTGGCTGACGACTCGTCAGCTGCCATGCTATCTGACGGGCCATCAGATAAGCACTGCCCGTACGTACTGCTCGTACTGCCCGTACGCACTGCCCGTACGGTCCGGCGGAGGGAACGCGGAGGGGAACCATGACCGAACTGCCCCGCATCATCAGCGTCGACGACCATGTGATCGAACCCGCCCACCTCTTCGAGACCTGGCTGCCGGCGAAGTACCGGGACCACGGGCCCAAGCCGCTGACCGCCGGGATCGGGGAGCTGGCGTACGTCGGCGGGAAGTACCAGATCACCATGGACCCGGCCGGCCCCCCGACGGACTGGTGGATCTACGAGGACCTGAAGTTCCCGTACAAGCGCAACATCGCCGCCGTCGGCTTCGACCGGGACGAGATGACCCTGGAGGGGATCACCCGGGAGCAGATGCGCCCAGGGTGCTGGGACCCCGCCGAGCGACTGAAGGACATGGACCTCAACCACGTCGAGGCCAGCCTCTGCTTCCCGACCTTCCCGCGCTTCTGCGGCCAGACCTTCGCCGAGGCGCACGACAAGGAGGTCGCGCTGGCCTGTGTGCGCGCCTACAACGACTGGATGGTGGAGGAGTGGTGCGGCGACAGCGGCGGCCGGCTGATCCCGCTGTGCCTCATCCCGCTGTGGGACGTGGAGCTGGCCGTCGCAGAGATCCGGCGCAACGCCGCGCGCGGGGTGCGGGCCGTGACCTTCTCCGAGATCCCCACCCACCTCGGGCTGCCGTCCATCCACTCCGGGTACTGGGACCCGTTCTTCGCCGCCTGCCAGGAGACCGGCACGGTGGTCAACATGCACATCGGCAGCAGCTCCCAGATGCCCGCCGCCTCCCCGGACGCCCCGCCCGCCGTCCAGGCCTCGCTCAGCTTCAACAACGCGATGGCCTCGATGATGGACTACCTCTTCAGCGGGGTCCTGGTCCGCTTCCCGACCCTCAAACTCGCCTACTCCGAAGGGCAGATGGGCTGGATCCCGTACGCCCTGGAACGCGCCGACGACGTGTGGGAGGAGCACCGCGCCTGGGGCGGGGTCAGGGACCTGATCCCCGAGCCGCCCTCCACGTACTACTACCGGCAGATCTTCTGCTGCTTCTTCCGGGACAAGCACGGGATCGCGTCCCTGGACGTCGTCGGCCGCGACAACGCCACCTTCGAGACCGACTACCCGCACGTCGACTCGACCTTCCCGCACACCAAGGAGGTCGCCCTCGACCATGTGAAGGGCCTGGACGACGAGACCGTGCACAAGCTGATGCGGGGCAACGCCATCCGCATGCTCGGCCTGGACCTGGACCGCTAGTGGACCTCTCGTACACACCCGAGGAGGAGGAGTTCCGGGCCCGGCTGCGGGAGTGGCTCGGCAAGGTGCTGCCCACCCTGCCGGCCAAGCCGTCCCCGCACGACTGGCCCGGGCGCCGCGCCTACGACCTCGGCTGGCAGCGGACGCTGTACGACGCCGGGTACGCCGACGTCCACTGGGACGCCTCGCCGACCTTGCGGCTGATCTTCCTGGAGGAGACCGAGAAGGCGGGCGCCCCCTATGTCGGCGCCAACTTCGTCGGGCTGCTGCACGCCGGGCCCACCATCGCCGCCGAGGGCACCCCCGAGCAGAAGGAGCGCTGGCTGCCGCCGATCCTGCGCGGGGACGAGGTGTGGTGCCAGGGGTTCAGCGAGCCGGACGCCGGCTCCGACCTCGCCGCGCTGCGCACGCGCGCGCGGAGGGACGGCGACGACTACATGGTGACCGGGTCCAAGATCTGGACCTCGCACGCCGAGGTCGCCGACTGGTGCGAGCTGCTGGTCCGCACGGACCCGGAGGCACCCAGACACCGGGGCATCACCTGGCTGGCCCTGCCCATGGACGCCGAGGGCATCACCGTACGGCCGCTGCGCACGCTCGCCGGGTCCACGGAGTTCGCCGAGGTGTTCCTGGACGAGGTGCGGGTACCAGTGGCGAACCGGGTGGGCGCGGAGAACGACGGCTGGCGCGTGACCATGGTGACCCTCTCCTTCGAACGGGGCACGGCCTTCGTCGGCGAGGTCGTCGCCTGCCGCCGGGTGCTGGGCGAACTCGCCCGCGCGGCACGGGAGAACGGCCGCTGGGACGACCCCGGGCTGCGGCGCCGGCTCGGGCGGCTCAACGCCGAGTTCCGGGCGCTGTGGCGGCTGACCCAGTGGAACGTCAGCGAGGCGGAGGCGGGCGGCGGGGTGCCGGGCGTCGGCGGCTCGGTCTTCAAGCTGCGCTATTCCCACGCCCGCCAGGAGCTGTACGACACCGCCGCCGACGTCCTCGGACCAGGCTCCCTCGACCTGGACCGGCCCTGGGTGCTCGACCGGCTCTCCTCCCTCTCGTACACCATCGCCGCCGGCACCTCCCAGATCCAGCGCAACATCGTCGCCGAGCGCATCCTCGGCCTGCCGAAGGGACGGTGACCGTGCGTTTCCGACCGACCCAGGAGCAGCGGGCGTTGACGGCGGCCGTCCGCGAACTGCTCGCCCGGCACCTCCCCGGCGAGGCACTGCGCACGGCGGCCGACGCCCACGTGCGGGCGGGCGCCGGGGCCGCGCCGCGCCTGGACCGGGCGCTGTGGAAGGCGCTCGGGGACGCCGGGTTCTTCGCCCTGCGGCTGCCCGAGGCGGACGGGGGCGTCGGACTCGGGCTGAGCGAGGCGGTGCTGGTGTTCGAGGAGGCGGGCCGGGCGCTGGTGCCGGGGCCGCTGGTGGCGACGCATCTGGCGGCCGGAGCCGTGCCCGGGGCCGCCACCGGGGACACGGTGGTGGCGGCGGTCGACGGCACCCTGGTGGAGTGGCTCGACGCGGCGGACGTCGTACGCGGGGACACCTCCGGGGCGACGCCGCTCACCTCGGTCGACCCGCTGACACCCCTGCACGCGGTACCCGGCCCCGGCGCGCCCGAGCCCGATCCGGTGGCCGTGCTGCTCACCGCCGCCGAGCAGCTCGGCACGGCCGCGCGGGTGGGCGAACTGGCCGTGCAACACGCCCGGACCCGTGAGCAGTTCGGGCAGCCGATCGGGGCCTTCCAGGCCGTCAAACACCTGTGCGCCGACATGCTGGTACGCACCGAGACCGCCCGCGCGGCGGTCTACGCGGCCGCCGTGACCGCCGACCGGGCCGACATCGCCGCCGCCCGGCTGCTCGCCGACGAGGCCGCCGTCCGCGGGGCCCGCGACTGCCTGCAGATTCACGGCGGCATGGGCTTCACCTGGGAGGCGGACGTCCATCTGCATCTGAAACGGGCCTGGGTGCGGGCCCGGCGGAGCGGCGGGGGGACGGACGGTGAGGAAGCGCTCGCCGCCGACCTGGTGGCCTGACCGGCCGCCCGGCCCCCGGCCCTGCGGTGCCGCCGAAGCCGTGGCCCGCGATGTCGCGGATCGTGGCATACCGGAATCACGGAGCGTCGATACCCGGTTGGGTCCCCATCGCGGGACTCGTCACGCCCCGGAGTCGGGTGCCCCCTCGGGTACCTTGTGTGGGATGCGAGTGGCCACGAGCACGAGCCGTACCGGTGTTGCCCCCGGGGTGACGCCGGAATCGGCCTGTTCGACTCCCCGCAGCGAGCGTCGCACAGTATGCCGCACGGGTACTCCTTCGCGCTGGAATATGCCCGAAGCGCTTGTTGGGGTGACTGTACGTCAACCATGCTTTCTCGTAAGGGAATCACGTTCCGTGATCCTTGCTCGGGCCGTTGTTCTGGCCATGCAGAGAATGGCTACGATCGTGGCCCCCGTCGCGCTGGACGCGTGGCGCGAGGTCATGTGTCCGCCGGTTCGGATGGTGTGAGCGGTGCAGGTGCTTCAGGTGCAGCTGGAAGTCCGGCCCGACCCCGCAGAGGTGGGGCGAGCCCGGAGGTGGGCCCGTTCGCGCCTGGCCGGGTCCGGCATAGAGGCCGACGAGCCGCTCGCCGAGACGCTGATCCTGCTCGTCTCCGAACTGGTCACCAACGCCGTGGTGCACACCGGCCGTCCTGCCGTGCTGCGACTGTCCCTGCCCTCGGGTGCGATCGAGTCCGCCACGGTCCGCCTCGAGGTCTCCGACACCAGCTCCCGCGCCCCCGTGCCGCGCTGCGCCGGCGGTGACGCCACCGGCGGCCGGGGCCTGGCCCTCGTCGACTGCCTGGCCGACCGCTGGGGCTGGAGCCCTGAGGACGCCGGCAAGAGCATCTGGTGCGAACTGGACCGCTGCTCGGGGCCCCGGGAGGGCGCGGCGGTGGCGTACGGGGGCGGGGCGGCCGCGTACGAGGATCTCGCGTTCGAGGCGGTGTAGGCCCCGGAGCGGCGGTGCGCCGGGGGTGCGTCCGGCGGTGCGCCGGGGGTGCACCTGTGCGCGGCCCCCGGTGAAGAGGGCATTCGTGATGAATCGCCGTATCGGCGTTGACGTCGTGTGACCGTTTCAACACCCTGGTGGGCGGTGATTCGCCGCGAGGGGACGGCGAGGGCGCGGGTGACAGCCGTCCTCGCCGAGTGTGGGTCGCACCGGTTGGCGGCGCCAGGGGGAAACAGGGGGGTGCGCCGCCAGCCGGACTTCACCAGCCGGACCTCACCGACCAGACGTCGTCGACCGGACTTCACAGCACCGCGATCGGTGCCACCGGTGTTCCCGTCGCTCCGACGAACGGTTCGGGCATCGCCGACAGCAGGAACGCGTACCGGCCCTCTTCTCCACAGGCTGTGGACAACTCTTCGAGATTCCAGTTCTGACCCTGGAGCATCCCCATCTCCACCAGGTCCAGGGCGTGCACAGGCAACCAGAGATTGTCCATCTCGGGCGGAAAGATCTCAAAAGTGAGCGTGTCGTTCGCGACCGCGGCCACATCGCGCGCGTGGAACCACTCCGGGCAGCGCACCGAAAGACCCGGTGACGGATAGCCGTACCCGTGCTTGTCCCCGGCCAGATACACCCGCACCTGCCCGGTGCGTACGAGCACGATGTCGCCGGCGCGCACACGGACGCTACCGAACTCCTCCGCGGCCTCCAGGTCCTCCGGCGTGACCGCGTGCCCGCCCGCCAGCCGGTCCACGCCCCGCGCCCGCGCCACGTCCAGCAGCACCCCGCGCGAGACGACGTGCCGCGCCGTGGCGATCCCGCTGAACTCGGCGCCGCCGTGCGCGGTGACCGTGTGCGCCGGGCGCCCGTTGTAGAGCTTCCCGGAGTGCGAGACATGGGTCAGCGCGTCCCAGTGGGTACCCGCCTGCAGCCCCATGGTCACCGCGTCGTCGCTGCACGCCACCGTGCCCGGCCCGAACAGCTCCTGGTTGATCTGCACCATCGTGTGCAGCGGGTTGACCCGCCCGGGGATCATCCCCGTCTGCACACCGTCCTGCTGGAGAGGCAGCGCGAGGGGCACGCGCCGGCCCCGGCGGACGCAGGCGGCGGCCGCGCGGACGACCTCGCCGGTGATCAGGTTCAGCGTGCCGATCTCGTCGTCCGCCCCCCAGCGCCCCCAGTTGTTCACGCGCTTGGCGATCTCGTGAAACGCAGGATGAAGAGTCGGCAGTGACATCCGGTGCCTCCCCGGGGCTTGTGTCCGCACATCCGACGCGCCATAAAATCTAACGGACCGTCAGAAACCTCGGGAAGGGGCCGGACGTGGGGAACTTCTTGGCAGGCAAGGTGGTCGCCGTGACCGGCGCCGGACGGGGCATCGGACGCGCGGTCGCCCACGCTGCGGCGGCCGAGGGAGCGCAGGTCGTCGTCAACGACTACGGCGTCTCCACCGACGGCACCTCACCCACCAGCGAGGTCGCCGACGCCGTCGTCAAGGAGATCGAGGCGGCGGGCGGGGAGGCGGTCGCGGTGGCCGACGACATCTCCACGATGAGTGGGGGGCAGCGAGTCGTCGACGTCGCCCTGTCCTCGTACGGGCGCCTCGACGGGGTCGTGTGCGTCGCCGGGATCCTGCGCGAACGCATGCTCTTCAACATGACCGAGGAGGAGTGGGACCCGGTCGTCGCCACTCATCTGAAGGGCACCTTCACCGTGTTCCGGGCCGCGTCCGCGGTGATGCGGAAGCAGCGCGCGGGCACGCTGATCGGCTTCACCAGCGGCAACCACCAGGGTTCCGTCTCGCAGGCCAACTACAGCGCGGCGAAGGGCGGGATCATCTCGCTCGTCCGCAGCGCGGCGCTGGGTCTGCACAAGTACGGGGTGACCGCGAACGCGGTGGCTCCCGTGGCCCGTACGCGGATGTCGGCGAACGTGCCGATGGAGCTGACGGAGATCGGTGAGCCGGAGGACGTGGCGGCTCTGGTGGTGTACCTGCTGTCCGACCGGGCCCGCGACGAGGACATCACCGGACAGGTCTACACGGTCGCCGGCCCGAAGATCGCGGTGTGGGCCCAGCCGCGGGAACTCCGTTCGGTTCACGGGGAGGGTGCCTGGACGCCGGAGCGGATCGCGGAGGTTCTGCCGGGGTCGGTGGGGGTGGACCCGATGCCCATGCTGTCCCAGCTATTGGCGATGGAAAGCGCGGCCCGGCAGGGCTCTAGGCCGAACGCCCAGTAGCTCGGGGCGCGTTGTCGGTTCGCGGGAGCGGGTTCGTCGTGGTTGATCGCGCCGTTCCCCGCGCCCCTTGGTGTGTTGCAGTGACCGGTGTTGCGAGGAGGCCCTGTGGACTTTGAATTCACCGCTGAGGATGCGGCCTTCCGAGCCGAGGTCGGCGCCTGGTTGGACGCGAATGTCAAACTCGCCGTTGACAGGCGCAGTTGGGAGCGGGCTCTCGGCTCAGCCGGTTGGATCGGGCTCGGGTGGGGTGAGGGGGGGTACGGGAATCGGACCGGGACGCTGACTCAGCAGGTCGTCTGGGCCGAGGAGTACGCGCGGTCGGGGGCGCCGCCGCGGTCCGGGCACATCGGGGAGAACCTGCTGGCCCCGACCCTCATCGCCCATGGCACGGCGGAACAGAAGCGCCGTTTCCTTCCGCCCGTCGCGGCCGGGGAGGAGCTGTGGTGCCAGGGATACAGCGAGCCGGGCGCCGGGTCCGACCTGGCGGGGGTTCGTACGACGGCGGTGCGGGAGGGGGCGTCGTACCGGATCACCGGACAGAAGATCTGGACGTCGCTCGCCCATGAGGCCGACTGGTGCTTCGTGCTGGCCCGTACCGAGGAAGGGTCGCGTCGGCACCACGGGCTGAGCTTTCTGCTGGTGCCCATGGACCAGCCGGGGCGTGTCGACGTACGGCCCATCCGGCAGATGACCGGCACGAGCGACTTCAACGAGGTCTTCTTCGACGGGGCACGCGCGCGCGTGGAGCACGTCGTCGGGGGAGAGGGGCAGGGGTGGCGGGTGGCGATGAGCCTGCTCGGGTTCGAGCGGGGCGTCTCGACACTGGCCCAGCAGATCGGGTTCGCGGAGGAGCTGGCGCGGGTCGTGCGGACAGCCCTGCGGACCGGGGCGGTCGACGATCCCGTCGTACGAGCCCGGCTGGTGCGGCTGTGGGCCGAGTTGCGGGTCATGCGGTGGAACGCGCTGCGCACGCTGGGGGGTTCGGGTGACGTGGGCGCACCCAGTACGGCCAAGCTGCTGTGGGCGAACTGGCACCAGCGGCTCGGCGAGCTGGCGGTTCAGGTGCGGGGGGCGGAGGCCTCCGCCGGGCCCGGGGACTGGTCGTCGTCGACGCCGTACGAACTCGACGCGGACCAGCAACTGTTCCTCTTCTCCCGGGCCGACACCATCTACGGCGGCTCGGACCAGGTTCAGCGCACGATCATCGCCGAGCGGGTGCTCGGTCTGCCGAGAGAGCCGAAGGGGTCCCTGTGATGCGCGGTGTGGTGTTCGACGGCAAGCGGGTCCAGGTGGTGGACGATCTGGCGGTGCGGGACCCGGGGCCCGGCGAGGTGCTGGTGGCGATCTCGGCGGCCGGTCTGTGCCACAGCGACCTGTCCGTGGTGGACGGGACGATCCCCTTCCCGGTGCCGGTGGTGCTGGGGCACGAGGGGGCCGGGGTGGTGGAGGCGGTCGGTGCGGGCGTCTCGCATGTCGGGCCCGGCGACCATGTGGCCCTGTCCACGCTCGCCAACTGCGGGACCTGCGCGGACTGCGACCGGGGGCGGCCGACGATGTGCCGGCGGGCCATCGGGCGGCCCGGCAAGCCCTTCTCCCGGGGGGACCGGGCGGTCCACCAGTTCGCGAGCAACTCCGCCTTCGCGGAACGTACGGTCGTCAAGGCCGTGCAGGCGGTACGGATCCCGAAGGACATCCCGCTGCCGTCGGCCGCGCTGATCGGGTGCGGGGTGCTGACCGGGGTCGGTGCCGTCCTCAACCGGGCCCGGGTGGACCGGGGCGACAGCGTGGTCGTCATCGGCACCGGCGGGATCGGCCTGAACGTGCTGCAGGGCGCGCGGCTCGCGGGCGCCCCGCGGATCGTGGCCGTGGACGCCAACCCGGCGAAGGAGGAGGCGGCCCGGCAGTTCGGCGCGACCGACTTCCTGACCTCGGTGGACGGGGTAAGGGACCTGCTGCCGACGGGCGCCGACCATGTCTTCGAGTGCGTGGGGCGCGTGGAGCTGGTCCGTCAGGCGATCGACCTGCTCGACCGTCACGGGCAGGCCGTGCTGCTCGGCATGCCCCGGGCGGGTGCCGAGGCGTCCTTCGTCGTCTCCTCCATGTTCCTCGACAAGGCGGTCCTCGGCTGCCGCTACGGCTCCTCCCGGCCCCAGTACGACATCCCCCGATATGCCGAGCTGTACCGCCAAGGGCGCCTGCTGCTGGACGAGTTGGTGACGGCGACCTATCCGGTGGAGGACTTCGAGAAGGCCCGGGCCGACGCGGAGGCGGGACGGGTGGCACGGGCGGTGCTCACCTTCTGAGCGGTGCCGTGGTGCTCACCTTCCGAGCGGTGCCGTGGTGCTCACGTTCCGGGGGCCGGCCGTGTCGCCTCCGTGCGGAACGTCCGCCGGTAGGCCGTCGGGGTGACCCCGAGGGCCTGTTGCAGGTGCTGGCGCATCGACTGGGCCGTGCCGAAGCCCGCGTCCCGGGCCACCTGGTCGACCGAGAGGTCGGTGGACTCCAGGAGATGGCGGGCGCGTTCGACACGCTGCTGGGTGAGCCACTGGCCGGGGCTGATGCCGACCTCCTCGCGGAAGCGGCGGGTGAAGGTGCGCACCGACATGGCCTCCTGCTCGGCCATGTCCCGCAGCTGGATCGGCTCGTGCAGGCGGCCCAGCGCCCAGGCGCGGGCGGCGGTGGTCGTGGCCAGCTGCGGGTCGGGGACGGGGCGGTGGATGTACTGGGCCTGGCCGCCGGCGCGGTGGGGCGGGACGACGGTGCGGCGGGCCACCTCGTTGGCGACGGCCGTGCCGTGATCGCGGCGCAGCATGTGCAGGCACAGGTCGATCCCGGCGGCCACCCCGGCCGACGTCAGCACGTCGCCGTCGTCGATGAACAGCACGTCCGCGTCGACCCGGACCCGCGGGAACATCCGCTGGAAGCGGTCGGCGTCCGCCCAGTGCGTGGTCGCCGGGCGCCCGTCGAGGCGGCCGGCGGCGGCGAGGACGTAGACGCCGGTGCAGATGGAGGCGAGGCGGGTGCCGGGCCGGATCCGGGCCAGGGCGGCGGCCAGCTCGCCGGTGAGCCTGCCCTCCTCGTAGACGGGCCCGAGTTCGTACGACGCCGGGACGATCACCGTGTCGGCCGTGGCCAGCGCCTCCGGGCCGTTCGGGACGTGCACGGCGAAGTCGGCGTCGGTCTCGACCGGGCCCGTCGGGCGGATCGAGCAGGTGACGACCTCGTACAGATACCGGCCCTCGGCGTCCTTCGGGCGGCCGAAGATCCGGTGCGGGATGCCCAGCTCGAAGGGGAGCAGGCCGTCCAGGGCCAGGACGACGATGCGGTGCGGGCGGAACTCCTCGCCGACAGTCATGGCCCGATCCTAACGAATGCTGTCCTCCGGGCCACTCGATGCACGGGACTGGAAAAAGGATCCTCTATGACGTGACTCAGACAAGCGAAGCCACCGTCCCCGCCCAGGCCCCGCCCGCCCGGCGCCGAAGGGTGCACCGCGCCTGGTTCGTCGCCGCCGTCACCTTCGTCACGATCATCGGCGCGGCCGCCTTCCGCTCCCTGCCCGGACTGCTCATCGATCCGCTGCACCAGGAGTTCGGCTGGTCGCGGGGCACGATCGGCGCGGCCGTCTCCGTCAACCTCGCGCTCTACGGACTCACCGCGCCCTTCGCGGCCGCGCTGATGGACCGCTTCGGCATCCGCCGCGTGGTCGCCGTCGCGCTGACCGTGATCGCGCTCGGCTCAGGCCTGACGGTGTGGATGACGGCGGCCTGGCAGCTGCTGCTGTGCTGGGGCCTGCTGGTGGGCCTGGGCTCGGGGTCCATGGCGCTGGCCTTCGCCGCGACGGTCACCAACCGCTGGTTCACCGAGCGGCGCGGCCTGGTCAGCGGCATCCTGACCGCGGGCTCCGCCTCCGGCCAGCTGATCTTCCTGCCACTGCTGTCCTGGATGGTCGAGTCGTACGACTGGCGGCCGGCCGCCGTCACGGTCGCCCTGGCCGCCCTCGCCGTGGTGCCGTTCGTCTGGCTCCTGCTGCGCGACCACCCCGCCGACGTGGGCCTCGCGCCGTACGGCGCGAAGGAGTTCGTACCGAAGCCGCCGCCGGTCACCGGCGCCGCCCGGCGCACCCTCACGGTCCTCGGCTCCGCCGTCCGCACCGGCCCGTTCTGGCTGCTCGCCGGCACCTTCGCGATCTGTGGCGCCTCCACCAACGGGCTGATCCAGACCCACTTCGTGCCCGCCGCCCACGATCACGGCATGCCCGTCACGGCGGCGGCCTCGCTGCTCGCGGTCATCGGCGTGTTCGACGTCGTCGGCACGATCGCCTCCGGCTGGTTCACCGACCGCTTCGAACCGCGCCGCCTGCTCGCCGTCTACTACGCCCTGCGCGGCATCTCGCTGCTCTTCCTCCCCATGCTGCTGGGGCCGTCCGTCCACCCGCCGATGATCTTCTTCATCGTCTTCTACGGCCTCGACTGGGTCGCCACCGTCCCGCCCACCCTGGCCCTGTGCCGGGAGCAGTACGGCGAGGACAGCGCCATCGTCTTCGGCTGGGTGCTCGCCTCCCACCAGGTCGGCGCCGCCCTCGTCGCCTACCTCGGCGGCGTCGCCCGCGACGTCTTCGGCGCCTACGACATGGTCTGGTACGCCTCCGGCACCCTGTGTGCGGCGGCCGCCCTGATGGCCCTGGTGATCCGCCGCCGCCCTGCGGTCCCGGCCCCGGCCGTGGCCGTGTCCTGAACGCCGGCAGACGCCCGCCGGGCCCGCTCAGCCGCCGTCCAGCCGGGCGAACCGGCCCCGGTGGAAGAGCAGCGGATCCGTCGGCTCGGCGGCACCGAGGGCGGTCACCCGGCCCACGACGATGAGGTGGTCGCCGCCGGTGTGCACGGCGTGGATCGCGCAGTCGACCCAGGCGGCGGCACCGGCCAGGCGCGGGGAGCCGGAGACGGGCGCGGCGTCGTAGGCCACCCCCGCGAACTTGTCCGCGCCGCTCACCGCGAAGGCCCGGCACAGCGCGCCCTGTCCGGCGCTGAGCACGTTGACGCAGAAGACGCCCGCGCGGGCGATGCGCGGCCAGGTCGTCGAGGCGCGGCCCACCAGGAAGCAGACCAGGGGCGGGTCGAGGGAGAGGGAGGAGAAGGACTGGCAGGCGAAGCCGGCCGGAGAGTCCTCGCCCTCGGCGGCCGGCGCGGTGATCACGGTCACGCCGGTCGCGAAGTTCCCGAGCACGCCCCGGAACAGCGCCTGGTCCACCGGCGCCCGCTCGTCGTCCCGGACGCACCGCAACTCCGGGCGCGGCAACGCCTCCACGGGCCCCGAAGCGGGGGCCGAACCGAGGTACCGGACGGCGGCGGCCGCCGCCCCTGCGTGTCCCATCACACCTCCATTGAAGCTGACGGGCCATCAGATGGGAAGGGGTCGGCGGATGGCCGGAAACGGGCACCTACGCTGCGGCCATGAGGCGGGGAAAGACGCGGGAAACGCTGCGGAGGGCCGGGCTGACCTGGGCACCCGACGACCTGAGTGCGGCGGCGGCCTTCGGGGGCGCCCAGCTGCCGGCGGCCGGACTGCTGTGGTGGCTCTGGGCCGCCGCCCCCCAGGACGACCACGGGGCCGGGCTGGGCGGGGCACCGGCCGCCCTCGCCGCGCGGCTGAGCCTCACCGTCCCCGGAACTCCGGGCTCCGCCGTTCCACGAACGCCCGCAGGCCCTCCCGGGCGTCCTCCGCCGTCATGTTGATCTCCTGTGCGGCCGCCTCGGCGGCGAAGGCGGCGGCCCGGTCGCCGTCCAGCGAGGCGTTCACCAGCTGCTTGGTCAGCGCCAGGGCGCGGGTCGGCCCGGCCGCCAGGCGGGTCGCCCACTCCCGGGCGGTCTTCTCCAGCTCGCCGTCCGGGACGACCCGGTTGACCAGCCCCAGCCGCTCGGCCTCCGCTGCCGGGACCGCGTCCCCGAAGAACATGAGCTCCTTGGCCCGCTGCGGCCCGATCAGCCGGGGCAGCAGGTAGGCGCCGCCGCCGTCCGGTACGAGACCGCGCCGTACGAACACCTCGATGAACCGGGCCGACTCGGCCGCCAGCACCAGATCGCAGGCGAGCGCGAGATGTGCCCCGAGCCCCGCCGCCGTACCGTTCACGGCCGCGAGCACCGGCTTCTCGCAGTCCAGCACGGCGGCGACCAGCCGCTGGGCGCCGAGGCGGAGGGTGCGTGCCACGTCTCCCGGGAGGCGTTTCCCGGCGGCCCCGCCCCGCAGATCCGCGCCCGCGCAGAACCCGCGCCCGGTCCCGGTGAGGACCACGGCCCGCACGCCCGGATCCGCCGACGCCTCCTCCAGCAGCCCGATCAGCCGGTCCCGCATGCCCGGAGTGAGCGCGTTGAGGGACTCGGGCCGGTCGAGGGTGACGTACGAGACCTGCTCACGGACCTCGTGCCGTACCCCTACCTCGGCTTCGTCGCGCATCACCTCGCTCATCGGCACACCACCAGCGCGTCCAGCGCCACCGCGCCCTGTCCCCGGGGCAGCACCATCAGCGGGTTGATGTCCAACTCCGCAATGTGCTCGCCCAGTTCGAGCGCCATGCGCTGCACGCGCAGGACGACCTCCACGAGCGCGTCCAGGTCGGCCGGCGGCCGCCCCCGGACCCCGTCCAGCAGGGCCCGGCCGCGCAGTTCGGCGAGCATGTCCCGGGCCTGCTCCTCGCCGAACGGCGGCACCCGTACGGCGGCGTCGCGCAGCACCTCCACCAGCACCCCGCCGAGCCCCACGGTCACCGTCGGCCCGAACAGCTCGTCGTGCGTGACCCCGACGACCATCTCCACGCCCTGCTCGACCATCTGGCACACCAGGACACCGTCCAGCGCGACGCCCTCGTAGCGGGCGATGTCGGTCAGCTCGCGGTAGGCGTCCCGGACCTGGCTGGCGGAGGTCAGGCCGATCTTGACGAGGCCGAGTTCGGTCTTGTGGGCGATCCGGGCGCCGGACGCCTTCATCACCACCGGGTAGCCCACCTGCCCGGCCGCGCGGACGGCCCCCGCCGCGCTGGTCACCAGTTGCTCGCGCGGCACCCGGATGCCGTAGGCGCGCAGGAGTTGCTTGGCCGCGTGCTCGCTGAGCTGCTGGCCGGGCCGCATCAGGGCCTCGGCCTTGCGGTAGGAGGGGGAGAGGGTGCGCGGGGCCTCGTCGAACGGGGAGCGGTAGTCGCTCACGAAGCGGTGGTGGTCGAGCCAGGCGCGGACGGCGGTGAGGCAGTTGCCGACGGTCCGGAAGGTGGCCACCCGGGAGGAGCCGAGCAGTACCTCCCGGTACGCGGGCTCGGTGCCGACCGGCGACCCCCACACCACGCACACCAGCTTGTCCGTCTCCTCCGCCGCCTCGACCAGGTCCCGTACGAGCGTGTCGCTGAGCGGCGGGAAGGGCCCGGTCACCGGGCAGATCAGCACCCCGACCTCGGGGTCGGCGAGGATCGCGTCGATGATCTTCCGGCCGCGCCAGTCGCCCACCGGATGCCCGCCGTTGTCCACGGGGTTGGCCACGCTCAGGTACTCCGGTATCCACTGGTGCAGCTCGGCCTGCTTGCCCTCCGACAGCCTCGGCAGCCGCAGCCCCGCCCCGGCGGCGAGGTCGGCGACGTGCGCGCCGGTGCCGCCGGAGATGGAGTAGACGACGACCCCCTCGGCCCGGGGAGCCCGCGCCCGCGCCAACAGGGCGGCGGTGTCCTGGAGTTCGTCGAGGCCGTCGACGCGTACCACCCCGTACTGCCGCATGGCCGCGTCCACCACGTCGTCGGCGCCGGTCAGCTTGCCGGTGTGCGAGGCGGCCGTACGGGCCCCGGCCTCGGTGCGGCCCACCTTCACCGCGACCACCGGCACCCCCCGGCGGGCGGCCCGGTCGGCGGCCAGCAGAAAGGCGCGGCCGTCCTTCAGGCCCTCCACGTAAGCGGCGATGGCACCGACCTCGGGCTGCTCGGCGAACCAGGAGAGGAAGTCGGCGGTCTCCAGGTCGGCCTCGTTGCCGGTCGGCGCCCAGTGGGAGAGCCGGATGCCCAGCTCCTGGAGGGCGAAGACGGGCCGACCCTGGTGCCCGGACTGGGTGATCAGCGCGATGGCCGGCCCGTCCAGGTCGTCCCGGAACCGCTCGAAGGCGTTCAGGTTGGTGTTCGGCCCGAGCAGCCGCAGCCCCGACCGTCGTACGGCCTCGGCCAGCCGCTCCTGCGCCTCGGCGCCCTCCTCGCCGGTCTCGGCGAACCCGGAGGCGAACGCGACGGCGAACCGCACTTTCGCCTCTGCCAGTTCCTCGACCACCGGCAGCGGATCGGCCACCAGCAGCACGGCCAGGTCGACCTGCTCGGGCAGGTCGGCGACGGAGGCGACGCAGGGCAGGCCGAACACCGACGCGCGGGACGGATGCACGGGATGCACCCGCGCCCCCACCCGCTCGGCCCAGGCCAGCAGCTGCCGGGTGATCCCGGTGTTGGGCCGCCCCTCGGCGTCCGAGGCGCCGATCACGGCGACCGACTCGGGCCGGAAGAACCGCGCCAGATCGGGTACGTCGGCGTACAGCGGGCGCCCGCTGACGTCGAGGTCGGTCCCGCCCGCCCCGCCGTCCATGGAGTCGGCCCGGCCGTGCACGGCGGGGCCGGGCCGCTGTTCGCCGCAGGCGATGACCCGGGCCCGGCGGGAGTCGGTGGTGAGGGTGCCGTGGGTTGATCCAAGCATCGTTCCGCCCGCTCCTGTGTGACAGCGCCGGCGGCGCTGTGGGACAGCAACAACATTCAACTGACGCAGTGTCAGATTACTGAACTGACACAGCGTCAGGAATGGGTCGGAACGGCAAAGTTACGGCACCCCGCCGCCGGGGGCCCGCCGGCGGCCCCTTACGCGAACCGCCGCGCGGCCGCCTTCGCGATCTTGCGGGCGTCGATGGCCAGTTCGCGGAACATGCCGCTGATCGGGTTGGTGTAGCCCTGGAAGTAGAGGTCCGGCGCGCCGGCCGGGGTGCGGGCGCCCTGGACGACGGGTCTGCCGCGCGCGTCGAGCACGCCGAGATGCCCCACCAGGCCTTCCAGCGCCCGCACGTACCCGGTCGCCGCGATCACGGCGTCCGGCTCGATCCGGCTGCCGTCGGCGAGGACCACCTTCCCGTCCTCGAACCCCTCGACGGCGGCCACGACCTCCACCTTCCCCGCCCGCACCGCGTCGATCAGGCCGACGTCCTGGACCGGTACGGCGCCCTGCATCACCCTGCTGTACATCCCGGTGTCCGGGCGGGGCAGCCCGTGCGCCGACAGATCCGGCACACCCAGCCGGCCGACCGACTTGGCCAACTGGTCCACGAGCCGCACCGGCAGCCGTCGTACCAGCACGCCGGAGTACTGCGCGGGCCAGCCGAGGGTCGTACGGCGCACGATGTGCGGCGCGGTCCGCACGGCGAGCCGGACCCGCGAGGCGCCGCCCTCCACCAGGTCCACGGCGATCTCGGCACCCGTGTTGCCGACCCCGACGACCAGCACGTCGCGGCCGGCGTACGGCTCGGCGTTCCGGTACTGCCCGGCGTGCAGCAGCTCCCCGGCGTACGTGTCCCGGCCCGGCCATTCGGGCAGGTGCGGGGTGTGGTTGTAGCCGGTCGCCACGACCACCGCGCTGCCGGTCAGCTCCCGCCCGCCCGAGGCGTGCAGCAGCCAGCCGTCCTCGTCCGCCGCCCGGTCGATCCGGAACACCTCGACCCCGGTGACGATCTCCAGCTCGTGGTGCTCGGCGTACTTCTCCAGATAGCGGACCACGTTGTCCCGGGACACCCAGCGCCCGAACCTGCGGGGCATCGCCAGGCCGGGCAGGGCCGACAGCCGCCGGGTGGTGTGCAGACGCAGCCGGTCGTAGTGGCCCCGCCAGGAGGCGCCCACGTGCTCGGCCTTCTCCAGGATCACCGCCCGTATGCCCCGCTCCCGCAGCGCGTACGCGGCGGCGAGTCCGCCGGGACCGGCGCCTATGACGTAGACGGGGCGGTCGGCGGGGGTCGCGGACAGGTGCGCGGAGGGGGGTCGGGAGTCGGCCATGAGCGCGAGCGTAATCACGCACCAGGTTGATGGGTCTCGGTCAAGACCGGAATTGGTTGCGGATTGATCACGGCTGTGGAGGGAGTGGGCGGGACGGGTGCGGTGGGGAGCGCGGATGTGCGGTGCGGGTCGCGGACGTGACGGACCGATGCCGTACCCCTCGGCATTCCCGACTATCTGACGTACCGTCAGATCCATGGATGCGATCTGGCTCGATGGCGCGGAGTGGCTCGCGGTGCTGCGCATAGGCCTCGGCCTGTGGTGGCTGGAGAGCTGGCGGCACAAGGACAAGAAGGCCTGGTTCGAACGCGGGGCGGGCATCGCCTGGGCGGCGGGCGTGGCCGAGGAACACCGCTGGGCCCCGGTGCGGGTGGGCTTCGAGGTGGTGGTGAAGCCGAGGCCGAAGCTGATGGCGTACGTGGTCGCGTACGCCGAACTGGCCCTCGGGCTCGGCCTGATCCTGGGCTTCCTCACCCCGGTCGCCCTGGTGGGCGGCCTGCTCCTGAACGCGATCTACTTCGTCCTGATGATCCACGACTGGGCGGAACAGGGCCAGAACTCGATGATGGCGCTGATCTCGGCGGTCGGGTTCTTCGGAATGGCGTGGCAGACGTGGTCGGTGGACGCGGCGCTGGGGTGGTTCTGATGGGCGGAGCACGCTACGACCTTCCGGAGATCGATGCCTTCACCCGCCCCTACTGGGACGCGGCCGCCGAGGGCCGGCTGCTGATCCGCCGTTGCGGGAGCTGCGGCCGGGCCCACCACTACCCCCGCGAGTTCTGCCCCCACTGCTGGAGCGAGCGGGTCGTCTGGGAGGAGGCGAGCGGCCGGGCGACCCTCTACACCTGGTCCACGGTCCACCGCAACGACCTCCCGCCCTTCACCGACCGCACCCCCTACATCGCCGCCGTGGCCGACCTCACGGAGGGCCCCCGCATGATGACCGAGCTGGTGGAGTGCGCGGGGGAAGACGTGGTCGCCGGGATGCCGTTGCGTGTCACGTTCCGTGAGGGGAAACCGGTGTTCAGGCCCTTGGGCTGAACGGAACCATGGTCCTCACGGCCACAGCAGGGTTCGGGTCCAGCCGAATTCCGTGCTGCGGTACTCCAGCCGTACGTGCCGGCGTTCGGCGTCGCCCTGGAAGAACTCCACCGTGTCGGGGTGCAGCCGGTACAGGGTCCAGGTCGAGGAGGGCTCGGTCGGGTGCTGCCGGGCCCGCTTCCAGGCGGCCTCCGAGGCCTGGCGGAGGTCCTCCAGGGAGGACAGGTCCTCGCTCTGCCGGCCGGTGAGGGCCGCCGCCAGGGCACCGGTCGAGCGGGCGTGCAGATCCGCCTGGCTCTCCCTCGAGGGCGCCGACGTCACCGGGCCGCGCAGCCGGACCTGGCGGCCCAGCACCGGCCAGTAGAACGCGAGGGCCGCGTACGGATGGGCGGCCAGGGCGCGGCCCTTGCGGCTGGTGGCGTGGCTGGCGAAGGACCAGCCGTCGGCGTCGGCGCCGTGCAGCATCACGATCCGCACGTCAGGGTTCCCCTGCGCGTCGGCCGTCGCGAGCGACATCGTGTGCGGCTCGGGCTGTCCCGCCTCCACCGCCTCCGCGAACCAGTTCTCGAACAGGAGCAGGGGCGTCGGCGGCGCGGTGTCCGGATCGAAGGGAGGCAGCGTCGTCGTCCCCGCGTCCCACACCCGCAGCGACCTCAGCAGTTCGTGGAGATCAGTTCCCATTCCCTCATGCTCACACCTGGCCCAGATCCGACGACACCCACCGCTCCGGACGCATGTGGATCACCACCTGCTCCCCGTGGTTCTTCCAGGCGAAGTCGACGTAGCCGTCCACCTTCTCGGCCGGCAGGTAGCGCGCCGAGAGCTGCCGCAGCTGTTCGACCGTAGCCGGTGTCGTCCGGACCACCGGGCCCTCCACCGACACGTACCTCACCGTCGGCTCCAGCCGGTCGACCATCAGGGTGAACCGGCCCGCCTCCCTGATCAGGCCGTGCTTACGGGACTCCAGGCCCGTCATGATCCAAACGTCCCCGCCGGGCTCGTACCAGTACCAGATCGGCACGGTCAGGGGTGCCCGCCCCGGGCCCGAGACCACCGCCAGCGCGGCGACGTGCGCCTCGGCCAGGAACGCCTCTCGCTCTGCGCGGGTCAACGCCATCTCGGTCTCCTCCTGCGGCTCGTCCCTCGCCGGCGACAACACCGGCCGTCACGAACCGTCTTCCCGCGCGCTCCTCCGGCTGATCAGTTCCGGCCGAGCACCACCGTCCCGGACGAGCAGAACCAGCCCCCCGTCCCGGACACCACACCGAGGCGCGGCACCTCCCCGTCCCCCTTCCGCACCTGCCGCTCCCCACCCTCCCCGCGCAGTTGCCGTACCGCCTCCACCAGCAGGAACAACCCCCGCATCCCGGGATGCTGCGCCGACAGACCGCCGCCGTCCGTGTTCACCGGCAGCTCCCCGCCCCGCACCAGCAGCCGGCCCTTCTCCACGAACGCGCCGCCCTCGCCCTTGGCGCAGAAGCCCAGGTCCTCCAGGGTCACCAGGGTCATGTAGGTGAAGGCGTCGTAGATCTCCGCGAAGTCGATCTCCGCCGGGCGCACCCCGGCCCGTTCGAAGGCGAGCCTGCCGCTGACCGCCGCCGGGGAGACCGTGAAGTCCGGCCACTCGGACATCGCCGCGTGGGAGACGTGCTCGCCGGTGCCGAGGATCCAGACGGGTGCGGTACGGCAGTCCCGCACGTACTCCTCGGCCGCCAGCAGCACCGCCGCGCCGCCGTCCGATCGGATGCAGCAGTGCAGCTTGGTGAAGGGGTCCGCGATCATCGGGCCGGACAGGACGTCGTCGACCGTGACGGGATCGCGGAACATCGCCTCCGGGTTCAGCGCCGCGTTGGCCCGTGCCTGGACCGTGACCTCGGCCAACTGCTCGATGGACGTGCTGTGTTCGATCATGTGGCGGCGGGCCGCCATCGCGTACTTGGCGATCAGCGTATGGCCGTACGGGACCTCGAACTGGAGCGGCCCTCGCGCGCCGAAGTCGAGATTCCCCGTCCTGCGCCCCGCCTTGATGTCCGCGCGGGCCGTCGAGCCGTAGACCAGCAGGACGGCGTTCGCGTGGCCCGCCGCTATCGCGTCCGCCGCGTGGGCCGCCATCACCTCCCAGGTGGAGCCGCCGACGGAGGTGGAGTCCACCCAGGTGGGCCGCAGGCCCAGGTACTCGGCCACCTCCACCGGGGCCAGCGTGCCGAGCCCCGCCGAGGCGAAGCCGTCCACCAGACCGCGGTCCAGCCCCGCGTCGGTGAGGGCACGACGGGCCGCCTGGGCGTGCAGGGCGTACGGGGTCGCCCCCTCCACCCGACCACAGTCGGAGAGGGCCACCCCTACCACGGCGACTTTCCGGGTCCCTGGGGTCGTCGTCATGTATCTGACGGTACATCAGATATGGGTGGGCGTCGTGCTCGCGTGGACCATCGCGTGGACCTACGGGCTTCACGCCTCTGGGTTTCGCTTCCCTTCCGGCCTAACATGACGGCCCGTCAGATCTGGGGTGTCGGAGGGATGAGCCATGGATACGCGCCTGACCGCCGAGCAGGAGGGGATCCGCCGCACCCTGCGCGAGCTGCTGGGCAAACGCTGCGGCGCCGAGGAGTTGCGGGCCGCCGCCGACACCCCGGCCGGGTACGACCCCGCGCTGTGGTCCGCCCTCGCCGGGCGGCTCGGCCTGCCGGGGCTCGCGTTGCCCGAGGAGTACGGCGGCGCCGGCTGCTCGGTCACCGAACTCGCCCTCGCCTGCGAGGAGGTGGGGCGGGCGCTGTGTCCGTCCCCGCTGACGGCCACCTCCGTCCTCGCGGCGCCGCTGATCCTCGCCCTCGGCACCGAGGCTCAGCGCGCCGACCTGCTGCCCCGGCTGGCCACCGGCCGGCTCACCGCCGCCCTCGCCGTCCCCGGCCCGGCCCTCTCCACCGCCCTCGCGCTGACCTGCGGCAACGGCGGAGAATGGGCCGGCGGGGGCCGGGCGGGGGGCGTGCAGGCCCGGCACACGCCGGAGGGGTGGCGGCTGTACGGGCAGGTCGACCAGGTGCTGGACGGGCACAGCGCCGGGCTGCTCGTCGTCGCCGCGCACACGGGCGGGTTCGCGCGGTCCCGGATCCTGCTGTTCCTGGTGGCGGGGGACGCGGTGGGGGTCGTACGAGCCCGGCGCACCGCCCTCGACGCCACCCGTCCGCAGGGGCGCGTCCAACTGCGGGACGTGCGGGCGGAGTTGCTGGGCTCCGGCGAGGAGGACGACGTGCTGTCCGTGCTCTCCGCGCTCGGCGACACCGTCGCCGCCGTGCTCGCGGCGGAGGCCGTGGGCGCCGCCGAGCGGGTGCTGGAGCGGACGGTGGAGTACGTCGGGCAGCGGGAGCAGTTCGGGCGCCCCATCGGCTCCTTCCAGGCCGTGAAGCACCGGCTCGCGGACGTGTACGTGGCGGTGCAGGCGGCTCGTTCGGCGGCGTACTACGCGGCGTGGGCGGCGGGGACGGGGGTGGAGGCGCCGATCGCGTCTGTGTCTGCGTCCGCGGCCGCCTCGGCTTCGCCTTCGGCGGTCTCGTTCCCACCCGCACCACCCGTGCGGTTCTCGTCGCCGAGTGCGGGTGGCCCCCGTGGGACGTCCTCACCGTCGGCGTCCGACGGGCCGCACCCCGCTGCGCCGCCGCCGGCACAAGCCGGGTCGCGAGGAGAGCGGGTCGGCGGGCTGGCGCTGGCGCAGGCGCTGGAGGCGTTGCGGCTCGCGGCCGGGGAGGCGATCCAGTTGCACGGCGGGATCGGGTTCACCTGGGAGCACGAGGCCCACCTGTACTTCAAGCGGGCGGCCGGGGACGAGCTGCTGTTCGGGCCGGTGCACCGGCTGCGGGACCGGGCTGCCGAGCTGGCCGGGCTGTTCGCACGCGGGGAGGTGGCGGTCTGATGGCCTCCGCCGGCGTACGGCTCGTGCAGAAGGTCTCCTCCACCCGGGGCTTTGCCAAGATCGCCCCGCACGTGGTCCCCGCGCTCGACCGGGCGGTGCACCGGCTCACCCGGGGCCGGTATCTGCTCAGCACCCAGATGCTGCCCGGGGTGATCCTCACCTCGACGGGAGCGAAGAGCGGGCTGCCCCGCCGGACCCCGCTCGCCTGCATGCCGGAGGAGGACGGCCACGGGTGGATCCTCGTCGGCTCCAACTTCGGCCGGACCGGCCACCCCGCCTGGACCCACAACCTCCTCGCCCACCCCGACGCCTCGATCAGCTGGAAAGGCCAGGACATCCCGGTCACGGCCCGGCTGCTCACGGGGGAGGAGCGCGCCGCCACCTGGAAGGCACTCCTGGCCTTCTGGCCGCCGTACGCCACGTACCAGGCCCGCGTGACCCGCGAGATCCGCCTCTTCCGCCTCACGCGCCGGTAGCCGTGGGCCGGGGGCCGGCAGGGTGCCGCTGCGCCCACCCGTGCCGCCCCAGCGGCACGACTGCCCGCAGCTACGCGCGATACGACGGCCGACAGCACTGCAGCCCCCTAAGGGGCGCGAGGAACTGCGCGACCAGCCACCACGGCCCCGCAGACGACCGCCGACCCCCCAGCGCAGCTACGGCGGCTATGCAGCGAGCCGGACTGCAGCACCCTAGGGGCGCGGGGAACTGCACGCCCAGCCACCAGGCGCCGCAGACGACCGACGGCCCCCAGCGCAGCTACGGCGGCTATGTAGCGGGCCGAACTGCAGCACCCTAGGGGCGCGGGGAACTGCGCGCCCAGCCACCACGCCCCCGCAGGCAAACAACGGCCCCCAGCGCAGCTGCGGCGGCTATGTAGCGGGCAGCACTGCAGCACCCCAGGGGCGCGGGGAACTGCGCGACCAGCCACGACGGGCCCGCAGGCAAACAACGGCCCCCAACCCCCGGCCCCGCGGAGCTACACCGTCGCCAGCCGCTCCACCAGCAAGAACGCCCCGATTCCCAGCATCGCCGCCCCCGACGTACGCGTCACCGCCCGGGCCGCCGCAGGCCTCGCGGACAGCAGGGCACGGGCCAGGATGCCGACGGTGAGGTAGACGGCCGCGCAGCAGGCCATGTGGAGCAGGCCCAGGGCCGCCGTCTGGACGGGCACGGGCAGATGCGCGCCCCGCAGGGTGAGGAACTGAGGCAGCACCGAGAGGTAGAGCAACAGGCCCTTGGGGTTCAGCCCACTGATCGTGGCGCCGCGCAGGAAAGCGCGCCCGTCCACCCCGGGCGTCTCCTCCGCCGCACCCGGCACCGCCGGACTGCGCAGCACGCCCCACCCCAGCCACAGCAGGTACCCCGCACCGGCCACCGTCAGCGCCGTCAGCAGCTTCGGTGAGCCCACCACCAGTACCGCCAGGCCCGCCGTCGCCAGGACCGTGTGCAGGGCGTACCCCGAGACCAGGCCCGCCACCGCGCGCATCACGGAGCGGCCGCGCAGGGCGGTCGCGATGACGTACGCCCAGTCGGCGCCCGGCACACACACCAGTAGCAGGTCGACGGCGAGGAAGGAGAAGAGCAGTCCCGAGTCCATGCTGGGGACATTAGGCGTGAATGGCCCGAAAGTGTTCCCGAAGTTTGCCCGCGACGGACGGTTCTGGGCAAGAATTTCCTCATGGACGACGTGGACCGGAAAATTCTTGCCGAGCTGCAGCAGGACGGGCGGCTGACCGTGACCGAGCTGGCCGCCCGGGTGCGCCTCAGCGTCTCGCCCTGCCACCGGCGGCTGCGCGAGCTGGAGCGCTCCGGTGCCATCCAGGGCTACCGGGCGGTGGTGGACGCGGCCGCGCTCGGGCTGACCTTCGAGGCGCTGGTCTTCGTGTCCATGCGGCAGGAGGACCGGGAGACGGTCGCCGAGTTCGAGCGGGCGGTCGGCGAGCTGGACCACGTCCTCGACGCCCAACGTCTGTTCGGCGAGCCCGACTATCTGCTGCGCGTGGCCACCGCCGACCTCGCCGCCTTCCAGCGGCTGTACGACGACCGGCTCGCGACCCTGCCGGGAGTGCAGCGCCTGACCTCGACGCTGGTGATGAAGCACGTGGTGAAGGACCGGCCGTTGCCCGCGTAGGCCGGCGTTGCCCGCGCGAGCCCGAAAAGGCCCGTACAGCACGCAGGCGGTGGTTCACCGACGGATGAACCACCGCCTGCCAGACAGGACTTGGGGGCCTGGGAAAAAGAGAAGGAAGCCGTGCGCTACTTCGTCGGCTTCTTGCCGGTCACACCCAGGTGCACCAACAGCGCCAGATTCGGCTTGAGCTCGGCCTGCTTGACACCCCAGGTCTGGAAACCCTTCTGGTGCCCGGCCACCGCCGCGAGCATCGCGACCAGCGAACCCGCGATGGCCGCCGGGTTCACGTCCTTGTCGACCCGGCCCTTGGCCTGCAACTCGGCGATGGAGTCCGACAAGGAGTTGTTCACCGAGTTCAGGATCTTCATGCGGATCTTGTAGAACCGTTTGTCCCCCTCCGCGGCGCCGAGGTCGACCACACGCAGGATCGCGTCGTGCTTCCGCCAGAACTCCAGGAATCCGTCCACGAGTTCCTGCGCGGTGACCCACCCCGACTTGCCGGCCCAACTGCGCCCTTCGAGCAGCTCGGTCAATCCGGCGCCCTCGGCGGCCATTTGCTCGGCGATCTCCAGGACGGCACCTTCGACGTCCGGGAAGTACTGGTAGAAGGTCGCGGGCGAAGTGCCCGCCTTCCGGGCGACATCGATGACCTTGACGTCCCGGTAGGGGGAGGAGCTGAGCATCTCGCTGAGGCAGTCGAGCAGCTTCTGCCGGGTCGCCTGCCCACGCCGGCCGGCCACGCGGCCGTCGACGGTACGCACTTGTCCTGTCATGCCGTCAGCTTACCGAGGGGTGATCGGAGCGCGATTCGGCCGACTGCAAATGGGGTGCACGGGTGTATCGGGGATGGTGTGGCTGGTCTGCGGGCTGCGCGCGACCCGGTTACTTTGGCGGCATGGCCGAAAACAGGGCATCGGTGTACGGAGAGGGCGTCCCGTGCTGGGTGGACGCCCAGCTGTCCGACGTCGAGGCGGGCAAGCGGTTCTACGGTGAGCTCTTCGGGTGGACCTTCGAGGCCCTGTTCGGCTCCACCGTGCTGGCGCGGCTGGGCGGTGAGCCCGTCGCCACGCTGGCCCAGAAGGCGGACGGGCGGCTGCCCACGGTCTGGACGGTGTACTTCGCCACCCCGGACGCCGAGGCGCTCACTCGGCGGATCACGGCGGCCGGCGGACAGGTCGTGATGGCGCCCACGCCGGTGGAGGACCTGGGCACCGCCGCCCTCGCCGCCGACCCCGGGGGAGCGGTGTTCGGCCTGTGGCAGCCGGGCAGCCACCAGGGCTTCGGGCGGCGGCACGTGCCGGGCACCTTCGTCTGGGCCGAGCTGTACACCCGGGACACCGCCGCCGCCAACGCCTTCTACGGCGGTCTCTTCCACGACGCCCTGTTCGGCACGGACACCGAGCCCGACTTCGGCCGCGCGGAGGTCTCCGAGGTCTTCCCGGCCGAGATGCCCCCGCACTTCCTCACCCACTTCCGGGTCGCGGACCTGGACGACGCCCTCGGGGCCGTGCAGCGGCTCGGCGGGCGGATCCAGGCGCCGCCCTTCGAGACGTCGTACGGGAGAGTGGCCGTCGTCACCGACAATCAGGGGGCGTCGTTCGCACTGCTGCAGCGGTGAGGCATGCTGCCGCAGCTGTGAGGCATGCCGCTGCGGCGGTGAAATGACCGTATTCGGCATGAGACACCCCGATTCATCACCGGGTTCGCAACCGGCCGCCCGGCCAGGAAGAATCGGGGTGCGTGCCGCCATGGCGGTGCGGTGGTGAGACGCTGCACTTCGGCCGCGTACATATGTGGGTGACGCGGCTCGTACGGGGAGGTGGCAGGCAAGTGGTGGATCAGCTGACGCAGCACGATCCGCGGCGGATCGGGCCGTTCGAGGTGCTCGGCCGGCTGGGGGCCGGCGGCATGGGGCTGGTCTATCTCGCGCGCTCGGCGTCCGGCCGGCGCGTGGCGATCAAGACGGTCCGCACCGAGCTGGCCGAGGACCAGCTCTTCCGCGTCCGCTTCACCCGCGAGGTGGAGGCGGCCCGCGCGGTCTCCGGCTTCTACACGGCCGCCGTGGTCGACGCCGACCCGCGCGCCGCCGTGCCCTGGCTGGCCACCGCGTACGTCCCCGCGCCCTCCCTCGAAGAGATAGTGAACGAGTGCGGGCCGCTCCCGGCCCAGGCCGTGCGCTGGCTCGCGGCGGGCGTCGCCGAGGCCCTCCAGTCCATCCACGGCGCCGGGCTGGTCCACCGCGACCTGAAGCCCTCCAACGTCCTGGTGGTCGAGGACGGCCCCCGGGTGATCGACTTCGGCATCGCCTCCGGCGTTTCGAACACCCGTTTGACGATGACGAACGTCGCCGTCGGCACCCCCGCCTACATGTCCCCCGAGCAGGCCAAGGACTCCCGCAGCGTCACCGGCGCCAGCGACGTCTTCTCGCTCGGTTCCACCCTGGTCTTCGCCGCCACCGGCCACCCGCCCTTCCACGGCGCCAACCCGGTCGAGACGGTCTTCATGCTGCTGCGCGAGGGCCCGGACCTCACCGGCCTGCCGGACGAGCTGCGCCCGCTGATCGAGGCCTGCATGCAGATGGAGGCCGTCGGCCGGCCCAGCCCCGCCGACCTCCAGGCCCAGCTCGCCCCCCACCTCTTCGGTTCCGGCTCCGACGACAGCGGCACCGCCTCCGCCTGGCTGCCCGAGAAGGCCGTCGGCCTCATCGAGTCCCGCCGCGGCGGCCGCCCGCCCGCCAAGCCGGCCCCCACCGCCCCCGGCCCCCGTAGCGGCGGCCGCGCCGCCGTGCCCCCGCCGCCGTCCTACGACCCCGCCCCCGTGGCCGTCGGCGCGGCGGGCGCCCCCGACACCGGCCCGGTCCAGCTGGCCGGCGCCCAGGTGCCCATCGGCCCCGGCCCGCGCGTCGCCGACGCCCGCGCGGCCGCCGTCAAGGCGCCCCCGCCCGAGGCCGGGCTGGTCGCCAACTGGTCCCGCCCGCGCCCCGGCGTCAACGGCACCGACCCCGCCGTGGGCCCTGCCGTACCGGCCGCCCCGGCCGCGCCCGCGGAGCCCGCCGGCTGGCGCCCCTGGCGCTTCCGCATGTCCAACGACGTCTGGGGGACGCCCTCGGTCGACGGCGACCTCGTCTACGTCACCTCCTTCGAGGTGCACGCCCTGGACGTGGCCACCGGCCGCCGCCGCTTCAAGACCCGCGACGTCGCCTGGTCCATGGCGGTGGCCGACGGCCGGATCCACGCCTCCGACGGCCCCACCCTCTTCGCCCTGGACGCCCGCGAGGGCGGCGACCTGTGGCGGCTGTCCACGGACGCCTGGGTCTACTCCCTCAAGGCCGACCACGGCACCGTCGTCACCGGCACCCGCGGCGGCGGCGTCCAGGCCTGGGAGGCGGCCAACGGCCAGAAGCTGTGGGAGATCTCCGGCTGCCAGACCGACTTCGAGTCCCCCGAGGCCGGCCCCCTCGTGCACGACGGCACGGTCTACGTCTGGCAGGACGCCCGGCTGCGCGCCCTGGAGGCCCGCACCGGCGAGGAGCGCTGGTCGTACCCCATCGGCGACGCGGCCTCCTGCGGCGGCGTCCCGGTCCGCCTCACCCCGGCCCCCGACGGCTACGTCTACATCTCCGCGGGCACCCGCGTCCTCGCCGTCGACGTGGCCAGCGGCATGGTGCGCTGGCACTTCGAGGCCCCCGCGGTCTTCCTCTGCCCGCCCGCCTTCGCCCCCGGCCCGGCGGTCACCGGCGGCGGCATCTACCTCGCCGACTACCTCGGCACGGTCTACGCCCTCGACGCCACCGACGGCCGCGACCGCTGGCGCATCGCCACCGAGTCCCGCTCCTCCATCGAACCGGTCCTGATCGCCGCCGGGCACGTCCACGTCGGCAGCGGCAAGGGCCTCTACACCCTGGACGCGGTCACCGGTACGCCCAAGTGGCGCTTCCAGGCCGGCGGCGACGTCGTGGGCGCCCCCTCGGTCGCCGAGGGCCGCATCCACTTCGGCTCCACCGACCATCTGCTGTACACGTTGAAGGCCGACGACGGCCGACTCCGCTGGAAGCTGGCCACGGGCGGCGAGATCACCGGCTCCCCGGTCGTCAGGGACGGGGTCGTGTACGCGTGCAGCAAGGACCGCTGCGTGTACGCCCTGGACGCGGAGAAGGGGACGGGGACGGCACGTACGGCCTGACGCCCGTCAGTAGGCTGATCGCATGCAGCATCGGGGGCGCACACTCAGGTTCACGGCCGTGCTCATGTTCGTGGTGCTCGCCCTGACGGGGTTCTCGTCGGGGCGGAGCCGCGGCCACCACAAGAGCAGCCACAGCAGCGGGGGCGGGTGCAGCAGCTCGCACCAGGATCACGACGACTCGGACGACAACGCGTACGACGACTCGAACGGCGACACCGGCAACGGCAGCAGCGGCTACCTGGAGGACGCCACGGTCGAGCTCGTGAGCTGCGCGACCAGGAAGAAGCCGTACGCGACCGTCGAGGTCACCAACCCCAACGACACCGGCGCCACCTTCTCGGTGACGGTCTACTACAAGGACAGGCGCTCGAAGTTCATCGACTACGAGGACGTGGACGTCACCGTCCCCGCCAACGGGACACAGACCGCCAAGATCCCGTTCAACAAGGCCTACCTCGCCCGCCTCGACCACTGCGAGCCCCAGCCGAACGCCACCGTCGTGAGCTGAGGGCTCACCGCGTCCGGAACCCTCCCCGGCGCCGCCCCTCGAACAGCTCCGCCTGCCGCTCGGCCGGCAGACTGCCGAGCGCGATGAGGTGCGGCGCCTGCGCGAACGCCTGCGCCAGGCCCGCCTCCCGGGCCGCCCACAGCGCCCGTACCGTCCCCTGCACCCCGCCCGCCGGATACCCGGCGAGGACACCGGCACACCGCACCGCCGCCGCCAACGCCCCGCCCGGCTCGGTCACTTCCGACACCAGCCCGATCTCATGGGCCCGCTGAGCGGAGATCCGTTCACCGGCGCCCATGAGCATCATCCGCGCGACCTCCCCGTACGGCATGCGCGCGGCCATCAGCATGGACTCGTAGGCGCTCACCATCCCGTACGTCGTGTGCGGATCGAAGAAGGCGGCCGTGGTGTCCGCGACCACGAACTCGCTCTCGCCCAGCAGATAGAAGGCCCCGCCGCAGGCCATGCCGCGCACGGCGGCCACGACCGGCTTCCACAGGTCGTTCGCCTTCGGTCCGACGGTGAGCAGCGGATCGTCCTGCATGTACGGCGACGACGGTTGCGGCACGACGGCGTCCCGGTCGATCCCCGTACAGAACGCCCGCTCCCCGGCCCCCGTCAGGACGACGGCCCGCACGGAGTCGTCGAACCGCAACCGGCGCCAGACCTGGGCGAGTTCGTCGGCCATGCCGAGATCGATGGCATTGAGCCGCTCGGGCCGGTCCAGCGTGACGACGGCGACACCGCTCTCCTTGTCGACGTCCAGCCGGACGGCACTCACACCTTCACTCCCGCTGCCACTCACGCCGGCACCCACTGCGGAAGCCCGTCGGAGAAGACGGCCTGGACCCGCCCGCCGATCCGAATCCGCTCCGGATCAAGGGAGTTGAGCGGGGCCCCGGCCCGGGTCACCAGATTCCCCACGAGCCGTATCCGGGGCGCGTCCTCCAGCTCCACGACGACCACGTTGTACGGGGCCTGCTCCGCGTAGTCCGGCAGCAGCGGCGGATGCGCCACGACGTACGACCACACGCGCCCCCGCCCCGACACCGGCCGCCACTCGCACCCGAAGGACTGGCAGTGCGGGCAGCAGGGCCGGGGCGGGAAGCGGGGCTCGCCGCAGTCGGCGCAGGCCTGGACGCGCAGCTCGCCACGGGCGGCGTACTCCCAGAAGGGGGCGCCGTCGGCATCGGTGACGGGGTTCAGCACGACTGTCTCAACTCCTCGCTCAATTCCTCAGCAGAAGGGCGGAGGTGGGGACGCCTTCCCCCGCGGTGATCAGACAGGTGGCGGCCCCCGGAACCTGTGCGGTGCTGGTCCCGCGCAGCTGCTTCACCCCTTCGTTGATGAGGTTGAAGCCGTGGACGTACGCCTCGGAGAGTCCGCCGCCCCCCGTGTTGACCGGCAGCCGCCCCCCGATCTCCAGGGCGCCCTGCTCGGTGAAGGCCCCGCCCTCGCCCCTCCCGCAGAAGCCGTACCCCTCCAGGGAGAGGGGTATCAGCGGCGTGAACGCGTCGTAGATCTGCGCCACGTCCACGTCCTCGGGCGTGAGGTCGGCGTGCTTCCACAGATGCCGGGCGGCGCTCCAGGCCGGGCCGGTGAGGGGGTCGTCGTTCCAGTAGTTGACCATGCCGTGGTGCTGGGCGGGCAGTCCCTGGGCGGCGGAGTGGACGTACACGGGCCGCTGCCGGCAGTCCCGCGCCCGCTCCTTGCCGACGACCACACAGGCCAGCGCGCCGTCCGTCTCCAGACAGTTGTCGAAGAGGCAGAGGGGCTCGCTGATCCACCGGGAGGTCATGTACATCTCGCGGGTCAGCGGGCGCTCGTACATCACGGCGGCGGGATTCTGGTTGGCCCGGTTGCGGCAGGCGAGGGCGACGTTGAACAGGTGGTCGCGCGTGGCCCCGTACTCGTGCATGTACCGGCGCGCCAGCATGGCGATCTCGTCGGCGGGGCGGAGGAGCCCGAAGGGCCGGGTCCACTGGGCGGGGGTGGGCAGCTGGACGGCCGTGTTGGTCCATGGCCGGCGCCCGCTGCCCCGCTTCCGCGACCGCCAGGCGACCCCGACACTGGCCTGCCCGGCGGCGATGGCCGCGGCGAGATGAGCGACGGTGGCACAGGAGCCCCCGCCTCCATACCCGACCTTGCTGAAGAAGGTGAGATCCCCGAACCCGACCGCCTTGGCCAGCTCGACCTCGTCGGTCTCCTCCATGGTGTAGGAGGCGAGGGCGTCGACCTCACCGGGCGCGATTCCGGCGTCGTCCAGCGCGGCGATCACGGCACGGCAGGCGAGGGTCCTCTCGTCCTCCGGGAGGCGCTTGGCGAACGATGTCTGCCCGATGCCGACGATGGCGGTCGCGTCCTTCAGCCCTGCTCCTGCCCCTGCCATGGCTGCCATGCTGCACCCACCCCTTCCCCTGCTGACAGTCCGTCAGGTTACAGCTAATCTGACAGACCGTCAGCTACGCGTGCATGCGGGAGGCCTGCTGTGAACGAACGGGGCTGGGGCGACCGGGGCGACTGGGGCACCGTTCCCCGCCTGGTGCGGTGGTCGGCCGAACGGTACGCGGATACCGAGGCGGTGGTCGACGGCCGCACGAGGATCACCTACGCGGAACTCGGCGCCCGAGTCGAACGCGCGGCGGCGACATGCCTGGCGAGCGGGGTCCAGGTCGGCGACCGGGTCGCGATCTGGGCCCCCAACTCCCTCGACTGGATCGTCGCGGCACTGGGCGCGGTGACGGCGGGCGCGGTGCTGGTGCCGCTGAACACCCGCTTCAAGGGAGCGGAGGCGGCCGACGTGCTGCGCCGCAGCGGCACCCGGCTGCTGTTCGTGACGGGCACGTTCCTCGGCACCTCGTACGTGGCCTCACTGAGGCGGGCGGCGGGCGAGGGCGTGCCGACGGGCCGGGGTCCGCTGCCCGGGTTGCCGGAACTGGAGCGGGTGGTGGTCCTCTCCGACGACGCCCCCCAGGACTTCCTGACCTGGAAGGACTTCCTGGCAGCGGGGGAAGGGGTCGGAACATCCGAAGTGCGGGCGCGCGAAGACGAGTTGGAAGGGGGCTGCCTCTCGGACATCATCTTCACCTCTGGTACGACGGGTCGCCCCAAGGGCGCGATGATCACCCACGAGCAGACGCTGAAGGCGTACGTGATCTGGGCGGACCTGGCGGGCCTGCGCACCACCGACCGCTACCTGATCATCAACCCCTTCTTCCACACCTTCGGCTACAAGGCCGGCGTGATCGCCTGCCTGATGCGCGGGGCGACGATGATCCCGCAGCCGGTGTTCAACGTGGAGACGGCGCTGGCGAACATCGCGGCGGAGCGGGTGTCGGTCCTGCCCGGCCCACCGACCCTCCACCAGTCCCTCCTGGACCACACGGCGAGGGACGCCCACGATCTCTCCTCTCTCCGCCTCGTCGTGACGGGCGCGGCGGTGGTGCCGTTGCGCCTGGTGGAACGCCTGCGCGGCGAACTGGGCGTGGAGACGGTCCTCACCGCCTACGGCCTCTCCGAAGCCAGTGGCATCGTCACCATGTGCCACCGCGGGGACACCCCCTCGGTGATCGCCTCCACCTCGGGCCGGGCGATCCCCGGTACCGAGGTGAAGGTCGCCGCCACCGACGGCACCCCGGTCCCGCCCGGCACACCCGGGGAGGTACTGGTCCGGGGCTTCAACGTCATGCGGGGCTACTACGAGGACCCGGCTGCGACGCGGGAGGTGATCTCCCCGGACGGCTGGCTGAGCACGGGCGACGTGGGCGTCCTGGACGAGGCCGGCAACCTCCGCATCACCGACCGCCTCAAGGACATGTTCATCGCCGGCGGCTTCAACGCGTACCCGGCGGAGATAGAGCAGTTGCTCGGCGTCCACCCGGACGTCGCGGACGTAGCGGTGATCGGCATCCCGGACCCCCGCCTGGGTGAGGTCGGCAAGGCCTTCGTGGTCCGAAAACCCGGCTCGGTCCTGACCTCCGACGACCTGATCGCCTGGTCCCGCCGCGAAATGGCGAACTACAAGGTGCCGAGGGCGGTGGAGTTCGTATCCGAACTGCCAAGGAACGCAAGCGGAAAGGTCGTGAAGGGTGAATTGCGGCGGCGGTGAGCCGACGTTGCCTCGTAGTTAAAGGGGTGCTGGGTGTTGTCAAGGCCACAGGACTTCTCAGAAACGTTCGACCTCTTCACCGTCCGGGACCTTGTAGCAACCAGACACGACGGTCAGGCTCAGCTTCGGTGGATCGTTCTTCGCCATTTTGATGATCTTAACGCTGGACTTCTTCTTGTCGTTGTCAGCGACCAGGTTGATGTTCTTGTTCTTGCTGGTGTCCGGACCGTATGCGACGATTTTCCACCCATGCTTCGGCAGTTCCGTCTTGAGCCGCTCCATCGCTACGTCGAGGTCGCTCGCCGATGTGGGGTAGAAACTCCACGGGTGGAAGATGCGAAAGTACGTCTTAGTGTCCTTGTCCGAGCAGTCCATGACTCCCGGCTGGCTATCTGACGCCTTCCCCTTGACGCCGATCAGGTCGTAGATGCTGCTGGATACCTTTTCCATTTCGTCGGCCGCGTGACTTGAGGTGCTCGTGCCGGCGAACGGGACTTCGTCAGAGTGGCCGTCAGTCATGCTGCATCCCGTGAGGATCGTGAGGGAAAGGGGCAGGGCGAGCACGAGAGCGCTCAGTTTGGTCTTCATGTCGGGGAGCCTTACTTCGTCGGGCTGGTCATCGTGTTGCTTCCCTGGCTGCCAGCACTCCTACTTCACATGCGCCCAAGGGTCGGGCGGCGGCTTCAGTGGCACCATGTCACCCTTGCCGACAACGACCAGGGCCTGGTTCAACAGACTCTGGGAAGGGCCATGGGAGGTCTCGTCCCAGTAACCGCTGTGCCCTTCGGTGTCCGTGGTCATCTGGTGGGCACCGAATTCCGGATCGCTGGGGATGATGAAGCGGTCCCCGCCGTGACCCCAGCGGCCGACGTCTGGAACCGGGTCTCCGTCGGCCTCCTCGTTCCACACATGTCCCTTGGGGACGTCCATCTCATCGGCGCCGGACACCCTGACGCCGGGACTGCCTGCGAAGATGACGTCATCGGCGTTGAGATGGCCCGTCTGGGCCGCAGCGCCGACAAGGGTCGATCCGTACGAGTGGGCGATCACGGTACGGTGTGGTTCCGATTCGCCGGAATGTGACGCCTCGAGTCCGTCCAGGAAATGGTTGAGCGCCGGCGCACCGTCATATGCATAGTTCGGGAACGGTGCGTCCTTCCAGACGCTGTCAGGTGCGTCGTAGCCGAGCCAGGTGATCGTGGAAACAGATTTTCCATCGGCTTGGTCATCGGCTTCGTGCCAGACATTGACCATCCGGTTGATGTTGCCCTCGATGTTTCCCAGCTCCGACGTCGTACCCGGCACATAGACGGCCTGGTGATCCGCGGTGTCCGGGTTTCCGTTGGCGATGATCGCGCGGCCGTCTCCTTCGGTGCTGAACCCCAGCAGGTATGCCTCAGGTAGTCCCCGCTTGCCGGTCGCGTCGAAGCGCTTTTGGATCGCATCCATGCCGTCGATCCGCCCTTGCAACTCCTTCCGCTTCGCTCCCATTTCTGCCATTCAGCTTCCTTTTCAGGATCCCTCACCTGGACATCCACTTCCTCACCCGTGTTGGGGTTGAGTTGGTGCATGGTCGTAAAGCGGTCGGGCTCCTTCGCCATCCAGGCGTCCAGTTCGACCTGAGAAGCGCCACGGGTCTCGGCAAGCACGGTTCGGTTCGCCTCATCACGCACGGTGGCGGGAAGGCCGTCCATCCACCCGATCGAGTCAGGGTGGACGGCGATGTAATCCGCCCGCTGTTCGTCGGTGAGGCTCTTCCACCACTCCGCGTTCTCCTGGGGAGTCCCGTGCTTGGGCGGCTCCTTGATGGAATGCAGGTAGTCCTCGGCTCCCTTGAGAACGCCGGCGGTGTCCTTCTTCGCGTCGGCCCAGTCCCGGTCGGAGACGGTCAGGTCGTCGTCCGCCTTCAGCGCCCGCAGCTTCGGCGCCCACTTCTCGTCGACCTCCGTGGCCTCCTTGACGGCCTCCGCGATGCGATCGGCGTATTCCTGCGCGTACCGGGCGTTGGGGTTGGGGTCGATGCCGGCCGCATAGCGGCCGATCGCGTCTGCGGTCGGGTCCTCCGCAAGGCTGGCCACGGTGCCGCCCTCGGGGAGTTTGCCGTCGGTCTTCTCACCGCCGGGCGGGTAACTGACCGAGCCGTCGGAGTTCACGGTGAACTTCCTGGCATGCGCGTCCTCGACCACAGCGTCCAGCTTTCTCCTGGCCGCCTCCATGTCGTACACGAACCCGTCCAGCGCGGTGCTGACCAGGCCGCACTCGACCTGCGTGTAGTGGAAGTTCTTCGCCAGCTCCCGCAACTGGCCGTCCGCCGCATCTGCTGCCTCACCCTCGTTGGCCTTCTTCATGGCCACGGTGATCTGCAGTTCGATGCGGTCCTTGGCCGCGCCGGCCATGTCGCTCACCGCGCGGAAACCATCCGCCGCATCCGAGTACTCGGACAGCTTCAAGGTCTTCAGCGTCATGTAGTCCATGGCCTCTGGTCACCGGCCCTTGGACTGACCGCCGGCCGCCGGCGTGTCCTCGTACTCGGTCTTCACCTTCGCGATCTCGGCCTTGATGGCCTCGTCGGTCCTTAGCTGATCGTTGCCCACCTTCTCCAGCAGCCCGGCCAGCTTCTCGCAGCGCCCGCTCACGTCCCCGACGTAGCGCTCCCAGGATGTGTGGACCTCCCGCTGGGCAGCAGCGGTCAGGCACCCGGAATCCTCGCCGAGGCCCTTCTGGCCCTCCCCCAGCTTCGCCAGCGCCTTGCTGATGTTGTCCCGTAGATCGCCGACGCCGTTACCGGCCGTGGACCAGGCAGCTTTGTCGGACCTGAGCTTGCCGGACACGCCGCCGCCACCCGAGCTGGTGCCTCCCGGGTCGCTCGGAATCTGGTTGAGCTGCATGTGTGCCGATTGCCGCTCGACCGCCGCGGCCTTGGCCTGCTCCCACTCCTCCCACGCCATGCGTGGCCCCTCCCCGTGTCCCGTCGTACGCCGCCGAGATGCTGTGAACGTGCGACAGCAATGCTGTGGTGATCGAGAAGCACAGTACCGACACCGCATCACGTGCCCCATCGGTGTCGGCCACCAGCCCGTCTGAGTATCCGTACTCAGACGCCCCCAGGTCCTCGATCGGACGGGGGGAACTGGTCCGGTGGGACCGGGGGTGTGTAGGGAGAGGGACTGAATCCAGGCGCTGCGTGCGGAGCTTGGTTCGGAGCGGAGGCTGGCGTTGCGAGTGGTGCTGTCGGCGTCCGTTGCCTGCGGGTGATGGCGCCAACCGCGAGCGCCGCTCCGAGGAGCACGACTCCGCCGCCGCCTCCAGGTCCGGCAGCGGATAGACATCAGCGGGGCCCGGGTCACTGGGCTCTGCAGAGCGACGCGGGGCCGGACGATGCCATAGCCGATGGCGTCGTTGCGCTTGGCTCCGTCCGTGGGTGCGCCGATGATGTTGAGCGTGACCCGCAGGACCTGGTTGTTGGTCCAGGTCGGGTGCTTGGGCCAGATGAGGGCGGCGCCGGCAGAGGCGAGGGCTGTGGCGTCGCTTGTCCCGTGGGTGTCACACAGGCCGGTCTTGCTCCCGCAGGCGTGGACCATGTCCTCGCCTGGTGCGGCCATGTCCACCTGGGGGCCGGTCTCGGATTCCTGAATGGCCGGTACCAGACGGTAGGTGGCGCAGAGGTGGCCTTGACCGGCTGGTCCGCTTAACTGCGGTGTGGCGACGAGATCGGCGGGATCAGGGCGCGTGTACGTGATCAGGGTGCACCTGTATGTACTGGCCAGCCAGCTTGCGGCCCGCTCAGCGCTGCGACGCGAGGGTACCCGGGTCAGGAACCCTGCGGGATCGGGATACCCCGCCACCGAGATGCTCTGTGCACACCGGCACAGGAGGGCTCAGCCCTTCAGCGAGCCGAGAAAGGTGCTCCAGGCGAGGTGGCGGAAGAGGAGTACGGGTCCGTCGTCCGGCCGCTTCGAGTCACGGACGGGGATCACCCCGGGGTGAGTGTCCGAGACTTCGACGCAATCCCCGCCGCTCCCGTTGCTGTAGCTGCTCTTGCGCCACTGGGCGGTGCTCAGGTCAATCCCGGTGCTTGCCATCTCGGTAGTCCTCTGCCGCTTGTTCGACCATGGCCAGGGACGCCTCTGGCGGGAGTGCCGCGGCCCTGAGCAGATCGTACGACCTGCGGTAGTCCTTCACGAGCGCGGGAAAGTCGATGAGTTGGCCATTGTGGAGGCCCTCGGTGTAGGCAACCGGCGGGGCGTCCGGGAAGGTCATCACCTTCATCATGCCCATCATGAACGGGTGGGCGTTCGCCGTTTCCCGGAGGATCTGCAGAACGCCCTGCGTGGAGCGGATCACATGAGCAATGTGTTTCAGCTGCAACGCCATCTCAGTCGGCGGCAAGAGAGGCTTGTGGACGACGGACTCGTGGAGCACCGCCCAGAAGGACGGCCGGTCTTCGCGTTTCCAGATCTCCGCCCGCTTCAACCGGGCCCGGACCTGCTTGTCGACGGTCTCGGGCGGCAGCCAGGGCAGCAAGGTGTGAACGACGGCCTCGGCGTACGCCTGTGTCTGCAACAGTCCCGGTACGAGCATCGGAGCCCACTCCTCGATCGTCTCCGCATGCTGCTCCATCTCCGCCACGTCCGCGAAGTACTCCGCATGCCCCGACTGCCGTGCCCTGCGGGCATCTTCACAACGGCGCTCGAAAAACCCGTCCGTCCCCAGCACCTTGTCGACGTGCCGGGCGAGATCCAGCGGCATCCGCCGCTCTCCGCGCTCGATCTGGCTCAGGAACGGGACACCCCGGAAGCTCCCTTCCGCCAGCTGCTCCAGCGTCAGCCCCGCCAGCTCCCGCTGGTAGCGCAACTCGGCGCCGTAGAAGGAGGGGACGTTCGCCGAGGCGTCGGGGTCCTTGCGTGGGGGCATAACTCGTCACCGCCGTTTGCCAGTTGCGCTGCGTAGCCGAAACCTTGTTTCGTCACAGAGAGCACAGGAAGGCGTACGCAACCGTGTCCTCCTTGAACTCCGCTTCCGCCACCCCCGGCAACTCCGTCTACGACAGCACCCTCTGCGTGGAGGATCTGCGCGACGCCCTCTCCGCCCACGGCATCACCCTGCCGTCCCTCCGGGTGGACCTGCCGAGTTTCGCGGGCGGATACCAGCCCCCGGCTGGTCTGGTGGCCCTCGGGAACTGCAACACGGCGACAGCACGCAAGCTGGTGGAGGTGCTGCGGACCGAGGGGCGCAGGCCGAGCCGGCCGCTTCTGGACGTCGAACTCGTCGCCGTACCGAAGGCACTCCAGGGCTTGCGCCGCACCGTCCGCCGCTATCTCGACGAGCCCTGTGCCGATGTCCAGCTCTGCGTCACCGAACTCGTCACCAACGTCATCCGGCATGTGGGGGAGGGGGCGCCGATCCGTGTACGGGTGGCGCGGCCGGGCGGCAACAGCATTCGGGTCGAGGTCACGGACCCGGCCGAGCATGCCCTCCCCGTCGCCCCGCCCGCCGCGCCCGACGACGAGACGGGACGCGGCCTGGCCCTGTTGGATGCGGTGGCGGTGCGGTGGGGAGTGGAGCAGGCGGCGGGCAAGACGGTGCGGTGCGAGCTGGAGGGGGCCGGGCGCTGATCGTCATCGAGGTCCCGGCTCACTGCGGCAACGGCGATGGCGACCTTGATGATCGCCTTTGAACACACCTCGGCCGCGACGGCTCCCCCTCCGCGCCGCCGCGGCCGATCCCCCGTGTTGTCCGGCTCAGGCGGGCTCGGACGTGATGTGGGTGTTGTCCGGAGTGGCCGTGCCATCGCCGGCTGCCAGCTCGGCGTCCGTGATGTGGGTGTTGAGCGGCTTGATGTCCGCGCCGGCCTCGGCATCGGTGATGTGCGTGTTGAGCGGCTTGACCTCGGTGCCGGCCGTGGCGTCGGTGATGTGGGTGTTGTCCGGCTTGACGACCGGCTGGTCCTTGGTGGTGTCGCTCATCAGGTGCCTCCCCTTGGAGTTGCGTTGCAGCTGTGGCGGGCCCATCCGGTCACTCCCCCGAGGGTGGCCGGATGGGCCACTGGAGTCGCCCACTCTAGATCGCGAGTGAGGCGGCCTCGCCGACTGGGCCGTCTGCCCCCCGACGGAACGGCCCGACACCAAGAGAGTGCCGTGGCGCGATAAACGATCGATGAACGCCGCGACCGTGGCCAGGTCAGGCTGTGGCGGCCGGGGCCAGGAGCGCTTGGACCTCCGCTGCCTCAGGGGAGTTCAGCCGCTCGTAGATCTCCAGCGCCTCGCGCCAGCAGACCTGGGCCCTGCCGGTCTGCCCGATCCCGTTCAGGGCCTTTCCGAGTACGGTCAGCACGTTGCCGCGTCGCCACTCGCCACCGATCTCCTTGAGCGGCGTCAGGGCCATCTCGGCGTTGGTGGCCGCCTGGGCCGGCCGCTGGGCGCGTAGGTCCACCTCGGCAAGCCGGTAGAGGGTCATCCCCTCCCACAGGCGCTGCCTGCTGGCGCGGAAGACGAGGAGGGCTTGCCCCAGATGCGCGCTGGCGTCGGCCAGTTGGCCGCTTTCGCCAAGGGCCAGTCCCAGGGCGTAGTGGCCGTTGGCCGCCTTCAGGGAGTGACCGAGCTCCTCGTACATCTCGGTGCCCTGCCGCGCGAGATGCACGGCGCTGTCCGGCCGGTCCGTCTGCAGGTGCAGACGAGAGAGGTTGCACAGCGCCGCTGCCGCGCCGGAGAGGTCGCCGCAGGCGCGGAAGTCGGCGATGGCACGCTCCAGGTATGCCTCGCCCTCGGCATAGCGGCCCTGGTAAAAGGCGAAGGCGCCGAGGATGTTCGCCGCCCAGCAGCACGGCAAGGGGTCGCCGGCAGACTCCGACAGGGCCAGTGCCTGTCGTGCTTCCTCATAGGCTTGGGTGAACTGTCCGGACCAGTGGCGGGCGTTGGCCAGTACAAGGATGGCCCGGCCCTCGGCGCGAAGGTCGGAGGCGGCATGAGCGGCGTCACGCAGGGCCGCGCCGACCGCCTCGTACTCCTTGAAGTTCGCTCCCGACTCCGCGAGGTCGACCGCCGCCCACAGCAGGTCGACGGCGCGCCGCAGCGTGGCGCCGCTGGACGACTGCCGTACGCAAGCCAGAAGCGGCACTGCTTCGGCGTAGAGCCAGTCCTGCGCGGCGCGGCGATCGGGGAAGACCAATCCCGAGACGCCCGTCTTCTCCAGATGGTCCACGAGCCTGTCCCCTGGCCGCTCGGCCGCGTAGACCCCCGCCGCCGTCGCCAGGTAGAAGTCCAGCAGCCGCGACATCGCGGCGTCCCGCTCGCTGGGTGGCTGTTCGTCGCGTTCCGCGCACGCACGCGCGTAGAGGCGGACCAGGTCGTGGAAGCGGTAGCGGCCGGGGGCGGCGGATTCCAGGAGGGAGGTGTCGACCAGGGATTCCAGCAGGTCTTCCGTGTCCTCCACCGGGAGGTCGAGGACGGCGGCCGCGGCGGCCAGGGACATGTCCGGGCCGTCGGCCAGGCCCAGCAGGCGGAAGGCGCGGGCCTGGGCCGGTTCCAGTTGGCCGTAGCCCAGTTCGAAGGTGGCCTTCACCGCGAGGTCGCCGGCCTGCAACTCGTCGAGGCGGCGGCGTTCGTCGGCGAGCTTGGCCGCCAGGACCGAGACGGTCCAGGTGCGGCGGGCCGCGAGGCGCGACGCGGCGATGCGGATGGCCAGGGGGAGGAAGCCGCAGGCGCCGACCACGTCCAGCGCCGCCTCCCGTTCCGCCGCGACCCGTTCCTGGCCCACGATCTTCGTGAACAGGGCCAGTGCCTCGTCCGGTGACATCACGTCCAGGTCGACCAGGTGGGCCCCGGCCAGGTCCACCATGCGGACCCGGGAGGTGACCAGGGCGGCGCAGCCCTCCGTGCCGGGGAGCAGGGGGCGTACCTGGGCCGCGTCCTTCGCGTTGTCCAGGAGGACCAGCACCCGACGGCCGTCCAGGACCGAGCGGTACAGGGCCGCCCGCTCCTCCAGGGAGTCCGGAATCGCCGAGTCCGCCGTGCCCAGGGCGCGCAGGAAGGAGCCGAGGACCGTCTCCGGTTCGGCGGGGCGATGGCCGGCGCCCTGAAGGTCGACGTAGAGCTGGCCGTCGGGGAAGGAGGAGCGTGCGCGGTGGGCGACGTGGACCGCCAGAGTGGTTTTGCCCACGCCCCCGATCCCGGCCAGTGCCGACACCGCCATCACGCGGCCCTCCGCCTCCGATGCCGAGGCCAGCACCTCGCTCAGCTCGCCCACGAAGGCGGCCCGTCCCGTGAAGTCTGGGACCGAGGCAGGGAGTTGGGCCGGGCGCACCTGGACCACGGGTGGTTCTGCCGCAGGGGCCGAGGGTTCCGCCAGGGCCGGGTCGGCCTGGAGGATGCGCTGCTGGAGTTCCCTGAGCCCGGGGCGCGGGTCCACGCCCAGTTCCTCCGCCAGCAGGCGCCGCGTGTCCGCGTACACCGCCAGCGCCTCGGCCTGGCGGCCGCTGCGGTACAGGGCCAGCATCAGCAGCTCGCGCAGCCGTTCCCGCAGGGGGTGCGCGGCCGTCAGCGCCGTCAGCTCCGAGACCGCCTCCGCGTGGCAGCCCTGTTCGAGGTCCATGTCGAGGCGGGACTCCAGCAGTTGGAGCCGCCACTCCTCCAGCCGGACGCGCTGCGCCTCCGCGTAGGGGCCGGGGACGCCGGCGAGAGGCTCGCCGTCCCAGAGGTCCAGCGCCTCGCTGAGCAGGGAACGCGCCCGGCACAGGTCACCCGCCCCGCGCGCCTTCTCCGCCTCTCCCGCGAGCTCCTGCGCCACGGCCAGGTCCAGCGCGCCCTCGGCCGGCGCCCGCACCGCGTACCCGCCGGACTCGCTGACCAGGACGCCCGGGTCCAGGACCTTCCGCAGGCGTGAGGCGTACGTCCGCAGTGCCGCCAGGGCCTGGGACGGCGGCTCGGTGCCCCAGAGCGCGTCGATCAGCTCCGCCGCCGTCGCCGTACGGCCCTCGCGCAGCAGCAGGGCGGCCAGCAGGGCGCGCTGCTGAGGGGAGCCGGTGTTCAGCGGTTCCCCGCCGCGCCAGGCCCGTACCGGACCGAGCACGCTGAAGCGCGATGCCGCCGGCTCCGCGATGGCACTGGCCGCGGAGCCGGGACGCCGCTGCTCAGGTACTCGCGGCCGACCTTCCATGCGTTCGCCCCCCCTAGGCATCACGAACAACCCCGTCAGTTTGCCTTGTTCCGGGCAGTTGCGTCAGCCGTGGGAGACCCCGATCACAGGGTGGCACGCGTGAGTCCACAAGGCCCTCACAACCTCTCCGCGCCCGGCAGACCCGAAACAGGAGCTGACGGACCGTCAGATCGGCGCTACCGTGAGCCTCATGGAGACCTCGACGACAGCGACCTTTCCTCTGATCATCTCGGTCGACGACCACACCGTTGAGCCCGCCGCCGTATGGCAGGACCGCCTCCCGAAGCGGTACCTGGACACCGGTCCGCGCATCGTCCGCGCCCCCCTGAAGGAGATGTCCTTCCTGGGCGGGCGCTTCAAGCCCGTCATGGGCGAGCCGGGCGGCGCGGACGGTCCCCTCGGGGACTGGTGGGTGTACGAGGACCTGTGCCGCCCCCTCACCCGCCTCGACACCGCCGTCGGCTACAGCAGGGACGACATCAAGCTCGAAGTGATCACGTACGAGCAGATGCGGGCGGGGTCGTACGACGTCCCGCAGCGCCTCGCCGACATGGACGTCAACCACGTCCAGTCCGCCCTCTGCTTCCCCACCTTCCCCCGCTTCTGCGGCCAGACCTTCACGGAGGCGGAGGACAAGGACCTCGCGCTTCTCTGTATCCGTGCCTACAACGACTGGATGGTGGAGGAGTGGTGCGGCCCCGAGGCGCACGGGCGGCTGATACCGCTCACCCTCATCCCGCTGTGGGACGCCGAACTGGCGGCCCAGGAGGTGCGGCGGAACGCCGAACGCGGGGTCCGGGCCGTCGCCTTCTCCGAGATACCCCCGCACCTCGGCCTCCCCTCCGTCCACACCGACGCCTGGGACCCGTTCCTCGCGGCCTGCGACGAGACCGGCACGGTCGTCGCCATGCACATCGGCTCCAGCAGCCGGATGCCCTCCACCTCCGCCGACGCCCCGCCCGCCGTCGGCTCCACCATCACCTTCGCCAACTGCTGCTTCTCGATGGTGGACTGGCTGATGAGCGGCAAGTTCGAGCGCTTCCCGAACCTGAGGATCATGTACGCGGAGGGGCAGATCGGCTGGATCCCGTACATCCTGGAGCGCGCGGACGTGGTCTGGGAGGAGAATCGGGGCTGGGGCGGGGTCGCCGACAAGGTCCACCGGCCGCCGTCCGAGCTGTTCGCCGGCCACGTCTACGGCTGCTTCTTCGACGACGCCTTCGGCCTTCGCAACCTCGACTCCATCGGCGTCGGCAACGTCCTGTACGAGACCGACTACCCCCACTCCGACTCCACCTGGCCGAAGTCCAGGGAGGTCGGCGAGGCCCAGATGGGGCACCTGCCGGCGGACGTGGTCGAGCGGATCGTCCGAGGGAACGCCATCGAGCTGCTGGGGCTGACCCCGGACGGCCTGTGGAGCCCCCGGTGAGCCTCGCGTACGGCATCCAGCTGCCCGTGCAGTCCCAGAGCACCCTCTACACGGAGGGCTGGGAGGCCGCCGCCGGGCCCGCCGACCTGGTCGAGGTCGCCCGGGCCGTGGACCGGGCCGGGTTCGACTACCTCGCCTGCTGCGACCACGTGGCGATCCCGCGCCGCCTCGCGGACGCGATGAGCACGGTCTGGTACGACCCCGTCGCCACCCTCGCCCACCTCGCCGCCGTGACCGGGCGGGTACGGCTGCTCAGCCATGTGGCCGTCGTGGGCCTGCGGCATCCCCTGCTCAGCGCCAAGCAGTACGCCACCCTCGACCGGCTCTCCGGGGGCCGGCTGATCCTGGGCGTGGGGGCCGGGCACGTGCGGGAGGAGTTCGAGGCGCTGGGGGTGGACTTCGAGCGGCGCGGCGCCGTGCTCGACGAGGTGATCGACGCCCTGCGGGCCGCCCTCGGACCGTCGGAGTTCCCCGAACACCACGGCAAGCTCTACGACTTCGAGGGGCTCGGTCAGCGCCCCCGGCCCGCCCAGGAGCACGTCCCGCTCTGGGTCGGCGGCTCCTCTCCCGCCGCCGTCCGCCGGGCCGCGCTGAAGGGCGACGGCTGGCTGCCGCAGGGGGATCCCCGGGACCGGCTGCCCGCTCAGATCGACAGGCTCCGGCGCCTCCGCGCCGAAGCGGGCATCGAGGCGCCCTGCACCATCGGCGCCATCACCGAGCCGCTGTACGTCGGCCGGGTCGGCTGGGAGGTCGGGCGGCGCACCCTGACCGGGGCCCCGGACGAGATCGCCGAGTCGCTGCGGGCCTACCGCGCGATGGGCGTGCACCAGATCCAGGTGCGGTTCCGCAGCCGGAGCCGTAGCGAACTCATCGACCAGATCCACGCGTTCGGGGCGGAGGTCGCGCCCCGCCTGACCTGAGGAGCGGCATGGGCAAGCTGGACGGGCGCGTCGTCATCGTCACCGGGGCGGCGCGCGGGCAGGGCGAGCAGGAGGCGCGGCTCTTCGTCGCGGAGGGCGCGCGAGTCGTCGTCGCCGATGTGCTGGACGACCTCGGTGGGGCCCTCGCCAAGGAGATCGGGGCGACCTACGTCCACCTGGACGTGGGCGTGGAGGAGGAGTGGAAGGCCGCCGTCGCCGCCGCGAAGAAGGCGTACGGCCGGCTCGACGGGCTGGTGAACAACGCGGGCATCCTGCGCTTCAACGCCCTCGTGGACACCCCGCTCGACGAGTTCATGCAGGTCGTGCAGGTCAACCAGGTCGGCTGCTTCCTGGGGATGAAGACGGTCGCACCGGAGCTGGCCGACGGCGGGACCATCGTCAACACCGCGTCCTACACGGCGCTGACGGGCATGGCGGCCGTGGGCACGTACGCCGCCACCAAGCACGCCGTGCTGGGACTGACCCGGGTGGCCGCGCTGGAGCTGGCGAGCCGGCGGATCCGGGTCAACGCCATCTGCCCGGGCGCGATCGACACCGCGATGTCGAACCCGGCCCGGCTGGACCCGGACGCCGACCCGGAGGAGATGAGCCGGGCCCTGGACGAGCTGTACCGCAAGCTGGTGCCGCTCGGGCGGGTGGGGCAGCCGGAGGAGGTGGCCCGGCTGGCGCTCTTCCTCACCTCGGACGACTCCTCGTACATCACCGGGCAGCCGTTCGTGATCGACGGGGGATGGCTGGCGGGGGTCAGCGTCATCTGACAGGCCGTCATCTATTGACGAATCTGACGCTACGTCAGAAAGTTCGTAGGACTCGTAGGAACCACCTGGACTTGGGATGGTGAACCGCCGTGGAATTCGGGCTCTTCGTACAGGGATACGTGGGCAAGCGCGCCGAGACCGACCCGCTGGCCGAGCACAAGGCGCTGATGGAGGAGACCGAGTACGTCATCCAGGCGGACACGTCAGGCTTCAAGTACGCCTGGGCCTCCGAGCACCACTTCCTGGAGGAGTACTCGCACCTCTCCGCCAACGACGTCTTCCTCGGCTATCTCGCCCACGCCACCGAGCGCATCCACCTGGGCTCCGGGATCTTCAACCCCCTCGCCCAGGTCAACCACCCGGTCAAGGTCGCCGAGAAGGTCGCCATGCTGGACCACCTCAGCGAGGGCCGCTTCGAGTTCGGCAGCGGGCGGGGCGCCGGCAGCCATGAGATCCTCGGCTTCCTCCCGGGGATCACCGACATGAACTACACGAAGGAGATCTGGGAGGAGACCATCGCCGAGTTCCCGAAGATGTGGCTCCAGGACGAGTACGCCGGCTTCCAGGGCAAGCACTGGCAGCTCCCGCCGCGCAAGGTGCTCCCCAAGCCGTACGGGAAGTCGCACCCGGCGATGTGGTACGCCGCCGGGTCTCCGGCCTCGTACGCCATGGCCGCGAAGAAGGGGCTCGGCGTGCTCGGCTTCAGCATCCAGAAGGTCTCCGACATGGAGTGGGTGCTGGAGCAGTACAAGACGGCGGTCGTGAACGCGGAGCCGGTCGGGGACTTCGTCAACGACAACGTCATGGTGACCACCACCGCCATCTGCGCGCCGACGCACGCCGAGGCGATCGAGATCGCGGTCAACGGCGGGCTGCACTACCTGCCGTCGCTGGTGTTCCGGTACCACGACACGTTCCCCCGGCCGGAGGGCTTCCCGGTGTGGCCGGAGACGCTGCCGCAGTACACGCCGGAGTTCGTGGAGCTGCTCGTGGAGGAGGAGCTGCTCATCTGCGGGGATCCGGACGAGGTGCTGCGCCAGTGCAAGCGGTGGGAGCAGGCGGGGGCGGACCAGCTGAGCTTCGGGCTGCCGGTGGGCGTGCCGAAGGAGGAGACGCTGCAGACGATCCGGCTGATCGGGGAGCACGTGATCCCGAAGATCGACACGGATCCGGTGCACCGGACGTCGCGGTTCCGTCAGGCCGTATAAGGGGGCTCCCGGCATGCTGGACCACCTGATCAAGGGCGCGACCGTCGTCGACGGGACGGGAGCGCCCGCGTTCACCGCCGACGTCGGCATACGGGACGGTCGTATCGCCGTCGTCGGCAAGGTCACCGAGGACGCCCGTACGGCCGAGGACGCGCACGGCCTCGTCCTCGCCCCCGGCTTCGTCGACCCCCACACCCACTACGACGCCCAGCTCTTCTGGGACCCGTACGCCACGCCCTCCCTCAACCACGGGGTGACGACGGTGGCCGCCGGGAACTGCGGGTTCACGCTCGCGCCCCTCAACCCCGACCGTCCCGGGGACGCCGACTACACCCGGCGGATGATGTCGAAGGTGGAGGGGATGTCCCTGGTGGCGCTGGAGGAGGGGGCGCCGTGGAGCTGGCACTCCTTCGGTGAGTATCTCGACGCGCTGGAGGGGCGGATCGCGGTCAACGCCGGGTTCATGGTGGGGCACTGCGCGCTCCGGCGGTACGTCATGGGGCCCGACGCGATCGGCGGGCAGCCGAGCGAGGAACAGCTCGCGGAGATCGTCCGGCTGCTCCACGAGGCCATGGACGCCGGGGCCTGGGGGTTCTCCACCACGCAGTCCGGCACCCATTCCGACGGCGACGGGCAGCCGGTCGCCTCCCGGCATGCGCGACCGGCCGAGCTGCTGGCGCTGGCCCGGGCGGTCGGGGAGCACGAGGGGACGCAGATCGAGGCGATCGTGGCCGGCTGTCTGGATCAGTTCAGCGACGCCGAGATCGATCTGTTCGTGGAGCTGAGCGCGGTGGCCGGGCGCCCGCTGAACTGGAACGTCCTCACCGTCGACGCGGCCGTGCCGGAGCGGGTGCCCCGGCAGCTGAGCGCGAGCGAGCGGGCGCGGAAGGCGGGCGGGCGCGTGGTGGCGCTCACCATGCCGATCCTCACCCCGATGAACATGTCCCTGGGCACCTTCTGCGCCCTCAACCTCATCCCCGGGTGGGGGCCGGTCCTCGGGCTGCCGGTGCCGGAGCGGATCGCCAGGCTGCGGGACCCGGCCGTCCGGGCCGAGATGCTGCGGCGGGCCCGGTCGAAGGAGGCGGGGGTCTTCCGGCGGCTGGTGAACTTCGGGCGGTACGTCATCGGGGACACGTACAGCGAGGCCAACCGCGGGCTGACCGGCCGGGTGGTGCGGGACGTCGCCGCCGAGCGCGGGCAGGACCCCTTCGCCTGCCTGGTGGAGATCTGCGCCAACGACGAGCTGCGTACGGTGCTGTGGCCGATGCCCACCGACAACGACCCCGCCTCCTGGACCTTGCGCGCCGAGACCTGGCAGCACGAGGACGTGCTGCTCGGCGGCTCGGACGCGGGCGCGCACCTGGACCGGATGTGCGGGGCGCCGTACACCACCCGGTTCCTCGGGGACTGTCTGCGCGGCCGGAAGCTGGTGGGTCTGGAGCAGGCGGTCAGGATGCTGACGGACGACCCGGCGCGGCTGTTCGGGCTGCGCGAGCGGGGCCGGATCCGGGAGGGCTGGCATGCGGACCTGGTGCTGTTCGACCCGGAGCGGATCGACGCGGGTCAGGCCACCCTGGTGCACGACCTGCCGGGTGACAGTCCGCGGCTGGACTCGAAGGCGCTCGGGGTGCGGGCCGTGTGGGTCAACGGGGTCGAGGCGATCCGGGACGACGTGGTGAGCGGGGCCGTACCGGGCCGGGTGCTGCGCTCGGGGCGGGACACCGGGACGGTGAGCACCAGGTGAGCGGCCAGGTGAGCGAGGGGCAGCGGCTGTTCGTCGGCGGGGAGTGGGTCGAGCCGGACGCCGGCTTCTACCCGGTGATCGACCCGGCCACCGAGGAGACCGTCGGGCAGGCCCCGGAGGCCTCGCCGGAACAGGCGCGGGAGGCCTGCGCGGCGGCGCGGGAGGCGTTCGGGCGCTGGTCGCGGACCCGGCCGGAGGAGCGGGCTGCGGTGCTCGGGCGGGCCGCGGAGATCGTCCGCGAGCGGCTCGTGCCGTACGCCGAGCTGGCGCGGGCCGAGACCGGGGCGACGACCCGGACGGCGCGGGCGATGCAGGTAGGTGTCGCCGCGGCCCGCTTCCGCCGGTACGCCGGCGTGGAGCCCGCCGAGTGGGCGATCGCCCCGCAGATCAACGAGGCCGGCCCGATGGGGAGGGCGGGCGTGATGGGCGCGCTCGCGGTACGCCAGCCCGTCGGCGTCGTCACCTGCGTCACCTCGTACAACAACCCGTGGGCCAACCCGGCGGGCAAGGTCGCCCCGGCCCTCGCCATGGGCAACACCGTGGTGGTGAAGCCGGCCCCGCAGGACCCGCTGTCCGTGTACCGGATGGCCGAGGCGCTGGAGGCGGCCGGAGCGCCGCCGGGCGTGCTGAACGTCGTCTCGGGGCGCTCGGTGGCCGTGGGGGAGGCGGTGGTGGCCTCCGACGACGTCGACATGGTCAGCTTCACCGGCTCCACGGCCGTCGGACGGCGCATCGCCGAGGTGTGCGGGCGGGACATGAAGCGCCAGCTGATGGAGCTGGGCGGGAAGGGCGCCGCGCTCGTCTTCGACGACGCCGACCTGGCCTCGGCCGTGGCCGGCATCGGCACGACCTTCTCCTTCTACAGCGGCCAGATCTGCACGGCACCGACCCGGGTCCTGGCCCAGCGGGGCGTGTACGACCGCCTGGTCGAGCAACTGGCCGCGTACGCCGACCGCTTGAAGGTGGGGGACCCGCGTGAGCCGGACACGGTGGTGGGCCCCCTGATCTCCGCCGAGCACCGGGCGCGCGTGGAGTCGTACGTCGAACTGGGCCGCAAGGAAGGCGCGACCGTGGTCACCGGCGGCGAACGCCCGTCCCTGGAGCGGGGTTTCTACGTCGCCCCCACCCTCCTCGCCGATTGCACGAACGACATGCGGGTGGCCCGGGAGGAGATCTTCGGCCCGGTGGTCGCGGTCATCCCCTTCGACGAGGAGGACGAGGGCGTGGCCCTCGCCGACGATTCGGACTACGGCCTGATCGACTACGTCTGGTCGTCCGACGTCGCCCGCGCCTTCCGCGTCGCCCGCCGCCTGCGCGCCGGCGGCGTCGGCATCAACACCGTCGGCCGCAACATGGAAGCCCCCTTCGGCGGCTTCAAGAAGAGCGGCGTCGGCCGCGACGTGGGCTCCTACGCTCTGCACGCGTACAGCGAGGTGCAGTCGATCGTGTGGCCGGGGTGAGCCGGACACATCAGGGGAACCTCAGTCCTCCAGGTCCACCCGTACGGTCAGCAGGTCGACGCCGAGTGCCCGTACCGCCGCGCTGTTGAAGCGGGGCAGGGAGCGCAGGCGGGCCGTGGCGTCGTCGTCCGGGAGGAGGTGGGCGGTGCCGTGGTGCCAGCGGCCGCCGATGCGGACGCGGACCTTGGGGTCGGCCTGGATGTTGCGTACGTACTGCGACTTGTAGCCGAACTCCGACACCAGCCAGAAGGCGTCCCCGACCCGCCGGCCGCCCACCGGCGTGGTCCGGGGCAGCCCGGACGTGCGGCCGGTGGTCTCCAGGAGGGTCTGGAACGGCAGCCGCCGGTTGAGCGGGTTGGCGACGTACCGCTGGAAGCGGGTGACGATGCGGTGCTTGAGGTCGGCGTTGCGTGACATCTCTCGGGCTCCCGTGCTCTCCTCCACGGGCGGCGTCCGGACGTGTGCCCCGCGTGGATGCTGTGTGGGCCCCGTGCGGGGCGTGAGCTGTATGGACCGTCGTACGACTGGTGCGTGTTAGCCTCCCCTGCGATCATGACCGGTCGCAACGGGGGAACGTGATGGGCGCGTCGTCGGACGGCTACACGGTCAGGTCCGGCATGTCCGGGCCGGCGAAGGAACTGGACGGCGCGGGCGACGACGCGGGACGCATCCGCGCGGCGGTCCAGACTCCGATGTGCTACACGCAGGACGCCCTGGGCGGTGCCGAGGTGAGCGAGGCGTTCAACGCCTTCGCCGCCGCCTGGGACGCGGACGCGTCCACCCTGGGGGCGGCGCTGCACGAACTCGGCGACAAGATCCGCCTCTCCAAGAGGGCTTACTCCGGCAGTGACCACGGGGTCGCGGCCCAGGCGCACGCCGTGTCCGTCGGGGTGAACGGCGCCACCGCGCTGCCGGTGTCCGCCGACCGCCTGTCGGCCCTGTCGGGCTACTGAGGGCGGCACGGTGACGGGACTGCTGGGGCCGCTGGACCCCATGGGCGCCATGGGCCCCTTGGTCTCCCTGGAGACTCCGGCCGGTCGCCGTTCCTGGCTGGCCGAACTGTGCGAGAGCATCCCCAAGGCCGGATCCAAGAACGATCTGCTGGACCGGATCGACGAGGCGCTCTTCGTCTCCGCGCCGGTGGGCGACACGGCGACCCTCGATTCGCTGGGCCGGCGCTACCGCGGCCAGGTCGACGAAGCCGGGGACCTGCACGACCGGGTGCACAAGGTGGCCCGCAAGCGGCTGCCGGAGGTCTGGGTCGGCGACACGAGCGTGCTCGCCTCCGCCGCGGTGGGCGCCGCCGCCCGGGCCGCGACGAAAATGGCCGAGGCCTTCGAGGGCGGCGGGAAGGCGCTGCTCGCACTGGCCGACGCGCTCGGGCACGCGCAGCAGCGGGATGCCGACGGCCGTGCCAGGCTGCAGCGTGGCGAAGCGGCAACTCGGCGACAGGGACGGCTTCTTCGACATGCTCGACACCCTGATCGAGACCGAGGAGGAGAAGCGAGACCTCGCGGCGGCCCGGGCCCCCGCCGCCGACGGGGTCACGCTCATGCACGACGCGGCCGCCGCCGCGGACGACGCCGTCCGTGCCGCGGTCCGTGACCTGAACAAGTGGGCGGCCGAGGCACGCGCCGGCAAGATGCGCACCGGCGAACTGACCGCGGTCGACCGGCTGATGCTCGCCGACACCAGCGGGGCGGCCGGCGCCGCCGACTACAACGAGATCCTCACCGCCGACGAGCTGGAACGCTCGGGCCGGGCCCTCGAGAAGCTGCCGCCGGCCGACCGGGCCCGCATGGAGCGGCTCCTGGCGAACGCGAAGTCCCCGCAGGAGAAGGCATACCTGATGAAGGCCCTCGCCGCCGGCCACGGCGTCGACGACGTCGAGACGTTCGGCGGGAAGATCCACGGCAAGGACCCGGCCTGGCTGCAGCGGCACCTGTCGCCGATCGTCACCCAGGGGGACAGCCTCAAGGACGAGGGGACGGACCCCGGCAACGGCGCCAACATCAACACCGACCTCCAGAGCTTCGACGGCCAGCAGTGGGCCCAGGGCGGCGACGGCCGGGAGGGCACCTGTGTCGCCTCCACCACGGTCACGGCCCGGGCCATGGTCGACCCCGTCTACGCTCTCGGACTCACCGGCGGCCCCGGCGGCCAGGAGGACGACCCGGCGGCCTTCCGGCGGCGGCTGGTGGACGAACAGCACCGGATGCACCAGGAAGGTCACGGCGAGGCCCACTGGAACGGCATGGACCTGAAGGGCCAGACCGAGATCTCCAACAAGGAGATCAGCCCGGAGACCGGAAGCTCCTACGCACTGCACGAGGTCCGGGACGCGGACTCCCGGCGCACCATCCTGCCGGAGATCGAGAAGGCGGTGGCGGACGGCAAGCCGGTGCCCTTCGACGCCGAGGGGTACGAAGCGGACGGCACGCGTCACGGGCACTCCATGATGATCGTCGGCCAGGAGGGCGACAAGCTGGAGATCTACAACCCGTGGGGCAAGACCACGTGGGTCAGCGAGGACGACTTCGTCAACGGCGGCATGGCGAAGGCCAGCGACAGCCGGCTGCCGAACGCGTACGCCGTGCACCTCCCTCAGGACTGAAACACCACAAGGAACCAGCGGATCACCATGACGTCACGCGCACCCCTCCTCGGCTCGGCCGTCCTCGCCTGCCTGATCGCCCTCACCGGCTGCGGCGAGCAGGGCGGGACCAGCACGACCGCCACCCCCAGCGCGTCGCCCACCCCCAGCGTGTCGGCGGCTCCCACCGCGACCGGCACCGGCAAGGCCACCGCCGAGTACGGCCTGGAGCAGCGGACCGTCACCGTCGAGCCGGGCGAGGAGTTCTCCCTCACCGTCCCGTCGGCCGCGACCCTGGGCGAGCACTGGTACCTCGCCGACCCCGAGCCGGACGCGGCCGTGCTGAAGCACCGGGGCGACCGGGCGTCCGGCGACGACAGCGACATGATCGGCAGCACCGGAGGCACCCAGTCCTTCAACTTCACCGCCCTGGCGAAGGGCAGGACGACGGTACGACTGCTGTACTGCCCCCTGGACACGTGCACCGGCCCCGGCCCCCACGACCGCTCCACCCTGACCCCCACCCCCACCGGCACGGCATCCAAAAGCCCTGCGTCCCCGTCCCCGTACCCCACCCTGACCGCCACTCCGCGCGCCCAGGCCGGCTTCTACGTCTTCACGATCACGGTCCGCTGACCCGCACCGGAACCGAGGCCCTCATGTCCCCAGCCCCCGACAGCCGCACCGACGACGAGGTCCTGGCCGCCACCGACGTCGCCGTCCTGCTGCGCTACGGCCTGACCCAGGACGCCTTCCGGACCGCCCTGTTCGGTGACGGTGCCGTCGCGGCGGCGGTCACTCTGGACCGGCTGGGCGTGCTGCCGCGCTCGCTGGTGTTCGTCGCCGAGATCGTCCGGTCCGGCGGCCTGGCGTACGCGGCGCAGCTGCCCGAGCCGCTCCCGTCCCCGGATCCGGCCGAGCTGCTGCGCGAGTGGCTGACCGAGGCCGCGCGGGTCACCACCACCCCGGAGGCCGAGACCCGCGCCGCCCGCTGGCTGACCGCGGTCGCCGAGATCATCGCCCTGCGCCGGGCCACTCGTGGGAGCTCTGCCTAGGACAGGCCCTGGGCATCCCGGTCGGCCAGCCAGTTGCCGTGGAAGCCGAAGGGGACCCGGGCCGGCAGGTGGACCGTCGCGACCGGGGGCGCGGCGAGGTCGCCGGAGTCCAGGACGACCAGGTCGCTGCGGTCGGTGGTGGCGTCGTGGACGTACGTCATGAGCCAGCCGGGGCCGCCGGGCCTGTCGTCGGCCGGGGCGAACGCGGCCTCGCCGGGGGTGCGGCCGGGGCCGAAGTCGTGCGTGGTGACGGAGCCGGTCGTCAGGTCGTAGCGAACCAGTGAGGTGCCGCAGGTCACGTGCCCGTAGGGGGAGTCGAGGCCGGTCAGGCGGTCATCGACGCGGGGGAACTCGCCCGGACGATCGTCGACCTGCTCCTCGCGCACCGTCCCGCGGGCCGGGTCGACGGTCCACTTCCACAGCACGGCCCGCTGCGGCGCGGTGCCGCCGTCGGCGGTGCGCCGGTACATCTCCGGGTAGCGCATGACGTGCAGGACGATCGTGCCGTCGGCCGCGTCGTGGGCGTTGAGCGAGTGGAAGACGTAGCAGGGGTCCACGGCGAACCAGCGGACCTCGCCGTACGGGTCGTCGCGGCGCAGGACGCCGAGCCGGGCCCCGTACCCGTCGTCCCAGCTGTAGGGCATCGTCCCGCCGGTCAGGGCGAGTTCGACGTCGAAGACGACGGGCAGGTCCATGAAGACGACGTGCTCGGCGGTGAGCGCGAAGTCGTGCAGCATCGTCGGGCCCGGCACCTCGACGGGCCTGCTGATCACCAACGCGCCCGTGGCGTCCGCCCGGTGGTAGGTGAGGTGGGTGGACTCCACCATGCCGTAGCCGAAGAAGTGCAGTTCGCCGGTGACCGGGCAGGTCTTCGGGTGGGCCGTCATCGCGGTGCCCAGCCGGCCGTCGAAGTCGTAGGGGCCCAAGGTGCCGAGGTGGCGGGTCAGCTCGTAGGGCAGGGCCGTCTCGACCAGGGCGAGGGTGCGGCCGGCGTGCCGGACCACGTGGGTGTTGGCCGGGCCGGAGGTCAGGTCCCGCCGGCCCTGCTCGTCGTACATCCGCGCCCCGTCGGTGAACCTGGTGGTGCGCACCCACCGGTTGCGGTAGGAGACGGCACGCCCGCCGTCGAGGCGGACGCCGTGCACCATGCCGTCGCCGAAGAACCAGTGCCCGGAGGCGGCGTCGGCCGGGTTGGGGCCGTTGCGCAGGTACCAGCCGGCCAGCTCGGGCGGGATCGTGCCGGTCACCGGCAGGTCGTGCGCGGTGAGTTCCTCGGTGACCGGGGCGTAGTTGCCGCTGAGGTGCTTCGGGTTCACCGGGCCACCTGCGCGGCCTTGGCCTGGACGTGGGCGACGTAGCGGACGGTGAAGACCATCGGGACGGCGAAGCCGGCGATCTGGAGCACCGTGGCCGCGGTGGAGTGGGCGTGACCGGCGTGGGCCACCAGGGCGAGGGCGACGGCGATGGCAGCGAAGGCGGCGGTCCAGACGGCGGTGATGACGACGTTGGTCCGGATGAACGGCTTCAGACCCCAGACCTCGGGCGGGGTGGTGCGCTTGGCGATGCCCAGGGTGAACGGCCGCCCGATGGCCAGCGAGACCCCGGCGATGAGGGCGAGGGTGCCGGAGGAGAGCGACGCGGAGTAGTCGTGCACGCCCGAGTGCGGGTCGGCGAAGGCGACGGCCGCGAGGACGGCGAAGAAGACCGCCGAGCCGGATTCGATGACGAGTGCGTCAAATCCGGTGCCGGACTGCTTCTCCTTGGCGATGATCGCGACGGCGGCCAGCAGGGCGGCCAGAGCGCCCCACTGCCAGTCCCCGGAAGGGAAGACGGCGAAGACGATCCACGGCAGGAACGTGCGCAGGTACGACATTGGTTTCCCCGTTTTCGAGTGGTCTTGCTCGATGTGGTCGTGCTCTGGTGTGGCCGTGTGGTCGCACGGCCTTGCTTCCTGATCTGACATGTCAAAACTAGAAGGTCGGATCGTGACATGTCAAGGGTGGAAGGTAAGCTGGGGGCATGAGCCTCAGACACGCACTGCTCGGCCTGCTCTCGGAGCGCCCCGCCAGCGGGTACGACCTGCTGAAGCGGTTCGAGACCTCGCTGGCCAACGTCTGGCCGGCCACGCAGAGCCAGATCTACACCGAGCTGACCAAGCTGGCGGACTCCGGGCTGATCACGGTGGCCGCCGAGGGGCCGCGCGGCCGCAAGGAGTACGCCCTGGCCGACGAGGGCCTGGCCGAGCTGCGCCACTGGCTGACCGAGACCAAGCCCCAGCGCAACACCCGCAGCGACCTGCTCCTGCGCGTCTTCTTCCTGGGTGTGCTGCGCCCCGAGCAGGCCCGGGCCTATCTGACCGAGCTGGTCGAGATGTCCGCGCGCGAGCACGAGCAGCTGAAGCAGCTCGACGATGCCATCGACTGGGACGACGACAACCTCTCCGTCTACGGCCGCATCGCCCTGGAGTACGGCCTGCGCTTCAACGCGATGCGCCGCGAGTGGGCCGAGTGGGCCGCCGCCCAGATCAAGTAGCGCCGAGGAAGACGGGGTTGGTGAACGCGGCCATCGCGCCCGGCACCGGTCCCAGGGCCGCCTCGTGGCGCAGTTCCGCCCGTACGTAGGCCGCGCGCGCCGGGGTCGTACGCCACTCGACCGTGCCCGCTCCCGACACCGGCAGCGGGCGGCTCGTGTACAGCAGGCCCTGGTCGGTCACGAGGCGGGCCGTGCAGCGCGGGGCGCCGGAGACCTCCAGGCGGACGGTCACCGGGGTGTCCTCGGGGACCGCCAAGCGCTCCCCGATCCCCGTCTGCCGGCCGTCCTCGGCGCACGCGGTGAAGGCGAGGTCCACGTGCCGGGACTCGGCCACGTACGAGCGGCCCGCGCGCAGTCCGGCAAGGATCGCGTCCCTGGTGAGGGCGTCGGCGAGGACGACCGTCTGCGGCAGGCCGACCACGTCGGGGGCGCGATGGGCGTCGCTGTTGCCCATCGCGGGAAGCCAGTCCCCGTTCCGCCGTGCGGGGGCGACGAGCTGGGCGTCCCAGGCGGCCAGCGCCAGCTCGTCGTCGGGCGTCCAGGGCCCGTTCCACACCTCGACCGCGTCCGCCTCCCCGAACCCGAACTTCCAGGAGCAGCCGACACAGTCGCCGTACGGGTGGGCCGGTACGACCAGCCCGCCGGCCCGGCGGATCTCGTGCGCGAAGTGCCCCCAGCGGTCGTCCCGCGCCCGGTACCGCCAGTCCACGAAGGTGCCCGGCTCGGTCCCCAGCGCCAGCACATGGCCGTTCCGCGTGGTGACCTCCTCGCCCAGCAGCACGAGCAGTTCGTCGCCCGCCGCGTCCGCCCAGTGGGCGTGCGAGGCGGTCGTGTTGTGCTCGGAGCTGTTGACGAAGTCCAGCCCGGCGGCCCGGGCCAGCGCCGCGATCTCGTCCGGGGTGCGGCGCCCGTCCGAATGCCAGGAGTGCAGATGACAGTCCCCCCGGTACCAGGCCCGCCCCCGCCCGCCGGCCCGGTCCGGCGGATACACCGGCCGCGGCGTCTCCCCGGCCTCCCCCGGCACGAGCGTCACCGTCACCTCGTACGACAGCCCCTGCGGCGCCACCGTGTACGGGCCCAGCACGAGGTGCCAGGTGCCGGGGCCGAGCGGTCCGGGCAGATACCCGGGCGTCGCCTCGTCGGCCCGCACGAAGAACTCCGTACGAGCGCCTCCGGACCACCCCCGGAACCCCCGACCGCCCAGCTCGGTACCGCGCTGGTCGAAGAGTCCGATGTCGAGGGCGTTGCCGTTACGGTCGTAGGTGTAGGAGACGCGCAACTCGCGGGTGCCGGACGGAACTTCGACGGGAAGGTAGACGTAGTCCGGTGAGCCTGGGGAGAGAGTGCCGCGCAACGTCGTCACCCGTCCAACGTAAGCCACCCCGAGGGCGCCGGGAACTGCGCGACCGGTCGGTATGGATAGGTGAGGGCAAACCGGCTACAGATGACCCATGCGCATCGCCGTGACGATCTTCCTCACCGACGAGACCATCACCCCCACCCGTCTGGCCCGCGAACTGGAGCAGCGCGGCTTCGCCGGCCTCTACGTCCCCGAGCACACCCACATCCCCGTCGAGCGCACCACCCCGTACCCCATGGGCGGCGAGCTGCCGCGCGAGTACGGCCGTACCCTCGACCCGTTCGTCGCTCTCGCTCAGGCCGCCGCCGTCACCGAGCGCCTGGGTGTCGGTACCGGCATCACGCTGGTCGCCCAGCACGACCCCATCGGCCTGGCCAAACAGATCGCCACCCTCGACCACCTCTCCGACGGCCGGTTCACCCTCGGCCTCGGCTACGGCTGGAACGTGGAGGAGGCCGCCGACCACGGCGTCGAGTGGCGCTCGCGCCGCGAGCTGGTGCGTGACCGGATGGCGCTGATGCGGGCGCTGTGGTCCGAGGAGCCGGTCGGCCACGAGGGCCGGTACGGCAGCGTGCGGCCGAGCTTCGCCCACCCCAAGCCGGTGCGGAAGCCGCGCGGACCGGTCGTCGGCCCGCGCACCCTCGTCGGCGGGGCGGCGGGGCCCAAGCTGTTCGCGCACATCGCGGAGTACGCGGACGGCTGGCTGCCGATCGGCGGAGGGGGTCTGTCCGAATCGCTGCCCGTGCTGCGGTCCGTCTGGGCGGACGCCGGCCGCGACCCGGCCGCCCTGCAGATCGTTCCGTACGCCGTCCACCCCACCCCCGGCAAGCTCGCCCACTACGCCGAACTGGGCATCGAGGAGACCGTCGTCCAACTCCCGCCCGCGGGCGAGTCGGAGGTGCTGGGGGTGCTGGACGGCTATGCCCGCTTCCTGTAGGCGCGGCGGGCCCCGTTGGCTTGATCAGGCCGAACGTATCCTCGAGAGATGACGACTTCCGCGACCTCCGGAACCGGCCCGACCGAGAACTCCATGCGTCGCGCCCTCAAACGCGCCCGGGACGGCGTCGCCCTCGACGTCTCCGAGGCGGCGGTGCTCCTCCAGGCCCGCGGCGAGGCCCTGACCGACCTCGCCGCGTCCGCGGCCCGGGTGCGGGACGCGGGCCTCGACGCGGCGGGCAGGCCCGGCGTCATCACCTACTCGAAGAGCGTCTTCATCCCCCTCACCCGGCTGTGCCGGGACAAGTGCCACTACTGCACCTTCGTCACCGTCCCCGGCAAGCTGCGCCGGGCGGGCCACGGGATGTTCATGTCCCCGGACGAGGTGCTGGACATCGCCCGCAAGGGCGCCGCCCTGGGCTGCAAGGAAGCCCTGATCACCCTCGGTGACAAGCCCGAGGACCGCTGGCCGGAAGCGCGCGAGTGGCTGGACGCGCACGGCTACGACGACACCATCGCCTACGTCCGTGCCGTCTCCATCCGCATCCTGGAGGAGACGGGCCTGCTGCCCCACCTCAACCCGGGCGTCATGACCTGGACGGACTTCCAGCGGCTGAAGCCCGTGGCGCCCTCCATGGGCATGATGCTGGAGACGACCGCCACCCGCCTGTGGTCCGAGCCGGGCGGCCCCCACTACGGCTCCCCGGACAAGGAACCCGCCGTACGGCTGCGGGTGTTGGAGGACGCGGGCCGCTCCTCCGTCCCCTTCACCTCCGGCCTGCTGATCGGCATCGGCGAGACCTACGAGGAGCGCGCCGAGTCCCTCTTCGCGCTCCGCAGGATCTCCCGCGCCTACCACGGCATCCAGGAGCTGATCATCCAGAACTTCCGCGCCAAGCCGGACACGGCGATGCGCGGCATGCCGGACGCCGAACTCGACGACCTGGTCGCCACGGTGGCCGTGGCCCGGCACATCATGGGCCCGTCCGGCTGCCTCCAGGCCCCGCCGAACCTGGTCGACTCCGAGTACGAGCGGCTCATCGGCGCCGGTATCGACGACTGGGGCGGGGTCTCCCCGCTCACCATCGACCACGTCAACCCCGAGCGCCCCTGGCCGCAGATCGAGGAACTGGCCGCGAAGTCGGCGGCGGCCGGCTTCGAACTGCGTGAACGCCTGTGCGTCTACCCGGAGTTCGTCCGGCGCGGCGAGCCCTGGCTGGACCCGCGCCTGCGCCCGCACGTCAGCGCCCTCGCCGACCCGGAGACGGGCCTCGCCCGCCCGGACGCGGTGGTCGAGGGGCACCCGTGGCAGGAGCCGGAGGAGGTGTTCGTACCGTCCGGCCGTACGGACCTGCACCGGGCGATCGACACCGAGGGCCGCACGTCCGACCGGCGTGACGACTTCGACGAGGTCTACGGCGACTGGGAGGCGCTGCGCGAGGCGGCCGTCCCCGGCATGGCGCCGGAGCGCATCGACACGGACGTGCGGCAGGCGCTGCGCACGGCCGCCGACGACCCCACGCGGCTCACGGACGCCGAGGCCCTGGCCCTGTTCCACGCGGACGGCCCGGCGCTGGACGCGCTGTGCCGGATCGCGGACGACGTGCGAAAGTCGGTGGTGGGTGACGACGTCACCTACATCGTCACGCGGAACATCAACTTCACCAACGTCTGCTACACCGGCTGCCGTTTCTGCGCCTTCGCGCAGCGCCGCACGGACGCCGACGCGTACACCCTCTCCCTGGAGCAGGTCGCCGACCGGGCCCAGCAGGCGTGGGACGTGGGCGCGGTCGAGGTGTGCATGCAGGGCGGGATCCATCCGGACCTGCCGGGGACCGCGTACTTCGACATCGCGAAGGCGGTGAAGGAGCGCGTCCCGGGCATGCATGTGCACGCCTTCTCCCCCATGGAGGTGGTGAACGGCGCGACCCGCACCGGCATGTCCGTCCGGGAGTGGCTGGCCGCCGCCAAGGAGGCCGGCCTGGACTCCATCCCCGGCACGGCGGCGGAGATCCTGGACGACGAGGTCCGCTGGGTGCTGACCAAGGGCAAGCTGCCCACGGCCACCTGGATCGAGGTGATCACGGCCGCCCACGAGCTGGGCATCCGGTCCTCCTCCACGATGATGTACGGCCACGTGGACCAGCCCCGCCACTGGCTGGGCCACCTGCGCACGCTGGCCGGGATCCAGGAGCGCACGGGGGGCTTCACGGAGTTCGTGACGCTGCCGTTCATCCACACGAACGCGCCGGTGTACCTGGCGGGCATCGCCCGGCCGGGCCCGTCCACCCGGGACAACCGGGCGGTGACGGCGATGGCCCGCCTGCTCCTGCACCCACACATCCCCAACATCCAGACGAGCTGGGTCAAACTGGGCACGGAGGGTGCGGCGGAGATGCTCCGCTCCGGTGCGAACGACCTGGGCGGCACGCTCATGGAGGAGACGATCTCGCGGATGGCGGGCTCGTCGTACGGCTCGTACAAGTCGGTCCGGGACCTGGTCGCGGTGGCGGAGGCCGCCGGACGCCCCGCGAAGCCGCGCACGACCCTGTACGGAGAGGTACCGCAGGAGCGGCAGCGCGCGGCCGCGGCCTCCGACGGGCACCTGCCCGACCTGCTGCCGGTCCTCGACTGAGCCGGACTGAGTACGATGATCCGACCCCGACCCATCTGACGGGGACCCGTAGCGGAGGAGATGCGTACCCGTGGCTGCCCGACTGCCCTCGTGGGCCTGGGTCTCCGGACTGACGGCGGGAGCGACCGCCGTCGTCGTCGCGCTCGCCGTCCAGGCGGAGCACGGGCCGCATCCCACGGCCGCGACGGTCAAGCCCCGCCCGTCGGCCTCGGCGGGCGCGCACGCCTCCGCGACACCGAAGGCCCCGGCCGCGCCCGCCCTGCCGGACCGGTCCGGCACGGGCCGCCGGATCGTCTACTCCCTCGCCGGGAAGCGGGTGTGGCTCGTCGACGCGACCGGCAAGGCCACCCGCACCTTCACGGTGTGGCCGGGCACGGTGAACCCGGGGCCCGGCCGCTACGCGATCATCAAGCGCACGCCCGCCACCACCGGTTCCGACGGGGTGGCGGTCGAGCACATCCTGTACTTCACGGTGGCGTCGGGCGTGAACATAGGTTTCTCCAACGCCATCGACGGCTCCTCGCCGCCGCCCGCGAACGGCAAGCAGATAGGCGGCATCCGCCTCCACAAGGAGGACGGAGCCGCGCTGTGGGCGTTCGGTGATCTGAACACGCGGGTGACGGTCGTCAAGTAGCCGGGTCTCCTGGCCGGGTCTACTCGGCCCGTCCGTCCGGCAGCTGGTTGACGATCAAGGCGACCCCGCTCAGCAGGAACACCCGGGTCGCCGCGTCCAGCCCGTTCCACGTCTTCGACTGCCACATGGCGAACCACTCGCCGCCTATGGCGATGAACCCGGCGCCGAAGAGCAGCAGCAGCATCAGCAGGCCGTACGTGGCCACGCGCCGGGCGCGATCGCCCCGCCTGCGCAGCCACAGCCATGTCCCCCAGATCAGGATCAGGGCCGCCACCGACTCCCACACGATGATCGCGTCGTACGCGGCGTCCTGCAGCCCGGTGCCGGTGATCGCCCGCCCCATCAGGTCCTTGTCCCGGAACGTCGTGTCCATCGCGAGCACATGCCGTACGAACTGCTGGTTCGTCCCGTAGTCGGTGATGTTCCCGACGGCGACGAGGGTGATGTAGAGGGCGAGGATGCCGGTGAGCACACCGGCGGCCAGGTTGAGGCCGGTGTGACGGCGCGTGGGGGTGGTGCTCGTGGGGGTGGTGGTCATGGCTGGATTCTCCCCGACGAACACCCCCTTCTGACATGCGCATTGAGCCAGAATGAGGGCGGGATTCCGGGGGAAGGGACGGGTGTACGGATGGTGCGGGCACGGCCGTCGATGCAGGAGCTGATCGGACGGCGGAGGCGGGCGGGCTTCGTCGGCCGGAGCGACGAACGGGCTGCGTTCCGGGAGAACCTGGACCTTCCACCGGAGGACGAGCGGCACCGCTTCCTGTTCCATGTGCACGGCAACGCGGGTGTCGGAAAGACGTTCCTGGTACGGGAGTTGGAGCAGGCCGCGCGGGAGCGCGGGGCGGTGACGGCGTATGTCGACGAGAGCGTGGGCAGCGTGCCCGAGGCGATGGCCGCCCTCTGCCGTCAACTCGCCCAGCAGGGGCACCGGTTGAAGAAGCTGGAGGAGACCCTCGCGGCCCACCGGGAGCGGCGCCACGAGGCGGAGGCCGAGGTGGCCACCCTGGAGCCCGCCCCCGAGGGCCCGTCCGCGCTGACCACGACGGCGATCCGGCTGAGCATGGCCGGGGTGGGCCTGGTGGTTCCCGGCGCCGGACCCTTCGTCGGAGCCGTGGACGCGGCCCAGATCGCCGAGGGCGCAGCCCGCTTGAAGGCCAGGCTCAGCGCCCGCTTCCGCAACCAGGAGGACGTCCAGCTGGTCCTCTCCCCGGAGCGGGTGCTCACCCCCAGGCTGCTGGACGAGCTGTCGGTGGTGGCGTCCGCGGCACCCTGGCTGGTCCTCTTCTTCGACACCTACGAGCGCACCGCCCCGTTCCTCGACGGCTGGCTGCACGAGCTGATGACCACGGACCGGTACGGCGCGCTCCCCGCCAACGTCGTCGTGGTCACCGCCGGCCAGCGTCCCTTCGACACCGCCCGCTGGGGCGGTTTCGCCGACTTCATGACCGACCTGCCGCTCGGCCCCTTCACCGAGGCGGAGACGCGCGGACTGCTCGCCGACCGGGGAGTGCGGGACGAGCCGGTCGTCGCCGAGGTGCTGCGGCTCACCGGCGGCCTGCCCGTCCTCGTCTCCACCCTCGCCGAGGCCCGCCCCGCCGACCCGGACGACGTGGGCGACCCGAGCGCCACCGCCGTGGAACGCTTCCTGAAGTGGGAGCCGGATCCGGTACGGCGGTCGGTGGCCCTGGCCTGCGCACTGCCCCGGCATCTGGACGCCGACGTGTTCCGGGCGGTGGTGGACCGCCCGGACGAGGAGGCCGACGCCCTGTACGACTGGCTGCGCGGGATGCCGTTCGTCAGCGAGCGGGGCGAGCGGGCCCAGTACCACGACGTCGTACGCGCGCCGATGCTGCGCCTGCAGCGCCGCCGCTATCCCCGGCGCTGGGCGGAGCGGCACTGGCGGCTCGCGGAGACCTTCGGCGGCTGGCGCGCCGAGCGGCAGGCCGGCCTGGACGAACCCTGGGCCGACGAGCAGTGGCGCGAGCTGCGTCTCGCGGAGGCCTACCACCGGCTGTGCGCCCGGGAGGGGACCGCTCTGCCCGGCGTACTCCGCAACGCGGTACGGGCCTGCGGCCGGGGTACCGAGGAGGCCCGCCGCTGGGCGCGCACCCTGCTGGAGGCCGGGGCGGACACCCAGGCCGAGCCGGTGACCGGCTGGGGCACCGACCTGCTGCACGCCCTGGAGGCCCCGAACACCGCCGACGCGCTCGCCCTGCTCCTCGACCGGGCCGCCCTCGACCCCACCTCCCGCGCCCTCGCGCACGCGATCCGCGGCAACATCTTCCGGGTCGGCGAGGAGTACGAGCGCGCGGTGACCGAATACGACCGGGCGATCGCCCTCGACCCCGACCTGACCCGCGCCCACCACGGCCGAGGCGTGGCCCGCGCCGAACAGGGCGACTACGAGGGTGCCATCGCCGACCTCGACCGCGCGCACGCCCTCGACCCCTCGGGTGCCCGCCACCTGGCCGCCCGTGGCGACTACCACCGGATCCTCGGCCACCACGACGCGGCGCTGGCGGACCTGGACCGCGCGATCGGCCTCGACCCGACGGCACGCGCCGCCTGGGCCGCGCGCGGCGTCACCCACCACGCGCTCGGCCGGTACGACCTCGCGCTCGCGGATCTGAACCGGGCGCTGGAGATGGGCCCGGACTTCGTCTGGGCCCTGGTCCGCCGGGCCCGGGTATGGCGGTCGCTCGGCGAAGGCGGGCAGCGGCTGGCCGACCTCGACCGGGCCGTGGAGCTCTCCCCCCGGTCCCCCTGGATCCTGTGCGAGCGGGGCGACGCCCTCAGCGCCCTCGACCGCGAGCGGGAGGCCCTCGCCGACTACCAGCGCGCCCTCGACCTCGACGACGCCTACCCCTCGGTCTACGCCAGCCGAGGCGCCCTGCACGGCACACACGGCCGCGACGAGGAGGCGCTGTCCGACCTGGACCGAGCGCTCACCCTCCTGCCCGACTACGCCTGGGCCCTGGTCCACCGCTCCAAGGTCCACCGCCGCCAGGGCCGCTACGACAGAGCGCTCGCCGATGCCTGCCGCGCGGTGGAACTCGACCCCGAAGGCGCCTGGGCCCTGTCCAACAAGATCCGGACCAGCATGTGCACCGGCCGCCTGGACCAGGCCCGCTCGGACCTCACCCGCTACCTCACCCTGGGCGCCGATCTCCTCTGGGCCCACCAGCAGTTGGCCGACATCCACGTCCTCAGCGGCCGTTTCGAGGAGGCGCTGGCCGAACTGGACACGGCGGTGTCACTGGGCGGCGATTCACAGGCCACGGCGGACACCCGCTGCTCCGCCCACCTCGGCATGCGTGACTGGCCCGGAGTCCGCGAGGCGGCGGACCGCCTCCGCGCATCGAGCGAGGCCGACGCCCTCCTCTACCTGGCCCTGGCCACCACCGGCGAACACGGCATGTCCGCCGCGCACCCCCTGTGGACGGACTTCGCCCGGGCAGCCCGCCACGAGCTCGCCTACCCCGTCCACGTCCATGACCTCGTCGAGGCCACGATCAACGCCGCCCTGCAGTCCTGGCCCGCCCTGGACGCCACCCTCCACCACGCCCTCACCGTCCCCCACGAATGGCCCGACCTGGCTCTCCTCGTGGACTGCCTCACCGTCCTCCACGACAGCCCGGGAGCCGACAGACCCCGCCTCGCGCCCCGACTGGCACGGGCAACCGCGGCCCGGGACACGATGCGGGCGCGCTACGCGGAATGAGCGGCGAAGCCCAGGAACTCCACCCACGGGGTCGCGGCGGGCCACGACCCGGCGGCGCCCGACACCAAAAGACCAAAGAACCGGGGAAAGAACCAACCCACCCCCACCGCCCCCGTCGATCACTCGCCGGAGTGAATATGCCCAACGCAACTGGCGCGGCGGGGCAGTTGTGGTGCAGCGTCAGCACGACAACAAGTCCACACATGCATCGGCCCCCGCCGGGACTGCCATCCCACTGCGAGGGCCTGATCACCGAGGAAGAGAGAACCTTCCCGATGACTGACAAGCAGCGTAACGCGCCTGCGCGCCCGAAGTCCGCTCATTCCCACTCCGGTGTCATCCACGTCAACGAACCGCACCACGACAACTTCACCGTGGTCGGCAACCACTTGGCGCAGCACCCGGAGCTGTCCTTGACTGCGATCGGCCTGGCGACGCACATCCAGTCGCTGCCCGCGGGTACCTCGATCGGCATCAAGGCGCTGGCGGCGAAGTTCCCCGAGGGTGAGATCCGGATCGCCGCGGCCCTGCGCGAGCTGGAGGAACACGGGTACCTGTCACGCACCAAGGAGCGTCTTCAATCGGGACGAGTGACGACCCGGACGATCTCGTACAACAAGCCCGGTCGCGCGGCGATCGCAGCAACCCCGTCGCCTCCTCCCCAGCCCGCGCGTTGCCCATCCAGCCCACAGCGCACGCCGGCGACCGACCTCCTGGCGGGACTGCGCGCTCACGACACCCGGCTCCTGCTCACGGAACGGGACGTGCACCGCTTGGCCCCGGCCGTCACCGAATGGCTGGAGCGGGGCGTACCGCCCATCGCCGTCGTACGAGCCCTTACGACGGGGCTGCCCCAGGACCCGATCAAGCACCCGGCTGCCTTCCTGGCCCACCGTCTCACCACCCAGCTGCCCCCTCACCTCCCCACGCCGCCCCCGAGCGTCATGCCACCCCGCCCGGACCCCCTCCAGACCTGCGACGGCTGCGACCGGGCCTTCCGGTCCCCACACCCAGGGCGCTGTCGGGACTGCCGCTCGTCCCAGGTGGTGGCATGACCCTGGAGGCAGGACCGAAGCTGACGCCGGACGCGCTGAGGGCAGCGGTCGCGCGTATCGCTCCGAGCAGGATCCCGGCCCTCACGCAGCACCTTTTCGAGGCCACGACGAACGCCCAGCAGACCCAGAGCCTCGCGCCGTTGCGTGCCTTCGTGCACTCATGGGCGGTTTTCGTGGCCATCGAGCGGCACCCGGAACGTGCGGCCCGGCTGCGGGAACTGGAGCGCCTGGTGGATGCGGGGGAACAGGACCCGGCGGCCGCCATCGAGGAGATCCGGGCGATCCGGGAGGCGGCCGAGGCGGAGGCCGGGCTGTGACGGACTGGTTCCTGGCCGTGCCGCGCCACGAGTGCGTCTACGTCTGCAATGTCACCTGGTACGGCTGACGCCCCCTGACGCACGTCGCCCTTCTCTCCTCACCGCGCCGCCGTCACCACTGGCCGGAACTTCGTCAGCATCAACTCTTCACGGGTCGAAGAGCTCATAGCTGTACGGGAATGACCCAGCGCGGCTGATTTGCCCCCGTGAATCGATCGGCCCCGGTCGATTACAGTCGGAGCGTCGTACGTACGGACGGTGCCGTGAGGAGGTCTGGGTGAGTACGGCAACCGGGGCGGTCTGGGGTCGCTCCGAGCAGCAGGACTTCCGCAGCCGGGTGCGCGGCACGCTGCTCGGGGTCGCCGTCGGGGACGCCCTGGGCGGGCCGGCCGACGCGCTCGACCTGGAGGAGATCCGCACGGCGTACGGCGCGGAGGGCCTGCTCGACCTCGCCTTCGGACACGGCCGGCGCGGCACGGTCACGCACCACACGCAGCTCACCCTCTTCACCGTGGACGGGCTGATACGCGCGCAGGTACGCCGCGACACAGGGGCCTGGCATCCGCCGACGGATCTGCACCGGGCGTATCTGCGGTGGGCGGCCACCCAGCGGGACTGGGGGCCGGACGAGCGCCGCAAGGACGACGGCTGGCTGGCCCGCGAGGAGTGGCTGTACGCCCGCCGCGACCCGGCCCGGGCGCTCCTCATCGGCCTCGGCGACGACACGATGGGCACGCTGGAGGCACCCAAGAACCCCGGCGAACTCGGTCCCGAGGCCGTGGCCCGCTCCGCCCCTTTCGGTCTCCTGGTCGGCTGGGAGCCCCAGCTCGTGCTCCAGCTCGCCGTCGAGTGCGCGGCCCAGACCCACGGCCACCCCCTGGCCTGCCTCTCCGCCGGTGCCTACGCCGTCATCGTCCATGCCCTCGCCCGCGGTGAGAGCCTCGACGCCGCCGTGCAGCGCACGCTCTCCCTGCTCTCCGTCCGCCCCGGCCACCAGCCGATCGCCGACGCGCTGCAGCACGCGCTGGGTGCGGTGCGGCAGGGGTTGCCGAGCCCGGCGCGGGTGGAGGAGCTGGCGGGCGACGGCTCGGCGGACGGGCTGCTGGCCGCGGCCGTCTACTGCGCCCTGGTCTGCGAGGACGTACGGCACGGGCTGTGCCTCGCCGTCAACCAGAGCGGTCCCTCCGCCGCGGCCGGCGCCCTCACCGGCGGCCTGCTGGGCGCCCTGCACGGCGAAACGGCCCTCCCCCCGGCCTGGCTGGCCGAACTGGAAGGCCGTCCCACGATCCTGGAACTGGCCGACGACTTCGCCATGGAAATGACCCAGGGCCCCGCACTGCACGGCCCAGCGGGCTCCTCCCCAGGCTGGCTCGCGCGCTACCCGCGCGCCTGAACAACCTCACCCGGAGAGCTGCCGTGTGGCCGCGTTCCCGCAGTTCTTCGCCCCCGTTTTCCTCAATGCCTGGTGGGTGGATGTGCGGAGCGTGAATCGCTCCATCGAGACTCTCAGGATCTGGCCGTCGACTGTGCAATAAAGAACGAAGGAGCGGCCGCTTTTTCCCAGGAATGTCAGTCCTTGGGTGGGGATGGTGACGGGATTGGACGCGATGGACACGAGTTCTGCGACTGGTTGTGCTCGAACATCGAAGAACAAGAGTCCCAGTCGCAGGCCCGTGACGGGTTGGCCTGCCGCGCCACGCTTGCCGGCCGCCTCCATGAAAGACTCGCCGATGAGCCCGGCACAGATCAGGATGACGAAGATCGCAGCCAGTGCGCTGAGGTAGGCGGGGCCTGGCAGTTGATCGATCTTGCAGTCCCTCCCATGCTTTTTCTTGAGGATCCGCTTCCACACCCAAAGGACCCCGGAAATGCCGACCGTCAGTGCGACGGCAACGGTGATGATGAAACCCCATGAACGTGTCAAGGTGTCCGAATATGACAGTTCGACATCCGTCGAGGTGATGCCGAATTCTGTGTAGAACTCGTCGTACATCGCTGCGAGGAGGCCGAAGAAACACAGGCCCGCGATGGCGCCGAGGGCAGACCAGTGACGCAGGGCCGCCCATGCGTCCAGGCTGCTGTCCGACGAATGGCGTCCCTGTTGAGGCCCACCGCCCTGTGCGGAATCATGGCGCTCTGTCATGTCTGCGGTGCTACCCGCAGTCGGCCTCGTCTTCGCGTATCGGTCTGCCCAGTCACCCACGTGGCTGAGCAGCCGCGCCTTGGCCAGGCAGACCTGATCCAAACGGCCGGCCGGGGCCTATGAGCAGCGCATTCAGGTCGAACAACGCTCAGTCCCCCACCGGCGCACCCGCCGGCGCCGGGACGGCCGCCGTACCCCCGCCGTCCGTGTTGACGCTCTCGATGACCGCGAGCCGGTCGGGGGTGTCCTCCGGCTTCACATAGCCGATGAGGATGTACAGGAGCAGAGACACCGCCAGCGGGACCGACACCTGGTACTGGAGCGGGACTCCGCCGTCCACGTTCCAGTTGATGGGGTAGTTGACCAGCCAGAAGGCCAGCAGCCCCGCGGCCCAGCTGGTGAGCGCCGCCGTGGGTCCGGAGCGGCGGAACGGGCGGAGCAGGCCCAGCATCATCGGGATCGCGATCGGCCCCATCAGCCCGGCCACCCACTTGATGACGACCGTGATGATGTCCTTGAACGTGGGGGAGTTGACCTGGGTCGCCACCGCCATGGACAGGCCGAGGAAGACGACCGTCGTCACGCGGGCCGCGATCAGCCCCGACCGCTCGCCCCACGCCCGCGCCCGCCGCGACAGCACCGGCGCCACATCCCGCGTGAACACCGCCGCGATCGCGTTCGCGTCGGAGGAGCACATCGCCATCGTGTGGGAGAAGAACCCGACGATCACCAGCCCCAACAGCCCGTGCGGCAGCAGCTGTTCGGTCATCAGGGCGTACGAGTCCGAGCCGTCCGGCTTCTGCGCGTGCGTTAGCAGCGGCGACATCCACATGGGGAAGAACAGCACCACCGGCCACACCAGCCACAGCACCGCCGACAACCGCGCCGACCGCTCGGCCTCCCGCGCACTGCCGGTGGCCATGTACCGCTGCGCCTGGTTCAGCATGCCGCCGTTGTACTCGAAGAGTTTGATGAAGAGGAACGCGAGCAGGAAGACCGTGCCGTACGGGCCGACCAGCGGCTTGCCGTGCCCGTGCAGGGCCGGCTCGTCCCAGGCGCCGAAGAAGCCGATGTTCTTGTCGTTCAGCTTCAGCACCACCGCCACGAACATCGAGATCCCGGCCAGCAACTGGATGACGAACTGGCCGAGTTCGGTCAGCGCGTCCGCCCACAGGCCGCCGATCGTGCAGTAGACGGCGGTGATCGCGCCGGTGATGAGGATGCCCTGGTTCAGCGACACCCCCGTGAACACCGACAACAGGGTCGCGATCGCCGCCCACTTGGCGCCGACGTCCACGATCTTCAGCAGCATGCCCGACCAGGCGAGCGCCTGCTGCGTGGAGAGGTTGTACCGGTTCTTCAGGTACTCCAGCGGGGAGGCCACATGGAGTCGGGACCGCAACCGGTTGATGCGCGGGGCGAACAGCCTGGAGCCGATGGCGATGCCGAGCGCGATGGGGAAGGACCAGGTGATGAAGGAGGTGACGCCGTAGGTGTAGGCGATGCCCGCGTACCCGGTGAACATCACCGCGCTGTAGCCCGACATGTGGTGCGAGATGCCGGACAGCCACCAGGGCATCTTGCCGCCGGCCGTGAAGAAGTCGCTGACGTTGTCCACGCGGTTGTGCGACCAGACGCCGATCGCGACCATCACGCCGAAGTAGCCGATGAGCACGGCCCAGTCGAGACTGTTCATGTGCTCGATCGTGAGTCTCGTCACATGAACACGACAAGCGGCTGTGAGGTCAAGCCCCGGTAAAGATGTGCGAGTTGGTGACCCTCGTTCACGCACATGAACCAATGTATGGATGATGCCGGACGCGTCAGCGCATCAGCTCCCCCGCGTTGACCAGCAGCGACTGGCCCGTGACGGCCCGGGCCCGGTCCGAGGCCAGGAACACCGCCGCGTCCGCCACGTCCCCGTCCGTCGCCAGCTCCGGCAACGCCATCCGTCCGGTCAGCCGCCCCAGCACCTCCGCCTCCGGCACCCCCTCCGTCTGCGCGGTGAACCGGACGTACGCCTGCACCGGCGGCCCCCACATCCAGCCCGGCAGCACCGTGTTCACCCGGATCCGGTACGGCCCCAGCTCCCGCGCCAGCGAGTACATCGCGCTGGTCAGCGCCCCCTTCGAGGCGGCGTACGCGGCCTGCTTCACCTGCGAGGGCGCGGCGACCGCCGACTGCGTCCCGATGAACACAACCGACCCGCCCCCGCCCGCCTTCAGCGCCGGCAGGCACGCCCGCGTCATCCGTAGCGTCCCCAGCAGGTTCACGTCGATGACCGACTGCCAGGTCGCGAAGTCGGCGTCCTCGACCCCGCCGAAGTAGGAGTCCCAGGCCGCCACGTGCACCACCGCGTGCACGGCACCAAAGCGTTCCCGCGCCAGCGCGGCCAGCGCCTCGCACTGCCCTTCGTCCGTGATGTCGGTCGCCCGGTACGCCGTGCGCCCGCCCTCCGGATCGATCTCGGTCGCGCTCTTGGCGAGGTTCGCCTCCGTGCGCGCCCCCAGTACCGCGTTCCCGCCGTCCCGTACGACGGCGGCGGCGACCTGGTGACCGAGCCCGGCCCCCACGCCGGAGACGACGACGGTCTTGCCCGCGAGCAGTGACATGGAAGCCTCCCGAACCCTGGCGCTTTATCTGACGGAGCGTCAGAGTATGGGCGACCGCAGGAAAGGGGAACCGCATGCGCGACGACACCCGCAGCGAGCTGTACGCCGACCTGGCCGCCGTGGGCCCCTACGGCGTCCACCCCGGCCACGCCCTGATCACCATGGTCGAGCCGCATCCCGGCCACGAGTACGCGTACAACCGCTGGTACGAGGACGACCACTACTACGCCGGCGCCATGGCCATGCCCTGGATGTACGCCGGCCGCCGCTGGGTCGCCACCCGCGACCTGCAACTCCTGCGCTACCCCGAGAAGTCGGCCGTCGCCCAGCCGGTGACCGCCGGCTGCTACCTCTCCACCTACTGGATCACCGACGGCCGCTACGACGACCACATGAAGTGGACCGTCGCCATCAACAAGCGCCTCAACCGCGACGCCCGCGTCTACCACGACCGCACCCACGTCTTCACGGCCTTCCAGGACCACGAGACCACGGTCTACCGCGACGGCGCCGCGGGCCCCCGCGACTTCCACGCCCTCGACCACCCCTACGCGGGCCTGGTCCTGGAGGTCATCGACACGGAGTCCGCCGAGCAGCGAGCCCGCCTGCTGGAGTGGCTCACCTCCCGCCACCTCCCCAAGCGCCTCGCCGGCTCCCCGGCCGCCATGGTGACGCTCTTCCGCCCGACCCCCCTCCCCGGCGACCGCATGACCTACGTCAAACAGGTCGAGGGCGTCGACACCCGCCTGACCCTGCTGTGGTTCCTGGAACAGGACCCACGAGACTGCTGGGACCGCCACTTCACCGGCCTGGACAACCAACTGGCAGAGTCACACCTGGGCCGGCTGGAACTCCTGGCCCCCTTCATCCCCACGATCCCGGGCACCGATAACTACGTCACATCCCTCCGCTGACCACCCCCCAGCCGGCCGAGGCTCAGGCCAATCCCGGCTTACCCCCCACCACCCAGCCGCCCGAATCACGCCCACCGGGACGACCACCCAGCCGCCCACGCCACGCGCACCGGCACCGACTACCAACCAGCCGCTTGGCTCACGCCCACCCACCGCCCAGCCGCCCGCGCCAGGCGCACCGGCACCGGACCACCAACCAGCCGCTTGGGTCACACCCGCCCGCCGCTCAGCCGCCCGAGTGGCGCCCGCCCCCACCTGTCGGGTCACCATCCAGCCGACCGGATCACATCCCCCACCGCCCCAGCCAGCCGTGTCACGCGTACCCGCGCCGGACCACCAACCAGCCGCTTGGGTCACACCCGCCCGCCGCTCAGTCGCCCGAGTCGCGCCCGCCCCCACCTGTCGGGTCACCATCCAGCCGACCGGATCACATCCCCCACCGCCCCAGCCAGCCGTGTCGCGCGTACCCGCGCCGGACCACCAACCAGCCGCTTGGGTCACGCCCACCCACCGCCCAGCCGCCCGCGCCAGGCGCACCGGCACCGGACTACCAACCAGCCGCTTGGGTCACGTCCGCCCGCCGCTCAGCCGCCCGAGTCGCGCCCACCCCGCTCCGGACCACCACCCAGCCGACCGGCTCACGCCCACCCACCGCCCAGCCGCCCGAGTGGCGCCCGCCCCCACCTGGCGGGTCACCATCCAGCAGACCGAGACGGGTGAGCGGGTGGGGGAGCGGGGGTCTGGGGGCGGAGCCCCCAGGGGGTCACTTCAGCTCGTCGGGGCAAGGAGTGCCACGGGGCAACTGGTACGGCGCCGCCAACCGATACGTGCCCGGCTTCGGCGCGATCAGCACCGTCCACTTGTCCCCTTGCGAGTCTTCCTCCGTCTCCATCAGGCACCCGTTGACGTTGTCGTACGCCGAACCGCCGGAGACCTTCCGCGGCGCCTTCAGACTCTTCCCGTTCTCGTCGACGATGCTCAGCCACGGCGAGTACGGAATCCTGATCAGAATCCGCCCGGCCTTGCGCACCTGCAGCGTCATCTCCTCCGGCTCCGCCCGGTCCACCACCGCGTCCGGCTCGGCGAGCGGCACCGGATCCGTCACCTGGAACAGCTGCCAGTTCGCGTCGCCCCAGATCTGCTTCAGGTACGGCATCCCGCGCCGCAGCAGCTCCTGCTCGCGGTCACCGCCACCGTCCCCGTCCGGGTTGTCCTTCGGCAGCACCACGAAGTGCACGGCCCACCGCTGCAGCCACTCGTGGTAGTTCGCCGAGTTGAGCGTGTCGTCGTAGAAGAGCGGGTTGCGCTCCATGTCGGCCTGCCGGTTCCAGCCGCGGGCCAGGTTGACGTACGGCGCGAGCGCGGACGCCTCGCGGTGCGAGCGCGCCGGGACCACCTCGACCCGGCCCTTCTCCGCGCCGACGCTCTGCAACTCGTTGACCAGCGGGGCCAGCTCACGGGCCCAGGACGCGGCCGGGGTGGTGTGCACGATGTCGTCGACCGACTTGAAGCCGATCCAGCCGACGAAGCCGAGGAACGCCAGCATGGTCACGTACCACTGGCGCGAGCGCGGCACCGTGTACGGCAGCGCGGCGATCAGCGTCGCCCCCGCGAACAGCATCGGCAGCCGCGACATGTTCGAGCCGATCTGCGAGCTGATCAGCCACACCAGGACGACCCCGAGGCTGTAGACGGCGGCCGTCAGCCGGACCGTCTTCCACTCCTTCGGGACGAGGAACAGGCACAGCAGGCCGTACAGCAGGGGCAGGATCACCGAGCCGAACTTCATCGGCTGGGTGCCGGAGAACGGGAACAGCCACGCCGAGACGGCCACCACCGCGGTCGGCGCGAGGCCCAGCGCCCAGGCGCCCGGCCGCCGCTTCTGCAGGAACAGCGCGACCGCGACCAGGCCCACGAACAGCCCCGCGACCGGCGAGGACATCGTGGCGAGCGCGGCCAGCGGGGCCGCTACCAGGGCCTTGGCCCAGCGTTTGAACCGCCACCGGTACGGCCAGCAGAAGACGGCCGCGACCGCGCCGAGCGCGAACATCGTGCCGAGCCCGAACGTCACCCGCCCGGACACGGCGTTGCAGAGGAACGCGAAGACCCCGGCGAGCGCGGCCCACAGCGGGTTCTTCACCACCCGGCTGCGGATCAGAACCAGTGCGAGCAGGCCCGCGGAGGCCGTACCGGCGATCATCATCGTCGTACGGACGCCGAGCACGGACATCAGATACGGCGACACCACGCTGTACGACACCGGGTGCATGCCCCCGTACCAGGCGAGGTTGTACGCCGAGTCCGGGTGCCGGCCGACGAACTCCGCCCAGGCGTCCTGGGCCGCGAGATCGCCGCCGCTGTTCGCGAACACGAAGAACCAGATGATGTGCAGCACGCCCGCGAGGGCGGTGACGGAGAGGACCGGGTGCTGCAGCAGCCGCTGCCGGAGGGGCTCGGCGGCGGTGAGGAGACGGGCGACCGCCGTACCCGGGCGCGCGCTGCCGTCATGGCCGACGCCGTCATGGCCGACGCCGGCATGGCCGGCGTCGTCACTGTCGGTAGCGTCGCTGTGGGTGCGGCCGGTGCGGCCGGTGCGGTCGGCATGGTCGGTGCCGTCCGTACGTCCGCCGTCGCGATGACGCTCCGTACTCTTCGCGCGCTCCGCGCCCTCCGCGCCCTCCGTGTCAGGCGCGGACAGGCGTATTCGCGGGTCTGATCCCGGGTCCGGATCGGCGTCGTCGGCGCGTGTCGGCTCGGTTGTGGCCACCTGAAGGCACTCCCCGTGTCCCGTCTTCTGTTCTCGGCCGCGTTTCTCGGTGTTCCCGGCCGCTTCTCGTCCAGTTCGCGGTGCTGTCCCGTGACCGGCGACCTGCCCCGATTCGTGACGCTAGCACGCACCCCGTCGCGGGGCTCCCGGGTGGGGTTCCGTCGACGGGGTGCGCGGGTGGACTGGGGGCGTGGGCCGGGGGCGGCCCGGGGGTGCGCCCGGGGTGGTGCGATCAGCCCAGACGGGTCAGCTTGGCACTGAAGCCGGGCTTGGCCAGGTCCTTCTGGAGGGCCACCGGAACCTTCACCGCACCGGCCGAACCGTCACCCACGGTGAGCGCCCCGACCGTGGTGCCGGCCTTCGCGGTGTGCGGTACGGGGGTGGAGGTGAAGGACAGCTTCACCTCCAGCCCGGACCAGCCGGCCGCGGTGACGTCCTTCGTGACGACGACCGGCGTACGGCCGCCGAGGCCGTCGTCGACGTACCCGACGACATCGCCCTTCTTCAGGATCGTCGCCGGCTTCAGCGCGCCCTGCGCGGCCCGGATCAGCTTGTCGCCCGCGTCCAGGACGCCGCTGATGATCGTGTTGTCGAAGCCGCCGGCGGGCTGGCGCATCACGGCACCGATGATCGTGCGGGTCTCGCCGCCGACCTGCTGCTTGGCGGCGAAGACGAGGTTGCCGAGGGCGGAGGTGGTGGTGCCGGTCTTGATGCCGACGACGTTGTTGTGGCCGACCAGACGGTTGTAGTTGGAGTGGTTGACGCCCTTGTAGTCGTCGTACGACATCATCGCCGCGACCTCGCGGAAGGCGGGCTGCTCCATGGCGGCCTTGGCGAGCTTGACCTGGTCCACGGCCGTGCTGACCGTCGAGTCGGTCAGGCCCGAGGGGTCGGTGTACGTGGTGTTGGTCATGCCGAGGCTCTTGGCGGTGGCGTTCATCTTCGTCACGAACGCCTTCTCCGAGCCGGAGTCCCAGCGGGCCAGCAGGCGGGCCACGTTGTTGGCGGAGGGCAGGAGGATGGCCTCCAGGGCCTCGCGCTCGGAGATGCTGTCGCCGGCGGTCACCGGGACGGTGGACTCCTGGCCGGCGTTCGACTGCTCCTCGGCGGCCTTGTCGATCTTGATCTTGGGGCCGGCCTCGCCGCTCTTGAGGGGGTGCTCGCGGAGGACGAGGTAGGCCGTCATGACCTTCGCGACGCTCGCGATCGGTACGGGCTTCTGGGTGCCGGAGGAGCCGAACGTGCCGATGCCCTGGACATCGAGGGCGGCCTGGCCGGTGGCCGGCCAGGGGATGTCGGCCTTGGCGCCGCCGAACGTGTAGCTGTCCTTCGCGGTGAGGTCGAGGGTGGGCTGGGGGAGGGGGCGCAGGGTCTGTACGACCGCAAAGATGATCGCCAGGAGGAGGACCAGGGGGGTCCAGATCTTGATCCGGCGGATCAGGGTGCGGACGGGGGTCTGCGGGGGCGGGGGCGTGTTCGTCAGCTCGGCCAGGAGGTCGAGCGGGGGCTTGGGGGGAAGGGGCTGCTGGGTGGTGCGCTCCGGGCCGACCTGGGGGAGGGCGGTGGTGGGGGCGGAGAGGTCGGGGGCGGGGGTGCGGGTGGTTTTCGGGGTCGGCTTCGGGCTCGCCGTCGGGGCCGGCTTCGGGGTGGTCTTCGGGGCGTCCGGGTCCTTGAGGGGGACGAACTTGCTGCCGCCCAGCTTGAGCATGGTGGTCGGCTGGTCGACGGCCGGCTTCTTGGGGCGGAGGGTTTTGAGCGCGGTGGTGGGGTGGTCGACGGGGGGCGACGCCTTGGCTTCGCCTTCGGCGTCGGTGTTCCCGCCCGCACCACCCGTGCGGGTTTCGTTGTCGGCTGCGGGTGGCCCCTGTGGGGCGTCCTCGCCGTCGGCGGCCTGCGGGTCCGTGTCGGCTTCCGACGCCTCGGCTTCGCCTTCGGCGTCGGTGTTCCCACCCGCACCACCCGTGCGGGATTCGTTGTCGGCTGCGGGTGGCCCCTGCGGGGCGATCTCGCCGTCGGCGGCCTGCGGGTCCGCGTCGCCGGTCTGGGGGGCCTCGTCGGCGGACTCCTGGGCCCCGTCGGGGGTCTGCGGGGCCTCGTCGGCGGGCTCCTGGTCCCCCTCGGGGGTCTGGGGGGCTGCGTCGGTGGGCTTGTCGGCAGGCTCGGCAGAGGCCTTGGACGCAGGCTCGGTAGCCGCCTTGGCGGCAGGCTTTGCTGCGGTGTCGGTGGCCTTGTCGGTGTCCGACTCCGTGTCCGACTCCGTGTCAGGCTTCGCGTCGGCCTTGGGGGTGGTCGTCTCGTCCGGGTCCGCGAGGGAGTCCGTGTTCGAGTCGTCGGCAGGGGCCGCGGACGCGTCCGGTTTCGAGTCCTCGGCCGGATCCGAGGCGGTGTCAGGGTGTGCGTCGGCGCTGGGGGTCTCGTCCGGGGCGTCGTCCGACTCGGTGTCAGTCTTCGCCTCGGGCTCCGGCTTGTCCTCCGGACGCTGCTTCAGTCCGGTGGCGGCGGGGCGGGTCCAGGAGGAGACGGCCTTTTCGAGGTCGGCGTCGTCTTCCTGCTCGGGCTTCGCGGCGCGGACGGAGAGGACCTTTGTGGCGGTGTCCACTGCCGCGGTCGCGGCTGCGGAATCCTTTTCGCGGGAGACCGCGAGACGCGGGTCGCGGGATTCGGGAACCGAGGCCTTGGCCCCCGGCGTCGGTTCCGCCGACGACTCGTGCTGCTTCGACCTGTCGGGGGACTCGCCCGCCACCGATGCCTCCTAGTGCGCCGCACGCCCACTCGCGCGCCCTGTCCGAACCATGTACCAGTGTCCTGTGTGAGGGCTTGGCCCCTGTGGTAGACGAGAACGACATACCTACCGGTTCCCTCACGAACCGGTCACGCACCCTCGACAGACCAATGTGAGAGGGGTCACCCTGTCTGTCATCCACGCGGGGAGGCATGGATGGGCAGGAGCCGCAGAACACTTCCGGAGGAGCTTCTGCTGCTGGCACTGGACCCGGCCACGGGTACCACTGCACAGCCGCAGTCGCTCGACCTCGGTCTGGCCGGAGCACAGCTAGTGGAGCTGGCGCTGGCCGGACGGATAGCCCCAGACGGGGATCGTATCGCCGTGGTGGTACCACGGCCGACTGGAGATCCGACTTTGGACTGTGCGTTGGAGTTGCTGCGAAGGCGCGGCGCTCCCGTACGTGCCGTCCATTGGATCGGCGGGCCCCGGCTGGGGCTGCGTCAGATCTACCTCTCGCATCTCGAACGGTGCGGCATGGTGGCCGCCGTGCCGGGGCAGATGTGCGGGGTGTTGCCGACGACGCGGTACCAGGCGACGGACACCGCCATCAGCCGGGAGATCCGATCCCGGCTGGATTCCGCGATCCGCACCGGCGTACCGCCGGACCCGCGGACCGCCGCGCTCGCCGCGCTGGCCCACGCCGTCGGCCTCGGCAAGCACCTGTATCCGGGGAACGAGGGCCGGTCCTCGCGGTCCCGGCTGCGGGATCTGATCCGGCATGACCCGATGGGTGGTCTTGTCGCGCACGCCGTGATGGACGTGCAGAACGGCGCGGCCGCACAGCCGCGCCGCGGTCCGGCCGTGGCAGGGCGGCCGACCGGGCCCGGAGCCAGGGCGACGGCGGAACCCGCGCGCGGGGTTCCGATGCAGCCGCGCCGCGGATCCATGGCACGCGCCGTGGTCCACTGAACGACCGTACGACCGAACGACCGCACCGTCGGCACCAGGACCGGTTCGGGAGCCGCTGGTTCGAGCGGGGTGGTGGGACTCGTGGTTCCACCACCCCGCTCGACCGCATTCCGGCTTCCGGCTTCCACGTTCCGGCTTCCGTCCTTTCCGTGCCCGAACTGACGCGTACGCGCCGCATATCCACCGTTTCCCAGCGGTAGAAAGCCCCTTGGTGGCAGTCTGCTCAACAGCAGATACGCAAAGTGTCAGGAACAGGCAGCAGCCGGAGGTGCACGTCCCGTGGCGTCCAATGTCAATCCCACCGTCAGGCGGCGCCGGCTGGGCCAGGAGCTGCGCAGGCTCCGTGAGCTCAAGGGCATGACCGCCGAAGAGGTGGCGGAGCGGCTGCTCGTGTCGCAGTCGAAGATCAGCCGGCTGGAGAACGGCCGCAGAAGCATCAGTCAGCGTGACGTGCGCGACCTGTGCGGGGTGTACGAGGTCGAGGACCAGCGGATCGTGGACTCCCTCATGGAGATGGCCCGGGACTCGCGGCAGCAGGGCTGGTGGCACACGTTCGGGGACATCCCGTACAGCGTCTACATCGGCCTGGAGACCGACGCCGAGTCGCTGCGGGTGTACGAACCCCAGCTGGTGACCGGTCTGTTGCAGACCCGCGCCTACGCGGAGGCCCTGGTGCAGGGCGCGTTGCCGGAGACCTCGACCGCCGAGATCGAGAAGCGTGTGCAGGTGCGCATGCGCCGACAGGAACGTATCACCGCCGAGAGCACGCCCCTGCGGCTGTGGGTGGTGCTGGACGAGGCGGCGCTCAAGCGCGTCGTGGGCAGCAGGCTGGTGATGCGGGAGCAGCTGGAGCACCTGCTTGAGATGTCCCAGCTGCCCCATGTCACGGTGCAGATCCTGCCGTTCGAGGTGGGCGCCCACCCGGGGCTCAACGGCCAGTACGCGATCCTGGAGTTCGCCGACGCGGCCGACTCCAGCGTGGTCTACCTGGAGGGCGTCACCAGCGACCTGTACCTGGAGAAGGCGCAGGACGTGCAGAAGTACGCCGTGATGTACGAGCATCTACGGGCACAGTCCCTCAATGTGGAACAGTCCCGGCAATACATCTCCAAAGTGGCCAAAGAGTACGCCGATTGAGCCCCTCCCGCAGAGGGCGCCGGATCGTACACCGTCCGTCCGCTCAAGCGGAAGGCCCACCTGGAATATGCCATCCGCTTGAGTGAACGACTCCTCCGGGAGGGGCAGTTGCCGGGTAGCGTCGATCACGCCAATCAGCCGACAAGGTTGGCGTGAACCGCACTACAGCAACTCGCAACAGGAGTGGACATGGCACTGATTCAGGGCGCTTCGGAGACGTGGATGAAGTCCTCTTATTCCGCGGGCAACGGCGCCTGCGTCGAGGTCAAGTCGCCCACCGCCGCCGACCTCGCCGTCCGCGACTCCAAGGTCGTGGAGGGCCCGATCCTGGCGTTCCCCGCCGAGGCGTGGAACGCCTTCGTGGCCTCGGTCAAGGCGTAGGGGGCCCTCCCTGACCCTCCCCCGTAGTCGCCTCGACGACGACAACTGCACAAGCAAGACCCGCAGAGCCCTCTCGACCAGTCGCCGTCCTTGCCGAGAGGGCTCGGCATTTCTCTAGGGCCTGTCCGGCGGATCAGGCCACCGGGAACGCCACGTCGCAGACCGGGTCCTCGGGCCCGGCCGCGTTCCAGTCCGCGAAGTACACCTCCCGGCAGGGCCCGGCGGCCTTCAGCCCCTCCCGCGCCAGCCACTGCTCCACCGCCTCGAACGCGGCGAGGATCTGCGGATGCGCCACCTGTGCCTTGGTGATCCGGGTGTAGGCCAGCCGGGCCGCCGGCTCCACCCGCACCCGCGTCGCCCACGGGCCCCCGTGCCGCTCCACCCAGGCCCGGGCCGCCGCCTCGTCCGCCACCGGCACACAGGACTCGGCCGGTCCGTCGCTCTCCATCGACACCTCGGAGTGATAGACGACGAACGGCGCCCCGGCGACGCCCCCGCACTCCCGGGCCGCCGCCTCCAGCCGGCCCAGCGAGGCGCCGATCCACGTCGGCAGCTCGTCCGCCAGCGTGTGCCGGGACTCGGTGATCACCACCTGGGCCGGCACGTCCACCGTCTCGACCGCGAACTTCTCGTACATCTCGGAACTCCTCCCCGACAGCCGTCCACGGAGGTACGCGGCGAGGGTCCGCTGCCCGGCCAGCCGGGTCTCCACGTCCGCCCAGTAGGCGGCGAGCCGGTCGGCCGCCTCGGCGCCCTCGGCCCCGACCACCTCCGCGACCCGGGCCAGCGGCATGTCCAGCTGCCGCAGCAGGGCCACGAGACGGGCGCGTTCGACCTGGCCGGCGCGGTAGTAGCGGTAGCCGCTGGCCTCGTCGACATGGGCCGGGACGAGCAGGCCGAGCCGGTCGTACAGCCGCAGGGCCTTCGCCGACAGGCGGGACCGCGCGGCGAACGCGCCGATGGTGAGCAGCTCCTCGTTCACGTGTGTCATCCTCCGTCACCGGGCGGCTTCTTCCGCCCGGTGACAGGGACGCTCAGCCCTGCCCCAGGGGCAAGGTCAACCCGCGGGGGCTCGCGGCGGGCAGGCCCTAGCCCAGGCGGCTCTCGATGGCCGCCACGATCTCGGCGGACTCCGGCTCGGTCTGCGGGGAGAAGCGGGCGGCGACCTGGCCGTCCCGGCCGATCAGGAACTTCTCGAAGTTCCAGCGGATGTCACCGCTGTGCCCCTCGGCGTCGGCGAAGCCCACCAGGCGCTCGTACAGCGCGTGCCGGCCCTCCCCGTTCACCTCGACCTTCTCGGTCAGCGGGAAGGTCACGCCGTACGTCGCCGAGCAGAACTCGGCGATCTCCTCGGCGGTGCCGGGCTCCTGCCCGAGGAACTGGTTGCAGGGCACCCCGAGCACGGTGAACCCCTGCCCGGCGTACCGCTCCTGCAGCCGCTCCAGGCCCGAGTACTGCGGGGTCAGCCCACACTTGGAGGCCACGTTCACGATGAGTACGGTCTTGCCCGCGTACTGCGCCAGATCGGCGGAGCCACCCTGGAGGGCCCCGATCTCGACGTCCAGCACGGAGCCGTTGTGGTCGTTAGTCGTCATGAGCGGGATGCTATGCGCTCCGCCGGGAGTGCCGGGACGCGGCGTCGGTCGGCTGCGCCGCCGTCGTGGCTGGTCGCTCCCCCTCTCGCGACTCGGCCCGCGCGCCTTCGGGGCGCTGCTGCCCCGCCGCCTCCACCACCACCTCGCCCGCCGCCGTCCTCGCGTACAGCACCTCGCGTCCGGCTCGCCATCGGGTCACCAGTCCCGCCTCCCGGAGCACCTTCAGATGACGTCCGACCGACCCCAGCCCCTGCCCGGTCACCGCCGTCAGCTGGGTGGTGCTCAGCGGGGAGTCGAGCAGGACGAGCACCCCGGCCCGGGCGGCGCCGAGCAGCGCGCCCAGGCTCGCGGGCACCGGGCGGTCGTCGCCGTGTCCGGCGAGGACGCCGGTGCAGGGGTAGATCACGGCGTAGCGCTCGCGTTCCTCCCAGGCCACCCAGCCGTGCCGCTGGGCCGTCACCGGCACGAAGACCAGTTCGGCGCCCGAGATCTCGCGGGGCGGGTACTCGTGCAGGTTGATCTGGAGCCGGTTGTCCCCGAGCCACCGGGTGCCGCCCGGCCGCAGTGAGTCCAGCACCCCGGCCCAGCCGCCCCGGCTCACCCGCGCCGTCCGCGCCATCACGTCCGCCTCCAGCACCCGCCGGCGGCGCTCCCAGTACGGCCGTACGGTCTCCTCCCACACCCACTCCAGCAGCGCGGCCGCCCGCTCGGGCAGGTCGTCCCGGTCCAGCATGTCCGGCAGCGGCCCGGCGAGGGAGACGCGCAGGTGCGCCCGGGCGTCCGCCGGGGCCACCGCCCGCACCCGGCCGACCTCGGTGGCGAAATCCTCCCCGCCCCGGGGCGCGGGCGTCAGGAAGTCGGCGATCCACTCCCGGCCCAGCCCCGCCCGCACCAGCCGCGCGGTCACCGGGTCGGCCGCGAGCAGCGCCCGGTACCCGGGCAGATGCGCGCGCAGCCACTCCTGCTCCCCGGGATGCGCCCCGGCGCCCGCGTGCAGCTGCTTCAGGCTCGCGAAGGTCTCGGCGAGCGGAGAGACGACGAACCGGCTGCGCGCCAGCGTGTCCGCGTTGAGCTGCCACCAACCCATGACCCCGCGCTCCCCCCACCCCTTCGATGATCACGACCTTGGTACGACCTCGGTCACGTCCTCGGTCGCGATCTCGGTCACGACCGCGGACACCACCTTGGTCACGACCTTTCGCGTGACGGCGAAACATTAACGACCCCTCCGCGCCCCGCCCGAGACTCCCCGCATGACCGGATACCGATCGCTGTTCCGCACCCCGGAGTTCACCCCGCTCTTTCTCGGCGCGGCCCTGCAGACGGCCGCGCAGACCGTCGGCGGGCTCGCGCTCGGCACGCTCGTGTACCGGGCGACGGGATCGCCGCTGCTGTCGGCGGTGAGCATGTTCGGCCCCTCGCTGGCCCAGGTGCTGGGCGCGACCTTCCTGCTCTCCGGCGCCGACCGGCTGCCCCCGCGCACGGCCCTGACCGTGATCGCGCTGGCCTTCGGGGCCGGTACGGCGCTCCAGGCGCTGCCCGGCCTGCCGACCGGCGCGCTGTTCGCGATCGTCCTGCTGCTGGGCCTGGTCGCCTCGGTGGGCGGCGGGGTCCGCTGGGGGCTGCTGAACGAGCTGCTGGCCAAGGGCGGCTATCTGCCGGGGCGTTCGCTGTTCAACATGATGAGCGGTCTGATGCAGATCGCCGGGTTCGCCACCGGCGGCGCCCTGCTGGCCGCCCTCTCCCCGCGGGCCTGCCTGCTGCTCGCGGCGGCGCTGTACCTGACGGCCGCGCTGGTCCTGCGCCTGGGCCTGAGCGCCCGCCCGCCCCGGGTCACCGGCCGCCCCTCCCCGGCGGCGACCTGGCGCACGAACGCCCTGCTGTGGTCGGACCGCCCGCGCCGCCTCACCTACCTGGGCCTGTGGCTGCCCAACGGCCTGGTCGTCGGCTGCGAGTCGCTGTACGTGTCGTACGACTCCGGCGCGGCCGGCACCCTGTTCGCGTGCGGGGCGCTCGGCATGTTCGCCGGGGACGTGACGGTGGGCCGGCTGCTGCCGCCCGCCGTGCGCGCCCGGCTCGCGACCCCGCTGCTCCTGCTGCTGGCGGCGCCGTACCTGCTGTTCGCCGCGCACCCGCCGCTGGCCGTGGCGGTGGTGTGTGTGACGGCGGCTTCCGTCGGGTTCGGCGCGAGCCTGGTGCAGCAGGAGCGGCTGATGAGCCTGACCCCCGACGAACTCGCCGGTCACGCCCTGGGGCTGCACTCGGCGGGCATGCTGACCCTGCAGGGCGTGAGCGCGACGCTGGCCGGTTCGGTGGCCCAGCTCACCTCCCCGGCCGCGGCGATGACGGTGATGGCGACGGCCTCGGTGGCAGTGACCCTGGCGCTGGCTACCGCTGCTCGGCGCCCGGCTGCGGCTGCTGCGCCGGAAGCTGCTGGACCTGCTGGACCTCATGAGCCGGCTGGACCTCCTGAGCCTGCTGGACCTGCTGGGCCGGCTGAGTCTGCTGACCCTCCTGAGCCTGCGGAACCTGCTTCGCGCTGATGTCCGCGTCCATCTTCTGGGTGGCCTTGTCGAAGTAGCGCAGCAGCTCGACCGGGAACGGCATCACCAGCGTGGAGTTCTTCTCGGCGGCGACCTCGACGACGGTCTGCAGCAGCCGGAGCTGCATGGCCTCCGGCGTGTCCGACATGATCCGCGACGCGTTGGCGAGCTGCTGTGCGGCCTGGAACTCACCGTCCGCGGTGATGACCCGGGCCCGCCGTTCCCGCTCCGCCTCGGCCTGCCGCGACATGGACCGCTTCAGCGACTCCGGGAGCTGCACATCCTTGATCTCGACCCGGTCGATGTGGATGCCCCAGCCCGCGGCCGGGCTGTCGATCATCAGGGCCAGCCCCTCGTGCAGCCGCTCCCGGTCGCTGAGCAGGTCGTCCAGGTCGCTCTTGCCGATGATGGAACGCAGGGAGGACTGGGCGACCTGCCCGACGGCGAAGACGTAGTCCTGCACCTCGATGGCGGCCCGCACCGGGTCGGTCACCCGGAAGTAGACGACCGCGTCGACCTTCACCGACACGTTGTCCTTGGTGATGCCCTCCTGGGTCGGCACGGGCATGGTCACGACCTGCACGTTCACCTTGCGCATCCGGTCGGCGAACGGAATGAGGAAGGTGATGCCGGGCTGCCGGTGGCTCGGCAGGGCCTTCCCCCACCGGAACACCACTCCGCGCTCCACCTGGTTGACGACCCGCATCCCGCTCTTCAGCACGAGCAGCAGGGCCACGACCACGATCACCACTGCGACGACGGTGCCTTCCATGGCACTCCATTCTCCGACGCGACTTCCGTCCGGTTCCGGACAACGGGGAGGACACCGCGACGGGGGGTGCCGGATGCGTCCGCGGCGTCAGGAATTCGTCAAGGAACCGGACAGGCCCGCCGGGCCCGGTCAGCACAGGTCAGGCCCGTCAGGCCCGGTCAGGCCACCGCGGTCACGGGTTCTTCCGCCCAGATGGTCTTGCCGCGGTCCTCGTAACGGGTTCCCCAGCGCTGGGCGAACTGCGAGACCAGCAGCAGCCCGCGGCCGCCCTCGTCGGTCGTACGGGCGTGCCGCAGATGCGGGGCGGCGCTGCTGCCGTCGGATACCTCCACGCTCAGCGTGCGGTCGCGGATCAGCCGCAGCTGCACGGGCGGTTTGGCGTACCGGATGGCGTTGGTGACCAGCTCGCTGACGATCAGTTCGGTGGAGAACACCTCGTCGTCCATGGCCCAGGTGGTCAGCTGGCGGGCGGTGAGCGAACGGGCCGTGGCCACGGCCTCCGGGTCGGCGGGGAGCACCCAGGTGGCGACGCGCGCGGGATCCAGGGGCCGCGTGCAGGCCACGAGGACGGCCGCGTCGTTCCAGGGGTCGGGCGGGACCAGTTCCTCGGTCAGGCGCAGACAGAGATCCTGGGGGGTGCCGTGGGCGGCGGACAGCAGGCGGGTGAGCCGCATATGTGCCTCGTGCTGAGCGTCCTCGCCCCGGAAGGCCTGCAGCAGCCCCGGTGTGAACAGGACCAGCCGGCTGTTCTCGGGCACCCGCATCGTGGTCTTCGCGAAGGGCGGGCCGGGCCGGCCGAGGGGCGGACCCGCGGACATCTCGGGGAAGGTCACCGAGCCGTCCGGAACCGCCAGGGCCAGCCCCGGGGGCCCGGCGGTGGCCGCCGTGCACTGGCAGGTGACGGGGTCGTAGACCAGGTAGAGGCAGGTGGTGCCGACGGGGCTGCCGCCGGGGTCCTGGGCGGTCTCGACGTGCATCTGGCGGACCAGGTCGTCGAGGCGGGCCGTGAGCTCGTCGGGGGCGAGCCCCAGGGAGGCCAGGGTGTGCACGGCGGTGCGCAGCCGCCCCGCGTTGGTGGCGGCCCGCACACCGCGCCCAGGGACACTGCCCGCGACGACGGCCACCCGGGCGCCGGGCAGGGCGATGACGTCGGTCCAGTCGCCGCCCGCGCCGGACTGGACCCAGTGGTGTGCCGCCTGGACCGCCTGCGGGACGTGGAGGCTGTGGGGCACCAGGCCGCGCTGCAGGGTGAGCACGGTGTTGCGCTCGCGTACATAGCGGTGGGCGTTGTCCAGCGCGACGGCGGTACGGGCGGCGAGGTCCTGGGCCACGGTGAGGTCGGCGTCCTCGAAGGAGCCACGGTCGGTCCACCGGTAGAAGGTGACCAGGCCCAGCGTGGAGTCGCGGGCCAGCAGCGGGACCGCCATCAGCGAGTGGACCCCTTCCGCCCGCATCCGGGGTCCCCTGACCCCGTCGCTCCGTATCCACGCGCTGTCCTCGTCGACCGTGCGCACGAGGCACGGCTTGTGCCCGTTGAGGACCTGGACGGCGGGCGCGGCGTCCGGGTAACTGCTGACCTCGCCGATCGCGAACGCGCCCGCGTGACGGTCCGCCTGGATGGACCGGGAGGCGGCACGCCGCAGGTCCCAGCGGGGCTCGATCGGCCGGTCCGGTATCTCCTCCCCGGTCAGCACCGGCTCCAGGAGGTCCACGGCCACGCGGTCGGCCAACCGGGGCACCACCACGTCGGCCAGCTCGGCCGCGGTACTCAGCACGTCCAGGGTGGTGCCGATGCGGGAACCGGCGTCGGCGATGAGGGCGAGCCGTTCCTGGGCCCGGTGCTGCTCGGTCACGTCGGTGACCAGGTCGGCGACGCCGAGGACGCGGCCGTCCGGGCCCTCCAGACGGAACGCGGACGCCGAGTAGACGTGCTCGTGCTCGGGGTCGCCGGGGGGACGGCCGCGCTTCTCGAAGGCGAGCGCAGGCAGCCCGGTCTCCAGCACCTCGGTCATCACCTGTTCGGCCCTCTGGGCGCTGAAGTCCGGCCATGCCTCGGTGGGCCGCAGCCCCAGCCCCTCGGTGACCCGGGTGCCCTGCATGCCCTCGGCGGCGGCGTTGTAGCGCGTCAGGCGCAGGTCGGGGTCCATGAGGAACAGGCCGATGGGGGAGCGGGTGAACAGGGCGTCCAGGAGCGCGCGGTCCACGTCGGCGGAGGTGGCGGAGGCGGAGGTGTCGGAGGTGTCGGCGGTCGAGGTGTCGGCGGGGGTGGCGGTCGAGGTGGAGGTTCCCGCCCCGCGCACCTCAGCCGGCCACAGGCCGACCCTCCAGCGTGGTCCGCCCCGCGCCGTGTGCCCGGCGCTCAGCCGCAGCCGGCAGCGGACGGGGTGCCCGTCCCGGTGCCGCAGCACGATGTCGGCGTTCGCGTCGCCCGTCGGCGCGTCGCTGAGAAGGTCCGTGGCCTTGCGGCCGAGGACCAGGTCCTCGGGGTACCCCAGCAACTTTTCGGCGGCCGTGCTCCAGGCGACGACGACGCCTTCGTCGTCGACCTCGAGAGACGCCTGGTACGCCGACTCGGACGCCTGGTACGTCGACTCGTTCATGATCACCCGACCGTTCTCGCGCCGGCACAGTGCGGTCGTACCCCCAGTCTGACCGCGCCGCCCCGACTCGGCACTCCGTTCGGCCGCACCGCGCACCGAGCCGTTTCCCGCAACCCGGCTCAGAATCGAAAGGGTGTGATCCGAGGGGGTGCGGCCGGAGAGGGGATCGGAGGGGGGCGAAAGGAGCACACCGATGACATCCGCTGTTCCCGACGCCCTGGAAGGCAAGGCCGTCTTCGTGGGCGGCGCCTCCCGCAATCTGGGGGCGCTGATCAGCCGTACCCTCGCCGACGCGGGTGCCCGGATCGCCGTGCACTACAACAGCGACTCCTCGGCCGCCAAGGCACAGGCCGTGGTCGACGAGATCACGGGCAAGGGCGGCGAGGCGTTCTCCCTGCAGGGCGACCTCACCCGGCCGGAGCAGGTCGAGCGGGTCTTCGACGAGGTCGTCGACCGCTTCGGCTCGTTGCACGCGAGCGTGAACACCGCCGGGATGGTCATCAAGAAACCCCTGGTCGAGGTGACCCCGGAGGAGTACGACCGCATGTTCGCGGTGAACTCCAAAGCCGCCTTCTTCGTCATGAAGGAAGCCGCGAAGCGGATCGAGGACGGCGGCAAGATCCTCACCGTCGTCACTTCGCTGCTGGCCGGCTACACCGGCCTGTACTCCGTCTACGCCGGCAGCAAGGCCCCGGTCGAGGACTTCACCCGGGCCCTGTCCAAGGAGCTGTTCGGCCGCAACATCTCCGTCAACTGCATCGCTCCCGGCCCGATGGACACCGGCTTCTTCTACCCGGCCGAGACCGACGACTCCGTGGCCTACCTCAAGGCCCAGGCGATGAACGGCGACCTGACCAAGATCGAGTACATCGTCCCCTGGGTGAAGTTCCTGCTCACCGACGGCTGGTGGGCCAACGGCCAGGTCTTCTTCGTCAACGGCGGCTTCACGACCCGTTAGGCACCCGGGTGGCCGATCTCCAGCCGGAGGGCGTCCGACGGGGTGAAAGCCGGCCGGTGAATGGCCCGGCCCTCGCTTTCGGCTTGCGCGCGTTTCCCGGGATTCCGCGGCCATATGGCACATGATCGAAATGCGGCCGCTGCCGCGCGCCTCCACGATGGCGCTGAAGGGCGGAGCGCGAAGCTTTCGACAGCCGAGCACTCCGCCGAGTCATGCGTCAAAGAAAGAGGGAACCATGACGGCAACGACGGAGACTCCCACTCGAGAAAAGGCCGGGGTCGGCCAGGAAGAGTTCGGCGAGGAATCCGCCTTCGGTCCGCTCCTGCTGGCTACGCTGCTGGCCCGTCGTGAGGAGCGTGGCGAGGAGTCGATCATCGAGAACCCGCTCCTCCTCGCCGCGCTGTCGCGTCGCCGCGAGGAGAGCGGTGAGGAACCGATCGTCGACCACCCGCTGCTCCTCGCCGCGCTGATGCGCCGCCGTAAGGAGCGTGGTGAGGAGTCGATCATCGGGCATCCGCTGCTCCTCGCCGCGCTGATGCGCCGTCGTCGTGAGGAGCGCGGCGGCGAGTCGATCATCGAGCACCCCCTCCTCCTCGCCGCGCTGATGCGCCACCGCCGTGAGGAGCGTGGTGAGGAGTCGATCATCGAGCATCCGCTGCTCCTTGCCGCGCTGATGCACCGTCGTCGTGAGGAGCGCGGCGGCGAGTCGCTGATCGAGAACCCCCTCCTCCTTGCCGCGCTGATGCGCCGCTCCTAGGAACTGGCGACATCCCTGCCCCCCGATTCTGGCATTCGGCGGTATCGGGGGGCAGGTGCCTAGGGAAATCAAAGACTTGAGGAACACTGAGAAACCCGAGGAACTTGAGGAACTTGAGGAACCACCATGGCAGCTGAGTCCGGCGGACAATCGGAACGGGATCCCTTGGAGGCCTTCATCGACGAGGTCTTCGAGGAAATTGTGCGCGATGCCGGAGTTCCGCATACCGGCATCGGCGTCAAGCACGGAAAGGACCCGCTGACGGGGGCCCTGATGGAAGCGGCCGTTGCGTCCCTGTCCCGGCCGCCCTCCCGTTCCTCGGAACTGGAAAGGGTGTTCTTCGCGCAGACCCTCGCGACCGCCCTGGCGGATGCTCTCGCGCCTGCCCTGGCGGATGTGCTGGCCTCGGAGATCATGAAGGTGCTGACGCAGCATGCCGCCGCCCAGGGCCCCGCGCATGAAGCCGTCGGTGGGGCCGGCCGCGGCCGATCCTCTTCCGGAAGCGGCGAACGCTCCTAGGGACCGTGGCCTCGCTACCCGCTCCACTGCCCCCGGGCCAAGCCCGGTCGGGCGCCTTGCGCGGGTGCCCCGTCAGGACGCGCCCTTCAAGGACGTGATGCCTCAGTCCTGCTCAAGGACGTGATGCCTCAGTCCTGCTCAAGGGCGTGACGCCTCAGTCCTGCTTCAAGGGCGCGATGCCTCAGCCCTGGCAGCCGCAGCCCGATGCCGTCTTCAACTCGGCGACAGTTCGTGCCGGGTCCGTCGAGGTCTCCGCCGGTGTGCAGCAGGAGTTGACGCCGCAGCAGGCGTCGGCCGGCACGCCCGCGGTCTCGGTGGCCTCCCTGGTGGTGGTGGGCGGCTTCGTGGCACGGACGATCGCGGAGTGCATGCCGTCGGCGACCGAGTGGGTCGGAGTGATCTCGACGTTCGTGAATCCCGCCGCTTCCAGGCCCGCACGGTATTCCGCGAAGGACAGCGCCCCGGCGATGCAGCCGACGTGGTCACCGCGCTCGGCTCGCTGTTCGGGGCTGAGGGCGTCATCGGCGACGACGTCGGAGACCCCGATGCGGCCGCCCGGCCTCAGCACGCGGAAGGTCTCGGCGAAGACGGCGGACTTGTCGGTGGACAGGTTGATCACGCAGTTCGAGATCACCACGTCGATGGTGCCCGCGGGCAGCGGGATCGCCTCGATGGTGCCCTTGAGGAACTCGACGTTGGCCGCGCCCGCCTTCGCGGCGTTGGCCAGGGCCAGGGCGAGCATCTCCTCGGTCATGTCGAGGCCGTATGCCTTGCCGGCGGGGCCGACGCGGCGGGCGGAGAGCAGGACGTCGATGCCGCCGCCGGAACCGAGGTCGAGGACGCGCTCACCCTCGCGCAGCTCGGCGACGGCGGTGGGGTTGCCGCAGCCGAGGGAGGCGGCGACCGCCTCGGCGGGCAGGGCGTCGCGCTCGTCGGCGGCGTAGAGAGTCGAGCCGAAGTTCTCGTCGACCTCGACGGGCTGGGGTCCGCAACAGGCGGTGCCGCCCTCGGTGACCTTCACCGCCGCCGCGGCGTATCGCCGGCGGACGGTTTCGCGCAGGTCGGTGGACTGCTCGCTCATGACGTCACTCCTGGGTGAGACGGGGCATGGCAACGCTCCGAACGGCCTGTATAGACGTTCGTTGATGCAACCTTGCGGCGTGATTCGAAAAACGTCAACATAGAGGCATGTCGAAACAAGAGCTCGAGGTGATCGGGCAGGACGCCGCCTGCTGTCCGGGCCTCGCCTCCGCGCCGCTGGACGAGAAGCGGGCGCTGGAACTGGCGAAGGTCTTCAAGGCCCTGGGCGACCCGGTCCGTCTGCGCCTGCTGTCGATGATCGCCGCGCGAGCCGAGGGCGGCGGCGAGGTCTGCGTGTGCGAGCTGACCCCGGCCTTCGAGCTGTCCCAGCCGACGATCTCCCACCACCTCAAGCTGCTGCGCCAGGCCGGTCTGATCGACTGCGAGCGCCGTGGGACCTGGGTCTACTACTGGGCACTGCCCGGCGCCCTGGACCGGCTCGCCGGGTTCCTGACCGCACCGCAGCCCGTGGGAACCGGCTCGTGACCGCGCCGCTCGTCCGTCGCCTCGCCGCCGAGGCGGTGGGGACCGCGCTGCTCGTGACGGTGGTGGTGGGCTCGGGGATCCAGGCCACCGAGCTGTCGCACGACGTCGGTGTGCAGCTGCTCGCCAACTCCCTCGCCACCGTCTTCGGTCTCGCCGTACTGATCACTCTGCTGGGGCCGGTCTCGGGGGCGCACTTCAACCCGGCCGTCACCCTCGCCGCCTGGGCCCTCGGCCGCCGCACCGGAACCGGCCCCGCGCTGCGGGAGGTGGCCGCGTACGTCCCCGCCCAGGTCGCCGGGGCGATCGGCGGCGCGATCCTCGCGGACGCGATGTTCGCCGAGCCGCTCGTGCGGTTCTCCACCCACGACCGGTCCGCCCCGCACCTGCTGCTCGGCGAGATCGTCGCGACCGCGGGCCTCGTCGCCCTGGTCTTCGGACTCGACCGGGTCGCCCGTGCCCACGTGGCCCCCGCCGCCGTGGCGTCCTACATCGGGGCCGCCTACTGGTTCACCTCCTCCACGTCGTTCGCGAACCCCGCGGTGACCATCGGCCGGGCGTTCACGGACACCTTCGCCGGGATCGCACCCGCCTCCGTGGCGCCGTTCATCGCGGCCCAACTGGCCGGTGCCGTGCTCGGACTGGGCGCCGTGGCCATGGTGTACGGACGTCCGGCCCCCGCGGAGCACGAGATCGCCGCCCCACACGGCGAACCGGAACTGGCCTCTTCCTGAGCGCACTTCACCCTCCAAGCAAGCCACTTCGAGCAAGCCACTTCGAGCAAGCCACTTCGAGGAAGACACCTGCCATGACCACCCCCTCCCCCTCCCCCTCCCCGCGTCCGTCGGTGCTGTTCGTCTGCGTCCACAACGCCGGCCGCTCCCAGATGGGTGCCGCCTTCCTCTCCCACCTCTCCGACGGCCGGGTCGAGGTCCGCTCCGCCGGATCCGCCCCCGCCGACACCGTCAACCCGGCCGTCGTGGAAGCGATGAAGGAGGCCGGCATCGACATCTCCGCCGAGACCCCGAAGGTCCTCACCACGGAGGCGGTGCAGTCCTCCGACGTGGTGATCACGATGGGATGCGGAGACGCCTGCCCCGTCTTCCCCGGAAAGCGCTACCTGGACTGGCAGTTGGAGGACCCGGCGGGCCAGGGCGTCGACGCCGTACGACCGATCCGGGACGCCATCGAACAGCGCGTGCGCGAACTGCTCGCCGAACTCGGCATCCCGGCAAAACCCTGATGTCAAAGGCCCCGGACCAAGACCGGTCCGGGGCCTTTCCCCTGGTGCCTCCGGCAGGATTCGGACCTGTGACACGCGCTTGGGTCATACCTGGGTCCGAGCCTGGAGTTCAGGGTCACAACGATCGGTGCCTGGAGGATGTCGAAGCGTGAGACGCCTGGCCGCCGGCCCTAGTCGACGTCCACCGGGCCGTCGTTCGACTTCTTTCCCTTGCTGGTGGGCAGTTGGAGCAGGCGGTTGTTCTCGCTCTCCTCCTTGGACCGCCGTCCGTCGGGCTCCTGGCCGTTCAGGTTCTGCCGGACCGAGTCGAGGATCGTCAGCCCCTGGGACACCAGGCCGGCGGCGATCTCGCCGAGGCCGTCCGCGCCGTTCAGGACGTTGACGTTGGCGCCCGCGAGGCCGCCGGCGGCCTCCTTGACGATCTGCGGGAGCTGGTCGATCAGCATCCGGTCGAGCGCGACCCGGTCGTACGAGGCGGCCGCCTCCGCCTGGATCTTCATCCGCTGCGCCTCGGCGGCCGCGAGGATCCTGACCCGCTCGGCCTCGGCCTCGGCGGGCTTCACGACCTCGGCGACCAGCTGCTGCTGGCGCAGCTTGGCCTGGCGCAGGGCCAGCTCCGTCTGGGCGGCGAGCACCTCCTGCTGAGCGTGCGCCTGCGCCAGCGGTCCGGCCTGCCCGGCCTGTGCCTGGGCGCGGTCCACCTCGGCCGAGTACTCGGCCTTGACGATGGCGGTCTGCCGGGCGTACTCGGCCTGCTTACGGGCCGCCGCCTGCTCCGCCTCGACGGCGGCCTGGGTGGCCTGTGCCTGGGCGATCTGCGCCTGCCGCTGGATGGCGGCCTTGTGGGGCGCGGACATGGCGTCGATGTAGCCGGTGTCGCCGTCGTCGATCGACTGGATCTGCAGCGAGTCGACGATCAGGCCGATCTTCGCCATCTCGGTCTTGGAGGTGTCCAGCACCTCGGCGGCGAGCTTCTGCCGCTCGGTGACGATCTCCTCGACCGTCATCGAGCCGATGATGGCCCGCAGGTGTCCGGCGAAGATCCGGCCGGTGAGCACCGACATCTGCTCCTGGTCGGAGAGGAACCGCTGGCCCGCGTTGATGATGCTCTCGTGGTCGTTGCCGACCTTGAAGGCGATGACCGCGCGGACGTGCAATGCGATGCCCTGCCTGGTCACACAGGTCTCGGTGACCTCGGACTCGCACATGGACAGGGTAAGGAACCGGACCTTCCGGAAGACCGGCAGCACGAACTTCCCGTGCCCCGTGACGACTCGGAACGGCGCGCCCCCCAGTCCCCGCCTGCCCCCCGAGATCAACATCGCCTCGTCGGGAGCGGGGACGCGGTATCCGAACATGCTTGTACTCCTCAGCCGGCCTCGGCGCTGTCGCCGAGCGCGTCCAATGGATCCACCCACTCGATGACGCCGACCTCGCGGCATCCACGTGATTCGATCACGAGCACCGTCGCGCCGACCGGCAGGGGCTCCTCCGACCAGGCGAGGAAGGTCTCGGAGCCGCCTCTGACCCGCACCAGGACTTCGCCGGGGCCTGTGGAACCGCGCGTTCCGATGAGTACCTTCCCCGTGCAGCCGATCACGGCCTCGTCCTGCGGCATCACCGGCCGTCCTCCTCGTCCTGGCCCTGTGATTCCGACGATAGACCCAGTCCGGCCGGGACCCAACGGCCAGGGGCCTCGGGCAGTGGCCTCGGGCCGGGTCACCTGGACGGATGGGCACGACGGCTGTCGGTGTCAGGAGCGAGGTTCGGTGCTGAGAGGGGGTGACCGGTTCTGGCACGAGAGTGGCACGGCTCTTCGGCTACTCGTACACGACGGCTGCGCTGAGGGCCCGCGCAAAGAACGTCCAGTCGCCGTCCCGCGGCATCTCTTCGCCGAGGTACCGATACGAGCCGGGCGAGTCCGTGATCCATGCGGCGAGCGCGCCGAGGTAGTCCTCCACGGTGCGGTTCTCCCACTCCTCGCCCCGCCGGCGAAAGTCGTCGCAGAGGCTGTGGATCATGGCGGCGAGGGACTCTCGCGTCATGACTTCCTTGAAGGGATCGGGCGCATCGTTCGACATGGCTGGACCGTACCGTTGGTCGATGGGGCCCGGGCTGCCTATTCGGCATCGGGATCTTCGAGGCCGAGGTTGTCCGGCGTTTCGAGGAGCGCCGCCTGTCTCTGGGCATCAGGCTCCCGGCCGGCTACCTCGCGGATCACCTGGGCAAGCCTGTGCCTGTCGTCGACGGAGAGCCGGCTGAGCTTGTGTGCGACGTCTTCGAACCACGGCACGCAGACGTCCGGGTCAACGTCATCGTCATCAGTCATGTCGATGGAGATCATGAGGTTCGCCAGGGCATCGGCAAGCGTGATCAACAAAGGGTCCGTCATGGTGTTTCCTCCAGCCGTTCCGCCGACCGCCCCAACAGCGGGTTCACTGTTCTCGAGTCGGCCCGCGCTCGCGCGGGCACTTGATGATCTGCAAGGAGCGGTGTGATGTGAACCCTTGACGGACCTTGTGCCACGGCCGTGATCACGGCAAAGGGCCAGTTCGAGGGGATCAGGTGCGGGCTTCCGTCGCCGTCCGATCGTTCCCTGACACCCAGTTGCGCACCGTCCAGAGGCTGATCCCGAGGTTCTTCGACACGCCCTCGTACATATTCCTCGGGTCCGACAGGTTCGCCACTGGCGGCCAGAACGGCGACACGGTCAGGACGTTGGGATCTCGAACAGCTGATATTCGGCGATGGTCTGGAACGCCATGTGTTGATAGACCGGAATGCCCAAGCTGCTGGCCTGGAGTGTGCCTATACGCGCTCCGCGTTCACGTCCGGCCTTTAGCGCGGCTGCGGTGAGGGCCGCTCCGATGCCTTGACGACGGTGAGCTTCAGCGGTGGTGACTACGTAGATGCCTGCCACGCCGTGGGCGTCGAGCATGCAAGCGGTACCGATCGCCTCTTTGTCGAGCCGTCCGGTGACTCGGACGATGTTGGTGGCGTCGGTCCTTCCTGCCTCGCACTGCACGATGTCATCCAGCAGCTGTGGAGCGAACCCGAAGGACCGGCTGTATGTCCGCACCCACTCGGAGAGGGCCTTGGTGCCGTCAATCGCTTCGATCTTCAGGGATGGGGGAGGGCTGATCTCGGTGTGCTGGGCGATCCGGACGGCCATGATCGGCACCGAACCGACCTTGACGGCGCCGTAGTCGGCCAGCCGATCTTGAACATCGGGGGCGCTGTCCGGCCCGACCCACCACCTCCACGGCACTCCTGCCAAGCGGTTCGTCGCTTGCTTGACCCAGTGGCCCATGTGCTCGCTGCTCTGCAGGCGCAGCACCCCGTTGAGGGCAGAATAAGGCAGCCCGCTGCGGTAGTAGGTCAGGCACTCATCGAGCCGGTCCTGTGCTCCCCAGCCGAGCCAGAAGTCTCGGCAGTTGGCTAGTTGGGGCTCTAGAGCGGTGATGTCGTTCACCCTCATGTCAGTTGCCCATCCTGTGTGGATCTGTTTGCCCGGTGTGCGGGCCTGGCGGTAGACGGTGTGGTGGCTTGCTGAGACGTCGTTTCCGCCGTGGCGTCTCACGCCGTTGCGGCCTCTGCCTGCAGTGGGGGCAGCCGGCTGTCACAGGGGACCGTGCCCAGGCAAGGTGCCCTGGTCTGTCGAGGTACGTGCAGGGCGGGTTGGGCCAGTCTCGCGCGGCGTGTGGAGCCCTTCACGTACGGCGCGTGCCTGGCGGGCGAGAGCGAGCAGCCGGCCGTCGGTGGACCAGATGGCGCTGTTCTCGATGGCCCAGCCGCTTCCGGCGTGCTCGGTGCAAATCCGGACCAGAGCCCATTGCTGGGCAGGGCCGGAGTCCAGGGCGTCGGTGAAATGCACGGTCAGTTCCGCAGTGGGCACCGGGCGCGGCACGGTCCACAGGGCGAACAGGGCGGGCGGCAGGGCATCGGCAAGGACCACCAGCGTCTGTGTATCCAGCGGCCTGCGGTCGGCGAAGCGTATCCAGGCGAGGAGCTCGGCCTTTTCCCCGCCGCCGAGCGGGCGGGCGTCGTCGGCCGGGTGGATCTCCAGGTGGGCAGCGTAGGCCGCCAGAGCGTGGGGGAGGGTGAGTTGTGGGCAGGCGTCGGAGTCCGGTGCGGGGGGCGCGGGCAGATCGGCGTAAGCAGGACCGCTGCCGCCGCGTCCGAACACGGCGGTGCCGGTCAGCACTGGGGCGCCGCCCTGTACCGCGGTGACCGAGGACATCGACGTACGGCGGCCCTCGCGCAGGACGTGGGTCGTAAAGTGCAGCCGGCGCTGGTCCACTGGGGCCAGGAAGTGGGCGCCCATGGTGCGGACCGGATCCGCTTCCGCGCTCCGTCCGGCCAGGTGCTCGCGCATGGCGGCGAGGGCGAGGGCGGCGACGTATCCGCCGTGGGCCCCGTACCAGGACGTCCAAGAGCGGTCGATGCACAGGGTGCTGTCGGTTTCGGGCGACACGGAAGTGCTGGTGGCGGCGTCGGTGTTTGGAGGGGTGCTGGCTGAGTGTGGGGCTGAACCAGGCATGCCGTCCTCCCGGGTTGGGGTCGGGCTTGAGCGGGTCAGAGAAACACTGGATTGACTAGAGCGTACCTCTAATGTCCGATAAGGGATATATTGGGTGGAGTATTCCTCCAGCAGATGGGGCGGTGTTGTGAACCAGAAGACGGATGCCGCAGGCAAGCCGGTCACCCAGGGACGCTCCAGCAGACGGGCGGAGTACGCCGAGGCAACACGCAAGGCCATCGTCGACGCGGCCCGGCGCCTGTTCTTCGAGAAGGGCTACTTCGCGACCCGGGTGGACGACATCGCCGAAGTAGCCCGGGTCTCCCCCGCAACGGTGTACTCGGTGGGCGGCGGGAAGCAGGGGCTGCTGCGCACCCTCATCGACGACTGGTCGGACGCCCCTGTGGTCGACCAGGCCCGGAGACGAATCGGGGAACTCGACGACCCCGCAGAAATCCTGCGCGCCGTCGCCGCGCTCACTCGGAGCATGCGGCAGGACTACGGCGACATCATGCACGTGGTGCTCGCCGCCGCACCCCATGACGAGACAGCGTCCGAAGCCCTCGCCACCGCAACCGCCCGCTACCGCGGGGGCACGGCCTTCGTCGCGCAGCGTCTCGCCGACCTGGGCGCCCTCCGGGAGGGCATCGACGCCGACAAGGCCTTGGACATCCTCTGGTTCTACTTCGGCTACTCCGGGTTCTTCACCCTTGTTGAGGACAACGGGTGGACATACGCCCAAGCCGAACAGTGGCTCCTGGACGCCTGTTGCAGCGCTCTGCTCAAGGCCTGACCGGGCCGACGCGCCTCGCCGCGGCGACCGCTGCAGTCGGCAGCAGTCGGCAAGGCTGTGCAGGCTGGGGCGGATCACTTGATGGTGGTGCGGTTTCTTCCGGCGCGGTGGACGTTGTGGGCGTGCAGTTGCGCTTCTATGCCGTCGGGCAGGAGGCCAGGAGCCGCGGATGAGGCCGGTATCGCCGGTGTCGGATGCCCTTTACGCGCTGGTGGGAAGGGTCTGCTCGGCCCAGACGAGTTTGCCGTCCGGGATCTGGCGGGTGCCCCAGCGGTGGGCGAGTTGAGCGACGAGGAAGAGGCCGCGGCCACCCTCGTCGTGGAGATGGGCCTGGTGCAGGCGCGGTGCGATGCTGCTGTGGTCGGCGACCTCGCAGACCAGCACCTCGTGGCGGATCAGGCGCAAGCGGATGGGGCCGGTGGCGTGGAGGACGGCGTTGGTGACCAGTTCGCTGACGATGAGTTCGGTGCTCGTGGCCAGTTTCTGCAGTCCCCAGCTTGCCAGCTGGCCAACCACCAGGGATCGCGCTGTACTGACGGCGGCCGGATCGGTGGCCAGTTCCCATGCGGCAGTGTGGGCGGGGTTCAGTGAGCGTGTGCGGGCCAGGACGAGTGTGACGTCGTCGGACGGAGAGTCGACCGGCAGGGTGTCGATCATCACGGAGGACAAATCCTCCAGAGAGAGGCCAGGCCGGGTGAGGGCAGTGATCAGGCGTTCCATTCCGGCATCGATGTCGTAGCGACGGTCTTCGATGAGTCCGTCGGTGAACAAGGCGATGACGCTCTGCTCGGGCAGCTGTATCTCGGTGGCCTCGTACGGCAGCGTGGCCAGGCCCAGCGGTGTCCCGGCGGGGACGTCCGGGACGGTGATGCTGCCGTCCGGGAAGAGGATGGCCGGCGGGGGGTGTCCGGCGCGGGCCATGGTGCAGGTCTGGGTGACCGGATCGTAGACGGCGTACAGGCAGGTCGCGCCCAGCGAGGAGGTGTAGCGGCCTATGTCGTCGGATTCCTCTTCAGCCAGTCGGCCGACCACGTTGTTGAGATGGGTGAGCAGTTCGCCAGGGGAGTGGTCGAGGTCGGCGAGGGTCTGCACCGCCATTCGCAGGCGGCCCATCGCGGCCGCGGCCTGCACCCCGTGCCCGACGACATCGCCGACGACGAGAGCTACGCGACCGCCGGGCAGGGTGATGACGTCGTACCAGTCGCCACCGACGCCCTCCTCTACATCGGCCGGGAGATAGCGGGTGACCACGTCGAGGGCGGACCCTCCGGTCACGTGGCGGGGTAGCAGGCTGCGCTGGAGCGCGAGAGCGGTGGCGCGCTCGCGTGTGTAGCGATTGGCGTTGTCCAGGCTCAGGGCTGCCCGGGCGACCAATTCCTCGGCGAGGAGCAGGTCGTCCTCGTCGAAAGGTACGGGGTTGTCCATCCGGACGAACACCGCAACACCCAGAATGACGCCGCGGGCGTGCATCGGCACGATCATCAGGGAGTGCATCCCGTGCTCGCGGATGTTCTCCGCCAGCGCCGGGTCCAGGTTGTACCACAACGACGGGGAATTACCCAGGGTCGGCTCTATCAGCGACAAGCCCGAGGCCAGGACTTGAGTGAACGGTGACGTCGAGGCCACGTAGACCACTTGGCCGCGATCCCACAAAGACTCCGGTACTCCCGGATGGATTGACGCCAGTCCCGCGCGGCGGAAGACGGGGAAGCGCCCGTCCATCGGGCCCAGCCGCGCCAGAGGCTTCTCACCAAGCCGCACTGCCTCAGTCAGATCGACCGCTGCATGGTCGGCCAGGAACGGCACGGCGAAATCCGCCAACTCCTGCGCCGTGCGGATCACATCGAGCGTGGTGCCGATTCGGGTGCTTGCATTGCTGAGCTGGGCCAGCCGCTCGCCGGCCCATTGCCGGCCGGCCATCTCCTTGACCAGGGAGCACACGCCCAGTGCCCCGCCCTCATCGTCATCGAGTCGGAAAAAGGACACCGAGAGGTTCGGCTGCCGGCCGTCGTCTCCAGCAGTCGGAACGGGGTATTCGCGGCCTATCACCGGAGTGCTGCCGGCAAGGACCTCCCTCATCACCGCCTCCAGCACGTCGGCCTCGCCGCTCAGTGCCTGGGAGGGCGGTCGGCCCAGGCGCTGCGTAGCGGGGATGCCGTCCTGGTGTGCCAGAGTTTCGTTCACCCAGGTGCAGCGCAGGTGAGTGTCCCAGACCGCCAGCCCCACTGCGGAGCGGGTCAGCAGGGATTCCAGTGCTGCTCTGCTGCCTGCGGACGCGCCTCGCAGGATGCCGTCCAGGCCGGCCGGTGCCCGCTTCGTCATGGCAGTTTCTTCCTCCGCTTTGTTTCTGATTTGTTTTTGAAGGGGCCGATGTGCCGCGGTGCAGGGGCCCGGCGTGCCGGGGCGGCTGCAGCCGCCCCGGCGCTGACGACAGCACGGAGCCGACGCTCCGTCGCATCGCGCCGAGCTGGAGGCCCCGCCGGCGCGGGTCCGTAACCCCTCGGCCTGTTGGGAGTGTCAGAGTTGGTCGACGACCGGGCGGCACCTGCTTTCGCGGCGGCTTTGCTGTCCGCCGCGAGCCTTGGGACATCGGTGTGCTGGCGCCCGTTTGACCTGGTTGCCCGCGGCGGGCAGGGGCGTGGCGGCGAAGACGTGCTCGGGGTCATAGCGCTCTTTGATCTCCGTGAGCCGCCCGGTGTGGGGGCCGTAGGCGTGAGCGATCTGGTCGTGGGCGGCGGGGCCGAGGAGGTTGGGGTAACCGCCGGGCAGGGCGTGGGGTGCAAGGGCGCTGGAGGTGGCATCCGCCCAGGCGCGATGCCCTGCGGCCTGTCCGTCGCCGGGCTGCCAGGCCGCCACGATCTCCACCATGAAGTGGGCGCGCCGCAGACCGAAGGCGGTCGCCTCCAAAGGCACGCGGGTGGCGGCGCCGTGGAAGTGGTGGACGGAGATGCCGCTCAGCGGCGAGGTGCTGGTGGCCGCGGCTTCGGCCAGCGCGGCGACCACGCCCGGCGTGAAGCCGGCGATGGTGCGGGTGGCAAGGGCGTAGTGGCGTCCGGCGGGCCCCAACTCCTCGTTCAGGCGCAGCATCTGCGCCAGAGGCATGGGTGCGACCTGCGCCGAAAGGGGCGATCCAAGCTGCTGGAGTGGGCTGACGACGGCTTCGCCGCGGGCCGGGTCACCGCTCCAGGCGGGTGCGAGGAGCACGACGGGAGTGCCGTCCGGGCCGGTGACGAGTCCGCTTTGGACGGTCAGGTCGTCGGGTGCGGTGGGAAGGAAGGCGTCGAGGCGCTCGAAGACATGCGCTGCCTGGGACAGTGGATAGGTGATCAACCCGGCCAGCAGTTGGGAACCTGCGTGCAGCCTTATCCGGAGACTCGTGACCACGCCGAAGTTGCCGCCCGCGCCGCGCAGGGCCCAGTGCAGCTCCGGATGGTGCGCGTCATCGGCGGTGACTAGGCGCCCGTCAGCCAGGACGACATCTGCGGCCAGCATGTTGTCCAGGGCCAGCCCGGCGCGCCCGTTGAGCGGACCGTAGCCTCCGGCGAGCGTCAGACCGGCCATACCGACACCACCCACCATGCCGGTGACCGCCGACAGCCCCTGCGAGGCGGCGGCCGCGATCGCGTACTCAGCAGTGGCGCCGCCCTGGAGGGTGGCGGCCCGTGTGCGTCGGTCGACTGCGACGTGCCGCATCTGCGCCAAGTCGATGACCAGCCCCCCGGAACGCAGGGAGCGCCCCGCCCAATCATGCCCGCCGCCTCTCACGGACAGCGGCAGCCCGTTGTCCCGAGCAGCCAGGACAGCGGCACGCACCTGGCCGGGGGTCCGGGGCCGCACGATCAACGCCGGACGGTGCTCCACGGCGCCGTTCCACAGTCGGGCACCCTCCCGGTAGCCGGGGCCGCCGGTCAGGATCTGGTCCGGTTCCAGCTGCGTCAGCAGTTCTCTCACGGCGCCCTGCACCGAGATGTCGCTCTGCACGACAGCCTCCTTCAGCTGCCCCAGCGGGCAGGCCAGAGAATCACTGTATGGACTAGAGTATGACTCTAATGTCTGATAAGTACTATGACGGATGCATTATTCCTCCAGTGAGTGAAGAGGCGGTGGGACCAGAGGGTGCATCCCGCAGATGAGGAAACCGCCACCCGCGGCCTTGCCGACGCGCCAGCCTGTCGTTCACAGGACTCGGCTTCCGGCCGCAAAGGTCTCGCGCTCCCGCATCTGCTCAAGGGCGCGCGACTGGGTGGGCTGAATTGCCGGTGCGCTTGACAGGCGCCCGTGTTGTAATTGAACCTGTTACAACGCGACGTTCGAGGAAGGAGGGTCCGATGGCTGTGAGTAGTCGCATGACCGTGGCCATACACGCGTTGACCTGGATGGCGCTCACCTGCCCTCGACGTCCCGGCGGCATTGTGACCTCCGACAGGATTGCGGCGAGTGTCAACACAAACCCTGTGGTGATTCGTCGGATCCTCGGCAGTCTGCGTGAGGCCGGCCTGGTCGTGTCGGTGCGCGGTCAGGGTGCGGGTGTGAAGCTCGGACGGCCCCCCGAGTCGATCACCTTGAACGATGTTTACGAAGCCGTCGAACCCGAGCCCCTCATCGCGCTGCATTCGACCCTCCCTAGTCAGGAGTGTCCCGTCGGCCTGGGTCTCCCGCCGGTGTTGCAAGGCGTGTACGGCCGCGCCGAGGAAGCGATGAAGGAAGAGTTGGCGACGATCACCATCGCCGACGTCCTAAAGAAGACGATCGCCGTCGCCTGAAGCGCGCCCGCTCGGTGATATCCGGTTCATTTCCGGCCGATCTTCGGATCGGCCTCTCTTTTAAAACAGTGATGTAACAGACATGGTTACATCATCAGGAGGACCCCACGTGTACCGATCGCTCCTCGTACTGACTGCGGCGCTCTTCGCCATCGGCACGGACAGCTTCGTCATCGCCGGCATCCTGCCCGACGCCGGGCACTCTTTGGGCGTTGGCATCGGAACCGCCGGATGGCTGATCACGGCCTACGCCTTCACCTACGCCGTCCTCGGCCCCGTCATGGCGGCACTCACCACGCGCTGGCCGCGGCGCACGTTGTTCCTCACCGGACTCGGCATCTTCATCGTGGGCAACCTTTTGACCGCATTTGTTCCGAGCTTCGGCATCGCTCTGTTCGCACGGGCGCTGGCCGGGCTCGGCGGCTCGATGGTGACCCCGACCGCGATAGCTGCGGCAGCCGCGCTCGCTCCGCCGGAGCGCCGGGGGCGTGCGATCTCCACGGTGATGGCCGGTCTCAGCGCGGCGACCGCGCTCGGTGCCCCCATCGGCACGGCCATCGGCAGTCTGACCGGTGACTGGCGCATCACCATGGTGTTCGTCTCCGCTCTCGGGGCTGTTGCGGCGCTGGCCATCGCGCTTCTGCTGCCCAAGATCCCCAACCCGCCGCTGGTCCCGCTGCGGACGCGGCTCGCGCCGCTCGGCGACCGCCGTGTCGGCATGGGCCTGCTGACGACACTCCTGTTGTTCACCGGCCTGTACATCGTCTACTCCTACATCGCGGACGGCCTGGACCGCGCGACCGGCGGCAGCGGCATCACGCTCTCGGTCCTGCTGTTTGTGTGGGGTGTGGCCTCGACGATCGGCACGCTCGGTTCGGGGCACCTGGTCGACCGGCTCGGCGCCCGCCGGATCATCAACACCGCCCTCGTGGTGCTCGCCATCGACTTCGTGCTGATGCCATGGTCCAGTGCGCACATCGGCACAGCCGTCGCCGCGCTGATCGTCTGGGGCCTGTGCGGCTGGGGATTCATCACGCCGCAGACCCACCGCCTGATCGGTGCGATGCCGGCGGCTGCCCCGATGTTGACGGGCCTCCACTCCGCGACGCTCTACGTCGGGGTGTCCATCGCCCCCGTCGTCGGCCAGGGCGCGCTGAACTGGGCCGGCGTGCACTGGCTCGGCCCCATCGGCGCCGCACTGATCGTCCTTGCCTTCAGCGCGGCCGAGATCACACACCTGATCATCCGCCGCCACCAGCCTGCTGCCGAACCGGCTCCGGCCCCGGTGACCGCGAGAGCCGCACGGTCCTGACACCGGACGGTGCCACAGGGTGGGTGCGAAAACGCGCGCAGCCTCGACACACGGCGCGCGCCGGTGGACGCATCACGTGCGCCCCACAGACTCGGCGACGACAAGGTCGCCGGTCCCGGCCGGGAGCATTTCGGGTGTTCCAGGCAAACATAAGAACTAAGCATCGAAAGCTCAGAAAGCAGACAACCATGGCCCTCGAATACGACGTCCTCGTCACCCTTCCTCCCCGGGCGGTCCTGCCCGATGGTTCCTCGGTCCGGCCGCTGCCGGCCTGGTCCCCGATGTCGGCGACCCTCATCCACGGGGAGCGGGACGCCATCCTGATCGACGCCCCGCACCTGGAGGAGCAGTCCCGGCAGGTGGCCGAGTGGGTGCTGGCCTCGGGCAAGAACCTGGTCGCCATGTACGCCACTCACGGCCACGGCGATCACTGGTTCGGTTTCTCCGAGGTCGCCAAGCACTTTCCTGACGCGCGGATGATCGCCACCGAGGGCACCGTGGCCCTGGCGGAGTTCGCCGCCGGAGAGCGTATGGCGTTCTGGAACAGCCAGTTTCCCGGCCAGATCGTCAAGGGCATCGTGCTGCCCGAGGTGATCGACGACTACACCTTCCTCCTGGAGGGCGAGGAGGTCCGGTTCGTCGAGGCCGGCGACAGCGACGGACCGGACACCACGTTCGTGCACGTGCCGTCCATCGGCCTCGTCGTCGCGGGCGACATCGTCTACAACGGCGTCCACCCCTACCTCGCCGGCGGCGAGAAGGCCCGGCCGCTGCCCGAGCGGCGCGCGGACTGGATCGCCGCCATCGACAAGATAGCCGCGGTCCACCCTCGCGCCGTCGTCGCCGGACACAAGAACCCCGCCAACGACGACGACCCCCGCCACCTGGACGAGACCCGCAAGTACCTGCAGGACACCGAGGAAGTGGCCGCCGTCGCCCGCCACGCCAAGGAGTTCGCCGACTTGATGCTGCTGCGTCACCTGGACCGCATCAATCCCACCATCCTGGCCCTGACTGCCGAACACCTCTACCCCGGAACGACCGTCGACGGACGCGCCATCGAGTGGTGACACACCACTCCCGCGGGCACCGGCACCACGGCCCATACCGGCCACATCGAGCCAACCGCGACAACGGAGCCCCCGCAGCATGATCCTCGTCGACGCGCACACAGGCGAGGAAGTCGAGCCCGTCGTCGTCGACGCCAAAACCGGCCGCCGACTCGACGACAGCGCCGCCTACGTCTTCACCGCAGGCCCCGCAGCCAGCGACGCGATGCGCACCCGCTACGCGGCACGGCCGGCCATTCCCGCGGAAGAGGCGTGAGTGTTCATACCACCTAGCGATCCCGACTCACATCGGATCGCGGCCGGCGGCGACGCGCACGGATGCCCAAAGGCGGCGTGCCCCGCGGTCCTCGGCCCTACTCCAGGGTCTTCGCAGCGTTGCGGATGACCTCGAGGACAGCGTTGGGCTGAGAGAGCATCGGGACGTGGCTGCTGTCGAGGCTGACGGTCGTGGCCTTCATCCGTTCGGCGGAAGCGCGCTCCCGGTCCGGGTTCACCGTGCGGTCCTGGGTGCCCACGATGTACCAGCTCGGCTTCGCTCGCCAGGCATTGCCGGGTACCTGCTGGTCGAAGAGGTCCGCGATCGGCGGGCTAGCGGTCGCCAGCACGAGCTTTTGTTCCTCCAGTGGCAGGTCGCCACAGAAGTCGCCGATGCCCGACTCCTTGAGGTAGATGCGGTTGTCGGCGACCTCAAGGTGCTCGAAAACCGGCGAGCTGGGAAACGCGGCCAGGTGCTGCTGCGAGGTCTCGTCGTCGTCCGGGGCAAGCGCGCAGATGTACACCAGGGCGCCCACCCGGTCGTGCACGCCCGCCTTGGTGATCAGCGTGCCGCCGTAGGAGTGGCCCACGAGCACGACCGGGCCGGGCACGTGGTTGATCGCGCGGGTTACGCAGTCGACGTCGCCTGCGAGCGAGTCAAGTCCATGCTGCGACGCGAAGACCTCGCGACCCTCGGCCTGGAGTGCGGGGATGAGCTTTGCGAAGCACGAGCCATCGGCCCACAAGCCGTGGGCCAGCACGATGCTGGCTTTTCCGGCCATGCGTGCCTCCTCTGTCGCTACGTCGCTACCTGTAGCGGAGATCCACTTCGTTTGATCCGCTTTGTTCAACCCTAGGTGGGAACTACAGGTGCCGCTCGCCCGCCACGAGGTCCAGGTCCTCCGACCGGCCTGACCCCCTGCCTCACCCACCACTCACCCCGGCTCCCATCCCGTACGCCGTCGACCCACACACCGTGGAGCAGGCGTGGTCCCTGGCGTCCAGGTGGAGCGCGCAAGCGGTCACCTCTCCCGCCTGGCGGACAACATCGAGGCGGTGCAACTCGGGAGGGCGGCCGAACTGTTGGACCAGGCCTCGGAAACCCTCGGTGACGAAGACTCGGCCTCCGAGGATGTGCGCCTCCTGGCGGACAAGCTGACTGGATCTCTGCGGGACGTGCTCCGCGTAGCGATCAGCCGCGGTTACCTCCTCACCGCGAGCGAACCTCACTGTTCCTGAAGGGGGATGGTCGGCAACGAAGGTTGTCGGCGACAGCATTCCCTTCAACACTCACAGGGGGGAGTCCGGGACAATGCCCCGGACTCCCCCCTGCTGCTTCGTTTGCTGGCCCGATCGATCCTGTGCGTGCCCCTTGATCGAGCCGGCACCGCAACGGCACCGGAGGCCCCCGTGCGGCGCGCGCATTTCCGCAGGTCAGACCTATGGTGTCCGCCAGGGCTTGATCTTCGTGCGTAGGCCGCGCACACAGTCGGCGCTTGATGCCTACCCGACTAGGGCCTCTCTTTCGGATCTTTGGACCAGCAGCCAGCGGCCCCGAGGGAACTCGCCCGGGGCGACGGGCGAAGGAGAGATGAAAGCCCAAGCCTTCGAAGCGTTCCCCCAAGACGAGAGGAGCCCCGATGACCGTCGAGCCAGGCATCCGCACGGGGGCGGAGAGAGATGCCTCGGTAATTGCGCGGTCCCGGGATGAACCCGAGGCATTCGCCGTGCTCTTCGACCGGCACGCGGATGCGGTACACCGTTATCTGGCCCGTAGGCTCGGCGGCGAACCGGCCGACGACCTCATGGCGGAGACCTTCACCACTGCTTTCCAGCAGCGGCACCGGTACGACCCCGCGCGGGCCACGGGCGACGACGCCCGGCCCTGGCTGCTCGGCATAGCGACCAACCTGGTCAGCCGGCACCGTCGGGCCGAGGCCCGCCGGTTCAAGGCCCTGGCCCGCATCCCGGCTCCCGCCGACCACGAGGAGCCGCTGGCCGACCGGGCTGCGGCCCGGGTAGGGGCACAGGCCGTACGCCGTGAGCTGGCGGCAGCACTGGCCGCACTGCCCGCGCGGCACCGGGACGTGCTGCTGCTGGTGGCGTGGGGCGGTCTCGGCTACGAGGAGGTGGCCCAGGCCCTCGGTGTCCCCATCGGCACGGTCAGATCACGGCTGCATAGGGCTCGCAGCAAGCTACGCGAAGCGTTGGGCGGATCCGATCCGACGACACTGCGAGAGGTATCCGGCCATGACTGACGAACTCGAACTCCTGCGGGACTGGAACGCGGACGCGTCCCCGCTCACCGAACCGACCCGAGCGCAGGCCCGCCACCGACTGCTCAACACGATTACGCGCACGGAGCGACACCCCGACGCCGCACCCAGCCGCCGCCACGCGCTGCGCCTCGCGACAGCCGCGGTGGTCACCGTGGCGGTTACGGGCGCGGCGGTACTGATCACCGAGGACGGCGCCGACGAGGGCGGCCGCACCGACCGCGCGGGCACGAACGCTCCGCAGATGCGCAACGCCGCCGCCGTGACCGTGCTGAACGGAGCGGCAGCGCGGGCGAGTAAGCACGAGAAGCCCGTGGCGCCGCGCGACGACCAGTTCATCTACTCGAAGCGGATCATCAAGGAGACGGAGCGGAAGACCGGCGCGGTCAAGACCTATGTGGACTTGAACTGGGACTCGGTGGACGGCTCCAAGCGATCTTTGACCATGGAGCTCGGCCGGGTGATCTGGGAGGAGCCCATGGGGAAGAACGAGGGCGTGTGGCCGCCTCGGGAGTGGAGCAAGCTGAAGAAGCTGCCCACCGACCCGGAGAAGCTCATCCAGGGCATCATCGGCGTCGGCACGTCCGACAAGTCGATCGACGCCTTCACCGCGTGGGACTGGTACGAGGCCTACTTCATGCTCGGCGAGCTCTTGAAGTGGCCGGTGCTGCCCGAGGGACTGCGCCCCGCCGCGTACGAGGCGCTGGCCCTGGTGCCCGGGGTCAAGGCAACCCCGGGGATGAAAGACTCAGCCGGGCGCACCGGGGTGGGGATCTCCTACCCGAAGCGCGCGTCCGAGAAGGACAAGTACCTCATCTTCGACCCAGAGTCGTATGAATTCCTGGGCTTCCGCGACGAGCGGACTTCGCGTTCCGGGAAGAACACGTACATCCAGCTGTCGCACGTGGCGGACTGGGCGATCGTCGACCGCTTGAAGCAGCGCCCCTAGGCAGTTTCGTTTGGATTGGTCGGTCGTTGGTCCGGGTGCGCCGCTAACAGATGCGCAGTGGGCGCGGATCGAGCCGTCGCTCCCGGACCGGACGCCGACCGGAACGCAGTGGGTCCATCTGCCGGAGCGGTACGGCAACTGGCGAGGTGTCTATAACCGGCTGCGGATGTGGGCCGTCGACAGCACCTGGGAGCGGGTTTTCACCGCGCTGATGGCTCAGGCCGACGCCGACGAGAACCTCGACTGGGCGGTCTCGGTGGATTCCACGATCGTGCGTGCCCACCAGCACGCGGCCGGGGCCCGCAAAAAGGGGCCCCGGCCGGCGAGCCGGCCGACCATGCCGTCGGCCGGTCCCGTGGCGGACTGACCACGAAGGTCCACCTCGCCGCGGACGGTCGCTGCCGTCCGTTGGCATTCGTTCTCACCGCCGGGCAGGCCGGCGATGCTCCGGCCTTCACAGACGTCATTGCCCGTCTGCACGTTCCCCGTCGCCGCGGTCGGCCCCGCACCAGGCCGGACGTGGTCTTGGCCGACAAGGCGTATTCCTCCCGCGCGATCCGTGACCACCTGCGCAGACGCGGCATCCGCGCCGTGATTCCCGTCCCGGCGGACCAGCGCGGCCACAGGCTGCGTTGAGGCAGCCAGGGCGCCAGGCCGCCCGCCTTCGACCGTGAGATTTACAAGCGGCGCAACACCGTCGAACGGTGCATCAACCGCCTCGAGCAATGGCGCGGCATCGCCACCCGCTACGAGAAGACAGCCACGATCTACCTGGCCGGACCACAGCGCGCCGGCACTCGCGGACGGCGCCCCTTCCATCCCGGAGTTTGAGCGCCCCCGCCGGAGGCATCGCTTTGACGCGAGCTGAGTAGCAGTCCGAGCCACCGACGGTCTCCCCGTCAACCCGAGCCGTAGGCGTGCGGACGGCGGCCGGGCTGGAGCGGGGCGTAGACAGGAGCGCAGGCCCGGGCGACGGGCCGCGCGCGCCGCGCCGTGCGCGGCGGGTGCCTTGATCAAGATCGACGGCGCCCGGCGGATCCCCGTTGCCGCGGTCCGGGACTTCGTCCTCGGCCAGATGGAGGAGGCTGCCTGATGGCTGGTCAGCGCAAGCGCAACCCGAACGGCGCCGGGACCATTACCAAGCGCAAGGACGGCCGCTTCCAGTGCGCGGTCTACGTGCTCCAGCCGGACGGCACCCGCGCCCGCAAGTTCGCCTACGGCAAGACCTGGGCGGTTTCCCATGAGGGCCCCACGAGGCCCTGGGAACGGGGGCCGGGGAGTCGCCCGAGGTCGGCTGCGGGGGTCGAAGCGGTGAGCACCGCAGACCCTTTGGGGACGACAAGGGCCCCGCCCCCATCAGGGGTCGGGGCCCTTGGCCGTCTGCGCGGGCCTCTCATGGCCGCTGAGCACAGGCTGTCGGGGTCGTCGGCCACGCAGCGGCGCTCGACCCGGCCGCGGAGGCTGCAGCTGGTCCACAGGCCCAAGGCGTTGTGGTAGGGGCCGCAGCGTTCGGCTTCGAGGGCGGCGATCTCGCGCGGGAGGACGAGGCGCACTTCAGGTGGCCATTCTGAGCACGATGTTCGCGCAGCTCATTGCGAATGAGTACCGCAGTTTGCCACTGAGCGCTCGACGCCGCCCCGAACGCTTCGCCAGAGTGATCCCACCGGCCGGAACGGCCGCCGGCCCATCGCCCCTCTCATCGGCCTTCCGGGGACAGCCCTTCCACAAGCAGGATCAACACGCAGGGGGCGACAGGACCGGGCAGCCCGACGACCTCTCCCATGTTCTGCCAGCCCCAGTTCGAGAATGCGGCTTGTCCCGCCCGGTCGGCAGGATGCAGCAGGGCGACTCCAAGGGAGGAGTGCAGGACCGTGAGCAGACGCTGCTGCAGACGACGGGCGATGTCGCGGTGCTGAGCGTGCGGATGGGCCACGACCTGGGTGAGGACCACGAACCGGGCGTGGGAAGTGAGCCGTTGGATGCTCTCCTGGAGCGTTGCGTCGAACCCCCGGCGCCCGGAACTGTCAGGGCCCACCGGAAAACCGAAGGCGCAACCGACCAGCACCGTCGTCTCGGCGAGCAGCAGCGCGAAGCCGGGGTGGTGGGCACTGACCGCCAGGCAGCGCAGGAGGTCTCCACGGTTGTGGCACGCCTCGCCGGCGGTACCCGCGACAGACTCCGCGGCCAGGTCAGCGATGTCCTCGCGCACATCCTCGGCCTGCCAACGGGTCAGCCGGCGAAGGCGGATCCCGTCCTTGAGGACCGGCTGTTCCGACCGACGAGGGGGCTCCTCAGGCGCCCGCGTCCCGGTCCTCGTGAGGTCGCCGAGCACGGCGGCCGGCACGGGACCCCCGGGGGCCGCAAGAAGCAGCGGAGCAGTTCCGGTGACTGCGAGGAGCTGGGTGATCTGCGCGCACGGGTGGTGCAACAGCAGGGAGGCGTGTACCCGGCCAGCGCGCCGTGACGCCGACAGGAAGACGTCCAAGCCTCTGGCGTCGCAGGAGCCGACCGTGGTCAGGTCGATGTCGATGACAGTGACGCCGTCCAGCAGACACTGCTCCAATGCGGCCCGCAGCAGCGGTGTCGTGGCCGGTCCGATGTCACCGGCAAGCGTGACGAGCGTCCGCTCCCCTCGGTTCCGCCGATGGATGTCCAGCCGGGAAAGGGCCATCACGCCTCCCCTCGGCAGGGGCCCGGGCCGGTACGGGTATGTGGTGCCGACGCAGCGATGCAGAGCTTGCGCGGAGTTGCTTCGACCGCGGCGCACATGATGCCGACCCGTCTCCGCGCCGACCACTGGGGCGGCCCGGATTCCACTCTCGCCGAGGACGATCCGGCGTGGCGGCCGGAATGCGTGAAACCCTCGGTACTCCAACCGTACGCCGCCCGCAACCGGAAGCGGCTGCGCCGAGGGTGCCAGGAGTACGGCGGGGAGGCCGAGGGTACTTCGTACACCGGTGACAGGGCTGGTCTCGTCCTCGGCGCGCGGCGCCGTAGAGGCCGAGTGACACCTCCCGGGCCGTTCCCACGGCCCGGGACAGGTTCGGCACGATGACCACCGAATCCCTGCACGATCTTTGTCCTCTCGCTCAGTCCGACCGACCGGGAGGTACGGGCCGGAAACCCAAAGCAGGCACCAGTGTCGACCTCGGGATCCCCTACAGAGGTCGCTGAGTGGGTCGCACCGGCCTCGTGCGGCTTGCGGCTCATTGCCGAACCGTTGACCCCTGCGGGACGCAGTTCGCGTTCGGCCCGCTCACAGGCCGGGTGCCGCATCCTCGGCCTTCCAACCCGCAAACAGCGCGTGACCTGCCGTCGTACTGGAGAACTTCACCGATCGGGGGCAGGCTCGTCGGCCTGCGTCCCAGGTCGGCGTGGCCGGGCGTGCGTCGGCAGTTCGTCCCTCCCAGGACCGTGCAGCGGAAGAGCAGCCGGAGACGGCCCTTACGGCCACCCTGCCCGGCCCGTTCCGCGTCTTGGTACTGGCTCCGGGAACGGGAGCACCTCCGGCGTCGATCACGCCTCCGCCCGGTTCAGGGCATGGGCAGGCGCAGGGCGAGGAGGGCGATGTCGTCGGTGCTGCCGGGGGGTACCCGGGCGGACAACCGGTCGCAGAGGGTGTCCAGCGGTTGGTGCGCGAGAGCGAGGGCATGGCGGCGCAGTCGGCCGAGCCCGGTGTCCAGGTCGCTGCCGGGAACCTCGATCAGGCCGTCGGTGTAGAGCAGGAGCGTGGACCCCGGCGGCAAGGCGTGGGCGGCGCTCGGCCGATGAATGCCGCCCAGGTGGGTTCCGAGGATCAGTCCCTGCCCGGCTTCGAGGTACTGCGCGTTCCCGTCGGGGGTCAGCAGCAGGGGCGGCGGGTGCCCGGCACTGGTCCAGTGCAGTGTGTAGGGGCCGGTGTCCGGGCCGTCCACCCGGGCGAGGACGAGGGTGGCCATCGACACGGCCGTGATGGCGTGCATGGCATCGTCGAGTCGGTCCACGACGGCACCGGTCGGCCCGGTGTGGTCCCAGGCGAGGGAGCGCAGGATGCCGTGCAACTGCGCCATGCCGGCTGCGGCGGTCAGATCGTGGCCCACGACATCGCCGATGACCAGGGCGAGCGTGCCGTCCCTCAGCGTGAACGCGTCGTACCAGTCGCCACCGACCTGCGAGCCGGCTGGAGCGGGCTGGTACCGGGCGGCCAGCTGGATGCGGCCGTGCATGGGCAGCGGGGGCAGGAGGTTGCGTTGCATGGCCTCGGCGACCTCGCGCTGTCGGCCGAATCGGCGGGCGTTGTCGATGACCGGGCCGACCCGGCGGCCGATGTCGCTCGCCACGTCCAGGTCGCCGGTGTCGAAGGGCCGTGCCGGGTCGCTGCGCACCAGTGTCAGGGCGCCGGTGACCCGCTGGCCGGCGCTCAACGGCACCGTGATGACCGATGTCGCGCCGGTCGCTTCGAGGAAGGCGTGGTGGACGGCGGCCAACGGGGAGTCGGGCGGTGCCTCCATGCCGGAACGGTCCCGCAGGACGGGACCGCCTCCGTTCAGCACCTGTACCAGGGCCGAGTGGGCCGCTTCCCCGGCCGACGGCGGAAGGTGTCCGCGCCAGTCCTCCTGCCCGGCGTCGCGGCCCTCCGGTCCGGTCACCGCCACCCGGTGCACCTGACGGGAGCCGACCCGCAGGTCCACCGCCGCGAAGTCGGCGAAACGGGGGACCAGGAGCCGGCTCAACCGGGCGAGGGCCTCGTCCACCTCCAGGGTCTGACCGAGCACCTCGGTGAGCTCCGCGACGAGCGTCAACCGCTCGGCGCGGCTCTCCAGAGCGGTCGTGCGAGCGGCTCGTTCCGCCCGCTCGGCACGTTCCGCGCGCTCTCTGTGGGCGCGGTGGTCCGCCGCGGTCTCGATGGTGAGCACGACCATGCCCAGGGAGACACCGTCCTGCGTCAGAGGAGTGGCCGACCAGGAGATCGGGATCAGCCGTCCGTCACCCCGCAGGCACCTGTCGTCGTCCCCGCGCGCCGGACGCCCCTCGGCCAGTGCCTGCAGCAGTGGGCAGTGCTGGCGTGGGATCCGGGCGCCTCCCGGATCCCGATGGCACAGGTCGTGCAGGTCCTGCCCGTCCATCACCGCTGCTGCGCGCCCCAGCAGCCGTTCGGCGGCCGGGTTGACCGCGACGATCCGCCCCGCTGGGTCGATCACGGTCACCGCCGAGCTCAGCTGCTCGACGACCCGCTGCCACAGTCCCGGTTCCGCCGCCGACAGCCGCCACTCGTGCTTTTCGCCGGGCTTCACGTCCTCCACGATGCCGCCATCCCCTTCACGGCGCACTCCACTGGTGCCTCGGCCTTCGAGGTCGCGTAAGACGCCGGTGCCCGTCGGTCTCGTACGAGAACGAGAATCCGGCCGCACGGCCGACGCAACGGCGCCTCCGCGACACCGCTGTATGGGTGCTCTGGTCATGTCCGTCACCACCGGTAGGGAACGTGTCGGTCGTCGTGGCCCTCGTCGTGCGGGGTTACCGAAACCGGCTCGGAACTGGGACACGGCAGGAGCGAGCATGTACCGGAGCAAGGCGGCGAGGTCGGCGGGGATGGTGAAGACGCCGATGATGCCGCAGGCGTCGCGGGGCCGGTGCCGTAGAGGTTCTTCAGCTGCGCCCGCAGCGGGACGCCGGCGGTGCGCGTCGGCAGCTGCCGGGCGGCAACGGCGGCGAGCGGGTGGCCGACGGCCACGGATCAGAAGCTGTCGAGCGGCTCGGCTACGGGGTCAAAGCTCGTCATTCGGCGGTCAACCCGGCTGTCGGCGTGCCCCTGCCGAAGGCTGCGCCGGCTGACCACGTGTATCTCGACGACATGCAGGTCGACGCGGCGTTGCCCGCTCAGCGAACTCCCGCGCCTGGTCCCGTTGTGGGCCGCCGGCGGCCTCGCCGACCACCGGCGCCTCCGGGTTGCCTGACGCACGGCGAGCACCAACGCCGCCAGAGATCGCTAAGTCGTCGGCTCGGGTCGTCCATTGCGGGCGGTGGCGCGTGTGACGTCGGCAGGCGGTCGGAGAGGACGTTTCAGAGGACGACCGCGGGGTCCTGGTCGTGCTCGAGGGCGCAGATGTGGACGGGGTCTACTGACGGCTGTGCGCGAAAGGGGATGAAGGGGGCAATCGCTCAGGGCTCCAGCGCGAGAGGTTGCCCGACGGCCCGTTCCCATCCGTTCCCATGCAAGGCCAAAAAGCCCCTCGGAGATCACTTCCGAGGGGCCTTTCTGGTGCATCGTGCCTGGTCAGGCATGGTGCCCCCGGCAGGATTCGAACCTGCGACACCCGCTTTAGGAGTTCGTTCGCCAGGTAGGGAGTTCCTGGCGGCTCATGTGGGGGCGGGCCACGAACGGTCTCCGCGGGGTGCTCACGTCTGCTGCCGTTGATGTCAGACGTGGATGTCATCTGGCTCCGTCACCAACCCCCACCGAACAGTGGTTGCAACGTTGCCGCTACGCCTGACGTGATCGCCGGGATGCCGCCCACGCCGGCAAGGATGGTGAAGGCGTTTGAGGTGGAGATATCGTCCCTTACATACCAGTAGGTCACTCGCCAGATGGGTATGGCCTCGTCCGTCGTGAGGTAGACCATGACAGACCGGGCGGAGCGGCTCCGCTGTCAGCGGTTGCTCGTGGTGCCGATGTCGACGATGTGGTTGTACCGCTCCACCAGCACGAAAAGCTTGATCTTCTGCGTCGTCTCCCCGCTGCCGAAGGTCAGGGTGACGATGACCTCGTGGCCGTTACCCACGGCGCCGTTGTCGGTCACCGTCCACTTCCGCGGGACGTTTTGGGCACGCAGGACACCGTCCGCCCCGTGCTTCTTCTCCCAGGCCGCCAGTCGCTTGGCGAAGTCGGGCGTCAGGTAGTGCTTGCGGAGCACCGTTTCCAGCGTGGCGTCCGGGTCGTCGTAGTCGCCGATCGCGTCGATGTACGCGCCGTAGAAGTCGGCGACCCGGGTCACCGCTTGGCCGTTCGTGCCGCTGACCGACTGCAGTGCGGCGGTGGACGGCTTTGCGGGGGCACGATCGGATGCCTGTGCCGGCACCTGTGTCGACACACCGAGTCCGACAGCCAGGACGAGGCCGGCGGCGATGGCCGCGCGGCGGCCCGGACGACGGTGTGCGGGGGACTTCCTGTTCATGTGCATCTTCCTTTTCTGGTCCATATGCGGTTGCTCTCGGCCCGGTGTCTTCGTGCCGGGCCCGTCGTGTGGCTATCGCCTTTTCGGGTCGGCGGGCGCCGACCCAGAGTCATGAAAATCTGCTGCTGCGCGGACCCATTCCGCTCCCCCTGCCGCGGCTCGGGGCGCGATCGATGACACCAAGTCCTGCTGAATCGCGCCGAATGACCCTGTCAGTGGTCGATCGGCCGCCCTCCCCACCCCCGTGGCGGAGGGCGGCTCCGGTCATGCGGTCAGCGGAGCTTGTCCACGGCCGTGGCGGCCGTCTTCTTGAAGGCCTTCACCGGCGCATGTCCGAAGTCGCCAGACGAGTGTCAAAGACGCCCCAGGAGATCACCGTGTGTAGGCCGTAGCCGTGGCCGTCGTCCTCGACAGGCAGCCTGCCGTAGTCCTTCAGCGTCGCCTCGGTCTCCGGGCCGGCCTTCTCGATGCGTGCGCACAGGACTTGATGTCGTTGCTCAGCCGCGAGAAGCGCCCTTCGCCACCGCCGTCCTGGACAATTGCACGCTGACCTGACGGACGGTCGCTCCTGTCGAGTTCGGTACGGAGCTCCCGGTACCAGGTCCGGGCCGTCGCCGCCCAGCGCCATGCGCAGACAGCGGTCCCGTTCCACCGCCTCCGGTACGCAGGCGGTGAGCTTGCCGACCGTTCAGGACGAGCTTGGATACGACGGGAGATGGGCCGCCGCGAGGAAGTCGACGCCTTGGCCGTGACGTTTGCCAGTGTGGCGAGCGTCGCGCCGAGGGCGAGCCCGTGACGGCGAGTGCGAGGAGCGGGCCTGCTCGGGTGCGCTTGGGCATGGGTGTCCCCCTGGATGAGTGCATGAGTGTCATTTGTCGCCCGCCGCCGACTGGTCGGTCCGGTCCTGGTCGGTGCGACACCAAGAGCATCAGCCGTCACGACGGCTCGGTGCAACGCCGGACGCCCGCCCGGCGAGGGTGGAACCATCCCAGCCCATCTGACGTGCAGGTATATGGACGCCTGAGATACGGGGACACGTGGGAGGTTGGTGGAGCGGTGTCGACCGAGGACGACGTCGAGCAGTTCGCGGCGCTGCTGCGCCGGCTGAAGGACCGCACGGACCGGAGCTACGGCTCCCTGGCCCGCCGTCTCGGCATGAACACCTCCACGCTGCACCGCTACTGCGCGGGCGAGACGGTCCCCCAGGACTACGCCCCGGTGGAGCGGTTGGCTGCCTTCTGCGGAGCAACACCGGAGGAACGCCTCGATCTGCACCGCCTGTGGCTGCTCGCGGTGACGGCGCGACAGAGGCCGAGGGCGGGTGAGGAGGCAGCGGAGCCGACAAAGACCGAAGGGGTACTGAAGCCGACAGGGGACGAGCGGGCTTCGGGTCCGGACAGCCGGACGGCGGGGCTTGCGGGTGGCAGCACGCGCAGTGTGGGTGGTGGCGCCGACGGCATCGGTGGTGACGGGGGCGGCACGAGCGGTTCACCACCGCGACTCGATGCGGGCGCCCCCGACGCCGCACTGGCTGCTCCCGACGCTCCCGGACCGGGCAGTCGCGAGTCGACGGCCCAGGGGGATGCGGTCCGCTCAACTGGACGGCCCTGGTACCGCCGTCGCCGTACCGTCGTCGGCGCAGCCACGGCGACCGTACTGCTGGTGACGCTGGGCAGTATGTCGGCGCTGTCGGCCGACCGGTCTCACGACAACTCCGCCAAGGCCCCCGGTCAGTCCCGTACGACAGAAAGCGGTACGTCACACCACCCCTCGGCCACTGCGGCCAGCCCCTCCAGCAGCCGTTCTTCGGCCTCGCCCTCCACAGGAGTACGGGCTTCAGGGAGCCCCGAGTCGAAGGGCGGATCGTCGGCGGAGACGAGGAGCGACGCCCCCGTGCCAACCGGTGTGCCGCTCGCGTGGACCGCCGACTCGCAGATTTGGGACGGCGGTTGCGGGCACGACTACGTCATCGCGAAGGAGCCGGCCCAGGTGCCCCCGCCGCCGGTACAGCAGGACGCCGGAGTGTGGGCAGCGACGCAGCAGGCGGTACCTGGGCGGCAGACGATGGTGCAGATCTCGGTGCAGGGGAAGTCGTCCACGGCCGTGGTCCTCACGGCCCTCCGAGTCCGTATCGTCAGCCGCGGCAACCCGGTCACCGGCAACGCGTACGCCATGGGCCAGGGCTGCGGCAGTGATCTGCCGCCCCGCAACTTCTCCGTGAACCTGGACGTCGACCGCCCGATCACCCACGCGCGCCCCGGCAACGACAGCGGAAAGCCCGTCCCCGCGGTGCAGTTCCCCTACCGCGTCTCCGCCGAGGACCCGGAGGTGCTGCAGGTCACCGCGACGACCGAGGCCTACGACTGCAACTGGTACCTGGAACTCGACTGGTCATCCCAGGGCCGCACCGGCACGGTCCGCATCGACGACCACGGCCACCCGTTTCGCACCAGCAGCATCAAGGGCCTGCCCCACTACTGGTACGGCACGAACGACCACGGTGTGCGTCAGTGGGTACCCACCGACTCTTGAGGGAACGTGGGAGCTGCTCGGGCCATGTTCGCGATGTGACCGTTCCCCGTCACCCAGGCCCATCTGCTGGAGGGGGCCGGTTGCTGCCGCTTCGGTCCGGAACGCCCGCCGCGTTCCACTCAGGTTCGGCGTCGGCTCCGGCATGACACCTGTCATATGCAACACCGGATGCAGAGCACTGGTGCCCGCAGGTCGACGTGTAGATCCTTGGACACAGTCAGATCAGCATCACGATGGACGTGTACACGCACGTCGTGCATGACACCCAACGTGAGGCGATCAGCCACATGGACCGGCTCAAGCGCCGTCGGCCGACCGTCTGAGAGGCGACTGCCGTCAAATGCTGCCGTGAAAACGGCCCGAACCATGATCGGTCCGGGCCGCTTTGCCTGGTGCCCCCGGCAGGATTCGAACCTGCGACACCCGCTTTAGGAGTGGGATCGAATCCTTGCCGGGTCGTGCAAGGTGCTGCTGCGTGATGCTGTCTCGCCTGGTCAGCGTCACGCGGCTGGGTGCTTCATCCGGCTCATGGTGGCCTGTGTCGGACAGTCCGCTCACGCATCGCGCACGCACGTCGGCATCAGTCGGCAATGTCGGAGCGGGCCTCCCCATCGGGAAGGCCCGCTCCGGCGAGGGCACGGCTGCGGGACTGTGACGCCCGGCGGTATCGCAGGTCCACCCTCTGTGCGGGTGGCCGTCGTGGATCTGGGCCCATCGGGCCGGCTCGACACCAGGGCAGGCGAACAAGCCACATCCCGGAGCCGAGCATGTCGGAGAGAGGCATTCATCTGGAGGCCGGTGCGTTGTCTTGAGGATCGGCCCCGCGGACCGGGACGAGGAGGGTGAACGTGGCCGGAGCCCTTCTGGTGAGGGAGAGTCGGCCGCCGATGGAGTGGGCCAGTTCGGAAGCGAGGGCGAGGCCGATGCCCGTCCCGTGGCCGCCGCCGGTGTGTCCCCGGTCGAACAGCTGCGCCGGCTCGCCCTCCGCGGCTCCCTCGTCGCTCACGTCGAAGGCGAGGGCGTCGTTCAGGTCCCGCACCACCAGTCGCACGGTTCCGCGTCCGTGCACCCGTGCGTTGTCCAGCAGGACGCCGAGGACCTCCGAAACGGGGCCGTTGGGGACCAGGACATCCGCGGGTGCGTCATGTGTGCCGCACTCCAGGCGTCTGCCGTCGGCGGCGAACAGGCCGTGCCAGTGCTCCTGCGTCTCCTGAAGGAGGTGTGCCACCGCAATGTCCCCGGCGGCCGGGCGGGGCCGGTCCGCGGAGCGGGATAGGCGCAGCACTTCCTCCACGGTGTGGTGGAGGCGATGGGTGGTGTCCAGCGCCTCGGTCAGGGCGGGGCGTAGCCGGGCGTCGTCGTCCTGGGCGAGGCCCGCCTCCAGGGTGAGTTGCAGGCCGGTGAGCGGGGTGCGCAGCTGGTGGGAGGCGTTGGCGGCGAAGTCGCGTTCACGGCGTAGAAGTTCGGACAGGCTGCGAAGCATCGCATTGTGGGTGCGGGCCACCTGATCGATCTCGGCGATGCTGCTGGGCGCCGCCCGCGCGTTCAGGTCCCCATCGGCGACGGCCCGGCAGTGGCGGGAGAGGTCCTCCAGCGGGGCGGCCAGCGCCCGAGCCTGCCGGCGGGCGACCAGTACCGCGATGGTCAGCGCGACCACGGTCACGCCGAGTAGTACGCCCCACGCGGCCAGGACCCGGTCGCGTACGGCGCCGGCGGGGGAGGACGCGCGGACCACGCCGATCACCTGCTCGGCGTGGGAGACGGGTACCGCGGCGACCAGATCGCCGCCCGACCGCCCCCGGACCACCTCTCCGCCAAAGGCGCGGTGGACCGGAGCGTCCGCCAGCCCGGGGCCGCTGCCCGCCCGCTTGGCCTGCTGCGGGTCGTACAGGCCCAGATTCCCCCCTGCCGGCGCCCTGGGCAGTTCCACCGGGTCACCGGTCGTATAGTCCGGGCTCACCCGTACGGCCGCGGCGAGGGCCGCGCGTTCCAGGGTGTCCCGCTGCCCGGCGTACAGGGAGGACCTGATGGCCAGGGCCAGGGGGACGGCGAGCAGGACCACGGCGACCAACGCGGCGGTGAGGGCGACTCGCACCACGCGCTGTCTCATGCCCTCATCATGCGGCGGTTCGGCGGGGCGCGCTGGGCTGGGCTCATGCTTTTGCCGTCGTCTAACCCTCGGCGAGCAGGGCGTTAACCGGCCGCTTCCTAGCGTGGGTGCCATGACCGTCCGGTCCGGGGGATTCCTTGGAGGGCAGTGGTGATGGCAGCACATGCACGGACGTCCGCGGCAGTCGGGCTGGTGATCGTCGCGGCGGTGACCGCGGGTTGTTCCGGTTCCGGCTCGCACTCCGGTTCCGGTTCGACGACGTCGACGCCGCCGGCCTCCTCGGAGCGCGTCGGAAACGGGCAGAACAAACCGACACCCGCTCCCACCGAGTCCAATCCACCCGGTGACATCCCCGACAACCAGGTGTACGTCGTCTACCGGCCGACAGGCGGATCCTTCTCCGGTTTCACGGTGAAGGTGCCTGAGGGCTGGGCCCGTACCGAGCAGGGCGGCAGCACGGTGTTCACCGACAAGTTGAACACCGTGAGGATCACGGCGGTCTCCGCGTCCACCGCGCCCACGGTCGACTCGGTCACCAAGACGGTTGTCCCCAAGCTGCGCTCCCAGGTGCCGAAGTTCGCCGCGCCGAAGGTGTCGGAGGTGTCCCGGCACGCCGGCCGTGTCGTCCGGCTGACCTATCAGGGCGACTCGGCGAAGGACCCGGTCACCGGCAAGGTGGTGCGTGACGGGTTCGAGCGGTACGCCTTCTACAGGTCGGGCCACGAGGTGGATCTGACCCTGTCCGGCCCGGTCAACGCCGACAACGTCGACCCGTGGCGCATCATCAGCGACTCCTTCGCCTGGCGGTGAGCATCATGGCGTCCGAGCCGGTGCTGGCTGCTCGTGAGCTGTACCGCTTCTACCGGGCCGGCGAGGAGGAGACGCTCGCGTTGCGCGGGGTGTCGCTGCGGGTCGGGCGGGGCGAGACGGTGGCGGTCGTGGGTCCCTCGGGATCCGGCAAGTCCACCCTGCTGGCGTGTCTGGCCGGGCTCGACGAGCCTTCCGGCGGGGAGGTCCGCGTGGACGGCGTGCGCATCAGTCACCGGCCCGAAACCGAGCGGGCACGGCTGCGCGCCCGGCACATCGGCGTGCTGCTGCAGACCCGCAATCTGCTGCCCCATCTGAGCGTGCGGGACAACGTCCGCCTGCCGCAGCGCGCCGCGGGCCGTAAGCCGGCCGCCTCGGCCAGGGAGCTGCTGACCCAGGTGGGCCTCGGTGAACGGATGCACGCGCTGCCCCGGCAGCTGTCCGGAGGGGAGCTGGCGCGGGCAGGGCTGGCCGTCGCGCTGGCCAACTCTCCCGCTCTCCTCCTGGCGGACGAGCCGACCGGCGAATTGGACGGGGAGACCGAGCAGATGGTCCTCGCGATGCTGCGGGAGCGGGCAGCGCAGGGATGCGCGGTGCTGATCGTGACGCACAGCACCGACGTCGTCAGGAGCGCGGACCGGGTGATCGCACTGGAGGACGGCAGGGCCACCGACGCCTCGGCCCAAACCGCCCGTCCCGCGCCGCAGGGGGTCCCCGATGCCACCGGATGAGGCACTCGTGACCTGCACCGACGCGGCTCTCACCTTCGGTCGGGGCACGCAGGCCGTCGTGGCCGTGCACGGTGCCAACCTGGAGATCGGGGCCGGCGATCGGCTCGCAGTCGTCGGCCCCTCCGGGTCGGGGAAGAGCTCGTTGCTGCACCTGCTGGCCGGGCTGGAACAGCCCACCAGCGGAACGGTGACCCGCGCCGCCTCCCTCGGGCCATACGACATCGGCTTGGTCTTCCAGGGCGACAGCCTGATCCCAGCCCTGAACGTGGCCGAGAACACGGCTCTGCCCCTGGTCCTCGCCTACCGCCCGGAAGGCGAGGCCCGGCAGGCGGCCCTCGCGGCGCTCGCGCTGGTGGACGCGGCCGACCTGGCGGACCGGCTGCCCGAGGAGATCTCCGGTGGCCAGGCCCAGCGGGTGGCCGTCGCCCGCGTGCTGGCCCAGTCCCCGCGCCTGATCCTCGCCGACGAGCCCACCGGCCGCCTCGACCACGCCACCGGCGGCCGTGTCCTCGACGCCCTCCTCACCGCCGCCGACCACACCGGCGCGGCCCTCGTCGTCACCACCCACGATCCCGCCGTCGCCGCCAGCCTCACCACCCGGCGCGCCATGCGCGACGGCCGACTGCTCGCACCCGAGGAGGTGCCATGATCGGCTCATGGACGGTCGGCCTGGCCCGCCACCGCACCGGACGTCTGCTGGCCGCATTGGCCGGCATCGCCCTCGCGGTCACCCTGGTCGCCGCGCTGGGCTCATTCCTCACGGCGTCGAAGGCGACCATGACCCAGCGTGCCGTGCGCTCGGTCGCCGTCGACTGGCAGGTCCAGGTACAGCCAGGCGCCGACCCCGGTGCGGTGATGTCCCTGGTCCGCAAGGCGCCGGGAACCCGCGCCGCCCTGCCCGTCGGTTTCGCCCACACCACCGGCTTCACCGCGCGCGTCCAGGGCAGCACCCAGACCACAGGCCCCGGCATGGCCCTCGGCCTGCCCGACGGCTATCGCGCCCTCTTCCCCGACGCGATCCGCACTCTGTCCGGCTCCCCGACCGGCGTCCTGCTGGCCCAGCAGACCGCCTCCAACCTGCACGCCGCCCCCGGCGACACCATCGGCGTCCGGTTTCCCGGCATCGGAGTGCGACAGGTGAAGGTGGACGGCGTGGTCGACCTGCCCCAGGCCGACTCGCTCTTCCAGACCGTCGGCGCACCCAGCCAGTCCCAGCCGACCGCACCGCCGGACAACGTCGTCCTGCTGCCCGCCGCCAGGTTCGCCGCGCTGATTCGGGGCGCCTCTGCGGTCACCACCCAGATCCACGTGGCGCGCGACGACGCCCGCCTGCCCTCCGATCCGGCTGCCGCCTTCACCGCCGTCACCGGCGCCGCCCACAACCTGGAGGCCCGCTCCGCGGGCGCCGCACTGGTCGGCAACAACATCGGCGCCGCCCTCGACTCCGCCCGCCAGGACGCGCTGTACGCCCAGATCCTCTTCCTCTTCCTCGGCGTCCCCGGCGCGGTCCTGGCCGCCGCCCTGACCGCCGCGGTCGCCTCCGCCGGCGGCGAGCGGCGCCGGCAGGAGCAGGGCCTGCTGCGGCTGCGCGGCCTGCGCCCCCGCCAGATCACCGCCCTCGCCGGGCTGGAAGCGGCGCTGATCGGTCTGGCCGGCGGGCTGGCCGGACTGGGCGTCGCCGCACTGACCGGCCGCCTCGCCTTCGGTGCCGCCTCCTTCGGAGCGGGCGCGGGCACCTGGGCCTGGTACGGCACCGCCTTCGTGCTGGGTGCCGCCGTAGCTGCCGGAGCCGTCCTCGTCCCCGCCCTGCGTGACCTGCGTACGGTGACCGTCGCCGAGACCCGCAAGGAGTCCGGTGCCCGCAGCACCAGGAACCCGTGGTGGATGCGGTACGGCCTGGACTTTGCCCTCCTGATCGGCTCCTGGCTGGTCTTCCGCGCCTCCTCCGGCAACCAGTACGCGTTGGTCCTCGCCCCGGAAGGCGTGCCCAGCATCTCGGTGTCTTACTGGGCCTTCCTCGGCCCCGCCCTGCTGTGGATCGGCGCCGCCCTGCTGCTGTGGCGGCTCACCCTCCTCGCCCTCACCCACGGCCGCCCCGCCCTGGCCCGGCTGGCCCGCCCGCTGACCGCGACCCTCGCCGGCACCACCGCCGCCACCCTGTCCCGGCGCCGCCGCCCCCTGGCCCGCTCGGTGGTGCTGCTCGCCCTCGCCGTGTGCTTCGCGCTCTCCACCGCCGTCTTCAACGCCACCTACCGCCAGCAGGCCGAGGTCGACGCCCGCCTGACCAACGGCGCCGACGTCACCGTCACCGAACCACCCGGCGCCCGTGTCCCACCCGGTGCCGGATCCGCCCTGAAGGTCTCCGGCGTACGGCACGTCGAGCCCCTCCAGCATCGCTTCGCCTACGTCGGCTCCGACCTGCAGGACCTCTACGGCGTCCGCCCCGACACCATCGCCCGGGCCACCTCACTCCAGGACGCCTACTTCGCCGGCGGCACCGCCCAGCAGCTCATGCGCAAGCTGGCCCAGCGCCCGGACAACCTGCTGGTCAGCGTCGAGACCGTCAACGACTTCCAGCTCGCGCCCGGCGACACCGTCAACCTGCGCATCCAGGACGCCCGCACCAAGGCCCTGCGCACGGTCCCCTTCCACTACGCGGGCATCGCCAAGGAGTTCCCCACGGCACCGAAGGACAGCTTCTTCGTCGCCAACGCCGCCTACATCGCCAAGGCGACCGGCAGCGACGCGGTCGGCGCCTTCCTCCTCGACACCGGCGGCACCCACCAGAACCAGATCGCCACGCGCCTGCGCTCGCAGCTCGGCACCAGCGCCACCGTCAGCGACCTCACCCAGACCCGCGGCACTGTCGGCACCAGCCTGACCTCCGTCGACCTGGCCGGACTCACCCGCATCGAGCTCGCCTTCGCCGTCCTGCTGGCCGCCGGAGCCGGAGGACTCGTCCTCGCCCTCGGGCTCGCCGAACGCCGCCGGACCTTCGCCATCGCCACCGTCCTCGGCGCACGCACACGCCAGCTGCGCGGCATGGTCCTCACCGAGGCCCTTCTGCTGGCCGCAGGCGGCCTGGCCGGGGGTGCCGTCATCGGATGGGCGCTGTCGGAGATGCTGGTCAAGGTACTCACCGGCGTGTTCGACCCGCCGCCCGCCGCCCTGGCGGTGCCCGGCGTCTACCTGACCCTGACCGGACTGGCCGCCTTGATCGCCGTACTGGCCGCAGCCCTGAACGGCATCCGCGGTGCCCGGCGCCCCGCGGTGGAGGAACTCCGCGACCTGTGAGCCCGCCTGCAGGGAAGCGACCTGCCTACTCTGTTGCCATGGGCACGCCTGCCGCACCGGACCGCAGCCGTCTGCACATCCTGGTCGTCGAGGACGACGACACCATCGGACGCCACCTGGAAACCGGCCTGCGTGTCAACGGCTACGCCTCCGCGTGGAGCCGCACCGGCGCCTCGGCCCTGGCGGAGACGGACGGCACCGCCTACGACGCCGTTCTCCTGGACCTCGGCCTGCCGGACCTCGACGGACTGGACCTCGCACGCACCCTGCGCGCCCGCTTCCCCGACCTGCTGATCGTGATCCTCACCGCCCGTACCGACGACATCGACGTCATCGCCGGCCTGGACGCAGGCGCCGACGACTACCTGGTCAAGCCCTTTAGCCTCACCGTTCTGCTGGCCCGCCTCCGCGCCCACCTGCGCCGACAGACCAGCACGTCGCAGCCGCAGCCCCCACTACGGCTCGGCGACCTGGTCATCGACACCACGTCCCGCCGCTGCACCCTTCACGACACGGAGATCGCCTTGCGGCCGAAGGAGTTCGACCTGCTCGCCCTGCTCGCCAGGAACCCCGGCATCGCTGTCTCGCGAGAAACGCTGATGGCACAAGTGTGGGACGAGAACTGGTTCGGCCCCACCAAGACCCTGGACGTCACCATGGCCGGCCTGCGCCGACGTCTCACCCAGGCCGCCGAGGAGTCCGCCCGCGCTTGCCGGTTGCCTCACATCAGCACGCTCAGGGGACATGGTTACCGCCTTGAGTGCTGCTAGAGCGGTGGGCCTGGACGAAGAGTTGACTGGCCCTGGTCAGCGCCAGTCCCATGGGATTCTGCGGCACACTGAGCCTGCCCGGCCGGGTGGGCCGGGCAGGCTCAGTGTGCGGTCTGTCAGCCCATGTCCGTCAGGAGGGCGTTCAGTTCCTTCTCCTGCTGGGCAGCCGGCATCGGCGGGTTCGAGTGGTCGATGCCGAAGGTCCCCAGCACCTTGTCCATCTGGGCGTCGATGGAGGTCCAGCCGGTGTTGTCCAGCGGCTGCAGCGACGCCTGGTCGGCGTCCCACAGGTCACGCAGCTTCTGGGCTGCCGCATGGGCTCCGGCCGCGTCCCCCGAGCGTGCGTCCTTGAGCGAGGTGGAGGCGAGGGTCTTCAGCGCGGCGACCTTGGCGGGCGGGAACTTCTTCACCGCCTGGCCGGGAGCCATCTGGACGGCGGAGGTGTTGTCCTCCTCCGCCGCCGGGCCGACGTGCGGCTGGCCGTGCGCCCAGACCAGCAGGCCCGCGGTGGCGACGGCCAGCAGTCCGAAGCCGGCCAGCGCGACGCGCTCCTTGCGCGGGTTGCTGGTGGCCGATGCGGCGTGGGTCGCCTCGTGGGTCTCGGTCACGTCCGAGCGCGTCACCGTCAGGTAGACCACCGTCGCCAGGATCAGGCCGAGGAAGATCAGGCTGGTGGTGAACGTACCCAGGTCGAGACCGGTCGGTTCGCCCGGCTGGGCGACCTTGGGGGAGGCGAGCCAGTCGCCGATGTTGGCGCCCAGCGGGCGGGTCAGGATGTAGGCGAGCCAGAAGGACAGCACGGGGTTGGCGCCGAACTTCCACAGTGCCGTGATCGCCGCGATGAGGCCGAGCGGGAGCAACACCGAGGCGCCCGGGCTCCAGCCGGTCAGCTCCAGGGTCCAGTCGCCGGTCGCGGTGCCGAGCGCGAAGGTGACGAGAACGGCGAGCCAGTAGAACGACTCACGGGGCAGCGTCGTGACCGAGTGGATCGACAGGGTGCGCTCACGCGCCCACCACACGCCGAAGACCGCCGCGAGCAGCACGGAGAAGACCGCGGAGCTGATCCACAGCGGCACGTTGAGCTGGTCGGTGAGGATGTCGGTGTACAGGGTGCCCGTGACGCTGACAACGACGACGGTCAGCCAGTAAGGGAACGGGACGTACCGCTTCAGCCGCAGCTGGACGGCCAGGACCACCACGAACACCGCGGTGAAGATCCAGGCCGTGTTCACCAGGCCGACGCCCAGCTTCATGTTGATCCAGTCGGCGAAGCTCTCACCGACGGTCGTGCACAGGATCTTGATCACCCAGAACCAGATGGTGACCTCGGGGACCTTGTTGAGCATGAGACGCCCGCTGCGCGTGCGTGCTTCCGTTGTCGTCGTCATGCGTGGAGGTTTACGCGGGGAATCTGCACGTAACCTGACTACGCGGTTGCACGGGCGGCCGGGAGTGTCACCGCGACGTGACCGCGGCCGTCCGCGATCGCGCGGACCTCCACACCGGCCGAGGCGGCGATGCGCCGGACCACCGGCAGCCCCAGCCCGTACCCGTCGCCGCCGGTCACCCCCGCTTCGAAAACCCGGTCGACGTCCGCGGGATCGAATCCGGGGCCGTCGTCCAGGACATCGACCACGATGGCCTCGCCCTGGTCGCGGGCGGTGATCCACACCCGGGACTTCGCATGCCGCAGGCCGTTGTCCAGCAGGGGTGACAGCAGCGACACGGCGACGTCGGCCGCCACGGCGACCTAAACCTTCTCGGGGAAGGCGACCTCGACCGCGCGGCCGGCGATCGCCTGCCGTGCGGCGGAGCGCAGATCGCACCGGGTTCCCTTGTCCGTCCGTGCGCGCGCGGCGCGCAGAATCGTCGTGATCGCCGTATCGAGGCGGTCGACCTCGCTCAGCACCGCCTCCGTCGGCACCGGCTCGCCGGACAGCTGCGCCAGCTGCGCCTCGGCCCGCAGGACCGTGAGCGGTGTCCGCAGCTCGTGGGCGATCTCGTCGGTGAGCCGGCGCTCGTCCGCCAGCGCGTTGTCGACGCGCTCCAGGAGGTGGTCCAGGGTCCGCCCCAGTTCCCCGAACTCGTCGCGGGGGACTCCGAGGTTGAAGCGGCGCCCGGGTTCGTGCCGGCCCCAGTCGTCGGCGAGGGCGGCCATCTCGTGCACGACCCGCAGCGCGCGGCGCACCACGAGGTGTGCGACACCGCCGGCGAGGAGGATCGTGAGTCCGCCCAGTATCAGGGACAACGTCAGGCTGCGCTGCTCGGACGTCTCGTAGGGCGTGAGGTCCACCCGGACGATCACCATGACGTGGTGGCCGTGGATCGGGACCTGCCGCGCGTACAGGAGGTAATCGTCGACCGTCGCGGTCTGCGGTCGCCCGGAGTCCGCGAGCTCCTCGACGCGATCGAGCAGGCTCGGCGGGACGTTTCCGTCGATCAGGCGGCCGTCGGCATACACCCAGGCGACCTCGTCCAGCGCCTCGCTGCCGTTCTCCGTCAGAACGACGCGGCCGCCTTTGGCGGTGACGTTCGCCGCGACCGCCTCGGCGCGGGTACGTGCCAGATCGTGCGCGTCGGCGTCGGTCACCCGGCTCAGCAGCACGTGCGAGACCACGACCAGGATCGCGACCACGGCGGTGGCGATCCGCACGGTGAGTGCGACGACCCGCTTACGGAATCCCGTCACTGCCATCGGTAGCCCACGCCGCGGACGGTTGCCAGACGCTCGGCCACACCCAGCGGACCGAGCTTGGCCCGCAGCCGGCGCACATAGGAGTCGAGGGTGTTGTCGCTGACCTGGGCTCCGTGCGGCCAGCCGGCAGCGATGAGGGCGTGGCGGCGTACCGCGTCGCCCTGCGAGGGGGCGAACAGCCCTTGCCATACACGGCGGCCCCCGGCGCCGGGCAGGAACCGGGGGCCGCCAGCACGAGTGCCGGTTCAGGGAACAGGTGCATCTATCCACCGGATCAACGCTCCGGCGGCAGGTAAGTCACGCGGCATGCAACTCGAGCGTCCCGGATCACTACCCGGACTGCGAGGCGGCTTCGATGGCGAACGTGCCGTGGCTGCCGGTCAGGCGGTTGATGCGCGCGAGGATGAGATCGACTCCTTGCCGGGTACTGCTCGACGCCGCTGCGGGGTGCTGTTCTGCCTGAACTGCGCCCTGCGGCGTGCCGCCTGCGCGTGACGCCTCGTGCCGGGCCGTCCGCTCCCGCATCGGGGCACGCGTGGAAGGGACATGACCATAGGCGCAGACCGGCTTTGGAGAAAGCACTACAGGCGGCCGACGAACGTGAGGCCGATCTTGGTGAGGCTGCACTGCGTTCAACCATCGAGGCCGGTAGACGACGATGAGCGGGTGTAAGTCCGCGATCATTGTGTTGCCTGAGATGTCGGGTGCTTTGACTAGGTTCAGTCAAGGTGTGCTGAAATCCTGGGCGGGCTGCGGTTGAGGGGCCACACTCATTCGTGGGAGGGGGATCGCGTGCGGTGGCCCGTTGGCCGCCGGGGCGTTCCGAGGTGTCGCGCTGCCCTGGGGAGGGCGGTGGGCTGATCGGTGGGGGGATGTGTGACGCAGTCGCTTCCGGGGCGGCGCCCTGCTCACGAGCGGGCGGTTGGCGGGCGCGGAGGGCTCCCAGTGGTGGTGGTCGGCGCCGGCCCGTACGGCTTGTCGGTGGCCGCTCATCTGCGGGTCGCCGGGGTTCCAGTGCGGATCTTCGGGGAGGTGATGGGCAGTTGGCGGCATGCCATGGCCACGGGGATGTTCCTGAAGTCGACCCCGGACGCCACCGACCTGTCCGCACCCGAGCCGGGCGGACGGCTGGCGGACTTCCGCAGGGTGCACGGTGAGTCGGAGCTGACGGAACTGACGCCGATCCCGTGCGACGTGTTCGTGCGCTACGGGCAGTGGTTCCAGAAGCGGTACGTCGGTGACGTAGAACCGGCCAGGGTCGCCTGCATCGACCGCGGCCCGAGCTCTTCCGGGTTCGTCGTAAGACTCGACGACGGCCGGCAGCTGACGGCGGCAGCCGTCGTGGTGGCGACCGGATTGAACGGACTGGCGTACATATCGAAGGAGTTGCTGTGCCTCGCGCCGGACGGGCCGGGAGCCGGGGCCCTGGTGTCACACACCAGCCACCACAGCGACCTGTCGCGGTATGCCGGACAGCGGATCGCGGTCGTCGGGGGAGGCCAGTCCGCGCTGGAGAGCGCCGCGCTGCTGCATGAGGCCGGAGCCCACGTGCAGGTGCTGGTGCGCGAGCGGCGCGTTCTGTGGGGGTCGGTTCCGCAGCCGAGTCGGCCTTGGCCACAGCGGCTCGCGCAGCCCGCTTCACCCCTGGGGACGGGCTGGACACTCGCCGCTGTCTGCCGGGCACCAGGCGGGGTGCGGCGGCTCCCCGCTGCCGCCCGGCTGATGTTGTTCCGCCGGGCGCTGGGGCCCTCCGGCGGCTGGTGGCTGCGCGACCGGGTCGAGGATGTCGTGCCGGTGCGCACCTCGTGCCGCGTCACCCGCGCCGAGGCATCCGGCTCCACGGCCCGGCTGGAGATCACCGGGCCGGGCGGTTCGGAGGGTCTGGCTGTCGACCACGTGCTGGCCGCCACCGGCTACCGCCTCGACATCGACGCGCTTGCTTTTCTCCCCCCTACGCTACGGCGGCGCGTCGTCTGCGTGCCCGGCTCCAAGGCCCCTCAGCTGACCAGGACGCTCGAAACATCTGTGCCTGGCCTGTACGTCGCTGGTTCGCTGGCCGCCCCGACGTTCGGCCCCATGATGCGCTTCGTCGCCGGAACGCACTACGCCGCCGCTCGCGTTGCCCGTGATGCCGCCCGATGGGTGGTCGCTCCATGAGCGTGGAGCGGTCTCCACGGAAATGGGGGAAGCGGAACAGTGGGAGTATTGCCGGCGTGACGGCAAGAACCAGTGACATCGAGAAGGCGGCCGAGGTACTTCGCGCCGGCGGCCTGGTGGGCCTCCCGACCGAGACCGTCTACGGTCTGGGCGCCAACGCCGAGGACCCCGCCGCCGTCGCGCGCATCTTCCAGGTCAAGGGACGTCCGCCCTCCCACCCGCTGATCGTCCACATCGGCGGCGCGGAGCAGCTGGACGACTGGGTCGAGAACGTGCCCCAGGCGGCACGCCTGCTGGCCGAACACTTCTGGCCGGGTCCCCTCACGCTGGTGTTGAGGCGCGGTCCCCGAGTGCCCCTCGAAGCGACGGGTGGCTTGGAGACGGTGGCCGTGCGCGTGCCCGACCACCCAGTGGCACTCGCGCTGCTGTCGGCCTTCGGTGGCGGTGTCACGGCCCCGTCCGCCAACCGCTTCGGCTCGGTCAGCCCCACCACCGCCGACCACGTCCGTGCGGAGCTCGGCGAGGCGGTCGACTTCGTGCTGGACGGCGGCCCATGCGAGGTCGGTGTCGAGTCGACCATCGTCGACGTCACGGGCGAGATTCCGAGCATCCTCCGGCCCGGCGGAGTGACACGCGAGGACCTCGAAGCGGTGCTGGGGCACCCTCTTGCCGTCCCTTCCACGAGCCGCGTCCGGGTGCCGGGCCAGCATCCGTCCCATTACGCGCCGCGTGCACGGGTCGTCCTCGTCGAGCCCGAGAAGGTCGTCGCCGAAGCGGAGCTCGCCCAGGAGCAGGGGCACCAGGTGGGCGTTCTTCTTCCCCTCGCCTTCACCGACGCCCCGGTGAAGGCGCACGCCGTGGTGACGGTCCCCGCTGCGATGGCCGCCTACGCGCGCGGCCTGTACGGGTTCCTGCGCGAACTCGACCAGCAGGGGTGCGACCTCATCGTCGCGTCCCTGCCGGCGGAGGAAGGGCTGGGACTGGCGATCGCCAACCGGCTCCGCCGCGCCGCGGGGCCCCGGCCCTCCTCGGTCCCCGGCCTCCAGCAGCACTGAACACCGGGCTGGCCGGCGGCGGGTTTCACCGTGTGGGGGCGGCAGCCCTGCTCAGGCCGTGGGAGGCGACCAGTTGTGCACTGCCGTCGGCCAGGCGGTAGGACAGGCCCACCACGGCAAGTCGGCCGGCGGCCACGCGCTCGGCCAGCACGCGGGAGCGTTCCAGCAGCAGGTCGACGGTGAGCCTTATGTGCTCGGCCAGGATCTCTTCGGGCTGCTCGCGTCCGGCGGCGCGGGCCGCCAGCACACTCGGGGTCACACGTTCGACAACGTCACGGACGAAGCCGGCGGGCACCCGGCCGCCGTCGGCGGCGGCCCGGGCAGCTGCGATGGCTCCGCACGAGTCATGGCCCAGCACCACGACCAGCGGGCAGTCCAACACACTCACGCCGTACTCGATACTTCCGAGCGCCTCCGCGCCGACGACGTGCCCGGCGTTGCGCACCACGAACAGATCCCCGAGCCCCTGGTCAAAGATGATCTCGGCGGCCAGCCGGGAATCGGAGCAGCCGAACAGCACCGCGAAGGGATTCTGAGCGGGTGCGGTCTCGGCGCGGCGTGCGGCGTCCTGGTTGGGGTGCTCGGGCGAGCCGGTGACGAACCGGTGGTTGCCTGCCAGCAGCATCTCGAAGGCATCATCGGGAGTCGGTGTCAGGGTCTCAGTCATGGCGGAAGGCTACGGCCGACCCCGCTAAGTCGCGCGGCCGGGTCCACGGATGGCGGCCTGCGCTCCCTCCGCGGGCCGCACTCCCGGACACCAGGCGGTGTCGCTCTCGGTGGGCCTCCTCGGTGCGCTGGCAGCTGCTCCGCCCAGAACGGCAGGCCGACCGGGGACACCACACAGCGAGAGGGTCCCGGCCAGGGCAGACAGCCGGATCGGGGTACGCAGCCGCCACCCCGGCTGCCCATGGGGAGCTCGGCGGGCGCGGCAGCTGGGCCTTTCGTAGATTGAAGAGGGAGCAACTCGCAGGGACCTACGTGTGACGGCACCGGAGATCGACTACACGGCGGTGTTCGCCGTCCTTCCGAGCCCGTGCCTGATGCTGGGCACGGACCTGGTGATCGCCGCTGCCAATCCGGCCTTCTGCGAGGTGGCCGGACGCAGCCGGGCCGAGCTGGTCGGGCAGTACCTCTTCGACGTCTTCCCGGACAACCCCGCCGACCCGGAAACCGACGGGATGGAGACGCTGAAAGCTTCCCTGCACCGGGTTCTGGCCTCGGGCCAGACCGATCACATGGCGCTGCAGAGGTACGACATCCCGGTCGTCGGCAACCCCGAGGTGTTCAAGGAGCGGTGGTTGACCGCGATCAACGTGCCCGTCCTCGGCCCGGACGGCAAGGTCGTCTGGGTCCTCCACCGGTCCGAGGACATGACCGAGGTCGTCCGCGCCCGCCGCACCGCGCTCCTGCCGTCGGTCAGTCCCGGCCGGGAAGCGGCCATGGAAGCCGAGCTGTACGCCCGAGCACGGCAACTGCAGCAGTTGAACGAGGAACTGCTACAGGCGCACGCCCGTGAACGGCGTATCGCCGTCGCCCTGCAGGAAACCATGCTCCATACCCCGGACCTGGGCCGGCACCCGGACATCGCCGTGCGCTACCTGCCCGCGGTCGGAGCGCTGAACGTGTGCGGCGACTGGTACGACACGGTCGACCTGCCCGCAGGTCGCTTCGCCGTCGCGGTCGGCGACGTGGTCGGCCACGGTCTGATGGCCGCCACCGTCATGGGGCAGGCTGCGCAGCGCACTGAGCGCCGCCACCCGCACCGTCCACGGCCCCGCCCAAGCCCTGGAGGTCCTCGGACTGTACGCACGCTCGGTCGAGGGAGCCCTGGCCGCCACCGCCGTCCAGGTCCTCGTCGACTGCCACAGCCACCTGCTCATCTACAGCAGCGCCGGCCACCCTCCGCCCGTCCTGCTGCACCCGGACGGCACCTGCGACCTGCTCGACCAGGCCACCGACCCACCACTGGGCGCCCGCCCCGAACACGTCCCCCGCCCCCAGGCCACCACGACCTACACCCCGGGCGACACTCTCGTCCTCTACACCGACGGCCTGATCGAACGCCGCGGTGAAGACATCGACGCCGGCCTGACCCGCCTGACCGCCATGCTCGCCACCTGCACCGGGTTCGGCCCGGAACACCTCGCCGATGCCCTCCTGGCTGGCCTGGGCCTCGCCAGCGGCGCAACGGACGACATCGCCATGGTCGTCGTCCGCCTGGACGCAACGACCCGACCGCCCTGACCGGGACGGTGCTGGAGATCGCGACGGCCGTGTGCCGGAGCTTCCCTGTTCACTGCGCACCGGTGGCAAACGGATCACGGCCGCCCTCATCCTGGCCGAGACCCGAGGCGTGGCGCGGCTGGTCGGCAGATGACTTGGTCAAGTGCCAGGTCAGTATGGGCAGCCGTGGGGCCGACCGTGCCTCGGGGAGCGCAGCCGGCCTGGCCGCATTCCTTCCCCGTCTCTCAGCCGGATACGCGCATCGTGACGACCCGGTCACTTTCAGTCGCAAGCTGGCGATCGCGACAAGTCTGCCGGCCAGTGCGGCGAAGGAGGCTATGTGTGGTCCCCCAGCGCTCCAGCTTGTCTTTCGAAGCAGGCACGCACTGCCCTGGATCCGGCGGGCCTGACTCACAGCACCTGGTGGCCGCCAGGGTCTCCGCCGGGATCATCGGCGAGGACGACAGCCGCCGTGATCCGCTTGCCCACCGGTTCGCGGTGGACAGCGAAGCTCCGGCACACCGCCATGACAATCTCCAAACCGTGCTGACCGATCCGCTCGGGGTCCGCCGCCAGCACCGACGGCAGCATCGTGCTGCTGTCCCACACACTGACCTCGACGGTTCCCTCTTCGATCTTCAGCGTCAGCAGGCAGGGGCCGGGCGCGTACTTGCGGGCATTGGTCACCAGCTCGCTCACCACCAGCTGCACCATGCCCATCGCCCGGCCGGAAACCGGCAGCCCATGAACGGCCTGCAGGTTCACGAGGAACGACCGGGCCAGGTCACGGGCTTCGGCGATCTCCTCACTGCCCTCGAACGCCGCAGCCACCGATGCCGGCCTGTCGACCAGCGACTCTCTGCCGTCGCCTTCCGCCGCCTCGTCCATCCTGCCGCCTCACACTGACCCCGCCGCCTTACAGCACGTACCCCCACAACCCCGCCACAGGCACGACCACTCAGCGGATAGCCTTGACGGCATCTCTTCAGATCCCGGGCGAGACGGTTGGGCAAGTTTGTGAATGATCTTCCCTCGGTTGAGGCGACCGTGTCGGGCCCCTGCCTGGTCGCGAAGGTGCGCGGGGTCATGGACTATGTCACGCAGCTTGAGCTGCGCGGGCAGCTGACACAGGTGATCGATCGCGCGGAGCGGGCCGTCGTGCTGGACCTGGCGGATGTGTCGTTCTGCGACTCAGCAGGGCTGAACGTGCTGCTGGGAGCTCGCCGTGAGGCAGAGAGGGCAGCCGTGGTGATGGGCCTGGCGTGCGTCCCGGACAAGTTGCACCGGGTCCTGGAGATCACCGGAGCCGATCAGGTCCTGCGGGTCTTTGCCACCGTCGCCGAGGCCGAGGCCGCCCTGAGCAGCTGACGGCACCCTGCATGAGTCCACCCCACGCGGCCATCAGAGACGAGGACGTCGAGTGTGTCCCGGCCGTCCTCGGCCGGGACACTAACCACCTCCTCGTCGGCTACGACCGCGGCCTCTGACACCGACGTACCGCTACCGGGTCCAGCCACACCAGCCGACCTGGCTTCGGCTGCGCCTTGTCGTGGACGATGACGGCGGCGACCAGCAGGGTCATGGATTCGGGGGCGGGCCTGAGGGCTTTGGGCTGGTCGTCGGTTGTCCGCTGAGCCACTCTCAGGCCGTCCTCTCCATTGTCGTCCCCAGGTACTCCTTCACCGGTTCCACCAGTTCCTTGTAGAACGGCGTGCGGTCGGCTGCCTGGAGAATCTGGGCGCAGATGGTCAGTTCTGCCACGCGTGCGGCCGGGGTGTCGAGGATGTGACCGAGGGTCTGGCGGACGCGGGCGGCCGTGGCGGGGGTGTGGAGGGAGTAGAGGTGGAGCTGGGCGGCGTCGAAGGCGACCGGAGCTAGCCCCCATCCCTCCCAGTCGAGGATGGTGAGCTCGGGGCCGCCGAGATTGGACCAGTGGAAATCGCCATGGGCGGTGGACCACTCGATCTGACCGACGTCGCAGCCTGTGTATTCCGGAACAGCTCGGCGGATGTACTCCTCGCGTACGGCGATGCGTTCGGTGGGGGCTTCGGCCAGGTAGTCGAGTGCGGTCCGCAGCTTCGCCCACCATGCGTCGGGGAGGGCGGGATCCTGCGCGAGGACCGGTGAGCGGGAGACCACGGTGGCGTCCGTGTGCTGATACAGCTCCGCCCGGTAGGCCCAGCCGGCGGCCTGCCAGTCGTGGATGTCGTGGAGGGCAGGACGGGGGATCGCGGGAGGAAGCAGCTCCTGGGCAGTCTTCGGGCCGTCCCAGAGTTTCCCGTGCGCCTTGTCAGGGCGCTCTGCGACGACGCGGAGCCAGCCGGTGCCCTGCGCGCTGATTACGGCGCCGGAGAGGGTGCGGCCGGCGTAGCCCCAGATGGGTTCCTCGGCGAGGTCGGTCAGCATGAGAGTGGCGCACGCGAAGGCCCTGGCGGTACCCATGCGCTGGGCGGTGGCGTCGTCAGGCGCCGAGAACATCGATCACCTCGTGCAGGGACTTGTCCGGGAGCGGAGGTAGAGCGAGGACGCGATGAGCGGCCTCCCAGTGTTGCGCATGCCCGGACCCCAAGAGGACGTGATTCACCCCTGGGGTGGACGCGGTGACGCGCAGCGCGGCCTCGGCCGGGGTGGTGCCTGGGTCAATGAGTTGGGCGAGTTCGTCCGTGACCATGGCGGGGAGTTCTCCGCCGTGCAAGGGTGCGGAAATGAACGTGTCCAGGCCGGCCGCGGTCGCCTCAGCCAGAGGGCCAGTGCCCGCCAGGGCCTGGGCGACCGGTTTGAGCATGACCAGCGATACGGGCAGTTGGATGGCGGTCAGGTGATGGCCGGGGCCTCCGCAGTGGGTGGCGATTTCGAGAAGGTCAGCGACGGTGAACGCGCCGTCGAAGCCGGTCCAGGTAGCGACGCCGTAGCCTCCGATCCGTCCGGCGCGGGCCTCGGCTTCGAGAGCGGTGAAGGCGCTTGTGATGGCGTCGTGAGGGCGGTCGGCTCGTTCCGGATTGTGGACGAAGACGATGTCCGGCACACGGCCCAGCTCTGCAACGCTGCGACGGCTCTGCCAAGCGACATAGCGGTACGTGAGGCATTGGCCTGAAGCGGCTTCGGCCGGTGTGACGACTCCCGCGTGACCGGCGGCTGCCGCAATGTCGGGGGTGAAGAAGCCGACCTTCGTCGACACACGCAGATCCGGGTCCCTGGCGAGCACGGGCCGCAACTGGGTCTGGGCGCGGCCGTGGTGGTAGTTGGGTGCGGTGTCGACCCACGACGCCCCGCAGGCGACCGCGTGGACGGCCGCCTGAGGGATGTCCCGGCACCGGTACGTTCCCAGCGCGAGGTCGGGGCTCACGGCTCGCTCACCGCTGCGACGTTTGCGTTGACCAGTTCTGTGACGAGCCCGGCGACCTGTCCGAGCGTGAGGCAACTCGTTTCCGCGAGGTGCCCCAGCCGCACCAAGGCGCCGTCGAGGAGTGGGGACAGCACAGAGCGTACGGGCGGGGCGAACGTCCACTCTTCGCCGCCGGCGAGGAGCACGACCTGGCCCTGCCCGTTCTTGGTCAGCTGGGCTCGGGCGGTGGTGAGCCGGACATGCAGGTCCTCTCGCGCCGGTACGCCCTCGAGGAAGGGCAGTGACGGCATGGGGCGGCCCGGTTCGATGCCATCGCGTGTGGTGAGGAAGTCTCCGATCGCGCCGTCGTTAAGGGCATCAGCGACTTCCTTGCGGAGGAGTTCGAGGTAGGCGGCCTGTTCCTGCGGCGGGGCGAAGACGGGCAGGTGCGCGCGTACGGTTTCCGAGGTCCGCAGCCGGTCCGAGAGCCAGCCCAGCAGGTCCGCGCCGGTGGTGGTCTGGAGTCCGCACGTCAGGTGCAGGGACCGGCCTTCGGTGGCCGCCACCGCGTGCCACCAGCCTCGGGGCAGGTAGAGCATGTCGCCGGCACGCAGGACGATCTCTTCGACGGGCTCGTCTGCCGGAGGTTCCGGGGCTTCGGTGTCACGGTGCAGCGGGTTGATCCGGGTCGGCCCGTACAGGTGCCACCGCTTGGCCCCTTCGAGTTGGACCACGATGACGTCGTGATCGTCCCAGTGGGTGCCGAAGCCCTCCGTCGCGGTCCAGGAGGCGTACACGTTGATCTGGACGCGGCCCCGGAAGGCCGTTTCGAGGGCCTGTGCCAGGCGTTCGGCGGGCTCGTGGAGTTCATCCACGGCGTCCAGGACCAGCGAGGCCCCGTCGCGGAGCTGGCCGTGCAGCCGCGAGGGCTGGATGCGTTGCCACACCACGTTCCTGCGGGTGGGGACAGCGGTGGCGTAGTGCTGCCACGGGATGAGCTCCCCGGCGCGGTGAAGGCGGAGGCGAGGCGGTTCCAGGCGGCCCCGGCCGATGACGGTGTTGAGGTCGACCCACGTCAGGACGGAGGAGAAGTCGGCGACGTCGCGCCAGATGCGGTAGGTGCGGCCGAAGGCCCCGGTGGGGAAGTCCCCACCGAGGCGTTCGACCACCTTCGAGAAGGCGGTCACTTCTGTCGGCTCCGCTCAGTCGTTGGTGTCGGAGACACCGGTCGAGCCGCCATCGGAGGGCTGCTCGGCACGGGAGCGGGCGGCGGCGATGGACTTCCGGGAGACGATCAGAGCGTCCTCGGCGGGCTGCATGACGACGTTCTCGGGCATCGTGCACTCCTGTTCTCTCGGCTTCCTCCCGCTCAGCCAGAGCGAGAGGTCTTGGGCAGATCCGCTGTGTCGGATACAGCCAGCGGGTCTGGGGCGGCGCCCGCCCACCTGGGGGAGACGAGGGGACGCCGTACCGCCCGGGGCTGTCCTCGGTACACCGGGCGGGGTCTGTGGGTGCTACAGGGAGGCCCGCAGGCCCTCCAGGACGAGTGAGAGCAGCGCCGTGTCCAGCTCGGTGGCCTCGGCGGCGGCTCGCCCGTCGGCGTGCCACTGCGCGAGTCGTTCGCGCCACGCGGCCTCGGCGCGCATCACTTCGGTGCGCATATCTGCCAGCGCCAGATCGGTTTCCGTGCGCAGTCGTACGAGATCGGCGGGTGTCAGGCGCAGGGTGCGGACGGTGATCCTGCCCTCCGCGCGGCGGGGTACGGCCAGCTCCACACATCGCTCCGGATCGGCGACGCACGCCAGCTCGTCTTCGGGCAGCAGCCGCAAGGTCAGCACGACGGGACCACCAGCTCCGCCCAGACGGTCTTGCCCCAGCGCATTCGGTCGTAGCCCCACCGGTGTGACAGCGCGTCGATCAATACGAGGCCGCGCCCAGTCTCATCGCCGCCGGCGACCGGACCCATTTCCGGCAGGGCATGGGATTTGTCGGTGACACCGATCCGCACGAGATCGTCCGTGACTCGCCGGACGGACACCCGAATCAGACGGCATGGGGTGTGTCGGACGGCGTTGCCCACCAGCTCGGAGACGATCAGCGTGCCGGCATCGGCCATCTCGCCTATGCCCCAGGTGTTCAGCGCGGCCGACACGAGTCGCCGGGCACGGCGGGCCGTCTCGGGCTCGCAGGGGAGGGTTTCGGTGTAACCGGCCGGTCCGACTGTGGTGGGTCTCGTCATGACGCTCACGGGGTCGTCTCCTCGGGGCTGGGAACGTCCCGCTCGCAACGGGGGGTGCGAGCGGGACTCTCCTCCAGTGCCGCCGAGGGGAGCCTGGCCTGCCCGGCGACGCCAACGACCGTACGGAGAGCCGGAGTTTTGCCTCAACGAAATTGCGGGGAATTGCGCAATGTCATCCGAGGGAGTCGATCGCCGTGTTGATCAAAGCGCGGGCGGCGTTGCCGTGGACGGCCATCTTCGTCAGCTCACCGAACGCTTTGCGGTAGTCGGCGAGTTCACGGGGTTGCACCACGTTGACCTCGGCCGTGAGGGTTTCCACGACGCTGCGTGTGCCGTCATGGAGGTAGAACGCCTCCAGCGGCCACATCGTCCTGCGGGCGGTGAAGGGAATGACGCCCAGGGAGACGGAAGGGAGCGGCATCACCGCCAGCAGATGCCTCAGCTGTCCGGCCATCGTCTCAGCGTCGCCCACGCGGTAGCGCAGGACGCACTCCTCCATGAGCACGATGAACCGGTGTCCGCCCTCGTACAGGAACCGACTCCGGGCGACACGAGCCGCGACGGCCTCCGAGACGTCGTTGGGGGTCCCCTGGAAGTCGGTGATGGCCTCCATCAGGGCCGTGGCGTAGGCGGGTGTCTGGAAGAAACCGGGCACCACGTTGGAGACGTACGCGCGTGTGACGCCGGTCTGCGCGTAGAGGTCGTAGAAGTCCTCCTGGGTCTTGCGCATGCCCATCCGGTGGCTCCTGCGCCACTCCACGTACATCGAGTCGACGGCGCGGGCCGTGGCGATCAGGTCGTCGGCCTGGTCGGCGGCCCCACAGGCAGTGCACCAGGCGCGGATGTCCACGTCGGTGGGCTGTACCTCGGCCTTTTGGATGCGGGTGGTTTTCGCAGGGTGCCAGCCGCACCGGGCGGAGAGTTCCTTCCCGGTGAGGCCGGCGTCCTTGCGCAGGTGCGTCAGGCGCACGGCGAGGGCTTCACGGGCTGCCTGCGCGCTGGACGAGGGAGAGGCGGGCATGGGGCGGAGCGGGGCTTAGACGGTGTACTTCTCGTGGTCGAAGGCACGCTCCCACACGGCCTCGAACGCATCCGAGCACAGCTTGACCACGGCGGGGTCCTCGCTGAATTCCTTGGGCGGGTCCGCCCAATCTCCGTCCCCGGTGAAGACGTTGAACTGCACCAGGCGGTCATCGAACAGCCAGAAGTCGGCTCCCGGCAGGGCGATGTCCACGGCCCGCCGGCGAGGCAGCCAGCGCACCAGTTCACCCGCCTCGACGTTCATCGGGGTGGCGGCGTGCTCCCAGCGGATGTAGTCCGTCACGGGCTCGGAAACGATCCTGGCCCGACGCATCACCACGCCACGGCCGACGGCCTCCCGCACCATGCCCAGCCAGCCGGGCCACCACCGCGCCGTCGGATCGAGATCGACGTGGCCGGTGCGCTTGAACTGCTCGAACTCCTCCGCCTCGTCACCGACGCCGTACACGTCGCGCATCTCCAGATGCACCGCGCTGCGGCGCGTACCGGCCAGCAGCTCAGCGAAGCTCGGTACGCCGCTCTGCGACATCGCACGCCTCCCTCAGAATCGGCACCATGCGGGCCGGAATGCGGATCACCGTCTCGTGGGCGGGGATTCCCACCGCGTGACCGGCGACCCACTCCGTACCACTGACCAGTGCCTCCAGCGCTTCCTCGGCCTTGACGCCCTGGAGGACCAGGTCAGCCGTCTCCTCTTCCACCCACACCGTCGGCGACCCCTCGCCCCCGGTGTTGGGGTCGATCCCGATGAACTGTAGGTCCACGATGCCCTCCCAGATCAAGTCGGTTGCGCGTTCTTGCGTGCGACGCTTCCGAAGGAGGCGAGGGCCGTCAAGGGCACGGGGTCGGTTCGGTGTGACGTTGGCTTGAACGCACCAACTCTCCGTCGCAGAAGCTGCGGGGCGCACGGCGAAACCACGCGGCGCCTACCGGTGCTTTCGAAGCTGTTGTTCGGTGGGGATGGCCACCACTGAGAGCTGGGGGCTCCCGTTCGGCTGGGTGGGCGTCGAGGCTCCGATGGTCGAGCGTCGGCGGGCGGCTTCGGCGCGGCGGTTGGGTGCTGGGTTTCGGCCGGTGTGCTGGATGCGGGTGATCAGGACGCGGGCGGGTTGGCGGGCGGTGGTCAGTTCGCGTTGGGTGGCGGCCTCCTTGAGGAGCTGGTGCGGTGGGTGACCGCGGGCTTCGGCGTCGGCGAGGACGGTGGCGAGCGCAGGCCAGGCCGGGTCGGCGAGGATCCGTTCGGCGTGGTCGGGGACTGCTGCTCGTACGTCGTTGGCGAGATCGCCGCGGGCTTGCTCCCTGGGCGGCCGGACTGTGAGTTCGGCGAGCGTCGGGGCGAGGGCACGGTCTACGGCTGTCTGGAGGTGCTGGGCAGCCTGTCGGGCTGCTTCGGCCTGGTGGGCGTGGTTTTTCGCTTCGTGCCAGCGCCGGGCGACGATGGCAGACCAGACGAGGGCTGCGAGCAGGGCGGCCAGCGCGCTGCCGTCGGGGCCGGTGGCGGTGTGGACGATGTCGCGTGCCGCGCTGCGTAGGGCCTGGGCGGCGCGGTCTTCGGCGCGGATCTGGGAGCGCTGGGCTCGGGCGAACGCCTTGGATGCCGCTTGAAGTTCGGAGCGCAGGTTGTCAGGTGCCTTCTGGGCGGTGGCTTCGAGCAGCTCGCCGAGGGCTGCGATGTGGGCCTGGGCGCGGGTGTCGTCGGCGAGGTCGGCGTGGAGGGTGTCGAGCGCGTCGGTGGCCTGGTGCCAAGGGGTACGGGGGCGGTTGCGTCGGGCGGTGGGGTGCTCTTCGGGCCGGCCGGATTCGAGGCGTGCCTTGATTTTGGGCAGGGGGAGGTCGGGGGCGATCCTGCCCCCGGAGTGGAAGATCTGTTCGCCGTTCTCGTTGAGGTCGCCGGGGCGGCCGACGGCGTAGCCGAGGAGGTCTCCTGACGGGCCGCGGCGGGCCTTGACCTCGATGCCGTCGGCTTCGAGGTAGGCGATGAATTCCTCGGCGCCTGTCACGTGGGGGATGGCGGCGCGGATGCGGTCCTGGAGCCATTCGGGGCTGGTCTGTTCCCAGCCGAGGCGTTCGGCCTTGTGCATTTCGGCCTGGGTGGGGCGGCGGGTACCGGTGCGATCGCCCTTCTTCAGCCGGCGCAGCCCGTAGTCCTTCTCGATCTCGCGGCAGGCGTCGCCGATGCGGAGGCCGCTGTCGTGGAGTTTGGGGCGGCGGCCGTCTTCGCGGACGGTGGTGGCGAGGATGTGGATGTGGTCGTCGGCGTGGCGTACGGCGATCCAGCGGCAGGCCAGGTCGTCGTCGGCGGGGGCGATGCCGGCGGCCTGGACGATGCGCTGGGCGATCTCGGCCCACTCGGCGTCGGAGAGGTAGCGGTCCTCGGGCGCGGCGCGGACGGGGCAGTGCCAGACGTGGTCGGTGATCTTCCGTCCGAACTCGTTGTTGCGCAGCCGGACGGGTTCGTCGAGGTAGCGGGCGAGTTCGGTGAGGGTGGCGTTCTCGTCGCGGCCGGGGTCGGGCATGCCGAGCATGGCGAACCCAGCCACGATGTGCGGGTCGAGGTGCTCGTCCTGACGGCCAGGGCCGTAGAGGTAGGCGAGCAGGCCGCGGGTGTTGGACCCGGCCCGTTTGATGGCGGCAATCACGCGGACAGTTCCTCTTCCTCCGGCTCGGCCAACTCGGCGGGCTGGCGCAGGGCCTCCGCGATCAGCTCCAGCAGCTGGTGGAGTTCGGTCAGGCGCTGGCGGATGTCGGGTGGGGCGAGGTCACTGTTGAGGGCGCGGGCGATCTGGTTGACGTTGACGCCGATCCGGTTGAGCTGGCGCAGGACCTGGACGCGGAAGTGGTGGGTGCGGCGGCGGTCCTCGGACAGGGGGAGGTTGGCGGTGAACCGTCCGGTGATGAAGGCCATGACCACGTCGGCGGCGAACCCGGAGTCGCCCTTGTAGCCGTGATCGGCGGCGGCCTCCTTGAGGCGAGTGCGCTCTTCGTCGGTGAAGCGCAGGGGGCCGACGCGGTCATCGCGTTTGTCGCCGGTGAAGCGGCGGATCGTCGGCTGGACGCGCTTCACAGGGGGCTCGCCGGCGGTGGCAGCGTCTTCACGTACGGGACGGAGGATCTCGCGCTGGACGGCGTGGAGTGTGTCCAGGTCGGGGCCGTCCTCGGCAAGGGCCTCCTGGCCTGGCGCCCCCTGGCGCCGGACCTCCTCCGCCACCCCCGGGGCGGAGGTCCCCGAAGTCCGGCCTTGAGTCGGACTCGGGGTACTACTGGCTCCGCCAGGGGCAGCCCGTCCGAACGCCCGCCGCAGACGGTTCATCAGCGTAGGGGACTTCGTCGGCGGTATCGGCTCGTCTGGGGTGTCTTGAGGGTGGTGCGCGTCGTGCGTCACGGTCGGTCTCCGGGAGGGGCGGGAACGCGGATAGTTCCGCAGGAGGTGGCGGCGGACTGGGGGCGGTCACTGCCTCGTCCACAGATGTGGATAAGCAGGCGGCGAGTGAGACGGGTGGCCCGATTGGCCGGGGTGACCGGAAGGGTTCCGGTCACCCTGGGGAGATTCCGGTCAGTCGCTGTCCGGACCGGTCTCGGCGGCAGCTTCGATCTCTGGCCGGAGGGTGGTCATCACTTCGGTCTGCCGCTCGCTGCTGATCGTCAGGCCCTTGGCCTTGACGGCATTCCGGAGCAGTGACCGGGTGAGCGTGCCGTGCTCGGCGAGGGCGATCCGGCCGATCTCCAAGAGTTCCTCAAGCGTGGCGCCGGGCCGACGGCCACCCCGCGGCCTGCTCTCCGCAACCTCGGACGGCGGTTCCGTCGGCTGGCCGGGCACGGCGGTCGGCGGCATGGGCTGGGCGGGCTCGACCGATGCCTCGGCGAGCGTGGCGGGGGCGGTGACCGGTGATTCCGGCGCCAGAGCCTGTCCGGGTTCCGGATGGCCCGCGGGCTGGTCGACGAGCTGGTGGATCTGCCGCATCAGGACGCCGAAGGCCAGCAGGGCTGCGGTCGGGGGGACCGCGGCGACCACGTAGTCGAGCAGTGGCACGGTGCCCGCGCTGCGCGTGCCGTTGACCCCGGCCACGTTGAGCGCGATGGAGCCGACCGATCCGGTGGCCGTAAGGGCGATCGCCCACCTGTCGGTCACCCTGCGCAGGCCCGCGCGGAGCATAAGCAGTTCGCCCGCGACGATGAAGGCGTCCAGGGTCGCCGGCCAGGCCCAGCGGCGAGTGGGAGAGCTGCGTAGCCCGTGATGGCCGGCGACCTCGGCGAGATGTGCGTACGACAACCAGAATCCGCTGATGGTGAGGGCGACTATGACGACCCCGGCCGCACCGAGCGTGTACCGCTCGATGTCCTTCTTCGTCATCGGCAGCCGTCCTTCGTCGGGACGGTGTCCCCGACGAGTGGATGTCAGTGTGAGGGTGGTGAGGGTCAAGCGGGGTGCTCCTGGGGTTTGGCGGTGTGATCCGTCTTGCCGTCTTGGCCGTTGCAAGCGCAGGTCAGGGCCGATACGGCAGGGGCGTTGATGTGCCGTACCGGGGGTGTTGGGGCGTCTTCTAAGGCGGGCGGCCGACCGGCGGCGTCTCGGCGTGTCCCCTGCCAGTCAGGACGGCACTGTCACGTTGTGCCGTCCTGACCGGTGGGGCTTTCACCTGCGGTGATACGGCGAAGACACGTGGGACGGCAGAAGACGGCTTCGGTCGGGGTCCTCCCGGCGGCAGCGATCAGCATGATCGTGTTGCCGTCTTGTCCCCGGTTGCCGTCTTGTCTGCATGCCATTTGACCTGCGGGATCACGGCAGGGACGGCAGGGACGGCCACCGGGGGCGTGGGGCTCAGTCCGCGGCGCGGGCGGCAGGATCGCCGTTCACTGAGTGAACGGTGGGGCAGTAGCGCCGCCAGGCGTCGAGGAACTTGTTGCGCATGTAGCCCTTGCGCTGGGTTCCGTCGGGGAGGCGGACGTTGCCGGGCCTGATGTCGAACTCCCGGAGCATCGCTGCCAGGTCCTTGGCGTTCAGCCCGTTGCGTCCCCACTCCGCCCAGGGGCTCTCGGCATCCTGGCGGAGCTGGTGGAGGAGTTCGTCCGTGGTAAGGCTGTCGGGCTCGCGCTGGGCTACGAACACCCTGCGGATGTCGGCGAGGATCCGGGCTCCGCCGGGCCGGTCCTCCTCTGCCTCGACCTCGGCGGCGACCATCCGTGCGCACGCTTCTCGGGCGCGACTGGGCCAGGATCCGGCGGCCAGGTCCGCGATGATGACCAACGGCTCCCAGGTGTCCGCAGCCCGGTCCTCCACCGGCATGTCCGGCTCCAGGTCCGCCGCCTCATCCAGCAGCGGCCTTGTCCATGCAGCGATCCGGTCACGCAGGTCATGCAGGGCGGGGATGTCGCGTCGGGAGCGGAAGGGCTTGACGCGCTCCCCCTCCGCCCGGCGGCGCATACGGATCACCACAGCTCGATCCATGATCGTGTCGGGCAGGTCACCGATCCCCGCGAGGGCTGCCATGGCGAAGGTGGCGAACCTGTGCGGGGTGTGGTCGTTGCCGACGACCCGGGTGACGTAGCGGTTGCGCTGATGGCCGGCGTTGAGCAGGCCGCGCATCTCCTCGTTCTTCTCCGCCTGCTTCGGCGTGCCGAAGATGGTGTCCGCCTCGTCCACCAGGAGCGTGGGCGGCTCCTCGGTGATCGACCGGAAGACCGCCGCCGGTGTGGTGTTGATGGTGAGCATCGGCTCGTGGACCGTCTCGGTCAGCACGTCCAGCAAACGCGACTTGCCGCACCGCTTCGCTGGCCCCACCACTGCCAGACGCGGCGCGTGCTGCCAGGCGGGCTGCAGATGCGTCGCCGCCACCCACAGCGTCACGGCGTCCAGCGCCTCCGGTGAGGGAAGGATCACGAACTTCACTATCTGCGCACGTAGTTCGTCCAGCAGCGCCGAGCCGACGGTCGGCTTCGGATCCGGTGCCGGGGTCTCGATCGCCTCGACCGGCGCAGTCGGCTCGGGTTCGCCCTGGTCGGGCTTGCCCGGCACCGCGGCCGGCGGCCATGCGGTGGCAGGGGGTACGGGGGTGGAATAGGGCGAGGGGTTCTCAGGTTGCACCAGGTGGCTCCTCTTCTGCGCCGCCGGGCATGCAGGCCCAGCGGCGCGGATCGTTCGTTGGATTCGGGCGGCGGGGATTCCCGAGCCTCCGGCGTTGCCTCGCCGGAGGCTCGCTGCGTTCAGAGACTGAACACGCGCTGTGTCCCGAGTCGGGACACTCGCTCGGTTCCCCGAGGGAACACGGACAGTACGTCCGCCCCCGGCAACAGTCCAGCGTTTCTGTGTCAGCTCAACGCAGAACAGCCTGCTACGCTCCCCTGCCTTCACGCCGCCAGACCCAGCAGCTCCCACAAGTCCGCGGTCACCACCCGGTAGGCATTGCCCAGCCGCAGCACCTTGCACGGGTAGGCGCCTCGCTTAGCCAACTCATAGCCCTTGCTCCGGCCGAGCCCGAGGGCTCGATTACTCGTGTCCAGGTCAACCGCCACAGGGAGGGCGAGTACCTCCTCCCGGCTCATCCCCTTCGAGCCCTTCGGGTCTCCGGCCATCGCGTCGTAGCGCATGTAGTGCGCTCCCTTCCATACAGCCCTCGGCGAACGTGGTCATCACGTCCGGCTCCAGGCGTCTACGAACCAGGATGGCCAAGCTAATGTGTCTTCATGACACAACGTGGTTTCGATGATGGAAGTGACGAGGACGACGTCCCTGAGTGGGCGGACCGGATCAAGGCCAACGTGGCCGGCGAAGTGCGGCGCAGAAGGAAGGAGATGGGATGGAGTGCGCAGGAGTTGGCGGACCGGTGCGAGGAGCTCGGGCACCCCATCCCGCGCAACGTGATCGCCAACATGGAGTCCGGCCGCCGAGCCAACCTTCCCCTCGTGGACGTGATGGTCCTGGCTGCCGCCCTGGAGACGTACCCGGTCTGCCTGATCTTCCCGGTCGGCTACGTCGAGAAGACCCAGGAACTGCCTTTCCAGCACCTCGTGCCCACCTGGGACGCCCTGCGTCGCTTCACCGGCGAGGAGGACGTACCTGGCTACGACGCGGGCCTGGTCCCCGACTTCGAACTGCACGCCAGCCTCGTCCGCACCGCCCTTGCCGCGCTCGAAGAGGAAGAACAGGCCCGGTTCGCGGCCAAGACGGCCACCAGCCGCGCAGAGAAGGAAGAAGCCGAGCGCCAGCGGGCCAAGTACGCCGACCAGGCCATCTCCACCAAGTACAGGCTCCGCTACCTCCGCCGCGACCTCCGCGAGGAGGGGGCCACACCACCCCATCTGCCACCTGCACTGGGCGACGTAGACCCGCCCGAACCCGATACCGAAACCACCCCGGAGGAACGCCTTTGAAGGGCTCCACCCACCGCCGCTGCTACTGCCGCGACCCCCACACGAGTAAGCCGCTCGGCAAGAAGTGCCCCAAGCTCACGAGCCGCAAGCACGGCTCTTACTCCATACGCCAGGAACTCCCGCTCCGCGAGGACGGCACCCGCCGCTCCTTCAGCCGCGCCGGCTACGACAGCCTCAAGGCCGCCCAGGCGGACCTCGACCACGTCCGTGCCCTGCTTGGCCTCGCCGACTCTGACGACGCCGAGGGCTTGGCCCAGATCGCGGAGCTGCTGGAGAAGGTGGCTGAGGAGAAGGCGCCGCTGCCGGACATCGAGGCGACCCGCAGGCGCCTCAGCCACGGCCTGGACCTGACCAGCCGTCTCACCGTCGGTGATTGGCTGGACATGTGGCTGGCGGGCAAGAAAGGGCGGCAGAGCGCCATCAGCCGCGACGAGAGCAACATCAGGGTGCACCTCAAACCGCGGATCGGGCACCTGCGGCTCGACCGCCTCCGGGTCACCCACCTCACAGAGATGTTCGAGGCTATCGCCGAGGCCAACGTCGAGATCGCCGAAGGCAACGCCGCACGGCGCAAGGCGTTCGAGGACCTGGCCCAGATCCCCTGGAAGGGCCGGGAGCATCGCGCCCGACGCAAGGTGATGAAGGCGGCGATCGAGGAGATGGAGCCCTACCGCCGCATCGTGGGCCCGGCTACCCGCCACCGCGTCCGCTCCACCCTGCGTGCCGCCCTGAATGCCGCGATCGCTCAGCAGCTCATCACCTTCAACCCGGCGGCCCACGTCGAGTTGGAGGCGGGCAAGCGACCCAAGGCGCTGGTGTGGACGGACGAGCGCATCCTCCACTGGAAGCGCACCGGCGAGAAGCCCTCACCCGTGATGGTCTGGACGCCGGAGCACACCGGCCTCTTCCTCGACCACATCGCGGAGGACCGCCTGTACGCCCTGTTCCACCTGATCGCGTTCCGAGGGCTGCGACGAGGCGAGGCGTGCGGGCAGAAGTGGACCGACACCCACCTCGACGCCGGCCTCATCACCGTCGCCAAGCAACTCGTCGTGGACGGCTGGGAGGTGTACGAGGACGACCCAAAGACCGACGCCGGCGCGCGGACCATCGCGCTCGACTCCGACACTGTCCAGGCCCTCAAGCGGCACCGTGCCCAGCAGGACAAGGACCGCAAGGAGTGGGAGAGCGCCTGGGTGGAGACCGGCCGCGTCTTCACCAAGGAGAACGGCGAGATGCTCCACCCCGCCAACGTCACACGGCGGTTCGTCGAGCTGTACGAGGAGGTCGGCCTCCCGCCTGTGCGACTTCACGACCTCCGCCACGGTGCCGCGACGCTGGCCCACGCGGCCGGGGCCGACCTGAAAGACATCCAGGAGATGCTCGGCCACTCCTCGATCACCATCACGGCCGACACGTACACGAGCCTGCTCCCCGAGGCGGACCTTGCGATCGCCGAGGCCGCAGCCCGGCTCGTACCGCGAGCCCGCGTCGCCACCAAGAACGACGCTCCGGAAGACCAGACCGAAGCCGGGGCGGCGGAGGCGAACGTGCCGGACGGTGCTGATCCGTCCGGAGAAATATCGGGGCCTTGCGCCCCGTCCGCTCACGCACCGCTCACGCAAACGGCCCCGGACGAGACGTCCGAGGCCGAATAAGACCCTTCCCTGGGGGAGAAACCCCAGGTCAGAGCGGTGATGCGTTGTGCCCCCGGCAGGATTCGAACCTGCGACACCCGCTTTAGGAGAGCGGTGCTCTATCCCCTGAGCTACGAAGGCGCGGTACTCGGTGGACAGGGTACCGGATCAGGGGGGAGGCCGTGTGGATGGGCGAGGGGGCTGTCAGGTGCGGGTGATGCGGACCTTGTAGTTGCCGTCGAGGTCGGCGCTCGTCACGTGGACGGTGATGCCGTGGCGGGGGTCCTTGAAGGTCTCGCCGGGGGCGAAGGGGGCGTCGGAGAGTTCTGCCTGGACGTTGGGGCTGCGGGTGCAGCCGCCGCTGTCGCGGTGGGCGTCGTAGACGGTGACGGGGCCGCGGCCGGTGTCCACGGTGGCGTCGACCTTGTAGATGAGGATGCCCGGCTTGCAGATGGCCTCGTCGTTGCCGCCCGGTGCGCGCAGTTCCAGCGCGTAGGAGGTGCGGGCGTCGATGGGGACGAGGATCAGCTTGCCGCCGCCCTCCTTGTAGAGGGGGGTCAGGGTGTACTCGACGCTGCTCTTGGCCGCCGCGCAGCCGACCTGGCTCGCGTCCAGCCAGCCCAGTTTCCACTTGTGCCAGCCGAGCAGGTCGTTGTTGGCGCCCCAGTCCTCGCTCATGATGTCCCAGTGCCCGACCGCGCCCCCGCCCTCCTGGGTGTAGAGGTCGGGCAGGCCGAAGGTGTGGCCGTTCTCGTGGGGCAGGACGCGGTAGCCGGTGGCCCCGTAGGTGCCGGAGCCGTCGTCCTGGCGGGAGTAGACGAAGGACGCGTTGGCGATGGGGACCCCGTCGGCGACCGGGGCCTCGCCGTTGCCGGCGAAGGTCACGGAGAGGACGGTGTCCAGGGCGGAGGGGCCGGCGTTCGGGGTGACCAGTACGTTCAGGAGGTCGTACGAGCGGAAGTCCACCTCGGGGTCGGCGGCGGCCACGATGTCCTGCACCAGCTCCCGGTAGCCGGGGTCGAAGGGTGCGCCGCGCTCTATGCCGTACGCCTTGAAGGTCTTGGGCATCCGGAGCCAGTCGGTGATGGGCGTCTCCGGGCGGTAGGTCAGGCGGCCGTACGACGCCGCGTGGAACCATTCCTGGGTCTTCGGGAAGAACTCGTGGAAGCGGTCGAGGGCGCTGCCCTCCCCGCGCGCGTCGGGGAAGTCGACCATCAGGGTCAGGGCGTGGACGGTGCCGGTGGAGCGGGAGTAGCCGGTCGAGGTAGGGAAGCCCTCCGTCATCTGCACCTCCCGGGTGCCGCGGATCATGCAGGGCGAGAGGGCGGAGGAGCGGGCCGGGGCGATGGGCCCGGCGGTGGTGGGCGCCGCCAGATGTCCGGCCCCGGCCGCGGTGCAGACGACGAAGGTCAGCAGGGTCACCGCGGCGAGAGCGGCCACGCGGCGGCGCGGGCGTATACGGCCCCGGCCCTGGCGTATGCGGCCCTGGCGTATGCGGCGGCGGGGCGACTGCGGCTGCATGCACGGACCTCCGCTCCACGGCAGCCGCCCGTCTCCGGCTGCACCCTTGCGCTCACCCTGTGTCGCGGGGAGCGGGGGTGCGCGCTGGAGGAGACCGATCGTGGGATTTCGGCGCGGTGGGGTGTGAATCACGGTGAGTAGTTGCATGCGGGCGAGTTGCGTGAGGTGCGCATGATGCCTGAGTGAATGTGAGGCGGGTCACAGAAGTTTCTTCCGGGCGGGGGAAATAACCGGGGATCCTCTCCCCGTTTAGACCTGTGTCCGCGCGAAACGGGGATCGCTTCCCCGGATCGCCACATCCGTCCAGCCATCCGTCCGTCCAGCCATCCGGACTCTTCCGACTTGGAGTACGCCGTGCAGACCGCACCCCTCACCCGCAAGGCGCCCCGGCCGCGTGCCGACGCGCTGCGCAACCGGGAGCGGATCGTCACCGCCGCCCAGGAGATGTTCGTCGAGCACGGTCCGCACGTGCCGCTCGACGAGATCGCCCGCCGGGCCGGCGTCGGCAACGCCACGCTGTACCGCAACTTCCCGGACCGTGACGCCCTCGTCCGCGAGGTCGTCTGCTCCGTGATGGACCGAACCGCCCAGGCGGCCGAGGACGCTCTCGCCGAGACCGGAGACGCCTTCGCCGCCCTGGAGCACTTCGTGCACACCGCCGCCGACGAGCGGATCAGCGCGCTGTGCCCGATGGTCTCCAGCACCTTCGACAAGCACCACCCCGACCTGGAAGCCGCCGGGCACCGGCTCGAGCAGCTCGTCGAGGAGGTCATGAACCGCGCCAAGGCGGCCGGGCAGCTCCGGCCCGACGTCGGCCTCGGTGACCTGATCGTCGCCGTGGCGCAGCTCAGCCGGCCCCCGGCCGGCACGGACTGCTTCAGCGTCGACCGCTTCGTCCACCGTCATCTCCAGCTGTTCCTGGACGGTCTGCGGGCCCCGGCCCGCTCCGCCCTGCCGGGCAAGCCCGTGACCATGGAGGAGCTGCGCCAGCCCTGACCGAGCACCACCGCCGGACCGAACGCCGCCTGATCGAGGACCCCTGATCACCGAGGACCCCTGATCGAGGACGCCGGACTGGGCGCCGCCCGACCGATGAGTCCGGCGCCGTGCCACGGTCTGCCCTCGCGACCGATTTCCTCAGCCGCAAGCCGAACCAAGCCAGACGAACCAAGCCGAACGAACCCAGCCGACGTCAGCCGACCGCAGCCGATCCCGGCCCGTCCCGGTCCAGCCCGACCGACCGCAGCTGACGCGGGCCGAATCAGCACGCCTTTTTTCCTACGAAAGTCCCGGAGTGGGTACCCCCATGTCTGAAACAGCCGCAAAGGCTCCCCGCGCCGTCGCGCAGAGCGGCGGCGACGCCAACCGCTGGAAGGCGCTCGTCTTCATCGCGCTCGCCCAGCTGATGGTCGTGCTCGACGCGACCATCGTGAACATCGCGCTGCCCTCCGCCCAGCACGACCTGGGCATATCCGACGGCAACCGGCAGTGGGTCGTCACGGCCTACGCCCTCGCCTTCGGCGGTCTGCTGCTGTTCGGCGGCCGGGTCGCCGACCTGTGGGGCCGTAAGCGCGCCTTCGTCATCGGCCTGACCGGCTTCGCCGCGGCCTCCGCGCTCGGCGGCGCGGCCACGACCGGCGCCATGATGTTCGGCGCCCGCGCCCTCCAGGGTGTCTTCGGCGCCATGCTCGCGCCCGCCGCGCTCTCGCTGCTCGCCGTGATGTTCACGGACGCCAAGGAGCGGGCCAAGGCGTTCGGCATCTACGGCGCGATCGCCGGTGGCGGCGGCGCCGTCGGCTTCATCCTCGGCGGCGTGCTGACCGAGTACCTGGACTGGCGCTGGACGTTCTTCGTCAACATCCCGTTCGCCATCGTCGCCGCGCTGGGCGCGTACTTCGTCATCCGTGAGCCGGAGGGCGGCCGCAACCGCAACCCGCTCGACATCCCGGGCGTGCTGCTGTCCACCCTCGGTCTGGTCGCGCTCGTCTACGGCTTCACCCGTGCCGAGTCCGACGGCTGGGGCGACACCGTGACCGTCTCCCTGTTCGTCGCGTCGGCGGTCCTGCTGCTCGCCTTCGTCGTCACCGAGGCCAAGGTCAAGGCCCCGCTGCTGCCCCTGCGCGTGGTCACCGACCGCAACCGCGGCGGCGTCTACCTCTCCCTCGGTATCGCGATCATCGCGATGTTCGGCACGTTCCTGTTCCTGACCTACTACCTGCAGGTCGTGAAGAACTACTCGCCGATCGAGAGCGGCTTCGCCTTCCTGCCGATGGTCGCGGGCATGATGGTCGGCTCGACCCAGATCGGCACGCGCCTGATGACCCGGGTTCCGGCCCGGTTCCTGATGGGTCCCGGCTTCCTGGTGGCCGCGGCCGGCATGTTCCTGCTGGCGCAGCTGGAGATCGGCTCGTCGTACGCCTCCACCATCCTGCCCGCGATGGTGCTGCTCGGTCTCGGCATGGGTACGGCGTTCATGCCCGCAATGTCCCTGGCCACCCTGGGAGTCGAGCCCCGGGACGCCGGTGTCGCCTCCGCGATGGTCAACACCTCGCAGCAGGTGGGCGGCGCGATCGGTACGGCCCTGCTGAACACGATCGCCGCCTCCGCGACGACCGCGTACATCAAGGACCACATCGCCGGCGCCACGACGAAGCCGCAGCAGCAGCTGGTCCAGCTGCAGGGCATGGTGCACGGCTACACCAACGCGATCTGGCTCGCCGTCGGCATGCTGGTGCTCGCCGCGGTGATCGTCCTGACCCTGGTCAACGCGGGCAGCCCGGACAGCAGCCCGGTGGTGGCCTCGGGCGAGGGCGTCGAGGACGAGGTGCCGGTGCCGGTGGTCGCCCACTGACCGCCCGTACCGCCCGCGCCACCGGTACCGCCGGTACCGTCCGTACGGTGATGCACTCGGGGCTTTAGCGGAGCCACGGGAGGTCCGCACCCGCTTCGTCGGGCTGAAGACCCTCGGCGACGATCTCCATGATCTCGCCGAGGGTCTTCTGCTGTTCGGGGCTCAGCCGCTCGAACAGCGCCTGCCGTACGGCGGTCACATGGCCCGGCGCGGTCCGGCTCAGCACCTCGACGCCCTTTTCGGTGAGCACCGCGAACTGGCCGCGCTTGTCGGAGGAGCAGTCCTCGCGGCGGACCCAGCCGTTCTTCTCCAGCCGCGCGATCGCGTGCGACAGCCGGGAGCGGGTGATCTTCGCCTTCATCGCCAGCTCGGTCATCCGCAGCCGGCGGCGCGGCGCCTCGGCGAGCGTGACGAGGAGGCCGTAGTAGATGTGCGGCATGCCCGCGTCACGCTGCAGCTGCCGGTCGAGGTGGTCCTCCAGCAGGGTGGTGGCGTGCAGATAGGCGCGCCAGACGCGCTGCTCCTCGTCGGTGAGCCAGCGGTGCCGGGCGGCGGAGTCCGAGTTCATGGATCCCACTGTACGAGCCATCTCCTTGAAGTTTGAACAACTGGCGCGTAGGCTGTCACCGGAAAGCTTGAGAGTTAAAGCAATGGAGCTTCGACCGAGGATCAGAGGGAGCCGCCGTCATGTCCGCCGCCACGCAGCAGCCGTCCGCCGCCGAGGGTGCGCGCATGCCCGTCCTCTACCTCAGCCACGGCGCCCCGCCGCTCGCCGACGACCCGGTCTGGCCCGGCCAGCTCGCCGCCTGGTCCGCCGGCCTGCCCCGTCCCAAGGCGATCCTCATGGTCTCCGCCCACTGGGAGGAGGCCCCCCTCGCCCTCGGCGCCACCGAGACCGTCCCCCTCGTCTACGACTTCTGGGGCTTCCCCGAGCACTACTACCAGGTCCAGTACGCCGCCCCCGGCGCCCCGGAGCTCGCCGAGTCCGTCCGCAAGCTGCTGCGCGCCCCCGGCACCCCGGTCCAGGACATCCCCGACCGCGGCCTCGACCACGGCGCCTACGTCCCCCTCGTCGAGATGTTCCCGGCCGCCGACATCCCCGTTCTGCAGATCTCCATGCCCACCCTCGACCCGGTCCGCCTCATGGACATCGGCCGCAGGCTCGCCCCCCTGCGCGACGAGGGCGTGCTGATCGTCGGCTCCGGATTCTTCACCCACAACCTGGCCGCCCTGCGCCACGCCGGCGGCGTGCCCAGTTGGTCCGCCGAGTTCGACGACTGGGGCCGGCGGGCCCTGGAGACCCACGACTGGGACGCCCTGCTCGACTTCCTGAACAAGGCCCCGGCCGGCCGCTACGCCCATCCGCGCACCGAACACTTCGCCCCGCTCTTCGTCACCATGGGCGTGGCGGAGGCGGGCGGCGAGCCGGTCGCGCAGAGGTCGGTGATCGACGGGTTCTGGATGGGGCTGGCGAAGCGATCGGTGCAGTTCGGCTGAGTCCATCGACTGCCCAGGGCTGTCCTACGACTGCCCTGGGCAGGTCACAGCTCTTTCTCGTACCAGGCCACGTCCCAGTAGCGGCCGAACTTGCGGCCCACCTCGCTGTACGTGCCGACGTACTGGAAGCCGAAGCGCTCGTGCAGCCGCGTGGAGGCCTCGTTCGGCTGGGTGATCCCGGCGTAGGCGCGGTGCACGTCCTCGTCGGCGAGGGCCTTGAAGAGGGCGTCGTAGAGCAGGCTGCCGATGCCGCGGCGGCCGGCGTCCGGGAGGACGTACACCGAGGTCTCCACGGAGGTGGCGTACGCGGCCTTCGGCCGGTGAGGGCTGGATGTGGCGTACCCCAGAATCTGCTGAGAGTCCGCGTCCGTGGCAACCATCAGGCGGTGGGGGCCGTCTTCCGGGTGGGAGAGCAGCCAAGGACGACGCTCCTCCGGAGTGAAGGCCTCCAGGTCGAAGGTGATGGGCGTCTCGCGTACGTAGTGGTTGTAGAGGGCTGTGAGCGCGGTGAGATCCGCCTCGACTCCCGGCCTGACCTGCACCTCTTCACGTCCGGACAACATCACGCCTCCCTGGTGGCCGAACAGGGTACTGCATGATCATAAAAATTGAGGGGCGGGTTGGGAATTCTGTCCGGATTCCAGCCGTTGTTCCACACGAATGCAGGGCACTCCAGGAGAGTCCCAGAGACAGTTCCCGGAGTGCCCGACCGTTCACAGGACCACCCGCCAGCCCACCATCGCAAGGGAGCACGCATGGCAACCCGTGCCGTCGCCCGTCGTCAGTCCGCCACCGGCGAGACGGCCGACTCGGCAAGCAGTGTTCGCGTTCACGCCGGCGAGATCGCCGACCGTGATCTGGTCGGCATGTACCTCGACGAGATCGCGCGTACACCGCTGCTCGACGCCGCCAAGGAGGTCGAGCTGTCCCAGACCATCGAGGCGGGTGTCTTCGCGCAGCAGGTTCTCGACGGCGAGGAGGAGTCCCACACGGACGCCACCCGCCAGGAGCTGGAGGCCCTGGTCGCCGCGGGTGAGCGGGCCAAGGACGTCTTCATCCGGTCCAACCTCCGCCTGGTCGTGGCCGTGGCCCGGCGCTACCCGCGCAGCGGCCTGCCCCTGCTCGACCTGATCCAGGAGGGCAACGCGGGCCTGGTGCGCGCCGTCGAGAAGTTCGACTACCGCAAGGGCTTCAAGTTCTCGACGTACGCCACCTGGTGGATCCGCCAGGCCATCACCCGCTCCATCGCCGACCAGTCCCGCACGATCCGGCTCCCCGTCCACCTGGTGGAGGAGCTGGGCCGCATCCGACGCGTGCAGCGCGAGTTCAACCGCGAGAACGGCCGCGATCCGGAGCCCACTGAGGTCGCGGCCGAGCTGGGCTCGACGCCGGAGCGCGTGAGCGACGTCCTCGACTGGGCCCGCGACCCGGTCTCGCTGAACATGTCGGTGGACGACGAGGGCGAGACCCAGTTCGGCGACCTGCTGGAGGACACGTCGGCGGTCTCCCCGGAGCAGTCGGTGATGACGCTGCTGCGCAGCGAGGAGCTGGACGACCTGATCGGCCGCCTGGACCAGCGCACGGCCTCCATCATCAAGATGCGGTACGGCATCGAGGACGGCCGGGAGCGCACCCTGACGGAGGTCGGCAAGGAGCACGGCCTGACCCGCGAGCGCATCCGCCAGATCGAGAAGCACGCGCTGCTCGAACTGAAGAAGCTGGCCCGCGACACCGGCTTCGACGCGGCGGCGTGACCGGCTTCGGCACGGCGGCCTGACCGGCTTCGCCCTGGCGGCGTGACGAGAGGGGCGTACGCCTGGTGGCGAAAGACGGCGCAAACATGGCTCGGTACCGTCGCTTCAACCCCGGGGCCCGAGGGAACAACCCTTCAGGGCCCGGGAGTTGAGCCCGGACACCGCAAGCCCACACCTCGCGCACGCGCCACACCTGGTACGACCTGACGCACGATCACGCACACCGGTCGCCGCGACGCACGAGCACACCGGTCCGCGGCGACGCGTAAGCACGGCTGGTCCGACCCACGCATGAGCCACGTCCCGACGCACTCCCCCCCGGCGCCGGGACCTTCCCAGCCGGGCTTCGGCGCCTACCCCCCCCCAGGCGCCGGGGCCCGGCTTTTTTCGCGCGTCTCACCGGCCCGGCGGGCATGCTGGAACGGCAGCCACCCCGTACCTGAACCCCGGGGTGACCGCCGGATGGCAGATTCTGCCACATGGGCATAGCCTGCCGAGGTGAGCACCCCCCGTACCACCCGCACCACCGCCGACCAGCAGTCTTTTCCGGCCGGGGCCCCGGCGTCCCTCACCGAGCGCCGTAAGGCCGAGACCCGGATGGAGATCGCCCGCGCGGCGGCCGCCCTCTTCGTCCGCCAGGGCCTGAAGGCCACCCGGGCCGAGGACATCGCCCAGGCTGCCGGCATCGCCCCGCGCACGTTCTACCGCTACTTCGCCTCCAAGGAGGAGGCGGTGGCCCCGCTCTACGCGGCCGGCGCCCAGCGCTGGACCCAGGCGGTCCGTGCGGCCCCGGCCGCCCTGACCATCCCCGCGGCACTGCGCCACGCCGTCACCCACACCCTCGCCCCCGGCTTCGGCGTCTCGCCGGCGTCCTGGGAATGGGTCCGCACGCTGATCCATCTGGCCCACACGAGCACCGCCCTGCGCAAGGTGTGGGCCGAGGTGTGCCTGGCGTCGGAGGAGGAGCTGGCGCAGGTCCTGGCGGACCGGTTGGCGTCGGCGGACGCGACGCCGGCGGCCGCCGAGGAAGCGACACCGGAGGCCGCTGAAGACAACGTTGCCGACCCCGCCCCCGTCACCCCTCACCTGCGCTTCGCCGCGGCGGTCACCGGGGCGGCGGTCCGTGTGGCCGTCGAATCCTGGGCGGCGACCATGTCCCCGCCCACGGGGCCGAACGGTCCCGCTGCCCTGGCTCTCCGGAATCTGGAGGCGCTGGGGGATTTCGGGTGGGCGGAGGAGGCTCCCAGGGAGGAGAGCTTCTAGGGGGAGACCTTCTAGGGAGGAGAGCTCCCAGAGGTTCTCGGGAAGAGGGCTCCTAGGGAGTCGCAGTGCCCCCTGCCCGCATCAGGCGGGCGCCCAACTCCCTCACGCAATCCACCAGTTCACCCGGCTCCCGAACCGTGAACTCGCACCCCACCATCGCCAGCCTCGTCGCCAGCGACTCCATGGGGGCGTTGCTCGTCCCGCGCAGCACGCACGCGTCCTCGCCGTCCGGTTCGGGTACGCCGATCCACTCCGGTACCCGGGCGGCGACCGTCTCGGCGGGTTCGGTGAAGCGGACGGTGAACGCGTACGTGTCCTGGCGCCGGTGGATCGAGCGCCGCAGGTACTCCGCCGCACCCCCATCGGGCAGCTCGCGCGGTGCGAAGCGGACCCCGGTCGCGAAGGGATCGCTCACGCGGTCCACGCGGAACGTCCGCCAGTCGTCGCGGTCGAGGTCGTACGCGACGAGGTACCAGCGCCGCCCGGTCGAGACGAGCCGGTGCGGTTCGGTCAGGCGTCGTGACGCGCTGCCGTCCTTGTCCCGGTAGGCGAACCGCAGCCGTTCCCGCCCCGCCACCGTCGAGGCCATCACGGTCAGCGTCTCCGGCGCGATGCTCGCCCCGTCCCCGCTGGTCAGCAGGGTGGTGGCGGCCTGGAGCGTGGAGACGCGGTGGCGCAGGCGGGCCGGCAGCACCTGCTCCAGCTTCGCGAGGGCCCGTACGGAGGCCTCCTCCACGCCCTCCACCGCGTGCCCGGCGCCGGCCCGCAGCCCCACCGCGATGGCGACCGCCTCCTCGTCGTCCAGCACCAGCGGGGGCATCGCCTTGCCCGCGACCAGCCGGTATCCGCCGTCCGCGCCCTTCGTCGCCTGCACCGGATAGCCCAGCTCCCGCAGCCGGTCGATGTCCCGCCGCACCGTACGCCGGGACACTCCGAGCCGCTCGGCCAGCTCCCCGCCGGGCCACTCGCGCGGGGTCTGGAGCAGCGAGAGGAGCTGGAGGAGCCGGGCCGGAGTGTCCGTCGTCATATCTTCGAGGATGCCGCAGAACTAGGACACGATCTGACCTAATGGGGTCCTAGCTTGAGGCCATGACCTACGGCGACGACAACACCGCGCTCTCCGCACCGACCCCCGACCGAACACGCTGGCTGGCCCTGGCCATCGTCATGACCGCTGCCTTCATGGACCTGGTCGACGTGACGATCGTCAACATCGCCATCCCGTCCATCGAGCGGACCGCCCACGCCACGTTCAGCCAGATCCAGTGGATAACCGCCGGCTACGCCCTCGCCTTCGCCGCGGGCCTGATCACCGGCGGCCGGCTCGGCGACATCCACGGTCGCAAGCGGCTGTTCCTCATCGGCATCGGCGGGTTCACCCTCGCTTCCGCCCTGTGCGGCTTCGCCGCGAACCCGGAGATGCTGGTCGCCTCCCGGATCCTGCAGGGCGGCATGGCGGCGATGATGGTCCCGCAGGTCCTGTCGATCGTGCACGCCACCTTCCCCGCCCACGAACGCGGCAAGGTGTTCGGCCTGTTCGGCGCGATCGTCGGCCTCGGCGCGGTCTCCGGCCCGCTGCTCGGCGCCCTGCTCACGGAGTGGAACCTGTTCGGGCTGGAGTGGCGGCCCATCTTCCTCATCAACCTGCCGGTCGGCGTCGTCGCCCTCTTCCTCGGCCGCCGCTACATCACCGAGTCCCGCGCGCCGAAGGCCCTCAAGCTGGACCTCGTCGGCGTCGCCCTGGTCACGCTGGGCCTGCTGATGCTGCTCTACCCGCTCACCCGCGGCCGCCAGCTGGGCTGGCCGCTGTGGGGGTACGTCTCGATGGCCGGCTCCCTCGGCGTCTTCGCGGCGCTGGTGGCGTACGAGCGGCGCAAGGCGGCCCGCGACGGCTCCCCGCTGGTCGAGCTGTCCCTGTTCCGGGTGAAGAGCTTCGCCGCGGGCATCGCCGTACAGACCGTCTTCGGTGTCGCGCTCGGCGTCTTCTTCCTGGTCTGGACGCTGTACATGCAGATCGGCCTGGGCTGGCGCCCGCTGCGGGCCGGCCTGACCGGTGTGCCGTTCTCGATCGCCGTGTCGATTGCGGCCGGCATGTCGGTGGGGAAGCTGGTCCCGCGGTTCGGGCGCAAGGTGCTGCAGGCCGGCGCGCTGGTGATGGGCGTGGGCGTGCTGCTCTACATCTGGGAGGCGCACCGCTACGGCCTCGCCATCGCCTCCTGGCAGATGGCGCTCCCGCTGGTCGTGATGGGCGCGGGCATGGGTCTGATCGTCGCCCCGCTGACGGACGCGGTGCTCTCGGAGGTGCCGCGCGAGCACGCCGGGTCGGCGTCCGGCCTGATCAACACCGTGCAGCAGATGGGCAACGCGCTCGGCCTCGGCCTGGTGTCGGTGGTGTTCTTCGGGGTGATCGACGACCGGCTGACCCGGGACCGGGTCGGCCCCGCCTTCGTGCATGCCTTCCAGCACGCGCTGTGGTGGGTGGCCGCGTTGATGGGCGTGATCTTCCTGCTGATGTTCGCGCTGCCGAAGCGTCCGGCGCAGCACGTGGAGGGCGCGGACGGCGAGGGGTCGGACGGCGAGGGGGCGGACGCCGCCGAACTCCCCGAGGCGGGGAAGGAATCCGCGCCCGTGCTGGCGTCCTGACCAGTCACGACGACTCCGGGGCGGATACGGAGACGACGACTTCGGGGTGGGGCCCGGCACCGATCTGGTGCCGGGCCTTTCCGCTGCCCGGACGCCCCGCCCGGCAGTGTGAAAGTCCGTTCATGCCCGAATGGAGTCCGAACCCGTTTACTTTTCGGACATCCCGGCGTAGCCTCGCGGTGAAACCACACGTTCGGGCATGATCCGGAAGCGGTCGGACATCGAGGCGGAGGCAAACGGACATGTACGCACCGGAGCGGCAGCAGGCGATCCTCCGGCTCGCCCGGGACGGCGGCCGGGTGGACGTGCTCTCGCTGGCCGAGGAGTTCCAGGTGACGGCGGAGACGATCCGCCGCGACCTGAAGGCCCTCGACCGCGCCGGCCTCCTGCGGCGCGTGCACGGCGGCGCCATCCCGGCCGGCCGCCTCGACTTCGAACCGGACCTCGCCGAACGCGAGTCCACCGCCGCCGACGAGAAGGACCGCATCGCCAAGGCGGCCCTCGCCGAGGTGCCCGCCGAGGGCACGGTGGTCCTCGACGCCGGTACGACCGTGGCCCGGATGGCCGCCGCGATCCCGCTGGAGTCCTCCCTCACCGTCGTCACCCACAGCCTGCCCATAGCCGCCCGCCTCGCCGACCACCCGGGCATCCAGCTCCACCTGGTCGGAGGGCGCGTACGGCACCGCACGCGCGCCGCCGTGGACGCCTGGGCGCTGCGCGCCTACGGCGAGATCCGCGCCGACGTCCTGTTCGTCGCCGCCAACGGCTTCTCCGCCGAGCACGGTCTGACCACCCCCGACCTCGCCGAGGCCGCGGTGAAGCGCGCGGCCATCGCCGCCGCCCGCCGGGTGGTCCTGCTCGCCGACTCCTCCAAGCACGGCCAGGAGCACTTCGCCCGCTTCGGCGACCTGAGCGACGTGGACCTGCTGATCACCGACAGCGGGCTGAGCCCCGAGGACGCCGCCGCCATCGAGCGCGGCGGCACGGAAGTAGTACGCGCATGATCCTCACCGTCACCCCCAACCCCTCCCTCGACCGCACCTACGAGGTCCGGGCGCTGAAGCGCGGCGAGGTCATCCGTGCCGACACCGAGCGCATGGACCCCGGCGGCAAGGGCGTGAACGTCTCCCGCGCCGTCGCCGCCGCCGGCAGGCGCACGGTCGCCGTACTGCCCCTGGGCGGTGCGCCCGGTGCCCTCGTCGCCGAACTGCTCGACGCGCAGGGCATCGAGGTCGCGTCGGTCCCGGTCGCCGGGGCCACCCGTTCCAACATCGCGCTCGCGGAGGAGGACGGGCGCCTGACGAAGATCAACGCGCCGGGTCCGGAGCTGTCGGCGGCCGAGCAGGCCCTGCTCCTGGTCACCGTCCGCGAGCACTCCCGCGACGCCGACTGGATCGCCTGCTGCGGCAGCCTGCCCCGGGGGCTCGCGCCCTCCTGGTACGCCGACGTCGTCACCGAGGCGCACGCCGGGGGCGCGCGCATCGCCCTGGACACCTCGGGGCCCGCGCTCCTGGAGGCGCTGCGCGCACGGCCCGACGTGGTGAAGCCGAACGCCGAGGAACTGGCCGAGGCCGTCGGGCGCCCGCTGGCGACCGTGGGCGACGCGGTGAAGGCGGCCGAGGAGTTGCGCGAGATGGGCGCGCGCGCCGTGCTCGCGAGCCTGGGCGCCGACGGCCAGCTGCTCGTGGAGGACGCGGGCGCCTGGTTCGGCAGCGCCCGCGTCGACACCGTCCGCAGCAATGTGGGCGCCGGCGACTCCTCCCTCGCCGGGTTCCTCATCGCGGGCGGCAGCGGCCCGGGGGCCCTGGCCTCCGCCGTCGCCCATGGCGCCGCCGCCGTCCGGCTCCCCGGCAGCGTGATGCCGTCCCCCGCCGACCTGGACCCGGCGGCGGTCATGGTCACGGCCGACATCCCCGTCGACCGGGTCCTGGGGGTGCCGGTGTCATGAACTCCTTCACGCTCCGCGGCACACGCCCTGGCACCCGGCATCTGGGCGCACGCCCCGCACCCCCACGCCCGGAGGCACCCAGCCCCCGCCCGGACGCGCCCAGCCCGCGCCCGGACGTGCCCAGTCGGCCGGCCCCGGAGCGGCGAGGCTCCCCGCCACTCACCGTGACAGTGCGTCGGCCGGACACCCCGAGCCGCTCCGCCGCCCCCAGGAGGCGGGGCTTCCCCGGCCCCGCCTCGACCCGGACCGCCGTCTCTCCCCACGGCACCTCCGTCCCCACTCCCGTCCCCACCCCCGCTCGCCCCACTCCCTGGGCGATACGCGTGCAGAGGAGCCCGCGATGAGCGACATGATCACCGCGGACCTGGTCGACCTCGACCTGTCCGCCGACACCAAGGAGGCGGCGGCGCGCGCCCTCGCCGAGCGCATGGTGAGCCAGGGCCGGGTGACCGACCTGGAGGGCTTCCTCGCCGACGTCGCCGCCCGCGAGGCCCAGATGCCGACCGGCCTCGACGGCGGAATCGGCATCCCGCACTGCCGCAGCGCCCATGTCACCGAGCCGACGCTCGCGTTCGGCCGCAGCGCCGCCGGTATCGACTTCGGCGCCGCCGACGGACCGGCCGACCTGATCTTCCTGATCGCCGCCCCGGCGGGCGCCGACGACGCCCACCTGACGATCCTCTCCTCCCTGGCCCGGCAGCTGATGAACGACGAGTTCACCACCGCCCTGCGAGCCGCGGCCGACCCCGGGGCGGCGGCGGCGCTGATCCGGGGCGAGGAGACGCCCTCGGCGAAGGGCGCACGGGAGGCGACGGGCGCGGGCGCCGCGGAGGCGGCCGAGGGCGCGGACGTATCGACCCGTGCGGAGACTGCGGCGGGCACCCCCGAAGACACCGCTGCGGCGCCGGTGGCGGCCTCCGCCGGCGCCGCGGCGGCCAGTACGGCACCGACGACGAACGCCGAAGGCACCGGCCCGCGCACCGGTTCCGGAGCCGGCCCGCACACCGATTCCGGATCTGGCCCAGGCGCCGATTCCGGCTCCGGGCCGGACGCGCGTCCCTTCCGGGTCGTCGCCGTCACCTCCTGCCCGACCGGCATAGCCCACACCTACATGGCGGCCGAGTCCCTGGAGAACGCGGGCCGCGATGCCGGCGTCGAGGTGATCGTCGAGACACAAGGGTCGGCCGGCTTCACCCGGCTCGACCCGGCGGTGATCGCGGCGGCGGACGCCGTGATCTTCGCCCACGACGTCCCCGTACGCGACAAGGACCGCTTCGCCGGCAAGCCGACCGTGGACGTCGGCGTGAAGGCGGGCATCAACCGCCCCGGCGAACTGATCGCCGAAGTCCGCGACAAGGCGGCCCGCGGTGAGGTGACAGCGGCTGCCCGGCCGGACGGCACGCCGGTCGAGCGCGCCGGCGACTCCACCGAGGGCTACGGCACCAGGTTGCGCAAATGGTTGATGTCGGGCGTCAGTTACATGGTCCCGTTCGTCGCGGCGGGCGGTCTGCTGATCGCCCTCGGCTTCGCGATCGGCGGCTACAAGATCAACAAGGCGCCGTCGGTCATGGACCACTTCATCTGGACCCAGGCCGACAGCTGGGGCGCGCTGTCCTTCCAGATCGGTGTCGTGGCCTTCGGCTTCCTGGTCCCGGTCCTGGCCGGGTACATCGCGTACGGCATGGCGGACCGGCCGGGGCTCGTGCCCGGCTTCGTCGGCGGCGCGATCTCGCTGACCATCAACGCGGGCTTCCTCGGCGGTCTGGCCGCCGGTCTGATCGCCGGTGGCGTGGTGATGGCGATCCAGCGGGTGCGCATCCCGGCGGCCTTGCGCGGCATCATGCCGGTGGTCGTGATCCCGCTGATCTCCTCGGCGATCGTCGGATTCCTGATGTTCGTCGTCATCGGCAAGCCCATCGCCTCCGCGCAGCGGGCGATGACCGACTGGCTGAACGGCCTCACCGGCGCCAACGCCATCCTCCTGGGCGCCCTGCTCGGCCTGATGATGTGCTTCGACCTCGGCGGCCCCGTCAACAAGGTCGCGTACACCTTCGCCACGGCGGGCATCGCGGTCGCGAGCCCCAGCGACTCGGCCATGAAGATCATGGCGGCCGTGATGGCGGCCGGCATGGTTCCGCCGCTCGCGATGGCCCTGGCCACGACCGTGCGCGGCAAGCTCTTCACACAGACCGAGCGCGAGAACGGCAAGGCCGCCTGGGTCCTGGGCGCCTCCTTCATCTCGGAGGGCGCGATCCCGTTCGCGGCGGCGGACCCGCTGCGGGTCATCCCGTCCTCGATGGTCGGAGGCGCGGTCACCGGCGCCCTGTCGATGGCTTTCGGTGCCACCCTGCGCGCCCCGCACGGCGGTGTCTTCGTGGTTCCGCTGATCGGCAACCCGTTCCTCTACCTGCTCGCCATCGCTGCAGGCGTGTGCGTCACCACGGCCCTGGTGGTCGTCCTCAAGGGCCTGCGCACGCCGGCCCCGGGAACCACCGACGCCGACCCGGCCACGGGCGCCGCCCCGGCCGCGAAGGAGACGAAGCAGCCGGTCGCCGCCTGATGTCCGACCGCCACCCCCTGTCCCTCCCTCGTCGCCCTCCTGTCCCTCCCTTGCTGCTCTCTTGTCCCTTTGGTGAGCTGTGAGTTGTTCACACCACCTGCGAGATACATCACGGTCCGGGGCCAAAGTCCCGGACCGTGGTGTGTACTGGGGGGCATGGCTGACCACGTCTCGACCTTCCAGCTGATCGGCGTGGCCGTCCTCGCCGTGGCGGCCGTCGTCTGGACCGTCGTCTTCCTGCGCCTGGTGCGCCGCGTCCGCGTCGAGACCGCCGGATGGCGCCCGGCATGGCGTCCGTCCGCCGCCCTCCGGATCCTGCCGGCCCTCCCGGCCCAGGCTCGGCTCGGCCCCTCGCTGGAGGCCGTCGAACTCACCCCGGCCGAACAGGACGCCTTCGCGGTCCTGGTACGGCAACTCGGCGGCCGCTGACGGGACGGACCGGGCCGGCCAAAGCCCCGGCGCCCGCATCGTCGCCCGGCCGGCGCGCCCTTCGCGCCCGCGTCCTTCGTGCCGTTCTCGTCGAGGTCAGCCCTGACGGGCGGCGCGGCGCTCCATTGCGTCCCGGGCCGCGTCCTGCGTCGGATACACCTCGCACATGTGCCGCCCGTCGGGCGTCGCCGTGTGCTCGACCTCCCACAGGGAGACCTCCCGGCCGTCCCGCAGCAGGAACGCGTGCTCGTACAGCGCGAAGCTCAGCCCCGCCCGGCCGGCCCGCCCGGGGCGCCCGAACGCCTGGGTGATCTGGTGCGCGGCCGCCGTCGCCAGGAGCGCTGCCGTCTCCGCGCCCGGCCGGTCCGGGTTCTCCGCCCGGCGCAGCAGCCGGCGCGCGTGGTCCGCCGAGTCGTCGGGGGTGTACACGTGCCGGGGCTCGGGGATGGCCGACAGCTGGACCGGCAGGGGCAGTTCGAAGTCCGGCTCGTCCGGGGGCAGCGCGAGCCGGGCCGTGGCGGTGGCCAGCTCCTCCTCGTCGACATACACCTCGTGGAGCGTCTCACCGCCCGGCGCGGTGTTGTGGACCAGCTCCCACAGGGTCACCGCCGAACCGTCCGCGAGCAGCCAGGTGTGCCGGTACGTCTCCCGGTGCAGCCCCGCGCTGTGGTGCGCGGAGTGCAGAGAGCCGTCGTGCGCCAGCGCGCAGTCGAGCTGCCGTATGACCTCGTCGGGCAGCTCGAAGGAGTTCAGGGCACGGCCGAGGAGTCGCGCGAGGTGCTCCTCCGGAGACTCGGGCGACTCGGCGGATTCGTACGCTGCCGTCTCGTACGGAACGCTCAAGGTTTCTCCCGGCGTTGCTGCATGTCACCTGGTGGGTGCATACCGTAGCCCCTCGGTCGGACATCATGTCCGGGAACCGAGAAAACGTACGCAGGGAAAACGTCGGGGCCGCGCGAAGAGTTCCCCGCGCGGCCTCACGTTGTGTCAGAATCCGCCGCTCAGGCGGCACTTCCCGCGGTCCAGGCGCTCCACGCCATGTTCCAGCCGTTGAGTCCGTTGTCCGGCGACACCGTCGTGTCGGGGGAGTTCTTCACGATCACGACGTCCCCGATGAGCGAGTTGTCGTAGAACCACTTGGCCGACGTGGCGCCCTGCGCGCCCTGTACCTCCCAGGTCGATCTTCATCGTGACCTTGGAGCCGGCCTTCCAGTAGTCTCGCGACCGGAAGCCCAACCGGCGGTCGCCGAACCGGCACCCCACCATCTGCTGACTACTGCTGGAGCTGACCGTGATGTGTGACTGCACGGCCTTCTTCTCGGTGATGGACTTGTCGAAGGTCACCGTCTCGGCCGTGAACGGCCGAGCTTGTGTACTCGGTCGTTCACACCTCGTCGCGCTCCCGACTGCCCCCTACGACAGGACGGTCACGGGTCGCATCCACCCACCCCTTTCAGGGGGCGGGTGCGGGTGCGGTGACGAACACCCACGCCGAGCGTGCGCGGTCGCGCACATTGACCCCGGCGACGACGTCGGCAGGGCCAGCGAGCCCGCACCGACGACAGCGGAAGTGGTCCCGGTCGGGCCGGTTGGCCCGCTCGGTGTGCCCGCAGCGCGGACAGCACTGCGAGGTATAGGCCGGATCCACCTCGAGGAACGGCACCCCGGCCTTGCGTGCTTTGTAGGCCAGGTGCTGCCCGAGCTGGTGAAAGGGCCAGGAGGAGAGAGTGCCCCGCTGGTCGCGGCGTAGCCGTACCCGCTCACGGATCCCGCCGAGTGCCTCGATGGCGATCCCGCGACCGGTGCGTTGCGCGACGGACACGATCTCCTTGCTGATGCGATGGTTCACCTGCGTGGCATGACGCTTCTCCTTCTTCGCGCGACGCGCGAGACGCCGGGTGGCCGAGCGGGTCTGTTTGGCCTGGAGTTCGGCGCGTTTGCGGGCCTGCCAGCGCCGGTAGCGCGAGAGCCGTCGCCCTTGGTGGTTGGTGCTGTCGGAGGTGGTGGCCAGGTTCACGATGCCCCGGTCCACGCCGATCCAGTCGACCGGCTCATACGGGTCGGGATCTGGGATGTCGCAGGTGGCGATCAGAAACCACTTCCCGCTCCGGCACACCAGGTCGCTCTCGCCCTTGCGGTACTGCACAAGAGTCTTGAACTGGTCGGGTGAGCAGGCGAACCGGATCCCCTTCATCCGCCCGTCCACGGTCCAGATCGACACGGTCCGCGCGTCGTACTGCCACGAAAGGCACCGGTCGTCGAACGGCTGCGCCGCATCCGGACGGAAGACGACTGGCGAGCCGACGGCCTTGCGGTACCGCTTGGTCGTGGGCGAACCCAGACTCCCGGCCCGCAGGTTCGCCTTCAGCGCCGTGTAGGCGTCGGCGACCTTCTTCACCACGCGTACCGCTGGCTGAGCGGACAGTCCGAAGGTGGCCTTCAGGGCCGTGTACACCACCTTCTGCAGGCCGTTACGGTCCTTCAGATCGTTGGCGAAGGCCACACGGGAGGCGTAGGTGGCGGCCCGGTTGCAGGCGCGCAGGGTCGCCTCGAGAGCCGACGCCTGTTCCAGCGTCGGCAGCAGCTTCACCTGCACCACCAACCTCACAAAACCGGACCGTAGTGCGACAACCGCACACACGACCGCCATTCAGTCGGCGGTCACCCCGAACGGTGACCAGTGGGACAGTCGTTCGCATTCTTCGTCTCCGCCGCGTGGCCGCGCGGGCGCTCCACGCTGGTGAAACGCGCAGGCGGCGACGCTTCGGAGCCGTAGCAACAGAAGGTGATTCCTCCCTGGCGTGAACGCCGGGGCATCCTCGCCCGAACCAGGTGAAGAAAGAGGGAACGGACCGGGAGTGGGGGCCTCCCCTGCCGCCGCCTCTCGTCGCCGGGCGCCGACGTGGGCGGATCCCGCTCAACTTACGCCCCTGGCACTGGCCGTCCTACTTCCCGCCGTACAACTCCCCGTACGACGGCCACACTCCGCCCGGCCCCGCCACCGACTCCGCCGCCCGCACCGCGCGCACGATCGCGCGCGTCACCAGGTCCGCGCCGGCCGCGAGCACGTCGTTGAGCGCCAGCGGGTTCGCGGCGTCCAGCGAGCGGGCCCCGGTGGCCAGCGCGAACACCGTGTCGCCGTCGTGCAGCAGGTGCACCGGGCGCACGGCGCGCGCGATGCCGTCGTGTGCGGTGCCCGCCACCTTCTGCGCCTGTGCCTTGGTGAGGTCGGCGTCGGTCGCGACCACCGCGAGCGTCGTGTTGAGCGGCGGCGGTGTGTCCGGGCCGCCCGTCTCGGCGAGACGCCGGCGCGCGGCCTCGTGCACCCGCTCGTCCGGGTAGTCCACGCGCCCCTGGAACAACTCCCCGTACAGCACCCCCGTCTCCGGATCCGCCACCGCTCCCGCGGAGTTCACCACCACCAGCGCGGCCACGGTGATCCCCGAGTCGAGGACCGTGCTCGCGGTTCCCACCCCGCCCTTGAGCCGTCCGGCCACGGCGCCCGTGCCGGCGCCCACGCACCCCTCCGGCACCCGTGCCCCCGGCGCGCTCGCCGCGGCCGCCTCCACCGCCGCGCGGCCCGTCGCGGCGTCCGGGCGGGCGCGGAAGTCGCCGCCGCGCCCCAGGTCGAAGACGCACGCGGCCGGGACCACCGGCACGACCTGCGCCGGATCCTTCCCGACCGGCACCCCGCGCCGCTGTTCCTCCAGCCAGGCCATGACCCCGGACGCGGCGTCGAGCCCGTACGCGCTGCCTCCCGTCAGCACGACGGCGTCCACCTTCCGCACCAGATTGCGCGGGTCGAGGGCGTCGGTCTCCTTGGTGCCCGGGCCCCCTCCGCGCACGTCCACGGCGGCGGTGGCGCCGCCCTCGGGGGCGAGCACGACCGTGGTGCCGGTGAGCCAGCCGTCCCCCCGGCGGGCGGCGTGCCCCACCCGCAGCCCGGTGACGTCCGTCAATGCGTCAACTGTCATGGCGGCCAGTCTGGCCCACCTCCGCGACGCTTCCCCGGAGTTCAGGAAGCCGGTGCCGTGGCGGCCTCCCGCTGCTCGCGGGCCGCCATGCGCGCCGTCAGCGTCACCCCGGTCGCGACCGCCGCGGCCGACACGATCCCCGCCGCGAACACCGCCCAGTCGCCCAGGAAGGTGCAGCAGATCACCAGCAGTGCCGTGACCGGAAGCACCAACTGCTGGGCGGTGCCGACCTTGAAGTGCCGTGCGTGCAGCAGCCAGACGGTCAGCAGGTACAAGGCCGTCGGCAGGGTCACGGCCGCCGAGGCGGACAGCGTCGATATGTGCGCCTTGCCGACCGTCTGCTCCACCGCCACCTCCAGGCCGGCGCCGACCGCGGCGGCCGACGCGAAGATCAGGTAGTGCCCGTACCCCCAGAGGAACGACTGCCGGTTGGAGCGCAGGTGGCCGTGGATCGGCACCACGAAGTAGATCCACCACGCGGAGAAGACGATCAGCAGGCCGCCCGCCGCGATCGGCAGCACCTCGCCCAGCGCGCCGTGCTCCTGCACCCCCGACTTCACGGCGACCGTGGCCGCGGCGATCGTCTCGCCGAGCACGATGATCGTGAACAGGCCGTACCGCTCGGCGATGTGGTGCGGATGCCAGGGGGTCGGGTTGCTCCGCTCCGCGTACAGCGGCACGCACAGTTCGGCGACGACCATCACCAGGTACACCCAGGGCCGCGTCGGCTCGGGCAGGACCACCAGCCCCAGCCAGCCGACCTGGCACAACAGGACGCCACCCGCGTACCGCAGGGTCGTGGTTCGCTCGGCGCCCGAAGCGGATCTCGCCGCTCTCAGCCACTCCACGACCATCGCGAGCCGCATGATCACATAGCCGACCCACACCAGCAGGAAGTCGTGCTGCTCGAACGCCCGGGAGACACCGGCCGCCAGCACCAGGACGCCGGCGATCTGGACGAGGGTGACGACGCGGTAGAGCACGTCGTCGTTGTCGTACGCCGAGGCGAACCAGGTGAAGTTCATCCACGCCCACCAGATGGCGAAGAACACCATCGCGTAGTACAGGATGCCCTCGCCGGCGTGCCCCCCGGCCACGGCGTGCACCAGCTGCACGCCCGCCTGCGCGACGGCCACGACGAAACACAGGTCGAAGAGCAGCTCCAGCGGGGAGGAGACGCGGTGCGCCTCGTCCGCCGCGCGAGCGGTGAGCCGCCGCAAGGGCCCCTGGGACTGCGGTGCACCCGGTGAAGCGGGCGCCGGAGCGGAACTCGACGTCATGCTTCCCAGGAGATCAGAAATCGTGGACAAATTCTTGTGAACGGAATCACAAGCGATGTGGGGGCCGTACTCTGGAGGCATGAGCACCGCCCCCGCACCCGAGCCGCGCGACCCGAAGGCCGCGCTCGTCTTCGACGACCCGTTGAACCAGCAGTCCTCGGACGACACCGACCGGGGGTGGGGCGACCGGCCGGACGGCGACAGCGCCGCCGACCTCAAGCGCTTCCTCGACGAGAAGCCGCCCCACCACCTCTGAGCCGCCCACGGGGGCGTCGCTAACTGTCGTGTCCCGCGCCGCGCTGGGCGACCAGGGCGTCGCGTATCTCCTTGAGCACCTCCAGCTCGGTCACCTCGATGACCTCGCGCGTGCCCTCCTTCGCTTTCTTCCGGGTCTCCTGGCGGGCCAGGTACTTGGACATGGGCAGGACCATGAGGAAGTACACGACCGCGGCGGTGATCACGAAGGTGAGCGTGGCGCCGATGACGGAGCCCCACAGGATCGGCACACCGCTCTTGACCGTGCCGTCCGGACTCACCGAACACGGGGCCTTCAGGCATGAGCTGTAGTGGTCCAGGTTCTGCGTGCCGATCGCCCCGACCAGCGGGTTGATGATCCCCTTCACCACCGAGTTGACGATGTTCGTGAAGGCGGCACCGATGACCACCGCGACTGCCAGATCGATGACGTTGCCGCGCATCAGGAAGGCCTTGAAGCCCTGCCAGACGCTCGCTTCCTTCTTCGCGCTCACCTTGGGGACTCTCCTCGCATGCGCAGGGTGTGGAACGAAACGCTCCGCAACCTACGGCACCGCACGGCCATTGTGTCGAATTCCGTAGCTTGATCGAGGGACTTGACAGCAAGCCTGCTGGAAAGCGGTCGAGGAGGGTCACCACAGCGTCACCGCCAGTCGTGCGGTCGCGCTCGCGCCGACGAGCCGGGCCGCCGTGGCACGCGGTACCGAGAGCACGACCAGCGCTCCGGCCTCGGACGCACCGTCAGCCCCGGTGTCCAGGGGCTCGGGCAGCCTGGCCACCCGCACCCCGCGCGCGAGTACTTGGGCGCCGCCTCCCCTGGACGGATCCTCGGCAGCGATGACGTCAACCCGGTCGCCGGGGCGCAGCAGCCGGACGGCGGCGGCGTCGGAGATCCGCACCGGCGCCCGGACCATGTCCGCCGGCCCGTGCCGTCGTACGGGCTCCGCGACCGGGTGCCCGCGGGGGCGCTCGGCATGGTGCGGCTCGGTCACCGACCGGGGACCGGCCGCCACGAGCGCGGCCGCGGTGACGGCGAGGCCGGCCGCGAGGGCCCGCCGGCGATGCCGCACGAGCCGCTGGAGCTGATAGCGCCCGCCGCGCACCCGCACCGGCGGGAAGTGCGGGACCTCGCAGGTCGCGGGCGCGTCGGTGCCCAGCGGGCGGGGGAGGCGGACCGGGGGCGGAAGGGGGGTGGGGGACGACGAGGTCATGGGCATGGGGATCACCACCTGCGACGAGGGTTTGGCTTGCCCTGCCACGATGACGCCTCGCGCCGAAGTCCGCCGGAGCCGGTGGGCTACCGGCCGGTTGTGGACAACTCGCCCACCCGAACGAGGAATTCCGCGGCCCGCCGCTCCCGCGCCCGCCCCCTTCGGCCGCCGGCTTCGCCGCCCCTCAGATCACCTTCCCCGCGCTCACCTCACGCTCCCCGCCCTCACCTCACGCTCCCCGCCCTCACCTCACGGCAGCTCGAACCCCGGGTCCATCCCGCCGAGCGCGTTCACGCACAGGCAGTCCCGCGCCTCCGTCTCCGGCAGCGCGGCGACCGCGTCGAACAGCACCCCGCGCAGCCGGTCGACGTTGGCCGCGAACACCCGCAGAACTTCGTCGTGCGAGACGCCCTCGCCGCTCTCGGCGCCGGCGTCGAGGTCGGTGACCAGGGTCAGGGAGGTGTAGCAGAGCTCCAGTTCGCGGGCGAGCGCCGCCTCGGGGTGGCCGGTCATGCCCACCACCGACCAGCCCTGCGCCTGGTGCCACAGCGATTCGGCGCGGGTCGAGAAGCGCGGTCCCTCGACCACGACCAGGGTGCCGCCGTCCACCGCCTCCCAGTCCCGGCCGTGGGCGGCCTTCAGCGCGGCGGCGCGTCCGGCGGGGCAGTAGGGGTCGGCCATGGACACGTGCACCACGTTGGGCACCGTGCCGTCGGGCAGCGGCAGTCCGTCGAAGTAGCTCTGTGCCCGGGACTTCGTACGGTCCACGAACTGGTCCGGCACGAGCAGGGTGCCGGGGCCGTACTCGGGGCGCAGTCCGCCCACCGCGCACGGACCGAGGACCTGCCGGACGCCGACCGAGCGCAGGGCCCACAGGTTGGCCCGGTAGTTGATGCGGTGCGGGGGCAGGTGGTGGCCGCGGCCGTGCCGGGGCAGGAAGGCGACCCGCCGACCGGCGACCTCGCCGAGGAAGAGGGAGTCGCTGGGCGGTCCGTAGGGGGTGTCCACCTGGACCTCGGTCACGTCCTCGAGGAACGAGTAGAAGCCCGAGCCGCCGATCACGCCGATGTCTGCGTTCGCCATGACGAGCACATTAGCTGGCCGCGAAAAACCGGGGGAGCCGGTGCCGGGGAACGCCGAGGACCCTGCCGTCGCGTGACGGCAGGGTCCCGGACGTGCGAACTCAGGCCGCGGAGCTGCTGGCGGAACTCGACGAGGACGTCGAGGACGTCGAAGCGGACGACGTCGACGAGGTCGAGGACGACTTCGAGTCGGACGACGACGAGCCGGACGACTTCGACGCCGGGCTGCTGCTCGACGAGGCGCCGCGGGAGTCGTTGCGGTAGAAGCCGGAGCCCTTGAAAACAATGCCGACCGCGGAGAACACCTTCTTCAGGGGGCCACCGCAGTTGGGGCACTCGGTCAGGGCGTCGTCGGTGAACTTCTGCACCGCCTCAAGGCCCTCGCCGCACTCCTTGCACTGGTACTGGTAGGTCGGCACTTGTCTTCCTCCTGGCACTCTCACTCGATGAGTGCTAACGACCATCAATAGTGACGTATTCCAGCGGCTCAGTCCACCGTCACCGGCACGCGGTGACCGACGCCACGTGCGACCGTGCGGTTCCGGGACTGGACCACAAGGCGCGAGCGCAGCGCCACCAGGGTCGCCAGCGCCAGCAGGGTCCCGGCCATCGGCACCAGGAATCCGGCGCCGTCCCACAGGCGGTCCTCCAGCTGTCCGGCGACCGTGACCGCGGCCGCCTGTCCGAGCGCGACGGCGCCGGTCAGCCAGGTGAACGCCTCCGTGCGGGCGCCGGCCGGGACCAGCGACTCGACCAGTGTGTAGCCGGTGACCAGCGCGGGCGCGATGCACATGCCGACCAGCAGGCCGAGCCCGGCCAGCAGCAGCACCGAGTGCGCCGTCCACAGCGCGGACGCGGTCAGCGCGAGCCCCGTGTAGCCCACCAGCAGGCGCCGCTGCGGGGCGACCTTCCAGACGATCGCGCCGCAGGCGATGCCGGAGAGCATGTTGCCCGCGGCGAAGACGCCGTACAGGACGCCGTTCAGACCGGGGTCGCCGATCGACTCGGTGAACGCCGCCAGCGAGACCTGCATGCCGCCGAAGACCGAGCCGATGCCGAGGAACGTGACCACCAGTACGCGCACGCCCGGGATGCGCAAGGCGGAGTCGTGCCGCACGCGCGCGTGCCCGCTCTCGCCGGTCACCGGCGGCTGCGTGCTCTTCTGGGCGGCGAACAACAGGCCGCCGACGAGCGTCAGCGCGGCCTCGGTGACCAGGCCCGCGGCGGGGGAGACGGCGGTGCACAGCGCGGTGGCCAGCAGGGGGCCGACGACGAAGGTCAGCTCGTCCGTGACGGACTCGAACGCCGCCGCGGTGGTCATCAGGGGCGAACCCTGGAGCTTCACGCCCCAGCGGGCCCGCACCATGGGGCCGACCTGCGGCACCGAGGCGCCGGTCGGCACGGCCGCCGCGAACAGGGCCCACAGGGGCGCGTGCGCCAGCGCGAGCGCCGTCAGGGACAGGCCCGACAGGGCGTGCACGAGAACGCCGGGGATCAGCACGGTGCGCTGGCCGTAACGGTCGGCGAGGCGGCCGCTGTAGGGCGCGAACAGCGCCATGGACACCCCGGTCACGGCCGCGGCGGCGCCCGCGGCGCCGTAGGAGCCGGTGGTGTGCTGCACGAGCAGCACGATCGAGATGGTGAGCATCGCGAACGGCTGGCGCGCCGCGAAGCCGGGGAGCAGGAACGTCCAGGCGCCGCGGGTGCGCAGCAGCCCGCCGTATCCCGGGCGGGGGGAGGCCGGTGAGGTGTTCTCCGGTGCGGTGGTGGTGACCGTGGATCCCACGGCCCGTGCCTTTCTGCCGCCTGGTAGCGGGGGCCTGTGTGCGGGCCCGGGCGCCGAGAGCTGTCCTCTTGCGCGGACTGCGGTAGATACCGGCGCCACTGTGGGTGGGGGCGTCCCGGCCGCCATACGGTCGCGCCAGCTCTGCGTCAGGCAGAGTTGGTTCGATCTGAGTGCGCCTTCATCGTACAGGGGCAACCCGTTCGTACGACTGTGAAAACGAGCACCTCGGATGTGGTCCACCTGGGATTTCACGGCGTGTGAACCGTACGAAACGTCCCCTTAACGAGCACTTCTCGGGGTCAGTGCCTACGTCCCGACCCGGGTCCGTCCAGGCCCAGCCAGCCCGCCAGCTTGCCGCCCTGGGCGACCGCGCGCAGGCGGCGTTCGGCCGCGTCGCGGACGGGGTCCGTGGTGACCACGAGCAGTTCGTCCCCGCGCCGCAGCACGGTCGTGGGCAGCGGAACAAACGATTCTTCCTCGCGGACGACGAGGGTGACGGCGGCTCCGGGCGGCAGCCGCAGCTCGTTGACCTCCACCCCGTGCATCCGGGAGCCCTCGGGGATGGTGATGGACAGCAGATGTCCGCGCAGCCGCTCCAGGGGCGCCGACTCGATGCCGAGGTCGGCCGCCTCGCCCTCCTTGCCCAGGCGCAGCGCGCGCGCCAGCCAGGGCAGGGTCGGCCCCTGGACCAGGGTGTAGACGACGACCAGCACGAAGACGATGTTGAAGATGTGCCGGCTGCCCGTGACGCCGTTCACCATCGGGATGGTGGCCAGGATGATGGGCACGGCGCCGCGCAGCCCCGCCCAGGACATCAGGGCCTGCTCCGGCCACGGCACCCGGAACGGCGCCAGGCTCAGCACCACGCTCAGCGGGCGGGCGACGACGGTCAGCACCAGCCCGATGATCAGGGCGGGCAGGATGTCGTCGCCCAGGTCGTGCGGGGTGACGAGCAGGCCGAGCAGGACGAACATGCCGATCTGGGCGATCCAGCCGAGCCCCTCGGCGAAGCCGCGGGTGGCCGGCCAGTGCGGGAGCTTGGCGTTGCCGAGGACCATCGAGGCCAGGTAGACGGCCAGGAAGCCGCTGCCGTGTCCGAGCGCGCCGGCGGCGTACGCGGTGAGGGCGATCGCCATCACGGCGATCGGGTAGAGGCCGGAGGCGGGCAGGGCGACGCGCTTGAGCCCCCAGGCGCCGGCCCAGCCGACCGCGAGGCCCACGGTGGTGCCGATGGCGAGTTCCAGCGCGATGTGGCCGAGCAGGACGTACCAGTGCTCGATGTCGCCTGCCGTGGTGAAGGCGACGACCAGGATGACCACCGGGGCGTCGTTGAAGCCGGACTCCGCCTCCAGCGTGCCCGTCACGCGCGCGGGGAGGGGGATTTTCCGCAGCACCGAGAAGACGGCCGCCGCGTCCGTCGAGGAGACCACCGCGCCGATGATGAGCGCCTGCCGCCACTCCAGCCCGACCAGATAGTGCGCGCCCGCCGCCGTGATCCCGACGCTGATCGCGACGCCCGCCGTCGCCAGGACCGAGGCGGACCCCAGGACCGGCCGGACCTCTTTCCACTTCGTGCCCAGACCGCCCTCGGCGAGGATCACGACCAGGGCGGCGTACCCGATGACCTGGGTCATCGCGGCGTTGTTGAAGTGGACGTGCCCGATCCCGTCCTGGCCGATGAGGATGCCGATCCCCAGGTACACGAGCAGGCTGGGGAGCCCGCTGCGGGAGGAGATCCGGACGGCCGCGACGGCGACCAGCAGGACGAGGGAGCAGACGAGCAGGAGCTGGTTGAGGTGGTGGACGGTCAGCGGCGGTTCCCTTCCTTGGCCCGCGCCCGGGGGCGCGAGGGCACACGTACACAAGACCCGAGGCTGCGGCGCACCGCGCCCAAGTACTTCGTTATGTTACCTAACTGTTGACGCTTTCTTGACACTCGCCGAGGCAGGATCGAACGCTCGTGCGCGCCGGTTCCCGACTCCGCGTCAAGCGGCACGGGGCCCTGCGCCTATGGTTGCTCCAGCGCTCATTCAAAGTCACAGCCCGACCTGCCGCTCGCGTTAGGACAGCAAGGACAGCGATGCCCCCCAACACCACCGCCACAACGGGTGACAAGCCCGGCAAGTCCGGCAGGAAGAAGGGGCGCAAAGCCCGATTTATCGTGCTCGTGCTGGTGCTGGCCGTCATCGCGGGCATCACCGGCGGCGCCTACTGGTCGATCAGCACCGTCCGCGCCTCCTTCCCGCAGACCACGGGTTCGATCACGCTCGACGGCCTCTCCGGACCCGTCGACGTGAAGCGGGACGGCTACGGCATCCCGCAGATCTACGCCTCGTCCGACGAGGACCTGTTCATGGCGCAGGGCTACGTCCAGGCGCAGGACCGGTTCTACGAGATGGACGTGCGCCGCCACCTGACCTCCGGGCGCCTGTCGGAGATGTTCGGCCAGAGCCAGGTCGAGAACGACGAGATCCTGCGCACCCTCGGCTGGGACCGGATCGCCGAGCAGGAGTACGAGACCAAGCTGTCGGCCTCCACGAAGAAGTACCTCCAGGCGTACGCCAAGGGAGTCAACGCCTACCTGCAGGGCAAGGACGGCAAGGACATCTCCCTGGAGTACGCGGCCCTGGGCTTCACCAACGACTACAAGCCCGCGAAGTGGACCCCGGTCGACTCGGTCGCCTGGCTGAAGGCGATGGCCTGGGACCTGCGCGGCAACATGCAGGACGAGATCGACCGCGCGCTGATGACCAGCCGCCTCGGCCCGCAGCAGATCCAGGACCTCTACCCGGCGTACCCCTACGGCCGCAACAAGCCGATAGTCCAGGAGGGCCAGTACAGCGAGCTGGCCAAGAGCTTCCAGCAGAACGGCGGCACGAGCGGATCGCAGGGCGGCACCACGACCGGCACCGGCACCACGACCGGTTCGCAGGGCGGCGCCACGGGCGGCTCTCAGGGCGCGACCGGCACGACCGGCTCCTCGACCTCGTCCGCCTCCGGTTCGGCGCTCACAAGTCAGCTGGGGGGCCTCTACAAGGTCCTGGACGACATGCCCACCGCCGTCGGAGTGAACGGCCAGGGCATCGGCTCCAACTCCTGGGTCGTCTCCGGGCAGTACACCATCACCGGCCACCCGCTGCTCGCCAACGACCCGCACCTGTCCCCGGCGCTGCCGTCCGTCTGGTACCAGATGGGCCTGCACTGCCGGACCGTCTCCGACAAGTGCCAGTTCGACGTCGCGGGCTACACGTTCGCCGGGATGCCCGGTGTGATCATCGGCCACAACGGGGACGTCGCCTGGGGCATGACGAACTCCGGGGTCGACGTCACCGACCTCTACCTGGAGAAGCTCTCCGGCGACGGCTACCTGTACGACGGCAAGGTCCGGCCCTTCAAGACCCGCCAGGAGACCATCGAGGTCGCCGGCGGCGCCTCCAAGACGATCGTGGTGCGCCAGACCGCCGACGGGATGCCGCTGCTGTCCGACCGCGACGACGAGCTCGTCCAGGTCGGCAAGCGGGCCACCGTCAACGCCGCGGCACCCGACCGCGGCGACGGCTACGGCATCGCCCTGCGGTGGACCGCGCTCGACCCGGGCACCTCCATGGACGCCGTGTTCGCCATGGACAAGGCGTCCGACTGGAACGACTTCCGCGCGGCGGCGGCCCTGTTCGACGTGCCCTCGCAGAACCTGATCTACGCCGACACCGAGAACATCGGCTACACCCTGCCCGGCAAGATCCCCACCCGCTCCTCCGGCCACGACGGCTCCGTACCGGCACCGGGCTGGGACTCGAAGTACCGCTGGACCGGCTTCGTCAAGCAGGACGAGCTGCCCTACGAGTACAACCCCAAGCGGGGCTACATCGTCACCGCCAACCAGGCCGTGATCGACAAGAAGTACCCATACACGCTGACCACCGACTGGGGCTACGGCGCCCGCAGCCAGCGCATCACCGACCTGATCGAGTCCAAGATCAAGGACGGCGGCAAGATCTCCACCGACGACATGCGTCAGATGCAGCTGGACAACAGCAGCGAGATCGCCAAGCTCCTGGTGCCCAAGCTGCTGAAGATCAACCTCGCCGACAAGAACGTCCGAGACGCGCAGAAGCTGCTGGAGGGCTGGGACTACACCCAGGACGCCGACTCGGCGGCGGCCGCGTACTTCAACGCCGTCTGGCGCAACGTCCTCAAGCTCGCCTTCGGCAACAAGCTCCCCAAGGAGCTGCGGGTCAAGGGCCAGTGCCTGTGGGTCGACAAGATCGACAGCACCGGTCCGGTCGACGACGACACCAAGGTGCGCGAGTGCGGAAAGCGCGACGCCGACCAGGCGCAGCCGGACGGCGGCGACCGCTGGTTCGAGGTCGTGCGCAAGCTGATGGACAAGCCGGACAGCGACTGGTGGAAGACCCCGAAGTCGGGCACCCGCCCGGCGGCGGAGAACCGGGACCAGCTGTTCGCCCGCGCCATGATCGACGCCCGCTGGGAGCTGACCGCCAAGCTCGGCAAGGACATCGACACCTGGAGCTGGGGCCGGCTGCACCGCCTGTTCCTGAAGAACCAGACGCTCGGCACCGCCGGCCCCGGATTCCTGCAGTACATGCTCAACCGCGGCCCCTGGAACCTCGGCGGCGGCGAGGCCACCGTCGACGCGACCGGCTGGAACGCCGCCGGCGGCTACAACGTGATCTGGGTGCCGTCCATGCGGATGGTGGTCAACCTCGCCGACCTCGACAAGTCCAAGTGGATCAACCTGACGGGCGCCTCGGGCCACGCCTACAACGCCCACTACACGGATCAGACGGGCAAGTGGGTCGACGGCGAGCTGCTGCCCTGGTCGTTCTCCGAGAAGGCGGTCGACAAGAGCACCGGCGACACCCTCGTCCTCAAGCCGTGACCCGCTGACGCGACACCGCTCGGAACGGCCCTGCACGCGCGCGTGGAGGGCCGTTCCGTGTGAGACGCGACATGCGGGACGTGAGACGCGGGGCGCGGGGGACGGGGAACGGGATCAGGGGCTCGTGAAGCGGCGCACGCCCGACGGGGTCACCACCGCGTGCACCGGCCGGTCGTGCGCCTCCGCCGGGACGCGTGCGACGACCTCCGTGTCGTAGAGGAGCACCACGAGCGCGGGGCGGGCCTTCGCGCGCTCCAGACGCGCGAGCACGCGGTCGTACGACCCTCCGCCGCGGCCCAGCCGCATCCCGAGGGCGTCCACCGCGAGCCCGGGCAGCAGGACGACGTCCGCGGAGATCACGGCGTCCGGGCCGAGGCGCGCTCCCGAAGGCTCGAACAGCGCCATCTTCCCGCCGTGTTGTACCCGCGCGAGGGAGTCCGGGCCGGTGTACTCGCCCCAGTCGAGGTCGTTGTCGGGCAGCAGCGCGGGCAGCAGGACGCGCACGCCCCGCGCGCGCAGCGCCTCCAGCAGCGCGAGCGTGCCGGGCTCGGTGCCGACGGAGACGTACGCCGCCACCGTGCGCGCGTCCGCGAGTTCCGGCAGTTCGAGGGCGCGCCGGGCCAGCGCCTCGCCCGTCTCGTCGACGACATCCGCCGTCAACCTGTTCCTCACCGCGAGGAACTCCCGTCGCAACATACGCTTGTCAGGCTCGGTCGTGCGTCCGTCGTGTTCCACTGGTCGCTCTTGCATCCTTCTCGGTGTGCTCATATGTGGGTCAGGTAACCGGAGCCACAGATTGTGCACAAAGGCACCGGATAAGGTTGCGGGCATGACTCAGTCGCACCCCAGGATCAGCAAGGCTGTCATTCCCGCAGCAGGTCTCGGTACCCGGTTCCTGCCGGCCACCAAGGCCACTCCCAAGGAGATGCTGCCGGTCGTGGACAAGCCGGCGATCCAGTACGTGGTCGAGGAGGCCGTGTCGGCGGGGCTCGACGACGTCCTCATGATCACCGGACGCAACAAGCGTCCCCTCGAGGATCACTTCGACCGCAACTACGAGCTGGAATCGGCGCTCCAGAAGAAGGGCGACGCCCAACGGCTCGCGAAGGTGCAGGAGTCCAGCGACCTGGCCACGATGCACTACGTGCGTCAGGGCGACCCCAAGGGCCTCGGCCACGCCGTGCTGTGCGCCGCCCCGCACGTCGGCCACGAGCCCTTCGCCGTCCTCCTCGGCGACGACCTGATCGACCCCCGCGACCCCCTGCTCCAGCGCATGATCGAGATCCAGGAGCAGCACGGCGGCAGTGTGATCGCCCTCATGGAGGTCGCCCCCGAGCAGATCCACCTCTACGGCTGCGCGGCCGTGGAGACCACCGCCGACGGCGACGTCGTCAAGGTGACCGGCCTGGTCGAGAAGCCGGACCCGGCGGACGCCCCCTCGAACTACGCGATCATCGGCCGTTACGTGCTCGACCCGCACATCTTCGACATACTGCGCAAGACCGAGCCCGGCCGCGGCGGCGAGATCCAGCTCACCGACGCCCTCCAGCAGCTGGCCGAGGACGAGAAGGTCGGCGGCCCGGTGCACGGCGTCGTCTTCAAGGGCCGCCGCTATGACACCGGAGACCGTGGCGACTACCTGCGTGCCATTGTCCGACTCGCGTGCGAACGTGAAGACCTGGGCCCGGACTTCCGGACCTGGCTTCGCAGTTACGTAGCCGAGGAGATGTAGGAACGTTGAGCAGCGCCGCGACCCGCCCCGCCGGCCCGGACCACCTGTGGTCGGTGGACGAGCACCTGGAGGACATCCTCAGCACCGTCCGCCCGCTCGACCCCATCGAGCTGCAACTCCTCGACGCCCAGGGCTGCGTCCTGGTCGAGGACGTGATGGTGCCGGTGTCCCTGCCCCCGTTCGACAACAGCTCCATGGACGGGTACGCGGTGCGGGTCGCGGACGTCGCGGGCGCGAGCGAGGAGTTCCCGGCCGTCCTGGAGGTCGTCGGGGACGTCGCGGCGGGCGCGGGCGACCTCGTCCGGGTCGGCCCCGGGCAGGCCGCGCGCATCATGACCGGCGCCCCGCTGCCGCCCGGCGCCGAGGCCGTAGTCCCCGTCGAGTGGACCGACGGCGGACTCGGCGAGGGGCCCGTGAGCGGCATGCGGGCCCGCAGCCTGGCCCCCGACGGCGCCGAGGGGCAGGTGCGCGTGCACCGCCCCGCCGAGGCACGCGCGCACGTACGCGACAAGGGCAGCGACGTGAAGGCCGGCGACCGCGCCCTGGAGGCCGGCACGATCCTCGGCCCGCCCCAGATCGCGCTGCTGGCCGCGATCGGCCGCGGCACGGTACGCGTGCGCCCGCGCCCGCGCGTGGTCGTCATGTCCACCGGCAGCGAACTCGTCCAGCCCGGCGAGGCCCTGGGCAGCGGCCAGATCTACGACTCCAACAGCTTCGCCCTCACCGCGGCCGCCCGGGACGCGGGCGCCATCGCCTACCGGGTGGGCGCCGTCGCCGACGACGCCGACACCCTCCGGTCCACCATCGAGGACCAGCTCGTCCGCGCCGACCTGATGGTGACCACGGGCGGGGTGAGCGTCGGCGCGTACGACGTCGTCAAGGAGGCGCTGGCGCACGTCGGCGACGAGGACGAGGCGGGCAGCGGCGTCGAGTTCCGCAAGCTGGCCATGCAGCCCGGTAAGCCCCAGGGCTTCGGCTCCATCGGCCCCGACCACACCCCCCTGCTGGCCCTGCCCGGCAACCCCGTCTCGTCGTACGTCTCCTTCGAGCTGTTCGTCCGCCCCGCGATCCGCGCCCTGATGGGCCTGGACGACATCCACCGGCCCCGCACCCGGGCCACCCTGCGGACGGAGAAGGCACTCCGCTCGCCCAAGGGACGCCGGCAGTTCCTGCGCGGGACGTACGCCGACGGCGAGGTGACCCCCGTGGGCGGCGCCGGCTCCCACCTGATCGCGGCGCTGGCGCACGCCGACGCGCTGATCGTCCTCCCCGAGGACATCGACTCCGCCGAGCCCGGCACGGAGGTCGAGGTCGTCCTGCTCGGCTGACCCGCGACCGGCCGCACGCGCGCGGGCAGCCCCCCGGGCCCGCCCGGGGGGTCCTGCCCCGGTGCCCGTCCCGGCTTGGCGGTACCGTGTCGCGCACAACAGGCCTGTGCACCGCACTGCGACGGGCCGCGACCGGGAAGCGCCACACACCATGAGTACGCAGGATCGACTGACGCACCTCGACGAGGCGGGCGCGGCCCGCATGGTCGACGTCTCCGAGAAGGACGTGACCGCCCGCACCGCGCGCGCGAGCGGCCGGGTCCTGGTGTCACCGCACGTGGTCGAGCTGCTGCGCGGCGAGGGCGTGCCCAAGGGCGACGCCCTGGCCACCGCGCGGATCGCCGGGATCATGGGCGCCAAGCGGACCCCGGACCTGATCCCGCTGTGCCACCCGTTGTCGGTGTCCGGTGTGACACTGGATCTGTCGGTCGCGGACGACGCCGTGGAGATCACGGCGACCGTGAAGACGACGGACCGCACGGGTGTCGAGATGGAGGCTCTCACCGCCGTGGCGGTCGCCGGGCTGACCGTGATCGACATGGTGAAGGCGGTCGACAAGGGAGCGGTCATCACGGACGTGCGCGTGGAGGAGAAGACGGGCGGCAAGTCGGGTCACTGGAGCCGGGCATGACCTACCGCGCTCTGGTGGTCACCGCCTCGAACAGGGCCGCCGCCGGGGTCTACGAGGACCGGGGCGGACCCCTGATCGCCGACGGCCTGAAGGCCTTCGGCTTCGACGTCGACGGCCCCGAGGTCGTCCCCGACGGCGCTCCCGTGGAGGCGGCGCTGCGCGCCGGTGTCGACGCCGGGTACGACGCCATCGTCACCACCGGCGGCACCGGCATCTCGCCCACGGACCGCACGCCCGAGGCGACCCGCGCCGTGATCGACCACGAGGTGCCGGGCATCGCGGAGGCCATCCGTGCGTTCGGACGGGAGAAGGTGCCGACCGCCGCGCTGTCCCGGGGCCTGGCCGGGGTGGCGGGGCGGACGCTGATCGTCAATCTGCCGGGCTCCACCGGCGGGGTGAAGGACGGCCTCGCCGTGCTGGAGCCGCTGCTGGCGCACGCCGTGGAGCAGATCCGCGGCGGCGACCACCCGAGACCCAGTCATGGGGGTGCGAGCTGAACAGCCCATCCTGGCCCGTCGTGCTGGTGGACGGAGACGTCGTCCTCCGCCCGATAAAGCTGCGCGACCAGCGGGCCTGGCGCGAGGTGAACCGGCGCAACCGGGACTGGCTGCGCCCCTGGGAGGCGACCATTCCGCCGCCCACGCCGAGCGGGCCGATCACGCACCGGCCGACCTACCGGCAGATGGTCCGGCACCTGCGTTCCGAGGCCCACGCGGGCCGGATGCTGCCGTTCGTCATCGAGTACCAGGGGCGGCTCGTCGGGCAGTTGACGGTCGCCGGGATCACCTGGGGGTCGATGTGCTCGGGGCACGTCGGCTACTGGGTGGACGAGGCCGTGGCCGGGCGCGGGGTGATGCCGACGGCCGTCGCGCTCGCGGTGGACCACTGTTTCCGCACCGTCGGGCTGCACCGCCTCGAGGTCTGCATTCGCCCCGAGAACCGGCCCAGCCGCCGGGTCGTGGAGAAACTCGGATTCCGCGAGGAGGGGCTCCGGCCGCGATATCTGCACATCGACGGAGCCTGGCGCGACCACCTCGTCTACGCGCTCACGGCGGAAGAAGTGCCCGAGGGGTTGCTCGGACGCTGGCAGCGGGAACGCTCTCGGAGGGCGTCGCAGACGCAGGACACCCCGGGGAATCCCCTGTAGGCGGATGCCGACCCCTGGAAATTGAATATGTGTTCGAAATTGATCGGTCGGTGACTGCCTCCGGGCATTCAATTCGCGACTTCGGTGGTCCGCTGATCGCATCGGTCGCAAAAAAAGCTCGAAATATCAGCCAGATCGTGCGACACACCGGCCCAATTGGCAGATGGCCTCACGCAAACCCCTCTACCGTGTGAGGCGTGAGCAGCAGCGGCCTCATCTACGCAGTCATTGTCGGGGCCTGGGCCGCCTACTTGGTGCCGATGTGGCTCCGTAGGCAGGACGAGCTGAACGAGGCCCGTCCGACGGAACGCTTCAGCACCGCCATCCGGCTGCTGTCCGGACGGGCGGGGATGGAGCGCCGGTACGCCAGGGACCTGCGGGCGCGCTCCGCCCAGGAGGGGGAGCAGGACGCCGGTGATCCGGACGCCGTCACCGACTCGGTGGACGTCCGGGCCTTCGCCATGCCTCCGACGCGCCGTCAGGTCCGCGCGGACGCCGAGCCGGAGGTACCCGGGCGAGCCGAACCGGCGCGCGACCAGGCGGCGGTACGACCCGACAAAGCGGCGGCACGCGACCAGGCGGCGACACGTGAGCAGGCGGGAGCACGCGACCAGGCGGCGGAACCCGCGCCCAAGTCCCCTTCCGTGCCCGCGCGAAAGCGTGTGCCGGCCGCACGGCGTGCGCCCTCGGCACAGGCGGCCGCGGCACGCGCCCAGCGCTCGAAGGTCCTCGCACGCCGACGGCGCACCACCGTGATGCTCTTCCTCACTTTCACCCTCGGCGCGATCGTCGCCGCCGTCGGCGGACTCGCCTTCCTGTGGGCGCCCGGCGTACCCGCCGTCCTGCTCAGCACGTACATCGCCTACCTGCGCGCGCAGGAGCGCCGCCGGTTCGCCTACCAGATGGACCGCCGGCGCGCCGAGGCCGCGGCCCAGCGGCTGCGAGAGCACGTGCGCCAGCCGCGTCGGCGCGCGCCCCTCGCCGCGGACCCCGGCGCCGACGAACCGGACGAGGGCTCGGAGCCCGCGACCGACCCCGCCCTCTCCGCGTCCCTCGCCGCCGACCGACGCGCCCTCGTCGAGCAGACCGACCACGCCGAGTGGGTCGACCAGCAGCGCGAGCGGCAGCGGCGGCCGGGCCACGGCGACAGCTGGGACCCGGTGCCGGTACCGCTGCCGACCTACGTCACCGCCCCCGTCGCACCCCGGGCCACCTCCGACGTGGACCTCGGCGCCCCCGACACCTGGAGCTCGGCGCGCTCCAGCCCGGTCGCGCCGGAGCAGGAGACGGGACACGCGCCCGAGGCGACGGCCGACGAACCGGCACCCCCGGCCGAGGACAAGCCGGCGGCGGGCCCCCGCAACGACGCGCGGCGGGCCGCCTCCGCGCGCCGGGCACGCGAGCGCGGACGCACGCCCCTGTTCGACCAGTACGAGGACGGCGACCGCCCACGCGCCGCCAACGAGTGACCGCCGTCACGCCAGTGGAAGCGCGCCCTGACCAGTCAGGGAACGGATTTCCAAGCACCCCGAGAGGGATGCTAGAGTTTCACTCGTTGCAAGGGCCTGTGGCGCAGTCCGGTAGCGCACCTCGTTCGCATCGAGGGGGCCAGGGGTTCAAATCCCCTCAGGTCCACGCAGCATGAAGCCCCGGTCGGAGAAATCCGACCGGGGCTTCAGCACGTTCAGAGCCGCTTCGCGTAGCAGCGGCTGTCCTCGTAGTGGCGGTAGTAGCCGAACTTGACGCAGGGCTCGTAGCCGGTGGACGTGTACAGGGCGATGGCCTCCGGCTGCTTCGTACCGGTCTCCAGCACCATGCGGACGCGGCCGGCCGCGCGGGCGTCCTCCTCCAGCTCCGCGAGGATGCGGCGGGCCAGCCCCAGCCCGCGCATTTCGGCGACGACGAACATGCGCTTGAGTTCGGCGTCGCCGTCCTCGTTGCCCTCGCCGTTGTCGTCCTGGCTGCGCCAGCCGCCGGTGGCGACCGGGCGGTCGTGCTCGTCGTACGCGATCAGATACACGCCCCGGGGCGGGTCGAAGTCCGCGGCGTCGAGGACGGTGGCGTCGCCGCCGTCGCCGTAGCGCAGGTGGTACTCGGCCTGGACCTCGTCGTTGAGTTTGACGGCGTCGGGGTGATCGAATCGAACACGGCGAATATGCATGCGTGAAATCGTACTTCTATGCGAATGGACAGGGCATCGGACTTTCCCAGTGTGCCGGTATCGTGCCCTGGTGCTGACTGTGACCTCGGTGAACGTGAACGGACTGCGGGCCGCCGCCAAGAAGGGCTTCGTGGAGTGGCTCGCCCAGACCTCCGCGGACGTCGTCTGCCTGCAGGAGGTCCGCGCCGAGCCGCACCAGCTGCCCGAGGAGGTCCGGGAGCCCGACGGCTGGCACGTCGTGCACGCCCCGGCCGCCGCCAAGGGCCGCGCCGGCGTCTCCCTCTACACGCGCCGCGAGCCCGACCGCGTCCGGGTCGGCTTCGGCTCGGCCGAGTTCGACGGCAGCGGACGCTACGTCGAGGCCGACCTGCCCGGCGTCACCGTCGCCTCCCTCTACCTGCCCGCCGGCGAGGTCGGCACCGAGCGGCAGGACGAGAAGGTCCGCTTCATGGACGCGTTCCTCGCCCACCTCAAGGACCTGCGCGAGCGCGCCGCCGCCGACGGCCGCGAGGTCCTCGTCTGCGGCGACTGGAACATCGCCCACCAGCAGGCCGACCTCAAGAACTGGCGCGGCAACACCAAGAACTCCGGCTTCCTGCCCGAGGAACGGGAGTGGCTCGGCCGCGTGCTCACCGCGGAGGACGGCGGCTACGTCGACGTCGTCCGAGCCCTGCACCCGGACGTCGAGGGGCCGTACACGTGGTGGTCGTACCGGGGGCGGGCTTTCGACAACAACACAGGTTGGCGCATCGACTACCACGTGGCCACCTCCCGGCTCGCCGGGAAGGCGGTCAAGGGCTTCGTCGAGCGCGCGGCCACGCACGCCGAGCGGTGGTCCGACCACGCGCCGGTGACCGTGGTGTACGACCTGTAGCGTCCCCCGGTCGCGCCGCCCCTCAGTCCCGCTTGTTCATGCGGCGGTCCAGGGCCAGGGAGAGTTCCGCTTCCACCACGCTGCGGGCGAGGGGGCGCAGGCGGTGGAGGTCTTCTTCGGGGGCGTGGCGCAGGATGAGGTCGGCGAAGAGCTCGGCCAGGGCGTCGGCGTGTTCCCGGACGCGCCGGCCGGCCGTCAGGACCTCGGCGAGGGGGATGCCCTCGCGGACCAGGGCCGAGGAGACGTCGAGGAGGCGGCGGCTGATGTGGACGATCTCGTCGCCGTCGGTGCCGAGGTAGCCCAGGTCCATGGCGGCGGCCAGGTTCTCGGGGGTGACCTCGCCCTCGAAGCGGGCGGCGAGTTCCTCGGGGGTGAGCCGGACCGGTTCCTCCTCGGTGGGGGTGACGCCGAGGAGGTCGGCGACGTCCCGGCCGTGGTCGAGGGCCTCGGCCAGTTCCGCGATGCCGTTCAGGGTGTGGCCGCGTTCCAGGAGCGCCGAGATCGTGCGCAGGCGGGCCAGGTGGTGGTCGTCGTACCAGGCGAGGCGCCCCTCGCGGCGCGGGGGCGGGATCAGCTTGCGTTCGCGGTAGAAGCGCAGGGTGCGCACGGTGATGCCGGCCAGGCGGGCCAGCTCCTCCATGCGGTACTCGCGCGGGGCGCCGGCCGGTCCGCTTTCCTGCCCGCTTTCCTGTCCGTTGTGTTCGCCGTCGTCTGCCACGTCCGAAGCCTATGTTGTACCGCCGGTAACTTTCCTTTCCCCGACCCCTACCGCTCGGTACGGGGCTGCTCTACAGTCCCATTGCGCCAGTGTTCACTGGCAGAGTCGATGGTGATGCGTGGAGGCTTCGGGATGGCCGAGCACGAGCATGTACGGGTGGCGGTGATCGGGTCCGGCTTCGGCGGTCTGGGGGCCGCCGTGCGGCTGCGCCGCGAGGGGATCACCGACTTCGTCGTCCTGGAGCGGGCCGACGGCGTCGGCGGCACCTGGCGGGACAACAGTTACCCCGGGTGCGCCTGTGACGTGCCCTCCCACCTCTACTCCTTCTCCTTCGCGCCCAACCCCGACTGGCCGCGCACCTTCTCCGGGCAGGAGCACATCCGCGCCTACCTGGAGCACGTCACCGACGTCTTCGGGCTGCGGCCGCACATCCGCTTCGACTCCGAAGTGAAGCTGATGAGCTGGGACGCGGAGCGGCTGCGGTGGAACATCGAGACGGCGAGCGGGCCGCTGACCGCCGACGTCGTCGTCTCCGCCACCGGGCCGCTGTCCGACCCGAAGATCCCCGAGATCCCGGGGCTGGACACCTTCCCGGGCAAGGTGTTCCACTCGGCCCGCTGGGACCACGGCTACGACCTGCGCGGTAAGCGCGTCGCCATGGTCGGCACCGGCGCCTCCGCCATCCAGATCGTGCCCGCGATCCAGCGCCAGGTCGGCCGGCTCACCCTCTTCCAGCGCACCCCGCCGTGGGTGATGCCGCGCATGGACCGCGCCATCAGCGGCGCCGAGCGCGCGCTGCACCGGACGCTGCCCTTCACCACCCAGCTGCGGCGCGGCCTGCTGTGGGGCATCCGCGAGCTCCAGGTGCAGGCCTTCACCAAGCACCCCGAGGAACTCGGCCTGGTCGAGCAGCTCGCCAAGCGCAACATGGCCCGTGCCATCAAGGACCCGGCCCTGCGCGCCAAGCTCACCCCCGACTACCGCATCGGCTGCAAGCGGATCCTGCTGTCCAGCGAGTACTACCCGGCGCTCGCCCGGCCCAACGTGGACGTCGTGGCCAGTGGGCTGAGTGAGATCCGGGGCTCCACCGTCGTCGCGGCCGACGGCACCGAGGCCGAGGTCGACGCGATCGTCTTCGGTACGGGCTTCCACGTCACGGACATGCCCATCGCCGAGCGCGTGGTGGGTGCCGAGGGCCTCACCCTCGCGGAGTCCTGGAAGGGCGGGATGCAGGCGCTGCGCGGCGCCTCGGCCGCCGGCTTCCCGAACTGGATGACGATCATCGGGCCCAACACCGGCCTCGGGAACTCCTCCATGATCCTCATGATCGAGTCCCAGCTGAACTACATGGCCGACTACCTGCGCCAGCTCGACGTCCTCGGCGGCCGCACCGCCCTCGACGCCCGGCCCGCCGCCGTCGACGCCTGGAACCACAAGGTCCAGGAGCGGATGAAGCGGACCGTGTGGAACACCGGCGGCTGCACCAGCTGGTACCTCGACGCGAGCGGCCGCAACACCACCATCTGGCCCGGTACGACAACGGAGTTCCGGCGCGCCACCCGGCGGGTGGACCTCGCGGAGTACGAGGTGATCCGGAAGACGGCGGAGAAGCCGGCGGCCAGGAAGAGCGTGGCCGAGAAGGCCGCGGGGAAGTCGGCTGCGGGGAAGCCGGGCACGGGCGCGAAGAAGAGCGGGGCCGCCGCATGAGCCGTCTCACCTCCGTCACCAGCGGCCCCTACGCCCCGCCGGTTCCCGCGCGCACCCTCACCGCGACCTCCGCCGACGGGGCCCGGTTGCACGTCGAGGTGCACGGACCCGAGGACGCGCCCCCCGTCGTCCTCTCCCACGGCTGGACCTGCTCGACCGCCTTCTGGGCCGCGCAGATAAGGGAGTTGGCGACCGACCACCGGGTGATCGCGTACGACCAGAGGGGCCACGGGCGCAGTCCCGCGAGCCCCGCCTGCACCACCACCGCGCTCGCGGACGACCTCGAAGCGGTGCTCGCCGAGACCCTCCCGCGCGGACAGAAGGCCCTGATCGTCGGCCACTCCATGGGCGGCATGACCGTCATGGCGGCCGCCGGGCGCCCCCGTTTCCTGGAGCACGCCGCCGCCGTCCTGCTGTGCAGCACCGGCAGTTCTCGACTGGTCGCCGAGTCGCGCGTGGTGCCGATGCGTGCCGGACGGGTGCGCACCTGGATCACCGGCCGCATCCTCGGTTCGCCCGCCCCGCTCGGGCCGGTCACTCCGGTCGCGAAGGGCATCCTCAAGTACGCCACCATGGGCGCCGGTTCGGCCCCGCACATGGTGGAGGCCTGCGCGCGGATCGTGCACGCCTGCCCGCGCGCCGTGCGCCATGCCTGGGCCGCCGTGCTGGCGGCGCTCGACCTCGACCACGGCGTGCGGGAGTTGCGTGTGCCCACCGCGGTGGTGCACGGCGCCTCCGACCGGCTCACGCCCCCGGTGCACGCCCGCGCGCTGGTCGCGGCGCTGCCCCAGTGTGTCGGTCTCACCGAGCTGACGGGCGTCGGTCACATGACCCCGGTCGAGGCCCCGGAGAAGGTGACCGGCCGGATCCGGGAACTGGTCACCACGTACGTCACGGGGGACGCCCCCGGCACTCCCGAGTCCCACACCCCCGAGTCCCACCCCGTGCAGATCAAGGAGGGCGCATGAGCAGGGTCAGCCTCGAAGGACAGGTCGCCGTCGTCACCGGAGCGGCCCGCGGCGTCGGCGAGTTGCTCGCCCGCAAGCTCTCCGCGCGCGGTGCCAAGGTGGCGCTGGTCGGCCTGGAGGAGGAGGCGCTGAAGGAGGTCTCCGAGCGGCTGCACAGCGACAGCGCGTACTGGTACGCCGACGTCACGGACCACGAGACGATGAGCCGGGTCGCGCGGGAGGTGAAGGCGCGGTTCGGGAAGGTCGACATCGTGGTCGCCAACGCCGGTGTGGCGACGGGCGGTCCGTTCATCGACTCCGATCCGGCGGCCTGGCGGCGGGTGATCGAGGTCAACCTGATCGGCTCGGCGGTGACCGCCCGCGCGTTCCTGCCGGTGCTGGTCGAGAGCCGTGGCTATCTGCTGCAGATCGCCTCGCTCGCCGCGATGACGCCGGCGCCGATGATGTCGGCGTACTGCGCGTCCAAGTCGGGTGTGGAGGCGTACGCGCACAGTCTGCGCGCCGAGGTCGGCTACCAGGGCGTGCGGGTCGGCGTCGGGTATCTGTCGTGGACCGACACGGACATGGTGCGCGGCGCCGACCAGGACGACGTCATGCGGGAGCTGCGGCAGCGGCTGCCGTGGCCGTCGAACAAGACGTACCCGCTGGGACCGGCGGTGGACCGGATCGCCGACGGTATCGAGCGGCGCTCGGCGCATGTGTACGGGCAGTGGTGGCTGCGCGGGATGCAGGGTGTGCGCGGATACCTGCCGGGGATCATCGGTACGGTCGGGCAGCGCGAGATGAAACGGTTCGCGCCGCGGCTCCAGGGGATGCGGTCCGGGCTCGTCGGCGCAGGTGGGGCGGCCGATGAGGAGGCACGGGCTACGCACCGTAACTGATCGACATGCGGGGTGTGTTCGCCCGTGTGAGTCTGGTCGAGGCCCCACGGAGGGGCCAATCCCCCCACTCACCCAGATCGGGAGTGAACCCACATGGGTATGAAGGACAAGTCCGGCCAGTGGCAGGACCAGGCGAAGCAGAAGACCGAGCAGGCTCGTGAGAAGGCCGGTCAGCACGGCCAGCAGCACGGCCAGCCGCAGCGGGGCCGGCCGCAGGGCGGTCAGCCGCAGCGGGGTCCGCAGAGCGGGCGTCAGCACCAGAACTTCCGTGACATCGAGGACACGGAGCAGCAGATGGAGGACCGGTTCGACCGGGACTACGACGCGTAGCCGCTGCGCTCGGCTTTGGCCGTGAGGCGTGGGGTGCCCCTTGAAATTGGGGTGCCCCACGCTTTTGTTGTGTGGTCTTGGTTGCGTTGTCGGGTGCGGGTGGGTGGGGGCTTGTCGCGCAGTTCCCCGCGCCCCTGAGGGTGCGCGGCCGCCGTTGTCGGGTGCGGGTTCGTCGTGGCTTGTCGCGCAGTTCCCCGCGCCCCTGGGTAAGTTCCTGGCGCCCTTGGCTTTCAAGTTGTCCTTGGTCCCTGGCTTTCAAGTTGTCCTTGGCGGGAGGGTGGGACGGGAGCGGTTGGGGGTGTCGGTGTAGTCGGGGGGGACGGCGGCGGGGTTGGAGTCGAGGAGGTCCAGGGCGAGTTGGACGGCGTGGTCCATTTCCACGTGGCGGCCTTCCGCCCAGTCGAGGGGGGTGCGGAGGATGTCCACGTCGGGGTCGACGCCGTGGTTCTCGATGGACCAGCCGTAGGCGTCGAACCAGGCCGCGTTCATCGGCACCGTGATGACCGTGCCGTCGCCGAGGCGGTGGCGGCCGGTGATGCCGACGACGCCGCCCCAGGTGCGCTGGCCCACCACCGGGCCGAGTTTGAGGAGTCTGATGGCGGCGGTGATCATGTCGCCGTCGGAGGAGGTCGCCTCGTCGGCGAGGGCGACGATCGGGCCACGGGGGGCGTTGGAGGCGTACGACACCGGCTGGGCGTCGCGGGTGAGGTCCCAGCCGAGGATGGTGCGGGTCAGCTTCTCGATGACCAGCTCGCTGATGTGTCCGCCCGCGTTGCCGCGCACGTCCACGATGAGCGCGGGCCGGGACACCTCCATGCGCACGTCGCGGTTGAACTGGGCCCAGCCCGAGCCGCCCAGGTCGGGGATGTGCAGGTAGCCGCACTTGCCGCCGCTCAACTCCCGGGTCACCGCGCGGCGTTTGGTCACCCAGTCCTGGTAGCGCAGCGGGCGTTCGTCGATGAGCGGGACCACCGCGACGCGCCGCGGTCCGCCGGCCTCCCCCTCCGGCGGAGTGAACGTCAGCTCGACGGTCGTGCCGCCCGAGCCCGCCAGGAGAGGGTAGGGGCCGGTCACCGGGTCGACGGGCCTGCCGTCCACGTGGGTCAGCACGGCGCCCTCGCGGATGCCCGTACCGGCCAGCGGGGAGCGGGCCTTGGAGTCGGAGGAGTCACCGGGGAGGATGCGCTTGACCACCCACTGTCCGTCGCGGCGTACGAGGTTGGCGCCGAGGTGTCCCTGCCAGCGCTGGTAGTGGGGCGGGCCCTCGTTGCGGCGGGCGGCGGTGACGTAGGCGTGGGAGGTGCCGAGTTCGCCGAGGACCTCGCGCAGCAGGTCGGCGAACTCGTCGGGTGTGGAGACCCGTTCGACCAGCGGGCGGTACTGGTCGAGCACCGCGTTCCAGTCGATGCCGCACATGCCCGGGTCCCAGAAGTAGTCGCGGATGAGGCGGCCGGCCTCCGCGAAGGACTGGCGCCACTCGGCGGGCGGGTCGGCCTCGTGCAGGATGCGGCGCAGGTCGATCCAGACGGTCGTGTCGCTGTCGCCCTGCTCGGTCGACGGCACGGCCCGCAGCTCGCCCTCGTCGACCACGACCAGCCGGGTGCCGTCCCCGCTCACCGCGAACCAGTCGAGGTGGCTTACGAGTTCGGACTTCTTCGCCTTGGTGATGTTGAAGTACTCCAGCGTGGGCCGGCCGCTGACGTCGGCCGGGTTGACGAAGGTCTCGCCGAGCGCGCCGGAGATCGGCCAGCGCAGCCAGACCAGGCCGCCGCCGGCGACCGGGCGCAGCGCCGAGTACTTGGAGGCGATGACCGGGAACGGCGTGACCCTGTTCTCCAGGCCCTCCACCTCCACGGTCACCGTGCCGGCCTCGCCGGTCTCCTCGTCCTCGACGGGGTCGAGCCCGCCCGCGGCCGGCCGGCCCTCGGGGTTGAGGGCGAACGGGGAGGGGGTCGCCGAGGAGAGCGGGACGAGGTAGGGGCGGCAGCCCAGCGGGAAGGACAGGTCGCCGGTGTGGACGTCGTACACCGGGTCGAAGCCGCGCCAGGACAGGAAGGCGAGGTAGCGGCCGTCGCGGGTGAAGACGGGGTTCTCGTCCTCGAAGCGGCCGTTGGTCACGTCCACGATGAGCCGGTCCTTGATGCGGGCCAGCTTGATCTTCCGCAGAGAGCGGCCGATGCCCGGGTGGGACCAGGTGAGCCAGGCGCCGTCCGGGGAGAAGGCGAGGTCGCGGACGGGGCCGTTGAGGGACCGGATCAGCTCGGTGACCTGGCCGGGGGTCTCGCCGGAGCCTTCGGTGGGCTCGGCCCCCTCCTCGCCCTCGTTCACGTCGATGAGCAGCAGCCGTCCGTCGTGCGAGGCGACGGCCAGCCGTTCGCCCTGGGGGTCGCAGGCCGTCTCCAGCACGTGCCCCAGTTCGCCCTGGGCCAGCCGGCGCGGCGGGGTGTCGCCGCTGGCGCGCGGGAGCTGGGCGATCTCGACGGCCTCCTCGCCCCCGGCGTCCGTCACGTAGGCGACCTGTCCGGTCGAGCCCAGCATCTCCGGGAGCCGGATCCGTTCGCCGGGGGTGTCCGCGATCGTGCGGGCGGGGCCGTCGCGGTGCGTGAGCCAGTACAGGCTGCCGCGGACGACGACGGCGCTGGCGCGGCCGGTCTCGTCCACGGAGATGCCGTCCAGGTTCTGCGAGGCGGGCACCTGGTAGGGCCGCCGTCCGGGGCTGGGCCCGCCGAGCCTGATGTCCAGCTTGTGCGGTACGCCGTTGGGGGAGAAGTCGTCCACCATCCACAGGTCGCCCGCGCACTGGTAGACCACCCGCTCGCCGTCGGTGGAGGCGTGGCGGGCGTAGAAGGCGTCGTGGTCGGTGTGGCGGCGCAGGTCGGTGCCGTCGTGGGCGCAGGAGTACAGGTTGCCGATGCCCTCGTGGTCGGAGAGGAAGGCGATCCGGCCGGCGACGAACATGGGGGAGGACAGATGGCCGCCGAGGTCGGGCAGCAGCCGCTGCCCGTGCAGCCACAGCCTGCCCGTGGCGCCGCCCCGGTACCGCTTCCAGGAGGCCGGTTCGTGCGGGGCGGTGCCGGTGAGCAGCAGGGTCTTGTGCTCGCCGTAGACGTCGGCGACCTGGATGTCGGCGACCGGGCCCCAGGGCAGGCGGCCGCCCGGGTCGCCGTTGGTGGGGACCTTGTAGGCCCAGGCGAAGTAGGAGAACGGCTGCCCGTGCGAGGCGACGGCCAGGATGTCGCTGTGGCCGTCGGCCTCGGGGGGCGTCCAGCCGCAGACCTGGGTGTCGGCGGTGCCCCAGTACGTCAGCTGCCGCGAGGGTCCGCCCTCGACGCCGACGAGATGGATCTCGGGCTCCAGGCTGTGCCAGTTCGTGTAGGCGATGTGGCGGCCGTCCGGCGAGAAGCGGGGGTGACCGGCCTTGGTGCGGTCCACGGTGAGCCGCCAGGGACGGCCCGGGGTGTCGAGGGGGGCCAGCCAGAGGTCGTCCTCGGCCACGAAGCACAGCAGGTCGCCGCTGAGGTGGGGAAGGCGCAGATAGCTCACCTCCCCATGCTTTTCCGGTGTTGGGGGCCCAGCAACTTATGCGGAGCAGACACCCGTGACCCAGAACACGTACGAAACGGTTTCGTTTCGTATCGGGGGTGCGGTACATTCGTCACGTACGAAACCGTGTCGTTCGGAACGGGGAAGGGTGAGACGGATGCCTGAGGTCGCCACCGCGCGCCGCAGTCGGATCACTCCCGAGCGCGAGGCCGAGTTGTACGAGGCCGTGCTCGACCTGCTCCGGGAAGTCGGCTACGACGCCCTCACCATGGACGCCGTGGCAGCCCGCACCCGGTCCAGCAAGGCCACGCTCTACCGCCAGTGGGGCGGCAAGGCCGAGCTGGTCGCGAAGGCGATCCGGCACAGCAAGCCGGGCAGGATCGCCGACGTCGACACCGGGTCGCTGCGGGGCGACTTCCACGCCCTCGTCACCCGCGAGGACGACTGCGTCATGGAGCAGAACAACGCCCTGATGCGCGGCCTGGCCATGGCCACGCACACCAACCCGGACCTCCTCAAGGCGTTCCGGGAGCAGCTGGTCGAACCCGAGATGGCGGAGTTCCGCCGGGTACTGCAGCGCGCCATCGACCGCGGTGAGGTCGAACCGGACAATCCGGCGCAGCAGTTCGTGGTGCACATGATGATCGGCGCGTTCGCCACGCGCGGGCTCATCGACGACCAGCCGCCGACCCAGGCGTTCCTGCGGTCGTACATCGACGCCGTCGTCCTCCCCGCCCTCGGCGTCACCACCTCCTGAGCACCACCCTCTGATCACCCCCTGATCACTCTCCCCGGCAAGCCCACCACCTGACGTCACCGCTCACGTCGTCGGGCTGATCGCCCCTGCCCAACCCACGACCTGACCGGGAGTACGCCCTCGTGGCCACGTTCCTCTACAAACTCGGCCGGCTCGCCTTCAGGCGACGGCATTTCGTCGCCCTCATCTGGGTCGCGCTGCTCACCCTCGCCGGGGTGGGCGCCGCCTCCGCGCCGGCCGCCGGCAACACGTCCTTCTCGATCCCCGGCACCGAGGCGCAGAAGGCCTTCGACCTGCTGGAACAGCGCTTCCCCGGGATGAGCGCCGACGGCGCGACCGCGCGGGTCGTCTTCAAGGCGCCGAGCGGCGAGAAGATGACGAACCACGCCAACAAGGCGGCCGTCAAGAAGACGGTCAAGGAGCTGAAGAGCGGCTCCGAGGTCGCCTCCGTCGCCGACCCCTACACCGGGCACGCCGTCAGCAAGGACGGCACGATCGCCTACGCCTCCGTGAAGTACAAGGTCTCCGGCATGGAGTTGAAGGACTCCACCCGGGACGCGCTGAAGGAGGCCGCGCAGGACGCGCGGGATGCCGGACTGACCGTCGAGGTCGGCGGTGACGCGCTGCAGACGACGCCCGAGACCGGCAACAGCGAGGTCATCGGCATCGCGATCGCGGCCGTCGTCCTCGTCATCACCTTCGGCTCACTGCTCGCGGCCGGATTCCCGCTGCTGACGGCGATCATCGGTGTCGGCATCGGTGTCTCCACGATCACCGCGCTCGCCAGCGCCCTGGACCTGGGGACGACCACCTCCACCCTGGCGTCGATGATCGGCCTCGCCGTCGGCATCGACTACGCCCTGTTCATCGTCTCCCGCTACCGCGCCGAACTGGCCGAGGGCCGCGAGCGCGAGGAGGCGGCCGGCCGGGCCGTCGGCACGGCGGGCTCGGCGGTGGTCTTCGCGGGCCTGACCGTCGTCATCGCCCTGGTCGGCCTGTCCGTGGTCAACATCCCGATGCTGACCAAGATGGGCGTCGCCGCCGCGGGCACCGTCGCCATCGCGGTCCTCATCGCGCTCACCCTGATCCCGGCGCTGCTCGGCTACGCGGGCCGCAAGGTCAAGCCCGCCGGCGAGAAGAGCAAGCTGCTCGGCGGCGGCCGCAAGCCGAAGCAGCCGGGCCGCCCCAACATGGGCACCCGCTGGGCGAGCTTCGTCGTCCGGCGCCCCTTCGCCGTCCTCCTCCTCGGCATCATCGGCCTCGGCGCGGCGGCGGTCCCGGCCGCCTCCCTCCAGCTGGGCCTGCCCGACGACGGCTCCCAGCCGGTCTCCACCACCCAGCGCCGCGCCTACGACCTGCTGTCCGAGGGCTTCGGACCGGGCTTCAACGGCCCGCTGATGGTCGTGGTCGACGCCAAGGACAGCGCCCACCCGAAGAAGGCCTTCACCAAGGTCGGCAAGGAGATCAAGGGCCTCGAGGACGTCGTCACGGTCACCCCGGCGGTGCCCAACAAGGCCGGCGACACCGCGACGATCACCGTCATACCCCACTCCAAGCCGTCCTCGAAGACCACCGAGGACCTGGTCCACGCCATCCGCGGCAAGGGCGCGGACATCACCTCAGCGACCGATGCGAAGGTGCTGGTCACCGGCTCGACGGCGATGAACATCGACGTCTCGCAGAAGCTGAACGACGCCCTGCTGCCCTACCTCGCCCTGGTCGTCGGCCTGGCCTTCCTCCTGCTGATCGTGGTCTTCCGCTCGATCCTCGTCCCGCTGAAGGCGGCCCTCGGCTTCCTGCTCAGCGTGCTCGCGGCCCTCGGCGCCGTGGTCGCGGTCTTCCAGTGGGGCTGGCTGTCCGGCCTGATGAACGTCGAGGAGACCGGCCCGGTCATGTCGATGATGCCGATCTTCATGGTCGGCGTGGTCTTCGGTCTCGCCATGGACTACGAGGTGTTCCTCGTGACCCGGATGCGCGAGGCGTACGTCCACGGGGAGAAGCCGAGCCAGGCCGTCGTGACCGGCTTCAGGCACGGCGCCCGCGTCGTCACCGCCGCCGCGGTCATCATGATCGCCGTCTTCTCCGGCTTCATCGGCTCCAGCGAGTCGATGGTCAAGATGATCGGCTTCGGCCTCGCCGTCGCCGTCTTCTTCGACGCGTTCATCGTCCGCATGGCCATCGTCCCGGCGGTACTCGCGCTGCTCGGCAAGAAGGCCTGGTGGCTGCCGAAGTGGCTGGACCGCGCGCTGCCCAACGTCGACGTCGAGGGCGAGGGCCTGCGCGCCGAGTCGGACCGCCGCAGGAACGCCAACCCCGACGAGGAGCGGGAGCTGGTCCGAGCCTGACGTACGACTCGTACGACTCGTACGACTCGTACGACTCGTGAAAGACCGCCGGTGAGGGTTCCGTGGGGACGGGGCGCCCTCACCGGCTTCTTCTGCGCCTGAGTACCCGGGGCCCGCCGCGCCTGAGTACCCGGGCCCTTGTTGAGTAGCCGCGCCCATGCCGCACCGGCGGCCCTCCGCGCAGGATCATCCCGTGAACCCTGAGACGTATGCGACCTTGTACGGCCCCGCGCGGCCGACGCCGCGGAACAGCCGCCGCGAGACCACGGTGGGCCTGCTGGCCGCCGTGCTCTGGATCCTCACGCTCACCTCGCTCGGGTGGCTGACGTTCCTGGTGGGCATGGTGACCCTGTGGGGTCTGGCGGACGGCATGTCCTGGGCGGAGGCCCGCGGTTTTGTACTGCCGTACGCCCTGACCGTCGCCGGCGCCGCGGGCGCCCTGCTCGCGCTGGCCTTCGCCCCCGGCGTCCGCCGTCTCGCGCCGCTCACCCGGCTGCTCCTGCTGGGCGCCCTGGCCTGCCCGGTACCGACCGGCCTCGCGGTGTGGACCTGGCTGCGGGTGGGCTGACGGCACGAGGTGGGGAAACCCGGTCGCGTGCACCGTACAGCCACCACTAGCGTGCCCCGCATGACGACAGCCGCCACTGACGCCGAAGAGTCCGGAGCCCACCCACGCTTCGCCGAAGCCCTGCGCGCCCTCGGCCTGGACGACGTGCTCGCCCGCACCCGACGGTTCCCGGAGGCCACCCGTACGGCCGCCGAGGCCGCCGCCGCGATCGGCTGCGAGCTGAGCCAGATCTGCAAGTCGCTGATCTTCGCCGCCGACGGGGTCCCGGTGCTGGTGCTGATGGACGGGGCGTCCCGCGTGGACGTGGAGCGGGTGCGCGAGGAACTCGGGGCCGGCCAGGTCGGCCGGGCCGACGCGGTCGTGGTCCGCGAGACCACCGGGTACGCCATCGGCGGCGTCCCGCCCTTCGGGCACCGCACCCGCACCCGTGTCCTCGCCGACCGCTCGCTGCTCGCGCACGACGTGGTGTGGGCGGCGGCCGGCACACCGCACACCGTCTTCCCGATCGAACCCAAGGAGCTGGTCGCCCACGCGGGCGCCACCCTCGTGGACGTGCGCGAGCAGACCGCGTGACCCCACTGGTCACGGCCGCCGTCCTGCTCGCGGCCGTCACCCACGCCAGCTGGAACGCCATCGCGCACCGGATCACCGACAAGCTGGTCGGGTTCACGCTGATCTGCGGCGGTGGCGTGCTCTTCGGGCTCGCGGTGGGGCCGTTCGTGGCGTTTCCGGCGGGGCCGGCCTGGCCGTACCTGTTCGCCTCCGCGGGTGTGCACATCGTCTACATGGTGCTGCTGATGACCTCGTTCCGGCTGGGCGACTTCGGGCAGGCGTACCCGATCGCCCGCGGGAGCGCGCCGCTGGTGGTGACCGTGCTGGCGGCGGTGTTCGCGCACGAGGTGCCCGGAGCGTGGGCGGCCGCCGGGATCGTCGTGTCGTGCCTCGGGCTCACCCTGGTCAGCCTGTGGGGGCTGCGCGGGCGGCGGCCCGACTGGGCCGCGATCGGTGCCGCCCTGGCGACCGGTCTGACGATCGCCGGGTACACGGTGATCGACGGCCTGGGCGTGCGCGCCTCCCACTCGCCGCTCGGCTACATCGCCTGGCTGCTGACCGTCCAGGGAGTCGTCATCCCGGCGTACATGTACGCGCGCACGCGGGGTGACACCCTCCGGCTGCTCCAGCCGTACGCCTCCCTCGGCCTCCTCGGCGCCGCCCTGTCCGTCGCCGCCTACGCCCTCGTCCTGTGGGCCCAGACCCGCGCCGACCTCGCGCCCGTCGCCGCCCTGCGCGAGTCCTCGATCATCGTGGGCGCGGCCATCAGCGCACTGTTCTTCAAGGAACGCTTCGGCGCACCGCGGATCGCGGCGGCCGGTCTGCTGGTCGTGGGAATCGGGCTGATGCTGCGTGCCGGGTAGCGAGCGCCCCGGCGTGCGGCAGTGACCTGTTCCGTTCGGTGCGGGTGTGGTTTTTGGTCCTGGATTGCCGATTTCCGGCCGGAACAAAATCTAAGCCTTTACATAAACCGTCGGTAACGATCGACAATGGCCCGGAATCGGAAGGCCCGGTTCATTCGCCGGTGCGGCTGAGCACTCCGCTGACGTTCAGGACCTCGTGGCACCCCTGTGCCTGACGGCCGGTGGCCGGTGTGCCCGGCTTCGCGCACGTCACGTTGATGGTCACGGTGTCGTTCGCGGGGATCTTGATGGGGGTCACCCAGTGGTAGTCCTGGTTCCGGAAGGTCTCCAGCGCGATCGTGGTGATCTTGCGTTCACCGAACGTGATCGTCAGCACCCCTTCGTCGCCCTGGAAGTTGGCGACGACGATGTCCGTGACCCCGAAGACGCTGTCCTTGGGCACCTTGTAGGTACCGGTCCTGGTCTGCCCGCCGGACGTCTTCAGGTCGATGGTCGCCGAGCTCTGCCGGCCGTCGCCGCCGGAGGTGCCGTCGCCGCCCGAGCCGCCGTCACCCGAGGTGCCGTCACCGCCGGTTCCGGACGGTGCCCCCGACGCCTTGCCGCCGGGCTTGTTGCTCCCACCGGTGCCCGCAGAGTCCCCGGCACCCTGGTCCCCGGCGGGCGTGGGACGGGGCTGGACCGCTTCGTGGGCCGCTTGCTTGGCGGCGCTGCGCACCGCCGGACGGACCAGCGCGAACCAGGCGAGCAACAGCGCGAGCAGCGCGGCGAGCAGCGCGAGCAGCCACTTCGGGAAGATGGGTATCTGGACGAACTCCGCGTCCAGCAGCGCCCGTACGGCGTGCTCGTCCCGTCCGGTCTCCGCCGCCTCCTCCTGGTTCCCGGTTTCGGCGGTGTCCACGGTGAACGGCCACACCACGGGGCTGCCGAACCACACGGGCTTGCCCGTGCGGACCCGCAGCACGACCTCCGTCGACTCGCCGGGCTCCAGCTTCGGCTCCGCCGGGGTGAAGGCGAACCCCAGCTCCTCGCCGGCCTGGCCGGGAGTGAAACGCACCCGCACCGGGGTGTTGCCCTGGTTGCGCACGGCCAGCCGGTAGCGGCCGCGCAGCCAGCCGCGCCGGCGGCGCGGAGCCAGCTCGGTCCGCAGCTCGTGGAACTCCTCGACATGCACGGTGGTTTCGAGGACCCGCACCGACTCGGGGTGCTCGGTCGGCAGCACCCGCACGCCGAGCGGCTTGTCGCCGGCCCGGATCTCCGGGGAGCGCGGCGGCGCCAGACGGAGCGTCACCGTCTCGGAGGTGCCGGGGTACAGCGAGACACGCGCGGGTTCCACCGTGGTCCAGGGGGCGCAGTCCCCGACGACCTCCAGGTTGTACGCCTCGACGATGTCGCTGTCGTTGCGCACGGTCAGGGTGGTGGTGGCGATGTCACCAGGCGTCACCGTCACGGCCGGGATGTCGAGGCCGGGCGCACCGGGTCCGGAAGAGGCTGCGGAAGGCGTCACGCCAGCACGGTAGGAGAGCGCTCCGGAGCGCGGCGAGGAGCGCGAGGGCAACACCCGGGCAGTCACGGTGCCCGGGAAGTCAAATCGAACGTCTTTGTGACAGCGGGTCGTTGATGTGGCGCGCCGCCTCTCGTGCGCCGCCCTCCCGTGGTCGCCTCGAACTGCACTTCTTACCCCCCACGAACTCATGAAACAGGTATCCCATGTCCCGTGTTGAGGAGAACGGCCCTGTTATGTCCGACGCCATGTCCCATACTGCCGCTCGGATCGACTCGACTCACCGGACCTCCCGCCCAGCTCGCCCGAACCGGGTGACCGTGGCCGTCTACGCCGCCGATCCCGTCCTGCGCATCGGCGTCGTCCAGCAGCTGCGCCAGCGCCCCGAGATCGACCTGGTGGACGAGGCCGACGCGGACCGGGCCCAGGTGTCACTGGTGGTCGTGGACAGCGTCGACGACGACGTCGCCGCCCTGCTCAACCGGCTGCGGCACAACAACGCCACGCACACGGGCCTCGTGGTCGGCACCCTCGCGGCCGGCGCGCTGCAACGCGTCATCGAGTGCGGCGTGGCGGCGGTGCTGCGCCGCGCCGAGGCCGATCAGGACCAGCTCCTGCGCCTGGTCCTGGCGCTGGCCAACGGCGAGGGAGTGCTGCCCGGCGACCTGCTCGGCAAGCTGCTCTCCCACGTCGGCAGACTGCAGCGCTCGGCGCTCGACCAGGGGAGCCTGTCCCTGTCCACCCTGACGACGCGCGAGGCGGACATGCTGCGCCTGGTGTCGGAGGGCCTGGACACCGCGGAGATAGCCCGCAAGACCGCGTACTCCGAACGAACCGTCAAGAACGTCCTGCACGAGATCATCACCCGGCTGCAGCTGCGCAACCGGGCCCACGCGGTCGGCTATGCACTGCGCAACGGGCTGATCTGACGCAGGCGCCGTCGGGTCGGGCCGAGGGCCGGTCGGACAGCCGGCCGGGCGACGGCCGGGAACCGGGCACTGCCCGAAAGCGCACCCCACGCTTCCCCCGGGTACGGCCCCGCCGCCCTGCCGCGCCGCACGCGGCCGGTGCAGGGTGGCGGGGGCACATCCGGATGCCGCACCACACTGCGAAGGGGACCGTGATGGAAACCGCTGGCTCCGGCGGGCGGTACCGCCTGGGGAGACTCGGCTCGTCGTTGCTGCTGCTCGTCCCCCTGCTCGGGGTGGCCGCGGCCGCCGGGCCGGGCAGCGCCGAACCCCAGGCGAGGCCGGCCGACGCCGCGGCCACCCGGGTCGCGTACGCCGGTACCCGGCACCGCAGTCTCGGCCGGGTCGCCACCACCACCTCCAGCACACCGCTGTTCGGCGCGGGCCCGGCCCACAACGACGTCCAGCCGTCCGCGCTCGGCGACCGGATGGTCTTCGCAAGCCGCCGCGACGAGAAGAAGCCGCAGATCTACCTGCGGTCCGCCGACGGTTCGGTGCGCCGGCTCACCAGGGGCATGGACGCGGCACACCCCCGGTTGACGCCGGACAGCCGGGCCGTGGTGTTCGACGCGGCCGCACCCGGCGGCCCGGACGGCGGGACGCAGCGCGACCTGTGGCTGGTGCGCACCGACGGCACCGGCCTGACCCGGCTGACGGACACGCCCGCCGACGAGGAGTGCCCGACCGTGTCCCCCGACGGGCAGCGTCTCGCGTACTCCAGCGACAGCGACCTGGTGACTGGCCGGCAGATCTACGTCCGGCCCCTGAACGGCGGCACCGCCACCCGGGTCACCGACCCGGCGAACGGCGCGGCCGGCGAACCGGCGTGGAACCCGGTGAACGACGACGAGAACCGGAACTGGATCGCGTACACCGCGACGACCACTGTCGACGGGAAGTCCGTGTCCCGGCTGCGGGTGACGAACGCGGAAGGCACCGGTGACGAGCCGCTCCTCGGAGGCGCGCGGGCACAGTGGCGTGCCCACGGGGCAGCGTGGCTGCCCGACGGGGACGGTGTGCTGTTCCTGAGCCCGGAGATCACCTGTGAGTGCGAGGGCGACTGGGACCACGTGTTCCGGGCGACCGCCCACTCCGACCAGGTCCCCTCGCTGGTGCTCAACGAGAACCGGGAGGTCCACTCGCCCACCTGGCTCGGGCCGCTCGACGGCGGAGGTGTGGTCGTGGAGCGCACCACGGCGGCCAACCCGCACGTGGTGACGCTGCAGGACATCCGGATGGACGGGGCCGACCCCCGTGACCTGGGGCTGACGATCCTCGACGAGGACCCGGCGGCCGACACGAACACCGATCCCGCCAAGGACCCGCTGTTCCAGCCCGCGGCCGGGTACGACCCGTGGACCGAGCGGCAGAACTACACGCCCGACGGCCGCCGGATCGTCGTCACCCGCTTCGAGAACAACGCCGACGGCCGGCGGATCGAGCGGATCTGGGTGGCGGACGCCGACGGCTCCCACGCGGCGCCCCTGCCGCTCGCGGGGCGCGGCCCGACGGACTGGGACACCGACCCGACGTTCTCCCCGGACGGCAAGTACCTCGCCTTCACCCGGACTTCGCCGGGCGGTGTCGGCGAGGCCGCCGGACCCAGCCGCATCCTGATCGCGGAGGTCGCCACCGGCGCGATCACCGGCGAGGTCACCCCGCCGGCCGGGCAGCTCCAGGGCCAGGACGCCCAGCCCACCTGGTCCTCCGACGGCACCACCCTGGCGTTCACCCGCAACATGGAGATCAACGGGGGCGGCGGCGACAAGCACATCTGGACCGTGCCCGTGAACAACCTGTCCCAGCAGCGCGACCTGAGCGCCACGATCTGCCCGGGCGACTGCGAAGTCATCGACGACAGCCCGGCGTTCTCCCCGGACGGGCTGAGCATCGCCTTCAACCGCAAGAACGGCGCCGGCCGGATCGACGAGCGGAACGGCATCCTCCTGACGTCGCTGTCGGGCGACGACTGCCGGGTGCTGCTGCCCACGGCAGCCCGCGACCTGCCCGGCGCCTGCGGCCAGGAGCTGCCGGAGAACACCGGCCCGTTCCAGCCGAGGGACGCCGCCTGGACGGCCGACGGCAAGGGGCTGGTGATCAGCGCCCGCCCCCTGCGTGAGGTCAACTCGCCGGAGAAACTGAAGCTCCTGGACATCGCGTCCGGCAGGCTCACGAAGCTCACGACCGAGCTCCCGGGCCGGCAGAAGGAACCCACCGTCCAGCAGTCCGTCGACCTCGCCGTCCGGGCGCCCGGCACCGCCCCGGAGGTCACCGTCGGCCACTCCACCACGGTCCGTGTCGACGTGGTGAACCACGGTCCCGCGGCCTCCCCCGGCACCCGGCTGACCGTCGCCCCACCCACCGGTGTGCGGGTCACTCGGATGACCTGGCCCGGCGGCACCTGCGATGCCACCTCCCTCCAGTGCACCGTCGGCGTGGTGCCGCCCGGCACGACCGTTCCGGTGGACGTCACCCTCACCGGGATCACCGTCGGCGACGCACCGGTCGACTGGTCGGTCACCGGAACGGTTCTGGATCCGCGGCCCAGCGACAACGCGGGCCGGACCGTGGTGCCGGTGCGCGAGGCCACCCCGCCGTCCCCGTCCCCGTCCCCGAGTCCGACGGCGACCCCGACGCCGCGCCCGACCCCGCCGCCCACCGTGCCGCCCGAGCCGCCGGAGCCCGAGGCCGGGCCCGGGGTGCGCGTCAGGGCCCAGCCGAACCCCGGCTACGTCGGAGGACGCGTGGTGGTGACGTACACCGTGCGCAACGGCCGCAACGCGCTGGCGACCGGGCTGCGGCTGCGTATCGGCCTGCCCAAGGGCATACCGAACAGCGGGCCGCCGGAGGGCTGCGACCGCTCCTGGGTGTGCGCGCTGCCGGACCTGGAGCCGGGAGCGAGCACCGTCGTACGGGTCGTGCTCAGCCCCGACAAGGCGCTGACCGGCCGTGTCACCGGCGTCCTCACCACCACCGGGACGGACGCCGACAAGAGCGACAACACCGCACGGCAGCGGCTGCGCATCCTGCAGCCGCGCATCATCGCGGTGCCGGACATCGGCAAGCCCGGGTTCGTCACCTCGGTGCGCGGCAAGGACTTCCCGCCGGGCGCGCCGGTGCGGTTCACCTGGAAGCCGGGGATCACCGCGGCCGCGGCGCCGACCGTTCCGAAGCCGGACGGCACGTTCATCGGCCAGCTGCTCATCCTCGCCAAGGACCAGACGGGACCGCGCGTCATCACCGCCAAGGGCCCCGGGTTCTCCCCCGTGACCACCGACTTCCTGGTGGTCAGCGGCAGCGTGCAGCCGCCCGACGAGGTGACCCGCCGGTGATCCACGAGGTCGACGAGGGGCTGCGCCGCCTGCTCGGCGAGTCGGGCCTTGAGGCATCGGGCGTCGACGTGGTCTTCGACGCCCCCACCCGGGACTGGGCGGCGCGCCGCAGCGCCCCGACGGTGTGCGTTTTCCTGTACCACATCCGCGAGGACGCCACCCGGCGCGGCAGCGGCGCCGGGGAGGTGTACGACGAGGACGGGTACCTCGTGGCGCGGCGCAGCCCGCCTCGCTGGTTCGAGCTGACGTACCTGGTCACGGCGTGGGCCACCCGCCCGCAGGACGAACACCGGCTGCTCTCGCAGGTGCTCACCTGCCTGGTGGCCAACGACACTCTTCCCGCGCGGCTGCTCACCGGCACGCTCGCCGAACTCGGCCTGACCGTGGGACTGGACACCGCCGGGGGCGCGCTCGACGCACCGGCCGCCTCCGACGTGTGGTCGGCGCTCGGCGGGGAGATGAAGGCCTCCCTCGCGGTGCAGGTGCGGGCACCGCTCGCCGGCGTGACCACGGCCGCCGCACCACCGGTCACCGAGGGCCTGGTCGTCCGTTCCGCGGCCGGGCGCGAGGGCGAGGAAGCGACGTCCGGGCGCCGGCTGCGCTACACGGAGGTCGGCGATCCGGGCCCGGAGGGCTTCACCGGCCCGCGCGAACGGCCGCCGGCCCCCGCCCGACGCCGCCGCAGGGGGGAGCGCCAGCCGTGACAGACATCGCCGAAGATGTCGCGGACGCCCGAGCCGAAAGCGAAGCCGAGGTGGCCGGCCCCTCCGGTACCGAAGCCGACGCGGCTGCCCGAAGCGCTGTCCGACTCCGCGCCGAGGCCGTCCCTGACGACGTGGACCACCTGTGGACGCGACTTCGTGTGGTCGAGGAGCGCGTGCGGCACGCGGTGGCGGCCCGCCGGGCCGGCGACCCCGACCCCGACGACCCGTACCGGGGTCAGTACCTCAGCCCTGAGGCGGCGGCCCGCATCCTGGACGAGCCCGGCGGCCTCGACGTACCCGCCGGCGAGCCCTGGCACCCACCGGCCGGTTCCGTCCTCGACGGCCTCGCCCGCAGGTTCGGGCTGTCCCCGCTGGACCTGGACCTGCTCCTGGTCGCGGTGGCACCCGACCTCGACGCGCGGTTCGAGAGGCTCTACGGCTACCTCAACGACGACCTGACCCGCCGTCGCTCCACGGTCGGGCTCGCCCTGGAACTGTGCGGGCTCGCCGGGGCGGCGTCCGCCCGGTTCCGGCTCGCCCCCGGAGCGCCGCTGATCGCGGGGGGACTGGTGGAGGTCACCGAGCCAGAACGGCCGCCGCTGTCACGGGTGTTGGTGGTGCCGGACCGGGTCACCGGGCATCTGTTGGGCAGTGCCCGGCCCGACGCCCGGCTCGCCGGGATACTCGGCGAGGCCCGCGAGGACCCCACCGCCGAGGCGGCCGACGTCCACCGCACGGCGGCCGCGGCCGGCACCGGCGTCGGCCTCGTCCATCTGCGCAGCCGGGGCGGCGATGCGGCGGGTCTCGCCGTCGCCGCCCTGCGCGCGGCCGGGCTGCCACCGCTCGTCCTGGACGCGGTGGCCCTCGCCCGGCGCTCGGCCGACGTACCGGAACTCGCCCGGACAGCCGCCCTCGAAGCCCGCCTGACCGGCGCCGGGGTCGTCCTCGGCCCCCTGGAGGCGCTCCCCGGGGAACCCGCCGAACGGGCTCGCACGCTCGGGGCGTTGTGCGCGGCGCTGCGGGGCATCCCCCTGATCACACACGGCGCCGTCGGCTGGGCCCCGGAGTGGGCGGCCGACACCCCCGTAGTCCTGACCGTGCCGGCGCCTTCGCCCGAACGGCAGGCCGCGCGCTGGCGGTACGCCCTCGAAGGGGCGGCCGACGCCATCTCGGGTGACGGCCTTGTGACCGGTGACGTGGCGGCGCTCGCCGAAGCGGTCGCGGCGCATCGCCTCGACTCCGGGCAGTTGCGCCGCGCAGCCGACGTCGCGGTGCGTACGGCCGCCCTCGCGGGTCGCCCGGTCCGCCCCGACGATCTGCGCATCGCCGTACGGGCCCAGAACGGCGCGGGGCTCGAACGGCTCGCCCGCCGGGTGGAGCCGGGCGTCGGCTGGGACGACCTGGTGCTGCCGCCCGCCACCCACCGGCGGCTGCGCGAACTCGCGCTGCGCGCCCGCCACCGCGAGCAGGTGCTCGGGCAGTGGGGGATGCGGCCCGGTGGCGGCCGGGGACGCGGCGTGATCGCGCTCTTCGCAGGGGAATCGGGCACCGGCAAGACCATGTCTGCCGAGGTCGTCGCCGCCGACCTGGGCATGGACCTGTACGTGGTGGACCTGTCCACAGTGGTGGACAAGTACGTGGGGGAGACCGAGAAGAACCTGGAGCGGATCTTCACCGAGGCGTCGGCGGTCAACGCCGTGCTGCTCTTCGACGAGGCCGACGCGATCTTCGGCAAGCGCTCGGAGGTGAAGGACGCGCACGACCGGCACGCCAACATCGAGTCGGCGTACCTGCTGCAGCGCATGGAGTCCTTCGACGGGATCGCGGTGCTGACCACCAACCTGCGGGCCAACCTCGACGAGGCGTTCACCCGACGGCTGGATGTGATCGCCGACTTCCCGGTGCCCGACTCCGGCCAGCGCCTCGCCCTGTGGGAGCGCTGCCTGGGCGACCGGTTGCCCCGCGCCGAGGAGTTGGACCTCGCCTTCTGCGCCGACCGCTTCGAACTCGCCGGCGGCTCCATCCGCGCCTGCGCGGTGACCGCGGCCTACCTCGCGGCCGAGTCCGGCAACCCGCTCACCATGCGGCAACTGGTGAGGGCGGTCGCGCAGGAGTACCGCAAGCTGGGACGGCTGGTCCTGGAGGGCGAGTTCGGGTCTTACCTGGCGGACGCCCTCGACGCCTGAGCCGGGGGCGGCGCGGAAGACCTCAGTCGGAGGCCTTCTTCCACTTGTCGCCCGCTTTCTTCCACCGTTCGAGGGCGGGCGGGGAGAGGATCGCGCCTCCGTACTCCTTTTGGTGAAGGCGCTGCGCCTCCCTCAACTTGTCCGCAACGGCCTCCCAGTCGACGGTGGCCGCGTTCGCCAAGCTCAGTGCGTCCTTCAACTCGCTCGACCGCGGCGTCATCGCACCCTCAGGCGTGTAATTGAAGTCGGTTCCGGATCCCGGGTCGCCGATCCTCGTGTCGCTCGCCGGGCCCATTTCCAGGTTGGCCGGCATGTTGTGCAGGGCCTTTTTGTCCCCCGCGCTCGAGTCGAGTACCGTCCGTACATCGTCCAGGAACTCGAACAGCGGTTTCGCGTTCGCCTTGTCCCTCTCGGCCGAGGCGAGTACAGCGTCCAACTCGCTACGGGAGATCTTGTGATGGAGGGTTGTCTTGTCGCCCCAGTGCGGATGGTCCACCCGCATCCCCGCATGTGCCGAAGTGACCGCGCTTGCCGCCCAGTCACTGCTGCCGCCGCCCGTACCCGCGAACCCGGACGCGTGTTTCGCGGTTTCGATCTCCGCAAGGAGAGCGTCCATCATTGACTCGTCGTTCTTCACTTCGTCGAGCGTGAAAAGATCGCTTCCGGGTACGATTCCGATCTCTTCGAGGAGGAGCTCCTTCTCGTTCTGCTTCTTTGCCTTGAATTCTTCGCTGCGTCCCTCGAAGTACTCCATTATTTCCTCGAACACGGTCTTCGAGGAAGTGGCCGCTTCCGCGGGTGGGTTGCCCCCCGCCTGCTTTTTCGACTGCTTCTTCTTGGGGGGCATGCGCTGCACCTCGGCCGACGCCCCGGTCGCCCGGTGCGCGGCGTCGGCGGTGTGGTCCGCGACCGAGCGCTGGACGTCCGCTCCGCCCCGCATCACCTGCTCGGCCTTGCGTTCGGCCGACCGTTCGAACCGGTCGGAGGGGTCGCTGATGCTCAGGCCGCTGCCGTCGTCGGTACCGGCCACAGCCCCTGCACGCTGCTGACGGACGTGCTCCAGTTCGTGCGCGAGGGTCTTCTTGTCGATCGTGCCGCGGAACACGATGTGACGGGTGCCGGTGGTGTACGCCTCGGCCCCGACCGCCTCGGCGGAACGCCGGGCAGCGGCGCCGGTGTGGATCGCGACGTCGGAGAAGTCCTCGCCCGAGAAGCGGGCTTCCATCTCCCGCTGCAGCGAGGCGGGCAGCCGGCTGCCGGTGGAGCGCACCACGGAGTTCACCGCGTCGGCGGCGCCTGGCTGCGCCGCGGCTTCCCGGTCGTGTCCCCCGGCGTGCTGATGCACCGAGCGAGGGTCCTCGTGCACCCCGGCGTCCGGCTGTTCCTGGGCGTCCAGCTGCTCCTGGGCGGGCGCGCGCCGGGCGCGCCGGGCGATCATGGCGGTGACCGCGGCGTTGCCCGCGCCGCGCTGCGCCGCCCGGAGCGCGTCGGTGGTGAGCGGCGGCGGCGTGGCGGCGCCGCCCGAGGACGTCTCCCGGCGGGCAGCGGCGGCCGGGCCGCGCGTGGCCTGCCGGATCTCGGTCTGCTCTGTGTGCGCCCCGGACGTCCGCACTTCGCTGCCTCCTCGTCGGCCGCACCCCTGCTCCGGCCCCCCAGTGGACCGCCCGGGCGACCGGGACGTCCAGGCCCGTACGGGCAGAACGAGGGCAAGTCCGGGCGGCGGCCGGACCGCCCGAGTGGGCAGCCAAAGGCAGCGATCTTGCCCTTGGCCAGGTCTACGCGTCCCTGTCGCCCCGGCGGACCTCCCGCACAGACTCGGCCTGGACACAGCTGACAGACCCGTAGGACGCGAAGGAGCGAGCATGCCGACGTACCTCACCCCGGGCGTGTACGTGGAGGAGGTGCAGTCCGGTGCCCGGCCGATCGAAGGGGTCGGCACCGCCGTCGCCGCGTTCGTGGGCTTCGCCGAGACCGGCCCGTTCCACGCGCCGACGCTGGTCACCGGCTGGGATCAGTACACCCAGCTGTTCGGTGGCTTCACCGAGGGCGCCTACCTGCCCCACGCGGTCTACGGCTACTTCGCCAACGGCGGCGGCGCCGCGTACATCGTGCGGATCGGCGGATCCGCCGAGGGCGCCGCAGCGCCGGTGGCCCAGGGCGCAAAGCGACAGGAGACCAAGGCCGTGGAGCCGGCGGAGTTCGGCGGCTTCCTGATCGCGGCCAGGCCCGGCGCCACCGGGGTGTCGGTGGAGGTCGCCGACGCGGACGGCGAGAACCCGCCGGAGGACCGCTTCAAGATCCTGGTCCGACAGGGCGACCAGGTGGCGGAGACGTACGAGGCCTCCGCCCGCAAGAACGTCAAGGGCTACCTGGTCACCCAGGCCCGCGCCTCCAAGCTGATCGAGGTCACCGAACAGCGCGGTGCCACCCAGAGCAGGCCCGCCAACCAGACCGTGGCGCTGGCCGACGCCCCGGCCGCGCCGGCCGCGTCCGGCTCCGGCGCGGTGTCCCGCCTCGACCCGGCCGAGTACGTCGGTGACGCCGGGGCCCGCACCGGGTTCGGCGGCCTGGAGACCATCGACGAGATCACCATGGTCGCGGTGCCGGACCTGATGAGCGCCTACCAGCGCGGCGACATCGACGCCGAGGGCGTGCGCACCGTGCAGCTCGCCGTGATCTCGCACTGCGAGCAGATGGGCGACCGGGTCGCCGTCCTGGACGCCCCGCCCGGGCTCTCCGCCCAGCAGGTGCGCACCTGGCGCAACGACGAGGCGGGCTACGACTCCCGGTACGCCACCCTCTACTACCCGTGGGTGCGGGTCTTCGACCCGGCCGCCGGACGCAACACCGTCGTCCCGCCGAGCGGTCACGTCGCCGGTGTGTGGGCGCGCAGCGACGCCGAGCGCGGCGTGCACAAGGCGCCCGCCAACGAGGTGATCCGCGGCGCGGTCGACCTGGAGCTCCGGCTCAGCAAGGGCGAGCAGGACCTGCTGAACCCGATCGGCGTGAACTGCATCCGGGCCTTCCCCGGCCGGGGCATCCGGATCTGGGGCGCCCGCACCCTCTCCTCCGACCCGGCCTGGCGCTACCTGAACGTGCGCCGTCTCTTCAACTACCTGGAGGAGTCGATCCTCCTGGGCACCCAGTGGGTCGTCTTCGAGCCGAACGACGACCGGCTGTGGTCGAGCATCCGGCGCAACGTCACGGCGTTCCTCAGCGAGGAGTGGCGCCGGGGCGCCCTGTTCGGCCGCACCGCCGAAGAGGCCTTCTACGTGAAGTGCGACCGCGACAACAACCCGCAGGAGTCCATCGACCAGGGCCGGGTCGTCTGTGAGATCGGCGTCTCGCCGGTCAAGCCCGCCGAGTTCGTGGTCTTCCGGCTGGCCCAGTTCTCCGACAGCACCAGCCTCATCGACGAGTGACCCGCGGGTCTGCAAGGAAAGGTTGACGGACAGTCATGGCAACGGGCGATGCTCTTTCCACCCATGTCTTCGGCGTGCAGCTCGGCGGCTACCTGGTCGAGTCGATCCAGGAGATCAGCGGGTTCACCGTCGAAGAGGATGTCGTCGAGGTCAAGCAGGTGACCTCGGAGGGCAAGCAGATCATCCGCAAGCAGCCGGGCGCCCGGCAGGCCGGCGAGATCACGATCACGCGGGGACTCGACCAGAGCAGCGAGTTCACCAAGTGGATCAAGGAGACCCTGAACAACGGGGCCGTGAACTCCGCGCGGCAGAACCTCACCATCGAGATCAAGGACACCGAGGGCAACACGGTCCGCCGCATCCAGCTCATGCAGGGCTGGGCCTCCCGGTGGGAAGGCCCGTCCTTGAAGGCGGGCGAGTCGTCCCCGGCCACCGAGACCGTCACGATCGTGTTCGAGGAGATCGTCGTCGAATGAGGCGTCGTACGGTGACGGCGGGCAACCTGGAGGAGATACTCCAGGTCACGGCACCCGCCGCGGCGCCGGAGCAGGCGGCGGCAGCCCCGGCCGCCCCCGCCCCGGCGCCCCGGGAGGACCACGGTCTGCGCACCGAGTTCGAGTTCGAGCTGCCGCGCGGTTACGTCGACGAGGCGGGCACGGTGCATCGCCATGGCGCGATGCGCCTGGCCACGGCCCGGGACGAGCTGCGGCCCCAGATCGACCTGCGGGTCAAGGAGAACCCGGCGTACCTGAGCGTCGTGCTGCTGAGCCAGGTGATCACCCGGCTCGGCAGCATCACCGACGTGCACGCCGGGATCGTGGAACGGATGTACGCCACCGACGTCGCCTTCCTCCAGGACTTCTACCGCCGCGTCAACAGCGAGGGCCACACCCGCGCGGCGGTGACCTGCCCGCACTGCGACGGCGGCTTCGAGGTCGACCTCTCGGGTGGGCGCCTGGGGGAATCGTGACGTACGCCCTTCCCCGGCTCCGGGAGGAGATCGCGTACATCGCCTACCACTTCCACTGGCAACGCGAGGAGATCCTCGACCTGACCCACGGCGAGCGCCAACAGTGGGTGGCCGAGATCGCCCGCATCAACACCCGCATGAACGAAGGCGGTTGAGCACATGGCATGGCGGGACAGGCTGCGCCGCCGGGCCGCCGGACGACCGGACACAGCGGAGCGTCCGCGGCGCGCGGGGCGCACCGGTGACCCGGCGGCAGGTCCGTCCGGCGAGGGCCCGGCCCCGAGCATGCCCGGCGGCTCGGGTTCCATCGCGCCGGTTCCCTCCGCGCCGGTTCCCTCCGTGCCGCACGACTGGGACGGTGGCTGGCGCCGTACCGCCGCGCCCGAACTGACCCTCTCCCGGGCTCCGCTCGGCGTCAGTGACGGCCTCACCTTCCGCGCGGGCCTCGCCGCCTGGCAGAACCCGTCGTTCGACACCGGCCTCGGGCACGCCCTGCACCCCACGGCCCCGACCGGCCTCGTACGGGGCGTCACGCGCCCGGCCGCCGCGCGGCCCACCCACACCGGCGGGGGACCGCTGCTGCTTCGGGCAGTGCGCCCGGAGGGGGCGGAGAAGGCGGAGGGGCCGCAGGGCGACGGGACTCCGGATGCCCGGACCCCGGACGGCCGGACACCGCAGGCCCGGCGCCGGGCGCGTGCGGGGGTGCGGGCGTCAGGGCCCGCGCCGTCGGTGTCGGAGCCGTCCGGTCCGGTCCCGCCCGGCCCGCCGCCCTCCGACTCCGCATCCGCCGTGCGGCCCACCCCTGGCGGCTCCGGCGGTACGGGAGCGGCGGAAGCGGGTCCGGGCCCGGAGCCCGTGGTGGCGCGTCCTGGCGGCAACAGCGGGGCGGGAGAGGTGCGTTCGAGCGGCGCTCCGCGGACCCGTGGCCTCGCGTCAGGGGATTCCCCGGCCGTGCTCTCCTCGTCACCTCCCTCTGTCCAACGTGCCACTGCGCCGGGCACGGCCCCGGTCGTGACCCCCGCCGACACCGGCCGCCCGGCGGCCGTCCGGGAGATTCCGCTGGTACGACGCGTGTCGGTGCTCCCGGGCGCAGCCGCCGACGGGGGCGTGGCACGGTCCGCCTCCGACGGGACCGCCGCGGCGACACGGGTCGGCACGCCCGAGCGTGACTCCGGGAGGGCATCCCGGCCGTCGGCCGGACCGGGAGGCCGTACGCCTTCCGGCCCCGCCGCCCGACGCGGTGAGACGGGGGCAACGGGGACGACCGGGGCGCAGTCCGCCCAGGGAGGTGGACGGCCGGAGGCGACCCGCGCCTCCGGCGCCGAGGTGTCCCGCCCTGCCGTGCGACTCGGACCGGTGGGGACTCGGCTGACCGTCGCCCGGCGTCCGGCCGGACCCGCGCGCCGCATCCCCGCCCTGCGGCCCACCGTCACCCCGGCGACCGCAGGCGGTACCGCCCCCGACGCGCCCGCTCCCGCCTCCGCCACGACCGAACCGGCCGGTACGGCGGTGCCCTCGACCGCCCCCGTACAGCGTGCCGCCCCCCGCACGGCGAGCCGCGCACCCCTCGGCGCCCCGCTGAGCGAACTGCCCGCCACGGCCGTTCCGTCGACGCAGGCCGCTCCCGCCCCACAGCCCCCGCCCGGCGCCGGATCCGGATCCGTGTCCGGTCGGGCGCTTCCCGTCGTCCAGCGGCACACCGAAGGCACAGCGCAAGGCGCAGCCGGTGCCTCGCGCTTGGCCGACGATGGTGCGAGCGGGACGAAGCAGGGCGTCACGCGCTCGGCCGACGGCGGCGCAAAGACGACGAACCACGGCGCCTCGCGCCGTGCCAATGGTGGCGCAAGGGAGACGAAGCAGGGCGCCTCGCGCCGTGCTGACGGTGGTGCGAGCGGGACGAAGCAGGGGGCCTCGCGCTCGGGCGACAGCGGCGCGAGCGGGACGAACCACGGCGCCCCGGGCCGTGCCGACGGCGGCGTCAAGGGGACGAATCGCGGTGCTCCGCGCCCGGGCGACAGCGGAGGGCAAGGGACGGGCCACGGCACCCCGGACGGCGCCGACGAGTCGCGCCGGACGCCCGGCCCGGGCCGGAGCGGCGCACGTGCGCGGGGCGGTCTGGGCGCGCCGCTGCCCGCGTTGCCGCCGAGCGCCGACCTGCCCGGTTCAACCGCGTCCGGCGCCCGCGCCGCTCGTCCGGTGCCCGGCCCGGACGTCCAGCGCACCCCGGTCCACCAGGACAGGGGTGCCGCAGCCGCGCCGGCACCATCCGCCACGGATCGCGACCGGACGCCCCGCGAGGCCGCACCCCTTCGGCGGGGTGAGAGCGGACCGGACGCGCCGCTGCTGGGGGCCGTCGACGTCCAGCGCAGCCTCGCGGACCAGCCCACCACCGGGGGCGCCACCTCACCCCGCCCCACCGGCCATGGAGACGGGCCGGCCACACCGCTGGTGACGCCGTCCAGGGCCACGGCGCCGGCAGGCGCAGCAGGTACGGCGGGCTCAGCAGGCCCGGCAGGGAACGCGCCACCCTCCGGTGTGACCTCCGGCGGACCGGTCCCGGGTGGGCAACGGCCCCAGGACGCCGGCGCCCCGGGCCCGGTCGTCGTGGCCCGGGCCCTCGCCGACGCAGGCACCGAACGCACCGAACGCACCGAACGCAGCAAAGGCACCGAAGGCACCCAAGGCAGCCGGATCCCTGCCGCCGGGCCGCCGTCCGCACCCCGCTCCCTCGGCACCGCGGGCGACCGGCCCTCCGGCGCGGCCGACCCGCGTGTTCTCACCGCGACCGGCTCAGGAACGCACGCCGCCCCCGCGGCACCCCGCACCCTCCAGTTGCTCCACGCGCGCCCGCTCACCGTGAACACCCGCGCCCCGGAAGGGGTGGCACCGCCCGCTGCCTCCCGCACCGGCGGCCGTCCCGTGGTGGCCGTGCGCTGGCCCGGCGCGCCGGTTGCCCCGCAGAGCGAGCCCGAGCCGCCCACCGGGGCATCCGCGCGGCCGTCCCGGAACCCGAGCCCGTCCGCAGGCACCCCGGCCACGCCTCAGGTGCAGCGGAGCGCGGCCGCGCCCGGACCGGGGAACTCGGTGGTACGAAGCACCGGTTCCCCGGCCACGCCTCAGGCACAGCGGAGCGCGGCCGCGTACGGGCCGGAGAACTCGGGGCTGCGAGGCAGCGGTTCCCCGGGGAACGTCCAGCGCGTCCCGGTCGTACGGCCTGCACCTCCAGGGCCGGAGACCGCCAGGGCGCTCGCCCGGGAGCTCTCCGCCGCCGTACCGGGGCGCCCCCTGCCCGTGACCGCCCCGCAGGTGCCGCCGCCCCCGGACCGCCCGCCGGCCACGTCGGCACCGGCACCGGACGGGACCGTTCCCGTGGTCCGGCCGAGGAACGTCGCGCCAGGCCCCCGATCGGCGGCGAGCGGCGGAGGGAACAGCCCGACGGCACCCCCGGTTCAGCGCGAGGTCTCCGGCGCCGGGAAGACCGTGTCCAAGGGCGTACCGGCCGAGCCGGCGCCGGCGCGCGGCAGGCAGCACCCGTCCGGCACGCCCACCACGTCCTCGACAACGTCCACGTCTTCCGCCTCCGGCAAGCGCGTGGCCCACCGCGCCGAGGCACCGCAGGACCCCGGCATCGACCTGGACGACCTGGCGCGCCGCCTGCTGGACCCGATGGCCCGGCTGCTGCGCACCGAGCTGCGGCGCGGCCGGGAACGCACGGGTCGCCCCTACGACGGACGCCGCTGAGGGCACGGAACGGATCGGACGGATGACGTACGAATGACGGACAACATCTTCGCGACGAGCGTGTTCTTCCGGCTCGCGATCGGCGGCAACGACCTGGGCGCCTTCCACACCTGCTCCGGCATGGGCGCCGAGGTCGAGATGGAGAGCTACGCGGAGGGCGGCAACAACGACTTCACCTGGCAGCTTCCCGGCCGCGTGACCTGGTCGAACATCACGCTCACCCGGCCGGTCACCGCCGACACGGCGAAGATCGCCCGCTGGCTCGACCAGACGCTGAGGCGGGTGGAGCCCAAGGACGGCGAGATCGTGGCGCTGAGGCCGGACCTGACCCGCATCATCAGCTGGCAGGTGTTCGGGATCGTCCCGGTGCGCTGGCAGGGCCCGTCCTTCGACCCCAACAGCTCGCAGGCCGCGGTGGAGACCCTGGAGATCGCCCACGAGGGGCTTCGCCCTTCCTGACGAGCCCTCAACCAGGTTCCGACTCCTCGGTGTTCGCCCCTCGTCCCGGAAAGGAAGTCCCGGCATGTCCCCAGCGTCCCGCTCCAGTCGGGCCAGGGCCCAGCTGACGCTGAAGGAGCCCCCGGCCTCCGTCGGCGCGAAGCCCGGCGGGACGATCGCGCGGCTGAACCTCCAGTTCAACCCCTCCACCCTTCAGCTGCGCAAGACCACCGAGTGGCGGCGCTCCCCGTCCCGGATGGCGGGGCAGTCGGCGCTGCCCGAGTTCGTCGGCAGCGGCCCGCGCGAACTGAGTCTCGAGGTGTTCCTGGACGCCACCGCCACCCACGACAACTCCGTGGAACTGGCGGTGGAGAAGCTGATGAAGGCGTGCGTGCCGACCCCGGCGAGCCTCGGCCGCAAGAAGCCGGCCAGCCCGTGGGTGCGGTTCGAGTGGGGCACCGCTCGGACGACCTCGTTCGACGGGGTGCTCTCCAGCCTGTCGGTGACGTACACGCTCTTCGACGTGGACGGCAAGCCGCTGCGGGCCACCTGCGCGCTGTCGATCGAGGAGGCGAGCGTCGACCCGCCGGGCCAGAACCCGACGTCCGGCGCGCGCACCGGCCGCAGTACGCACACCGTCGTGGCGGGCGACAGCCTGGCCCTGCTGGCCTGGCGGGAGTACGGCGACGCGACGGCCTGGCGGGCCATCGCGGAGGCGAACGAGATCGACGACCCGATGGCGCTCGTACCCGGCACCGAACTGGTCGTGCCGGGCATGCGCGGCGAGGGCAGTGAGGAGGAGCGGTGACCACAGCTGCCGAACGGGGCGGCCGGTCGTTCGCGGCGGACCCCGTCATCGAGACGCCCGGCGAACTGCCGCCGATATGGGCCGCCCAGCTGGTGAGTTGCGTGGTGGACGAGAACGTGGGCCTGCCGGACGCGGCCGTGCTCACCTTCCGCGACCCCGACCACGAGTTCCTGAAGGCGACCGGCATCACCATCGGCACCCCGCTGAGGGTGTCGGTGGTCACCGTGACCGGGCAGGCACGCGAGCGACTGTTCAACGGCGAGGTGACGGCGCTGGAGCTGGACCGGGACGGCACGGGCTCGTTCACGGTGGTCCGCGCCTACTCCAAGGCGCACCGCCTCCAGCGCGGCCGGAAGGTCGTTGCGTACCGGAACATGACCGCCGCCGCCATCGTCCGCAAGGTGGCCGCCGGGGCCGGACTGGCCTGCGGAACCGTGCAGGCCGCGCCCGTCACCTACAAGCAGCTCTCCCAGGCGAACGTGTCCGACTGGGACTTCCTGCAGTTCCTGGCAGCCGAGAGCGGTGCGCACGTGCGCGTCGACGACAAGGGGCTGCTCCAGTTCACCAAGCCGCAGAAGGCGTCCGGCGCACCCGCGCCGTCGACCTCGGCCACCCGGAACCCGATGGTGCTGGAGTACGGGCGGAACCTGCTGGCGCTGCGGGCCTCGCTGTCGGCCGCGGACGGCGCCCAGCAGGTGGAGGTGCGCGGCTGGGACGTCACATCGAAGCGGCCGCTGGTGTCCCGGCAGCCGTCGGTGAACAGTGACACGGTGGTGCCGGGCCTGAGTCCGGCGTTCGCCGCCCGGTTCGGCAAGGCGTCGAAGCTCACCGTCACCGACACCCCGTACCGCACCCAGGCCGAGACGACCGCCGTCGCGGACGCGGTGGCCGCTCAGGTCGGCGCGGGCTTCGGCGAGCTGGAGGCGGTGGCCGAGGGCAACCCCAGGCTGCGGGCGGGCAAGCCCGTGGCACTCGGCAACGTCGGGCAGGCGTTCTCCGGCAAGTACACGGCGACGGCGGTGCAGCACGTCCTCGAACCGCAGGGCGGGTACCGGACCACGGTGTGGGTGAGCGCCAGCCCGGACCGCTCCCTCACCGGCCTGGTCACCGGCGCCAACGCGCCCTCTCGCGGCCCGCGCATGCCAGGACTGGCGATCGGCGTGGTGACGGACGTACGCGAGCCGGGCGGCTCCGAGCGCGGTGCCGTGAAGCTGAAGTTCCCCTGGCTGGACGACACGTACGTCACCGACTGGGTGCGCACCGTGCAGTGGGGCGGCAAGGGCGGCGGAGGCGTGGTGAGCCCGGAGGTGAACGACGAGGTCCTGGTGGGCTTCGAACAGGGCCTGCTGGACAGCCCGTACGTCATCGGCGGGCTCTACAACGGCGTGGACAAGCCGTCGAAGCACGACGTCCCGCTGATCGACAAGACCACCGGGAAGGTCAACCGCCGGTCCATCGTGTCGCGTTCGGGTCACCGGGTGGAGCTGCTGGACGCGCGGGCACCCGGTCGTTCCGGGGTGCGGCTGATGACCGCTGACGAGCGGCTCGAAGTGTTCCTGGACGACCGGCGGGACCGCATCGAGCTGAAGGTGTACGCCGGGAGGGGCAGCCGACAACCCCTCACCTCCGTCCTGCTCGACCGGAAGGGAATCACCCTGGACGCGGGGCGGGGGAACGTGAGCGTGTCCGGCACGAACGTGGACATCAACGGCAGGGTCGGGGTGAAGATCGGCGGCCGCAGGGTGAGCGTCACCGGCAGCTCGAACGTCACCGTCGACGGCGGGCTGCTCGGTGTCCTCAAGGCCAAGCTCATCCGGATCAACTGACCTCTGTCCCCCCACCTTCCGAAAGGAGCGCCGCATGCCGGCCGCAGCCCGTACCGGCGACCCCACCAACCACGGCGGGGTGATCGCCACCCCGCCGCCCGCCGCCGCCAGGGCGGTGGCGACCGTGCTGATCGGCGGCCGCCCCGCCGCCGTCGTGGGCAGCGTGCACACCTGCGTGGTACCGCCGCACGCGGCCCTGGGACCGGGCAACGTGATCATGCCCAACCCGGCCGCGGCCACCACCGGCACCGTCCTCATCGGCGGGTTGCCGGCCGCGCGGGCACGCGACCGGACGACGTGCGGCGCCATGATCGTGACCGGCGCCCCGAACGTCGAGATCGGCGGTGTGTGATGAGCGAGCGGTTCATCGGCCGTGGCTGGGCGTTCCCGCTGCGGGTCGGGCCGACCGGCGGCATCGCCATGGTCGAACGGGAGCGGGAGATCGAGGAGGCGATCCGCCTGGTGCTCGGCACCGCGCCCGGCGAGCGCCCCATGCGTCCCGAGTTCGGCTGCGGCATCCACGACTACGTCTTCGCCCCCGGTGACGGCGCCACCGCCGGACGCATCGCGCAGCAGGTGCGCGAGGCCCTGGAACGGTGGGAGCCGCGCATCGCGGTGGACGAGGTGGTGGTCGCCTTCGACGCGGTCGAGGACGGGACCCTCTACATCGACGTGCACTACACCGTGCGTTCCACCAACGACCGGCGCAACCTGGTCTTTCCCTTCTACACGATCCCCTCCGAGGAGGGGGCCGAGGAAGCGGGCGCTGACTGATGGCCCTGCCCTCCCCGAACCTGGACGACCGGCGCTTCCAGCAACTCGTCGACGAGGCGAAGCGGTACGTGCAGCAGCGCGCCCCGGAGTGGACCGACCACAACGTCTCCGACCCGGGCGTCACCCTGATCGAGACGTTCGCCTACCTCGTGGACCAGCTGCTGTACCGGCTGAACCGGGTCCCGGACAAGAACTACACCGCGTTCCTGGACCTGTTGGGCATCCGTCTGTTCCCGCCGACCGCAGCCGGCGCCGACGTCGACTTCTGGCTCTCGGCACCGCAGCCCGACACGGTCGCGCTGCCCCCGGGCACCGAGGTGACCACCGCGGGCGGCGAGACCGACGAGGCCGTGGTGTTCACGACCACCGACGAACTGCGCATCGTCCCCAGCGAGTTGATCCGCCTGCTGACCGCACACCGGTCCGGCCAGCAGACCGACCGGACCGCCGTGCTCGCCGAGGGCCACGACATCCCCTGCTTCCAGGCGGCACCGGAGCCGGGCGACGCGGTGCTGTTCGGGCTGCCGACGGCGGTGCCGCGCTGTGTCGTCGCGGTGCGCCTGGACAGCCGCGTGGAGGGCGTCGGCGTGGACCCGCGCCAGCCCCCGCTCGTGTGGGAGGCCTGGGACGGCGGCGGCTGGCAGCGGTGCGAGACCGGCACCGACACCACCGGCGGGCTGAACCGGCCCGGCGAGGTCATCGTGTACGTACCGGCCGGGCACACGGCGTCGGTGATCGGCGGGACCCGGGCCGGCTGGCTGCGCTGCCGGGTGACCGAGGCGGAGCCGGGCCAGCCGTTCTACTCGGAGTCCCCGACGGTGCGCGAGGCGGCCGTGTTCACCGTGGGCGGCACCATGTCCGTCGAGCACGCGGAGACCGTGACCAATGTGCCGCTCGGCACCTCGGAAGGGGTCTCGGGGCAGATCTTCCGGCTCGGCCGCCCGCCGGTCCTCCTCGACGGCGAGCCCCCCGTGGTGGAGGTGTCCTCGGCCGAGGGGTGGCAGCGCTGGGAGGTGGTGGAGCACTTCGGCCGCTCCGGTCCCACCGACCGGCACGTCCGCGTGGACGCCACCACCGGGGAGTTCACCTTCCCCCCGGCGCTGCGCGAACCCGACGGCACGCTGCGGCAGTGCGGCGCCGTACCGCCCAAGGGCGCCCACATACGGGTGGCCCGCTACCGCACCGGCGGCGGCCCGGCGGGCAACGTCGCCCGCGGCGCGATCTCCGTGCTGCGCAGCTCCGTTCCGTACGTGGCCCAGGTCACCAACCGGGAGGCGGCCCGGGGCGGCGTCGCCGGGGAGACCGTCGCCAACGCCAAGCTGCGGGCGCCGGAGGCGCTGCGGATGCAGGAGCGCGCGGTGACCGCCGAGGACTACGAGATCATCAGCCGCCAGGCCGCGCCCTCGGTACGCCGGGTCCGCTGTCTGCCCGCCGCGGACGGTCCGGGCGCGGTACGGGTCCTCGTGGTCCCGGACGCGGTGGCCGACGAGGGCGACGACCGGCTCCGCTTCGAGCAACTGATCCCCTCGGACCAGGTGCTCGAGGCGATCACCACGAGCCTCGACGAGCGGCGCCTGATCGGCACCCGCCTCGTGGTGGAGCCGCCGGTGTACCAGGGCGTCACCGTGGTGGCCCGGCTCGCGGCGGCGCCGGGCGACACCGACCGGGTGCGCGACGCGGCGCTCGACGCGCTGTTCCGGCACCTCAACCCGCTGAACGGCGGTCCGGACGGCACCGGGTGGCCGTTCGGTCGGCCGGTGCAGTACGGCGACGTCTTCGGCGTCCTGCAGCGCGCCACCGGCAACGCGCTGGTGGAGGAGATCCGGCTGTTCCCCGCCGACCCGGTCACCGGCCGGCGCGGCACCCCGTCGGACCGCATCGACGTGGCCCCGGGCGCGCTGGTCTTCTCCTACCAGCACCAGGTGGTCGTCACGGCCGTCGATCCGGAGGCACGGGGATGAGCCGCGCCGCCGTGCCCGGCCTGCCGAGCAGGTACCCGATCGGCGAGCAGCTGCCCGCCCTGTACGCCGACGACGACTTCGCGCAGCGCTTCACCGCCGGTCTGGACACCGTCCTCGCCCCGGTGTTCGCGACCCTCGACAACCTGCCCGCCTACCTCGACCCGCGGGTGGCCCCGGCCGACTTCCTGGCCTGGCTGGCGTCGTGGGTGGGCGCCGCGGACGACCCGCGGTGGCCCGTGGAACTGCGCCGCGAGGCGGTCGTCCGCGCGGTGGAGCTGCACCGGTGGCGCGGCACCAGGCGTGGCCTGGTCGAGGCCCTGCACCTCGCGCTCGGCGTGCACGCCGAGGTGACCGGCGACGGCGGCGCGACCTGGTCGAGCAGCGCCGGTGCCGGGCTACCGCCGGATCCGGGCGCCGAGGTCCTGGTCCGGGTGTGGCCGGCCCGCGAGGCGCGGGTGGACGTGGTCAGGGTCCGCGAGATCGTCCGGGCCATGTGCCCGGTGCACACGGCCTTCCGGGTGGAGGTCCTGCCCGGCCCGCCCGCCGACGACGAACGGAGGTGACGTCATGCGCGCGTGTCCCGCGTGCGGGGCGTCCAACGGCCCCACGGACGACTTCTGCGGCAACTGCGGCGCATACCTGGGCTGGTCCGACTCCAGCTCACCCTCGCCGGCGGCCCCGGAGCCGTCCGCGCCGAACACATCTCCAGCGCCGGGGCCGTCGGCTTCGGGTACGCGTGCGGCACTGGGGCCGTCGGCCTCGGGTACACCTGCCCCGCCGGAGCCGTCGCCCCCGTCCTCGGAGCCTCCGTCCGAGTCCGCCTCCGCGTCCGAGTCCGCCTCCGCGTCCGCGCCCGCCTCCGCGCCCGCGCCCGCCTCCACGCCCACCCCGGCGCCCGCCGCGCGCACCCGCACCTCATCGTTGCGCGACCGGCTGACTGGCCGCGGCCGCGGCGAGCAGAGGGAGCCGAGCGCACCGGATACCGGGGGCTCAGGCTCCGGCGCCGCCCCCGGCCGCACCGAGACCACCCCACCGCCCCAGTCCGCCGCGAACGAACCGCCCGCAACCCGCGACCCCGCCGCTGCCACGACGAACGAACCGATGGCCGCCGACGGCGAGGACGCCCCACAGGGGCCACCCGCACCCGACGACGAAATCCGCACGGGTGGTGCGGGTGGGAACAACCCGGCCGAAGGCGAAGCCGAGGCCGCCGTACCCCCCACCGCACCGGCACCGACCATCCCTGCCCGCACGCCGCAGGCACCGGCACCGGCACCGGACCCCATCGGACCCGTACGCCCCGCGAAGCCCGTGGCCCCCCGCCCCGTCGTACGACCCGTGGCGGCGCCGGACGAAGGGGCGGGGCGGCCCTGCCCCGCCTGCGGGACGCTCAATCAGCCGGGACGCCGGTTCTGCCGGCGCTGCGCGGCCGAGCTGACGCCCGCGGCGAAGCCCGCACCGCTGCCGTGGTGGCGGACGGTATGGCCGCTGCGCCGCCGGACCCGGGCGGGCTCGGGCCGGGCGTTCCGGTTCTTCGTGATCCTGTCCGTGGTGCTGGCCCTGTGCACGGGCGCCTTCCTGCTGCTGCCGGCCGGACGCGCCCTGTTCGAGGACACCCGGGACAAACTGGGCAAGGCCAAGCCGGTGACCCCGGCCGGCGTCAGGGCGAGCGCCGAGGTGCGCGGGCACCCGGCGACGGACACCATGGACGGGCTGACCAACCGCTACTGGGGCGCGCCCGGGCCGGGCGCCTCGGTGACCTACACCTTCCGCGACCCGTTTCGGCTGGTCGACGTGATCATCACCAACGGCGCGTCCTCGTCCCCGGAGGAGTACGCCCGCCAGGCACGCGCACTCCAGCTGGACATGGAGGTGACGACACAGGACGGCGAGGAGCATCACAAGAAGGTCACCCTCAGCGACAAACCGGGCCCCCAGACGATCCCCACCGGGATCAGCGACGTGAGGACGGTGCGCCTGGTCCTCCGCTCGCCCGTGGGCCTGACCCCCGGCCGTCACCTCGCGCTGGCGGAGGTGGAGTTCTTCCAACGGAGCTGACCTCGTCCGTACGAAGATGATCTCGGACGACAAGGGCAGGAACCGTACGACAGGGAGCCGTCAATGACCGACAAGCCGACCGTCAGTGTCCTGGGCACCGGCATCATGGGTGCCGCCATGGCCCGCAACCTCGCCCGCGCCGGACTCGACGTCAGGGCCTGGAACCGTACCCGCGCGAAGGCCGAGCCGCTGGCCGCCGACGGGATCCGGGTCACCGACACGCCCGCCGAGGCCGTCGACGGCGCCGACGTCGTGCTGACCATGCTGTACGACGGCAACACCGTCCTGGACGTCCTGCGCGAGGCGGCCCGGGCGCTGCGCCCCGGCATGGTGTGGGCGCAGTGCACCACCGCCGGGATCGAGCTGGTCGGCGACCTGGCCGGCTTCGCGGGCGAGCACGGGCTGGTCTTCTACGACGCCCCCGTCCTCGGCACCCGCCAGCCCGCCGAGGCCGGTCAGCTGACCGTGCTGGCCGCCGGGCCCGAGGAGGGCCGGGGGACCGTCACCCCGGTGTTCGACGCGGTCGGCGCCAAGACCCTGTGGACCGGCGACGACGGGGCCGCGGGCAGCGCGAGCCGGCTGAAGCTGGTCGCCAACAGCTGGGTCCTCGCGGCCACCGCGGCGGCCGGTGAGGTGCTCGCCCTCGCCAAGGCCCTCGACGTCGACCCGCAGGACTTCTTCGATCTCATCGAGGGCGGCCCGCTGGACATGGGGTACCTGCGGGGCAAGGCCGCGCTGGTGCTCGACGGGAAGCTGACCCCGGCCTCGTTCGCCGTGGCCACCGCCGAGAAGGACGCCCGGCTGATCGTGGCGGCGGGCGAGCGCGGCGGCGTACGGCTCGACGTCGCCGCGGCGGCCGCCGAACGCTTCGCCCGGGCCGCCGCCCAGGGCCACGCCCAGGAGGACATGGCCGCGGCCTACTTCGCCAGCTTCGACGAGAAGTCCGAGCCCGGTAACTGAGGAACCGAGAATCCGGCCGGCATTGGCGCCCCGATCGACATGACGTTCCCCGCGTGCGGAGAGACCCTGGAATCAGCGGTTCTCCGGAGGTGATCGAGATGATGCACACCGCTGTGGGATGGCATGTCGAGATGGAGTTCAAGGAGGACGAGACGCACACGCGTGCCGTCGCCCTGTTGCGCTTGCCCGACGGCACCGAGGTCCGGGCCCACGGGCACGCGAGCCGTCACCGCGTCGACGAGAACCAGCCCCGCGTCGGCGAGGAGATAGCGGGCGCCCGCGCCCTCAACGAACTGGCCATGCAACTGCTGACCAAGGCCCACGGGGAGATCGACGCGGCGTCCGGACGGATCTCACACCCGATCAACGTGTGACGCGGCGGCCCGTCGCGGGGCCGCCCTCATACGTCACGCGCACACGTCACGCGAGTGCCGCACGCACCGCGCGCACCAGGGCCTGCGCCCGCGGGTCCGCCGTCACGCTCTTGCGGAAGCCGTTGGTGACATAGCCGAAGGCGATGCCCGACTCCGGGTCGGCGAAGGCGAGGGCGCCGCCCCGGCCCGGGTGGCCGAAGGAGCCGGGGGAGAGCAGCGGGGACGCGCTGCCGTGCAGCATGTAGCCGAGGCCGAACCGGGTGCCCACGACGAGCACCCGGTCCGGTCCGGCGGACCGCTCGGCGCGGGCGAGTTCCATGGTCGCCGGGGTGAACAGGCGGGTGCCGCCGTCCACCTCGCCGATGAGCGAGGCGTAGAAGCGGGCCAGGCCGTCGGCGGTGGCGATGCCGTTGGAGGCGGGCAGCGCGGCGGCGCGATAGAGGGGTGCGTTCTCGTCCGGGAGCGGCGTGATCGCGGCGAAGGCGCGGCGGGTGAGGGAGCCCGGGTCGGCGTAGGCCTCGGCGACCGCACGCTTGGGGCGGGTCCTCAGGGCGCCGGAGGTCTCCGGCGGCTCCACAGCGCCGACGCGGCCCGCACGCGCCTGCTCGGCGTCGGGCAGTCCGAGCCACAGGTCGGCGCCGACGGGCGCGGCGATCTCGGTGGCGATCCACTCGCCGACCGGCCGCCCGGTGATCCGCCGGACCAGTTCCCCGGTGAGCCAGCTGTAGGTCTGCGCGTGGTAGCCGTGGTCCGTGCCCGGCTCCCACACCGGCGCCTGTGCCGCGACGGCCGCGGCGCCGAGGTCCGGGTCGACGGCCTCCTCGGGGGTCAGGGGGCGGTCCAGCACCGGCACACCGGCGCGGTGCGCGAGCAGGTGCCGGACGAGGGTGTGCTCCTTGCCGGCCGCCTTGTACTCGGGCCAGTAGGTGCCCACGGGGGCGTCCAGGTCCAGCTCACCGCGCTGGTGCAGCAGCAGGAGCGCGGCGGCGGCGACGCCCTTGGTCGCGGAGCGCACGATCTGTGCGGTGCCGGGCTCCCAGGGCGCGGTGCCCTCGACGTCCCGGGTGCCGGCCCACAGGTCCACGACCTTGCGGCCGTCCCGGTACACGGCGACGGCCGCCCCGCGCTCGCCGAGCAGCGCGAAGTTCGCTGCGAACGCCTCCCTGACCGGCTCGAAGCCCTCGGTCACAGTGCCGTTCACGTCCACGTCCGTCGTCCCTTCCGAGTGCCTGCGACAGTGCCTGGAACACCGGCTCCGCGCCTGCGATTCCTCGGTGGGATCAGCCGAGCACGATCGTTACGTCGATGTTGCCTCGGGTGGCGTTCGAGTACGGGCACACCTCGTGCGCCGCGTCCACCAGCTTCGCCGCGATGTCCCGGTCCAGGACCGGCAGGGAGACGCTGAGGGCGACCGCCAGGCCGTAGCCGCGCTGCCTGTTGGGGCCGATGCCGACCTTCGCGGCCACCGTGGAGCCGGTCAGGTCGTAGCCCGCGCGGTTGCCGACGAGGATCAGCGCGTTGTGGAAGCAGGAGCTGTAGCCGGCCGCGAACAGCTGCTCCGGGTTGGTGCCGTTGCCGTCGCCGCCCAGCTCCGGGGGCATCGCGACCTTCAGCCCGAGCTGTCCGTCCTGACTGGTGACATGGCCGTCGCGGCCGCCGTGGGCGGTGGCCTCGGCGACGTACATGATCTTCGTCGGACGGGTGTCCACGGTGGTGTCGACAGCTGCGGTGTCGGGCATGGCCGGCCTTCCCAGATCAAGTGGTGCACAAGTACATCGCGCACAAGGTACTGGCCGGTCGGTCGGCCTCCGGCGGCAGGGGTGGCAACCGCGGGTAACCCGAGATCAGCGGCGGTCGGCCGCCGTGTGGGCGCGTTCGGTGAGCCTCCACAGCTCCTCGCGCAACCGCGCGATCTCCTGCACATCGAGCCCCGTGGTGGTGAGCAGGGCGCCCGGCACGCGCGCCGCGCGCTCCCTGAGCTGCTCCCCGCGCCCGGTGCAGGCGACGAGCACCGAGCGCTCGTCGTCCGCCGCGCGCTCCCTGCTCACCAGACCCGCCGCCTCCAGCCGCTTCAGCAGCGGCGAAACGGTGCCGTAGTCCAGACGCAGCGCACCCGCCAGCTCCTTCACGCTGGTCTCGCCGCGCTCCCAGAGGACCAGCAGCACCAGGTACTGCGGGTAGGTGAGCCCTAGGTCGTCGAGGAGCGGACGGTAGGCGGCGGTCACGGCGCGCTGGGCGGCGTAGAGCGCGAAGCACAGCTGGTCGTCCAGTCGCAGCGACCCCGCGGCGGCCCCGTCCTCGTGCCGGGGCTCGTCCCGGTTCTCGTCCAGGCTCTCGTCCCGTTCGTCTTGACGCGTCACGCGCCCATTGTCACGGACCGCGGGTCGAATCCGAACGGCAGCTCCAGCCGGTGCGCCCGCATCAGGGTGTCGTCGGAGAGCAGCTCGCCGGTCGGGCCGTCCGCCGCGATCACTCCGTCGCTGAGGATCAGCGAGCGCGGGCACAGCTCCAGGGCGTACGGCAGGTCGTGCGTGACCATGAGGACCGTCACGTCCAACGAGCGCAGGATGTCGGCGAGTTCGCGCCGGGAGGCCGGGTCCAGGTTGGAGGACGGCTCGTCCAGGACGAGGATCTCCGGCTCCATCGCGAGCACGGTCGCGACGGCGACCCGGCGGCGCTGACCGAAGGAGAGGTGATGCGGCGGCCGGTCGGCGAACTCCCGCATGCCGACCCGCTCCAGCGCGGTGCGCACCCGCTCCTCCAGCGCGGCTCCCTTGATCCCGGCCGCCGCCGGGCCGAACGCCACGTCCTCGCGCACGGTCGGCATGAACAGCTGGTCGTCGGGGTCCTGGAAGACGATGCCGACCTTCTGCCGGATCTCCGCCATGTGCCGCTTGCCGACGGGCAGCCCGGCCACGGTCACGCTGCCGGTGCCCCCGCCCAGGATGCCGTTGAGGTGCAGCACGAGGGTGGTCTTGCCGGCGCCGTTCGGGCCGAGCAGGGCGACCCGTTCGCCGCGCGCGATCGAGAAGTCCACGCCGAACAGGGCCTGGTGGCCGTCGGGGTAGGCGAAGGCGAGGCCGGAGACCTCGAGGGAAGCGGGTGCGGTCACAGGGGGCACGGGGGTCACAGCGGTCACAGGAACCATCCCAGCAGACAGACGACGAGGGCGGCACAGGGGAGGGCGAGGGCGTACGACCACTGCGCCCGGGACGCGGTCACCTCGTCGATGACCGGCATCGAACCGGCGTACCCCCGGCTCACCATGGCCAGGTGCACGCGCTCCCCGCGCTCGTAGGAGCGGATGAACAGCGCGCCGGCGGACTTGGCGAGCACCCCCCAGTGCCGTACGCCCCGCGCCTCGAAGCCGCGCGACTCACGGGCGATCCGCATCCGGCGCATCTCGTCGGTGATGACGTCGCCGTAGCGGATCATGAAGGAGGCGATCTGCACGAGCAGCGGCGGCAGCTTCAGCCGCTGCAGCCCGAGCAGCAGCTCACGCAGCTCGGTGGTGGCGGCCAGCAGAACGGAAGCGGCCACGCCGAGGGTGCCCTTGGCAAGCACGTTCCAGGCGCCCCACAGGCCGCTCACGCTCAGCGACAGGCCGAGGACATGGACTTTCTCGCCCTCCGCCACGAACGGCATGAGCACCGCGAACGCGACGAACGGCACCTCGATCAGCAGCCTCCTGAGCAGGAAACCGGCGGGCACGCGCGCGCGGTGGGCGACGTACGCGAGCAGGAGGGCGTACGCCGCGAACGCCCACATCGCCTCGCGCGGGGTCGACACCACGACCACGACGAAGGCGAACGCGGCGGCCAGCTTGGTGTGCGGCGGCAGGGCGTGCACGGGCGAGTGCCCGTGCCGGTAGAGCCGGTGCGCGTGTCCCGCTCCCATGTCAGAGCCCCGTGTTCGCGGGGGAGACGTCCGTGCCGCGGCGCCGGCGGAGGGCCCAGAACACCGCGCTGCCCGCCACGACCGTGACCCCGACGCCGATCACGCCCGCGAGGCCGCCGGACAGCCGGGCGTCGGAGACGCTCTTGACGCCGTAGCCCGCGAGCGGGGAGTCCTCCGAGGCGTGCTTCCCGGTCTTCTTGTCGATGCCCTGGTCGTGCGCGACCTTCTCCAGGCCGTCGGGGCTGGCCGAGGCGTAGAAGCTGACGAATCCGGCGAGCACCAGGGAGGCGACCAGGCCGGTGATCCACAGCGTGCGCCGGGAGGTGCGCGCCGCCACGGGCGTCGCGGGCGCGGGAGCGTCCACCAGCGCGCCGTTCACACGCAGCTTCAGGCGCTGCCGGAGGCCGCGCGCTCCGTGCACCAGGTCGGGGCGTACGGCGATGACGGCGCCCACGGTGAGTGCGGTGATCACGGCCTCGCCGATGCCGATCAGCACATGGACCCCGATCATCGCGGTCGCCACCTTGCCGATGGCGACGTCGGTGGTGCCGCCGATCGCGTAGATCAGCGTGAAGACGACGGCGGCGGCCGGCACCGAGACCAGCGCGGCGACGAAGGACGCGACCGTGACCGAGCGCCGCTTGCGGGGCAGTACGGCGAGCAGCACGCGGAAGACGGCGTACGACACCACGGTCGTGACGATCGCCATGTCGGTGATGTTCACGCCGAGCGCGGTCAGCCCGCCGTCCGCGAACAGCACCCCCTGCATGAGCAGCACGACCGACACGCACAGCACGCCCGTGTACGGCCCGACGAGGATCGCGGCGAGCGCCCCGCCCAGCAGATGGCCGCTGGTGCCGGCGGCCACCGGGAAGTTCAGCATCTGTACGGCGAAGATGAACGCCGCCACCAGCCCGGCGAGCGGAGCCGTCCGCTCGTCCAGCTCACGGCGGGCCCCGCGCAGGCTCACCGCGAGGGCGCCGGCGGCGACCACTCCGGTGACGGCGGAGGTGGGAGCGTTGATGAATCCGTCAGGTACATGCACCGTACGATTTTAAAGGCTTGTTGCGAAGGGTTTGCAAGAGAGAGTGGCTCTCGCATCTCGGTGGTGTAAACCGGAAAATATGGGACATTAGATGGAAAGCGGATGCTCGGCCTCCGCATAGGTCACTGAACGTGAGAGGGCGGTCCGATGTCTGTAGTCGAACAGTACGCACGCGCCCATATCGTCACGGACGAGGACGAGGAAGACCCGGGGGCCGTGCCCGTCGTGCTGCGATACGATCCCGACGCCGACCCGCGGTCGGTCCGGTTCGGGCTGCCCGGACCGCACGAGTGGACCTTCTCGCGCGCACTGCTGGAGCGGGGGCTGCGGGCCCCGGCGGAGAGCGGCGACGTACGGGTGTGGCCGTGCGGGCGCGTCCAGGCCGTCGTGGAGTTCCACTCCGCGCACGGCGTGGAGGTCGTGCAGTTCGACACCAAGGCGCTGATCAGGTTCCTGCGGCGGACCTACACGGCCGAACCGGTCCGGAGCTGATCAGCCGCCCATCTTCAGCAGTGCCGCGACGATCGGCCCGGCCGTGTCGCCGCCGTGGCCGCCCGCCTGGACCACGCCCGCCGCGGCGAGATCGCCCCGGTACGCGGTGAACCAGCCGTTCGGCATCTTCTGCCCGTCGACCTCGGCCGAGCCGGTCTTGGCGCCGTTGTCGCCGCCCACGCCCGCCATCGCCTTGGCCGCCGTGCCGTACGCCGCCGTGTACTGCATGACCTCCTTGACCTGGGCCCTGGTCTTCGCCGACATGGTGCGCGCGGCCGTCGCCAGCGTCCGGTGGTCCACCGTGGGGGACACCAGGTACGGCTGGTGGAAGGTGCCCGCCTGCACGGTCGCCGCCACCGAGGCCATGTTCAGCGGGTTCATGCGCACCCCGCCCTGCCCGATCAGCGAGGCGCCCATCTGCGCGCCGCTCTGCACCGGGATCGCGCCGTCGAACGTCGGTACACCGATGGCCCAGTTGTTCATGCCGAGGCCGTAGACCTGCTGGGCCTCCTTCGTCAGGTCGCTGTTCGACAGCTTCGGCGCGAAGTTGATGAAGGCGTTGTTGCAGGAGGCCCCGAAGCTCAGCTTGAAGGTGCCCTTCTTGATCTCGGAGTCGGCGTCGTTGTGGAAGGTCCAGCCGGCGAGCTTGTACGTCTTGGGGCAGGGGTGGGAGGCGCCCGGGGTGACGAGGTTCTTCTCGAAGAGCATCGTCGACGTCACGATCTTCATCGTGGAGCCGGGCGCGAGGGAGCCCTGGAAGGCGACGTTGAAGCCGTGCTCGCTGTTGGCGACCGCGAGGATCTCGCCGGTCGACGGCCGCAGGACGACCACGGAGGCGCGCTTGCGCGAGCCGACCTGGCGCTCGGCCTCCGCCTGGACGGCGGGGCTCAGCGTGGTCCGCACCGTGCCCGGCGTGCCCTTGCTCAGCTCCGCCAGGGTCTTGTCGGACAGGCCCGCCTTCTCCGACGCCTTGCCGCGCACCACGCGCAGCTCGATGCCCGCCTTGCCGCCCGCCGTCTTGCCGTACTTCTCGCGCAGCCCGTCCAGGACCGTGCCCAGCGAGGGGTACTTGGCGGTCGTCAGCTCGCCGCCGTCGCGGTCCAGCGCCTTGACGGGCGGGGTGCCGGACTCGCCGGTGACGAGCGTGTCGTCGTCCTTCAGGTCGGGCTGGACCACGGCCGGCTGCCAGCTCACCAGCGGCTTGCCGTCGCTCTTGCGGCGCACGACGGTCAGCGAGCTGTCGTACGCCAGCGGCTTGGCGAGGTCCTGGTACGACACCGTCGCCTTCACCGCGAACGGCACCTTGGTGCCGGTCGCCGCCCCGGGGGTGAGCGTGAGGTTCTTGAGGTGGGCGTCCTTGGCGACGCCGGTGAGCAGGGCGGTCGCGGCGGACGGGTCGTCGGTCGCGGCCGCCGCCTCGCTGACGCGGCCCTGCCGCCAGGCCGTCAGGAAGCGCGCGGACACCGTCCGCACCTCGGCCGCGGTCGGCGGGCCGGTCGGGATGTTCCGGTGGTGGGCGGAGGTCTGCTCGTCGGCCGACGCCCCGCCGTCGTAGAGCACGTAGGCGCCGAGCCCGGCGGCGGCGACCACCAGGGCGATCATCCCGCCGAGCACGACGGGTCCGGTTCTCCGTCGCTCGGCGACGCGCCTTCTCTTGCCCACTTCCTCAGTTCCTCCGCGCTTTCCCCAGGGTCCCCGCAGCCCTCACATTCCCCAACGACGGCACCCACCCTAGAGTCCCGACCTGTACGAGTGATCTCAGCCCGCACTCCGTAGCACTCTTGCGACAATCGGCCCGGCCGCGTCGATGCCGTGTCCGCCGTCCTGGGTCATCGCGGCGGCGGCGACGTCGCCACGGTAACCGGTGAACCAGCTGTTGGACTTCGCCTGCCCGTCGACCTCCGCCGAACCGGTCTTCGCGCCGATGTCGCCGCTCAGCCCGGCCATCACGCCCGCCGCGGTGCCGCTGTGCGCGGTGCGGTTCATCATGGCGCGCAGCTGCTGGACGGTGCTCGAGGACAGCCCGCGCGCGTGTGCCGGTTCCCGGTGGTCCAGGGACAGCGGCACGATCACCGGCTGCCGGAAGGCGCCGGTCATCGCGGTCGCCGTCACCGAGGCCATGTTCAGCGGGCTCATCTGCACCTGGCCCTGGCCGATCAGGTTGGCCGCGGTGTCCGGGCCGCCGGAGGCGGGGACCCGGCCGTCGAACGAGGGCACCCCGACCTGCCAGTTGTTCTGCCCGAGCCCGAACCGGTCCTGGGCCTCCTTGGTCAGCGAGTCCACCTTCACCTCGTCCGCGAACTTCACGAACGCCGTGTTGCAGGACCGGGCGAAGCTGTCGGAGAGGGTGGCGTGCTCGTTCGGCGTCAGGCCCTTGAGGTTCTGGAAGGTCTGGCTCTGCCAGACCGCCGACGGCGGGCAGGGCGCCGGGCCGCTCGCGGTGGTCAGGCCGCTGTCGATGAGGGTGGCGGCGCTGATGATCTTCATGGTGGAGCCGGGGGCGAGTTCGCCGAGGAAGGCCGCGTTGAAGCCGTCCTCACGGTGGTTGGCGACCGCCAGGACCTCGCCGGTGCTGGGCTTGACCGCCACCACGGAGGACTCCGAGTACGTGCGCACCGCCGTCTCGGCCGCCGCCTGCGCGCTCGCGCTGAGCGTGGTGCGCAGCTTGCCCGGCCTGCCCTTGGCGAGGGTGAGCAGGGTGGTGTCGGCGGCGCCCTCCCCGTCCGCCGTGCCCGTGTGCCGGATCACCAACTCCACTCCGGGCCGGCCGCCGGTCCGGTCGCCGTACCGTTTCCGCAGCTCGTCCAGGACCGGACCGAGGGAGGGGTACTTCTCCTTCGTCAGCACGGCGCCGTTGCGGTCGAGGGCCTCGATCTGGGGCGCCGCCGACTCACCCGTCGTCAGCGTGTCCCCCTTCCGCAGCTGCGGATGGACGACGGAGGGCTGCCAGTCGACCAGCGGCCGGTACGAGGACTTGCCGCGTACGACCGTCAGCTCGCTCGCGTAGCCGATCGGCCGGGACTTCCCGTCGTACGACACCGTCGCCTTGACGGTGAAGGGCACGGTCGTGCCGGTGGCCGTACCGGGCGTGATGTGCACCTGGGCGATGTGCGCGTCACCGCTGTACGCCGTCAGCAGCTCCTGCGCCGCCTCGGGGAAGTTGGTGTACGTCGCCGCCTTGGCCGCGTCACCCTTCTCCCAGGCGGCGAAGAACGCCTTCGTGGTCGCCTCGACCTCGGAACCGCTCGGCGGCCCGGTCTTCACCACGGGGTGGTCCGCGCTCGCGGTACCGCCGTCCCCGCTCAGTGCGGACGCGATGTTGTAGAGCCCGTAACCGGCCCCGCCCACCAGCGCCGCGCACACACTTCCGACTACGGCGACCTTGACTCCCTCGGCCATGGCGCGCGTCCCCTCCCCGTGTCCCCGTTGGGCGCCTGCCTCACCCGTTTCCTGAACGCGTTCAAAAAGCAGGCTGCGCAAGCACTGTAAGCGGTTGCGGGGCTCCTGTGACGGGAGTTGTCAAAACCGTGATCAGACCCAGGTGTCCAGCCACATACGTGAACGCCAGGAGTCGATCGGGATGGCCGTGCCGGTGTACAGCGGCCAGAAGTAGACGAAGTTCCACGCGATCAGCAGCACCAGCACGCCCGCCGCCGAGGCGCCGACCACCCGACGGGTGTCGCTGGAGCCCGGCGGGCCGACGATCGCGCCGATCATCATCGCCACCGCCAGGCACAGGAACGGCAGGAAGACGACCGCGTAGAACAGGAAGATCGTCCGCTCCTGGTACATGAACCACGGCAGGTAGCCGGCGGCGATCCCGCAGGCGATGGCGCCGGCCCGCCAGTCGCGCCGGAAGGCCCAGCGCCACAGCACGTACAGGGTCGCGAAGCAGGCCAGCCACCACAGCACCGGCGTGCCGATGGCCAAAACCTCCCGGGCGCACTTCTCGGTCGCGTCGGACGGGCAGCCGTCGGCGCCGGGAGCCGGGGACTCGTAGAAGTACGACACCGGGCGGCCCAGCACGAGCCAGCTCCACGGGTTGGACTGGTAGGTGTGCGGGGACGACAGGTGCACGTGGAAGTTGTAGACCTCGTGCTCGTAGTGCCACAGGCTGCGCAGCCAGTCCGGCAGGAAGGTCCAGTGGCCGCCCCTGCCGTCGGTCACGGCCCAGTTGCGGAAGTAGCCGCCGGTGCCGTCGGTGGGGGACAGGATCCAGCCGAGCCAGGACAGCACGTACACGGCGATCGCCAGCGGGAACATGGCGAAGGCGACGACCGCGTCGACCAGGCTCGCGAGGTACGGGCGCCGGCCGCCCGCCACCTTGCGGGCGCCGACGTCCCAGAGCACCGTCATCACGAAGAACGCGACCAGGACGTACAGGCCGTTCCACTTGGTGCCGATCGCGAGACCGAGCAGCACACCGGCCGCCAGGCGCCAGGGGCGCCAGAAGAGGAAGAAGTTGTCCGTGGCGTGCGCGTCCGGGCGGGCACGGCCGTCCGCGTCGATGGGCAACGCGGCCGCGAGCCGGGTGCGCGCGTAGTCCCGGTCGATGACCAGGCAGCCGAACGCGGCCACCACGAAGAACATCAGCACGCCGTCGAGCAGCGAGGTCCGGCTCATCACGAAGTGCAGGCCGTCCACCGCCATCAGCGCGCCCGCCAGACAGCCGAGGAACGTCGAGCGGAACAGCCGGCGGCCGATCCGGCACAGGAGCAGCACGGACAGGGTCCCGAGCAGCGCGGTCATGAACCGCCAGCCGAACGGGTCGAACCCGAACATCAGCTCGCCCAGGCCGATCACGTACTTGCCGACCGGCGGATGCACGACGTACGCCGCGTCCGTCGGGACGGCCAGGTGCCCGTGCGTCTGCAGGACCAGGTCGTTGGCGTTCTTGTCCCAGTTGACCTCGAAACCGCGGTGGACCAGCGCCCACGCGTCCTTCGCGTAGTACGTCTCGTCGAATATCACCGCCCGCGGGCTGCCCAGGTTCCAGAACCGCATCAGGCCCGCCATCAGCGTCACCAGCAGCGGGCCGCCCCACCCCGACCAGCGCGTGAGCCGGTCCGCGAGAAGCGGCGGCAGGCCCAGCACCTGCCACAGCCGCGGGCCGGGCGCGGCGTACGGCGGCACCAGCCGGTCGCGTACGTCGCCCGTCGGCGCGTCCGTGGCCGGCGCATAGCCGAATCGGCGCAGCCGCTGCTGCCACGACGGCCGCTGCTGGTGCGGTGCCTGGCCCTGCCGGAGGTCCGTGGAGGACGCGGTACTGGTCACCGCGCCATCGTAGGGAACCGTGCTGTGTGAGTCCCGTGCATGCGCCGACCCGGTCGGGAAGACGCCGGATTCCGGTGGTGTCCCGTGTCCCCGGGAACCCCTGGGAGGATGGGGGCGTGACTGGAACCCTTGTCCTGGCAGGTACCCCCATCGGCGACATCGCGGACGCGCCGCCCCGGCTCGCCGAGGAGCTCGCGGGCGCCGACGTCGTCGCCGCCGAGGACACGCGGCGGCTGCGCCGGCTCACCCAGGCGCTCGGCGTGACCCCCAAGGGCCGCGTGGTGTCGTACTTCGAGGGCAACGAGTCCGCCCGCACGCCCGAGCTGGTCGAGGAGCTGCTCGGCGGCGCGCGGGTGCTGCTCGTCACGGACGCCGGGATGCCGTCGGTCTCCGACCCCGGGTACCGGCTGGTCGCCGCCGCCGTCGAGAAGGACATCAAGGTCACCGCCGTGCCCGGGCCGTCCGCCGTGCTCACCGCGCTCGCCCTGTCCGGGCTGCCCGTCGACCGGTTCTGCTTCGAGGGCTTCCTGCCCCGCAAGGCGGGCGAGCGGCTGTCCCGGCTGCGGGAGGTCGCCGGGGAGCGGCGCACGCTCGTGTACTTCGAGGCCCCGCACCGGCTCGACGACACCCTCGCCGCCATGGCCGAGGTCTTCGGCGCGCAGCGGCGGGCCGCGGTGTGCCGGGAGCTGACCAAGACGTACGAGGAGGTGCGGCGGGGGCCGCTCGCGGAGCTGGCGAGCTGGGCCGCGGAGGGGGTCCGCGGGGAGATCACCGTCGTGGTGGAGGGGGCGCCCGAGGCCGGGCCCGAGGAACTCGACGCGGAGGAGCTGGTGCGGCGGGTTCGCGTCCGCGAGGAGGCGGGCGAGCGGCGCAAGGAGGCGATCGCCGCGGTGGCGGTGGAGGCAGGGGTGCCCAAGAGGGTCGTGTTCGACGCTGTGGTCGCTGCGAAGAAGGCGGGCGACTGAGGCCTGGATGAGGCGGGGACATGCCCTCTGAGCAGGGGTGTTCTCGACTGAGCGGCCACCCCATGCGGGGGCAAAGCGGAGGGGCCCAAGGCAAAGGGCGGCTCCCCCCAGCGGAGCGCTTTGGCAAGGGACCGCCAAAACGGGTCCAACAGTCGACAGGAGTGCTGCGTTCGTGCTGGTGAAGGCGTCCACTGGTTGAAGAGACGCACCCGTCCCCCGTTTCAGGGGAGGAGCTGGCATGAGTGAGATCGCAGGGCAGACCGGCCTCCGAGGCATGGCCACCGCCGTCGTTCACGAGTCGTACGCGTTCGCCTGCATGAGGTGCGGGCACGGCTGGGAGCAGTCGTACGAGATAGAGCACCACACCGACGCCGACGGGCAGGAGTTCGTCCTGTACGTGGCCGACGGCCGGGTGGTGCCGTCGCCGCTGAGCCGTCCCCGCTGCCAGAACTGCGACGGCCACGTCGTACGGATCATGCGCGCGGGACAGGTGTCCTCCGTGCGCAGCGCGGCCGAGCGGCAGCACCGCCCCGTGGCGCAGGCGGGCCCGGCGGACGTGGACGTGCCGGAGCGGGCCGGGGAGCCGCACCACTGGCATCTGTCCGATCTCCTGCACCCCTTCCAGCGCAGGGCGAGCTGAGGGCGGAGCACCGGCGCGGAGCACCAACGCGGAGCACCGGCGCTCGAAGGCGTGCCCTTTTCGTAGGATCGGAGCATGCCTTCGAACGCCGCCGCCAAGGGCGACAAGAACGCGGCACCGCCGCTCCCGGCGCCCCTCGGGGTGCCCGTCGCCGACTCCCACACCCATCTCGACATGCAGTCCGGCACGGTCGAGGAGGGCCTCGCGAAGGCCGCGTCGGTGGGCGTGACGACCGTCGTCCAGGTCGGCTGCGACATCAACGGATCGCGGTGGGCCGCCGAGACCGCGGCCGCGTTCGAGAACGTCCACGCCGCCGTCGCCCTGCACCCCAACGAGGCCCCGCGCATCGTCCACGGCGACCCCGACGGCTGGTCGAGGCAGGGCGCGCGTGAGCCCGGCGGCGACGCGGCCCTCGACGAGGCGCTCGCCGAGATCGACCGGCTGGCCGCCCTGCCCCAGGTGAAGGGCGTCGGCGAGACGGGGCTGGACTACTTCCGCACCGGACCCGAGGGCAAGGCCGCCCAGGAGCGCTCCTTCCGCGCCCACATCGAGATCGCCAAGCGGCACGGCAAGGCCCTGGTCATCCACGACCGCGACGCCCACGCCGACGTCCTGCGCGTCCTGAAGGAGGAGGGCGCCCCCGAGCGCACCGTCTTCCACTGCTACTCCGGCGACGCCGAGATGGCCGAGATCTGCGCACGCGAGGGCTACTTCATGTCCTTCGCCGGCAACGTCACCTTCAAGAACGCCCAGCACCTGCGGGACGCCCTCGCCGTCGCCCCGCTGGAGCTGGTCCTCGTGGAGACCGACGCGCCCTTCCTGACCCCGGCCCCGTACCGCGGCCGGCCCAACGCCCCCTACCTGATCCCGGTCACCGTGCGCGCGATGGCCCACGTGCGCGGCATCGACGAGGACGCGATGGCGGCCGCGCTGGGCGCGAACACCGCCCGCGCCTTCGCTTACTGACCGCCACTGACCGCACATTCGAACGCGCAACAGTACGTAGTCGCGTCGCTTTGGAGAGTGACGACCGCTCCGCTAGGTTCTGGTGGCCCGATCCGGACCCCTCTGGCTCCCTGGAGCGTGTCGGCGTGAGCAAGTCGCAGTTCGAGACGTACGACTCGTACGGCCATGACGCCTCCGTGCACAGCGCGGAGACGCTGCCCGGGATGTACGAGGACACCTACCGGCCCGCCTACGAGGCCGAGGCGTACTTCGTCACCGAGCCGGTGCTGCCGCCGCCGAGGCCTGTGACGAGCTGGCCGGACGCGCCCGGACCGGATGTGCCCGAAGCGGACGTACCCGCACCGGACCTGCCGGAATCGGTGGCCCCGGAGCCCAATGCGCCCGAGGAGCCGGGCGGGCGGGGCGCGCGCCGGCGCAGGGCGCGTTCCGGGGAGCGGCCGGAGTCCGCGGTGCGCCGGCTGCTGCCGCAGGCGCTCGTCGTGGCCTTCCTCGCCGGCGGCACCACCGCCTTCGTCGCCAAGGACAAGGCGGTCGAGCTGAACGTCGACGGCACACCGCGCACCCTGCACACCTTCGCCGACGACGTGACCGAGCTGCTCGCCGAGGAAGGCGTACGGGTGGGGGCGCACGACATGGTCGCGCCCGCCCCCGGCACCCCGCTCGCCAGCGGCGACGAGATCGCGGTGCGCTACGGCCGCCCCGTCCGGCTCACGCTGGACGGCGAGCGGCGCGAGGTGTGGACGACGGCGCACACGGTGGACGGGGCGCTCCGGGAGCTGGGAGTGCGCGCCGAGGGCGCGTACCTCTCGACCTCGCGCTCGCGGAACATCGGGCGCGCCGGGCTCGCGCTGGACGTGCGCACCGAGCGCGCCGTCACGCTCATGGCGGACGGCCGCACCCACACCATCCGCACCAACGCGGCCACCGTCCGCGAGGCCGTCGAGGAGGCCGGGATCACCCTGCACGGCCAGGACACCCTCTCCGTGCCGCCCGGCAGCTTCCCGCGCGACGGGCAGACGGTGACCGTGCTGCGGGTGACCGGCACCCGGGAGATCCGCGAGGAGCAGATCCCGTTCCACGTGGAGCGCACCGACGACGCCACCCTGTTCAAGGGCACCGAGGTCGTCGACCAGCAGGGTGAGCCCGGGCTGCGCCGGGTCACCTACCTCCTGCGCACGGTAAACGGGGTCCAGGAGAAGCCGCGCCCGGAGGGTTCCGAAGTGGTGCGCGGGCCGCGGAAGCGGGTGGTGCGCGTGGGCACCAAACCCCGGCCGAGCTCCGTACGGGGCGCCGACGACCTCAACTGGCACGCCCTGGCCGTCTGCGAGTCCGGCGGCCGCCCCGACGCCGTCGACCCCTCCGGCACGTACGGCGGCCTCTACCAGTTCGACACCCACACCTGGCACAGCCTCGGCGGCACGGGCCGCCCCCAGGACGCCTCGGCGGCGGAGCAGACGTACCGAGCGAAGAAGCTGTACGTACGCCGGGGCACGACCCCTTGGCCGCATTGCGGGGCACGGTTGCACTCCTAGGCCACCAGGCCACCAGGCCACCAGGCCACTGGGCCACCTGGCGATCCCCCCACGCTCACCCCCGTACCCTTGTCCCGTGAGCAGCCCCACCCCCGACGCCCTTCTCGGACCCGCCGACATCCGTGAGCTGGCGGCAGCCCTCGGCGTACGGCCCACCAAGCAACGCGGCCAGAACTTCGTGATCGACGCCAACACGGTCCGTCGTATCGTCCGCACCGCCGAGGTCCGCCCCGACGACGTGGTCGTCGAGGTCGGCCCGGGGCTCGGCTCCCTCACGCTCGCGCTGCTGGAGGCCGCCGACCGCGTCATCGCCGTCGAGATCGACGACGTACTCGCGGCAGCGCTGCCCGCGACCGTCGCCGCCCGCATGCCGGAGCGCGCCGACCGGTTCGCGCTGGTCCACTCCGACGCCATGCACGTCACCGAGCTGCCCGGCCCGCCCCCGACGGCGCTCGTGGCGAACCTGCCGTACAACGTCGCCGTCCCCGTGCTGCTGCACATGCTCGACACGTTCCCGAGCATCGAGCGGACGCTGGTGATGGTGCAGTCCGAGGTCGCCGACCGCCTCGCCGCCACCCCCGGGAACAAGGTGTACGGCGTTCCGTCCGTGAAGGCGAACTGGTACGCCGACGTCAAGCGGGCCGGCGCCATCGGGCGCAACGTCTTCTGGCCCGCGCCGAACGTCGACAGCGGCCTGGTCTCCCTGGTCCGGCGGGCCGAGCCGATCAAGACGACGGCCTCCAAGCGGGAGGTCTTCGCGGTGATCGACGCGGCGTTCGCGCAGCGCCGCAAGACGCTGCGGGCGGCGCTCGCCGGCTGGGCCGGCTCCGCGGCGGCCGCCGAGGCGGCGCTGGTCGCGGCCGGTGTCTCGCCGCAGGCGCGCGGGGAGGCGCTGACGGTCGAGGAGTTCGCCCGGATCGCCGAGAACAAGCAGCACAGCGAGCCCAAGCAGCAGAGGGAGACCGGTAAGTGAGCGTCACCGTACGCGTCCCGGCCAAGGTCAACGTCCAGCTCGCGGTCGGCGCGGCCCGCCCCGACGGCTTCCACGACCTCGCCAACGTCTTCCTCGCCGTCGGCCTCTACGACGAGGTCACCGTCACCCCGGCCGACGAACTCCGCGTCACCTGCGAGGGCCCGGACGCCGACCAGGTCCCCCTGGACCACACCAACCTCGCCGCGCGTGCCGCGATCGCGCTGGCCGAGCGGCGCGGCATCGAGCCCGCCGTGCACCTCCACATCGCCAAGGACATCCCGGTCGCCGGCGGCATGGCGGGCGGCAGCGCGGACGGCGCGGGCGCGCTGCTCGCCTGCAACACCCTGTGGAACGCCGGCGCCTCCCGCGCCGAACTCCTCGCCATCTGCGCCGACCTGGGCAGCGACGTGCCGTTCAGCCTCATCGGCGGTGCGGCGCTCGGGGTCGGGCGCGGCGAGCAGTTGACCACCCTCGATGTCGGGGGCAGCTTCCACTGGGTCTTCGCGATGGCCGAGCGCGGCCTGTCCACCCCGGCGGTCTTCCGCGAGTTCGACCGGCTGGCGGAGGGGCGGGAGATTCCCGAGCCGGTGGCTTCGGCGGACCTGCTGGATGCGCTGGCGAAGGGTGACGCGCAGGCGCTGGCCGCCGCCGTCTCCAACGACCTCCAGCCCGCCGCGCTGTCCCTGTTCCCCGAACTGGCCGACACGCTGGACGCGGGGCGGGGGGCGGGTGCGCTTGCGGCGCTGGTCTCCGGTTCCGGGCCTACGACGGCGTTCCTCACGCGCGATGCCGAGTCGGCGGAGAAGGTGGCGGCGGCCCTGAGGGCGTCGGGGACGTGCCGGGCGGTGCGGGTGGCCTCCGGCCCAGCGGCTGGGGCGACGGTGCTCTGACCGGCTCAGAGCTTGTCGATGGCGGTCAGGTCGATGTCGATGTCGTAGGGGACGCTGACCTTGACGTGGTCGTGATAGATACCGGTCAGTGCATAGGTGCCGGTGGCCTCGCCGCGTTCGTAGACCTGGACCACCGGGTGGTTGTCCTGGCCCGCCATGTCGACCAGCCAGTAATGCGGGATGCCCGCAGCGGCGTACTTGTGCGGCTTGTAGTCGCGGTCGCGAGCCTCGGAGTCCGGTGACACGACTTCGACAGCGAGCAGGACATCGGCGACCTGGTAGTAGGTCTGCTCCGGGCCCTTGACGGCTTCCGCGCGGACGACCGAGATATCCGGCTCTGGCCCATTGCGACGGTCGATGACGATGGTCATCTCACGGCGGACTCTCAGTTCCCTGGGCGCGGTGCGGCGCAACTCGCTCACCAGCAGGTCGATGACAATGCTGTGGAAGTCCCGCTGGGCACTCACGAAAACCAGGCTCCCGTCGATCAGCTCGGTGTGCGGCGGGAGATCCGGCAGCGTGAACAGGTCGTCCACGGTGTAGCCGTCCGGGGGCGGCACCGGCCAATGGTGGCGGTGCTCTGCGGACTCGGCGGTCATGGTTCCTCCCATGGACGGGATCCTGCTGCCTGCCCTCCACGGTAGCGGCCGTATCCCGATCACGTCATCACAAAGAGTGACCGCCCCCACTCGATCCGCTCCCACCCCCGCAGGGCCTACGCTTGAAGGCTGACCGACCCCCGCGCACAGGAGTGAAATGGCCGTCAACCTGGTCAATGTCGAGAACGTCAGCAAGGTGTACGGCACCCGTGCCCTGCTGGACGGCGTTTCGCTCGGCGTGTCGGAAGGGGACCGGATCGGGGTCGTCGGGCGCAACGGCGACGGCAAGACCACCCTGATCCGGATGCTCGCCAAGCTGGAGGAGTCCGACACCGGACGCGTCACGCACTCGGGCGGGCTGCGGCTCGGGGTGCTGACGCAGCACGACTCGCTCGACCCGGCCGCGACCGTGCGGCACGAGGTCATCGGGGACATGGCCGACCACGAGTGGGCCGGCAACGCCAAGGTCAGGGACGTACTGACCGGGCTGTTCGGCGGGCTCGACCTGCCGGGCTTCCCCAAGGGGCTGGACACCGTCATCGGGCCGCTGTCCGGCGGCGAGCGGCGTCGTATCGCGCTCGCCAAGCTGCTCATCGAGGAGCAGGACCTGATCGTCCTGGACGAGCCCACCAACCACCTCGACGTCGAGGGAATCGCCTGGCTCGCCCGGCACCTGCAGAACCGGCGGTCGGCGCTCGTGTGCGTGACGCACGACCGGTGGTTCCTGGACCAGGTGTGCACCCGCATGTGGGACGTGCAGCGCGGCACCGTCTACGAGTACGAGGGCGGCTACTCCGACTACGTCTTCGCCCGTGCCGAGCGCGAGCGCATCGCCGCCACCGAGGAGACGAAGCGGCAGAACCTGGTCCGGAAGGAGCTGGCCTGGCTGCGGCGCGGCGCGCCCGCCCGTACCTCCAAGCCCCGCTTCCGCGTAGAAGCCGCCAACGAGCTGATCGCGGACGTGCCGCCGCCCCGGGACAGCAGCGAGCTGATGAAGTTCGCCAGTTCGCGGCTCGGCAAGACCGTCTTCGACCTGGAAGACATCACCGTGCAGGCCGGGCCCAAGGTGCTGCTCAAGCACGTCACCTGGCAGCTCGGTCCGGGCGACCGCATCGGTCTCGTCGGTGTCAACGGGGCCGGGAAGACCTCGCTGCTGCGGGCGATGGCGGACGCGGCGCGCTCGGACGGCGAGGTGCAGCCCGTCGGCGGGCGGATCGCCGTCGGCAAGACCGTCAAGCTCGCCTACCTCTCCCAGGAGGTCGCCGAACTCGACCCCACCTGGCGGGTCCTGGAGGCCGTGCAGCGGGTCCGCGACCGCGTCGACCTGGGCAAGGGCCGGGAGATGACCGCCGGTCAGCTGTGCGAGACGTTCGGCTTCAACAAGGAGAAGCAGTGGACGCCGGTGGGCGACCTGTCCGGTGGTGAGCGGCGGCGGCTCCAGCTGCTGCGCCTGCTCATGGACGAGCCCAACGTCCTCTTCCTCGACGAGCCCACCAACGACCTCGACATCGAGACCCTCACCCAGCTGGAGGACGTCCTCGACGGCTGGCCCGGCTCGATGATCGTCATCTCTCACGACCGGTTCTTCGTGGAGCGCACCACGGACCGGGTGTTCGCCCTCCTCGGCGACGGCACCCTGCGGATGCTGCCGCGCGGCATCGACGAGTACCTGGAGCGCCGTCAGCGGATGGAGGAGGCCGTCGCCGAGCGTGCCGCCGCCGCGGCGCCCAAGCCGGCCACGACCGAGAAGACCGCCGCCGACCAGCGTGCCGCCAAGAAGGAACTCCAGAAGATCGAGCGCCAGTTGGACAAGATCTCCGAGAAGGAGTCCAAGCTGCACGCCCAGATCGCCGACAACGCCACCGACTTCGCCAAGGTCGCAGAACTCGATGCCCAGTTGAAGGACCTGGACCGCGAGCGTGAGGACCTGGAGCTGCGCTGGCTGGAACTGGCGGAGGACGCCTGACCTTTCACGCATCCCGCCCATCTCACGCAGGGGGCGCGCGCACCTCGTGAAGGGGGCGTGAAGGCGCATAACAGCGGCATCACGGGCCGGTCCTCCCTTGGGAACAGGGGAGGGCGCGGCCCGCTGTGCTGTCTGCCCCGAGTGATAGAAAGAGCCGTCTGACAACTGTCTGAGTACGACCTTGGGTCCGTGAAGGGAACCTCAGGGCGTGGCGAAATATCAGTGAACGAGGGGGAAGAGCGCTGATGACCCAGCCGCCCAACCAGCCGCCGCAGGGTGGTTTCGGAGCACCGCAGGACCAGCCGCCGCACGCCGGCGGATTCGGCGCCCCGCCCACACCTCCGCAGGCGCCGTCCACGCCCCCGGCCCAACCGCCGCAGCCCCAGCCGGGTTACGGCTACCCCCAGCAGCCCGGCCCCTACGCCCAGCCGGGTCCGTACGGCGCACCCACCGCGCCCACCGGCACCCCGGGCCCGTACGGCCGGCCCCCGCAGCCCGGCCCGTACGGCCAGCCGCAGCAGCCCGGCCCGTACGCCCCGGGGCCCGGGTACGGCTACCCGCAGCAGCCGCAGTTCCCGGGCGCGCCCGGCACCCCGCCCGGCGGCCCGGGCGCGGCGTCCAAGAAGAAGACGGCGCTCATCATCGGTGCCGCGGCGGCCGCGCTGCTCGTCATCGGCGGCACCGTCTACGCGGTCACGAGCGGCGGTGACGACGGCGGCAAGAAGAAGCCGGTCGCGCAGCAGAGCGACGACGGCAAGAAGACCTCCACCGACACGCCTGTGAACCCCGGCGACGGCAGCGGCGACGGCGGTTCGGACCCGGAGAACCTCAACGACGGCCGCAAGCCCGGCGAGGCGAAGGTCCTCTGGTACAAGGAGGCGCCCGACGCCCCCGGTTCCGGCGCCGACGCACCCGGCATGTGGATCACCGGCAAGACGGTGGTGAAGGCCGCGTACAAGCAGGTCTTCGCCTACAACGTCGGCAACGGCAACCCGACGTGGGAACCGATCAGCTTCCCGCAGAAGATCTGCGCCGTCACCCCGCAGAAGTCGGCGGACGGCAAGGTCGTCGTGGCCTACATGAGCGGCGTGAGCGACCGCGCCAAGTGCAACCAGCTCCAGCAGATCGACCTGGACACCGGCAAGAAGGGCTGGACCACCGAGGTCGCCGACGGCGCGCTGTTCGACAGCGCGCTCAACGTGGAGCTGTCCGTCAGCGGCAAGACCCTGATGGTGGGCCGCTCGCAGTCGGGCACCGCGTACGACATCAACACCGGCCACAAGCTGTACGACAAGAAGAAGTACGGCAACGACTGCTTCCCGACGGCGTTCGCGGGCAGCGGCGCCAAGCTGGTCCAGGTGGCCTCCTGCGACGCCGCCGGCAGCAACGAGCACGACGAGATCTCCGAACTCGACCCGGCCACCGGCAAGGTCAAGTGGACGCAGCCGGTCAAGAAGGGCTGGACGGTCGCCCGGACCTATTCCCTCGACCCGCTCGTGGTCTACCTGACCAACGAGGACAAGAAGGCTTGGAACATCTCCACCTTCACCAGCAACGGCAAGTTCCGTTCGGAGGTCAAGGTGGACGAGAAGTTCTCCCCCCGCTGCGGCTGGGCGATCCTCGAACGCGACCTTCAGGGCTGCCAGGGCGTCGCCGTCGGCTCCGACACGCTCTTCCTGCCGACCGACGCCACGAGCGGCGCGAACGAGATCGTCGCCATCAGCCTCGCCACCGGCAAGGAGCGCTGGCGCGTCAAGTCCCCGACGGAGGAGTCGATGGCGCCGCTGAAGGTCGAGGGCGGCCGGCTCATCGCGTATGTGCAGCCGTCGTACGACACGGGCGGCCAGATCGTGTCGATCCCGGTCGCCGGTGGTGCGCACACGACGACCAAGCTGCTGCAGAACCCGTCCGGCACGGCGGAGATCGAGGACACCTTCTTCGACAGTGCCGTCGACTGGGTCGGCGGGACCTTCTACATCTCCTCCACCCGGCTCTCCGGCAACGACGACTCGAAGGAGAAGCTGATGATGGCCTTCGGCAAGTGAGCCCCGGCCCGACGCCGTCGCCGTCCCGGTAGCCGTCTCCGCAGCCGTCGCCGTCTCGGCAGCCGTCTCCGGCTCGTCTCCGTTCTCCGTCGTTCCCTGTCGTTCTCCGGCCGTCCGGCCCCGAGTGCTTCACCGAGGTACCCCCGTCATGACCCAGCCGCCTCCGCCGCCGCCCAACCAGCCCCCGCAGCAGGGCGGTTTCGGCCCACCCCAGGACCAGCCGCCCGCGGCCCAGCCCCCGGCGGCCCCGCCGCCCCAGCAGCCTCCGGCGCCGCCGAACCAGCCGCCGGGCTTCCAGAAGACCCCGGAGCCCGGCTATGGCTACCCGCAGCAGCCCCCGGCTCCCCAGCCGGCCCAGCCGGGGCCCGGCTTCGGCCAGCCCCAGCCTGGCTTCGGCCAGCCCCAGCCGCCGGCACCCCAGACCCCGGCGCCCGGTTACGGCTACCCGGGCGCGCAGCAGAACCCGTACGCCCAGCCCACGCCGCCGGGCGCGTACGCCCCGCAGCAGGGGTACGGCTACGGCTACCCGGGCGGGCCCCAGATGCCGACGCAGCCGCAGCCCGCGCAGCCGGGCGGCGGGAAGAACAACGCCGCGCTCTTCATCATCGTCGCGGCGGTCGTCGTGATCGCGCTGATCGTCGGCGGCGGCATCTGGTACGCCAAGTCCTCCGGGGACGACGGCAAGAAGCACGAGACGGCGTCCTCCAGCGGCGGCACGGGCAGCACGGACGGCAAGAACGGCACCGGCGGCACGTCCTCCGGCGGCAAGGAGAAGGCGCCGGCCGACCCCGCAGCCAGGATTCTCTTCAAGGTCCCGCTGCCCCAGTCGAAGGACACCGTCGTCACCTCGGGCTCCTGGCTGACCGACAAGGTGTATGCCAAGAGCGGCGTCTCCGAGATCGTCGGCTACGACCCCGCCACCGGCAGCAAGATGTGGACCATCACGCTGCCCGGCCCGGTCTGCGCGGCCAGCAAGCGGGTCACCGCGGACAACAAGACGGCGATCGCCTTCCAGCCGTCGAAGAACGACATCGCGCGCTGCACCCAGATCGCGGCCATCGACCTCGACAAGGGCACCAAGCTGTGGACGAAGTCCATCGGCACCGGTGACTACCCGGTCAGCTTCCAGAACGTGACGGTCTCTCAGCACACCGTCGCGGCCGGCAGCACCAGCGGCGGCGCCGCCTTCGACATCCCCACCGGCAAGGTGCTGTGGCAGCCCAAGGCGACCGACGGCTGCTACGACGCCGGGTACGGCGGCGGCGCCAAGCTCGTCGCGGTGCGCAAGTGCGGCAGCTACGACAACCACACGCTGCACATCCAGACCATCGACCCCACCTCGGGCAAGGTGATCTCCGAGTACAAGATGGCCCCGGGCATCGACTACGCCAGCGTCGTCTCCACCGACCCGCTGGTGGTGGCCGCCGACGTCGGCGACAGCGCGGGCGACGGCAGCGGCATCTCGGACTACTTCTCGATCGACAACAAGACCGGGAAGCTGCTCACCCGCATCTCCGCGCCCGGCGACTCCTACGCCGGCCGCTGCGACGGCATCACCCGCATCGAGGACTGCAAGGAGATCGTCGCCGGCAACGGCAAGCTGTACGTGCCGACCGAGGAGCACGACGGCAGCAGCGACCAGTACAGCAAGACCAACGAGATCGTCGCCTTCGACCTGACCACGGGCAAGCAGACCGGCCAGCGCGCCCCGGCCGGCGACGGCTACACGATCTACCCGCTCCGCATGGACGGCGGCAACCTGCTCGCCTACAAGCACCCGCCGTACGACAAGGGCGGCCAGGTCGTCAGCATCGACGGCTCCTCCTTCAAGGCGACCACGCTGCTGCAGAACCCGTCCGAGCAGGACCAGCGGGAGGCGGAGACCACGATGCTCCCGGACTACGCGGAGATCCTCTTCGGGCAGGGTCGGCTGTACATGTCGGCGGTGTTCGCGCACAAGGTCTCGTACGGCAAGGAGTACTTGGTGCTCGCGTACGGCGCGGACGGCTGACGGGACGTCCCCAATCACCTCGAAGTGCCCCGGATTTCATCGATCCGGGGCACTTCTCTGCATAGGGGCAGCGCGACGTCGAACAAGCGTGTAGCTTCCGGGAGGCATGAAGGGCGGGGTGCCGGGGGGCCCTCTGTCCTTGTGGACCGGTGGGCGTCCATAGTGGGGCATCCATGGGGGGGGACTGGGGGGTTGCTCTATGGGAGTGCGGCTCATGGTCGTCGACGACCACCGCTTGCTGGCGGAGGCGTTGGCGTCGGCGCTGAAGCTGCGTGGGCACCGGGTGCTCGCGGCGGCGGCGCCGGCCGCGGGTGCGGCCGAGCTGGTGATCACACGGGCGCCGGAGGTGTGCCTGCTGGGTACGGCGGCGCCGGCCGAACCGGGCGCGTTCGACCCGGTGGTCCGCATCAAACGGGACCGGCCGCAGGTGGCGGTCCTGGTCCTCGGCCCGGTGCCGTCCCCGCGCGGCATCGCGGCGGCCTTCGCGGCCGGGGCGTCGGGGTACGTACGACACGACGAACGCATCGAGGGCGTCGAGCGGGCCATCATGAAGGCGCGCGCGGGTGAGGCCGCGGTGGCTCCGCAGTTGCTCCAGGGCGCGTTCAGCGAACTGCTGAACCCCGCCGCGCAGCCGGACGACGAGGGACAGCGGCTGCTCCAGATGCTGACGCCGCGCGAGGTCGAGGTCCTGGTGCGGGTCGCCGACGGCGAGGACACCCGCCTGATCGCGGCGGGAATGGGCATCGCCCCCAGCACCGCCCGCACGCACGTCCAGCGCGTCCTGATGAAACTGGGCGTCGGCTCCCGCCTGGAAGCGGCCGCGCTGGCCGCGCGTACGGGCCTCCTGGACAGGGCGGGCCCACTCACCAAGTCCCCGGAGCTGTAGCGGGGTACGGCCTTACTCGTCGGTGTCCACGGGAGGCACCGGCGGCGGAGCCGGACGCAACTTCAGCCAGGCCAGGAAGAAGATCCCGAGGAGCAGCATGCCGATGCCGGTCCAGAGGTTGATGTTGACGCCCTCGGCCTTGTCGATCGCGGACTGCGAGTCCGTGAGGCCGGTGATCGTGACGATGACGCCGTAGACCACGAACAGGCCACCGATGATGCGGCGCAGGTCGAAGATGCGGGCCGCGGTCGCCGACTTGGTCTCCAGTTCGTCGACTTCCCGCGCCACCTCCTGCTCGGTGTAGTGGTGGTGCCGGTCGGGGTGCTCGGGGTGTTCGGGGTGTGCGGACATGGTTTCCTCGATCCTCCCGCGTCAGAACGAGAACGGGATGTAGCAGACGGCGGCCAGCACGACCGCGCCCCAGCCCAGCAGGGCCGGCTTGCGGTACCAGGCCTCGTCACCGGGCGCGGGCGGTTCGGACATGCCGGGGGAGCGGGTGCCGTAGACGAGCCCCTGGAGTTCCTCCGCCGGCTTCGGCCGGGTGAACAGGGACACCGCGACCATCACGACCGCACCGGCGACGAAGCCGGCGATCGCGGAGACGAAGTTGGCGCCCTGGTCGGTGGGGATGGAGATGATCCCCTTCTTGTAGAAGACGAAGTAGTTGATCATCGCCGCGGTCGTTCCCGCGAGCAGACCCCAGAACCCGGACTTCGCGGACGCCCGCTTCCAGAACATGCCGACGATGAACACGACGAACATCGGCACGTTGAAGAAGGAGAACAGGGTCTGGAGGTACGCCATGATGTTCGAGAACGACGAGGCCAGGAACGCCGTACCGATCGAGGCGCACACGCCGATCACGGTGATCAGGCGGCCGAACCGCACGTAGTACCCGTCCTCCCGGCCCTGCACCGCGTACTTCGCCCAGATGTCGTTGGTGAACACCGTGTTGAAGGACGACACGTTCGCCGCCATGCCCGCCATGAACGCGGCCAGCAGTCCGGTGACCGCGATGCCGAGCACGCCGTTGGGCAGCAGCTCCTGCATCAGGTAGGGGATGGCGTCGTTGTACTGCAGGCCCGAGCCGGCGGTGCCGATCTTCGGGACGAGGGCGGCGGCGACCAGGCCCGGGATCATCACCAGGAAGACGATGAAGATCTTCGGGTAGGCGGCGATCAGCGGGGTCCGCTGGCCGGCCGAGAGGTTCTTCGCGGACAGCGCGCGCTGCACCTCGGCGAAGTTGGTCGTCCAGTAGCCGAAGGACAGCACGAAGCCGAGGCCGAGCACGATGGTCAGCCAGTTCGCGCCGAGCGGGTTGACGTGGCCGATGCCGGTCCCGCCCCAGGCGGTGGTGAAGTTCGCGCCGTGCGTCGCGGTGAGCTTGTCGGTCAGCCCGCCCCAGCCGCCGACCTTCTTCAGGCCGAGGACGGTGATCGGGATGAGGGCGGCCAGGATCACGAAGAACTGCAGGACCTCGTTGTAGATCGCGGAGGACAGGCCGCCCAGCGTGATGTACGCGAGCACGAACGCGCCGGCGACCACGATGGCCACCCACTGCGGCCAGCCCAGCAGTGCCTCGACGACGATCGCGAGGGCGTAGAGGTTGACGCCGGCGATCAGGATGGCGGCGAAGGCGAACAGGATCGAACTGAGCAGGTGGGCGCCCCGGTCGAAGCGCAGCAGCAGGAACTCGGGGACCGAGCGGACCTTGCTGCCGTAGTAGAAGGGCATCATCACCAGGCCCAGGAAGACCATGGCGGGGATGGCGCCGACCCAGTACCAGTGCACGGTGTAGGCGCCGTACTGCGCGCTGTTCGCGGCCATGCCCAGGATCTCGGTGGCCGCCAGGTTCGCCGAGATGAAGGCGAGGCCGGTGATCCACGCGGGCAGCGAGCGTCCGGACAGGAAGAAGTCGAGGCTGGTCTTCACCGAGCGGCGGGCCGCGAAGCCGATGCCGAGGACGACGACGAAGTAGATCGCCAGGATCGCGTAGTCCAGCCCGTTGGTGGGGAGCCGTAGCTCCGCCGCCAGGGGGAGGGAGCCGGTTGGGTGGGTTTGCATGAGAACTCGCTTCGTTGCGCGAACTGATCCAGAGCGGAACCTACGCCTCCGCGTTCAGTAATTGAACACTTCTGATGGTGTTCTTTGTTTGATTGTGATCGTACCGAGTGTTGTCGAGTTGTGGTTTGTTATGTTTGGTTGTGTTGAGCGACCAGGTGCGGGACACGCCTCTAGGGGCTGAACAAGGAGTCCTCCGTGAAGAAGACCTCGACCCGACTGGCCGACGGTCGTGAGCTGATCTACTACGACCTGCGGGACGACACCGTGCGCGACGCCGTCGACCGACGCCCGCTGGAGCCCACGGTCACCACGGCCGAGATCCGCCACGACGTGCTGCTCGGCGACTCGGTCGCCGTCGCCTCCCACCGCCAGGGCCGCACCTACCACCCGCCCGCCGACGAGTGCCCGCTGTGCCCGAGCGGGGGCGAGCGACTCAGCGAGATCCCGGAATCCTCGTACGACGTCGTCGTCTTCGAGAACCGCTTCCCCTCCCTCGCCGGCGATCTCGGCCGCTGCGAGGTCGTCTGCTTCACCTCCGACCATGACGCGTCCTTCGCCGATCTCTCGGAGGAACAGGCACGGCTCGTCCTGGACGCGTGGACGGACCGGACGTCGGAGCTGTCGCATCTGCCCTCCGTCAAACAGGTGTTCTGTTTCGAGAACCGGGGCGAGGAGATCGGCGTGACCCTGGGGCACCCCCACGGTCAGATCTACGCGTACCCCTTCACCACTCCCCGCACCGCGCTGATGCTCCGCTCGCTCGCCGCCCATCAGGAGGCCTCCGGCGGGGAGAACCTGTTCGACGCCGTCCTGGAGCGTGAACTCGCCGGCGAGCGGGTCGTCCTTGAGGGTGAACACTGGGCGGCCTTCGTGCCGTACGCCGCGCACTGGCCGTACGAGGTCCACCTGTACCCGAAGCGCCGGGTGCCGGATCTGCTCGCCCTCGACGAGGCGGCGCGCACAGAGTTCCCCAAGGTCTATCTGGAACTCTTGAGGCGCTTCGACCGGATCTTCGGCACGGGTGAGCCGCCGACGCCGTACATCGCGGGCTGGCATCAGGCCCCGTTCGGCGCGCTGGAGGAGTTCGACGGTGTCACGCGCGACGACTTCGCGCTCCACCTCGAGCTTTTCACCATCCGCCGCACTTCCGGCAAGCTGAAGTTCCTCGCGGGTTCCGAGTCCGGCATGAGTGTGTTCATCAACGACGTGCCGCCGGAGCGCGCGGCCGAGCGACTGCGAGAGGTAGCGAGTTCATGAAGTACCTGGTGACGGGTGGCGCGGGTTACGTCGGCAGTGTCGTGGCCCAGCATCTGCTGGAGGCCGGGCACGAGGTCACCGTCCTCGACAACCTCTCCACCGGCTTCCGCGCGGGCGTGCCCGCCGGTGCCGCGTTCGTCGAGGGCGACATCCGTGACGCCGCCAAGTGGCTCGACTCCTCCTACGACGGCGTGCTGCACTTCGCCGCCTCCTCCCAGGTCGGGGAGTCGGTCGTGAAGCCGGAGAAGTACTGGGACAACAACGTCGCCGGCACCATGGCCCTGCTCGGCGCCATGCGCGAGGCGGGTGTGCGCACGCTGGTCTTCTCCTCCACGGCGGCCACCTACGGCGAGCCGGAGCAGGTCCCGATCGTGGAGAGCGCCCCGACCCGGCCCACCAACCCCTACGGCGCCTCCAAGCTGGCCGTCGACCACATGATCACCAGCGAGGCGAACGCCCACGGCCTGGCCGCGGTCTCCCTGCGCTACTTCAACGTGGCGGGTGCGTACGGCGCCTACGGCGAGCGCCACGACCCCGAGTCGCACCTCATCCCGCTCGTCCTCCAGGTCGCCCAGGGCCGCCGCGACGCGATCTCCGTCTACGGCGACGACTACCCGACCCCGGACGGCACCTGCGTCCGCGACTACATTCACGTCGCGGACCTGGCCGAGGCCCACCTGCTGGCCCTGACGGCCGCCCGGCGGGGCGAGCACCTGATCTGCAACCTCGGCAACGGCAACGGCTTCTCCGTCCGCGAGGTCGTCGAGACCGTCCGACAGGTCACCGGGCACCCGATCCCCGAGGTCGTCGCCCCGCGCCGCGGCGGCGACCCCGCGGTCCTGGTCGCCTCGGCGGACACGGCCCGCGAGAAACTGGGCTGGAACCCGTCCCGCGCGGACCTCGCCGGGATCGTCGCGGACGCGTGGGAGTTCGCGCAGAGCATCGCAAGGGAGCAGTAGTGGGGGCACAGCAGGTCCGGGAGCGCTTCACCGAGCTGTACGGGGCCGAACCGGAGGGCGTCTGGGCGGCACCCGGTCGCGTCAACCTCATCGGCGAGCACACCGACTACAACGACGGCTTCGTCATGCCGTTCGCGCTGCCGCACCGGGTGACGGCGGCGGTCTCCCGCCGCGCCGACGGCGTCCTGCGCCTGCACTCGGCGGACGCCCCGGGCCCGGTCGTCGAGCTGGCGCTCGACGCGCTCGCCCCGGGGAGCGACCCGGACTGGACGGCCTACCCGGCGGGCGTGGTCTGGGGCCTGCGCGAGGCCGGGCACGCGATCACCGGCGCGGACATCCACCTGTCCTCCACGGTCCCGACCGGCGCCGGCCTGTCCTCCTCGGCGGCCCTGGAGGTCGTCGTCGCGCTCGCCCTGAACGACCTGTACGACCTCGGTCTGCAGCGCTGGCAGCTGGCCCGGCTGTGCCAGCGCGCCGAGAACGTCTACGTCGGCGCCCCCACCGGGATCATGGACCAGACCGCCTCGGCCTGCTGCGAGGACGGCCACGCGCTGTTCCTCGACACCCGGGACCTGTCCCAGCGGCAGATCCCCTTCGACCTCGCTGCCGAGGGCCTGCGCCTGCTGGTCGTCGACACCCAGGTCAAGCACGCCCACAGCGGCGGCGAGTACGGCAAGCGCCGGGCCGGCTGCGAGAAGGGCGCGGCCCTGCTCGGCGTCGACGCCCTTCGGGACATCCCCTACGCCGACCTGGACGCCGCCCTCGCCCGCCTCGGCGACGAGGAGGAGGTCGTCCGCCTGGTCCGGCACGTCGTGACGGAGGACCAGCGGGTGGAGCGGGTCGTGTCCCTCCTCCACGCAGGCGAGACCCGCGCGATCGGCCCGGTCCTCACCGAGGGCCACGCCTCCCTGCGCGACGACTTCCGCATCTCCTGCCCCGAGCTGGACCTGGTCGTCGACACCGCCCTGGCGAACGGCGCCCTCGGCGCCCGCATGACCGGCGGCGGCTTCGGCGGCTCGGCCATCGTCCTCACCGAGACCACCGACGTCGACACCCTCACCAAAGCCCTCGAAGAAGCCTTCACCACAGCCGGCTTCACGGCGCCGCGGGTGTTCGAGGCGGTGCCCGCGGCGGGGGCGCGGCGGGTCGGCTGATTCTCCGTCAGCCCCTCGGTCCGCCGAACCGCTTCGTCAGTGTGTACTCCGTGATTCCCGGCGGGTAGTCGGGGATCACGCACACCACGTCGTAGCCCTGCTTGCGGTAGAACTCCGGGGCTTGGAAGTCCCAGGTCTCCAGGCGGGCGGCGAGGCAGCCGCGTTCGGTGTGGGCCAGGTGTTCGGCGTGGGTGAGGAGGGCCGAGCCGAGGCCCGTGCCGCGGTGGCGGGGGTCGACCCAGAGGTAGGTCACGTGCAGCCAGGTCGCCCAGGTGTGACCGACCAGGCCGCCGGCCAGCGCACCGGACTCGTCGGACGCCCAGACATGGAGGGGGAGTTCCCGTTCGCCCGGGGTGCCGCGCAGGGCGCGCAGGACCGGGGACGCCGCGGTGTTCGTGTCGCGGAGACGGGAACGGAGAAGATCGCGTCGTTCCTTGTCGACTTCTGCCTCGATACGAAACATGCGCCACACCTTAAACGTGTCGAACGGCCAGTTCTGCAAAGAGCCTTCCGCTGTCGGCGCCCAGCCGTACTCTGAGGGGCAGTACCGGTGGGGGCCGGTACTGATCAGGGGGCGAGACAGTCGGGTACGACGCCCGCGGTGGGGGTAGCAGTCTCTGCATGGCGGCGGCCGTGCGGTTCCGGCCACCCCTGGGCGTCGTACCTGTGCCGGATCTCCGCTCACCGGACCAGTGGGGGTTTCGTGGTTCGTATCCGAGTCCTGGTCGTCGACGACCACCGCATCTTCGCCGAGTCGCTCGCCGCCGCCCTGGCGGCCGAGCCCGACGTCGACGTCTCCGCCGCGGGCAGCGGCCCGGCCGCGCTGCGCTGCCTGGAGCGCGCCGCCGCCGAGGGCCGCCGCTACGACGTGCTCCTCGTCGACGCCGACCTGGGCGGCACCCTGCCCGGCATACGGCCGGCCGTGCCCGTCCAGGAGGGCAACGAGGAGGGTCTGGTCGACGGGATCTCGCTGGTCGCGGGCGTGCGCGCGGCCCAGCCCGGGGTGCGGACCGTGGTGCTCGCCGAGAAGGACGACCCCCGGCGCGCGGCCCTCGCGCTGGGCGCCGGCGCCTCCGGCTGGGTCGCCAAGGACTGCTCGCTGTCCCGGCTGCTGACCGTGATCCGGGGCGTGCTGCGCGACGAGACCCATCTGCCGCCCGCGCTGCTCACCGGCGTCCTCAAGGAGCTGACGGCCGCGCGCAAGCACCGCACCGAGAGCGAGCGGCTGGTGGAGTCGCTGACCCCGCGCGAGCTGGAGGTGCTGCGCTGCATGGTCGCGGGCCTGGGCCGCAAGGCCGTCGCCGAGCGGCTGTACCTGTCCCCGCACACCGTGCGCACCCACATGCAGAACGTCCTCGGCAAGCTGGGCGTCCACTCGACGCTCGCGGCCGTGGCGCTCGCCCGGCGGGCCGGGGTGGGTCCGGCGGACCTGCCGCTAGCCGGGGATGTTGTCGAACGGGGCGGTCAACTGGCGTAGCAGCGCGGCCAGTTCGGTCCGCTGGGCGCGGGACAGCTCGGCGAGGATCGCCCGCTCCTGCTCCAGCAGACCGGCCAGCGCCTGGTCCGCGCGGTCCCGGCCGGTGTCGGTCAGCCGGACCAGCACGCCCCGCCGGTCGCTCGGGTCGGGCAGCCGCTCGACCAGGCCCTTCTTCGCGAGCCGGTCGATCCGGTTGGTCATGGTGCCCGAGGTGACCAGGGTCTGGGTGAGCAGCTGTCCGGGGGAGAGCTGGTACGGCGTTCCCGCGCGCCGCAGCGCGGTCAGTACGTCGAACTCCCAGGGTTCGAGCTGGTGCTCGGCAAAGGCGAGCCGGCGTGCGCGGTCGAGGTGCCGGGCCAGCCTGCTCACCCGGCTGAGCACCTCGAGCGGCTCCACGTCGAGGTCCGGGCGCTCCCGGCGCCATGCTGCGACCAGCCGATCGACCTCGTCCTCCATGGAGATCAGTGTAGTGGTTGTGTCGACATGAAGTCTCTTGATTTCAAGTCTCTCGCTCTCAAGTCTCTTGACATCGAGATAATTGGGCGGGGAAAGTACCTGACATGACGACACCCACCTGGGACCCCGCCCAGTACCTCCGCCACGCCGGCCACCGCGCCCGCCCCTTCGCCGACCTCCTCGCCCGCGTCCCCGGCCTCCCCGGCGACCGGCCGCGCATCGCCGACCTCGGCTGCGGCCCCGGCAACGTCACCGTCCTGCTCGCCGCACGCTGGCCCACCGCCCACATCACCGGCTACGACAACTCGCCCGAGATGCTCGACAAGGCCCACGTCGAGCACGAGGGCCCCACGGCGGGCGGCGGCCGCCTCGACTTCGCCCACGCCGACGCCCGCACCTGGACCCCCGACGAGCCGCACGACCTGATCGTCTCCAACGCCACCCTCCAGTGGGTACCGGGCCACGCCGACCGCTTCCCGGACTGGATCGCCGCCCTCAAGCCCGGCGGCACCCTCGCCTTCCAGGTCCCCGACAACATCGACGCCCCGCTGCACGCCCTGATGCGCGACCTCGCGGTCACCCCCCGCTGGAAGTCCCGCCTCGCCGACGTCCTGCGTCGCACGGACTCCGTCCACACCCCCGGCGCCTACCTGGACCGTCTCGCCCGCCTCGGCTGCGCCACCGATGTGTGGCAGACGACGTACTTCCACGTCCTGGAGGGCGAGGACCCGGTCCTCGACTGGGTGAAGGGCACCGGCCTGCGGCCCGCCCTGACCGCGCTCGCCGACGACCCCGAGGCGCGGGACGCGTTCCTCACCGAATACCGGGACCTGCTCCGCGAGGCCTACTCGAGCGCCCCCTACGGCACGGTCATGCCCTTCCGCCGGCTGTTCGCCGTCGCCGTGAAGGAGGCCTGAGGATGCTCGCCGCCGTCGACCACGTCCAGCTGGCGGCCCCGCCCGGCTCGGAGGACGCGCTGCGGTCGTACTACGTCGACGTCCTGGGGATGACCGAGATCCCCAAGCCACCCGTGCTTGCCGCACGCGGCGGCTGCTGGTTCCAGGCCGGACCCGTCCAGCTGCACCTGGGGATCGAGCAAGACTTCCGTCCGGCGAGGAAGGCCCACCCCGGGCTGCGGGTGACGGGGATCGAGGCGTACGCCGCCCGGCTCACCGCGAAGGGCGCGAAGGTCACCTGGGACGACAATCTCCCCGGTCACCTGCGCTTCTACTCCGAGGACCCGGTCGGCAACCGCCTGGAGTTCCTGGAGCCCACCCCCTAGGACTTCCGGTGCCCTATCAGCCGCGGCTTCTGCTCCAGGCCGTCCAGGCCGTGCCACGCCAGGTTCACCAGATGGGCGGCGACCTCCGCCTTCTTCGGGCGGCGCACGTCCAGCCACCACTGGCCGGTCAGCGCGACCATGCCGACCAGGGCCTGGGCGTACAGGGGGGCCAGCTTCGGGTCGAAGCCGCGCGACTTGAACTCACGGCCCAGGATGTCCTCCACCTGGGTGGCGATGTCCGAGATGAGCGAGGCGAAGGACCCCGTCGACTGGGGGATGGGCGAGTCACGGACCAGGATGCGGAAACCGTCCGTGTACTCCTCGATGTAGTCCAGGAGAGCGAAGGCGGCCTGCTCGCACAGCTCCCGCGGGTGGCCGGCCGTCAGCGAGCTGGTGACCATGTCCAGCAGGCGGCGCATCTCGCGGTCCACCACCACCGCGTACAGCCCTTCCTTGCCGCCGAAGTGCTCGTACACCACCGGCTTGGAGACCCCGGCCTTCGCCGCGATCTCCTCCACCGAGGTGCCCTCGAAGCCCTTCGCCGCGAAGAGGGTGCGACCGATCTCCAGCAACTGCTGGCGGCGCTCGGCGCCGGTCATACGGGTCCGGCGGGTCCGCCGCTGCTTGTCGTTGCTCGGAGTGCTGCTGGAGTCGGTCGCCACGGCGTCAATCATGCCGCCTCGGCGGCCGCCTTCCCGCTCCGGGAGTCGCCTTCACCGGTGTTGCGGCGCGAATCGATACGCGAGCGTGACGGCCAGCGCACGTCGTACGCCCAGCCGAGCATCTCGAACCAGCGGATGAACCGCGCCGAGGAGTCGATCTGCCCGCGCTCCACACCGTGCCGCGCGGACGTCGGGTCGGCGTGGTGCAGGTTGTGCCAGGACTCCCCGCAGGACAGCACCGCCAGCCACCACACATTGCCCGAACGGTCCCGCGACTTGAACGGCCGCTTGCCCACCGCGTGACAGATCGAGTTGATCGACCACGTCACATGGTGCAGCAGTGCCACTCGTACGAGTGAACCCCAGAAGAACGCGGTGAACGCGCCCCACCAGGACATCGTCACCAGACCACCGATCAGCGGCGGCAGCGCCAGCGACAGGGCCGTCCACAGCACGAACTGCCGGGAGATCGCCCGGATCGCCGGGTCCTTGATCAGATCCGGGGCGTACTTGTCCTGTGGAGTCTGCTCCTCGTCGAACATCCAGCCGATATGGGCCCACCACAGGCCCTTCATCAGCGCCGGCACCGTCTCCCCGAACCGCCACGGCGAGTGCGGGTCGCCCTCCGCGTCGGAGAACTTGTGGTGCTTGCGGTGATCGGCCACCCAGCGCACCAGCGGCCCCTCGACCGCCAGCGACCCCATGATCGCCAACGCGATCCGCAAAGGCCGCTTCGCCTTGAACGAACCATGGGTGAAGTACCGGTGGAAACCGATCGTGATGCCATGGCAGCCGAGGAAGTAGAAGAACACCAGCAGGCCCATGTCGAGCCAGCTCACCCCCCAGCCCCAGGCCAGCGGCACGGCCGCCACCAGCGCCAGGAACGGCACGACGATGAACAGGAGCAGGGTGATCTGTTCGATCGAACCCTTCTGCTCGCCGCCCAGCGTGGCGGAGGGAGCGGCTGTGTCGGGGGCCTTACGGGCTTCGTCGATCACATTGGAACTGGAGGTCATGCGCGTCCCCTGTGGGGTCGAGGGTCGGGGCGGGGTGCCGGGCCGCCGGGACCGGGCGGGAGTCGAACGGTACTTCCCTACGGCTCCGTAACCTACGGCGTCGTAAGTATGGCAGCGTGTCGTCCCGCGGCAAGAGCCCGAGAACCTGCGCGTCCACCCGGACACCTATCCTTGAAGTCGGTCGGACAGCGCGGTCCGCTCTGAATCCTTCCCGGACGCTCCGGCCCGCATGCGGCACCAACCGCGTGACGGATGGTGCGTCGGGTTCCCTCCCAGACGAGCTTCAACACTGCAAGGAGCCGCACCTGTGAGCAGTGCCGACGACCAGACCACCACGACCAGCAGCGAGCTGCGCGCCGACATCCGACGCCTCGGCGACCTCCTGGGCGAGACCCTCGTACGGCAGGAAGGCCCCGAGCTCCTCGACCTCGTCGAGAAGGTCCGCCGTCTCACCCGCGAGGACGGCGAGGCCGCCGCCGAACTGCTGCGCGGCACGGAGCTGGAGACCGCCGCCAAGCTGGTCCGCGCCTTCTCCACCTACTTCCACCTGGCCAACGTCACCGAGCAGGTGCACCGAGGCCGCGAGCTGCGGGCCCGCCGCGCCGCCGAGGGCGGCCTCCTCGCGCGCACCGCCGACCGCCTCAAGGACGCCGACCCCGAACACCTCCGGCAGGCCGTCCGCCACCTCAACGTTCGACCGGTGTTCACGGCACACCCCACCGAGGCCGCGCGCCGGTCCGTCCTCAACAAGCTCCGGCGCATCGCCGCGCTCCTGGAAGCCCCCGTCCTCACCTCCGACCGCCGTCGCCACGACGTCCGCCTCGCCGAGAACATCGACCTCGTCTGGCAGACCGACGAACTCCGCGTCGTCCGCCCCGAACCCGCCGACGAGGCCCGCAACGCCATCTACTACCTCGACGAACTCCACGCCGAAGCCGTCGGCGACGTCCTGGAGGACCTCACCGCCGAACTCGAGCGCGTCGGCGTCAAGCTCCCCGACGACACCCGCCCCCTCACCTTCGGCACCTGGATCGGCGGCGACCGCGACGGCAACCCCAACGTCACCCCCCAGGTCACCTGGGACGTCCTCATCCTCCAGCACGAACACGGCATCAACGACGCCCTGGAGATGATCGACGAACTGCGCGGACTGCTCTCCAACTCCATCCGCTACACCGGCGCCACCGTCGAACTCCTGCAGTCCCTCCAGGACGACCTGGAACGCCTCCCGGAGATCAGCCCCCGCTACAAGCGCCTCAACGCCGAGGAGCCCTACCGGCTCAAGGCCACCTGCATCCGGCAGAAGCTGGTCAACACCAAGCAGCGCCTCGCCACGGGCACCCCGCACGAGGCAGGCCGCGACTACCTCGGCACCAGCGAGCTCCTCGGCGACCTGCGGATCATCCAGACCTCCCTGCGCGAACACCGCGGCGCCCTCCTCGCCGACGGCCGCCTCGCCCGCACCATCCGCACGCTGGCCGCCTTCGGCCTCCAGCTCGCCACCATGGACGTCCGCGAACACGCCGACGCCCACCACCACGCCCTCGGCCAGCTCTTCGACCGCCTCGGCGAGGAATCCTGGTGCTACGCCGACATGCCCCGCGCGTACCGGGCCAAGCTCCTCGCCAAGGAGCTGCGCTCCCGCAGGCCGCTCGCCCCCACCCCCGCACCCGTCGACGCGGCCGGCGCCAAGACCCTCGGCGTCTTCCAGACGGTCAAGAAGGCCCTGGAGGTCTTCGGCCCCGAGGTCATCGAGTCGTACATCATCTCCATGTGCCAGGGCGCCGACGACGTCTTCGCCGCCACCGTCCTCGCCCGCGAGGCCGGCCTCGTCGACCTCCACGCCGGCTGGGCCAGGATCGGCATCGTCCCCCTGCTGGAGACCACCGACGAACTGCGCGCCGCCGACACCATCCTCGAGGACATGCTCTCCGACCCGTCCTACCGGCGCCTCGTCGCGCTGCGCGGCGACGTCCAGGAGGTCATGCTCGGCTACAGCGACTCCTCCAAGTTCGGCGGCATCACCACCAGCCAGTGGGAGATCCACCGCGCCCAGCGCCGCCTGCGCGACGTCGCCCACCGCTACGGCGTCCGGCTGCGCCTCTTCCACGGCCGCGGCGGCACTGTCGGCCGCGGCGGCGGCCCCTCCCACGACGCCATCCTCGCCCAGCCCTGGGGCACACTGGAGGGCGAGATCAAGGTCACCGAACAGGGCGAGGTCATCTCCGACAAGTACCTCATCCCGTCCCTCGCCCGGGAGAACCTCGAACTGACCGTCGCGGCCACTCTGCAGGCCTCCGCCCTGCACACCGCCCCCCGCCAGTCCGACGAGGCCCTCGCCCGCTGGGACGCCGCCATGGACGTCGTCTCCGACGCCGCCCACTCCGCCTACCGCAGGCTCGTCGAGGACCCCGACCTGCCGTCGTACTTCTTCGCCTCCACGCCGGTGGACCAGCTCGCCGACCTGCACCTCGGCTCCCGGCCCTCGCGCCGGCCCGACTCCGGCGCCGGCCTCGACGGCCTGCGCGCCATCCCGTGGGTGTTCGGCTGGACCCAGTCCCGGCAGATCGTCCCCGGCTGGTTCGGCGTCGGCTCCGGCCTCAAGGCCCTGCGCGAGGCGGGCCTGGACACGGTCCTCGCCGAGATGCACGAACAGTGGCACTTCTTCCGCAACTTCATCTCCAACGTCGAGATGACCCTCGCGAAGACCGACCTGCGCATCGCCCAGCACTACGTCGACACCCTCGTCCCCGACGAGCTCAAGCACGTCTTCGACACCATCAAGGCCGAGCACGAGCTGACCGTCCGCGAGGTGCTGCGCGTCACCGGCGAGAAGGAACTGCTGGACGCCCAGCCCGACCTCAAGCAGACCTTCACCATCCGCGACGCCTACCTGGACCCCATCTCCTACCTCCAGGTCACCCTCCTCAAGCGCCAGCGCGACGAGGCCGTCGCGGGCGCCGAGCCGGACCCGCTGCTCTCCCGCGCGCTGCTCCTGACCGTCAACGGCGTCGCGGCGGGCCTGCGCAACACCGGCTGACAGCCACGACACAACAAAGGTGCCCCCGGGGTCCACGACCCCGGGGGCACCCTCGCGTACGCGCCGGCCTCAGCCGCGCTGGGCCTTCCGGCGGCGGGCCACCAGGTAGCCGCCCACGCCGACCAGCGCCGCAGCCCCGGCCGACAGCAGGCCCACCGGAGCACCGTTGCCGGTCTCGGCGAGGTCGCCGCCCTCTCCCTGAGCGGACGGGGAGGAGCCCGGAGTCTGCGAGACGGCCGCGCTGGGCGCCGTACCGGACGAGGGCGACGAAGAGGACGGGGACGACGGGGAGGCCGACTCCGAAGCGGACGGCGCGGAGGACTCCGAGCCGCCACCTCCGCCCTGCGAGTCCGAGCAGTCCGTCCAGAACACCTTGTGCTTGGCGGCGCCCTTCTCGCCCTCGAAGTTCCAGAACAGCTTGTAGTGTCCGTCCGACAGCGACATGTCCTCGGTACGGCCATGGCCGTCCGCGTCCAGGGTGAGAGCACCGGACTTCACGGTCTCACCCTTCGTGGCGGCCGTCGGCGCCCAGGCCTCGATGTGCCAGTCGACCTGCTGCCCGCCGTCGAAGCCGAAGGCGTCCAGGTAGAACGTGCACACGTGCGGCTCGTTCCGGCGCAGTTCCTCGCCGGTTCGGGCATCGTGGATCTTGACGGTGCCGTTGTCGCCGGGAGCCGTCGCATGAGCGACGGGGGCACACAGCAGCGCCGCCGAAACACCGGCGGTCAGCGCGCCGGCGCGGAAGAGGGTACGCATGGGGTTGGTCCATCTTCGAGTGGCGAACGGGGAAGATGTGGAGGGGGCGCTACAGCTTCGAGCTCCGCCAGGTCGCCGGTCAATCACGAACAGGCAACACCCTGACCCCTCACAGACGTGAAGAACGCCCCAACCCCTCACAGAGTCACGAAAGCCGCCGTCAGCAGCGCAACCCCCGACACCGCCAGCACCCACGCCACCCGCGACAACCGCATCCCGCCCGCGACCACCACCGAGGCCAGCACCAGCGCGCCGGCCAGCGGCAGCCACGCGTACAGGATCCCGGCCGGCCCCGAACGCACCGCGTCCGCCGTGCCGGGCTTCAGGACCACGTCGTACGTCTGACCCTCGCGCACCGCGACCGTCTTCGCGATCTCCACCCGCCCGCGCGCCCGCGCCCCCTCGGACCCCGGCGTGAACGGCCCGCTGCACACCTCGTGCGTACAGTCCGTCACCCGGACCATGCCGCGCTCACGCCCCTTGGTCAGCATCACGTGCTGCGCGGTCCCCCAGGAACCCCACACCCCGGCGAACAGGATCAACGCGGCGACCGCACCCATCGCCGCGACCCGCCCGAACCGCAACGCGGTCACGGAGGCCTGGCGAGCAGTGGTGGCTGTGGCAGGCATGGCCGGGATCATTGGCCATCCCGGCCGGGCCGGTCAACTCCGGTGCACCGCATGGGCGGACAAGTCAGGAGTTGTACGCGCTCTGCGCCCGCTCCAGCCCCTCCGACACCAGACACTCCACCGCGTCCGCCGCCCGGTCCACGAAGTAGTCCAGCTCCTTGCGCTCCGCCGACGAGAAGTCCTTCAGCACGAAGTCCGCGACCTGCATCCGCCCCGGCGGCCGGCCGATCCCGAACCGCACCCGGTGGTAGTCCGCGCCCATCGCCTTCGTCATCGACTTCAGACCGTTGTGCCCGTTGTCACCGCCGCCCAGCTTCAGCCGCAGCGTGCCGTAGTCGATGTCCAGCTCGTCATGGATCGCCACGATGTTCGCCACCGGCACCTTGTAGAAGTCCCGCAGCGCGTTCACCGGACCGCCGGACAGGTTCATGTACGACATCGGCTTCGCGAGGACGACACGACGGTTCGCGGGACCCACGGGACCGATCCGGCCCTCCAGCACCTGCGCCTGAGCCTTCCCGGCCCGCTTGAACTTCCCCCCGATCCGCTCCGCGAGCAGATCCACCACCATGAACCCGACATTGTGCCGGTTCATGGCGTACTCCGGCCCGGGGTTGCCGAGCCCGACGACGAGCCAGGGTGCGCTTGCGGGGGTGGTCACGTCCATGTCTCCTTGATACGCCCTGACAGGCGTCCTTGATATGCGCCAGCCGCTGCCCCGGACGGGAACAGCGGCTGACCAAACGATGACGACGAGGATCAGGCCTCGGCGGCCTCTTCGCCCTCGGCGGCCGCTTCGCCCTCCACGGCCTCCTCGACCTGCGCCTGCAGGACCTGAAGGACGACCGCGTCCTCCTCGACGGCCAGCGAGACACCGGACGGCAGCGCGACGTCCTTGGCGAGGACGGAGGCACCGGCCGCCAGGCCCTCCACGGACACCGTGAACGCCTCGGGGATGTGCGTGGCCTCGGCCTCGACCGGCAGCGCGTTCAGGACGTGCTCCAGCAGGTTGCCGCCCGGGGCCAGCTCGCCCTCGGCGACGACCGGAACCTCGACCGTGACCTTCTCGCCGCGCTTGACCAGCAGCAGGTCGACGTGCTCGAGGAAGCCCTTGATGGCGTCGCGCTGCACGGCCTTCGGGATCGCCAGCTCGTTGGTCTTGCCGTCGATGTCCAGGGAGATCAGGACGTTCGGCGTGCGCAGCGCCAGCAGCAGGTCGTGGCCCGGCAGGGTCAGGTGCAGCGGCTCGGAACCGTGGCCGTACAGCACACCGGGAACCTTGTTCTCACGGCGGATACGACGGGCGGCACCCTTGCCGAACTCGGTGCGCGACTCGGCGCTGATCTTCACCTCGGACATGTGGATCACTCCTCGTAGAAACTCGAACGGACGTGGTCACCCGGCCACGAACGGCCTGCTACGAAGAGCGCGTCGATAACGGACCGCCGTACACACGCGTACGGCCTCCCTCGCCGAGCAACTGAAGCAGTCTACTCGGACCGGGAGGCCGCACTCAAAAGGATCTTCGGCTACCGCACCGAACCAGGCCGGCGGGGCCGCAGAAACCTCACTGCTCGTCGAACAGGCTCGTCACCGAACCGTCCTCGAACACCTCACGCACCGCGCTCGCGATCGTCGGAGCGATCGACAGCACCTTGATCTTGTCCAGATCCGCAGCCAGCTCACCCGGCGTCGGCAGCGTGTTCGTGAACACGAACTCACTCACCCGCGAGTTCTTCAGCCGGTCCGCGGCCGGGCCGGACAGCACACCGTGCGTGGCCGTGACGATGACGTCCTCCGCACCGTGCGCGAACAGCGCGTCCGCCGCCGCGCAGATCGTGCCACCCGTGTCGATCATGTCGTCCACCAGGACACACACACGACCCTTGACCTCGCCCACGACCTCGTGGACCGTCACCTGGTTCGCCACGTCCTTGTCGCGCCGCTTGTGCACGATCGCCAGCGGCGCACCGAGCCGGTCGCACCACCGGTCCGCCACCCGCACACGCCCCGCGTCCGGAGACACCACCGTCAGCTTGTCCCGGTCCACCTTCGCGCCCACATAGTCCGCCAGCAGCGGCAGCGCGAACAGGTGATCCACCGGGCCGTCGAAGAAGCCCTGGATCTGATCCGTGTGCAGATCCACCGTCAGGATCCGGTCCGCACCCGCGGTCTTCATCAGATCCGCGATCAGACGCGCCGAAATCGGTTCACGACCACGGTGCTTCTTGTCCTGCCGCGCGTAACCGTAGAACGGCACAATCACCGTGATGGAGCGGGCCGACGCACGCTTCAGCGCGTCGATCATGATCAGCTGCTCCATGATCCACTGGTTGATCGGAGCCGTGTGGCTCTGGATCACGAAACAGTCGGCACCACGCGCCGACTCCTGATACCGGACGTAGATCTCGCCGTTCGCGAAGTCGAAGGCCTTCGTCGGGACGACCCCGACACCCAGCTGCTGGGCGACCTCCTCGGCAAGCTCGGGGTGGGCGCGGCCGGAGAAGAACATCAACTTCTTCTCGCCGGTCGTCTTGATCCCGGTCACAGCACTGTCTCCTCAGAGGTGTCTCAGCCAAGCCGGCTGCTCGGCGACCTCTCGGCTGGGCATGAGAGGCCGTATCAGCTGGTAGGGGTGCGGGTGTGCACTTATCACGGTACGCCGTGTTTGGCGCACCCGTTTCCGATCAGCCCTCGCTCCCGCCCTGCCCGGACGCCGCCTCGGCCGCCTTCGCGGCCGCACTCCCAGGGCGCTTCCGAGCCACCCAACCCTCGATATTCCGCTGCTGACCACGGGCCACGGCCAGCGAACCGGGCGGTACGTCCTTCGTGATCACGGACCCGGCGGCGGTGTACGCACCGTCCCCGACCGTGACAGGAGCCACAAACATGTTGTCCGAACCGGTCCGGCAGTGCGACCCGATCGTCGTGTGGTGCTTCTCCTGGCCGTCGTAGTTCACGAACACACTCGCCGCACCGATGTTCGAGTATTCGCCGATCGTGGCGTCCCCCACGTACGACAGATGCGGAACCTTCGTGCCCTCGCCGATCGACGCGTTCTTCGTCTCCACGTACGTACCGACCTTGGACTTGACCCCGAGCCGCGTACCGGGCCGCAGATACGCGAACGGCCCCACGGACGCCCGCTCACCGATCCGCGCCCCGTCCGACACCGTGTTGTCCACCCGCGCCCCCGCACCCACCCGGGTGTCCTTCAGCCGGCAGTTCGGACCCACCTCGGCACCCTCACCCAGCTGCGTCGACCCCGTCAGCAGCGTGTTCGGATGCACCACGGCGTCCTGCTCGAACGTCACCGTCACATCCACCCAGGTGGAGGCCGGGTCGACCACGGTCACGCCGTCGAGCATCGCGCGCGTGAGAAGCCGGTCGTTGAGGGTGCGCCGCGCCTCGGCCAGCTGCACCCGGTTGTTGATCCCCGCGATCTCCCGGTGGTCGGCGGCCACGGAAGCACCCACCCGGTGCCCGGCCTCCCGCAGGATCCCGAGCACGTCCGTCAGGTACTCCTCACCCTGGCTGTTGTCCGTCCGCACCTTCTTCAGCGCGTCCGCCAGCAACTGCCCGTCGAACGCGAACACCCCGCTGTTGATCTCCCGGATCGCCCGCTGCACGTCCGTCGCGTCCTTGTGCTCCACGATCGCCGTCACGGCACCGGTCGCCTCGTCCCGCACGATCCGGCCGTACCCGGTGGCGTCCGGAACCTCGGCGGTGAGGACGGTCACGGCGTTGCCGTCGGCGTGATGGGTGGCGGCGAGGTGCGCGAGCGTCTCCCCGGTGAGGAGGGGGGTGTCACCGCACACGACCACCACGGTCCCGTCGACGGACCCGCCCAGCTCCTCCAGCGCCATCCGAACGGCGTGCCCCGTCCCGTTCTGCTGCGCCTGCACGGCCGTGCGCACACCCGGGTCGATCGCCGTCAGGTGCTCGGTGACCTGCTCCCGGGCGTGGCCCACCACGACCACCAGGTTCGCGGGGTCCAACTCACGGGCCGAGGCCAGCACATGACCGACCAGGGAACGGCCGCAGATCTCGTGCAGGACCTTCGGTGTGGCCGACTTCATACGGGTGCCCTCACCCGCTGCAAGAACGACGACGGCTGCCGGGCGAATGGCGCTCACGGGGTTGCCCTTCGGCTCTGGATGGGTGGGGGTGACAGCCGAAGGATACCGGGGGGAGTTTCGGGCGGTATGAGTGCGGGCCCTGACGGTGAGGTCAGGGCCCGAGCCTGGCTCTTGTGTGCTGTGGGCTCCCCCGCAAGGATTCGAACCTTGTCCTGCTGGTACCAAAAACCAGTGTGCTGCCAGTTACACCACGGGGGACAGCGCTTCAGACCTTACCCGAGACGTGCCTGCGCCTGGGCCACGATTCCGCTCCACCAGCCTTCGATGCGGTTGTACAAGTGGGCACTCCGGGAGACGACGATGACCAGGCAACCGTGGTAGTCGTCACCGGTGTTCTTGCGGACTGTTTTGGGGTTGTGCCTCTTCAGGGTCGGTTTGGCGAAGACCGACACATCCACGTCGGCGACGGCGGCCCAGTAGCGGTGGGCTGCCTCGACGTCCGCCGACTCATGGATGAGTACGCGGAAGGTCAGGCGCTTCCGGTCCACATCGAGCAGGTCCAGCCATGCGAGGTAGGTACGGATCACGCCCGGGTCGCTGTTCACGAAGACCGCTCGCTCGCGTCGGTCGTACGGCTTGCTCTTCGAGCCTTCCGCCCAATAGAGCGCGACCCCCGCCATGAACAGTTCGCGGTCCGTCAGTTCTCCGATGTCCTTGAGGGCTGCGATCTTCGACTCCTTGCGCTTCTCGTGCTCTGCAGCGCGGCGCTTTGCAAGCCCCTCATGCATGAGTGCTCGCTGCTCTTCCGGCGTGTACCGAGGTTCGGGCCTCGGCAGATCCCGCACCCACAGCGACACCGAGCTTCGTGAGCAGCCCAGCTCCGCCTCGATCTGGTCGTACGTCCATCCCTGCAGCCGCAGCTCCCGTGCCCTCTCCCGCAGATCGTCCTTGGCCCTCGGCCGCTTGGTCCACTCAGGTGGCGGTTCCCCCTTCACCAGCTGGTTGAGGATGTCGTTGTTGAAGATCTTCAGTTCGTCCCGGATCTGCCGGAGGCTGTAGCCGGCCCGGCGCAGGGCGACCGCCTGCTTCCGTAGGCCCTCGAAGTCGGCGTATTTGCCAGGTGCATGTGTCATACGCATACCGTCCGGCCGGAACGCCGCGTTCCAGGGTCGAACGGGAGGGGGTTCAGCAGTTCGAGGGATTCCGGTGGGTTTCGAGTTCGTCCGGTTACGGAGTGTGGTCCAGGCCAGTAGGCGAAAGTCACCGGAAATGCCGTTGCCCGCGCCCGTACGCTGGAGGGCATGACCACGACGGGGGAAGACCATGCCAGGGGCCTGACCGGCCCGTGGTGGTGGGCCAGGTGGCGCAGTGCGGTGCTCGACGGGAGCCTCGCGCTGGTGTCCGCCGTGGAGTGCGGAGCGGAGGGCATTCCGTTCGCCCGGGACGCGGGTATTCCGGTGTCCCTGGGGATCGTCTTCGGGCTGATCGCCGGTTCGATGCTGCTGCTGCGCCGGAAGTGGCCGATCGCCGTCGTGCTGGTCGCCATCGCGATCACGCCGGCCCAGATGGGCTTCCTGATGGGCATCGTCGGCCTGTACACGCTGGCGGCGTGCGAGCTGCCGCGGCGGATCATCGTGGCGCTCGCGGGGATGTCGTTGCTGGGCACGATGATCGTGACGTTCGTGCGGGTGCGGCAGGACATGGCGCGGGGGGACTTGACCCTCGGCGACTGGTTCGTCCCCTTCGCTTCGATCACGACGTCCCTCGGACTGACGGCTCCGCCGTTGCTGCTCGGTCTGTACGTGGGTGCGCGGCGCCGGCTGATGGAGAGCCTGCGGGAGCGGGCGGACAGTCTGGAGCGGGAGCTCCAGTTGCTCGCGGAGCGGGCGGAGGAGCGTGCCGAGTGGGCGCGGAACGAGGAGCGGACGCGGATCGCGCGTGAGATGCACGACGTGGTCGCGCATCGGGTGAGCCTGATGGTGGTGCACGCGGCGGCGTTGCAGGCGGTGGCGCGGAAGGACCCCGAGAAGGCCGTGAAGAACGCGGCGCTGGTGGGGGACATGGGCCGGCAGGCGTTGACCGAGCTGCGGGAGATGCTCGGCGTGCTGCGGGCGGGGGACGGTGTGGACCGGCGTTCGGCGTCGGTGCCGTTGGCCGCGGTGGGGCTGGCTGCGGCCGAGGCGGCGTCGCGGGCGGATGCCGAGGAGGCGGCCGAGGCGGGCGCGGACGGGCCGTGTCTGTCGGAGCTGGAGGAGCTGATCGGGCAGTCGGAGGCGGCCGGAATGGTCGTGCGTCTGACGGTCGAGGGTGAGGTGCGTTCGTACGCGGCGGCGGTCGAGCAGACGGCGTACCGGGTGGTGCAGGAGGCGCTGACGAACGTCCACAAGCACGCGGCGGGTGCGAAGACGCATGTGCGGCTGGCGCATCGGCGGGCGGAGATCGCGATGCAGGTGGAGAACGAGCCGCCGCAGGAGCCGGGGTCGGCGTCGGCGGCGCGGTTGCCGTCGGGCGGCAATGGCCTGGTGGGGATGCGGGAGCGGGTCGTGGCGCTGGGCGGTGTGTTCGTGTCGGGGCCGACGGATGCGGGGGGTTTCCGGGTGTCGGCGGTGATTCCGGCGGCGTAGGCGGTGATTCCGTCGGCGCAGGCCGGGGCGGTGGGTCAGGCCAGGCGGTGGGTCAGGCGGGGCGGTGGGTCAGGCCACGGTGAGGCGTACGGGTTCGGTGCCGGCGATGAGGCTGGTCAGGGCGTGGTCGATGGTGGGGCCGACGTACCAGTCGCCGGTGTGGTCGACGGTGTAGACGCGGCCCTCGCTGTCGATGGCGAGGAGGGCGGCGGTGTCGGTCTCCTCGCCGAGGGGGCTGATCTCGGTGCCGAGGGCGCGGCCGAGGTCGCCCAGGGTGCGGGCGAGGTGGAGTCCGTGCAGCGGGTCGAGGTGGAGGGCAGCGGGGGCGACCTGACGGCCGGTGCCGGTGGGGGTGACGCGCAGGCCGCCGAATTCGGCCCAGGCCTCGACGGCGGCGGGGAAGACGGTGTGGCGGTGCCCGGCCGGTGAGGTGTGCTCGCGGAGGGTGTCGGCCCAGATTTCGGCCTGCTTTATGTCCCAGCGTCCTGGTTGCCAGCCGGCTGCGCGCAGGGCGGCGTCGACGGGGACGGGGAAGCGGGTGGTCGAGGCGCGGTCGGGGTGCATCTGCCCTTCGATCGTCGATCGTCGTGATTCGTGGTGACTGGGTGGTTCGGGGATCCGGATACGGGTCCTGGCGGGCCGGGGTCCTGGCGGGACCAGACGCCGGAGGGGGAGCCGGGTCGGCCGGGGTGCTAGTCGTCGGCTGTGGCGGGGTCGACGATGCGGACGCCGAAGTGGGCGCTGAGGGCGGTGCAGGCCCGGCAGGGCGTGGCGAAGCTGCCGTGCAGCGGGTCGCCGTCCTCGCGTATACGGCGGGCGGTGAGCTTGGCCTGTTTGAGAGTTTTGCGCGCCTCGCCGTTGGTCATGGGTTTGCGGGCGGCACGTTTGCTGCGGGCGGCGTCGGCGGCGGCGATGTGCCGGGAGATGAGGATGGTCTCGGCGCAGCGGCCGGTGAAGCGGTCGCGTTGCGTGCTGGTGAGGGTGTCGAGGAAGTCCTGGACGAGGGGGTGCAGCGGCGGGGGGTGGTCGCCGCGGGCGGCGGTGCCGGTGAGGGTGGCGCCGCGGACGGAGAGGGCGGCGGCGACGGTGGGCAGGATGCCGTCGCGGCGGTGCAGCAGGGTCGGGGCGGGGGCTGTGTCGGTGCCGCTCCAGCCGATGCGAGGGTCGCCGGCCCGCACGTCACTACCTCCGGTCTGCATCGTGTTCATGATCGTCTTCCCCTCCCCGGGCATCCCCCCGAAGGACACAGAGTGCCAAATGCCGTGGCTGGTGCGGAAGCTGGGGCGGTGCGACACGCCAGGGTCCGAGCTGGCTGTCACGGTGGGGTGACGGCTGGTCACGGAGGGGGTGGAGTGGAGAGAGGGTGGAGGTGGGGTGGACGTGGGGAGGGGGCCGGTGGGCCGGTGACCGGGGTGCGCGTACCGCATAGGCTGTCGGCACCGCGATGGGCGCGGTCAATGCGTCGGTGACGTTGGAGAGACAGTCGGATACGGGTCGGGGCGCGCCGGACAGGGCGCGGTGTCGGCTCGTACAGAGTGCCGCAGGGGGCAACCGCCATGACGACAGGTCGGCTCGGGCAGCAAGCCGCGCCGCCGAACGCGGCCTATGCCGGGCAGGTCGTGCATTTCCCGGATCCGGTGCGGGCGGCGCGTCACCCCAGAGGGGTACGGGTCGACGAGCGCGGTTACCCCGATTTCGCGCCCTACGCGCGCGCGGCGGCGGAGATCGCCGAGCCGCCGGAGGGTTTCGGCGTCGACGAGTTGCGGCTGACGGACTACGTGTCCGCGAACGCGGCGCTGGCGGCGTCGGGTCACGAGTTGTGGGACACGGTGCCGGATGTGGCGACGCCGCACGGCTGGACGTGGCATCACGTGGCGGGCACGCGGCGGCTGGAGCTGGTTCCGGTCGAGGTGAAGGCGTTGCTGCGGCATCACGGCGGTGTGGCGACGGCGTCGGTGGACCATGCCAAGCGCGGTACGCGGCCGTTGAACGAGACGCGTCCGGCGCACTTCGGGCTGCCGAAGTCCGGTGTGGCGGTGACGGAGTCGCAGGTGCAGGGCGTCGAGGAGGATCTCGGCTATCGCCTGCCGGGTGCCTACCGCACGTTCCTGAAGGCGGCGGGCGGGTGCGCGCCGGTGGGTGCCGCGCTGGACGCCCAGTTGGGGCTGCTGCTGGACCAGCCGTTCTTCACGGTGCGGGACGAGGCGGCGGTCAACGACCTCGTGTATGTGAACAAGTGTCTGCGTGACCATCTGACGAAGGATTACCTGGGCGTCGCGTTCGTGCAGGGTGGTCTGCTCGCGGTGAAGGTGCGCGGCGAGCGGGCCGGTTCGGTGTGGTTCTGCGCGTACGACGACGTGCGGGACGTGGATCCGTCGTGGTCGCCCGCGGAGCGGGTGGAGCGGTTGTTGCTGCCGTGCGGTGACGACTTCGACGCGTTCCTGTCGCGGCTGGCCGGCGATCCGCCGGAGCTGGAGACGGTGGCGAACCTGATGGTGGACGGCGGCTTCGCGCGCGCCGTCCCGGTGTCCACGGCGTCGGTGGGGGAGTGAGCTTCGGGCGATGGTGACGTTTGCACAGGCGCAGGAGCGCGCCGAGGAGTGGATCAACGGGGACGTCCCGGCGTACCAGCATCGTGAGGTGCGGGTGCGGGAGTTCGAGCTGGGCTTCGTGGTGTGGGGCGAGGACCGCGCGGAGGGGCCGCGTTCGGACGCGGGCGGCCAGCGGCTGGTGATCGCCCGGGACAGCGGGGAGGCCACGCTGTGGCCGGCGCTGCCGGTGGGTGAGGTGATCCGCCGGTACGAGGAGGAGTACGGCCGCCCCGACGAGGTCGAGGACGCGGTGCCGGCGCCGGCCCCGGCCCGGGTGGATCTGAACCAGACGTCGTTCCTGCTGAGTCCGCCGGAGTGGTTGCAGGAGGCGGCGGACAAGCTGGGGATTCCGGACCGGCGGCGTGAGACGTCGGGCTCGGGTGTGGACGCGGGCTCGGGTGCGGGTTCCGGCGTGGGCTCGGGCTCGGGTGCGGCGGATTCGGTCGCGGGTGCGGATGCGTCGGGTGCGGGTGCTGGTGCCGATGTCGGCGCTGGGCCCGGTGTCGGTTCCGGTGTCGGTTCCGGTTCTGTCGGTGTGGGCGGTGGCCTTGCCGAGACGCGGGCCGGGGTGCCCGCGCCGGCTGGAACGGGCGGCGTGGGTACGCCCGGTGGCACCGGGAGCGGTGCGCCGGAGGCGCCTGCCGGGGCCACGCCGTGGGCCGGTACGGACACCAACGCGGATGCGGGCGAGGACCGTTCGGTGCCGTTGCCCGCGACGGTGTTCGCGCCGCCGCTGAGCGATGTGGACGACGTGCCCGGGCAGCCGCCGACGGCCGCCCCGGACGCGAAGACGGCGCTGATGTCGGGCGGCAGCCAACTGCCGGCCACGGCGGTCGCGCCCGCGTTCGACCCCTCGAACGCGTCGGGAGCGCCTGTGCAGGGCGGGCCCGCCTACTCGCCGGCGCCCGGAACTCCGGGTGCGCCTCCGGCCGTTCCCGGTGTGCCGCAGGGAAGTACGCCTCCGCCGGGCGCTCCCGCGTACCCCGCCGCGCCCGGAACTCCGGGTGTGCCCCCGGCTGTTCCCGGTGTGCCGCAGGGAAGTACGCCTCCGCCCGCGCCCGCTGGGCCGACGTACGGCTATCCGCAGGGTCCCGGTGCGCAGCCGGGTGTCCCGGGCGGTCCGCAGGGTGCTCCCGGGTACGGCTATCCGCCGGGGCCGGGCGGTGCGCCGGACGCGTCGCAGCCGCCGACCGGGCCGGGTGCCGCGGGCCGGCCGCTCGCGCCGAACGCGGGGGACATCGCCGACGCCGCGACGAGCAAGGCCGCGCCGCCGCCCCGCAAGGGGCGCGGTGGGCTGGGTACGCCGCCTCCGCCGCCGGGCGCCCCCGGTGCGCCGGGCGCGCGCCCGGGGGGCACGGCCACTCCGCCTCCGCCTGGTGCGCCTGGTGCGCCCGCGGGCGCTTACGTGCCGACGCAACTGGTGTCGTCCCTCGGGCCGGACGGGCCCGGGGCGCCGGACGCGCCGCATGCTCCGGGTGCCCCGAACCCGCCCGGTGCCCCGAACCCGCCCGGTGCGCCGGGTGCTCCTGGTGGCACGCCTCCGGGCGGTGTGCACCACGCGGCCACGATGCTGGCCGACCCGAGTCAGATGGGAGGGGGCTCGCCGCAGTCTCCGGGCGCCCCGGGTATGCCGAACCCGCCCGGCGCCCCCGTGGCTCCGGGCGCCCCGGGCGTGCCGCACGCCCCCGGCGCGCCGCAGCCTCCTGCCGCCCCCGGCGCACCCCAGCCTCCGGCGGCACCGGGCGTGCCTGGTGCTCCCGGTGCGCCTGGCGTCCCCGGTGTTCCGGGAGCCGGGCAGGGTGTCGGGCAGGGTGCCGTGCACCACGCCGAGACCATGCTGGCCGCGCCCCCCGTGGGCGGTCCTGGCATGCCTCCGCCCCCGCCGCCCGGCCCCGGCGCTCCCGGCGCCCCGGGTATGCCGGGCGCGCCCAGCGCCCCCGGCTTCCCGGGCGCCCCGCAGCCGATGCCGCCGGGCGGGATGCCGCCGGGCGCGATGCCGCCGCCGGGTGGGGCGATGCCGGGTCAGCCCCCGGCGTACGGCTACCCGCAGCAGGGGCAGCCGACGGTGGGACCGGGCTATCAGGCCGTGCTGCGCTACCGCGCGCAGGACGGCTCGGAGCAGCAGCTGATCCGGCGTTCGGCGCCGGGCACGCCGCACCCGGAGTGGCAGATCTTCCACGAGCTGCGCTCGATGAACGTGCCGCCGGACCAGGTGCTGGAGCTGCACACGGAGCTGGAGTCGTGCGAGCTGCCGGGCGCGTACTGCGCGCGGATGATCCGGGAGCAGTGGCCGCAGGCGCGGATCACGAGCATCGCGCCGTACGGCACGGACCACGCGAGCCGTCAGCAGGGCATGCAGCAACTGCTCGCGCACCAGGGTGAGCTGCACCAGGTGGCGGACGGTCCCGCGCGGCCCGGGCCGGTGCGGGCGCCGCTGCCTCCGGTGCAGGCGGCGCCGCCGGTCCCGCCGGAGGCCATCGGGCCGGAGCTGGCCGCGGTGTTCGGGCCGGGGGTCTTCCGGTTCGAGCAGCAGGCGGTGTCGCGCCAGGGCGTGCCGCCGGTCGTGGCGCACACGCTGGTGGTGGCCGGTCTGCCGGTGGACATGGGCCCGTTCTTCTGGGCGCAGGCGCAGCCGGGCCGTCCGGTGCCGACGCTGGCGGAGCTGGCGGCCGAGCGCGGTGTGCAGCCGGCCGCGGACGCGGGCTCGTACCTGGTCATGGGTACGGACTTCGGCCGGGCGATCTGTGTGCAGTACGGCACCGCGAACATCGTCGCCGTACCGGTGGAGGCGGGTCCGGGCGGTGCTCCGGTGCCGCCGCAGTTCGTGAACACCGGGCTGCCGGAGTTCGTGCGCTGTCTCGCGCTGCTGGGCCGGATGTGGCGGCTGCGGTTCGGGCTGAACCAGGAGCAGGCGGGCCGCTGGACCGTCGATTTCCAGGCGCAGCTGGCCGCCCTGGACCCGGCGGCGCTCGGCTCGCCGGAGAGCTGGTGGTCGGTGCTGCTGGAGCAGATGTGGGACGGACTGCTGTAGTCCGCGTCCCAGGAATCGGGTCACATCTTGCCCTTCACGCGCGCGTGGAGGGCAAGATGGGCGGGTGGACTTGGAGCCGTTCCGGGGCGAGTTGGTGGCGTACTGCTACCGCATGCTGGGCTCCTTCCACGAGGCCGAGGACCTGACGCAGGAGACGATGCTGCGGGCCTGGAAGGCCAGGGACCGGTACGACCCCGCGCGCGCGTCCGTGCGGACCTGGCTGTACCGGATCGCGACCAACGCCTGCCTGACCGCGCTCGAGGGCCGGGCCCGCCGCCCGCTGCCGTCGGGGCTCGGGGCGCCGAGCGAGGATCCGGGGGCACCGCTCACGCCGGCGCTCGACGTGCCGTGGCTGGAGCCGTTCCCCGAGGCGCGGTTCGACCTGGAGGCGCGCGCGGACCTGAGGCTCGCGCTGGTGGCGGCGCTGCAGCTGCTGCCGGCGCGGCAGCGGGCCGTGCTGGTGCTGCGCGAGGTGCTGGAGTTCTCCGCCGCCGAGGTCGCCGATCAGCTGGGGACGTCGGTGGCCGCGGTCAACAGCGCGCTGCAACGGGCCCGTTCGGCGCTCGCGCGCGAGGGCGGGGCCGGCGGGGCCGGCGAGGTGACCGAGCCGGGCGATCCCGAGGTGCGGGCCGTCGTCCAGCGGTACGTGCGCGCCTTCGAGGCGGCCGACGTCCCGGCGCTCGTACGGCTGCTCACCGAGGACGCGGTCCTGGAGATGCCGCCGGTGCCGCTGTGGTACCGGGGCCGTCGCGACTACGGCCGGTTCATGGAGCGGGTGTTCGCGCTGCGCGGCACGGGCTGGCGGATGGAGCGCGTGGCGGCCAACACGCAGGCGGCGCTCGCGGCGTACGCTCCCGAGCCCGGCGGCGGCCACCGTCTGCACACCCTCCAGCTCCTGACGGTCACGGGTGGCCGTGTCGCGCGCAACGTCGTGTTCGCGGACCCACGCGTACTGGCCGCGTTCCCGCAGGTCCCCTTGGGGTGACGGCTCGGTCTGTCGGACCCCGCCGGGGTTTTTTCCTCGACTTTCCGCCGGGCGCGATGAGTCCGTGGGGTGCCGCCGGTACGTACCGGTGAAGCAGCCGAGCGAAGGGACCAGTGCCGTGAGTGTCGTCGTCATCGAGTTCATCACCCTGGACGGGATCGTGTCCGACCCGGACGGGTCCGCGGGAACGCCGTACGGAGGCTGGGCGTTCCGGCACGGCCCCGAGGCCGTGGCCGGGGACAAGTTCCGCCTCGGCAGGGTGCTGGACGAGGGGGTCCTGCTGCTGGGCCGTACGACCTGGGAGCTGTTCGCGGGGCTGTGGCCGGGGCGGGAGGACCCGTTCTCCGCGCGGATGAACGCCGTACCGAAGCTGGTCGTCTCCCGTACCGCGCCCGACGTGTCGAAGTGGTCTCCCTCGCGCCTGGTGGAGAGCGATCTCGTGGAGGCCGTACGGGCCGAGCGGCGGGACGTGGTCGTCACCGGGAGCCTCTCGGTGGTGCAGGCGCTGATGGGGGCCGGCCTGGTCGACGAGTACCGGCTGCTGACGTTCCCGGTCGTGCTGGGGGAGGGCCGGCGGCTGTTCCCGGCGGGGGGTCCGCCCGCCGATCTGGAGTGTGTGTCGGCGGAGCGGGTCGGCGCCGCCGTCCTCACCCGGTACCTGAGGCCGTCCGCAGCATGAGCATCACCCTCGGGGGTGATGTGCGGGAGAGGTGCTGACGGCGGCCCTCGCCGGGTGCGGGGTCGCCGGGTCGGTCACGGCGTGCTCACGGCGTGCGCGTTCCGGGCAGATGAAGTCCGATGCCGACCGTGACATGCCTGCGGAGTGTCGCGTTGTGAACACTTATGCCCTATCCATCAAGATATGCGCGAAATCGTCCTGTCGTGTATGTCCGGTGGAGAGGGGTTCCCAGGGTGAGCAGCGCATCGAATACGCCGCACGGCTTCGTGACCGTCCGGGGGCGCGGCTACCGCCCCGACCAGGTCGACGCCTACACGCAGGCGCTGTCGCGGGACCGGGACGCCGCGTGGGAGCGCGCCGCCCGGCTGACCGTCCTCGCCAAGGACATGGAGGCGGAGGCCGTGCGGCTGCGCGAGGTCGTCGCAGGGCTCGCGCCGCAGGCGTACGAGACGCTCGGGGAGCGCGCACAACGGCTCTTCCACCTCGCGCTGGAGGAGGCCGCGGAGGTGCGTGAGAAGGCCCGGCGCGCGGCGCGGGAGCAGGTCGCGCAGGCGGAGGTCGAGGCCCTCGGCGTGCGCCGGGCGGCGGAGGAAGCCGCGGACGCGCTCCGCGCGGAGGCCGCGGAACACGCCCGCCGGCGGCTGATCGCAGCGCGCGCCGAGGCGGACGCCCTGCGCATCGAGGCCCGGCGCGAGGTGAAGCAGGGGCGCGGGGAGGCGCTCGTCGTACTGCGCGAGGTACGACAGCACACCACCACCGTCCTCACCGCGCAGGCCGGGGAACAGGCCGAGCGCTGGGCCGCCGCCGAGCGCGAGGAGGCCGCACGGGAGGCCGCGTTCGAGGCCCGGAACGCCGAACGGCTCTCCCGCGCGCAGGCCGCCCTGGCGGAGGCGGAGCGGGCGTTCGGCGAGGCCGAGGAGTCCGCGCGCCGCCTCGAGGAGGAGGCACACGCGCGTGCCGCCGAGATCGGCACCGAAGCCCGCCACCACGCGGACCGCACGGCCCAGGAGACGGAACGCGTGCTGCGCGAGCACAGCGAGACCTGGGACCACGTCCAGGCCCAGATGGACCAGGTACGGCACCGGATCATCACGCTGAGCGGCAAGGCGGCGGCGCTGGAATAGCCGACGGGCGCGGCGCCCCCGGCGCAGGAGACCTTGGCGCGGGGACCCCTCGCAGAGCGGCCGCTCTCAACTCCCCCTGCGTACCGCCCCCGCCAGGATCCACCCCTCCACCGCCTCGTACTGGTGCCGCTGTTCCTCCGCCTTCCGCCGGCCCGACAGGACCGTGCCCAGCCAGCCGAAGAAGAAGCCGGCCGGAATGGAGACGATGCCGGTCGTGGTGAACGGGAACCAGTTGAAGTCGGCCTGCGGGAACGCCGAGACCGGCGAGCCGGAGACGAGATTGGTGCCCGGCATGAGCAGCAGCACGGTCAGCGAGCCCCCGATGAGCGTGCCCATCAGCCCGCTGCGCGTGTAGCGGCGCCAGAACAGGCCGTACACCAGGGCGGGCGCCAGCGCGGAGGCGCCCAGGCAGAAGGAGAGGGTCACCAGGGGCTGCAGGCTGTGATGCTGCACCAGGGTGGCCAGCAGGATCGTCGGCACGCCCACGGCGAGCGCCGAGACGCGGGCCAGGGCCATCTCCCGGGGGGCCGGCATCTCCTGCACCCGGGCGGCGAACACGTCGTGGGCCAGGGAGTTGGCGCAGGCGAGGATCATCCCGGCCACCGAGGCGAGCATGGTCAGGAAGATCGCCGTGGTGACCAGGGTGAACAGGAACGTCTCCGCCGTCGACACCTCGGCGCCGAACACCGCCCGCGAGCCCAGCAGATACGCCGTGTTGCCCTGCGGGTCGGCCGCCGCGATCGCCGTACGGCCGACCAGGGCCGTGGCGCCGAACCCCACCACCATGAGGACCAGCACGAACAGGGCCACGATCGACACCGCCCAGGACATCGAGCGGCGCACCTGGCGGGCGCTGGAGGCGGTGTACATGCGCATGGTGACGTGCGGCAGACAGGCGCCGCCGAGCACGACGGTCAGCTCCGAGGCGATCATGTCCAGGCGGGAGCGGGTGCCGGTACCGAACTCCAGCCCGGAGCGCAGGAAGGCCGGTCCGGCCCCGCTCTGCCGCGCCGCCGCGTCGAACAGGGCGCCCGGGTCCCAGTCGAAGCGGTTCAGCACCAGGGCTGCGATCACAGCGCCCGACCCGAGGAGGATCACGATCTTCAGGATCTGGATGAGCGCGGTGCCCTTCATGCCGCCGATCGCCGCGTAACTGATCATCAGCGCGCCGAGTCCCACGACACAGCCGGTCTCCAGCGCCTCGCTCGAGAAGCCGAGCACGAACGCCATCAGTTGCCCGGTGGCGGCCAGTTGGACCAGCATCAACGGCAGCAGCGCGGCGATCGTCACGACACAGGCCGCGATGCGCACCCCGCGGCCCGGCAGCCGGCGGGCGAGCGCGTCGCCCATGGTGAACCGGCCCGCGTTGCGCAGCGGTTCGGCCAGCAGGAACATCAGCAGCATGAGCGACAGGGCCGTACTGAGGGCGAGGACGACACCGTCGTAGCCGCACAGGGCGATCACCCCGCCCGTGCCGAGGACGCTGGCCGCGGAGATGTAGTCGCCGGCGATGGCCAGGCCGTTGCGCATCGGGGAGAGGGATCCGTAGCCGGTGTAGAACTCGTCGAGGTCGTCGCGGTCCGGGCCGGTCATCACGCACAGCAGCAGGGTGACGGTGGCCACGGTGGTGAAGGCGACCAGTGACATCGCCTGCGCCGTGCCGCTGAAGCCGGTGAAGCCGGTCAGGTCCGTCAGACCGGGAGAACCGGAAGAGCCGGAAGAGCTGGAAGGGCCGGCAGCGCCGGGTGCGTCGGGGGAGCCGGCGGCCAGGGCGGCGAGGGTCGGGAGGCCGGTCATCGGGCGGCTCCTCGCCGTGCGTCCAGTTCGGCCTCCTTGCGGATGCGGTCCGCGAGCGGGTCGACGTGGCGGCGCGCGGTGTGCTCGTACAGGGCGATCGCCAGCCAGGTGACCGGGAGTTGGATCAGGGCCAGCAGCAGCCCGGCGGGGATGCCGTCGGCGACCGTGCCCGTCATGACGTGCGGGGCGAACGCGGACAGGATCAGGAACAGCGTGAAGTAGCCGAGCGCGGTGAGCGTGGCGGTGCGCCGCTGCCAGCGGTACGCGCGGCGCAGCAGGCGCAAATCGCTGTGGTGCCCGAGGGGTTCGCGCACCGGCGCCGGGTTCGGGACGGACGGCGCCGGGGGCGGCGGCTGCCAGGGGTAGGTGGGGTGGCCGGGGTAGGCGTGGTGGGCGGGGGAGGGGGACGAGGGTGGCTGCGGTGGGTGCGACGGGTGCGATGAGTAGGAGGGGGGCGAGGGGCGCGAGGGGGGTGATGAGTACGAGGGGTGTGGTGGGTCGTAGGGCAGGTTGTAGGACATCCCGGTGCTCCTTGCGCGGCTCGGGTCCGTGGCGGCGGACCGCAGGGAGTGGGGGGTATGCGGAGTCACGCACGCTACTCGCGGGGTCGGTGCCGCGCGGCGTTTTCGCCCAACTGGCCGGTCGGTATGCGCTTACTAGTCGGAAAAGGGGTCGACGGAGGCCCCGACGCCGGGTGTTACCCGCGTTAACCTGGGGCGGAGCGCCACGGGGCGGGACCCGTACCCGGGCGGTCCCCCGCTCCTCCCGGCCCTCTACTCCTGCCGCCCCTGCTCCTGCCGCACCGGAAACCTCCGCGGTGCGACCACGAGCAGCACTAGAAAGGCCAGTGCCGCCGCGCACGCCGCGCCGAAGTACACCGCGTGCACGGCCGCCGCGATCGCCCGCCGCGTCGCCTCCGGGGCCGTACCAGCGTCCAGCGCGCGCGTGACGGACTCCAGGTCGCCCGTCCCGCCCAGCCGCGCGGCCAGCACCCCGTTGGCGACGGCGCCGAACACGGAGGCGCCCACGGTCTGCCCGGTCTGCCGGCAGAACAGGACCGAAGCGGTCGTCGTGCCCCGCTCCGACCAGCCCACGGTCGACTGCACCCCGATGATGAGGGGCAGCTGGAACAGCCCGAGCACCGCGCCCAGCGCGAGCATCAGCAGCGTCGGCTGCCACCAGGACCCGGGATACGGCAGGAACGGGAAGGCGAGCAGGATCAGCGCGCCCATGCCGATGCCGAGCAGCGCGGTGTCGCGGAAGCCGATGCGCCGGTACACGTGCTGGCTGACGGCCGCCGACCCCGACCAGGTCAGCGTCCACACGCACAGCACCAGGCCGGCGGCCGCGGGCCCGAGCCCGAGCACCGACTGGGCGTACGTCGGCAGGAACACCGACGGGGCCACCATCAGCAGCCCCAGCGCGCCGAACGCCAGATTGACGGCCGCGATCGTACGGCGCCGCCACACCCACCCGGGGATGATCGGATCCGCCGCCCGCCGCTCCACCCACACCACCGCGCCCGCCAGGGCGAGTCCGGCGCCGAACAGGGCGAGCGAGGGGGCCGACAGCCAGGCCCAGGCCACCCCGCCCTGCACGAGCGCGGTCAGCAGGGCCCCGCCGCACGCGAACACCGCGAGCGCGCCCGCCCAGTCCACGCGCGCGCGTGCGGCCTTTTCGCGCTCGGGTTCGTGCAGGTGGCGCACGATCAGCCACAGCGCGGCCGCGCCGATCGGCAGGTTGACCAGGAAGATCCAGCGCCAGTCGGCGTACGCGGCCAGCACTCCGCCGAGGCCCGGACCGGCCACCGCCGACACCGCCCACACCGTGGACAGCCTGGCCTGGATCCTCGGGCGCTCCGCGAGCGGGTACAGGTCGGCGGCCAGCGTCTGCACCGTTCCCTGCAACGCCCCGCCGCCCAGCCCCTGTACGACCCGGAACGCGATCAGCGCCGCCATGTTCCAGGCGCCGGCGCACAGCAGCGAGCCCAGCAGGAACACGGCGGCGCCCGCGACCAGGACCGGCTTGCGGCCGAAGGTGTCGGAGAGCTTGCCGTAGACGGGCAGGGTGACGGTGACGGCGAGCAGATAGCCGGAGAACAGCCAGGAGAAGACGGAGAACCCGCCGAGGTCGCCGACGATCTGCGGTACGGCGGTGGAGACGATGGTGGCGTCGAGTGCGGCCAGCGCCATCGCGAGCATCAGCGCGGCGACGACCGCGCCTCTTTTGCGGGGGTCCTGCCGTGTCGTGGCGTCGCCGCGTATCGCGGGTGTCGTACTCCCCACCGGAAATCCCCTCCCGTGCTCCTCGCCGCCAGGGCGAGCGCGTCACACCCCCGCCCCGGCCCATGCCCCATGCACGTATCCCGGTACGACAGCTTCCCACGAGGGGCGCGACTTGACCCTGACGCGACGGGAGGGTGGAGGCTGGCTGGGCCGGTGGGTGGAGCCGACCCTGAGGGAGCGTCCACCCGGCGGTGGACCTCCCCTAGGGGTCTCTCCGTACTACGGCTCGGGGAGGGTTCGTCCCCCCGGAGGACGAGACCGGCCCCGGGTCGTCCTTAACCTGGCTTTACGCCGCTGGGGGGCGGCTGACGGCACCAGTGAGGGTGGGGTTTACCCCCCTTCAAGAGGGGGCTCCGCACCAGCGCGCGGCACCCTCCCCTCCCGCCAGACTCGTCGTCGTACCCGAACGAACACACCGGTCTGCCGGTGCCATCCGCAGACTCGTCAACCGACATAGGAGACATACCGTGACATCGGCTGTGACCATTCCCAGGCACGGGGGTACTGGAGGGCCTACGGCCGTTGCCGCGCGGGCGCGGCAGGTCGTGAAGGCGTACGGGTCCGGCGAGACCCGTGTCGTCGCCCTCGACCACGTCGACGTGGACATCGCACGCGGCCAGTTCACCGCGATCATGGGCCCCTCGGGCTCCGGCAAGTCCACGCTGATGCACTGCCTCGCCGGTCTCGACACCGTGACGGGCGGTCAGATCTACCTGGACGAGACCGAGATCACCGGCCTGAAGGACAAGAAGCTCACCCAGCTGCGCCGGGACCGGATCGGCTTCATCTTCCAGGCGTTCAACCTGCTGCCGACGCTGAACGCGATCGAGAACATCACGCTCCCCATGGACATCGCCGGGCGCAAGCCGGACAAGGCGTGGCTGGACCGGGTCGTGGAGACCGTCGGGCTGGCCGGCCGGCTCAAGCACCGGCCCACCCAGCTCTCCGGCGGCCAGCAGCAGCGCGTCGCCGTGGCCCGCGCGCTCGCCGCCCGCCCGGAGATCATCTTCGGTGACGAGCCGACCGGAAACCTCGACTCGCGCGCGGGAGCCGAAGTCCTCGGCTTCCTGCGCCGCTCGGTGGACGAGCTGGGCCAGACCATCGTGATGGTCACCCACGACCCGGTCGCCGCCTCCTACGCCGACCGTGTGCTCTACCTCGCCGACGGCCGGATCGTGGACGAGATGTACCAGCCGACGGCCGATCAGGTCCTGGACCGCATGAAGGACTTCGACGCCCGGGGGCGCACGTCATGACCGTCATGAAGACCTCGATGCGCAGCTTCTTCGCGCACAAGGGCCGCATGGCGCTGTCGGCGGTCGCCGTACTGCTGTCGGTCGCCTTCGTGTGCGGCACCCTGGTGTTCACCGACACGATGAACACCACCTTCGACAAGCTCTTCCAGGCCACGGCCTCGGACGTGACGGTCAGCGCCAAGGGCTCCTCCGACACCGGTCAGACCACCTCCCGTACGGGCAAGCCGCCGGTCATGCCGGCTTCCGTGCTCGGCGAGGTCCGCAAGGCCGAGGGCGTCGCGAAGGCCGAGGGGACGGTGTTCTCCACCTCGGTGACCGTCGTCGACCACGACCTGGACAAGCTCTCGCCCAGCAGCGGCGCCCCGACCATCGTCGGCAGCTGGAACGGCAACGACGCCCGCACCATGAAGATCACCTCCGGCCGGGCGCCCCAGGGCTCCGACCAGGTCATGGTCGACGCGGACACCGCCGACAAGCACCACCTCGAGCTCGGCGACGAGATCGGCATGATCAGCGCCGTCGGCACGTTCCACGCGCGCGTGTCCGGCATCGCCACCTTCACCGTCACCAACCCCGGCGCGGCGATCTTCTACCTGGACACGAAGACCGCCCAGAAGACCCTGGTCGGCCGCACCGGTGTGTACACCAACGTCAACGTCACCGCCGCCAAGGGCGTGACCGACGCGCGGCTGAAGGCGAACGTGACCGCCGAACTCGGCCACGCCTACAAGGTGCAGACCGCCAAGGAGGTCGCCGACGCCAACCAGAAGGACGTCAAGTCCTTCCTGGACGTCATGAAGTACGCGATGCTCGGCTTCGCCGGGATCGCCTTCCTCGTCGGCATCTTCCTGATCATCAACACCTTCTCCATGCTGGTCGCCCAGCGCACCCGGGAGATCGGCCTGATGCGCGCCATCGGCTCCTCCCGCAGGCAGGTCAACCGGTCCGTGCTCGTCGAGGCGCTGCTGCTCGGCGTGATCGGCTCCGTGCTCGGCGTCGGCGCGGGCATCGGCATCGCCGTCGGCCTGATGAAGCTCATGGGCCAGATGGGCATGCACCTGTCCACCGACGACCTGACCGTCGCCTGGACCACCCCCGCGGTGGGCCTGCTGCTCGGCGTGATCGTCACCGTCCTGTCCGCCTACCTGCCCGCCCGCCGCGCCGGCAAGATCTCCCCGATGGCCGCCCTGCGCGACGCGGGCACCCCGGCCGACGCCAAGGCCGGGATCGTACGGGCCCTGATCGGCCTGGCCCTCACCGGCGCCGGCACCGCGAGCCTGTACGCCGCCGCCCACGCCGACAAGGCCAAGGACGGCTCCTCGTGGCTGGGTCTGGGCGTGGTGCTGACCCTGATCGGCTTCGTCGTCATCGGCCCGCTGCTGGCCGGCGGCGTGGTCCGCGTCCTCGGCGCGGTCGTCCTGCGGATCTTCGGCCCCGTCGGCCGCATGGCCGAGCGCAACGCCCTGCGCAACCCGCGCCGCACCGGCGCCACCGGCGCGGCCCTGATGATCGGCCTGGCCCTGGTGGCCTGCCTGTCGGTGGTCGGCTCCTCCATGGTGGCCTCCGCCACCAGCCAGCTCGACAAGACCGTCGGCACGGACTTCATCGTCGCCGCCGACAACGACAATGGCGACGTCATCAACAAGCAGGCGGTCCAGGCCGTCAAGGACACGCCGGGCCTGGAGCGGGTCACCGAGTACAAGCTCCTGGACGTCACCCTCGGCACCCCGGACGGCAAGGTCGCCAAGAAGGAGACGATCAACGCGGCCGACCCGACCTACGCACAGGATGTCCGCACCAAGACGGCCGCCGGCAACCTCGCCGACGCCTACAAGCCCGACTCGATGTCCGTCCCCGAGGGCTTCGCAAACGACCACGGCATCAAACTCGGCTCCACCGTCACGGTCGGCTTCAAGGACGGCAGGACGGCCAAGCTGACCGTCCGCGCGATCACCAGCGACGACGTGGTCATCGACAAGGGCGCGATGTACGCCTCCATCGCCACGGTGGCCAAGTACGTTCCGGCCGACAGGATGCCGCTCGACGTGCTGGTCTTCGCCAGTGCCAAGGACGGACAGAAGGACGCCGCCTACAAGGCCCTGAAGTCGGCGCTGCACCAGTACCCGCAGTACGTGGTGCGCGACCAGACCGACTACAAGAAGGCCCTGAAGGACCAGATCGGCCAGCTGCTGAACATGATCTACGGCCTTCTCGCGCTCGCGATCATCGTCGCCGTCCTCGGCGTGGTGAACACCCTCGCCCTGTCGGTGGTCGAGCGCACCCGCGAGATCGGCCTCATGCGGGCGATCGGCCTCTCCCGCCGCCAGCTGCGCCGCATGATCCGCCTGGAGTCCGTGGTGATCGCCCTCTTCGGCGCCCTCCTCGGCCTCGGTCTCGGCATGGGCTGGGGCGCCACCGCCCAGAAGCTCCTCGCCCTGGAAGGCCTGAACGTCCTGGAGATCCCCTGGGGCACGATCACCACCGTCTTCATCGGCTCGGCCTTCGTCGGCCTCTTCGCCGCCCTCGTCCCCGCCTTCCGCGCCGGCCGCATGAACGTCCTGAACGCCATCGCCACGGACTGACCCCCGAGGCCCGGCCGACGGCACGAGCCCCGCATACGGGGACGGGGAACGGCCACCGCGCAGTGGGTTCGCAGGGAAAGCCCACCGCACAGGGGGCGCGGGGAAAGACCACCGCATACGGGGGTTGCGGGGGAGAACCCGGCACCGGGAAGTCTTGACGGACTTCCCGGTGCCGGGTTCTTTGCCGTCTTCCGACGCGCATCGCACAGCCCTCCCCCGGGCCACCCGCCCGCCGCGGCCCGAGTCACCAGCCCACTGCGGCCCGCGTCACCCCCCATCCACTTCCCACGTCACCGCCCCGGGCCCCCGGGATCGGCCGCCCCACCCCGGCTGCCCGCAGCCCGAGTCGCCCGCCCACCGCGTCCCGAGTCGCCAACCCACTGCGGCCCGCGCCCCCCGCGTCGCCGCCCCTCCCTCCCCGGGATCGGCCACCCCCAACCGCCCGCAGCCCGAGTCGCCCGCCCACCCGCCCTCCGCCCCCGGGGCCAGCCGCCTCACACCCGCCCGCCCTCCCACCCACGGCCCCGGGAACCGGCCCCGCCTCACACCCACCCGCCCGCGGCCCGAGTCACCCGCCCACCCACCACACACCCGCCCTCCGGCCCCCTGGGACCGGCCGCCTCATACCCACCCGTGCCGGACCCCCTGAGGCCCGCTTTCCAGCTGACCGAGACGGGTGGGTGGGTGGGCAAGCGGGGGTCCAGGGGGCGGAGCCCCCTGGGGGCCCGCTGCAGCACCGGCAACCGGCAAGCGGGGTTATCCACAGCCCCCGGCACCAGCGAGCGCAGCGTCGTACGCTGGACACCCCCGGCCGCGACCAGCGTCGGGCGTTTCGCGTTGCCCACACCAGGACGGAAAGCCTCCTCCATGAGCCTGCACGGTCTGCTCGACGCCGTCGTCAAGGACCCCGCCCTCGCGGAAGCGATCACCGCGGCCGCGGACGGCAACCGCATGCACGTCGACCTCGTCGGCCCCCCTGCCGCCCGCCCCTTCGCGATCGCCGCGCTCGCCCGCGAGGCCTCCCGCCCGGTCCTCGCGGTCACCGCGACGGGCCGCGAGGCCGAGGACCTGGCGGCGGCCCTGCGCTCGCTGCTGCCCCCGGAGGGCGTCGTGGAGTACCCCTCCTGGGAGACGCTTCCGCACGAACGCCTCAGCCCGCGCAGCGACACCGTCGGCCGCCGCCTCGCCGTCCTGCGCCGCCTGGCCCACCCGAGCCCCGACGACCCCGAGACCGGCCCGGTCTCCGTGGTCGTAGCACCCATCCGTTCCGTGCTCCAGCCGCAGGTCAAGGGCCTCGGGGACCTGGAGCCGGTGTCCCTGAAGACCGGCCGGACCGCCGACCTGAACGAGGTCGTGGAAGCCCTCGCGGCCGCCGCCTACGCGCGCGTGGAGCTGGTCGAGAAGCGCGGCGAGTTCGCCGTACGCGGCGGCATCCTCGACGTGTTCCCGCCCACCGAGGAACACCCCCTGCGCATCGAGTTCTGGGGCGACGACGTCGAGGAGATCCGCTACTTCAAGGTCGCCGACCAGCGCTCCCTCGAAGTCGCCGAGCATGGCCTGTGGGCCCCGCCCTGCCGCGAACTCCTGCTCACCGAGGACGTCCGCACGCGCGCGCGTGCCCTCGCCGAACAGCACCCGGAGCTGGGCGAACTGCTCGGCAAGATCGCCGAGGGCATCGCGGTCGAGGGCATGGAGTCCCTGGCTCCCGTCCTGGTCGACGACATGGAGCTGCTGCTGGACGTGCTCCCCAAGGGCGCCATGGCCGTCGTATGCGACCCGGAGCGGGTACGCACGCGTGCCGCCGACCTCGTCGCCACCTCCCAGGAGTTCCTGCAGGCATCCTGGGCGGCCACCGCGGGCGGCGGCGAGGCCCCCATCGACGTCGGCGCGGCCTCCCTGTGGTCCATCGCCGACGTCCGCGACCACGCGCGCGAGCTGGACATGATGTGGTGGTCCGTCTCGCCCTTCGCCGCCGACGAAGAGCTGGACGCGGACACCCTCAAGCTCGGCATGCACGCCCCCGACACCTACCGCGGCGACACCGCCAAGGCCCTCGCCGACACCAAGGGCTGGCTCGCCGACGGCTGGCGCACGATCTTCGTCACCGAGGCCCACGGCCCCGCCGCCCGCACCGTGGAGGTGCTCGGCGGCGAGGGCGTCCCCGCCCGCCTGGACGCCGACCTCGCCGAGCTGAGCCCGTCCCTGGTGCACGTCTCCTGCGGCTCGATCGACTACGGCTTCGTGGACCCGGCGCTCAAGATCGCCGTCCTCACCGAGACCGACCTGTCCGGCCAGAAGGCCGCCGGCAAGGACGGCGCCCGCATGCCGGCCCGCCGCCGCAAGACCATCGACCCGCTCACCCTGGAGCAGGGCGACTACATCGTCCACGAACAGCACGGCGTCGGCCGCTACATCGAGATGGTGCAGCGCACCGTGCAGGGTGCCACCCGCGAGTACCTGGTCGTGGAGTACGCCCCCGCCAAGCGCGGCCAGCCCGGCGACCGCCTCTACATCCCCACCGACCAGCTGGAGCAGATCACCAAGTACGTCGGCGGCGAGGCCCCCACCCTGCACCGCCTCGGCGGCGCCGACTGGACGAAGACCAAGGCGCGCGCGAAGAAGGCCGTCAAGGAGATCGCCGCCGACCTGATCAAGCTCTACAGCGCCCGCATGGCCGCCCCCGGCCACACCTTCGGCGCCGACACACCCTGGCAGCGCGAGCTGGAGGACGCCTTCCCGTACGCGGAGACCCCCGACCAGCTCACCACCATCGCCGAGGTCAAGGAGGACATGGAGAAGTCGGTTCCCATGGACCGCCTGATCTGCGGTGACGTCGGCTACGGCAAGACCGAGATCGCGGTCCGCGCCGCCTTCAAGGCCGTACAGGACGGCAAGCAGGTCGCCGTCCTCGTCCCCACGACCCTGCTCGTGCAGCAGCACTTCGGCACGTTCTCCGACCGGTACTCGCAGTTCCCGGTGAACGTGAAGGCGCTGTCCCGCTTCCAGACCGACACCGAGGCCAAGGCCGTCCTGGAGGGGCTGCGCGAGGGCGCGGTGGACGTCGTCATCGGCACCCACCGCCTGTTCTCCTCGGAGACCAAGTTCAAGGACCTCGGCCTGGTCATCGTCGACGAGGAGCAGCGCTTCGGCGTCGAGCACAAGGAGCAGCTGAAGAAGCTCCGCGCCAATGTCGACGTGCTGACCATGTCGGCCACCCCGATCCCGCGCACCCTGGAGATGGCGGTCACCGGCATCCGCGAGATGTCCACGATCACCACCCCGCCCGAGGAGCGGCACCCGGTGCTGACCTTCGTCGGCCCGTACGAGGAGAAGCAGATCGGCGCCGCCATCCGCCGCGAACTGCTGCGCGAGGGCCAGGTCTTCTACATCCACAACCGGGTCGAGTCCATCGACCGCGCGGCGGCCCGGCTGCGCGACATCGTCCCCGAGGCGCGCATCGCCACCGCCCACGGCCAGATGTCCGAGTCGGCCCTGGAGCAGGTCGTCGTCGACTTCTGGGAGAAGAAGTTCGACGTGCTCGTCTCGACCACGATCGTCGAGTCCGGCATCGACATCTCCAACGCCAACACCCTGATCGTGGAACGTGGCGACACCTTCGGCCTCTCCCAGCTCCACCAGCTGCGCGGCCGCGTCGGCCGAGGCCGCGAGCGCGGCTACGCCTACTTCCTCTACCCCCCGGAGAAGCCGCTGACGGAGACCGCCCACGAGCGCCTGGCCACCATCGCCCAGCACACCGAGATGGGCGCGGGCATGTACGTCGCCATGAAGGACCTGGAGATCCGAGGAGCCGGAAATCTCCTGGGCGGCGAGCAGTCCGGCCACATCGCGGGCGTCGGCTTCGACCTGTACGTCCGCATGGTCGGCGAGGCCGTCGCCGACTACCGGCGCCAGCTGGAGACCGGCGAGATCGAGGAGGAGCCGCCGCTCGAGGTCAAGATCGAGCTGCCCGTCGACGCGCACGTCCCGCACGACTACGCGCCCGGCGAGCGCCTGCGCCTCCAGGCCTACCGGTCCATCGCCTCCGCCAACTCGGAGGAGGACATCAAGGCCGTCCGCGAGGAACTCACCGACCGCTACGGCAAGTTGCCCGAGCCGGTCGAGAACCTGCTGCTGGTCGCCGGCCTGCGCATGCTCGCGCGCGCCTGCGGCGTCGGCGAGATCGTCCTCCAGGGCAACAACATCCGCTTCGCCCCGGTCGAGCTGCGCGAGTCGCAGGAGCTGCGGCTGAAGCGGCTGTACCCGGGGTCCGTCATCAAGCCGACGGTCCACCAGGTCCTGGTCCCGCGCCCGAAGACCGCGAAGGTCGGCGGCAAGCCGCTCGTCGGCCGCGAACTGCTGGGCTGGGTAGGCGAGTTCCTGGCCTCGATCCTGGGGTCGTAGACGGCGAGGGCTTCGGGCGTTCCGGCGGACCGCTGCGCGATTCAGTGGTCCGCCGAAGGGCTCAGCGGTCCGCCGAAAGGCTTAACGGTCCACCGAAGGACTCAGCGGTCCGCCGAGTGGAACAGCATCGCCGTGAGCGCGCGGAACACCTCCTCCGGGTCCTGGTCGCCGACCGGGCCGTCGAGGTTGTGGCCGAGGAGCAGGGTGGCGAAGCCGTGGGCCAGGGACCAGGCGGCGACACCGGCGAGGCGGGCGTCGGGGCCGCGGTCCCCGGGGTCGACGGTGGCGACGGCGGCGCGCAGGGCGTCCCCGGCCAGGGTGCGGGCGGTGGTGAGTTCGAGGTCGTCGGCGCGCAGCAGCCCCGGTGTGAACATCACCTGGAAGTGAGCGGGGTGCTCGCGGGCGAAGCGGACGTAGCGCACGCCCGCCTCGCGCAGGTCGGACGCCTCCCCGATCGTCTGCGCCAGCAGCCCGTACCCCTCGGCCGCGATCGCGGTGAGCAGCCCGGTGCGGTCCTTGAAGTGGTGCGCGGGGGCCGCGTGCGAGACCCCGGCCCGGCGCGCGAGGTCACGCAGGCTCAGCGCGGAGGGGCCGTCGGCGGCGATGACGTCGAGCGCGGCCGTGAGCACGGCACGGCGCAGGTCGCCGTGGTGGTACGGCCGTTCCGATGCGGGTGCGGACTTCGTGGGGCTCATGAGCAGCAGCCTACGCGGCATCTAGGCATTGACAAGTTGGCGTCTGCTCGGGCAATCTTGTCAGTGTCAAGTTCTGGTGATCGTGCAGGAGCTGGATACGGGGAGGGCTGCGTCATGTCCGAGTACACGGGCGAAGTCGCCGAAGTCGTTGAGGGGGAAGCGGTGCCTGGGACGAGTGCGGAGAGCTGGGAGGCGGCAGGGGGCGCGGAGCCGTCCGTGGAACCGACACGGGTGCGTCAGCTCTGGCATCTGCTGGAGCCCCTGCACGCGGTGCTGTACTACGCACCCGAGGTCTTCGAGGAGGCGGCCGCGCTCGGCTACGACACCACGGACCGCTGGCCGAGCTACTTCCCGCTGCGCGCGGCCCCGTTGGGCCCGGTCGGCGCGGAGCGGGTGGCCTCCGCCTTCTACAGCTTCGACCCGCGCATGGTCGCCCGGCACATCGGCTCGGCCTGGAGCGTCGCGAGCCCCCAGGAGGTGCTGGCGGCGCGTCTGCGCGGCATCGACCGTGCGTACCGCGCGATCCTGGGCGACCGAGTCGACGACCCCGCACTGGCCGAGGCCGCCGCACTCGCCCGGCGCGCTGCCGAGGCGGCCGGCACCGAGGGCCGCCCGCTCGCCGCCGCCAACGCCGAACTGACCTGGCCCGAAGCCCCGCACCTCCAGCTGTGGCACGCGGCCACGATCCTGCGCGAGCACCGGGGCGACGGCCACCTCGCCGCCCTGCTCGTCGCGGACCTCGACCCCGTCGAGTCCCTGGTGTCCTTCGCCGCGATAGGCGCCGCGTCCGTCGAGCGGTTCGAGAGCCGCGGCTGGAGCCGCGAACAGTGGTCCGCCGCCCGCGCCCGGCTGGCCGCGCGAGGCCTGGTCGAGGCGGACGGTACGGCCACGGAGGCGGGCCGCGCCCTGCGCCGCACCGTGGAGGACCACACCGACCGACTCGCGGCGGGCCCCTGGCAGACCCTCGGCCGCTCCGGCACCGACCGCCTGGCCGACCTGCTCGGCGACTACTGGGTCGCGGTCCTGTCCTCCGGGCTGCTGCCCTCCGAATCCACCCTCGGCATAGGCAAAGTCTGAAACGGGGCGCCATGGCGGCGGGGGCGTACCCGCCGACCTCCTGCGCGCTTCAGGGCGTCACATGCCCCCACGCAACCACCGTTTACCCGGAAACGCCCCTTCAGGCCCCATCGGGCGAGAGCCGTAAGGCCATTACGGTGGTAGGCGGAACGATCCGCCCCCGCATGCGGGGGCGGACCAGGGCGAGCGAGGGGGATGCACGTGACGCGTCTGAGGGGCGGGGCGGTCACCGCTGCGGTCGTGATGGTCGCCGTGGCCGGCTGCACGGACGACCACACCACGGGGTCCTCCGGGCCCGAGCGGACCGGCGGCGGGGGCGCTGCCCTGGCGGCCGCCGACTCGCTGCCCATCAAGGGGCGCGCACCGAAAACCGGTTACTCCCGCGCCCGATTCGGCTCCGCCTGGGCCGACACCGACTCCAACTCCTGCGACACCCGCGTTATCTCTATGCTGCGTGGCGTGATAGCAGGGTTTTCGCAGCTCGTTCGAGGGGCGGTGCGCTGTGCGTACTGAGAGGCACATGTGGCACAGTGCTGGGAGTCGGCGTGCTGTTCTGGCATCCGCAGCGGTGGCCACCGGAATCCTGATCGCTGGCTGCAAGGGCGTTTCTCCACCCGCGGACAGCGGACCCTCAGGTTCCGCCGTCTCGACCGCTGGCAACGGCCGGGCTGTGAACCCGCTGGACAATCCGGACGGAACGAAACCGGGGCTGGCGGCGATCACCTCCAGCGCGGACATGGCGAAGGCGCGGTCGTTGATCGAAAAAGTGGCGACGAAGGGACGCGGACCTAAGACGGGGTACGAGAGGGACAAGTTCGGCTACGCCTGGATGGACTCGGCTCCGGGCAGCATCCCCTTTGCTCACAACGGTTGTGACTCGCGAAACGATCTCTTGAAACGCGATGGCGACAGTATTCGCTTTCGGGCCGGATCTGACTGCGTCGTCACCTCCATGACGTTGCACGATCCGTACACCGGTAAAGCCATTGAGTGGACCAAGTCCCACGCCGCGACGGTGCAGATAGACCACGTCATGCCGCTGTCGTACGACTGGCAGATGGGTGCGTCCCGTTGGACGAAGGGCAAGCGGGAGGACATTGCCAACGATCCGCTCAATCTGATACCCGTGGATGGCCCGACCAACGGCGCCAAGGGCGACTCCGGGCCCGCGACATGGCTGCCCCCGAACAAGCAGATCCGCTGCTCCTACGTGGTGCGTTTCGCTCAGGTGTCGCTGAAGTACGACCTTCCTGTGACGGTCGCGGACAAGCGGATGATGCTGACGCAGTGCGGCGGCTGATAGAGACGGACGCAGCTCGCATCAGCCGCCGGTTGAGGGAGTCGTGGTGTTCGTGGCGGGCCACTCAAGGACGGTCAGCTCGGGCCATTGATCGCGCCACCGTGCCGTCTTGGCCTCGTAGACCGACCTCGGCGCGAGCACCGGGTTCGGTCGGACGACGAGGTTGAACACGTCGGACAGCCCATGTGGCGCATACACACGCCACTTGCCGTCCGCCTCCGCACGCACCCCTAGACAGCAGGTCGTCGCGGCGAAACTGTCGATCGCCGCCTCGGTGGACTCGTACGGCGGACACGCCACTCCGAACTTGTCCTCGTACCAGAGGTGCACCCGCGCCTCGTTCCGGATCTCAACCTCTGCGGGCAGGCCGGAGAAGACCTCCTCTCCGGCCTTGATCGCAGCGTCCTCCGCCTCCCAGGACACATCGTCGGCGTCGAAGTAGAAGACGTCATAGTCCTTGATGCCGCTGGTCGGCGGTCTGCCCGTGACCACGTTCCATACGGTCTGGAACAGGCACCCGGCCGTCACATACCACCCGGGCAGACCCAACGTCGCGGTGCGCGCCAGTACCTCCGTCAACACCTCGTTTCGGGACAGCACTCCGCGCAGGGACTCAAGTTGCTGGTCGAGAGGGAGTCGGCCGATCATGAACCCTGCCTACCACAACGTGGTCAGCGGCGGATCTGATACCGGTTCCGGCCATTGGTCACTTCGAAGGAACCGCCCGCATCGCGCGACGAAGACTTGCCCTGGCGGCGGTGAGGTCATCCTCCGCCTCGTGCAGGCGCCGTTCTGAGTCGGTCAGGCGGTCCCTGGCCTCTGACAGCTCACGCTTCAGCTCCGTGTTCTGCTGTTCCAGCTGCCGGATCCGCTCGACCAACTGACGGCGGTCCACGTCATCCAGTTCCGCGCCCAGGGAGAGCCGTACGCGTTCACGGAGACGGTCCCGCTCCTTCTTCAGGTCTTTGATCTCTTCCCGGGCCAGGGCGAGTTCGGTGTGCAAGCCGGCGGGTGTGACCTGCCCCGGGCCTGGCGCGGCAATGGTCCGGCTTCCATGCTCACGCTGTTCGTGCATGGCGGCCCGGACGGTATCGCGCACCTGCGGCTGGTTGTAGACGAACCAGGTGGACACCGAGGCTTCGCGGGCGACGCGGGCGCAGGTGATCCGCTGTCCGGAGGCGAGGAGGTCGCGAACGACATCCAGAGCGCGAGCCGTTTTGGCTTCACTGTCCTGGACACGGGCGGCACGAAGGCGCCGGACTCGCGCCTCCTTGCCCGCGGTGTCATGAGAGGGGATACGAGTCATGAGGTGCTCCGGGAGGTCAGGGACTGCACCGGGATGAACGCGGCAGCTGAGCGGATCTTGCGTAGTTCGCGTGAGGCGGCCTCGACTGTGGCCCGTTCCTCCACGGGCATCTCTTCAAGTTGCCGTCGCATCTCTTCGGCCGATCTGGCGTAGGCCCGGATCTGATCGTCGAAGTTGCGCACCACCCAGTCCGCCGCATCCATGGCCAGGGCGGCTTCCCTGTCCGCCCGCAGCCCGGCGATCTGCTGCTCCAAGGCGGGGAGATAGGAGGGATCGGGCCGGTAGAAGTCGCATCCGGCGCATTGGAAGCGAATACGGCAGTGTCCCCCGCCCGCCTTGACATTGCTGGGCTCTGTGCAGCCTCCGTAGGGGACCGCGACACTCTCGACCTCGTAGGCCAACGGGTCTTCGAAGCCCCTGGGTGTGCCGTGGCGGTCGACGGCCAGCCGGGCGACCGTCCTGACGGCTTCCTGCTTCCTGCCCAGCGAGACCTTGTAGTACCCCATCGTGACGTCGAGGGAGCGGTGGTCCATGAGCTCCTTCAGGACATCGGGGCGGGTGCCGGCGTCCGCGTGGCGCTGTGCGTAGGCGTGGCGGAACCCGTAGGGGACGATCTGGGTGCGGTCGTAGGCCAAGGGCTCGCCGTCGTCGTCCAGGCGCTCGTCGACGAGTACAGGAATGAGCTCGTCGACCCAGTCGCGGAAGATCCGGTTGCAGAACTGCGCGGTGGTCAAGTGACCGCGCCGAGGGCGGTTGCGCTGGCCCGGTGACGGAAACAGCCACTGCTCGCATGCCGGTACCGGAGGCAGGCGCTGAAGCTCCTTCTGCCAGGACTCGATCTTCTGGGCAGTCGCCTCGGTGATGGGCAGGCGGCGGCCGTGTCGGCGTCGCTTGTGGTTGTCGTAGATCAGAGTCGGTTTGCCGTCCACCCACTCCAGACAGTCGCGGCGCAGGCTGGTCACCTCACCAGGACGCCGACCGGTGTCCCGAAGGACTGTGTAGGCCACTTGATACATCCGCGCGAAGTCCGAAGCAGTCCAGCCACCGCTCTCGTACGCGGTGGATGTTCCGAGCAATTCGATGTGAGCGTCGAGTTGGGCGATGACGTGCTCCGGGATGGCACGGCCGATCTCGTCCTCGGAGACCTCGACCGCGACGATGGCGTGGAGCTTCGGATTCAGGGCGAAACCACCGGGCACGTGGTCCATCAGTCCGGCCTGTCGTGCGTAGTCGAGAAACGCCCGCCACAGGCGAAGCAGCGCCCGCCGGTGGCTCGTCGAGTAGTCACGGCCGTCCTCGGGACGCCTGGCGATGCGAAAGGTGTCCACCACGGCGCTCATGTCCGCCATCGACAACCTTTCCGGGCTGTTGCCGTGGGGGCGGTCGGCCAGGGCGTGGGACGCGAGCGTCACGGCGTACACGGTCTGACGCAGGTCGAAGACATTGGGGCGGACTGCACGTCCGTACTCCTTGGCCAACTCGCGTAGCCACGACTGGCGGACCGGCCGGAAGTCGATGACGCCGTGCACAGCCGTGTACTTCCGGCCTCGTCCGGCAGTGAGCCCGACGAAGGCACATTCCCAGACGTCCCCCGACGTCGGGTCGATGCCGTCGTACTCCAGACGAGCGCGTCGGACGTGCTGGAGGATGCCGTTCAGCATCCCCGCAAGCTCTGCTGACAGCCCGCGCACGAACGACTCATCGAGATCCAGGAGGGTGGGCAACCCGGAGGGGAGAGCAGCGATGACACGACGGATGCGCTGCGGAACCAGGCTGATCCCGGCGGCGTCACGCTGCTGGAGGCCGTACAACACCTCGTGGCGTACGGCGAAAGACACCTCGCTCAGCGAGAACTGCGACACACCGGGCACAGCCGCAGCGGTGCTGTTGGGTCTGCGACGAGCTGCAACAGGGACGTAGGTCGAGTCGAAGCCCGCCGGGTGCCCCTGGCGCCAGCGGGCGCGGCGGCAGGCGTCGCAGCGGCTCCCATTGCTGCCGACGTGGGTCGAGCATGCCGCCACGGCGCAGGTGAACACGCTCGTTGCGGGGTTAGCGGGGTCTGCTGTGAATCGCGACAGGGCGGGGTTCCATTCTGTCGCCCGCCACCCGGGAACCAGCCGTTGTGCAAGCCAGTCGGCCCATTCGGGTTCCCGCGAGCGGGGCACATTCAGGGCGGCCGTGCCGATCAACCGGGTCACCGCTCGGACCCCGAGGTGGTGCCGTCAACGGCCGCACGCAGGTCCTCGTCGCGGGCGTGCAGATATACGGCGGTGCTGGCTGACGACGCATGCCCCAGAAGCGCTTGTACGACGTCAGAGGCGACACCGCCGCGAATCCAGTTGGTCGCTGCCGTGTGTCGCATCATGTGGGGCCGAGCACGAAAACCGCACCGCCTGCCGATCCGTTCGACGATCTGCTTCGCGTTGGAGTACGTCATGGGCCTGCCGGCATGGGCGCCGACCAGGTTCACGAAGACGTAGTCGCAGTGGGAGGCCTCGGCCACATTCTCACGCTCGGCGAGAAGGTCGCGGTAACGGTGGACGGCGACTTCCGTGAGCGGCACCATGCGGTGCCGACCCGCCTTCGTACGCGCCCCGTTGACGTTGTCCTGGCGCGGCCGGACATGCAGGTGTGCACCACGGGTTCGGCAGCCCAAGTGCGTTGAATCGGGCAGCAGGTGCATGTCTTCGCGGCGTAGCCCGAGAGCCTCGCCGATCCGAAGTCCACCTTCCACGAGCACGGTCAGGAGCAGTCGGTCGCGGGCGGTGCGCGCCCTGTCGAGTACCTGGGCTACCTGCGACGGGGTGAGTGCCGCTGGCGCCATCTCGATCTCCGGCGCCTTCAGTATCCGGGCCTTCACCATGAGGTGCTGTCCGCCTTCACCCAGATCGAAGCCGGCCGGCGGCGACGTCAGGAAGCGCGGCTCGCTCAGCCGGGCGGCGACCTCGTGGGCAATGTGCCCCTGGACGGCGCAGAACCGGAGGAACTCACAGACGGCGGTGAGAACCGCGTTGACGGTCTTGCCCGACGGCGGTTGCCCCTGCCGGGCCGGTGTCCGCTCGACGTGGAACTTGAATCGCGTCATGTCGCCGAGCCCAACGGTCTTCCAGTCGGTACCCCGCCCTGCGCACCAGTTGAGGAAGCGTCCGATCCGAGGAATGTAGGCGCGCTGTGTCTGCGGTGAGCGCCCGGCGCCCCGCAGGTACAGCGAGAACTCCCGTGCCTCGGGATGAGGGTGGTACGTCGCCTCGTCGACGAGTAACCACGTGACCTCTCCTGTGGTCGGCGAGACGGCCTTCTCCGTACGTAACACCATTGATCCATCCCCTGTCCGAGCATGTCGCTCATGTGCCTCTTGGTGTGACTGATAACGGCGAGGCACAACGAGAGGACACGGCTGTCACTCACGTAAATCGCAGGCAACAGGGGGATGTAGATAACCCGCGACGACATCCTCAAGCGCGATCTGAAGGAGGTGAAGTTCACCGGCGGCACCTGCAAGGTCACCTACGGCCTGCTGGAACCGGACCCCTACTCCGGCAAGGACGTCACCTACCGGCGCGGCCGCAGCCTGGTCGACATCGACCACGTCGTCGCCCTCTCGGACGCCTGGCAGAAGGGCGCCAAGTACTGGGATCCCAGCAAGCGCATAGCCCTGGCCAACGACCCGCTCAACCTCGTCGCGGTCGACGCGAGCACCAACCGCGGCAAGGGCGACGGCGACACGGCCACCTGGATCCCGCCCAACAAGGCCTACCGCTGCACCTATGTCGCCGCCCAGGTGGCCGTCAAGAAGAAGTACGGCCTGTGGGTCACCGCCGCCGAGAAGACGGCGATGAAGAACGTCCTCGCCACCTGCCCGGACCAGAAACTCCCCACCGGCGGCAACCCGACCAAGGCCCCGGAACGCTTCCGGGCACGATGAACCGGGCCGAGGGACGGCATACGACCGGCATCCAGGCCGTTACCCGGGCCGGAACCCAGGCCGTTACCTGGTCCGGAACCCGGTCCGGAACCCGGTCCTGAACCCGGTCCTGAAACCGGGCCGTCCCTGACCAGCGGATTCAGATCGGCCAATTCGCTTTCCGCGCTGGGTGCGTGCCGCCTAGCGTGATCACTATGGACGTCACAGTGAGCAGCCTCGCCGAGCGGCCCGACCGGCTGTCGGCGGTGCTCGGCATGGCCGACACCTGGCCCGAGTTCGTCACCAACGACCCGGTCGGTACGGCCCACTACGGCCGCATCCCCGTCGAACTGCCCGAATACGCGCTGTTCGCCGAGGACGAGCGGGGCGAGATCGTCGCGCACGCCTTCAGCGTGCCCTTCGCTCTCGCCGCCGAGGGCCGGGGCACCCTGCCCGCCCGCGGCTGGGACCAGATCCTGCTCTGGGCCTTCGCCGACCTGCGCCGCGGCACCCGCCCCGACACGGTCAGCGCGGTCTCGGTCGTCATCGCCCCGCACGCCCAGGGCCACGGCCTGTCCGCCGTCATGCTCTCGGCGATGCGGGACAACGCCCGCGCCCGGGGCTTCAGCGAGGTCGTCGCTCCCGCCCGCCCCAACGCCAAGCACCGCGAACCGCATACCCCGATCGGTGAATACGCCCACCGGGTACGGCCCGACGGGCTGCCGGAGGATCCGTGGCTGCGCGTCCACGCCCGGGCCGGCGCCACCATCGACTCCGTCGCCCCCGCCTCCATGACCGTGGGTGCCTCCCTGGAGGAGTGGCGCCGCTGGACCGGGCTGCCGTTCGACGCGCCGGGAGACGTCGAGGTGCCCGGCGCGCTGGTCCCGGTCCGCTGCGAGCCGGAGCGGGGATACGCCGTCTACGTCGAACCCAACGTATGGATGCGTCATCCCCTCTGACCCGGTGATCGGACTCGGGTGAACGGGTCCGGTGAACGGGCCTGGTGATCAGGAGGTGCCGGCCGCGGCCTTCAGCGAGCCCACGACGTGGCCGGCCAGCTTGGCGGCGGTGGCGGCGCCGTTGTCGCCGCCGGCCGTGGACATCACGGTGACCACGGAGGTGCCCACGCGGGCGGCCACCAGGGTCGTGCCGTTCTCCCACTGACCGCTGGTGAGGGTGATGGTGTAGGCCTCGTCACCGAGTCCGGACGTGGAACGCCCGGAGAGCTTGACCTTGGCGTGCTCGCTGGGGTCCGTGAACGTGGCGCACGCGGTGGCCGCGTTCCGGACCTCCTTCATCACGGTCGTCGCGGTCGTGCCCTGGAACTCGTCGATCTCCTGGACCATCTCCTCGGTCTGGTCCTTGTTCGCGTAGTCGCCCTGCGCGAACGACACGCCCCCCTTGTAGCCGGTGACGTCGAGCCACGAGGTGTTCTCGAACTTGGTGCAGTCCGGCTTCGCCGTGTTCCGGACGGCCGGGGCGAGGAACTGGCCACCGCTGTCCACGGCACCCTCCGCGACCGGGGTGAGCTCGGGCGGGAACACCGACGCGGGTGCCAGTGCCTTCTTCAGGCGACTGCCCGTCAGCAGGCCCGCGTTGGGGTCCTTGGCCTTCGCCGTCTTGGCCGGCGCCTTGGCGTCGGAGGAGTCGGAGGAACCGGTGGAGCAGGCGGTCAGGGCCAGGGGGAGCGCCGCGACGGCGAGGACCTGGACGAGGCGGGACGGGAGGTGCATGACAGTTCCTTGGGGGTGTTGAGAGGTGGAGAACCTGAGTGGTGCGAGGTGGCGCCCGAGGCCGGGCGGGCTCGGGCGCCACCGGCGCGGGACGTGAGCGGAACGTCCCGCGCCGGCCGGGGGGCCTCGTACGGCAGCCGGGTCAGGCCGTCTTCTTCCAGTCGCCGCAGCCGGTCGTCTTGAAGTAGGCGTCCGTGGCGCGGATGGTGACGACGGCCGTGCCGGTCACGTTGTTGTTCGCGAGGATCGAGTCGAGCCCGTGCTCGGCGTCCTTGGTGCGCTCCCAGTAGCAGGAGTCGTCGGCGTTCCCGGTCGACTTGTAGGTGCCCGGCGCGATGTCCGTGCCGACCTTGAACATGCCCCCGTTGCCGGCCATCGACGAGGCGGGCGTGCCCTTCGCCTTCGGGTCGACGGCTTCCCAGTCCTTGCAGCCGCTGGACTTGAACAGCTTGTCGGTGGGCTTGACGGTCACGTAACTGGTGCCGCTGACATTGTCGTTGGCCAGCAGCGATTCCGGGTCGCCCGAGGCGTCCTTGGCGCGCTCCCAGTAGCACATGTCGTCGGTGTTGCCGGTGGAGCGGTAGATGCCGGGCTTGACGTCGGAGCCGACGGAGAAGTCACCGTCACCGGAGAAGGCGACCTTCTTCTTCTCGCTCGCCTTGTCGCCGCCCGAAGACTTCTTGTCGCCGGACTTGTGGTCGGCGGAGGTCGAGCTGCCCTTGGAGCCGCTGTCCTTGCCGTCCGTGCCGTCGCTGCCGGCGTTCGCCGAGACGGCACCGATGACGACGATCCCGACGACGGCTCCCAGCGCGATCTTGCCCTTCATGCCCATGACGGGCTCCCTCCCCGATGCGGCGGCCGCCCCCTCCGGCTGGCCGCTCGTTCGCTGGGTCAATAAGAGCAGAGCCTGTGAACCGAGTCAACACGATTCACAGGATTCATTGTGTACACGTCCGTGAAGGCGTGGGTCTTGTGTACGTCGGTATGCTCGGTGCACACACGGGATGAGGGGAGCGGGGCCGGTGCAGGACAACACGACAGAGGTGACCGCGGCCGGTATCGCGCGGCTCGCCGGAGTGGGCCGTGCCGCCGTGAGCAACTGGCGCCGCCGGCACGCCGATTTCCCCAAGCCGGTCGGCGGCACCGAGACCAGCCCGTCCTTCGCGCTCGCCGAGGTCGAGTCCTGGCTGCGCAGGCAGGGCAAGCTCGCCGAAGTCCCCCTGCGGGAACGCGTCTGGCAGCAGCTCGCCGGACATCCCGAGGGGCCCGTCACCGCCCTGGTGCACGTCGGCTGCGTCCTGCTGCTCATCCACGAACGCCCCACGGTCTGGCTCGACGTCAGCGCCGGCTCCGACGCGCGGCTCGCCGCGATGCTGCCCGGCGCCCTGGACCAGGTGCTCGGCCCGCGCTTCGGCGTCACGCACGAGCCCGGTGTTCACACGGCCCGGCCCGAAAGCGGCTCGGCGGCTGTGAACCGTCCACATCCTGTGAACACCGGGGCGTCAGGTCACACCCCGCCCGCCACCCCGGGGCGACCCGCTGTGAACACCCCGCCAGCTGTGAACACCCCGTCGGTCGCCCACACCCCATCCGCGCCCCCAAGTCCCGAGCCCCACACCACCCCCAAGCCCCCCGCACCCCCCGCCCCCGCCCTCCACACCCCCTCCGGACCCCAACTCCTCCCCTCCGCCCCCCTCCTCCGTGGCGCCGCCGAACTGGCCGCCGACGCGGGGGCGCGGCAGACCTTCGAGTTCCTGCTGGGCCGGCACCTGGACGCCAACCCGCGCCAGTACACGCTCACCCCGGCCGAACTCGCCCGACTCATGGCCGACCTCGCCGGCCCCGCCCGCACCGTCCTCGACCCCGCCTGCGGCACCGGCGCCCTGCTACGCGCCGTGGACACCCGCCCCGACCAGGAGCTGTACGCCCAGGACAGCGCCCCCGACCTGGCCGCGCTCACCGCGCTGCGGCTCGCGCTGCACGCCCGGGCCACCGTGCGCGGCGCCGTCGGCGACACCCTGCGTGGCGACGCCTACCCCGACCTGCACGCCGACGCGGTCCTGTGCCACCCGCCGTTCAACGAGCGCAACTGGGGCCACGACGAGCTCGCCTACGACCCCCGCTGGGAGTACGGCTTCCCCGCGCGCACCGAGTCCGAGCTGGCCTGGGTGCAGCACGCCCTGGCCCGGCTCGCCGACGGCGGCACCGCGGTCCTGCTCATGCCGCCGGCCGCCGCCTCCCGCCGCTCCGGGCGCCGGATCCGCGCCGACCTGCTGCGCCGGGGCGCGCTGCGGGCCGTGGTCGCGCTGCCGGTCGGGGCGGCGCCGCCGTACAACATCCCGCTGCACGTGTGGGTGCTGCGCCGCCCGGACCGGACGCCCGCGGCGCCCGAGGTGCTGCTCGTGGACACGGGGCGGTTCGCCGGCGAGGCGCGCGGCGGCCCGGACTGGCAGGCGGTGCGCGAGGCCGTCCTCGACGCCTGGCGTGCCTTCGCCCGGGACGGGCGGCTGGCCGAGCGGCCGGGTCTCGCGCGTTCCGTGCCGGTCATCGAACTCCTCGACGACGACGTGGACCTCGCCCCCGCCCGGCATCTGCCGCCGGCCGCCGCGGCCGACGGCGCGGAGCAGCTCACGGCGGTGCGCGAGCGCCTCGGCGAGACCCTGCGCCTGACCGCCGACCTCACCCCGCCGCCCGCCGCCCCGGCCCCGCACGCGCGCTGGACGCTCACCACCGTCGGTGAACTCGCGCGCGGGGGCGCACTGGTGCTGCGCACCGGCGGAAGTGGCGGCCGCGCGCGCGTGCCCGTGCTGACCGACCACGACGTCCTCGCCGGAACGGCGCCCTCCGGCACGCTCCCGGAGAGCGACGAGGAGGCGGTGCTGACCGAGCCGGGCGACGTCGTCGTACCCGTGCTGGGCGGCGGCTCGGTGGCGCGCGTGATCGACGACGCGACGGGGGGCGCCGCCCTGGGGCGCAACCTCGTGCTCCTGCGCCCCGATGCCGCGGCGCTCGACCCCTGGTTCCTCGCCGGGTTCCTGCGCGGCACCGCCAACAACCGGCAGGCCAGCAGCTACGCCTCCACGGCCACCCGCCTGGACGTGCGCCGCCTCCAGCTGCCCCGGCTGCCGCTCGACGAACAGCGGCGCTACGGCGCGCGGTTCCGCGCCCTCGACGAGTTCGAGCGGGCGGTGCGCCACGCGAGCCGGCTCGGCGACCAGCTCGTCCGCGGCATGTACGACGGGCTCACGGACGGCACGGTGGCCCCGGACTGACGGACGGGACGATGGCGCCGGACTCACAAACCGGAGGAGCGGTGTCCGGCCGACGGACCGGACGGTGCGGTCGCATGGCGGACGCGATCAGCACGACAACGGTTCGGTACATCCCGTAACCCCTTGTCGGTGTCGGCCTATACGCTCGGAGTCCGATATCGAAATCCGGCCCAGGAGCACTCATGTACGGCCACGGCGCGGCGCCGCCCACCCGCGGCGCGGGATACGTCATCACCCTGCGCGTGCTGTTCGCCGCCTGCAGCCTGCTCACGTGCGGCATCCTCGCGTGCGCGCCGCTCTTCCGGGTCGCGTTCCTGCGCGGGCGGTGGTTCGACTGGCTGGCGGCCTGGGTGAGCCTGCCGCTGGGCATCGCCTGCTTCGCGGTGGTCGGCGTGGTGCCGGAGAGCGACCCGCGGGGCGACGTCGCGCTGGCCACGGTGCTGATCCTCGGCGTCGTCTCGACCGTCCACTTCCTGGTCACGGACGTCCGGCACCACTCCACCACCCAGCAGCCGCCCGCGGGTTACGCGCCTCCGCACGCCCAGACCGTACCGACGTCGTACGGCTACCCGGGCCCCGCGGCCCCGTTCACCACCACGACCACCCCCGTGGCCCCGGTGTCCTCGGTGGGGCCGCACACCCCCATACCCGGCCCCCCGCACGCTCCGCGCACCCCGCCTCCCATGCCGCACACCCCGATACCCGGCCCTCCGCCGGCCACCCCGCTCACCCCGCCGCAGCGCCCCGCGCCCGCCCGGATCGACCAGGTGCGCGCCGAACTGGACGAGCTGAGCGACTACTTGCGCAAGCACGACGGCCATGAGGGCGGAAGGTGACCGTGGCGCAAGGACGTGTCGTCGCCGGCCGGTACGAACTGTCCACGCTCATCGGGCAGGGCGGCATGGGCCAGGTGTGGACGGCCTACGACCAGCGGCTCGACCGGCGCGTGGCCGTGAAGCTGCTGCGCCCGGACAAGGTGGCCGGGCAGGAGGCCGACGAGCTGCGCCGCAGGTTCGTGCGCGAGTGCCGGGTGACCGCGCAGGTCGACCACCCCGGCCTGGTCACCGTGCACGACGCGGGCAGTGAGGGCGAGGAGCTGTTCCTCGTCATGCAGTACGTCGACGGCGCCGACCTCTCCGACCACCTCGCCGAGCACGACCCGTACCCGTGGCAGTGGGCGGTCGCGGTCGCCGCGCAACTGTGCGCCGTGCTGAGCGCCGTGCACGCCGTGCCGATCGTCCACCGCGACCTGAAGCCGCGCAACGTGATGGTGAAGCAGGACGGCACGGTCACCGTCCTCGACCTGGGCGTGGCCTCGGTCATGGACACCGACACCACCCGCCTCACGCACACCGGCTCCCCGATCGGCTCGCCCGCCTACATGGCGCCCGAGCAGGCGATGGGCGGCGCGGTCGGCCCGTACACCGACCTGTACGCGCTCGGCGTGCTGATGCACGAACTGCTCAGCGGCGACGTGCCGTTCGTCGGCACCACCGCGCTCGGCGTGCTGCACCGGCACCTGTACGAGCCCCCGCTGCCCGTGCGCCGGATCCGCCCCGAGGTGCCGGAGGCGCTCGAAGCCCTCGTGCTGCGGCTGCTGGCCAAGGATCCGCAGCACCGCCCGGCCTCCGCGCAGGAGGTGTACGAGCACCTGGCGCTGCTCCTGCCGGCGCGCGGAACCCCGACCGGGGCGCCGTTGGACCCCACGCGCCCCTTCCTGCGTCCGCACGCCCCCTGGCCGGACCGCGCGCGGACCCCCGCGCCCCAGCCCGCCCCCCTCGCGCCGGCGCCCCCGGTGGCCGAGAAGCCGGACGTCGCCGCCGCGGTCGACGAGGTCAAGCGGCTCCTCGGGGAAGGCCGCATCACCCAGGCCGTCGACATACTCGGCGCGATCCTGCCCGCCGCGGCGGAACAGCACGGCGAGCACTCCCCGGTCGTGCGCACCCTGCGCAAGCAGTACGCGGCCACCCTCATGGACGACGGCCAGTACCGGCGCGCGCTGCCCGAGCTGCGCCGCCTCGCCGACGAGCGCGGCGCCGAGGCCGGCCAGGCCGACCCGCAGTCCCTGCGCTTCCGCTACGACGCCGCCCAGTGTCTCGAGCAGCTCGGCCAACCGGCCGCGGCGCTCGCCGAGTACCGCGCCCTGCTGCCGTACTACGAGAACCAGTACGTCTCCGGCGACCCGCAGCTCGCTCATGACGTGCGCCGCCGCATCGGCCACCTGCTGCTCGCCCTCGGCGACCGCCCGGCCGCCCACGACACGCTCGCGCGGCTCGTGCTGGACGTGGAGCGCCTGCACGGCCCCGGGCACCCGCTGGCGGTGGAGATCCGGCGGACCCTGCAGTGGCTGGGGCAGGTGCGCGGCTAGGGGGTGTCTTCCGGATTTTGCCGTTGCCTGACGGACTCTTGTGATCTTCGGGAGATTGCCTTTTCCGAACACGTGACCGTCGCCCGATAGGTTGCGCTTCGTTTTTCCGGATGACGCACGTTCAGGGGTGGGGAAGATGGCCGGCCATCGGCAGTCGAAGAAGCGCAGGTACATCACGTGGGCGGTGGCCGGGGCGGCCGTCCTCGCGGGCGCCGGCATCGCCGCGCAGACCTCCATGGCCGCCACCACCTGGCCCGCCCAGAAGACCTTCACCGGCCGCGCCTTCGACACCTGCACCGCGCCCTCCCTGTCCACCATGAAGGCCTGGCACACCGGCTTCTACGGCGCCGCCGCCGTCTACGTGGGCGGCAAGAACCGCGGCTGCAACCAGCCCAACCTCACCGCCTCCTGGGTCAAGTCGGTCAGCTCGATCGGCTGGAAGCTCGTCCCGATCTACGTCGGCGCCCAGCCGCCCTGCCAGTCCGGCTCCAACCCGGAGAAGCTCACCGCCTCCACCGCCGCCTCCCTCGGCGCCGCCGACGCCTCCGACGCCGTGGCCAAGGCCTCCGCGCTCGGCATGAAGGCGGGCAGCCCGATCTACCTGGACATGGAGGCGTACGACATCACGAACAAGGCGTGCAACGACGCCGTGCTGACGTACGTGCGCGCCTTCGACAAGGGGCTGCACGCCAAGACGTACCGCGCCGGCTACTACGGCTTCACCAGCTCCAGCGCCAAGGCCATCGCCACCGCGTCCGACAAGACCGACCTGCCGGGCAACCTCTGGTACGCGCTGTACGACCAGCAGAACACCACGACCACGGACTGGCCTTGGGGCGCCACCCAGTTCACCAACCACAGCCGCGCCCACCAGTACATGGTCAACAGCAAGGAGACGCACGGCGGCGTCACGCTCACCGTCGACCGTGACGCCTGGGACGCGCCGGTGGCCATCACCGGCTGAGCGGAGCCGGTCCGGAAGCGGTCCGGAACCGGTCCGGGAGCGGCGCGGCGGTGCCCGAAGCGCTTGCGAATCGTTGGTCGAATGGGTTGGCCGCAGCCTGCCCACTGCCTACCATCGATCACCGCAAGAACTTTGTGCACCGTCGCACAATCTCCTCGGGAGGTTTCCTTGCACCGCCGCCGTCGCACCGCGCTCCTCCTCACCGCCGCGCTCGCCGCCGCGGCACCCGTCCTCACCGCCTGCGGAAACGAAGCGCACCCGGGCGCGGCGGCCGTCGTCGGAGGACAGCGGATCACCGTCGCCCAGCTGGAGAACCGGGTGAACGAGGTACGGGCGGCACAGCGGGCCGCGGTGCCGGACGAGGCCCAGTACCAGCAGGTCCTCGCCTCCACCGGCAGCCTCACCCGCGACACCCTGCACAACATGGTCCTCGACCGGGTCCTGCACCGCGCCGCCCAGGACCAGGGCATCACGGTCACCCGCAAGGAGACCCAGCAGATGCGCGCGGGCCTGGAGCAGCAGGCCGGCGGATCCAAGGGGCTGCAGACGGCCTGGCTGCAGAAGTACGGCATCGCCCCCGAGCGGCTGGACGAGAACCTCCGCCTGCAGATCGAGGCGCAGAAGCTCGCCACGAAGCTCGGCACCGACACCACCCAGCCCGCCTTCTGGAAGGCCCTCTCCCAGGCGTCCCGCGAACTCCACATCGACCTCAACCCGCGCTACGGCACCTGGGACGTGGCGAAGAGCAGCCGCACCGATGCCAAGACCCCGTGGGTGCGCGAGGTCACGGCACCGGGAACCGAGCAGCAGCCGGCGTAGCGGGGCCGCGCCGGGGGTGCCGGAACGATCCGGCGAAGAGGTGCCGGTCATACGATCACACGACCCCCTCGCCCCTGTGGACAACCGATCACGTCCGTCGGCGCCGTGGGTTACGTTCGGATGGTGAACGCAACCCGCCCCGAAGCCCCCGGCCCGGACACCGCCACTGGTCCGGACGCCGCCCCCGGCCGCATCGTCCTGCTCACCACCAGCCACCGCGTCGCCCCCGGCCTGCTGTCCTGGCCCGCCTGGCAGGCCCTGCGCACCGCCGACGCCGTGCTGTGCGCGGACGGCGCCCATCCGCAGCTGCCGTATCTGCGGGAGGCCGGGATAGCGGTGGCGGAGGCGTCCCCCACCGCGCAGGAGCTGGTCGACGCCTGCGCCGGCGGGCGGACCGTGGTCGTCGTGGCCACCGGCGAGGGCGAGCCGGCCCTCACCGACGGGCTGGCCCGGCTGGCCGGCTCCGGCCGCGTGCGGATGCCCGAGCTGGAGCTGCTCCCCGCCTCCTACGACCTGCCCGGCGCCCGTCTCCTCGACCTCGTGCAGGTCATGGACCGCATCCGCGAGGAGTGCCCCTGGTCCTCCCGGCAGACCCACCTGGGCCTGGCCAAGTACGGCATCGAGGAGGCGTACGAACTGGTCGAGGCGATCGAGGCCGGCGACCGCGACGAACTCCGGGAGGAGCTGGGCGACGTCCTGCTCCAGGTCGTCTTCCACTCCCGGATCGCCGAGGAGGACCCGGACGCGCCGTTCTCCATCGACGACGTGGCCGGCGGCATCGTCGCCAAGCTGATCCACCGCCACCCGCACGTCTTCGGCGAGGAGAAGGCGGAGACACCGGAGGACGTCAAGGAGCACTGGCTGCGCACCAAGGCCGAGGAGAAGCGGCGCACCTCGGTGACGGAGGGCGTCCCCCTCGGCCAGCCCGGCCTCGCCCTCACCGCCAAGCTCGCCTCCCGCGCCCGCATGGCCGACCTGGCCGTGCCCCTGCCACAGGGCGAGGGCGTCGGCTACGAACTGCTGGCCCTGGCGGTGCGCGCCGAGGCGGACGGGGTCGACCCGGAGGCTGCGCTGCGCGCCGCGGCACGGGTCTACCGGGACGCGATACGGGCGGCGGAGGGTGCCCGGCCGGCGTCGGCGGAGGGCGTGCAGCCGGGGGAGAAGAAGGAAGAGGGGCCGGATACCGTCGAGGAGTGACCAACCAGCCCGCCCCCGACGCCCCCGCCCCGGACCTCTTCACCTGGGAGTTCGCCGCCGACCCCTACCCCGCCTACGCCTGGCTCCGCGAGCACGCGCCCGTGCACCGGACCAAGCTGCCCAGTGGGGTGGAGGCCTGGCTGGTCACCCGGTACGCCGACGCCAAGCAGGCCCTGGCCGACCAGCGGCTGAGCAAGAACCCGGAGCATCACGACGAGCCCGCGCACGCCAAGGGCAAGACCGGCATCCCCGGCGAGCGCAAGGCCGAGCTGATGACCCATCTGCTGAACATCGACCCGCCGGACCACACCCGGCTGCGCCGACTGGTCAGCAAGGCGTTCACGCCCCGCCGTGTCGCCGAGTTCGCGCCCCGGGTGCAGGAGCTGACCGATCACCTCATCGACCGGTTCGCGGCGAGGGGCTCCGCCGACCTCATCCACGAGTTCGCCTTCCCGCTCCCCATCTACGCCATCTGCGACCTGCTCGGCGTCCCGCGCGAGGACCAGGACGACTTCCGGGACTGGGCGGGCATGATGATCCGGCACGGCGGCGGGCCCCGGGGCGGGGTCGCGCGGTCGGTCAAGAAGATGCGCGGCTACCTCGCCGAACTCATCCACAAGAAGAGGGAGGCACTGCCCGCCGAGCCCACCCCGGGCGAGGACCTGATCTCGGGCCTCATCCGGGCCTCCGACCATGGCGAGCACCTCACCGAGAACGAGGCCGCCGCCATGGCCTTCATCCTCCTGTTCGCCGGCTTCGAGACGACCGTCAACCTCATCGGCAACGGCACCTACGCCCTCCTCACCCACCCCGAGCAGCGCCACCGCCTCCAGCGGTCCCTCGCCGCCGGGGAGCGGGACCTCCTGGCGACCGGTGTGGAGGAACTCCTGCGCTACGACGGCCCGGTGGAGCTGGCCACCTGGCGGTTCGCCACCCGGCCGCTCTCCATCGGGGGGCAGGACATCGCCCCCGGGGACCCGGTGCTCGTCGTGCTGGCCGCCGCGGACCGGGACCCGGAGCGGTTCGCCGACCCGGACGTGCTGGACCTCGCCCGCCGGGACAACCAGCACCTCGGGTACGGGCACGGCATCCACTACTGCCTCGGCGCCCCGCTCGCCCGGCTGGAGGGCCAGACCGCGCTGGCCACCCTGCTCACCCGCCTGCCCGACCTGCGGCTCGCGGTGGATCCGGCCGAACTGCGCTGGCGCGGCGGGCTCATCATGCGCGGTCTGCGCACGCTCCCGGTGGAGTTCAGCCGGTCTCCTGAGCCGGCACGCGAACCGGGCACGGGGGACGGACGCGGACAAGCGGACACGACGTGAGCGACGTTCAACTATGTGATCTTCACGTGATCTGTGCGGCATGAACTTGTGACAAGTGATCGTGTGCCGCTACGTTCACCCATCAGCGTGGCCCTGAGCATCACCCGCCGCGCCGGTCCTGCTGTCGCACGAAAGGCCTCCGCATGCTCTCCGGGAACGGTCGTCACCGTCGCCCCCGTCAGGCTCCGGCACTCATCGTCGCGGCCGGAGTGACCGGCTCCGCCATCGCCCTCCCTCTCCTGGGCGCCGCGAGCGCCAACGCGGCCGACGGCACCACGTGGGACAAGGTGGCCGAGTGCGAGAGCGGCGGCTCCTGGAGCGCCGACACCGGCAACGGGTACTACGGCGGCCTGCAGATATCGCAGGCGGACTGGGCCACGTACGGCGGCACCCAGTACGCCGCGAGCGCCGACCAGGCGAGCCGTTCGCAGCAGATCGCGGTCGCCGAGAAGATCCTCGCCGACCAGGGCACCACCCCCTGGGCCACCTGCGCCCTGCTCTCCGGACTGACCTCCAACTCCGGTTCGGTGGACGTGGACACGGGTGTCGGCGCCGGCTCCGGCGAATCGGGCAAGGCGGACTCCGGGCACTCCTCCTCCGGTTCCACCGGTAAGTCCGACTCGTCCAATCTGCCGGATTCCTCGGCTTCGTCGCCCTCGTCACCGTCGTCCGGCTCCTCCTCGGACGCGACCGTCACGCCGTCCCCGAGCGCGAGCGAGGGCTCCGGTTCCGCCGACTCCGCCGGCTCCGACGAGGGTGCGAATGCTCCCAAGTCCGACAAGTCCGCCTTGCCCGACTCCGAGCCCACGCAGGGGAGTGGCGTTTCGGCCGCCCCGGACCCCGCGGTCGACGACTCGGACAATTCGTGGCAGACCGGCGGCTCTTGGAGCCTGGTCGACACCGGTGCGCTCAGCAGTGGCGGACGTCACCGGGGCGGCAGTGCGGACGAAAGCCTGACAAGCGGTCAGGACACCCGTTCCTCGGGCCGTCACGCCTCCCGTGACGCGGGTACCTACACGGTCCGTGAAGGCGACTCCCTCGCCTCCATCGCCGACTCCCTTGACGTCGACGGCGGATGGCACGCGCTCTACAGCCAGAACAAGAAGGCCATTGGCGCCGACCCGGACCACATCGCCCCCGGTCAGACCCTGGACGTCGGTTCCGAAGCGGGCGCGGAGTAGCGGGAGTTGACGCCCCGCTTTCAGGGCTAATGTCCGGTTTGGTGAAAGTGTGGGATGAGTCTCAGAAGCCCTGATCGTCTTTGAAATTCCGCCGAGCGCATGTCTACGGTCGGGACCGCTCGTCACCACGAGCCCCGGCACTCGCAACGCCGAATCCTGCCAGCGGTTGCCCGGGAACAGTCGACGCGTCACGCGCCGTAGGCAGGAGCGGGGGACCCAAGGTAAGCGCCGGATCCGGCAGTTGATGCCGCGACCGGCTTGGGGTGAAGCCACGCCTCCCACGAGGGAGGAGTGGCCGGGCAACTCAACCGGCCCGAACCCGACAGCTCACCTCGCAGGCGTCGGTGAGGGGATCGATCCATGCTGTTTTCCGGCAAGGGCAAGCACCGTCGTCCGTTCAAGGCCACCCGCGCCATCGCGCTCGTCGGTGTCACCGGCGCCGTCGTCGCCGCCCCGCTGATGGCGGCCGGCAACGCCTCCGCCGCCACCGCCTCCGAGTGGGACAAGGTCGCCCAGTGCGAGTCCGGCGGCAACTGGTCCATCAACACCGGCAACGGCTACTACGGCGGTCTGCAGTTCTCCGCCTCCACCTGGGCCGCCTACGGCGGCACGGCCTACGCCTCCCGCGCCGACCTGGCCACCAAGCAGCAGCAGATCACCGTGGCCGAGAAGGTCCTCGCCGCCCAGGGCAAGGGCGCCTGGCCGGTCTGCGGCACGGGCCTGTCGAGCACCCCGTACAGCGGCACCGCCGCCCCCTCCTCGAAGACCACCTCTTCGAGCAGCACCACCACCCGCTCCACCGACCAGCAGGCCGCCTCCCGCTCGGCGACCCGCCCGGCCCCGAGCAAGACCGTCACCACCCCGACCGGCAAGAAGGTCAAGAAGGGTGACGGCGAGTACAAGGTCGTCAAGGGCGACACCCTCGGCACCATCGCCGAGAAGCACAACGTCAAGGGCGGCTGGAAGACCCTCTTCGAGCTGAACAAGGACATCGTCGAGGACGCCGACCTGATCTACCCCGGCCAGCAGCTGCACCTGAAGTAAGGCGCGGCCGGCCGGCCCGGCCACAGCGTCCTCACGGCGACTTCCCCCGATAGAGCCCCCGTGAGGGTCACCCCCCGTCCCCACGGGCCCCCCGCCCTGGTGCGTGTTCCCCCGTACGCACCGGGGCGGGGCTTTTTTCTGCGCCTTTCCCGGTCCCCCTTTGTTCCGGGCGGGAACAATGGGTACCGTCTCCCTGTCTCGCCCTGTCTCTCCCTGTCCACGGGACGGTCGGTCGGTGGCCGACGCCCCTGGGACGGTTAGGCTCTAGTCGCAAGGCACAGCCGTAAGGCACAAAGCCCCGCACTTCCAGCGTCACATCCAAGAAGGAGATGCTCGTGCCGTCCATCGACGTCGTCGTAGCCCGGGAAATCCTGGACTCCCGAGGCAACCCCACGGTCGAGGTCGAGGTCGGCCTCGACGACGGCAGCACGGGTCGTGCCGCCGTCCCGTCCGGCGCCTCCACCGGCGCCTTCGAGGCCATCGAGCTGCGCGACGGTGACCCCAACCGCTACCAGGGCAAGGGCGTCGAGAAGGCCGTTCTCGCCGTCATCGAGCAGATCGGCCCGGAGCTGGTCGGCTACGACGCCACCGAGCAGCGCCTGATCGACCAGGCGATGTTCGACCTGGACGCCACCGACAACAAGGGCTCCCTCGGCGCCAACGCCATCCTGGGCGTCTCCCTCGCCGTCGCCCACGCCGCCTCCGAGGCCAGCGACCTGCCGCTGTTCCGCTACCTGGGCGGCCCGAACGCGCACCTGCTGCCGGTGCCGATGATGAACATCCTGAACGGCGGCTCGCACGCCGACTCCAACGTGGACATCCAGGAGTTCATGATCGCCCCGATCGGCGCGGAGTCCTTCTCCGAGGCGCTGCGCTGGGGCACCGAGGTCTACCACACCCTGAAGAAGGTCCTGAAGACCAAGGGCCTGTCCACCGGCCTCGGCGACGAGGGCGGCTTCGCCCCGAACCTCGGCTCCAACCGCGAGGCCCTCGACCTCATCCTCGAGGCCATCAAGCAGGCCGGGTACGTCCCCGGCGAGCAGATCGCCCTCGCGCTCGACGTCGCCGCCTCCGAGTTCTACAAGGACGGCACGTACCTCTTCGAGGGCAAGGAGCGCTCCGCCGCCGAGATGACGGAGTACTACGAGGAGCTCGTCGCGGCCTACCCGCTCGTCTCCATCGAGGACCCGCTGTTCGAGGACGACTGGGCCGGCTGGAAGGTCATCACCGACAAGCTCGGCGACAAGGTCCAGCTCGTCGGTGACGACCTGTTCGTCACCAACCCCGAGCGCCTGGCCCGCGGCATCGAGGACGGCGCCGCCAACGCCCTGCTGGTCAAGGTCAACCAGATCGGTTCGCTCACCGAGACCCTGGACGCCGTCGAGCTGGCCCAGCGCAACGGCTTCAAGTGCATGATGTCCCACCGCTCCGGCGAGACCGAGGACGTCACCATCGCCGACCTGGCCGTCGCCACCAACTGCGGCCAGATCAAGACCGGCGCCCCGGCCCGCTCCGAGCGCGTCGCCAAGTACAACCAGCTGCTGCGCATCGAGGAGATCCTCGACGACGCCGCGGTGTACGCCGGCCGCAGCGCGTTCCCGCGCTTCAAGGGGAACGTGGAGATCTCCAAGGGCTGACCCGACCCGGCGTAAGGCTTAGCCAGTCGTACGTACGTCCCCGTACCCGGTCCCGTACCGTGTGCGGGGACGTACGCGCGTGTGCAAACGGGAGGCGGGGAAGATGGCCACGAAGGACCGGGACCGTTTCTCCACCACGACCAGGCTGCGGCTGCTCGGCGAACAGACCGCGGCCCGTGTCTACCGCTCCCAGACCAAGCGGCAGGCCCGCCGCTCACGGCTCACCGGCCGCGCGGCGCTGCTCGCGCTGGTGCTGTGCTCGCTGATCGTCGCGCTCGCCTACCCGATGCGGCAGTACGTCTCCCAGCGCGCGGAGATCGCCGACCTCCAGCGGCAGCAGGAACAGGCGCGCGAGCGGGTCGAACAGCTGCGGGACCTCAAGGCCCGCTGGCAGGACGACGCCTACGCCGAGCAGGAGATCCGGCGTCGGCTGCACTATGTGATGCCCGGTGAGACCGGGTATGTCGTGATCGACCCGGGTGCGGCCAAGCAGTCCCGCGCCGACTTCGGGGCCGCCCACCGGCCCTGGTACGCGAACGTCTGGGACGGGGTCGACAAGTCCGACGCCTCCGACCAGTGAACCGACAGAAAGACAGCTGAAGACAGTCATGGAAACGCCTCCGCCCTCCACTCCGCGCACCGAGCCGACCGACGCGGACGTCGAGGCCTTCAAGCAGCAGCTCGGGCGTCCGCCGCGCGGGCTGAGGGCGATCGCGCACCGGTGCCCGTGCGGGCAGCCGGACGTCGTGGAGACGGCTCCGCGGCTGCCGGACGGCACGCCCTTCCCGACGACGTACTACCTGACGTGCCCGCGCGCCGCCTCGGCGATCGGCACGCTGGAGGCGGACGGCGTCATGAAGGAGATGACGGAACGGCTGGGGAGCGACCCCGAGCTGGCCGCCGCGTACCGGGCCGCGCACGAGGACTACATCCGGCGCCGGGACGAGATCGAGGTCCTGGAGGGCTTCCCGAGCGCGGGCGGCATGCCGGACCGGGTGAAGTGCCTGCACGTCCTGGTGGCCCACTCGCTGGCCGCCGGACCGGGCGTGAACCCGCTCGGCGACGAGGCGATCGCGATGCTGCCGGAGTGGTGGCGCAAGGGGCCGTGCGTGCAGCCCCTGGTGGCGCCCGATCCCGCGGACGAGCACCCGGGCGAGGACGGCGTGGTCCTCGACGTCACCGAGGACCGCCGCGGCTTCTTCGCCTACCGGCCCCTGGTCGCCGAGGGGTTCACCCGTGTCGCCGCCGTCGACTGCGGCACGAACTCCATCCGGCTGCTCGTCGCCGACGTCAACCCGGCCACCGGCGAGCTGCTGGAGCTGGACCGGCGGATGACGATCGTGCGGCTCGGCCAGGACGTGGACCGCACCGGCCGGCTGGCTCCTGAGGCGCTGGAGCGGACCTTCGCGGCGTGCCGTGAGTACGCGGACGTCATCCGCGAACTGGGCGCCACCAACGTGCGGTTCGTCGCCACCTCCGCCTCCCGGGACGCGGAGAACCGGGACGAGTTCGTGCGCGGTGTCGTCGACATCCTCGGTGTCGAGCCCGAGGTCATCAGCGGCGACCAGGAGGCCGAGTTCTCCTTCACCGGCGCCACGAAGGAGCTCGCGGGCCGCGACGACGTCGCGAGGCCCTACCTGGTGGTGGACATCGGCGGCGGCTCCACCGAGTTCGTCGTCGGTGACGACCACGTGCGGGCCGCGCGGTCCGTGGACGTCGGCTGCGTGCGGATGACCGAGCGGCACCTGGTGCACGAGGGCAAGGTGAGCGACCCGCCCACCGCCCAGCAGATCGCCGCGATGCGGGCCGACATCGAGGCCGCCCTGGACCTCGCGGAGGAGACGGTCCCGCTGCGTGAGGCGCGCACCCTGGTCGGCCTGGCCGGCTCGGTCACGACCGTGTCCGCGATCGACCAGGAACTGCCCGAGTACGACTCCGAGCGCATCCACCACTCCCGTGTCACCCAGGGCCGCGTCCGCCAGATCACCGAGTGGCTGCTGCGCTCCACGCACGCCGAGCGCGCGGCGATCCCGTCCATGCACCCGGGCCGGGTCGACGTCATCGGCGCCGGCGCCCTCGTGCTGCTCGCGATCATGGAGCGGATCGGTGCCGAGGAGGTCGTCGTCAGCGAGCACGACATCCTCGACGGCATCGCGTGGTCGGTGGCGTAGCTCTCTTTTGTTACCGGCCGGTAGTCGTCGGCTGAGCAGGTCGGATAACGTCTGAGCGGGGCTGAGGGGCCCCTCGAGGGCCCCTCGGTGACGGCCGCCCGGGAAAGTTCGTGAAGTTCTTCACAAGGAATTCCGCCTCATGGCAGCGGGAAAAGGGGCCGATGGGCCCTTCCGGGACCTCCCGGGCCCTTTGAACATGTTCAGATAGTGGGCGGAGCGGGGCTCCGGAAGCGGGTGTCCGAGGTGTGTTGCGTGGTGCTCACACGCCCCCCGATCGACCAGAGAGGCAGCTCACGCGGCCTTGACACCGGGTCAGAACGGTCAGGGGTTCCCGTTCGGCCGCATGACCTGCGTCACGTGGGTGGCGGAGGATAACACAGGCCCTCTCCAAGCTTGTGAAGGGGCGCACGAGCGACCCCCCGATGTCGGGTGGATACTCGATGGCATGAGCACCACGGAGCGTCCCAGGATCCTCGTAGTAGGCGGTGGGTACGTAGGCCTGTACGCAGCTCGGCGCATTCTCAAGAAGATGCGCTACGGCGAGGCGACCGTCACGGTCGTCGACCCCCGGTCGTACATGACCTACCAGCCCTTCCTCCCCGAAGCCGCCGCCGGCAGCATCTCCCCCCGGCACGTCGTCGTCCCGCTGCGGCGCGTCCTGCCCAAGGCGGAGGTCCTCACCGGCCGGGTCACCACCATCGACCAGGACCGCAAGGTCGCCACGATCGCCCCCCTCGTGGGCGAGGCGTACGAGCTGCCCTTCGACTACCTGGTCATCGCGATGGGCGCGGTCTCCCGCACCTTCCCCATCCCCGGCCTCGCCGAGCAGGGCATCGGCATGAAGGGCATCGAGGAGTCCATCGGCCTGCGCAACCACGTCCTCGAGCAGCTGGACAAGGCCGACTCCACGACCGACGAGGAGATCCGCCGCAAGGCGCTCACCTTCGTCTTCATCGGCGGTGGCTTCGCGGGCGCGGAGACCATCGGCGAGGTCGAGGACATGGCCCGTGACGCGGCCAAGTACTACACCAACGTGTCCCGCGAGGACATGCGGTTCATCCTCGTCGACGCCGCCGACAAGATCCTGCCCGAGGTCGGCCCCAAGCTCGGCCAGTACGGCAAGGAGCACCTGGAGAGCCGGGGCGTGGAGATCTACCTCTCCACCTCCATGGACTCCTGCGTCGACGGCCACGTCGTGCTGAAGAACGGCCTCGAGGTCGACTCCAACACGATCGTCTGGACCGCCGGCGTCAAGCCGAACCCGGCCCTCGCCCGCTTCGGCCTGCCTCTCGGTCCCCGCGGCCACGTCGACTGCGAGCCCACGCTCCAGGTCGCCGGCACCGACTACATCTGGGCCGCGGGCGACAACGCCCAGGTTCCGGACCTCGTCGGCCGCAAGGCGGGCAACGAGAACGCCTGGTGCCCGCCGAACGCCCAGCACGCGCTGCGCCAGGCCAAGGTCCTCGGCGACAACGTGATCTCCGGTATGCGGGGCTTCCCGCAGAAGGAGTACGAGCACGCCAACAAGGGTGCGGTCGCCGGTCTCGGCCTGCACAAGGGCGTGGCGATGATCGTCATGGGCAAGATGAAGATCAAGCTCAAGGGCCGCCTCGCCTGGTACATGCACCGTGGCTACCACGGTCTGGCGATGCCGACCTGGAACCGCAAGATCCGCATCTTCGCCGACTGGACCCTGGGCATGTTCCTCAAGCGTGAGGTCGTCTCCCTCGGCGCCATGGAGAACCCCCGCGAGGAGTTCTACGAGGCCGCCAAGCCGGCGCCGGTCGCCGCCGCCAAGACCGAGGAGAAGGCCAAGGCCTCCTGACCCTCCCCGGGCAGCACCCTCCGGCCCCCGGCCGGTGACTCACCCGAAGGACCTCCCGCTATCCGTGGTGCGGGGGGTCCTTCGGCGTTCCTGCGTTCCGGCGCGGCGGGCGGACCGGCGGGACCGGCGGAATCGGCCGGACCGGCGGAATCGGCAAAAACGGCGCTGTGTAACTCATTTGCGGGACTGCGCCAGGGGCTCCGCGGTGTTTACGTGGTAACAGGCATCCGGGATCGTCGTCTTGGAGGTGTGCACCATGGCCGACGCCGCGTCGCGGCTGGTGAGTGTGGGGGAGCAGTTGCTGGGAGCGCCGCTCCCGGTGCGGATCCGGGCCTGGGACGGGTCCCAGGCCGGCCCACCGGACGCGCCCGCGCTCGTCGTGCGCAACCGACGCGCCCTGCGCCGACTGCTGTTCAAACCCGGCGAACTGGGCCTGGCCCGGGCCTGGGTCTCCGGTGACCTGGACATCGAGGGCGACCTGTACAGCGCGCTCGACGCCATGGCCGGCTTCGTCTGGGAGCGCGACGAGGACGCCCGTACCCTCGCCCAGGCGCTGCGCGACCCCGACGTACGGGCCGCCGCCCGCGAGCTGCTGAGGCTCGCCGGGCCGCCGATCCCGCCCGCCCCGCCGCGCGAGGAGGTCCGCCGGCGCCGCCATCTGCACACGCGGCACAGCGACAGGCGGGCCATCAGCCACCACTACGACGTCGGCAACGACTTCTACGAGCTGGTCCTCGGCCCGTCGATGGTCTACTCGTGCGCCTACTGGGAGGCCGTCGAAGACGGCGGAACCCTGGAGTCCGCCCAGCGCGACAAGCTCGAACTCATCTGCGCCAAGCTCGGCCTGAGGGAGGGACAGCGGCTGCTGGACGTCGGCTGCGGCTGGGGCTCGATGGCCATCCACGCGGCCCGCGAGCACGGCGTGAGCGTCGTGGGGGTGACCCTGTCCCAGGAGCAGGCCGCGTACGCCCGTAAGCGCGTCGCGGAGGAGGGTCTGACCGACCGGGTGGAGATCAGGGTCCAGGACTACCGGGACGTCGGTGACGGGCCCTACGACGCGATCTCCTCCATCGGCATGGCCGAACACGTCGGCGCCGAACGCTACCTGGGGTACGCGAGCGATCTGTTCGCCCTGCTGAAGCCCGGCGGCCGGCTGCTCAACCACCAGATCGCCCGCCGCCCGCAGCGCGACGAGACGTCGTACGAGGTCGACGAGTTCATCGACGCCTACGTCTTCCCCGACGGGGAGCTGGCCCCGATCGGCACCACGGTCACCCAGCTGGAGCGCGCCGGCTTCGAGGTGCGGGACGTGGAGTCGATCCGCGAGCACTACGCCCGCACCCTGCGCGCCTGGGTCGCCAACCTGGAGGCCGACCGGGACCGTGCGGCCCGCCTCACCAGCCCCGGCCGTGCCCGCGTCTGGCTCCTGTACATGGCCGCCTGCGCGCTCGCCTTCGAACGCAACCGCATCGGCGTCAACCAGGTGCTGGCCGTGAGGACCCCCGAATCCGGTGCCTCGGGGATGCCGCTGCGGCCCCGCAAGTGGGTTGAGCACGAGCGCGGTTGATCCGGCACGCCAGCAGAAGGGCCGGGCTCCCCACGACGGGGGAGCCCGGCCCTTCGGTGGGGCGGGACGTGGTCACTCGGCCTTGATCGCGTTCAGCATGTTCAGCCTCGCGGCGTTGCGGGCCGGCCACAGCGCGGCCAGGACGCCCACCAGACCGGCCAGCACCAGGAAGATCCCGATCCGGTCCCAGGGCACGACCAGCGCGTAACCCTGGATCTTGTCCGCGAAGGTCTCGCCGATCGCCCAGCCGAGGAACGAGCCGAGCCCGATCCCGACCACCGCGCCGAACACGGAGATGACCACGGCCTCCAGCCGGACCATCCGCTTCACCCGGCGCCGGTCGAGTCCGATGGCGCGCAGCATGCCGATCTCCTGCTGCCGTTCGAAGACCGACATCGCGAGGGTGTTGACGACGCCCAGCACCGCGATGATCAGGGCCATCGCCAGCAGGCCGTACATGATGTTCAGCAGGGTGTTGATGGCGCCGCCGAACTCGTTGCGGATGTCCTGCCGGTCCATGACCGTGATCGCGGGGTTGTCGCCCAGCGCGTCGATGAGGACCTTCTCGTTCGCCGCGGACTGGCCGCCGTCCACCTTCACGAAGATCTGCTGGATGGACGGCCGCACCTCGTGCGGGTTCACGACCTTCGTGTCGACGAGGACGGGTGAGAGGAACTCGCTGTCCTTGAAGACGGCGCCGACCGTCAGCGTGGCCTTCTTCTCGTCGCCGAAGGTGACCGGAATGCTGTCGCCGGGCTTCCAGCCCTTGCTCCTGGCCGTCTTCTCGGCGACCGCGATCCGGCCCTCGGCCAGCGAGTCGATGCTGCCGCTGACGACGTCGACCCTCAGGACCTTCTCGATGTCGCCGGGGGTGACCGCCGAAGCGGAGACGTAGTCCTCACCACCGACCCGGAAGTCGGCGCTCTGCTGCGGCGAGACCGCCGAGACGCCCTTGGCCTTCGCCAGCGCCGTCAGTGCGGACTGGTCGAGGTCCCCGCCGTTCGCCATCGAGACCATGTAGTCGGCCTTGATGTTGTCCGTGGTCATCTTGTCGACGGCCCTGCCGACCGTGACACCGAGCACGGACAGGCCGGTCACCAGCGTCAGTCCGATCGCCAGTGCCGAGGCGGTGGCGCCGGTACGGCGCGGATTGCGGACCGCGTTCTGGCCGGCCAGCTTGCCGGACACCCCGAAGGGGCCGACGAGCAGCGGACGGACGAGCGCGATCACGGGCCGGGACAGCAGAGGGATCAGGACGATCACACCGATCAGCGCGAAGAACGCGCCCGCCGCGATGTACATCCGGCCGTCGTCGCCGCCGGTCGAGGCACCCGCCACGATCGCGACCGCGCCGAGGGCGGTGACGGCCGCACCGATGGAGTTGCGCACCACCAGCGACTTGGTGGTCGCCACGGCGTGGACGCTGCTCATGGCCGCCACCGGCGGGATCTTCGCGGCCCGGCGGCCGGGCAGCCAGGCGGCGAACATCGTGATCAGCACGCCGACGCCGATCGCGGCGATCACCGGCGTCACGGACAGGATCAGCGGCCCGTCCGGAATCTTCATCCCGAACGCGGCCATGCCGGAGCGCAGACCGACCGCCAGCCCGACGCCGAGGACGAAGCCGATCACCGAGGCGACCAGGCCCACCACCGCGGCCTCGGCGAGCACCGAGCGGGTGATCTGCCTGCGCGACGCACCGACGGCCCGCATCAGCGCGATCTCCTTCGTGCGCTGGGCGACCAGCATCGTGAAGGTGTTGGAGATCAGGAAGATCCCGACGAAGAGCGCGATGCCCGCGAAGCCGAGCAGGACCTGCTTGAGCGAGCCCATGCCCTGCTCGATCTGCTTGGCCTGCTCGTCCGCGAGTGCCTGGCCGGTCCGGGCCTCCGCCGTGTCCGGCAGCAGCGGCTCGACCGCGTCCAGGATCTTCGTGTCGGTCGCGCCGGGAGCGGCGGTGACGGTGATGTCCTCGAAGTAGCCCGGCTTGAGGTACTGCTTCTGGGCGACCGCGGTGTCGAAGAGGACGAGGCTGCCGCCGGCGTTCACGGCACCGTCCTCGGTGGTGAACACACCGCTGAGGGTGTACTCCTTCACCGGCCCGTTCGTGGCGACCCGGACCCGGTCACCGACCTGGTACTCGCCCTTGGCCGCGGAGTCCTTGTCCAGGGCGATCTGATCGTCCTTCACCGGGCCCGAGCCGTCGGTGAACGTGTAGGCCGGGTCCTTGCCGTCCTTGCCGGGGGCGAAGTTCGAACCCTTGTTGGACCAGCCGACGCCGATCAGCTTCCCGTCGGGGTCGGCGACCCCGGCGAAGCCGTCGACGCGGCCGTAGACGGCGCCGACGCCGTCCACGGCGGAGATCCTGTCGAGGGTCTTGCGGGAGAGGCCGGGCTCTTCCTTGACGTTGTCGGGGTCGGCGTGCGAGGTGATGGCGACGGCGACGTCCTCGTAGCTCTTCGCCGACTGGTTGCGGAAGGCGTTGGAGAGCGTGTCGGCGAAGACCAGCGTCCCGGACACGAACGCCACGCCGAGCATGACGGCGAGCACGGTCATCAGGAGCCGGGCCTTGTGCGCGAGCACGTTGCGCAGGGCGGAGCGGAACATCAGCTGGTACGGCCCTTCGCGTCGAACTGCTTCATGGTGTCGAGGACCGTCTCGGCGGTCGGCCCGTACATCTCGTCCACGATCCGCCCGTCCGCGAGGAAGATCACGCGGTCCGCGTACGCCGCGGCCACCGGGTCGTGGGTCACCATGACCACCGTCTGGCCCAGCTCGCGCACGGAGTTGCGCAGGAAGCCGAGGACCTCGGCGCCGGAGCGCGAGTCGAGGTTTCCGGTCGGCTCGTCACCGAAGATGATCTCGGGCCGGGAGGCGAGGGCGCGGGCGACGGCGACGCGCTGCTGCTGGCCGCCGGACAGCTGCGAGGGCCGGTGGCTGAGCCGGTCGGACAGGCCGACCATCTGGATGACCCGGTCGAGCCACGCCCGGTCGGCCTTCCGCCCCGCGATGTCCATCGGCAGGGTGATGTTCTCCAGCGCGGTCAGCGTCGGCAGCAGGTTGAACGCCTGGAAGATGAAGCCGATCTTGTCCCGGCGCAGCTTGGTGAGCTGCTTGTCCTTCAGGGAGCCCAGCTCCGTCTCGCCGATCCGCACGGATCCGGAGGAGAAGGTGTCCAGGCCGGCCACGCAGTGCATCAGCGTGGACTTGCCGGAACCGGAGGGGCCCATGATCGCGGTGAACTCGGCCTGCCGGAAGTCGACGGAGACCCGGTCCAGGGCGACCACCCGGGTCTCGCCCTGCCCGTAGATCTTCGACAGCTCCGTGGCGCGTGCGGCCACGGCCGTGGTCCGGCCGGCGGTGGGTGTGGTGGTCACGGGAGGGTGCTCCTGTCGGGACGACGTGTCTTCATGGGGACCGATCCATCGTCCCGGCCGCACGTGCCCGTGTAGTCAGTCGCTGCTCCGGTTCCGGGGGGCGACTCCGGTCGGACGGAGCGGGGCCGTGTCATACCTGGGGAGGACGGGCGACCCTGACACCCGACGCCGTCGAGAACCGGTGGACCTCCCCCGTTCGGTAGGTGAAATTCCGTCATTCCGCGTACGCGCGCAGCGGCACCACGTCACGCTATTGGCAAGTGCGGATGGCGCGTACCGTGGTCTGATGCACCCTCAGACATCAATAAAATAAGACAACATCGGCCCGTCCCCACGGCTGTCCGGGGGAGGCATCCCGATAGGCTCGGGACCTCGAAAGCGGAGCCCATGGCCTGCCCGGATGGTGGAATGCAGACACGGCGAGCTTAAACCTCGCTGCCCCTTCGCGGGCGTGCCGGTTCAAGTCCGGCTCCGGGCACCACCGCGCCTGCGATGCGCGTCGCGGGCCACCCTTGGGGTGGTCCGGGAGTGGCCCGTTGGTTGCAGCTCTGGTCGCCGTATCCTTCCGCGCACGGCGTCGCCGACGCCGTCCCGCGGGTGCGACTGCGGGGACTCGATCATCCTCGTGCCGTCAGAGGTTCACGCCGCCGCCGCCCGAGCTGGTTCTGTGGGCTGTCCGGAGCAATGTGGCCCGCGCCCGCTTGTGCCTGCTGCGACGGCACCCACACCGCGCGGACCATTGGCCTGGTCAACACGCAGTGACGTGTCTGAACGGCATCGAGGGGAACCGACTGATGGACAGAGCCGGACCTCCGGATCGTAGATCGCTGCTTGCCGGCGGACTTTCGGGCGCCATGGTCGCGCTCGCTGGATGCTCATCGACGAGGGCCGCCTCGTCGGCGACCAGCGCTTCGCCGGAAGCGCGGCCCACCACGCCCGCCACGGCATTCGCGCGGCTGATGGAAGGCAACAAGCGCTGGGTCAGCGGAGACCTTCAACACCCCGACCGGGATCCGAACCGGCGTCAGCTCGTGGCCCAGGAGCAGGAGCCTTTTGCGGCGATCCTCTCGTGTATCGACTCCCGAGTGCCGCCTGAGCTCGTCTTCGATACCGGCCTGGGCGACCTGTACGTGATGCGCACCGGTGGGGAGGCGGTCGGCCCGGTGGTCACTGGCTCTGTCGAGTACGGGCCTATGACGAGTGACACCCCTCTCATCGTGGTCCTCGGGCATCAGCGCTGCGGCGCCGTCAAGGCGGCGTACACGTCCCTTCGTGGCGGCAAACCGCTGCCCGGCAACCTGCAGGCGATCGTCAAGGCCCTGCAGCCGGCGTACGAGCAGGCCGTCCGGGAGGGTGGCGCCGACCCGGTCGAGACCATGGCCCGCGCCCAGGTCAAGTTGACCGCGGCCGATCTGCGATCCAACCAGGACCTGGCCCCACTTGTGGGAAAGGGTGCCCTTGCCGTGGTGGGCGCTTACTACTCGCTCGACACCGGCAAGGTGGAAGTCCTGGCCGGCGCGCCCTCCTGACCGGTCGGACGAGTCGAACGGCCGACGAACTGACGGACGCGGACTTCGAGTACGGCACGATGCGACGCCCGGTGCACGAGGCTCGGACCTAAATGTTCGCCTGGGGGTCGCCCTTGGTGCGGTTGCATCCGCGGTGGCAGCGGGTGGAGCCGTTGGCGCCACCTCGCTGCCCCTTCGCGGGCGTTCCTACCAAGCCACCGGCAGTTCCAGCGGGAAGCGTCTGATCGTCTTGGTGTCCCAGTGCAGGTCCTCCGGCGGGACGGCGAGTTTCAGGGTGGGGAAGCGTTCCACCAGGCGACCGATGGCTACTTCCAGTTCCGCCATGGCCAGGGGCATGGCGATGCAGCGGTGGCCGCCCCAGCCGAAGGTCATGTGGGGGGCGCTGGGGCGGGCGGGGTCGATGGTGTGCGGGTCGGGGTAGCGGGCAGGGTCGCGGTTGGCCGTCAGGTAGGAGACGTGGACGTAGTCGCCGGCCCGGATGTGGGCGCCGTCCAGTTCCATGTCCTCCAGGGCCACTCGGGGGATGCCGACGCCCTTGCGGAACGGGATGCAGCGCAGCATCTCGTGCAGGACGTCGGTGAGGGTCTCGGGCCTGTTCCTGAGCTGGTCCATCAGTTCGGGACGGGTGAGCAGCAGGTAGACGATGTTGCTGATCTGGCAGGTCGCCGTGTCCTGGCCGCTGAGGGCCAGCATCAGCGTCATGACGGCCAGTTCCTTGTCGTCGAGCCGTTCCTTCCCGTCCCGCGCCTCGGCCATCGCGCTGATGAGGTCCGGGCCGGGTGAGACGCGGCGCTGCTCGACGAGTGTCCCGAAGTACTCCGTCAGCTCGGACTTGGCACGCGCGGCCGCCTCCTTGTTGCCCTCGCCGACGACGAGGAGCCGGTGCACGGACTCCTGGATGCGGGGCCATTCCTCCCGCTCGATGCCGAGCAGGTCCAGGATGGTGTGCTGGGGGAGCGGGTCGGAGAGGTGCTCGACCAGATCGGCCGGCGATCCGTGTTCCTCCATGTCGTCCAGCAGACGGTCCGCGAGCCGGATGATCCGGGGCCGCATGGCCTCGACGTGCTGCTGGGTGAAGGCCTGCGAGGCGAGGTGGCGGACGCGGCTGCTCTGGGGCGGGTCCATCACGTTGACCGACTCGGGCGAGACGATGGGCTCCGGCGTCATCCGCGGGTAGTCGTGACCGACGATGCCCGCCCGGCTCAGCCGGTTGTCGGTGGTCACCTGCTTGACGCCGTCGAAGCCGGTGATCAGCCAGGCGTCCGCGTCGCCGTAGGGAAGACGGATCCGCGCGGGGGAGTCCCGGCGCATCAGGTCCGCGAGCACGGGGTCGAACTCCAGGGCCTCGCTGTAGGCGAACGGGCAGGTGAGGGGCGCGTCATCCGTGGTCATCAGGCAGCTCCTCCAGGTCCGGGCATGGGTACGACGTCGGTGGTGTCCACGGCCCGGCGAACGGCCAGGGCGAGCCGGACGGCGTTGCCGACGGCCCAGAAGTGGACGAAGAAAAGGCGTGGCTCATCCATGAGGTTGTGGTGGTGCAGCTCGACGAGTTCGACACCGCCGCGCCGCAGAGCCATGAGGGCGGGCTGCACCTCGTCGGCGATCATCACCAGGTCACCGCTGAGGGCGGCCCTTCCGCCGCCGAGCGGCTGGAAGTTGACGGAGGTGGTGGAGCCGAGTCCGGGAGGCAGGGCCAGAGGGCCGTCGGCGACGGTCTCGCGGCGGACGAAGGTGGCCTTGTAGATCTTCCCGTCGGGGAAGCCCTTGACCCCGAGCACGGCGTCGACGGCGGCGGTGTCCAGGTTGACCGGCTGTGACGGGGCGGCGGGTTCGGCGGGCGGGGTGCCGGTGCGGTCGAACGCGGCGCGCAGGCCGCGGGCGATGGCGACCGGATCGTGGCCGTGGGCGTGCACATGAACCCACCAGATGTCCGGTTCGTGGGCGAGCAGGTGCTTGTGAATGGCGGTCTGCATGATCCCGTGCTGCTGCAGGACGTCGCCGAACCGCTGCAGTTCGCGTTCGGTGACGACGGAGTCGCCCATCAGGAGCGTGCTGCCGTCGGCGTACCGGACGAAGGACATGTGCGACCCCAGGGCGAGCGCGGGGTCGATCCGGATGCCCTGGGAGAAGACGGTGAGGTCCTGGCGGGGCAGGCCCGTGTGGTACATGAACCGCCTCATGTCACCGGGTCGGCCGAGCGCCTCGCCCACGTCCGCCCAGTCCGACAGTTTGGTCGTCACCGGTGCCACGAGGGCGCGGTCCCGCGGCCCGGACAGGGCTCGGGCGTCGGTGGGCGCCCCGGTGAGCACCGGTGCCAGGGCCGCCACGGCCAGCACCTGGCGCCGGGACGCGGTGAGTCGGGACGCGGTGAGTCGGGAACGGATGCTCTGCGATCGCTCGTCAGCCATGTGTGCCTCCTGACGCGATCGAAGCACGGGAATCCGCCGGCGCCGGTGACCCGCACCGTCACCTCCCGCCGGTCTCCCGCCGGTGGGCTAATCGCTCAACCACACCGACCCTCCATAGGCGGGAACAAGGCTTCCGCATAGCGTGTTGCGCAGCACAACGAGGGAAAGATCCTCCTCAGGTACGAGGGTCGATCCTTTGCCAATCCATTACTCTTGAGCCAAGGCTGCGCTCGGCAGCCATGGAGGAGTGAAATGAGGAGCAGCAACCCGGTCTTCTCGCGACGTGGGTTCAGCCGCGACAACGGCTACGCCGGCTTCAACACCGCAGCGCAGGCCGGGTACGCGCAGGGCAACCCGTACGCGCAGAACCCCTACGCGCAGAACCCGTACGCCCAGCAGGGCGTCCAGTACGGCGCCCCGCCGCAGGCCCCGGCCACCACCGAGCGGATGACGATGGACGACGTCGTCATGCGTTCGGCCTTCACGCTCGGCACGGTCGCCATCGGCGCCGCCCTCGCCTGGGCGCTGCTTCCGGTCTCGACGACGAGCTACGGCCTGGCCTTCGGCTCCGCGATCATCGCGATGGTCCTGGCGCTGGTGCAGAGCTTCAAGCGCACCCCGTCGCCCGCGCTGATCCTGGGCTACGCCGCCTTCGAGGGCGTCTTCCTCGGCGTCATCAGCGAGATGTACAACAGCCGCTGGAGCGGCGCCCCCTTCCAGGCGGTGCTGGGCACCATGGCGGTCTCCGCCGCCACCCTGCTGGTCTACAAGGCCGGCTGGGTCCGCGTCACGGCCCGCTACGCCCGCATCGGCATGGCCATCGCCGTCGCCTTCGTCCTGGTCATGGCGGTCAACCTGCTGCTCGTCGCGTTCGGTGTCGCCGAGGGCGGCGGTCTGCGCAGCTTCGGCCCGCTCGGCGCGATCGTCGGCATCATCGCGATCGTGCTCGGCGCGTTCTTCCTGACCCTCGACTTCAAGCAGATCGAGGACGGCATCGCGTACGGCGCCCCCCGCAACGAGTCCTGGCTCGCCGCGTTCGGCCTCACCCTGACCCTGGTCTGGATCTACGTCGAGATGCTGCGCCTGGTGGCGATCTTCAGCAACAACGACTAGCGGGCTCACCCCTGCGCGTGAAGTCCGCGTGAAGTCCGCAAAGGTGGCCGCGTGAGGGGCCCCCGGGTACGTCCCGGGGGCCCTTCGTCATGTCGTCATGGGTGTGCGGCGGCGTCAGAGCAGCTTGCGCGCGGCCCTCCTCAGGTCGTACTCATGGATGATCGCCTTGGCGTGGCCGTACGCGAGGTCGTACTCGTGCCGGAGCCAGCTGACCTTCTCTTCGAAGCGGAAGAGCGAGGGGCCTTCTTCTACGGTGCGGAGCCAGTCGGAGACTTCACGACCGGTGCAGTGCGGGATACGGGCGAGCATGTTGCGATGGGTCTCTTCGGAGAAGACTTGGGACATCGGCGCCTCCGAACGCAAAGGGGATGTAAGCCGGTCCTTCACGTCACCGTGCCTGAGCGTTCGCCTCTTGGCAACAGTGCGGCGCGTTACGCTCGGCGCGTGGTTGATACGACGCCCCTGATCCAAGCAGTGGAACACTTCGCCGACCGGTTGCGGGCGGCGCCGCAGAGCCGGCTGCAACGGGGGGCTGCCGCGGAGGCCTTGGCTGCGGCCAGGGAGCTTTCCAGGCGGGCCCAGTTGCTGGAGGAGCCCGGGACGGAGCCCCGGGAGATGCCGGACGCGGGGATGTTCGCGGTGGCCGATCAGATCACCGTGGCCGGGAACGACCTGGCCGTGGTGCTGACGAGTGAGGAACAGGTCGCCGAGGCGGTGGGGTTCGTGGAGGAGGCGCGCAAGAGGGCGGGGGTCTAGGGCCGTTCACCCACCGCTGTTCTCACGCCCTGTTTTTCACAGCCCGTTTTCAGGGCCCTGTTCTCACGGCCCCGTTCTCCTGGCCCCGTTCTCACGTGGCCGTCAGAGGGACGCGATGACCCTGTCCGCCAGGATGTAGACCGTGTCCTCGCCGCAGGCGAAGGTGAGGGCGTAGGCGCCGGAGATCCCGGAGCCGCCGAGGAGGTACGGGGTCTCGCCGGCGCGCAGGGCCGCGGCCAGGCGTTCGGCGGTCTCGCGGTGGCCCGGGGTCATGCACAGGGTGGTGCCGTCGGCGAAGACGTACACGTCGAGGGTGCCGAGCGGACCCGGGCGGACGTCGGCGAGTTCGATCTGGTCGGCGGAGAGCTGCTCCAGCGTGGTGACCGTTCGCTCGTGGTCGTTCACGGCAGGCGACTGCACCGGGACGAAGTCGGGGTGCGAGGGGTGGCGGCGGCGGGCCGCGGCCAGCTCCGGGGACTCCCCGGCGAACTCGTCGGTCTCGGTGGCCGGCTCGGCGACCGGCTCCAGCGAGTCCAGGCCCGCGAAGTCGGCCTGCCGGGGCAGGAACGGGTCGACGTCGGACAGGCCCAGCAGCGAGGGCGCGTCGGAGACGTCACGGGCCTCCTGCGCGGCCCAGAACGCGCGGGCCTCGGCCAGCTCCCGCTCCCGCTCCTCCGCCAGCGCCTCGGCCACGGCGGCGCGTATCTCCTCCGCGTCGGCGGTGGTCCGGGCGGCCGGCAGCAGCGCACGCATGGCGGCCGCCTGGTTCTCGGCGAGCTGGGTGTGCAGCTCGCCGATCTGGCGGCGCAGCTTCAGAACGGTGCGCAGGACGGCGACGCCCACGGCGCCCGTGGCGGCCGTGGTGAGCAGCAGGGCGATCGGCATGGCGCTCACTGACGTACTCCCAGGTTCAAAGTCGACCCCCGACTTCCTACATCAGCTTGAAGGGCGGACTAACCTTCTGTCAGTGCGTAACGTCACGAAACGGACAGGGCTTTCGGCTCCAGGGTTCGTGTGTCCCCGCTCTGACCTGCGCTGACCTGCGGTGTATCCCCGGCGAGCGAGATAGGTCACATCCTGAGGGAGATTGGATCACAAAACGGCCCAGAACCCGGGCGTTTCCCGGGTTCCGGGCCGTTGTCCGACGTAGGGTGCTCCGCCGGTCACGCACGGTGTCGGTGGGTCAGCTGAGGCGCTCGATGACCATCGCCATGCCCTGGCCGCCGCCGACGCACATGGTCTCCAGACCGAACTGCTTGTCGTGGAACTGCAGGGAGTTGATGAGCGTGCCGGTGATGCGCGCGCCGGTCATGCCGAAGGGGTGGCCGACAGCGATGGCGCCGCCGTTGACGTTCAGCTTGTCGAGGTCGATGCCGAGGTCGCGGTAGGAGGGGATCACCTGGGCGGCGAAGGCCTCGTTGATCTCGACCAGGTCGATGTCGTCGATGGTCAGGCCGGCGCGGCGCAGGGCCTGCTGGGAGGCCTCCACCGGGCCGAGGCCCATGATCTCGGGGGACAGGCCGGAGACGCCGGTCGACACGATGCGGGCGAGCGGGGTGAGGCCCAGCTCGCGGGCCTTGGTGTCGGACATGATCACGACCGCGGCGGCGCCGTCGTTGAGCGGGCAGCAGTTGCCGGCGGTGACCAGGCCGTCCGGGCGGAAGACCGGCTTGAGGCCCGACACGCCCTCCAGGGTGACGCCGGCGCGCGGGCCGTCGTCCTTGCTGACCACGGTGCCGTCGGGGAGGGTCACCGGGGTGATCTCGCGCTCCCAGAAGCCGTTCTTGATGGCTTCCTCGGCGAGGTTCTGCGAGCGGACGCCGAACTCGTCCATGTCCTGGCGGGTGACGCCCTTCCAGCGGGCGAGGTTCTCCGCGGTCTGGCCCATCGCGATGTAGGCGTCCGGGACCAGCCCGTCCTCACGCGGGTCGTGCCAGGTGGTGCCCTCCTGCTCCGCGACGGCGGCGGTGCGGGCCTCGGCCTCGGCGAAGAACGGGTTGTGCGTGTCCGGAAGGCTGTCGGAGTTGCCCTTCACGAACCGCGACACCATCTCGACACCGGCCGAGATGAAGACGTCGCCCTCGCCGGCCTTGATGGCGTGCAGCGCCATGCGGCTCGTCTGCAGCGAGGAGGAGCAGTAACGGGTGATCGTGCAGCCCGGCAGGTGGTCCATGCCCATCTGCACGGCGACGATCCGGCCGAGGTTGTTGCCCTGCTCGCCGCCGGGGAGGCCGCAGCCGAGCATCAGGTCGTCGATGTCCTTCGGGTCCAGCTCGGGGACCTTCGCGAGCGCGGCCTGGATGATGGTCGCGGTCAGGTCGTCGGGACGAAGGTCCTTGAGCGAGCCCTTGAAGGCGCGGCCGATGGGGGAGCGGGCGGTCGACACGATGACGGCTTCGGGCATCACGGCTCCAGTGCGTACGAGGGGTTCAGGGCCGGTTGGGAAGTTACCCGTACGTATGGCCCAGGGCACCGCTGCGGCGGTGTGACACTGAACCCAATTGTCTAAGCGCTTGCTTGGCTCGGATAGGTGAGCCTCGTCACATCGACGTTACGCCGACGTCACACCGACGGGGTCGCGGGCTCGGCCTCCGGCACGCGCCGCCTCCGCCGCCGCTTGAGCAGTGCCCACGGCCCCCGGGGCCCGGTCGGCATCGCCGCCGTGACCTCCGTACCCGCCTCGGAGGCGGCCTCCGCCGCCGCCCGCGCAACCGGCAGGAAGCCCTCGCGACGGGACACGTCCGGCCGCTCCTCCTCCGCCGGCCACAGCCCCAGCGCCGCACAGACCGTCGGCAGGACCGCCATCGCCGCGGTGGCGTACCCCTCCGCCGAGGGGTGGTAGTTGTCCGGCCCGAACAGCTCCCGCGGGTTCGCCTCGAACTCGGGGCCCAGCAGATCGCCGAGGGACACGGTCCGTCCCCCCTGCTCCACGACCCCGATCGTCTGCGCCGCCGCCAGCTGCCGCGAGGCCCGGCGGGCCAGCCAGCGCAGCGGCTGCTGCACGGGCTCGATGGTGCCGAGGTCGGGACACGTGCCGACGACCACCTCCGCGCCGGCCGTCCGCAGCCGTCGTACGGCCGCCGACAGATGCCGTACCGAGCGCGTCGGCGGCATCCGGTGCGTCACGTCGTTCGCGCCGATCATGATCACGCAGACGTCGGGGACGGGCCGGGATGAGGACAGGACCAGCGCGACCTGGCGGTCCAGGTCGTCCGACTGGGCGCCGGGCAGAGCCACGTTCCGGAGTTCCACCGGACGCTCCGCCACCGCCGACAGTCCCGACGCCAGCAGCGCCCCCGGCGTCTGGCCCGCGCGATGCACGCCCTGGCCCGCCGCCGTGGAGTCGCCCAGCATCGCCAGCCGGAGGGGCGGCTCACCGGGAACGTCGTACCCCTTGCCGTACAGGCCCTCGGCCAGGGGCACCCGGCCGCCCCGGTTGCCGTTGTTCACGGCACGGCGGGCCAGCCGCACCTCCGCCAGCACCAGCCCCACGGCCGCCGCGCCGATCAGTCCGACCCCGCCACCGCCGTACGCCGCTCCGGCCGCGATGCGCCGGGCCACCCGCGCCCTCGACATGTTCGTCATGCGTCGCCGCCACCTCCTCGTAGCCGTACATCCACTCCTTGCCCCGTACGGACCGTGCGCCAATCTCAACGGGGAGTGAACGCCCACCGCACGTCACCTGGGGGCCGTACGCTGGCTGGACCACTACGACCACTGTTTTTTGCAAGCAACCGGAGACAACGGTGCAATTCCACGACTCGATGATCAGCCTCGTCGGCAACACCCCGTTGGTGAGGCTCAACAGCGTGACCAAGGGCATCCAGGCCACCGTCCTGGCCAAGGTCGAGTACTTCAACCCGGGCGGTTCCGTGAAGGACCGCATCGCCCTGCGCATGATCGAGGCCGCCGAACAGAGCGGGGAACTGAAGCCGGGCGGCACGATCGTCGAGCCGACGAGTGGGAACACCGGCGTGGGCCTCGCCATCGTGGCCCAGCAGAAGGGCTACAAGTGCATCTTCGTGTGCCCTGACAAGGTGAGCACCGACAAGATCAACGTGCTGCGCGCGTACGGCGCCGAGGTCGTCGTCTGCCCGACCGCCGTAGCCCCCGAGCACCCGGACTCGTACTACAACGTCTCCGACCGGCTCGTCCGCGAGACCCCCGGCGCGTGGAAGCCGGACCAGTACTCCAACCCCAACAACCCGCTCTCGCACTATCACTCGACCGGCCCCGAGCTGTGGGAGCAGACCGAGGGGAAGATCACCCACTTCGTGGCGGGCGTCGGCACCGGCGGCACCATCTCCGGCACCGGCCGCTACCTGAAGGACGCCAGCGCCGGCAAGGTCCAGGTCATCGGCGCCGACCCGGAGGGCTCCGTCTACTCCGGCGGCTCGGGCCGCCCGTACCTGATCGAGGGCGTCGGCGAGGACTTCTGGCCGGACGCCTACGACCGCACCGTCGCCGACGAGATCGTCGCCGTGTCCGACAAGGACGCCTTCCAGATGACCCGCCGCCTCGCCAAGGAGGAGGGCCTGCTGGTGGGCGGCTCCTGCGGCATGGCCGTCGTGGCCGCGCTGGAGGTCGCCGAGCGGCTCGGCCCGGACGACGTCGTGGTCGTCCTGCTCCCGGACAGCGGCCGCGGCTACCTCAGCAAGATCTTCAACGACGAGTGGATGGCCGACTACGGCTTCCTGGAGGACGAGGGCCCCAGCGCCCGCGTCGCCGACGTCCTCAGCGACAAGGCGCACGGCGCCATCCCCTCCCTGGTGCACATGCACCCCGAGGAGACCGTCGGCCAGGCCATCGAGGTGCTGCGCGAGTACGGCGTCTCGCAGATGCCGGTCGTCAAGCCCGGCGCCGGCCACCCGGACGTGATGGCCGCCGAGGTCGTCGGCTCGGTCGTGGAGCGCGAGCTGCTGGACGCCCTGTTCTCCAAGCGGGCCTCGCTGGAGGACCCGCTGGAGAAGCACATGTCGGCCCCGCTGCCGCAGGTCGGCTCCGGTGAGTCCGTCAACGACCTGATGCAGGTGCTGGGTTCGGCTGACGCGGCGATCGTCCTGGTCGAGGGCAAGCCGACCGGCGTGGTCAGCCGGCAGGACCTGCTGGCCTTCCTGGCCAAGGGCGGAAAGCAGTAGCGAACGTCCGGTGAACGGCCTGTGTCGGCGGCGAACTTGCGGTGACCGCGGCCGTTCGCGCCGTAGCGGAAGTGGTACGAGCGCGTCACGTGCGCGCAGCACCCGCTTAACACGGGTCCGGCACATTGGTGGGTGTCGGCAGGGCGGGAGCGGCTCCCCGCCCAGGCCGGCGCCGAACGGCGCCAAGGACCTCCGGAGCGGCTCCCGGACCTCCATGGACGCCAAGGATGCGGAAGCCCGGCCCTGACCCGGCCCGCGTCCCTCGCGGGGACCGCCGTCGTCCCGCCCCCCGGAAACGGGGGTGCGGCGGTCCCCGCGACAGTCTTTTTCAGCGGGCGGTACTCGTCTCCCAGCTGCCGAGCAGAGCGAGCCGCTCCGCCGTCTCCGAGCCCGGTTCCGGGGTGTACACCACGATCGTCTGGTCCGGGTCCGTCGGGACCGTCAGGGTCTCGTACGGGAGGGTCAGCAGGCCGGCCACCGGATGGCGCACCTTCTTGACGCCGTACGCGCACTCCTTGACCTGGTGGTCCGCCCACAGGCGGCGGAAGTCCTCGCTCTTCAGGGACAGTTCGCCGACCAGCGCGCACAGCTCGGGGTCGTCGGCGTACCGGCCCGCGCCGATGCGCAGGTTGGCCACGGTCTGGGCGGCCACCGCGGCCCACTCGGGGTAGAGGTCCCGGGCGGCGGGGTCGAGGAAGACCTGGCGCGGCATGTTGCGCTCGCCCGGCGCCATGCGGCTGAAGCCGCCCACCGCGTCGCCGAGCGCGTTCCAGGCGAGCACGTCCATCCGGCGGCCCAGCACGAACGCGGGGGTCCGCTCCATGCTGTCCAGCAGCAGCTGCACGCCCTGCCGTACCCGGGGCGTGGCCGGACGGCGCTCACGGCGCCCGCGCGGCCGGGCCACCGTGCGCAGATACGTGTGCTCGGTCTCGTCCAGCCGCAGCACCCGCGCGATCGCGTCCAGCACGGCATCCGAGACGCTCGGACCCCGGCCCTGCTCCAGGCGGATGTAGTAGTCCACGCTCACGCCCGCGAGCTGGGCGACCTCCTCGCGGCGCAGGCCCGGTACGCGGCGCCGGCCGTGGGAGGGCAGTCCCACCTCCTCGGGCCGGATGCGGGCGCGGCGTGAGCGCAGGAAGTCTCCGAGGTCCCCGTCCATGGGTTCGATCGTAGGGGAGCGGCCGCCCGCCATCCTGGTACTGGCAGACCCAGGAAAAGCGCATCCCTGGGTACGGCGGCCGGGGACGGCGAGGGTGGTGTCACCGGCCGGGGATCCGCCCCGGCCACCGCACCAGGGGGAACACCCATGTCGTACGAGAACCTGTCCGGCCGTACCGCCGTCGTCACCGGCGCCGCCAGCGGCATCGGCGAGGCCGTCGCGCTGCAGCTCGCCGCGCAGGGCGCCCGGGTCGCGCTGTTCGCCCGGCGCGCGGACCGGCTGGAGCACGTCGCCGGGAAGATCCGGGCCGAGGGCGGCGAGGCGCTGGTGGTGGTCGCCGACGTCACCGACGACGCGTCCGTCGAGGCCGCCCGCGATCTCGTCCACCAGACCTACGGCCGCGTCGACCTGGTCGTCAACAACGCCGGCGTGATGCTGCCGAACCCGGTGGACGACGGCCGGCTCGACGAGTGGCAGCGGATGCTCGACACCAACGTGACCGGGGTGCTGCGGATGATCCGCGCCTTCTCCGCCGACCTGGTGGCCGCGGCCGCCGAGGGCCGCACCGCGGACCTGGTGAACGTGTCGTCCATCGGCGCCCACATCACCTTCCCCAACTACGCGGTGTACGGCGCGACGAAGGCGGCCGTCACCTACCTCTCCCAGTCCCTGCGCGGCGAGTTCGGGCCGCGTGACGTGCGGGTCACCAACATCGAACCGGGGCTGACGGAGACCGAGCTGGCGACACACGTCGACAGCGCGGAGCTGTCCGGGCAGCTGGACGGCATGCTGGAGGCGATCGGGAGCCTCTCGGCGGCGGAGGTCGCCGATGTCGTCGCCTACGCCACCAGCCGCCCCCGGCACGTCAACCTGCGCCAGATCATGGTCCTGCCGACGCGGCAGGCATGAGAGGTGCGGGGTGCGGGGTGAGCCGAGCGGCGGCCGGTCCGCTCAGTCCTCGCGGGCGGGACGGCCGGAGCCGCGGCCCGGGAGCAGTTCCGGGTGGAGGCGTACGGCCTGGGCCGCGTTGACGCCGACGATGCCGATCCAGCTCGTCACGATCCCGGGCATCCCCGCGAGACCACCGGCGATGGCGGACAGCGGAATGGCCAGCACCAGGGTGAGCAGGGCGAAGCCGTAGCGCTCGCCCCACGAGTCGGCCGGCCTCGGCCGCCGACCCCCGCGCGCGGTCGCCATCTGCTGCTCGGCCAGGTGCCGGCGCACCCGGCGGTCGACCGTTTCGTCGATCCGCTGCTCGACCTTCTCCAGGAAGGAGTCGACCAGCGCGGAGTCGTACTCCTCGCCCAGTTCCCTGCGGGCCCGCACGGTGGCGTCGAGGTCCTTCTTGAGGTCGACGTGGTCGAGGCGATCCAGGCGGTCGAGGCGGTCGGCGTGGCCGGCACGCGCGGCCTGGCGGGCGTGCTGCGGGTCGGTTGCGCTCATGCGGCCCACCCTAGGGAGCCGTGGCGCTCGCCGCACTGGGGAGAACCCCCCTGTCCGTGCTGGGGCCGGCCGCCGTAAGGACCCCGCAGGACTCCAGGACCCGGCGGTGGTCCCGGTCCACCTCGCTGATGCGGACCGCGACGCCCCGCCCACGCAGTTCGTCCACCGCCTCCTTCAGGGCCAGCGCGCCGGTCGCGTCCACCGCCGTCAGACCCGACAGCCTGAGATCGACCGCCGAGACGCCCTCCTGCAGGTCGGCGAGGCCGCGCCGGAAGCGGTGGGCGCCGGCGAAGACCAGCGGGCCGTCGAATCGGTAGGTCACCGTGCCCGCCTCGCCGGGGAGTTCGTCGGCGGCGGCCGGGGTCAGCCGGGTGCCGCGCACCGCCGCGCGCAGCGCCAGCAGCACCGAGACGCCCAGGCCGATCAGCACCGCCCGCACCAGGTCCAGGGCGAGTGTGGCGCCGGCGGTGAGGACCAGCACCAGGGCGTCGCCCCGGGTGGCCCGCGCCATCGCCCGAACAGCGCCCCGCTCCACCATCCGTACGGCCGTCGCCAGCAGCACCCCGGCGAGCGCGGCCAGCGGGACCCGGCCCACCAGCGGGGCGGCGACCGCCGCGATCCCGGCGAGGATCACCGCGTGCGTGAGCGCGGCCAGCCGGGAGGCGGCCCCGGTACGGACGTTGACGGCCGTCCGCGCGATGGCGCCGGTCGCCGGGACCCCGCCGAACAGCGGCGCCGCGAGGTTGGCCACGCCCTGCCCGAACAGCTCCTTGGACGGGTCGTGCCGCTCACCCGGCCGCATGCCGTCGGCGACCGACGCCGACAGCAGGGACTCCAGCGCGGCGAGCGCGGCCACCGCGGCCGCCGGGGCGAGCAGGGAGGGTACGCGGGAGAGGTCCAGGAAGGCGAGGGAGGGCGCGGGGAGGGAGGAGGGGAGCGCGCCGATCCGGGGCACGGGCAACCGCAGCACCTCGGCCACGACGGTCGCGACGGCCACGGCGGCGAGGGAGAACGGCACGGTCGGCCGCCAGCGGGCGCCGGCCGACACGAGCGCCGCCGAGCCCAGCGCGAGCAGCAGGGCCGGCCAGTGCGGGGCGCGCCCGAACTCCTGGGCCGCCCGCGCCGCCACCACGGCGACCTGCTCGCCGCCCGGGGCGGGCACACCGAGCGCGGCGGGCACCTGCTGGAGGGCGATCACACAGGCGATGCCGATGGTGAAACCGGCGATCACGGGGGCGGGGACGTACACCATCGCCGCCCCGGCCCGCGCGAGCGCGAGCAGCACCAGCAGGACGCCCGCCATCAGGCCGACGGTGAGGACACCGGCGGCGCCGTAGTGGTGCACGATCGGGACGAGGACGACGGTCATGGCGCCGGTCGGGCCGCTGACCTGGCGGGCGCTGCCGCCGCACAGCGCGGCCAGCGCCCCGGCGACGACCGCCGTGGTCAGCCCGGCGGCGGCGCCGAGTCCGGAGGTGACACCGAAGCCGAGGGCCAGGGGCAGCGCGACGACGGCGACGGTCAGCCCGCACATCAGGTCGCGGCGCGGCGCGCGGGTCATGGAGCGCAGGTCGGCGGGGGAGGGGAGGACGGCGAGGACACGGGTGAGGTTCATGGTGCCTTCGGGCATGGGGGGCGGCCGTGGGGAGTGGGGAGGTGCCGGGGAGGCGTCGGGAAGGTGTCGGGAAGGTGGGCGGCGGTTCAGGGCAGCAGGGACACGAGGCCCGTGTCGAGGTCGAAGCGCGCGGCCTCGATCCGGGCGGAGCCGAACGCGGGGTCCGTGCGGAGTGAGTCCCGGACCCGGGCGGTGTGGGCGCGCAGGGTGTGCTCCGCCCAGTCGCCGGGCAGTGCGCGGGTGCGGCGGGCAGCGGGGAGGATCCCGTCGACCAGCCGTCTCAGATGGCCCGTCACCGGCGCCCCCGTGCGCAGATGCTCCAGCGTGGCGGCGACGGCACCGCAGCGCTCGTGCCCGAGGACCAGCACGAGCGGGATGCCCAGCTCCGCCACGCCGTACTGGACGGAGCCGAGCACCGCCTCGTCCAGCACCTCGCCCGCGGTCCTTATGCACAGCAGGTCGCCGAGTCCCTGGTCGAAGACCAGCTCGGGCGGCACCCGGGAGTCGATGCAGCCGACGACCACCGCGAACGGATGCTGGGCCTCGGCCAACAGGTGCTGCCGGGCGGGGGTGTCGTGCGGATGCCGGGGGCGTCCGGCGGCGTACCGCTGGTTGCCGGCGAGGAGTTCGCCGAGGGCGGTGCGCGCGGTGCGAGGGGGTTCCCCCGGGTCGGGCGAGGCCGAGGCGGGGAGAGGGTGGGGGCGGCGGGGTGCGGGCGCGGCCGCCGCGGGAACGGCGGTCAGCGCCCCGGCGGCGGTGGCCGCCAGGAAGGCCCTGCGGTTGGAGGCCATGACGCTTCCTCAGGAGTCGTGCCAGTAGCGCATGTTCACCGTAAGCACCGACTCGGTCACACCCTGTGGCCGTTTAACGACACTTGGCCGATTCGTCGGCGGATCATCGGACCTGCGATACCGCCTCTTGATCGGCGCCCGGCGGATGCGCCTTCGGCTCCGGCGTGTGCGCCGCATTCCGCCGTGCGACCAGCGGATACACCCATGCGTTCTCCGCGCCGCGCCTGTATAACGGTATGCAGGGCCGCATCTTCTGAATAGGTGGGCCGTGTCCGTCCAGGCCTCGGCGCTGTACTCTCCCGGGGCGTCGAGCAGAACTGAGGGGGAGTACGTCATGAGCGCGACCGACAGCCCGGCCAACCGGTTGCAGGCGCTCTTCGAGGGGCACCGGCTCACGCCGACCCAGCGCCGCATCGCGCACAGCATGGTGCGCCGGGCCGCCGACGTGCCGTTCCTGTCCAGCGTGGAGCTGGCCGAGCTGGCCGGGGTCAGCCAGCCGTCGGTGACCCGGTTCGCGGTCGCCCTCGGCTTCGACGGCTACCCGGCGCTGCGCAAGCACCTGCGCGAGGTGGTGCCCGTCGAACCGGCCGCCGAGGCGGGCTCGTACAACGAGTACCAGCAGGCCGTCGAGGCCGAGATCGAGAACCTCAGGCACCTCGCGGAGCTGCTCGGCGACCCCCGCCCGGTGCAGAAGGCCGGCCGGATCCTGGCCGCGTCCCGCCCGCTGCCGGTGCTCGGACTGCGCGCGGCCGCCTCGCAGGCGTACGGCTTCGCCTACTTCGCCGCCAAGGTCCACCCGGACGTCCGGCTGCTCAACGAGGGCGGCACGATGATCCAGGACCGCATCGACGCGGCCGTCCGCGCCGGCGCCTCGGCACTGCTGTGCTTCGCGCTGCCCCGGCATCCGCGCGAGGTCATCGACACCCTCGCCTACGCCAAGGACGCGGGCCTGACCGTCGTCGCGGTCGCCGACTCCGCCTTCGCGCCGGTCGCCAAGTACTCCGACCTGCTGCTGCCGGCCGCCGTCGGCACCGGGCTCGCCTTCGACACGGCGTGCGCGCCGATGCTGCTCGGACGGGTGCTGCTGGAGGCGATCTGCGACGACCTGCCGGACGCGCAGTCCCGGTTGGAGGAGTTCGATGCCACCGCGGCGGCCCGCGGGCTGTTCGTCGACTGACCCGGCGTGACCTGGCGGGGTCCGGCGTGCTCTCAGACTCGTCTCACCTTCCGCCGTTAGCGTGCTGCGCGAACACACAGGCGCTTTGGGACACGTGACACGGGAGGCCGACGTGGCGCGCGCAGGACGTGGCGGACAGGGACTGGCCCGGGTGGCCGTCGTCGTACGGGCGGGGGCCGCCCCGCTGTGGTGGTGCGGGGTGCTCGCCGCGGGAGTCGGCGTTCTGCCGCCCGGCCTCACCGGCCGGCGGATCGGGGTGCTCGCGGGGGCCGCGCTGTTCCTGGTCACCGCGGCCGCCGTGGCGCTGGCACACCGCAAGCGCTACACCGCCCTCGCCCGCTCGGCCGCCCGCGCCGGCAAGCACGACGTCCTCCAGGACCGAGCGGTGACCGTCCGCGCCTGGCGCCGAGGCCACCGCTGGTGGCTCCTCCTGGCCTTCGCCGCCGCCCTCGGCAGCTCCTTCGCGCTGCCCGCGGCCGGCGGCCTCCTGCTCGCCGGCGCCGGCACCGGCCTCGCGCTGAAGGCCGCGTGGCTGGGCCGGCGGGAGCGGGAGCAGGACGCGCTGCTGTGGGTGCGCGTCGACTGGCTGGACGGGCGGGGCGGGCGCCCGGCGGGCAGGACCGTGAAGGGCCTGCGCGCTACGGGCATCGCGGCCGGCGACGCGGCCCCGGGCGGGACCCGCCGCCGTACCGCCGCCCTCGTCTAGGGAGGCCCTAGACCTCGAGGTCCTCCTCGATCTTCTTGAGCTGGTGCCGGGCCATCGCGAGGTTGGCCCGGCTCGAGTCGAGGACCAGGTAGAGGAACAGGCCGTTGCCGCCACGGCCCTTGAGCAGGCGGATCAGGTGGTACTGGTCCGTCAGCGTGATCAGGATGTCCTCGATCTCGCCCTTGAGGTTCAGGTGTTCCATCGTGCGCATCTTGGCCCGGATGACGTCGGTGTTGCCGGCGGCGGCCACGTTCAGGTCGAAGCTCTTGCTGCCGCCCATCGTGCCCAGCGCCATCCCGCTGGTGTAGTCGACGAGCGCGACGCCGGTGGCGCCCTCGATGGAGGTCAGCGCCTCTTTCAGCGAGGTCTCGGGGTTGGCCATGATGGTCCTTTCAGCTGTCGGTTGCGGTGCGCGCTTCGGCGGTCGTGGTGCGAGCCGCGCGCGTTGATCTGGTCCGTGCGGGTGTGGTCCTGGTGGTCGCCCGGGAGGCCTGTGCGGCGGCCTCGGCGGCGTCGAGCACGTCCCCGACGCGGGCGCCGGCGCGGCGGCCCTCCAGGTGCAGCCGGCCGACGTTGACCCGGTCCTGGGCCAGCAGTGTCAGCACGGCGGTGCGCCCGGCCGCGTAGGTGGCGACGTAGCCGCCCTCGCCGCGCACCAGCAGCTCCCGGAAGCCGCCGTTCCCGGTGGCGTCGGCCATCCGGACGGCGACACCGAGCGCGGCCGCGGTGAGTGCCGCCAGCCCCTCCGGGTCGACACCCGGGGTGTCGTGGGCGACGACGAGACCGTCGACACCGGCGGCGACGGCGCCGGTGAGCTGCGGCACTCGGGTCCGGAGCCGGCGCAGCTCCTCCAGGACGGCTTCGAGGTCCTTCTCGGACACCATCAGCTCTCTCCTCTCGGCGGGTTGGTGCCGTTCAAAGCGCCTCCAGCGCATCCCTGAGCCTCTTCAGCAGCGCGATGTCGGGGTCGGTGACCGTGAGTGGGGGAGCCGGGGGAACCATCGGCGGGACGGGGGCCGCGGGCGTCGGCCGGACGAGTCCGGCCGCCGCGAGCCGCCGTACGTCCACGAGCGTGTGGAACGCCTGCCGGCCCAGGTCGCGGGCGATCTCCAGGGCCGTGCGGACGCCGTCCACCCGGTCCAGGACCGCCCGTGCGCGAGGGGTGACCGGCGCCGCGGCGGCCGGGGCGGCGCGGATCAGCGGGGCGCTGTCGGCGGCCGGATCCGGCCACAGGCGGTGCAGTCGCAGCCGGCGACGCAGCGTCTCGCGTTCCAGGGCGATGACGGGGACCGAGGGCAGCGGGCCCGGGCGGGTGGCGCTGCCGTAGCGGAAGCGCCCCGGGGTGCTGCTCGGCGAGAGCGTGAAGTACCCGGCGTCGTACAGCGCGTCCAGGTGACACAGCTCCAGGGCGCCCTCGGGCAGCAGCCCTTCGGCCAGCAGCAGGCGGGCCGCGTCCGCGGGGCCGTCGGACTGCCGGGCCGCCCGCCGCCAGGCGGCGGTGGCGAGGGTGCCGTGGGCCGTGAGGAGCACGTCGAGACCGGGGGAGTGGCGGCTCTCGGCGTGCACCACCCGGCCCTCGGCGAGGTGCAGGGTGCCGTGCTCGCGGACGAGGATGCCGGTGGCCTGCTCCTCGGCGAGCCGCCGCAGCATGGGCGACAGCGCGCCCGCCGTGCGGTCCGGCGCCGTGGCCTTGTCCCGCACCGGCAGCGGCGGAGGCGTTTCGACCATCGTCATCCCAGCACCAGCCGGGCAGCCATCTCGCCGAGCCGGATCCGGGCGAGGGCGAGGTTGCCCTCCTCGCGGCCGAGCCACAGGTGCAGGAAGACGCTGCTGTCGAAGGACGTGTCCACGAACCGCAGCAGGTGGTAGCTGTCGTGGTTGCTGACGATCACGTCCTCGACGGGCGGTCGCCCGTCCTCCGTCTCGCCGGCCGCGAAGGCGCCGTGTTCGGCGGCCAGCCGGGCCAGTTCGGCGGCCTCGGCCGCGGCGGTCTCGTGGTCGCCGCCGGGGGCGTCCCCGACAGCGCCCAGCGCCAGTCCGCTCGTCCAGTCCACCAGCGCGGCCCCCCGTGCGCCGGGCAGCCGCATCGCTTCCAGTAGGCACTCGTCGATTCCGGGCACGCCGGCTCCCCTCCCCGCTGGACCCCGGTTGAGTGACAAGGACACTACGCAACGTGTGCGCGGGAGATGAGGGCTTTGGCATTTTCCATTGGAACGTGCGTCCGGCGTACTAGTGTGGGTCAACTGACGGCTGTGTCACGGCAGTTGATCCATTTGTTCGAGGTGGGGCAGGGGTGCGTCAACGGCTCCCGGACGCGGGCAGGGTGGTGAGCCCGGCCGCGTACGCCCCTCCGGATTCGGCCACCACCTCCGCCACGGTCTGCGGCTCCCGCACGGTCGCGAAGGCCACGCCGCCCGTTCCGTCCGGCGCGAAGCCATAGATTCCAGGCCGGGTAAGGGAGTTGTAGGCGTAGTGGTGCGCGAAGTAGTACGCGCCCGTGTCCAGCGCCGCCGCGTAATCACCCTGCTCCAGCAGGGGCAGCGCACGCGCCTCCGCCAGCAGGTCGCCCGAGAAGCACGCGGGACCGGCCACGTCCTGCACGACGAGGGGCCCCTCCTTCGGCCGCCCCTTCCCGTCGTACCCGGCGATCCTGAGCGGCCAGCTCCCCGGCGCGTACACCGTCCGCGTCGCCACCTGCACGCCCGCGTGGGTCACCGCGATCCGCCGCCCGCCCGCGCTCTTGGCGTACTCCACCCGCGCCACCACCGTGCCGTGCTTGGCCAGCAGTGACCGCCCGAACTCGGTCACCAGCCCGTACCGCCCGTCGAACAGCCCCGGCACCTCCTCGGCCAGCAGCCGCGCGTACTGCGCGTACGTCGGCACCGTCGCCTCCCCGGTGAAGTCGACCGGCAGCCCGCCGCCGATGTCGAGCGTGTCGATCTGATGCCGCCCGGCGCGCGCGTTGATCTCCTCGGCGAGCGCGTACGCCTCCGCCACGCCCCGCGCCAGCAGGGACAACGGGATGCCCTGCGAGCCGGTGTGCGCGTGCAGCCGGGTCAGCCACGGCCGCTCCAGGTATGCCCGTACGACCCACTCCCGGGCCCCCTCGTCGCGCAGCGCCACTCCGAACTTGGAGGTCTCCGTCGCCGTCGAGGTCGCCCCGATGGTGCCGCCGCCGACCTGCGGGTTGACCCGGATGCCGAGCGGGGACCGGGTGGGCGCGGTGCGGACCATGCCGTCGATGCGGTCCAGTTCCTGCGGATTGTCCGCGTTGACGGCGATGCCCAGCGCCAGCGCCTCGCGCAGCTCCGCCGGGGTCTTGGCGGGGGAGTCCAGCACCGTCCGGGCCACCGGCACCCCGGCCGCCCGCGCCAGCGCCAGCTCGCCGGGGCTCGCCACCTCGGCGCCGATGCCCTCCGCGTGCAGCAGGCTCAGCACCGGCACCAGCGGGGTCGCCTTCACCGCGAAGGCGTGCAGCACCGGCGTCCCGGGCGGTACGACCGCGTCGAACGCCGCGCGCAGGGCGGCCGCCGACTCCCGGATGCCGGTGACGTCCAGCAGGCCCGCCACCGGCGCGTCCGGGCCCAGCAGGCCCTGCTCCACCGCGCCCCGCACCGCCTCGTCCCGCCGGGCGGCGCGCTCCCGGGCCTTGCGCTCCCGGGCATCGCGGTCCTGGGCCTCGCGGTCCTGGGCCTCGCGCTCCCGAGGCTCGCGGTCCTGGGCCTCGTGCTCCCGGGCCTCGTGCTCGATGTCGTGCTCCATGGCTCTTCCCCCGTCCTGTCGGCCTTCGCGTCCCTGTCGTCCCTGTCGTCCCCGTCTCGTACGGCAGTACTTCCAGCCAAACACTCGCGACGCGCCGACGTGGCCGCCTCGACGTATTGACTAGTTCTATTCAGGGAGACAGGATGTGAATAGACGCAGCAACAGAGGAGGCAGACGATGTCGGGACCCCGCCCCGTACGAGCACCGCGCGGCACGGAACTGAGCGCCTTGGGATGGCAGCAGGAGGCCGCCCTGCGGATGCTCCAGAACAACCTCGACCCCGAGGTCGCCGAGCACCCCGACAAGCTCGTCGTCTACGGCGGCACCGGCAAGGCCGCCCGTGACTGGCGCTCCTTCGACGCCATGGTGCGCACGCTGAAGACCCTCAAGCAGGACGAGACCATGCTGGTCCAGTCCGGCCGCCCGGTCGGCGTCATGCAGACCCACGAGTGGGCCCCGCGTGTCCTCATCGCCAACTCCAACCTCGTCGGTGACTGGGCCAACTGGGAGGAGTTCCGCCGTCTGGAGGCCCTCGGCCTGACCATGTACGGCCAGATGACCGCCGGCTCCTGGATCTACATCGGCACCCAGGGCATCCTCCAGGGCACCTACGAGACCTTCGCCGCCGTCGCCGCGAAGAAGTTCAACGGCACCCTCGCCGGGACCATCACCCTCACCGCCGGCCTCGGCGGCATGGGCGGCGCCCAGCCGCTCGCCGTGACGATGAACGACGGCGTCGCCATCTGCATCGACTGCGACCCGCGCGCCATCGAGCGCCGCATCGAGCACCGCTACCTGGACGTCAGGGCCGACAGCCTCGACCACGCGCTCCAGCTGGCCACCGAGGCCCGCGACCAGCGCAAGCCGCTCTCCATCGGCGTCCTCGGCAACGCCGCCGAGCTGGTCCCGCAGCTGCTCGCGATGAACGCGCCGATCGACATCGTCACCGACCAGACCTCCGCGCACGACCCGCTGTCGTACCTGCCGGTCGGTGTGGCCTTCGAGGACATGGCCGACGCCGCCGCCAAGGACCCGGCCGGCTTCACCACGCGGGCCCGGGAGTCGATGGCGAAGCACGTCGAGGCCATGGTCGGCTTCATGGACGCCGGCGCCGAGGTCTTCGACTACGGCAACTCCATCCGCGGCGAGGCCCAGCTGGCCGGGTACGACCGCGCCTTCGCCTTCCCGGGCTTCGTCCCCGCCTACATCCGCCCCCTCTTCTGCGAGGGCAAGGGTCCCTTCCGCTGGGCCGCGCTGTCCGGCGACCCGGCCGACATCGCCAAGACCGACAAGGCGATCCTGGAGCTGTTCCCGGAGAACGAGTCGCTGGCCCGCTGGATCAAGATGGCCGGCGAGCGCGTCCACTTCCAGGGCCTGCCCGCCCGCATCTGCTGGCTCGGCTACGGCGAGCGCGACAAGGCCGGCGAGCGCTTCAACGACATGGTCGCCTCCGGCGAGCTGGCCGCCCCGCTGGCCATCGGCCGCGACCACCTCGACTGCGGCTCCGTCGCCTCCCCGTACCGCGAGACCGAGGCCATGCTCGACGGCTCCGACGCGATCGCCGACTGGCCGCTGCTGAACGCGATGGTCAATGTGGCCTCGGGCGCCTCCTGGGTCTCCATCCACCACGGTGGCGGCGTGGGCATGGGCCGCTCCATCCACGCCGGCCAGGTCACGGTGGCCGACGGCACGAAGCTCGGCGGCGAGAAGATCCGCCGCGTCCTCACCAACGACCCCGGCATGGGCGTCATCCGGCACGTGGACGCGGGCTACGACATCGCGGAGTCCGTCGCGCAGGAGCGCGGCGTCCGGGTGCCGATGCGCGAGGGTGACGAGGCGTGACCTTCCACAGCATGTGGGCGGAGCTGCTGCCGATCGGCCGCAGCTCCGCCTCCGGCGGCTACCGGCGCTACGCCTGGACCGGGGCCGACGTCGAGTGCCGGGCCTGGTTCAAGGAGCAGGCCGAGGCGCGCGGGCTGGCGTACGAGGTCGACCGCAACGGGAACCAGTGGGCCTGGCTGGGGGACCCGGCCGCCGGGGACGCCGTCGTCACGGGGTCGCATCTGGACTCGGTGCCGGACGGAGGGGCCTTCGACGGGCCCCTCGGGGTCGTGTCCTCCTTCGCCGCGCTCGACGAACTGCGCGCGCGGAACGTACAGCTCACCAAGCCCCTGGCCATCGTCAACTTCGGCGACGAGGAGGGGGCCCGGTTCGGGCTCGCCTGTGTCGGGTCCCGGCTCACCTCGGGGCAGTTGACCGCCGAGCAGGCGCGGCGGCTCACCGACGGCGAGGGGATCAGCCTCCCGAAGGCCATGGAGGCCGCCGGATACGACCCCGAGGCCATCGGGCCCGACCCGGAGCGGCTGGCCCGCATCGGCGCCTTCGTGGAGCTGCACGTCGAGCAGGGCCGCGCGCTGGACCTGTCCGGCGACCGGGTCGGCATCGCCGGCGCCATCTGGCCGCACGGGCGGTGGCGGTTCGACTTCCGGGGCGAGGCCAACCACGCGGGCACGACCCGGCTCGTGGACCGGCGCGACCCGATGCTGTCGTACGCCGAGACCGTCCTGGCCGCCCGCCGCGAGGCACAGCTCGCCGGTGCCGTCGCCACCTTCGGCAAGATCTCCGTCGAGCCGAACGGCGTCAACGCCATCCCCTCCCTGGTGCGCGGCTGGCTCGACTCCCGCGCCGCCGACCAGGAGACCCTGGACACCGTCGTCGGCGGCATCGAGAAGGCCGCCCGGGAGTACGCCGACGCGCACGGCATCGACCTCGACGTCGTCCGGGAGTCCTTCACCCCGGTCGTCGAGTTCGACCACGCCCTGCGCGACGAACTCGGCCGCATCCTGGGGACGTCGGGCGACCACCTGAACGTGCCCGTCCTGGGGACCGGGGCCGGACACGACGCCGGAATTCTCTCCGGCAGCATTCCGACCGCCATGCTGTTCGTGCGCAACCCCACCGGTGTCTCGCACTCCCCGGCCGAGTTCGCCGCCGAGGACGACTGCGTGGCCGGCGTGCGCGCGCTCGCCGACGTACTGGAAGGACTGGCCTGCAGGTGACCAAGGGAACCTACTGGTTGGAGCACGCCTGGCTCGGCACGAACGTCGAGCCGGGCGTGGCGGTCGACGTGGCAGGCGGGCGGATCACCGCCGTCCGCACCGGCGTCCCCACCCCGCCGCCCGGCGCCGAGGTCCTGCGCGGGCTCACGTTGCCGGGCCTGGCGAACGCCCACAGCCACGCCTTCCACCGGGCGCTGCGCGGCACGGTCCAGGTCGGCAGCGGGACCTTCTGGACCTGGCGCGAGGTGATGTACTCCGTCGCCGACCACCTGACCCCGGAGACCTACCACGCCCTCGCCCGCGCGGTGTACGCCGAGATGGCCCTGGCCGGCATCACCTGTGTCGGCGAGTTCCACTACGTGCACCACGCCCACGGCGGCACGGCCTACGCCGACCCCAACGCCATGGGCGAGGCGCTGATCGCGGCCGCCGCCGACGCCGGTATCCGCATCACCCTCCTGGACACCGCCTACCTCTCCTCCGGCTTCGGCGCGGAACCCAACATCCACCAGCTGCGCTTCTCCGACGGCAGCGCGGAGGCCTGGGCCGAACGCTGTTCAGTTCTCAAGGAACGGGATCACGCACGGATCGGGGCGGCGATCCACTCCGTACGGGCCGTGCCCGCCGACCAGTTGGCGACCGTCGCACGCTGGGCGGAGGAGCGGCGGGCCCCGCTGCATGTGCACCTGTCGGAGCAGACCGCCGAGAACGACGCCTGCCTCGCCGCGCACGGCCGCACCCCCACCCGGCTGCTCGCCGACCACGGCGTCCTCGGGCCGCGCACCACCGGTGTGCACAACACGCACCTCACCGACGAGGACATCGCGCTGCTCGGCGACTCTGGCACCGGCACCTGCATGTGCCCGACCACCGAGCGCGATCTGGCGGACGGCATCGGACCGGCCGTCGCCCTCCAGCGCGCGGGCTCCCCGCTCTCCCTCGGCTCCGACAGCCACGCCGTCATCGACCTGCTCGAAGAGGCGCGGGCGATGGAGCTGAACGAGCGGCTGCGCACCCGCACCCGGGGCCACTGGACCGCCGCGGCCCTGCTGCGCGCGGCCTCGGCGGACGGTCACGCGGCGCTGGGCTGGCAGGACGCGGGCACGCTGGAGGCGGGGGCGCTCGCCGACTTCACCACCGTCGCCCTCGACTCCGTCAGGACAGCGGGACCGGTGCCGCGACTCGGCGCGGAGACCGCCGTATTCGCCGCCTCCGCGGCGGACGTACGCCACACGGTCGTGGGCGGACGTCAGGTCGTACGCGACGGGGTCCACCAGCTCGTACCGGACGTTCCGTCCGCGCTGGCGGACTCCATCGAGGCCCTGCGAGGCTGAAACCCATCGCCACCCCTGAGGACACCATGAGCAGCAGCACCGTCATCACCAACATCGCCACGCTGGTCACCAACGACCCCTCCCTCGGTGACGGCTCCCCCCTCGGTCTGATCCAGGACGCGGCCGTCGTCATCGACGGCGACCGCATCGCGTGGACCGGTGAATCCAGCAAAGCACCCGCCACTGACAATCGCGTCGACGCGGGCGGCCGGGCGGTGCTGCCGGGCTTCGTGGACTCCCACTCCCACCTGGTCTTCGCCGGTGACCGCACGCAGGAGTTCAACGCCCGCATGTCCGGCCGCTCCTACACCGCGGGCGGCATCCGCACCACGGTCGCGGCCACCCGCGCCGCGACCGACGCGGAACTGGAGGCGAACCTCACCCACTACCTGACGGAGGCCCTCCGCCAGGGCACCACCACCTTCGAGACGAAGTCGGGCTACGGCCTCACCGTCGAGGACGAGTCCCGCGCCCTGCGCATCGCCGCGCGGCACACCGACGAGGTGACCTACCTCGGCGCCCACATCGTCTCCCCCGACTACGCCGACGACCCGGCGGCCTACGTCGCCCTGGTCACCGGCGAGATGCTGGACGCCTGCGCGCCGCACGCCCGCTGGATCGACGTCTTCTGCGAGAAGGGCGCCTTCGACGGCGACCAGGCCCGCGCGATCCTCACCGCCGGCAAGGCGAAGGGCCTGCACCCCCGCGTCCACGCCAACCAGCTCTCCTACGGCCCCGGCGTCCAGCTGGCCGTCGAACTGGACGCGGCGAGCGCCGACCACTGCACCCACCTCACGGACGAGGACGTCGACGCGCTCGCCCAAGGCAACACGGTCGCCACCCTGCTCCCCGGCGCCGAGTTCTCCACCCGCGCCGAGTGGCCGAACGCCCGCCGCCTGCTGGACGCGGGCGTCACGGTCGCCCTCTCCACGGACTGCAACCCGGGCTCGTCCTTCACCTCCTCCGTCCCCTTCTGCATCGCCCTGGCCGTCCGGGACATGCGCATGACCCCCGACGAGGCGGTCTGGTCCGCCACCGCGGGCGGCGCCGCGGCCCTCCGCCGCACCGACATCGGCCGCCTCACCCCGGGCGCCCGGGCCGACCTGACCCTCCTGGACGCCCCGAGCCACGTCCACCTGGCCTACCGCCCGGGCGTCCCGCTGGTCAGCGGGGTCTGGCGACAGGGTGTACGGGTGGTGTGACGGCGGTTCTCATCCGGACCGCCTCTCGTCCCGACCGCGTCTCAGCCGGACCGCCCCGCGTGCCACTTCGACGCGTTACCGTCGGCGTAGTCCAGCCACACGCTGTCGCCGCCGGTGGCGGTCACCGCCGTGTCCCAGTCGATGTGCGGGATGATCAGCCCGTCGTCCTGCACGGAGAACCTCAGATTCCGGCCGTTGCCGCTGTAGACCGAGGAGCAGGTCCAGATGCCGACGCCCCGGTCCGTCGAGCCGCGGCTGTCGAGGCAGTAGTCCTCGTCGGCGTACGACTGCACCACCTCGCGCTCGGCGTCGACGCGCCACAGCTGGGTGTCGGAGCCGGAGCACGGCGCGGTGATCACGTCGGTGCCGTTGTCGAACCAGCCGTCCCGGACGTCCAGGCACAGCCCCGTCGCGTTGTTGACGATCTGGGCGTAGGTGCCGTTCGGCGCGTGGGTCGCCGGGGCCTGCGGGGGCTTGGGGCTCGGCTTGGGCCTGGCCGGTGAGGGCGACGGCGTGACCGGCCGGTGCGAGGTCCTGGTCGGGGACGGGGAAGGGGACGGGGACTTGGCCGTGCGGGAGGGACTGGGGGACGGGGAGGGGGACACGGAGACGGTGGCCGTGACCGTCACCGGTGGGGGTGCGGGGGTCGCCGCCACCGGCTGACCGTGGGGGTCATTGGAGGGGGCGAGGAGGAACACCAGGAGCGGGGCGAGGGCCACGCCCAGGGCCGCCGAGGCCAGCAGATAGCGGCGCCGGGGCGGCCAACCCGGCCAACCCGAAGGGACCGGCGACGTCTTGGGCCTGGGGGGCGTCGCGGCGGTGTCCCGCACGTACGCCGTTCCCCGCCACGGCAGCAGGCCCTCGGCCAGCGCCTGTCCCGGGGTGTCCCGCAGGGCGGTGAGGTCCGCGATCGCGGCCGCGCAGTACGGGCAGTGCGTCGTGTGGGTGTCCAGGTCGGCGCTGTAGCGGGGCGCGTCCGGCCGTACCGCCTCCTCGATCAGCCGGCGGAAGTCGGCGCAGCGCGGATCGTCGGAGGCGGCCAGACGGTGTCGCAGACAGGCCTGGGCCAGCGCCTTGAGGGCCTTCGGGGTGTCGTAGACGACGTCGGAGGGGCCGAGTCCGAGCAACGCGGCGGTCCGCTCCGGGGGTTCCTGTTCGAGCACGCCGTACCAGAGCAGGCCCTGGATGCGGGACGAGAGCGACTGGAACGCCGGGAGCAGCGGCGGGGTCGGCACGTCGGGCGGCCCGCCGGAGTTCAGCACCAGAAGCAGGCCCGGGTCCAGGCCCGCCGCCCGCTCGTCGCGGGCCCAGGAGGCCGCCGAGCGGGCGGCCACGAGCAGCAGATGGTGCCGCAGCGGAACCCTCGGCTCGACACCGCGCGCCATGTCGCGGGCCGCCGTGGCGAGCGCCTCCGCGGCCAGCCGGCGGGCGGTGGACTCGCCGGCGGCGCACAGGCGGGCGTAGGCGAGGACCGACGCCTGGTGCCGGCGGCGCAGCTCCTGCAGTGCCGGGTACGCCGTCGGGGAGGCGGTGCGCAGCAGTTCGACGATCCGCGCGTCCGGGACGTCCTCGACGCCCTGGCCCGAACCGTCTCCCGCGCCCTCTCCCGAGACCTCGCCCGAGCCCTCGCCCGATGCGGCCCGGTCGCCCTGAGCCATGCGTGCCCTCCGTCCCCCGAAACTTCTGACCTACCAGCCGGTTTGGGTGGCCATGGTGGTGGAGGGGCGCCATTCGGGAAAGAGGTTACCTCAGGTAACAGGTGACGGTTCGCATAACGGTTCACACACAACGCCCGGGCACGGGAGGGGCGTTCGTACGCACCCTCCCGTCACCCCGGCGGCGCTCGCGCGCCGTCACTCCTCGACGGTCAGCCCCTTGCGCAGCCGCACCAGCGTGCGCGACAGCAGCCGCGAGACATGCATCTGGGAGATGCCGAGTTCGTCGCCGATCTCCGACTGGGTCATGCCCGCGACGAAGCGCAGGGACAGGATCTTCCGGTCCCGGGGCGGCAGTTCCGCGATCAGCGGCTTCAACGACTCGACGTACTCGATGCCTTCGAGTCCGTGGTCCTCGTAGCCGATGCGGTCCGCGAGCGTGCCCTCGGAGTCGTCCTCCTCCGGCTGGGCGTCCAGGGAGGAGGCGGTGTAGGCGTTCGAGGCGGCCATGCCCTCGATGACCTCGTCGTTCGAGAGGCCGAGCCGCTCGGCGAGCTCCGGGACGGTGGGGGAGCGGTCCAGCCGCTGGGCCAGCTCGTCCCCGGCCTTGGCCAGGTCCAGGCGCAGCTCCTGCAGCCGGCGCGGTACGCGCACGGACCACGAGGTGTCACGGAAGAAGCGCTTGATCTCGCCGATGATGGTCGGCATCGCGAAGGTGGGGAACTCGACACCGCGGGAGAGCTCGAAGCGGTCGATCGCCTTGATCAGTCCGATCGTGCCGACCTGGACGATGTCCTCCATCGGCTCGCTGCGGGAGCGGAAGCGGGACGCGGCGAACTTGACGAGCGCGAGGTTCAGCTCGACGAGCGTGTTGCGGACGTACGCGTACTCGTGCGTGCCTTCCTCCAGCGATTCGAGCCGCTCGAAGAGGGTCTTGGACAGGGCCCGCGCGTCGACGGGGCCGACCTCGTCGAAGGGGGGGATCTCCGGGAGTCCCTCGAGCGGGTCGAGGGCATCGACGGGATCGATGGGATGATCCAGTTGTTCCGGTGGGGGTGTCGACGTCGCGAGCGGGGTATGCGATGCGTCGAGCCGGGGTGACATGGGTGTCCTCCATCGTTCTCGGCATATGGCTGCCGAAGCCAGTACGTGCACTGCGGTGTGCGGCGCCTCCAAAGCCGGCGAGTAGCGGAATGTGTCCTTACTAGCCCTACCGGCTCGACCGAGGCGATCGCAAGTGCGTTCTGTGGTGATATGTCCTACTTTGGTGGGTTGTTCGGATGTCGGAGTGCGTTCGGAAGGCGTAATGTTCGAGGGCATCAGCAGCCACGACCTCGGGAGAGAGACGGCATGGACCACGGGACGGTCGGCAGCGCACAGTCGGGCCGGCTTCTGGTGGAGGTGCGCGAAGAGGGCTCCAGCGCCGTAGTGACACCCGCGGGTGAGCTGGATCACCACACCGCCGATCTCCTGCGCGAGCCGCTCGACGCCCTCCTCACGAAGGGGTACTCACGGCTTGTGGTCGACTGCTCACGGCTCGAGTTCTGTGACTCCACGGGACTGAACGTGCTGCTCGGCGCCCGCCTGAAGGCGGAGGCCGCCGGGGGCAGGGTTCATCTGGCGGGCATGCTGCCCGTCGTCGCACGCGTGTTCGAGATCACGGGTGCCGGGGCGGTCTTCACCGTCCATGACTCCATCGAGGAGGCGCTGGCCGACGAGGCCGACTGACTCCTGCCCCACCCGGCCGCCAGGTTGCGGCCGGTGCCCCGGACGTCGTCGCGCGCCGGGCGAACAGGGGGGTGTCCCGCCGGATCGGCCGGGCAGGAGACATCCAGAAACCCGTCGGCCGTCCAGGGTGCTCCGGCCGCCGGACCGGACCGGACGTGGCCCGGGAACCGGCGAACGGCCCGGGTGCGACGTAGAGACGGGCCCGGGAACGGGCGCAGGGACAGGCACAGGAGCGGGTGCAGGAACGCGGGGTGGACGACCGGCGGGCGGCGGAGGGACCGGCCGGCCCGAACGGAATCGGACCTTCGATCGGACCTCTGGCCGGACTTTTGAATCGTGAACTGGTGAATCGGTGAGGTGAAGCGCTGATGAGCAGTACCCGGCCTTGTTCGCCGGGCGACCGCGGCCCGGAGCCGAGCGGCGCTTCCGGGGCGTCCGAGGGAAGAGCGCCGGCGGACGGCGCGTCCATGGGGACAGCCGCACCGTCCGCGCCGACCGAACCGTCCGCGCAGTCCGGGCCGTCCGGGCAGTCCGCGCCGGCCGAGGGTGCGCGGGAGACCCAGGTCCGCCAGGTGCGCCAGGTCCGTCGGCTCCGCCTGGTCGGCGAGAGCGGGGTCGTGCCGCTGGCCCGGGACTTCACCCGCCAGGCGCTGTACGCGTGGGGCTGGCTGCCCGCCGCCACCGCCGACCGGCGCGCCGCCGCCGAGGACGTGCTGCTCGTCGTCTCCGAACTGGTCACCAACGCCTGCCTGCACGCCGAGGGCCCCGACGAACTGTTCCTCACCTGCGACGACAAGGTGATCCGGCTGGAGGTCTCCGACCGTGGCACCGGCCAGCCGGCCCCCCGCACCCCGCACCGCGCCGGGCGCCCCGGCGGCCACGGCATGTTCATCGTGCAGCGGCTGTGCCTGGACTGGGGTGTCGTCCGTACGCCGGGCCGCCCGGGCAAGACGGTGTGGGCGGAGCTGGGTGCTCCGGCCTGACGGCGTGTGGGGCACCCCGGCCTGACGGCGGCGTGAGGCGCGACTCGGCTGACGGCGCGTGGGGCGACTCGGGCTCGCCCCAACTGCCATGCCCTGAGGTCTATCTGAGTCACCGTCTCCACTCGACTCCCTTTCCGCGTACGCCGGATCGACACAACTCCGGCGTGTGACGCGTCTTCCTTCCTCACCACCCCGGGCGTACCTTGACGGCCGAATCTGATGTCCCGTCAGGAATGAATGGGGTGGACCGACCGTGTCGTACCCGAAACGAACCGCCGCGCTCGCGTCCGCCGCGGCCCTGGCGGGGGCGGCCGTGCTGCTGGCCGCGCCGGCGGCCCACGCCGACGTCGTCGACGTCAACTACCACTGCAAGACACCCATCGGAGACAAGAGCGCCGTCTCGCCCATCGACATCAAGGGCGTCAGGAGCGGCAGCGGCTACAGGATCACCATGTCCTGGCAGAAGGGCGTCTCCTCCAGCCCGGTCGAGCTGGGCAAGGGCGCGATGAGTCCGAGCGCCACCATCCGGCTGGGCGGCGCCGACAGCGGCACGCTGGCCGTCTCCGGACCGCCCAACTCGGCGGCGATTCCGGCCAACACCCCCATCAAGATCAGTGACCTGAGCGGCACCTACACGCCGAAGAAGACCGGCAAGGTCACGTTCACGGCGGCCACGCTCACCATCAAGGCGCTCGGTACGACGACGACCTGCACCCCGGCCAACAACCCCAAGCCGTCCCTGACCCTGGACGTGACGGCGGCCGGCGGCTCGGGGTCCTCGACCGGCGGCTCCTCGTCCTCGGCCGGCGGCTCCGGCGCCCAGCTCCCGCAGACCGGCCCCGCGGACTCCACCGTCGCCCTCGGCACGCTCGGCGGAACGGTTCTGCTCGCGGGCGCGGCGGGCGCCCTCTGGCTGACCCGCCGGAACCAGGCCGTACGCCGCTGAACCCCACTCATGGAGCCGCCCGTGCAGCCGCCCATGCCGCCCGACGCCCACGCCGTGCCCCGCCCACGGCGCCCGCCCATGGCCCGCTCCCTGTCCAAGCCCCGCTCCCTGCCCCTGCCCCGCCCCCTGCCCCTGCTCCGGTCCCTGCCCCTGCTCCGGTCCCTGCCCCGCTCCCTGCCCATGGCCCTGTGCCTGCGCGCGGCCGTCCTGTGCCTGCTGGCCCTGCTGGGTGCGGCGCCCGCCGCCTGGGGGGCGCCCCCGCGCACGGAGCCGGGCGGCTGGTCCGTCGCGCCGTCGGGAGGCGGCCGCCCCTCCTTCTACGCCGAGGGCCCGCCCGGAACGGTTCTGCGCGACACGGTGTCCGTCACCAACCGTGGGCACGCTCCCGTCGACGTCCGCCTGTCCGGCACCGGCGTCCGGACCGCCTTCGCCGACACGGACGTGCGCGTACCCGCCCGCACCCGCGCCGAGGTGCCCTTCACGGTGACCGTGCCGGCCGCGTCCGAGCCCGGCGACCGTTCCGGCGCGATCGTCGCGCGCGATGCCGAGGGCCGGACCAGGACCGTACGGCTGCGCCTGCGCGTCGGCGGCCCGGCGCTCGCCGCGCTCACCGTCGAGCATGTGGCCCTGCACGGCGACCGCATCACGTACGAGCTGGTCAACCGCGGTACGACCGTCCTGGTGCCCCGGCTCGCCGTACGCGCGGACGGTGTCTTCGGCCGGGTCCTGGACCGCGCCCCGCGCACCCTCCCCGTCCGCCTGCTCCCGGGCACCCGCCGGAAGCTCACCGAACCCTGGCCGGACCGGCCGGCCCTGGACGCGGTCGACATACGGCTCACCGTCACGGCGGCGGACGGGGCGCACGACACGGCGACCGCGTCGGCGCGGTTCGTGCCGTGGGGGACGGTGGCGGGATCGGCGGGTGCGGTGGCCGTCGGCGCGGGCGCGCTGCTCCTCGTACGACGACGGGGGCGCCGTACGACGGACGACGGCCCGGCGCTCGACGGCCCGCCGCCCGGCATCACCGGGGCCGGTGCCCTCGCGCCCGAACCCTCGTCCACCGACGCCGAGCTGACGGGAGGTGCGGTGAAGTGAGCGGCATCGTACGGATGGTGCGGCCGCCGGTGTGGGCCGCGGTGCTCGCGCTGCTGCTCCTGCTGCCGCTCGCCGGGCCGGCGGTCCCGGCGGCTACTGCGGCCGAGTCGGACCGGCGGCCCGGTGTGAAGCTGTCCGCGGCGCAGGCGGGGGCGGGCGGTTCGGTCACCGTCAGCGGCAGCGGCTGGCGGCCGCGCACCCTGCTGATGATGCTGATCTGCGGGCGGGCCACCCCGGCCCGGGGCGTGATCGGCGGCACCAACTCCTGCGCCAACGCCGACGGCCGGGCCGTGACCACCGACGCCGTCGGCGCCTTCGCCCGGAAGCTGCCGGTCGCCGAGCCGCCGGTGCCCTGTCCCTGTGCGGTGCACGTGGCCACGGTGACCGGTGCGAAGGCCGAGGCGGACGCGGTCCTCCAGGTCGCCGGGCATCCCGTCGCCCCGCTGCCCGCCGAGGCATCCGGCGGCCGGCTGTCGATCCTGTCCGACACCCGGCTGACCGGCTCGAGCGGGCTGCTGACCTGGTTCGGGGCGCCGCCGGGCCGCACCCTGGTCTTCACCGCCGGCAACGTCGGCTCCACCGCGATCAAGGACCCGGTCTTCCGGGTCGGCACCGCGCACGGCGTCTTCGCGCCCCAGTGGGACGAGCAGCAGTGGCGCGGGACGCTCGCGCCCGGGAAGAAGGCCGAGATCAGGCTGCCGGTCGAGCTGTCGGCCGGGGCGCACGGCGACTACACCGTGAGCCTGGAGTACGACGGCAAGGTCCTCGCCGAGCAGCCGTGGGGCGTGGGCCGGCCCTGGGGCGTGACCCTGTTCTGGATCCTGCTGTGCCTGGTCGTCCCGGCCGCCGTCTTCCGCGCCGGGATGGCCGTCGTGGACCGGGTACGGCCCCGCCGGCCGGGCGGTGTCCGCCACCGGCGCCTCACCCGGCCGGCCCTGCGGCTGCCCCGCTCCCGCACCCCCGGGCCCGACCGCGACTCCTCCGGGCCCGACCGCGACACCTCCGGGCCCGGGCCCGGCCCGACTCCGACCCTGCCGTGGTTCACCCCGGGCTCCGCTCCGGGCACCCCGGCCGGCCGGCTCTCCGCACCGCACGACGACAGCCCGACGAGTCCGACGACTCCCACCCAGAAGGGATCCACGTGAGCATGCGAAGGAGAGGTACACCGGCCAGGAGGACGGGCGCCGCGGGCGCCGCACTGGTGCTCTGCTCGGCGGGCGTGCTGCTGGGCGTGGCCGCGGCGCCCGCGCAGGCGGCCCAGGTGTCGTTCGCCACCCACTGCGTGCCGCCCGCGGGCATCGATCCCGTCGACGGCACCACGAAGGTGGAGATCACCGCGCCCGCCACGGCGAAGGTGGGCGACACGGTGAACGTCGTGTGGACGTTCGTCCAGGCCGCCTCGAAGAACCCGGACATCATCGACCTGCCGGCCAACTCGGTCCAGCCGTCCGGCGTCCTCAAGGCGGCCGGCGCGCAGGCGGCGGACATCGCCATGCAGGGGCCCCGGGAGAACCCGCCGATCCCCAAGGGCGCCGACATGGTGCTGTCCGCCATGAAGGGCACGCTGAAGCTGACGGCGCCCGGCGAGGTGACGCTGACACCGGACGCGTACACGGTCAACGCGATGTCGACGAACACGAAGTGCACGCCGAAGGAGACCGTGCAGAAGGCGGCGACGATCCAGGTGATGCCGGGCGGCGGCGGCTCGTCCAGTCCGCCCCCCAGCCAGTCGTCGAGCCCGTCCGGCAGCGCGAGCCCCTCGAACAGCGCGAGCCCGTCGAGCAGCGGCGGCACCGGCCAGACCGACTTCACCGGCAAGGAGGTCCAGGTGCCGTACGCGTGCAAGACGCCGATCGGCGACAAGAACGCGACCTCGCCGGTGCAGATCAACGCCAGGAAGAACGGCGGGAGCTACGACCTCACCGTGCAGTTCAAGAAGTCCGTGATGGACAGCCCCGCCGACATCCCGAAGGACTCCGTGAAGCCCTCGATGGAGGTCGTGCTGGGCGGCGCGGACAAGGGCACCGTGCATGTGGAGGGGCCGACGAACGCCAAGGAGATCAAGTCCGGCGAGCCGATCGAGATCCCCGACCTCAAGGGCACCTACAAGCCGGGCGCGAGCGGGAAGTCGACGCTGTCCCCGGGCGTGCTGACCGTCAAGGCCCTGGGCACGACGACCACCTGCACGCCGACGAAGACCGAGGTCTCGCTCACCCTGGACACCTCCCAGCAGCCGGGCGGCGCCTCGGGCGGCACCTCGACCTCCGGGGGCTCCTCCGCGACCGGCGGCAGTGGCAGCGGCAGCGGTGACGGCGGGCTCGCCGAGACCGGTTCCGGTGACCACGGCGCCCTCAAGGCGCTCGGCCTGGTGGCGGGCACGGCGATCCTGCTGGGCGGCGCGGTGTTCACGTTCATGCCGGGACGCAGGACGCGCTGAACCGGCGCAGGCCGAGCCCGCCATGGGCCAGGCCACGCCGAAACGCCCGGAGGGCCACCGCATCCCCAGGATGCGGTGGCCCTCCGGCGGCCGAGCTCAGCGGCGAGCGACTAGTGCACGTCGCCCATCAGCTTGTTGACCTTCTTGCGGTACATCCACACCGCGACACCGGCGACCACGGCGAGCACGGCCTCCAGGGTGACGAAGCCCGTCCTGTCGAGGTTCACCCCGCCGACGGCCGGGTTGGACAGCAGCGCGGTGACCGAGTCGCCCGCGGTGACCGCGAGGAACCAGACGCCCATCATCTGCGAGGCGTACTTCTTCGGCGCCATCTTCGTCGTCACGGACAGACCCACCGGAGACAGCGTCAGCTCACCGATCGTCTGGACGAAGTAGATCGCGACCAGCCACATCGCCGCGGCCTTGTGACCGTCCTCGGCGATCGACAGCGGGGCGAGGAAGAGGAAGAAGGACGCACCGATCAGCACCAGGCCGGAGGCGAACTTCACGATCGTGCTCGGCTCCTTGCCGCGCCGGTTCAGCCACAGCCACAGCCAGGCGCAGACGGGCGCCAGCGCCATGATCATGACGGGGTTGACCGACTGGTACCAGGAGACCGGGAACTTCCAGCCGAAGATGGTGTTCTCGGCCTTGCCCTCGGCGAAGAGCGACAGGGTCGAACCACCCTGGTCGTAGATCATCCAGAAGACGGCGGCGGCGACGAAGAACCAGACGTACGCCGAGACCTTCGAGCGCTCGGCCCGGTCGATGTCCTTGTCCCGGAGTATGCGGGTGATGACCAGGATCGGCACGATCAGACCGATGAGCGTGAGCGGAATCAGCGCCCAGTTCAGGGTGAAGTGACCGGAGAAGCCCACGACGGCGTAGAAGACCACGGCGATCGCCAGCCAGATCAGGCCCTTGCGCAGCGTGGCGGCCTTCTCCTCGGCGGACATCGGCGTCGGGACGACATCGCTCTTCTCGCTCAGGTGACGGCCGCCGAGCAGGTACTGGGCCAGACCCAGCGCCATGCCGAGCGCGGCCAGCGCGAAGCCGAAGTGCCAGTTGACGTTCTCACCGACGGTGCCGATGACCAGCGGCGCGGCGAACGCGCCCGCGTTGATGCCGATGTAGAAGATGGTGAAGCCACCGTCACGGCGCGGGTCGTCCGGGCCCTTGTACAGGTGGCCGACCATCGTGGAGATGTTGGCCTTCAGCAGACCCGAGCCGATCGCGACGAGACCGAGGCCGACGAAGAAGCTGACGGCGGCCGGCAGCGCCAGGCACAGGTGGCCGAGCATGATGATCAGGCCCGCGAAGGCGACCGTCTTGCGGGGGCCGAGGAAGCGGTCGGCGACCCAGCCGCCGGGCAGGGCCAGCAAGTACACGAGCGACACGTAGACCGAGTAGATCGCGGTCGTCGTGCCCGGGCTCAGGTGCAGGCCGTTCGGGGCCAGCAGGTACAGCGGGAGCAGGGCCCTCATGCCGTAGTAGGAGAAACGCTCCCACATCTCGGTCATGAAAAGAGTGGCCAGTCCTCGGGGGTGGCCGAAGAAGGTCTTCTCGGATCCGGGGGTGCCCGGTCGGACCGAGTCCTTCGTCAGGCTGGACGCCATGGTCGTTCCTTGCTGGTCGGGACGCGCGTTGGAGCGCGGCGCGCCCGGTGGGGTGCGGCCGGCACCGGCGGGTCGGCCGTCCACCCCCACGCCCAGGGGGAGTCCGTGCCGGGTCGCGGCGCGGCGGACGGCGACCACCGGGATCCACGCCCCCGACGCGTCGCTGCGTCCGGAGCCCGGCCAGAGGTCATTCCTTTCAAGGCTGACGTTCACCAGTGATGTTCATCAGCCCGCACACAAAAAAGACCTTCAGCGTCATGTGCCCGCCAAAGGTCCCCGGTGTACTACAGGCGTTGCAGGTCACCATACGGCAGGACACTGCCGGATATGGAAGGACTTGAGACACGGATCACAGGTGTCGGGGGAACCGCGCGACGGATTTCGAAGGTCTCTTCCACGATCTCATCCCACGGACAATGGTTCGTACCAGCGGGGCGAAGGTAAGAATCCCGGGAACCGATCACACCCCGGCACTGCGCGCGGGCGGTCTACCATCACCTCATGACCCGTGTACTGCTCGCCGAGGACGACGCGTCCATCTCGGAGCCGCTGGCCCGCGCCCTGCGCAGAGAGGGCTACGAGGTCGAGGTGCGCGAGGACGGACCCACCGCGCTCGACGCCGGAATGCAGGGCGGCGTCGACCTGGTCGTGCTGGACCTGGGCCTGCCCGGCATGGACGGCCTGGAGGTCGCCCGCCGGCTGCGCGCCGACGGCCACACCGTGCCGATCCTCATCCTGACCGCGCGGGCCGACGAGGTGGACACCGTCGTCGGCCTGGACGCCGGCGCCGACGACTACGTGACCAAGCCCTTCCGGCTCGCCGAACTGCTCGCCCGGGTGCGGGCGCTGCTCCGGCGCGGTGCCGCCGAGCCTCAGCAGCCGCCGGCGACGCACGGGGTGCGGATCGACGTGGAGTCGCACCGGGCGTGGATGGGCGACGAGGAACTCCAGCTGACCGCGAAGGAGTTCGACCTGCTGCGGGTGCTGGTGCGGGACGCCGGCCGGGTGGTCACGCGCGACCAGCTGATGCGTGAGGTCTGGGACACCACGTGGTGGTCGTCGACCAAGACGCTGGACATGCACATTTCCTGGCTGCGCAAGAAGCTCGGGGACGATGCGGCGAACCCCCGGTACATCGCCACGGTGCGGGGTGTCGGGTTCCGGTTCGAGAAGAGTTAGCGTGCGGCCCGCGCCCGGGGCTTGCAGCTGACCAAGGCACACTGGTCGTCGTAAGCCGCTGCCCGGAGGGCCCCCGTGCGTCGTCGTCTCATCCAGTCCACCCTCGCCGTCGTTCTCGTGGTGATCGCCGTCTTCGGCGTGTCGCTGGTGATCGTGGAGACGCGGACGATCACCAGCAGCGCGCAGGAGCGGGTGGAGTCCGAGGCGGTGCGGCTGGCGAGCATCGTGGACAGCCGGATCCTCGCGGACGAGCACGTGAACTCCGAGGTCCTGCGCAACCCGGTCAGCAAGACCCAGTACGCGGTGATCCGCGTGCCGGGTCGGCCGCCGATCGAGATCGGCACCAAGCCGCAGGGCGACGTGATCCACTCCACGCAGAAGGGCGAGGAGGGCGAGACGGTCACCGTGGAGGAGCCGCGCTCCGCCGTGACCCGTGAGGTCGGCCGCACCCTGCTGATCATCGGGCTGGTCGCCCTGCTCGCCGTGATAGCGGCCGTGCTGCTCGCCGTGCGCCAGGCCAACCGGCTCGCCTCCCCGCTGACCGACCTCGCCGAGACCGCGGAACGGCTCGGGTCGGGCGACCCGCGTCCGCGGCACAAGCGCTACGGCGTCCCCGAGCTGGACCGGGTCGCCGATGTGCTGGACGCCTCCGCCGAGCGGATCGGGCGCATGCTGACCGCCGAGCGGCGGCTGGCCGCCGACGCCTCCCATCAGCTGCGCACGCCGCTGACCGCGCTGTCCATGCGGCTGGAGGAGATCACCCTCACCGACGACCCGGACACGGTGAAGGAGGAGGCGAACGTCGCGCTCGCGCAGGTCGAGCGGCTCACGGACGTGGTGGAGCGGCTGCTGACCAACTCGCGCGACCCGCGCACCGGCTCCGCGGTCTCCTTCGACCTGGACGAGGTCATCCAGCAGCAGCTCGCCGAGTGGCGGCCCGCCTACCGCAATGTCGGCCGGGCCATCGTCAGCTCCGGCAAACGGCATCTGAAGGCGGTCGGCACGCCCGGCGCGGTCGCGCAGGTGCTGGCCGCGCTGATCGAGAACTCGCTCATGCACGGGGGCGGGACCGTCGCCCTGCGCACCCGGGTCACCGGCAACCAGGCCGTGATCGAGGTCACCGACGAGGGGCCCGGCGTCCCCGCCGACCTGGGGGCGCGGATCTTCGAGCGGACGATCAGCGGCCGCAACTCCACGGGGATCGGGCTCGCCGTGGCCCGCGACCTCGCCGAGGCGGACGGCGGCCGCCTGGAGCTGCTCCAGTCGCAGCCGCCGGTGTTCGGCCTGTTCCTGTCCCGCACGCCCCCGGCCCGCAAGCTGGACGAGGAGCCGACGGTCCGCTAGACGCTCCGCCGACGGTGCCGCTGTGCGCCGGACTTCCGGGCGATGACCGGATGCCGCCTCGCGGAAGCCGCTTACGGGACCCGCTGACGCGCCTTGGAGCGGGGCCTGCGCGACCTCTGCTCCAGGACCGACTCCCGCTCCAGGATCGACTGCGCGCCGGCCACGGCCTCGTGCGCGGGCAGCGCGCGGAACACCCAGGTGCGGTACGACCAGAACCGGAACAGGGTGGCCACGCCGATGCCGATGAACTTGAAGACGTTGCTCTGCAGCGGGGTGTCCCAGCCGAAGCCGTACGTCGCCAGGTAGAGCACGCCGTTCTCGATCACCAGACCGATCGCGCTGAAGAACAGGAACAGCGTGAGTTCCCGGGTGCGCCCGCTCTTGTCGCGGTCCCGGTACGTCCAGTAACGGAAGCCGATGTAGTTGAAGATGATCGCGACGACGGTCGCGATGATGCTGGCGCGCACCACGGGCAGGTCGGAAACGTTCCGGACCAGGTTGAACACGCCGAGATTGACGAGGACACCGGCACCGCCGACGGCGCCGAACTTGGCCAACTCGCGCACGAGCCGTCGCAGCCTCGAGGAACCGTGTTCCATGGCCGTGCAGCTCCCGTCCGTAGGTTTCGTCAGCCCAGCCATGCTATCCACGCGGACCCGCCGACGCTCCCTCACCGGGCCACTCCCGGGGAACAGGTCGGAAAGAGCCGGGAAAGTGCTGGGTAAGAAGACGCGAGACGGACGAAAACGGGCCCGGCCGACATGGCCGATACGCTAGGGGGGTGACGTTCCCGGTAGTCGGCATGGTCGGCGGGGGGCAGCTCGCGCGTATGACGCACGAAGCGGGCATCCCGTTGGGCATCAGGTTCAAGCTCCTCAGTGACACCCCTCAGGATTCCGCGGCGCAGGTCGTGAGCGATGTCGTCATCGGCGACTATCGCGATCTCGACACGCTGCGTGAGTTCGCGCGCGGTTGCGATGTGATCACCTTCGATCACGAACATGTACCCACCGAGCACCTCAGGGCCCTGGAGGCGGACGGCATACCCGTGCGCCCGGGGCCGGACGCGCTGGTGCACGCCCAGGACAAGGGGGTGATGCGCGCCAAGCTCGACGCGATCGGCATTCCCTGCCCGCGGCACCGCATCGTGATCGACGCCGAGGACGTGGTCCGTTTTGCGGCGGAGGGCGACGGCTTCCCGGTCGTCCTCAAGACCGTCCGCGGCGGTTACGACGGCAAGGGTGTGTGGGTCGTGGAGTCCGCCGAGGAGGCCACCGACCCGTTCCGCGCGGGCGTGCCGGTCCTCGCCGAGGAACTGGTCGATTACGTCCGCGAGCTCGCCGCCAACGTCGTACGCTCCCCGCACGGCCAGGCCGTCGCCTACCCGGTGGTCGAGTCCCGGCAGGTCGACGGCGTCTGCGACACCGTGATCGCGCCCGCGCCCGACCTGGACCACGAGTCGGCTCTCCGAGCCGAGGAGATGGCGCTGCGGATCGCCAAGGAGCTCGGCGTCGTCGGCCACCTCGCCGTCGAGCTGTTCGAGACCCGCGACGGCCGCATCCTCGTCAACGAACTGGCGATGCGCCCGCACAACTCCGGGCACTGGACCCAGGACGGCGCGATCACCTCCCAGTTCGCCAACCACGTGCGTGCCGTGCTCGACCTCCCGCTCGGCGACCCGCGCCCGCGCGCCACGTGGACGGTGATGGCCAACGTCCTGGGCGGCGACTACCCGGACATGTACTCCGCGTACTTGCACTGCATGGCCCGCGACCCCAAGCTCAAGATCCACATGTATGGCAAGGACGTGAAGCCCGGCCGCAAGGTCGGACACGTCAACACCTACGGCGACGACCTGGACGACGTGCTGGAGCGCGCCCGTCATGCAGCCGGCTATCTGAGAGGCACCATCACCGAATGAGCACCGCTGCCGGCCCCGTCGTGGGCATCGTCATGGGGTCGGACTCCGACTGGCCCGTCATGGAGGCCGCCGCCAAGGCCCTCGACGAGTTCGAGATCGCGTACGAGGTCGACGTCGTCTCCGCGCACCGCATGCCGCGCGAGATGATCACGTACGGCGAGCAGGCCGCCGACCGCGGACTGAAGGTGATCATCGCCGGGGCGGGCGGCGCCGCCCACCTGCCCGGCATGCTCGCCTCCGTCACCCCGCTGCCGGTCATCGGCGTCCCCGTGCCGCTGAAGTACCTCGACGGCATGGACTCCCTGCTGTCGATCGTGCAGATGCCGGCCGGCGTGCCCGTCGCCACCGTCTCCGTCGCCGGTGCCCGCAACGCCGGTCTGCTCGCGGCCCGCATGCTCGCCGCGCACGACGAGGACCTGCTGCAGAAGATGCGCGACTTCCAGCAGGACCTGAACGACCAGGCCACCGAGAAGGGCAAGCGGCTGCGCTCCAAGGTCGAGGGCGCGCAGGGCTTCGGCTTCGGGAAGTGACGCCGATGACCTTCCTGGAGGAAGCCCGGGACCTGCTGCGCGAGTTCCCGGTCGTCGACGGCCACAACGACCTGCCCTGGGCGCTGCGCGAGCAGGTCGGCTACGACCTCGACGCTCGCGACATCGCCACGTCGCAGAACGCCCACCTGCACACCGACCTGCCCCGCCTGCGCGCGGGCGGGGTCGGCGCGCAGTACTGGTCGGTGTACGTGCGCTCGGACCTGCCGGACGCGGTGCCGGCCACGCTGGAGCAGATCGACTGCGTGCGACGGCTGATCGAGCGGTACCCGGACCGGCTGGCGCCCGCCCTGACCGCCGCCGACATGGAGGCCGCCCGCGCCCAGGGCCGGATCGCCTCCCTGATGGGCGCCGAGGGCGGCCACTCCATCGCCAACTCCCTCGGCACGCTCCGCAGCCTGTACACGCTCGGCGTGCGCTACCTGACGCTCACCCACAACGACAACGTGGACTGGGCGGACTCGGCGACCGACGAGCCGAAGGCGGGCGGTCTGACGGCCTTCGGCCGCGAGGTCGTACGGGAGATGAACCGGCTCGGCATGCTCGTCGACCTCTCCCACGTGGCGGCGACGACCATGCGGGACGCGCTGGACACGTCGTCCGCCCCGGTGATCTTCTCCCACTCCTCGGCGCGGGCCGTGTGCGACCACCCCCGCAACATCCCGGACGACGTCCTCGAACGCCTGCCCGCCAACGGCGGCATGGCGATGGTGACGTTCGTGCCCAAGTTCGTGCTCCAGGCGGCCGTCGACTGGACCGCCGCCGCGGACGAGAACATGCGCGCGCACGGCTTCCACCACCTGGACACCACCCCCGAGGCGATGAAGGTGCACCGCGTCTTCGAGGAGACCAACCCGCGCCCCGTCGCCACCGTGGCGACGGTCGCGGACCACCTCGACCACATGCGCGAGGTGGCGGGCATCGACCACCTGGGCATCGGCGGCGACTACGACGGCACCGCGTTCACCCCGGACGGCCTGAACGACGTCTCCGGCTACCCCAACCTGATCGCCGAACTGCTGCGGCGCGGCTGGTCCCGGCCCGACCTGGCCAAGCTGACCTGGCAGAACGCGGTACGGGTCCTGGGCGCGGCGGAAGACGAGGCCCGCGACCTCCAGGCGACCCGCGCCCCGTCCACCGCCACGCTGCAATCACTCGACGGCTAGGCGTCCCTCTCGGTCGTACCGGAAAGTCGTACTGACGCGGTACCGCTTTCTGGTACGACCGTAGAGAGGGTGATGGCAGATGACCGAGGTACACCGTCTCCTGCCATGACTCGTAGTCGTCGGTTGGAGCTGATGCGGACCGGCACGTGCGACTGGTGTACCGGGCGGACGACAAGGAAGTGAAGATCCTCAAGGCCCGCTACCACTATCACGACTGACGGCGCGGATCCGGCCATGGCGTTGGCTCCGACCAGGGCGTTCGGCCGTACCCCCGAACGCCCCGCTCGCCAGGAAGGATCCGTCCGCTCCGTGCGACCGTGGCCGTACGCCAGCCACGACACGACGTAGCTCACGACGACGTACGGAGCCCGCCCATGGCCGACCTCCAGAACGACATGTCCGCCAAGCCCGAGGTCGGCGAGATCGGCGGCGTGCCGTACGACCCCTTCCCGGCCGGGCCGCACGACGACGGCGGCGCCCGGGACGAGGCACTGGAGCGCGCCCACGCCCTGCTCGCCGAGCACCCCGTCGCCGATGGCTACAGCGGGCTCCCGTGGGCCCTGCGCCATCTGAGCCGGTACGACCTGGAGCAGGGCGAGGCGGCCGTCGACACCGATCTGCCGCGGCTGCGCGAGGGCCACGTGGGCGTCTTGTTCTGGTCACTGCACCGGCCTGAGCCGGCGGGCGGCGGCCGCGCGGTGGCCGCGACCCTGGAACAGCTCGACCTGGCCCGCTCGGTCGTCGACGCCCACCCCGAGGGCCTGCGGCTGGCGACCACCGCCGGGCAGATCATCGACGCCCGCAACTGCGGCCGCGCCGCCGTCGTCCTCGGCCCCGCCCAGGCCGGCGCGCTCGACGACTCCCTGGCCGTCCTGCGCGTCCTGCACAGCCTCGGCCTGCGCGTGCTCACCCTGACCGGCACCGCCTGGGCGGGCGAGGCGGGGCTGACCCGGTTCGGCGAGGAGGTCGTCCGGGAGATGAACCGGCTCGGCGTGCTCGCCGACCTCTCCGGCGCCTCCGAGGCCACCGTCGGCCGGACCGTCGCCGTCTCCAGGACCCCCGTGCTGTGCACCCGCTCCGCCGCCCGCGCCCTGCGCCCGCACCCCGCCAACCTGCCCGACGCCCTGCTCGCCGAGCTGGGCCGGGCCAAGGGCCTGTGCATGGTGCCGCTCACCGCCGAGCAGACCGGCCCCACCGTCCAGGACGTCGCCGACCACCTCGGCCACGTCCGGGCGGTCGCCGGCCCCGAGTGCGTCGGGCTGTCCGGCACCTACGACTCCGGCGCCACCCACCCCGACGACCTCGCCGACGCCTCCCGCTACCCCCACCTCGTCGCGGAACTGCTCCGCCGCGGCTGGTCCGAGACCGAGCTGTCCCTGCTGACCTGGGGAAACGTCCAGCGGGTCCTGCGCAGCGCCGACTTCACGGCGAAGGCCGCACAACAGCGCCGGGTGCCGTCCACGGCGAGCATCGCGGAGCTGGACGGCTGAGCCTCGGGCGCGGAGCCGGACGGCCGGGCCTCAGCAGTGGAGCCGGACGGCCGAGCCTCAGGAGTGGTCGATCCGGCAGAGGCAGAACGGGTGTCCCGCGGGATCGGCGAACACCCGGTAGTCCTCCTCCACGGGGTCGGCCTCCCGCCGCAGCAGCCGCGCACCCAGCTCCAGCACCCTCTTCTCCGCCGCGTCCACCTCCTCCCAGGTGGACCCCGCGTCGAGGTCGAGGTGGAACTGCTGCGAGTTCCGGTCCGCCCGGGGCCACTCGGGCGGGACGTACCCCTCGGCCCGCTGGAAGGCGATCCGGGGCCCGTCCGGTACCTGCAGAACGACCCAGTCGTCGTCCTCGGAGCGAAGGGTGCCTCCCGCGACGGCCGCGTAGAAGGCGGCCAGCGCGGGCGGGTCGGGGCAGTCGAGCACGACGGAACGGAATCGGGCGACGGGCGCCATGGTGTCCTCCCTGTCCTTTCTCAGCATGCGCACAGACAGAACGGATGCCCCGCCGGGTCGGCGTACACACGCCAGGTGCGGGAGCGGTCCGCCGCGTCCAGCGGCTTCGCACCGAGATCGAGGACGCCCTGCTCGGCGGCGTCCAGGTCCGCCACGGCCAGGTCCAGGTGGAACTGCTGCGAGGCGTCCGGCGCGGGCCACGTCGGCGGCACGAACCCGTCCGCCCGCTGGAAGGCGAGTGCCTGCCCTCCGGGGACCACCCGCGCCCCCCCTGTACGTCGCCGTCGACGACCACGACGGCTCAGCGGCCCTCGCCCCCGCCGACAGCGGTCCCCTGCTCTCCCGTGTCGCCGCCGCGGTCGCCGAGGCGCTGGTCGCCGGGACCTGGAACCGGCTGAAGGCCTGCGAGGCCGAGACCTGCCACTGGGCGTACTACGACCGCAGCCCCGCCGGACGCGGACGCTGGTGCTCGATGCAGGTGTGCGGGTCGCGCGCGAAGATGCGCCGGTACCGGGCCAAGGAGCGGTAAGGCGCGGGACCTCATCGGGCACGGATGTGCAAGGAGCGGTAAGGCGCGGGGACTTCATCGGCCACGGATATGTCCGTTGGTGCAGAATGCGGGAAGACGCCGGTTCGGCCGACTGAGCCTCGGCCGAACCGGCGTCGCCGGTGAAGTGTGGTGCAGCGTGGTGACGTGCTACGCCGTCGGGCGGCCCATCGCCCGGTACGTCCAGCCGGCCCGGCGCCACTGCTCCGGGTCGAGGGCGTTGCGCCCGTCCAGGATCACCCGGGCCGCCACGGCCTCGCCCAGCGCCGCCGGGTCCAGCTCGCGGAACTCCCGCCACTCGGTGAGGTGCAGGACCACGTCGGCGCCCCGGACCGCCTCCAGCGCCGAGCCGGCGTAGCCCAGCGTCGGGAAGACCTTGCGGGCGTTGTCCATGCCCTTGGGGTCGTACACGGTCACCTGGCCGCCCTGGAGGTGTATCTGCCCGGCCACGTTCAGCGCGGGCGAGTCACGGACGTCGTCCGAGTCGGGCTTGAAGGTGGCGCCCAGCACCGCGACCCGCTTGCCCAGGAACGAACCGCCCCCGAGCGCCTCGCGGGCCATCTCCACCATCTGGCCGCGCCGGCGCATGTTGATGGAGTCGATCTCCCGCAGGAAGGTCAGCGCCTGGTCCGCGCCCAGCTCACCGGCCCGGGCCATGAACGCCCGGATGTCCTTCGGCAGACAGCCGCCGCCGAAGCCGATGCCGGCGCGCAGGAACTTGCTGCCGATCCGGTCGTCGTACCCGATGGCCTCCGCCAGCCGCGCCACGTCACCGCCGCCCGCCTCGCACACCTCAGCCATCGCGTTGATGAAGGAGATCTTGGTGGCGAGGAAGGAGTTCGCGGCCGTCTTCACCAGCTCGGCGGTCGGGAAGTCGGTCACCACGAACGGCGTGCCCTCGCCGATCGGCGTGGCGTACACCTCCCGCAGCAGCTTCTCGGCACGCTCGCTGCGCACACCGGCCACGATCCGGTCCGGGTGCAGGGTGTCCTGGACGGCGAACCCCTCGCGCAGGAACTCCGGGTTCCAGGCCAGCTCGGCGTCCGCGCCTGCCGGCGCGTGCTCGGCGAGGAAGGCGGCAAGGCGCTCGGCCGAGCCGACCGGCACGGTCGACTTGCCGACGACCAGCGCCGGGCCGTGCAGATGCGGGGCGAGCGAGGCGATGGCGGAGTCGACGTACGACATGTCGCAGGCGTACTCGCCGTGCTTCTGCGGAGTGTTCACGCAGACGAAGTGGACGTCACCGAAGGCCGCGACCTCGGCGAAGTCGGTGGTGAAGCGCAGCCGCCCCGAGGACCCCTCGATGCCCGCGACGTGCCGGCGCAGCAGCTCGTCGAGCCCCGGCTCGTACATCGGGGTCTCGCCGCGCTCCAGCATGGCGATCTTCTCGGGCACGACATCGAGACCGAGCACCTCGAAGCCCAGCTCGGCCATGGCCGCTGCATGCGTGGCGCCCAGATAGCCGGTGCCGATCACGGTGATCTTCAGGCTCATGGATGTGCTCCAGATCGGGTACGTCGGTGATGCGGAGCCGAGCATAGTCGGGCCGCCCACCGGGGAATTTCCCCGCTGTCGCGTAGCTCACGTAGGCGTCCTCCGGGCCGCCCACTAAAATTTGGGTTACTTAACGGTAATTAGCGTCACTATCACAGCGTCTTTGGAGCGTGAGAGACCTTGGCCGGCTCGGCTGAATTCGACCTGTACCGCCCGTCCGAAGAGCACGACATGCTCCGTGACGCCGTCCGCTCGCTGGTGGAGGCGAAGATCGCGCCGTTCGCCGCCGCGGTGGACGAGGAGGCCCGCTTCCCGCAGGAGGCCCTGGACGCCCTCGTGGCCAACGACCTGCACGCCGTGCACGTCCCCGAGGAGTACGGCGGCGCCGGCGCCGACGCGCTCGCCACGGTCATCGTGATCGAGGAGGTGGCCCGCGCCTGCGTGTCCTCCTCCCTCATCCCCGCCGTGAACAAGCTGGGCTCCCTGCCGGTGATCCTCTCCGGCTCCGAGGAGCTGAAGAAGAAGTACATGACCCCGCTCGCCAAGGGCGAGGGCATGTTCTCCTACTGCCTCTCCGAGCCGGAGGCGGGCTCGGACGCGGCCGGCATGAAGACCCGCGCGGTCCGCGACGGCGACCACTGGATCCTCAACGGCGTCAAGCGCTGGATCACCAACGCGGGCGTCTCCGAGTACTACACGGTGATGGCCGTGACCGACCCGGAGAAGCGCTCCAAGGGCATCTCGGCCTTCGTCGTCGAGAAGTCTGACGAGGGCGTCTCCTTCGGTGCCCCGGAGAAGAAGCTCGGCATCAAGGGCTCCCCGACCCGCGAGGTCTACTTCGACAACGTCCGCATCCCCGCCGACCGCATGATCGGCGAGGAGGGCACCGGCTTCGCCACCGCCATGAAGACCCTGGACCACACCCGCATCACCATCGCGGCCCAGGCCCTCGGCGTCGCCCAGGGCGCCCTCGACTACGCCAAGGGCTACGTCCAGGAGCGCAAGCAGTTCGGCAAGCCGATCGGCGACTTCCAGGGCATCCAGTTCATGCTCGCCGACATGGCCATGAAGATCGCCGCCGCCCGCGCCCTGACCTACCAGGCCGCCGCCGCCTCGGAGCGCGGCGACAGCGACCTCACCTTCCAGGGCGCCGCCGCCAAGTGCTTCGCCTCGGACGTCGCCATGGAGGTCACCACCGACGCCGTCCAGCTCCTCGGCGGCTACGGCTACACCCGCGACTACCCGGTCGAGCGCATGATGCGCGACGCCAAGATCACCCAGATCTACGAGGGCACCAACCAGGTCCAGCGGATCGTCATGGCCCGCAACCTGCCGTAAGCAGCCAACGGGCCAAGCGTTTCCGGGAAGGCGTCCTGCGGGGCGCCTTCCCGTCTTTCCGGGTACGCCTCCCGACCGGTCGGTCACATGCGGGCGGTGTCCGGCTGGCGTAGGACGGAAGCACACGGGGCCCGCCCCGGGTCCCCCGCTCCGAGGAGGAGCCATGGCCCAGCCTTCGACGATGCCCGCGATGACCAAGCAGATGCAGGATTGCGTCGACGCGTGCATGAACTGCCACAGCATCTGCGAGGAGACCATGAGCGCCTGCATGCAGATGGGCGGGCAGGCCCAGATGCAGGTCATGCGCGCGCTCATGGACTGCTCCGAAATGACCCGCATGTGCGCCGACATGATGATGCGCCGCTCGCCCATGTCCCAGGAGATGTGCGCGATGTGCGCCAAGGCCTGTGACATGTGCGCCGAGGCGTGTATGGCGATGCCCGACGACCCACAGCTGATGCGCTGTGCGGAGGCGTGTCGCCGCGCCTCCGAGACGTGCCGGGCGATGGCGGCCGCCCGGATGTGACCACCGACGGACGCCCGAACGGCTCAAGGGCACCCGCACGGGTGCCCTTGACCGCATGAGAGCGGAACCTCCCCTGACCGGCTGACCAACGCCCAGACTGCGACCGCGGGCGCACAGCCGGCGGTCGCACGTCTGTGCGCAGGGCCCGGCAGTCGCTGCCCCGTTCAGGCGCACGGGTTCGTCCGATTGATCGCTAATATCCGTGCTCCGGTCGCGTCTCGCGGGATCGCCCGCGCTGCCGGATCAAGCTCCTCTCGGGCTCGGGGGAATCCCCGAGCCGGTGGACACGAGGAGCATGTACATGAGTCCTGAGCGCAGGACGGCGTCCCGGCTGGGACCACTGCCCCGTCGAGGCCCGTGGATGAGCGGCAGCGCGCTCGCGTCGCTCGCGCTGGTTCTCGCGGCCGGGGTGGTCAGCCCCGCCGTGGCGGCGACGCAGAGCGTGAGTCGACATGCGAGCGTATCGGTCCGCGGGCACGGCGGGGGTGACGAGTGCAAGCCGGGCCACAGGGCCCTTGCGCGGTTGCCGGGCAACGGTGGCGACGAATGCAAGACGGGGGCGACCGGTCCTACGGGTGCTACGGGTCCGACCGGTCCGAAGGGTGATCCGGGGGCGACCGGTCTTACGGGTCCGACCGGTCCGAAGGGTGATCTGGGGGCGACCGGTGCTACGGGTCCGACGGGTCCGAAGGGCGATCTGGGGGCGACCGGTTCTACGGGTCCGACGGGTCCGAAGGGTGATCTGGGGGCGACCGGTTCTACGGGTCCGACGGGTCCGAAGGGTGATCTGGGGGCGACCGGTTCTACGGGTCCGACGGGTCCGAAGGGCGATCTGGGGGCCACGGGTGCCACGGGTGCGACGGGTTCAACCGGAGCCCCCGGGCCCACGGTCAATGTCGGTGCGAGCCTCGCCGGACCCACGCAGGACGTTCCGACCGGCACCGACACCCAAATCGCTTTCGACACCGTCGTGTACGCCACGAACATGATGTTCGATCCGTCGGACTCGTCTCTGGTGGTCAGCACCCCGGGCCGCTACCTGCTCAAGTCGAGGCTGCTGTGGCAGTTCACGCCGAACGTGGAGGGCGAGCGCGAACTCGCGATCGAGGTCAATGGTGGCCCCGTCGCTGACGACGTGCAGGACACCAACGGTGTGAGCGGCTTCGCCGGAGCCGTGTCACAAGAGGTGTCCACGATCCTCCCCCTGAAGGCCGGTGACCGGATCACCCTCCACGCCTTCCAGACCACCGGACTCAACGCCTCCTCTCTCCAGTTCAACGGGGCGCAGCGTCTGGCCCCGCAGCTCCAGGCGGAGTGGCAGGCGCCGTAAACGGGCGTCCTCGGCCCATGGCGAAGGGGCGCCGACCGCACGGTCGGCGCCCCTTCGCCGTCGTCGAGCTGCCTCAGTTGCCGCTGACAGTGACCTTCTCGTCGTTGTTCAGCTCGTTCACCAGCGTCTTCACCTTCGCCTTGTCCCAGACGAGGTTGCCGCCGGTGGAGCCGGAGATCGGCATGTTCATGGACTTGCCGTCACCGCCGCTGACGCCCTTCATCGCCCAGAACATGGACGCCAGGTCCCACAGGCTCATGTCCTTGTCGACTATCAGGGAGTCCAGGCCCGCCCCCATGACCGGGTAGAACTTGAAGGGGTTCAGGACGGTCGACGGGGTCGCCACCTGGTGGGCCAGCGCGGACAGGAACTTCTGCTGGTTCTTGGTGCGCTGGAGGTCGCTGGTCGCGAAGGCGTGCCGGGTGCGGACGAAGGCGAGGGCCTGCTGGCCGTTCAGGGTCTGCTTGCCGGCCTTGAAGTCGGCGCCGGACCACTTGTCCTTGAAGGCCTGGTCGATGGTGATGTCGACGCCGCCGACCGCGTCCACGATGTTCGCGAAGCCCTGGAAGCCGATCTCCACGTAGTGGTCGATGTGCAGGCCGGTGTTGTACTCGATCGTGCGGACCAGGAGCGTCGGGCCGTCGAACGCGTACGCCGCGTTCAGCTTGTTCGGGCCGAGCGGGCCCTTGATCTTGCCGGACTCCGAGCCCTGGAACTTCGGGATCGTGACGTTCGAGTCACGCGGCAGCGAGATCAGGGTGTCCCCGTTGTCGCCGACGTGCAGGATCATCATCGAGTCGGTGCGCTTGCCCTCGGCGCCACCGGTGTGCAGCTTCTTCTCGTCCGCCTTGGACATGCCCTCGCGGCTGTCCGAGCCGACGATCAGGTAGTTCGTGCCCGCACCGGACTCCGGCCGGTCGATGACCTTCGACAGGTCGACCTCGCGGCGCAGCTTGGAGTCGGCCCAGAAGTAGGTCGCCACCGACGTGACGATGAGCACACCGGCCAGCGTGATCGCGGTCCACTTGATCCGCCGCCGCCAGTTCGGGCGCGGACGGTAGCGCTGCATCTCCGGGTCGGCGTCGTTGTCGTTGGGGACGAAGCCGCCGCCCCCGCCGTGGCCGCCGCCGTAGACCTGGCCCGTGTTGTAGCCGCTGTCGTAGTCGCCGTACTCGTCGTACCCCTGGCCGTCGGTGTACGACGGCTGCTGCGGCACTCCGGCGTTGTACTGCGGCGCCGACGGCCCGGGGGCGCCGTATCCGCGCTGTCCGGGCGGCACCGGGCCGCGCTGCACATGACGCATCACGCGGGCGCCTTCCGGCTGCGCGCCGGCGCTGCCGCGTCCGTAGCGCGGGCCGCGGTTGTCGTCGGACCATCCCTCGGGCCAGTCATTCATGCGCCCCAGTGTGCAGGGCGCCGCCATGTGGCTTACAAGGGATGTCGGAAAATAAGAGCGCCGCTGTTGCGAACCCGACACAAATTCCGTGAATGTCGCTTCGGCATAAGGTAGAGGCCATGACAGACCTGGCCCCGGACGCGGATCCGGACATCGCGGGCAAGCCCACCTCGGCTTCCCGCACCACCCTCAGCCACATCATGACCCACAACGACACCAACCTGCTGGGGACGGTGCACGGCGGGGTGATCATGAAGCTGGTCGACGACGCCGCGGGCGCGGTGGCCGGCCGGCACTCGGGCGGGCCCGCCGTCACCGCGTCCATGGACGAGATGGCGTTCCTGGAGCCGATCCGCGTCGGCGACCTGGTCCATGTGAAGGCGCAGGTCAACTGGACCGGCCGGACCTCGATGGAGGTCGGCGTGAAGGTCCTCGCCGAGCGCTGGAACGAGTCGACACCCGCCACCCAGGTCGGCTCGGCCTACCTGGTCTTCGCGGCCGTGGACGCCGACGGCAAGCCGCGCGTGGTGCCGCCGGTGATACCGGAGACCGACCGCGACCGGCGCCGCTACCAGGAGGCCCAGATCCGCCGCACCCACCGGCTGGCCCGCCGCCGCGCCATCCGCGAACTGCGCGAGAAGCGCGCCGCCGAGGGCTTCGAGGACTAAGACCTCCCACCACCTCCCCGGCTACGCCCCACGCGTCCTGGCCGTCCCCCTACGCGTCCTGGCCGTCCCCCTACGCCCCCTGCGCTCCCGAGCAGACCACCTCGTTGCCCCGGACCACGCCCTGGTCCGTCTGGGCCGTGTCATGGGCCTTGACTCTGCGGACCTTGCCCGTGTCCTGGAAGTCGGCGCCGACGGTGACCTTCAGCAGGGGGCCCCGGCCCTTCACCGGGTGCAGCTCGCTGCCGGGGAGGGCGGCGGCGAGGGAGCGGGCGGAGCGGTCCCAGCGGGGGTCGTAGGAGATCACCGTGTGCGCGGCCCCCTGCTCCTTCGCGGTGACCGGCCGGTGGGTGGTGGCGAAGCCGGTCGCCGCGAGCGCGGCGTCGAGCCGTTTGGCCAGTCCGGCGGTCTCGGTGCCGTTCTCCACCTGGACCCGGATCTGCCGCGGGTCGACCTCGACCGGTGCCGCCGCAGGCCCCTGCTTCGGGCGGTCCATGGCGAGTGGCTTGTCGTCGCGCAGCGACGTGAACAGCCGGTCCGCCTTGACCGGGTCCCACTTCAGGGTCGAGCCGATGCCCTTGACCTGGTAGTTCATCTGCCCGATGGGCACGGTGGTGAACTCCGAGGAGGAGGGGGAGAAGTTCCGCATGGCCCGGCCGAGGTCGAGCAGCTCGTCCGTGCCGAAGCCCTCGTCGGCCCGCACCGAGCCCAGCACCGCCCGCGTCACGTCCCGGAACCGCATCGGGTTGAGCAGCACCCCGGAGGAGGTGGCCCGCTCGATCAGCGCGGCCAGGAACCGCTGCTGCCGCTTCATCCGGCCCAGGTCGCTCGCCCCGTCCACATGCCGGGCACGGACGTACTGCAGCGCCTGCCCGCCCTTCAGGAGGTGGGTGCCGGGCGCGAGGTCGAGCCCGGTGTACGAGTCCTTCATCGGGGTCGGCGTGCAGATCTGGACGCCGCCGAGCACGTCGACCGTCTTCATGAAGCTGGTGAAGTCGACCTCCAGATAGTGGTCGATCTTCACGTGGGTCATGTTCTCGACCGTGCGCACGGTCAGCTGGGGGCCGCCCTCCGCGTAGGCCGCGTTGAGCTTGATGGGGTGCGGGCCGTGCTGCTGCCCGCTGTTCTCGTCGACGTGCGCGGGCACCTCGGCGTACGAGTCCCGGGGCAGGCTCACCACGCTCGCCCGGTCCAGGTCCTCCGAGATGTGCACGATCATGATCGTGTCGGTGCAGTGGCAGGGCGCGCCGCCCAGCCGGTACGCGCGCCGCTCCGCCTCGCTGATCCGGTCGCGGCCGTCGGTGCCGACCAGCAGGACGTTCATGCCGTGGCTGCCCTGGGGCCGGTTCTTCATGTCCTTGAAGGCGTCGACCCTGGCGATGCCCGTGTCCAGTCCGGCGACCACCGCGTGGCCGATCCCGGCGGCGGCGAGCACCACCACGGACAGCGTGGTCAGCGCGCGCATGGCCCAGCGGGGCCGCCTGGGCCGCCTGGGCCGCCCGGCTCTCACCGGCCGCTGGGGCGGCCGTGGCACACGGCGAACCGGTTGCGGTCGGCGCTGCGGCCGGGCGGGGGACCGAGGCGGGCTGGGCAAGGGACACCTCCGGGCTGCGGCCGTACGTGGGATTTGTGTGCACCGTAGGCCGATAGGATCTCCAGCCCGCGTCTCAGCCCCGGCGGCGCGCACCGGTGTCCCCCGTTCGCGGTAACGTGAGCCCCCTATGAACGCCAAGCCCGACGTGCGACTCCCCGCCGTGTCTGTGATCATGCCCGTCCTCAACGAGGAGCGGCATCTGCGCGGGGCCGTCCAAGCGATCCTCGCGCAGGAGTACGCCGGCGAGATGGAGGTCGTGATCGCCCTCGGTCCGTCCACGGACCGCACGGACGAGATCGCCGCCGAGCTCGTGGCCGAAGACCCCCGCGTGCACACCGTCCCGAACCCGACCGGCCGCACCCCCGCCGCGCTGAACGCGGCGATCAAGGCGTCCCGGCACCCCATCGTGGTCCGTGTCGACGGCCACGGCATGCTCTCGCCGAACTACATCGCGACCGCCGTACGCCTCCTGGAGGAGACCGGCGCGCAGAACGTCGGCGGCATCATGCACGCCGAGGGCGAGAACGACTGGGAGCACGCGGTCGCCGCCGCCATGACCTCGAAGATCGGCGTCGGCAACGCGGCCTTCCACACCGGCGGCCAGGCCGGCCCCGCCGAGACGGTCTACCTCGGCGTCTTCCGCCGCGAGGCCCTGGAACAGCAGGGCGGCTACAACGAGGAGTTCATCCGCGCCCAGGACTGGGAGCTGAACTTCCGCATCCGCGAGGCCGGCGGGCTGATCTGGTTCTCGCCCGAGCTGAGGGTCTCGTACCGGCCGCGGCCGAGCGTGAAGGCGCTCGCCAAGCAGTACAAGGACTACGGCCGCTGGCGCCATGTGGTGGCCCGCTACCACGAGGGCTCCATCAACCTGCGCTACCTCGCCCCGCCGACGGCGGTCTGCGTGATAGCGGCGGGCCTGCTGGTGGGCGCGCTGGTGACCCCGCTGGCCTTCGTGATCCCCGGCGGCTACCTCGCGGCGATCGCCCTCGGTTCCGTCCCCGCGGGCAAGGGCCTGCCGCTGAGCGCCCGGCTGCGGATCCCGGTCGCCCTGGCGACCATGCACATGTCGTGGGGCTGGGGCTTCCTGACCAGCCCCAGGTCCCTGGCGAAGCGCGTGATCGCCTCTCGGCGCCCGGCGGTCCTCGAACCCCCCGCCGAACGCGTGTGACCCGGTGAGCATGTGAAGGGGGCCCCTCCAGCCGAGGAGGGGCCCCCTTTCACATGCTCAGCCGCCTACCACTGGTAGGGCTTGTACACGTCCATGCACTGGGAGTCGTCCGAGCCGTTGATGGCGTCGGAGTTGCCGGGCAGGTCGCCGGCCTTCGGGGCGGACTTCTTCGGGTACGTCGTCCCCGTGCGCCAGTCGGCGCCGACGAGGACCGTGACGCCCGACACGTCGGTCGACCTCTCCACGTGGTTCAGCGGGATCCCCAGCGCCTTGGCGACGGCCTGCGCGTCGCCCTCCAGGTCGGCGCTCGGGTAGCGCACCACCGTCTCGTCCGCGGCCGTCGCCGCCGTGGTGTCGGCCGTGGCCCTGCTGTACCCCTTCTCCGCGAGCACCTGGCCGATCGTGCGTGCCCGGCCCCCGACGGCGGCCTGTGTGGAGGACTGCGTGGCGTTCTGCACCAGCACCCCGAGCCGGGCCGGGTCGAGCGACGGGGTCTTCGTCGGCTGGGCCGTGTCCGAGGCCTTCTTCGCCCCCGCCGACCTGCCGTTCTTGTCGAACGACACGTCGTCGCGGAGCATCTGCCATATCCGGTCGGCGCCGGCCTTCTCCGGTACGACGTGCTCCCGGTTCTGCGGGTCGGGGACGTTGGGCATGGTGACCGACGTGATGCGGTCCGACGGCACCGACTTCATCTCCATGCCGAGGTCGTAGAGCTTCTTGACCGTGCCGATCTCCTCGGACACCTTCAGGGACTTTGTGGCCGCCTCGGCCAGGTCCATCAGCCGGCCCGAGTCGGTGAAGACGTTCTGGTGCTTCAGCGTGCGGACCATCGAGTTCAGGTACATGTGCTGGGCGCGGGCCCGCATCAGGTCGCTGCCCCAGGCGTGCCGGGTGCGCAGCCACTGCAGGGCCTGGATGTGCTTGACCTTGTGGTGTCCCGCGGTCAGCTTCAGCCCGGAGCCGCCGCGTTGGGCGGCCGTCGAGCGGTCCCACACGTTCTGGTTCACGCAGACGTCGACGCCGCCGATGGCGTCCGCCATCCGCACCACGCCCGCGAAGTCGATCGTCATCCAGTGGTCGATGTAGACCCCGGTCAGGTTCTCCCAGGTGAGCAGCGTGCAGCCGGCTCCGCCGCGGGCCAGCGAGGTGTTGATGATGTCGTTGGTCGCCGGGTAGACGTGCCCGGTGTCGGGGTCCTTGCACTCGGGGATGGGGACCCGGGTGTCCCGGGGGATGCTCACCATGGCGGCGCTCTGGCGGTCCGCGGAGAGGTGGATGAGCATCTGCACGTCGCCGAGCGGCGGGTTGCCCCGGTTGTCCTTGCTGCCGCCGAGCTTCACGTTCTCGTCGGAGTTACGGCTGTCGGAGCCGATCAGCAGGATGTTCAGCGGCGTCTGACCGGCCGCGTTCGGCCGGGTCCGGTGGGCCTTGGAGTCGTCGCCGTTGGCCCGCTGCCCCTTCTGGATGTTGCTGTTGAGGTGCTGGTAGTACAGGTAGCCGGCGCCTGCCGTGCCCAGTATCACCACCGCGAGGACGATGGCCGACCAGCGCAGCACGCGCCGCCTGCGGTGCCGTCGGTCGGTCCTGCCGCCGCCTCCGCGACGTCCGCCCCCGCGATGTGCGCCGCCGTGCCGCCCGGCGGATCCGTCCGGCGCGTCAGCGGCCCGCGGACCGGTCGATGTTGCGTCGGTCGACGTCGGATCGATCGACGTCGTGTTCTCGACCGCAGGAGCCTTCCCCCGTACATCGCTCTGCGACAACTCCGTGCCTCCCCACCCTGCGCCGGTGCAGCGGGTCCGTCCCGCGCCCGGTTAGACGCACGACGGACCCGTTGGGTTACCTACGAGGCGCACTCGACCTTGTCCGCCGTGGACTGGCCGTCGACCTTCGGGGCCTTCGTCGGCGCGGTGAGGGAGACGCCCGCACCCTTGAAGTCCTTGCCCAGAGTCAGTGTCATCGCCGGCAGCCCCTGCGCGTTGAGCACGCTCTTGCCGGGCTTCAGCGCCGAGCCGGGCAGGCCCATGAGCGCGGCCAGCTCCCGCGCCTGGGACGCCTGGTCGGGCGCGTACTCGAGGGTGGTCTTGGCCAGTTCCGCCGGGGCGTTGCCCGCGTTCTCCGACTTGAGCACGCCCTTCTCGGTCTGCATCCAGTTCAGCGTCTCCTGCGCGCTGCCGGACTTGGCACCGCCGTTGAGGATCCGCACCCGCACCTCGGAGGGCGCGGACCTGCTGCCCTTGAGGCGGGCGGCCTGGGCGTCCTTGGCCGCCTTCTCCTTCTTCTTGACCTCGGTGAAGGAGACGTCGTTCTTGATGGCGTCGAAGACCGCGGGGGCGGTGTTCGGGTTGACGATGACCGTCTTGTGGACGACGCCGTCGGCCGGGTTGTCGAGCACGGGCACCGTCACGAAGGAGATGTTCTTCGGTGGCACCTTCTTCAGTTCCAGCGCGATGTCCTTGAGCGTGCCCACCTTGTTGATGCCCTTGTCGACGGTGAGCGCCTTGGTGGCCGCCTCCGCCAGGTGCAGCAGCTTGGTCGGGCTGGTGAGGGTGTCGCTGGAGGACATCTTGCGCATCAGCGAGCCCATGAACTTCTGCTGCACCTTGATGCGGTCCAGGTCGCCCTTGTTGCCCCAGGCGTGCCGGGTGCGGACGAACGCCAGCGCCTGCTCGCCCTCGATCTTGTGCGGGCCGGCGGGCAGGTTCAGGTGCGAGTCCTTGTCGTTGACAGCGTGCGCGAGGCACACGTCGACGCCGCCCACCGCCGTCGTCAGCGTCTTCACCGCGTTGAAGTCGACCATCATGAAGTGGTCGGGCTGAATGCCGGTGACCGCCTTCACGGTGTTCATGGTGCAGCCGGGGTTCCGGCCCTCCTGGCCCAGGCTCGTGTTGAAGCGCACCCCGTCGGAGCCGGGGATGACCTTCTTGGTGTCGTCGGGCTGGACGATCTCGCAGTCCGGCACATCGACGATCAGGTCGCGCGGGATGCTCAGCGCGGTCGCGTTCGTCCGGTCCTTGGAGACGTGCAGCAGGATGTTGGTGTCCGCGTGCCCGACGCTGCCCTTGTCGCCGTAGCCCTCGTTGCCCTTGCCGGTCCGCTTGTCGGTACCGATGATCAGGATGTTGAAGGCGTCGTCCTTGCTGAAGCCGTTCTTGGCCGCGTCACCGACGTCCACGGCGGTGACGTTGCCCTCCAGGTGCTTGAGGTAGAGGTAGCCGGCGGTGCCGACGGCGACCAGGACGAACGCCAGGCCGCCACCGGTCCACGCCAGCGCCTTCTTCGCCGTCGACTTCTTCTTCACCGGACGCCGGCTGCGCCGCCCCTGCGGCGGCTCCGGCTCGGTGCGGCGGGCGCGGCGCTGCGCGGGCACCTCCGCGTGCTCCTGCCGGGGCGCGCGCGGCTCCCGCGGCTCCCGGGGGCCCGGGCCGCCGTTGCGGGAGCGCGGCACACCGCCGTTTTCACGGGGCCTCGGTCTCCGGGGGCCTGGCACCGACGACTGCGGTGCGGAAGGGCTCAGTCGCAGTTCGTATTCGCCGGTGTTCGGATTGAGCACCCACTGGTCTGCGGGATCGATGTTGTCCGCCCGCCCACGGCCTTGCGCGTCCACGGTTGTCCGAATCCTCCGTCGGGGCCACGCGGCGCCTTCCCCCTCAAAGGCGCTCGGGTCTCGGTGAATCAGTGCACGACCCCAGGTGGGACCTCGCGGCCGGGTGCACCGGATCGCTCACACTATCCGCCCAGTTCAGCGTCGAGCGACGCTGGTGACAAATTCCATGTCCCTACAACCGGGCAATCCACCGCATTCTTCTGAACTGAAGTTCGCCGATTTGGTGTGCCCATTACTCGCAACTGTGCTCGGCGGCGGTGTTCCCGCGGAACGTCGGCGCCGGGGAGGGGTCGCCGCCGGGGCCTCCCGGTGGGGCTTCTTCGGTGAATTCCTGCGAAATGTCCTTCGACACGGCCACCGGCTGGTCCGCCCGCAGCCGCGCGAACAGTTTCTCCGCGGCCGGCTCCACGAGTTGATCGCGATTGGCGTCGTAGACGTACGACTCCCGCGGCACCGTCAGGAACTGCACATGTTCGGTGGGGACATCGCGCAGTCCGCGCGCCAACTGGTACAAACCGCGCAGACTTGCCAGTTCCGGATCCGTGGTGAGCGAGGACGTCGCCGCGTCCAGCACCGGATACAGCTTCACCGGATTCAGCAGGACGTCGTTGCTCCGCACCTTGTCGACCAGTGCGCCGAGGAAGCGCTGCTGCCGCTCCATCCGCTCGGTGTCGCTGCCGTTCCCGAGCGACTTGCGGGCGCGCACGTACCCGAGCGCCTGCTCCCCGTCGAGGGTCACCCGGCCCGCGGGCAGCTTCAGCCGGGCCGCCTTGTCGTCGATCGGTTCCTTCAAGCACACCTGCACGCCGTCGACGGCGTCCACCATGTCCTTGAACCCGCTGAAGTCGACCACCATGTGATGGTCGATCCGGATGTTCGTCAGCTTCTCGACCGTGCGGATCGTGCACGCCGAACCGCCCACCTGGAAGGCGTGGTTGAACATCGCGAACGCGGGCTCGCTCCGGCTGCCGTCCGCCCGCAGGCACCGGGGGATGTCCACCATCAGGTCCCGGGGCAGCGACACGGCGGTGACACTGCTCCGGTTCGCGGCCAGATGCAGCAGGATCGTCGTGTCGGACCGCTCGCTGCCCAGATCCCGTCCGTACTGGGCGTTGCCGTCCCCGGCCCGCGTGTCGGACCCGATCAGCAGGATGTTCTGCGCGCCCCGCACCAGCGCCGTGGGCCGCTCCCGCTCGTAGCGGGCGAGTTCCCGGGCCGCCCGCTCATCGGGGGTGATGTTCCCGCTGAGCTTGGCGTAGACGGCCCAGCCAGCCCCGGTGGCCGCCACGAGCAGCACGATCATCCCCAGCGCCGCCCTCTCGGCCCACCGCCGCCGACGCCGCCGTATGAGCCCCGGCCCGGTCGCGGAGGAGCCGGGACCGGGAGTGAGGGGCCGGCCAGGAGGCTGACCTGGGGACTGGCCGGGGGACTGGCCGGCGGTGTCGTTCACCTGCGTCCCCCTCACGGCGTACGAGGTCACGTCCTGCTCTTACGACCATGGCCGCGAGGGGGATCGGAGGCGCCCTGTATTACTCCATGTGGGTGGCAGTGGTGACGTCGCAGGAGCGCCCTCTCAGCGGCGCAGCGAGCTCACCCGCTCACTCTCGATCCGCTTGGCGAGCCCTTCCTCGTCCAGCCGGTCCAGGTTCCGGCACAGCACCACGGACCCCCCGGCGGCCAGCGGCGCGTACAGCCCCGCGCTGAGCCCTTCCCACGTGTCGTACGGCAGCCCCGACAGCAACCTCGATCCGGGCCCCGTCAGATCCAGCGACGGCGCGTCCGCCACGGCCCGCTCCACGACCTCGGCCCCGCTGAACTCCGCCCCGGCGACGATCAGCGCCGGCTCCTCCGGATCCACCGGAGCGAAGGGTGCGAACCGGTCCCCCTGGCTCGGCACCTCCACCGCGTAGTCGACGAACCCCTCCGGAGGACCCCCCGGGAACCGCCCGCCCAGCGGCCGCAGCGCCAGCGCGACCCGCTCCCCGCGGCACGCCCGCGCCGCCTCCAGCGAGTCCGGCCCGCTGACGACGACATCGGCGGCCGCCGGGTCCCCGGCGACGTCCGCCACCGTGCCCACGGACGCGCACGCGAGCAGCCAGACCGCCGTCTGCCAGTGCGCGGGCAGCAGCAGTGCGACCCGGTCGCCGGGGCCGGCGGACAGCTCGCCCTGGAGGAGATTGGCGGTCTTGGCCACCCAATTGGCGACGGTGGCCACGGACAGTTCGACGCGTTCCCCCGTGGCGTCGTCGTAGAAGGTCACCAGGGGGCGGCCGGGGTCCGCGGCGAGCGCGGAACGCAGCAGGTCGGCAGGGGTGCGATCGGTGGCATTCACCCGCGCAAGGGTACGCCGGGGCGGGTGCGGTCACGGAGCGGCGGGGCCACCGGTTCGGGGGAACGGTTCCCGACGGCCCGTCAGTTCCCTGATGGACAGATTTAAATGACTATGTCCAGGGTCGTGAGCATGCGTGGACTCCTCACGTCCTCGATCGGCGTCACCTGCGCGGCCGCACTCGCACTCCCGTCGGCCGCGCCTGCGGCGGCAGCACCCGCGCGAGTGGAGCGGACGGCCACCCCGGGCCGGGCGGCCGAGGGCGCGGTCGGTGGCAGCACGCAGTCGCTGCCCCTCGTCCCCCTCTCCCGCGACCGAGTCCTCGGCGCCGCCCAGGAACAGGGCCTCTTCCGCGTCGGCGTACGGCACTTCTCGCTGGTCGGTGTGGTCTGGGACGACGCGGACAGAGAGCTGCACGGCACGGTCCAGGTCCTTCGGCGCCGTCGAGATCCCCGAGCTGGGCAGGTGGGCCACCGAGCAGGAACTGGGCCTGCTCACGGGCCAGGTGCCGACAGCTGCTCCCAGGCCCCCTCCGTCATCCGCGGTATCTACCGCTACCACGTCAAGAGCATGGGCTGGCGGGACATCGGCTACAACTTCCTCGTCGACAAGTGCGGAACCATCTACGAGGGCCGGGCCGGCGGCGTGGCGAAGGCCGTCCTGGGCGCCCACACCCTCGGGTTCAACAACAACAGCATGGGCATCGCCGTGATCGGCAGCTTCGGCTCCACCAAGCCGGCCGGCGCCGCGGTGAAGGCCGTACCCGGCTCACCGAGTGGAAGCTCGGCCTCTTCGGCGCCGATCCGCGCGGAAAGACATATCTGACCTCGGGAGGTGGCAATCTCTACCCAAAGGGGAAGAACGTACGACTGAACGTGATCTCCGGCCATCGGGACGGGTATGCCACCGACTGCCCGAGCAAGCGGCTCTACGCCAAGCTCGGTTCGGCCCGTTCCAGCGCGGCCAAGTATCAGGGGCGCTGAGGCCCGGGGGACTTGGGCGGCTTGGAGGGTCTCGGGTCTCGGGTCTCGGGTCTTGTGCGATCCGGCGGCCGGGGGAGCACGTTCACTGCCGTCGGGGCGACGGGTGCGGGCGGAGCGGGATCGGTCGGGGAGACCGTACGCGGATCTCGACGCGGATTTCGCTCGACACCGCGCGGCTATCGAGGGCTCCGTCGCACGGTCTGCATACACTGGCCGGCCGATACGAGTAGTTCGGCCGGTCCCGGCAGGAAGCAGAGACGACAGGTGACAGAAGCGATCCTCCTGGTCGGCGGCAAGGGCACCCGGCTCCGGCCGCTCACGGTGCACACACCCAAGCCCATGGTCCCGGCGGCCGGGGTGCCGTTCCTCACGCACCAGTTGGCGCGGGCCAGAGCCGCGGGCGTGGAACACATCGTCCTCGCCACGAGTTACCTCGCCGAGGTCTTCGAGCCGTACTTCGGCGACGGCGCCTCCCTCGGCCTGCACATCGAGTACGTCACCGAGGAGGAGCCGCTCGGCACGGGCGGCGCGATCCGCAACGTGGCCTCGCGGCTGCACTCCGGCCCCGACGACCCGGTACTCATCTTCAACGGCGACATCCTGACGGGCCTGGACATCGCGGCGCTGGTCGACACCCACGAGTCGACGGGCGCGGACGTCTCCCTGCACCTGACGAAGGTGACGGACCCGAGGGCCTACGGCCTGGTCCCCACCGACCCGTCCGGCCGCGTCCTGGCCTTCCTGGAGAAGCCGCAGACGCCGGAGGAGATCGTCACCGACCAGATCAACGCGGGGGCGTACGTCTTCCGCCGCTCGGTCATCGACACGATTCCGGCGGGCCGCCCGGTCTCGGTGGAACGCGAGACGTTCCCCGAACTCCTCGCCGCCGGAGCCCACCTGCAGGGCATGGTCGACTCCACCTACTGGCTGGACCTCGGCACCCCCGCGGCCTTCGTGCGCGGCTCGGCCGACCTGGTCCTGGGCCGGGCCCCGTCCCCGGCGGTCCCTGGCCGCTGCGGCGACCGCCTGATCCTGCCGACGGCCACGGTCGCGTCGGACGCGAAGCTGACGGGCGGCACCGTGGTCGGCGAGGGCGCCTTCGTAGCCGAGGGCGCCCGCGTCTTCGGCTCCACCATCCTCCCCGGCGCCGTCATCGAACCCGGCGCCGTCATCACCGACTCCCTGATCGGCACCCGGGCCCGCGTCGGCCGACGTTCCGTCCTCACCGGCACGGTCATCGGCGACGGCGCGGTCGTCGGCCCCGACAACGAACTCCGCGAAGGCGTCCGCGTCTGGTGCGACGCCCACATCCCAGCGGGCGCGGTCCGCTTCTCCTCCGACCAGTAGCCACACAGGTGAGCTGGGGGCACCGCCTTAGGGGCTTCGCCCCCAGCCCCACACAACTCGCCGCTGGTCCACCGCCATTCCCTCGGCCGCGGGCCCACCGTGGCTGGTCGCGCAGTTCCCCGCGCCTCTAGGGAGTCGCAGCCCCGTCCGCCGCATAGGCGCCGTAGCCCCGTAGCTGGAGCCCGTAGCCGTCGCTAGAGCCGCAGACGGCAACGGGCCCGCCGTCCCCGCATAGCTGCGGGCAGTCGTGCCGCCAGGGCGGCGCCCGTCCCGAAGAAAGGCGGCACCCCGCCAGCGCGGGCAAGCGAACCCCACCCCCCGCCCAGCCGCCGCACAGGACGCCGCAGCAACGCCCCTACAGCAACCCGATATCCACCCGAGGCATCTTCGGTGCCCTCCGCGCCGGCCCCTTTCCGCTCAGCAGAATCAACCGCGCCGCCCGATGCCGCTGCCCCGCATACGGCTCAAGCAAGCGCAGCATCTCCGCATCGTCGGCATGCCGGTCCCCCGCCAGCGCCCACCCCACGATCCCCGGCAGATGCAGATCCCCGACGGTCACCGCATCCGGCGCCCCGTGACTGCGCTGCACGACCTCCGCCGACGTCCACGGCCCGATCCCCGGGACGACCTCCAACCGCGCCTGCGCATCGGCCGCCGGCATCCCCACCGCCTGCTCCAGCCGCGCAGCGACCCGTACGGCACGCAGAATCGTCGACGCCCGCTTGTCGTCGACCCCGGCCCGATGCCATTCCCAGGACGGAATCAACGCCCAGGTCCGCGCCGCCGGCATCACCCACATGGGCCGCTCGCCCACCCCCGCGGGCCCCGGCGCCGGCTCCCCGAACCTCCGCACCAGCAAACGCCACGCCCGATACGCCTCGTCGGTCGTGACCTTCTGCTCCAGCACAGACGGAATCAACGACTCCAGCACCAGCCCGGTCCGCGTCAGCCGCAGCCCCGGCCGCCGGTGCCGCGCCAGCGCCACCACCCGGTGCCGGGGCACGAACGCGTCCGGATCGTCGGCGGCCCCGAGCAGCTCCGGCAACCGCTCCAGCAGCCACTCGGCCCCCGGCCCCCACGCCTCGCCGCGCACCTCACCGCCGTGCCCGTACACCCGCAGTGTCCCGGGCCCGGCGGGCGTCCGGCTGGCCCGCCACACGGACCCGTCCCGCGTCGCCCGGAACGTCGGGTCGGCGGGCCCGCGCCGCAGCGGCCCGAGCACTAGCCCGAGATCCAGCGGCCCGTCCGGTACCCACGTACGCACCCGGGCAGGGCCCACCGCCTGCCGCGGCACCCCGGAGGCCGCTACGGGCACGGCGACGTCCCCACCGCGCACGGTCGTACGCGTGGGCCGCGGAGCGAAACGTCCTGCCACGAGGGAGTCCTAGGGGGTCCGGGGGAGAGGGGGAGAGGCTGCTGCTGTCCTACGAGACTAGGCGAGACCACACGGCCGTACGGGACATTCCGCCGTGACGGGACACTCACCGCACCTCGATGAACGCCTCCGCATCCCGCTCCGCCCGAGCCCTCGGCTCCTCCGCCGGACGCCCGATCGCCACCGCCCCCATCGGATCCCAGTCCGCCGGGAGCCCCAGCACCTCGCGCACCACGTCCCGGCAGAACATCGTCGACGACACCCAGGCCGACCCCAGCCGCTCCCCGGCCAGCGCGACCAGGAAGTTCTGCACGCCCGCGCCCGTCGCGACCACGAACATCTCCCGCTCGGCGCCGTCCCGCCGCGCGTCGCCGTAGGTGTGCGAGCCGTCCATGACGAGGCACGGCACGACCAGGTACGGCGCGTTGCGCAGCACGTCCCCGCGCCGCACCCGCTTGGTGATGGACTCCTCGCTCTTGCCGTCCCGGCGCAGATCGGCGATCCACGCGTCCCGCATCGCGTCGAGCAGCCGTACCCGCGACTCCGCCGACTCCAGCAGCACGAACCGCCACGGCGTGGTGTGGTGCGGCGCCGGCGCGGTCAGGGCCGCGGCCACCGCGCGGCGCACCGCGCCGGGGTCGACGGGATCGTCGGTGAAGGCCCGTACCGTACGCCGCTGGGTCACCGCCTCGCGGACCGCCTCGGACGTGCCGAGCCGGAACATGTCGTCCTGCGCGTTCCGTACCAGCGCCCGCGCCCCCTCGCCCTGGTCCTCCACCGGGGTCACCACCTGGGGCAGCCCCCGCACCACGGCCACCGGCCGCCCCGCGGCCTTGCCCTTGACCAGGTCGCCCGCCGCGGCCAGCTCGTCCGCCGTCGCGACGACGGTGGCGACGAGCGGGTTGCCGTACGCGTCCGTGCCCCCGCGCAGATCGTCCAGCACGCGCACTCCGGCGGCGCCGATCGCCACGTCCGTGAGCCCCGCGCGCCAGGGCCGCCCGAACGTGTCGGTGACGACCACCCCCACGTTGACCCCGAGCGTGTCCCGCAGCCCCTCGCGGATCGCGCGCGCGGACGCGTCCGGGTCCTCGGGCAGCAACAGGACCGTGCCGGCCGGGGTGTTGGACGCGTCGACCCCGGCGGCCGCCATGACCAGGCCCTGCCGGTTCTCGACGATGCGGAGCGTGCCACGCCGGGCCACCACCCGGACCGCCTCGGCGTCGATCGCCGCCTCCCGGTCGGCCGCCTCGACGATCCGGCCCTCGGCCTTGGACACGATCTTGGAGGTGACGAGCAGCACGTCCCCGTCGGCCAGGGCCGGCTCCGCCGCGGCGATCAACTTGGCCAGATCGTCGCCCTGTTGCACCTCCGGAATCCCGGACAGCGCCCACACCTCGTACCCGGGCCGCTCCTCACCGGCGTATCCGAGCTGCTCCTCGCCGGTCCGGCCGGGGGGTTCCTCGCTCACGCGCCCCGCACCTCCTCGGCCAGCGCCAGCGCCTCCCGGGCCATCTGCGCGGCCGCGTCCAGGTCGGTCATCATCAGCGGTACGGCCTTGCAGCGGATGCCGTCCGCCTCGACCCGCTCGACCACGTCCGCGTCCACGGTGTCGACGAGCCAGCCGTCCAGCAGTCCCGAGCCGTAGTGCGCGGCCACCGCGGCGGCCGTGGACTCCACGCCGACGGCGGCGAGCACCTTGTCGGCCATCCCGCGCACCGGCGCGTCCCCGACGATGGGGGACAGGCCCACCACCGGCACGCCCGCCTCGGCGATCGCCTCCCGGATGCCGGGCACGGCGAGGATCGTGCCGATGGACACGACCGGGTTGGACGGCGGGAAGAGGATGACGTCCGCCTCGGCGATGGCCTCCAGCACCCCCGGAGCGGGCTTCGACTGCTCGGCGCCGACCGGCACGACCGCCTCGGCCGGGACCGAGGCGCGCAGCCGTACCCAGTACTCCTGGAAGTGGACGGCTTTGCGTTCGCCCTCGATCTCGACGGCGACGTGGGTCTCCACGCGGTCGTCGGTCATCGGGATCAGCCGCACGCCCGGCTTCCAGCGGTCGCACAGCGCCTCGGTGACCGCGCTCAGCGGATAGCCGGCGCCCAGCATCTGCGTCCGCACGATGTGTGTGGCGAAGTCCCGGTCGCCGAGCCCGAACCAGTCCGGGCCGACGCCGTAGGCCGCCAGCTCCTCCTTGAGGTGGAACGTCTCGTCGGCCCGTCCCCAGCCCTGCTCCTCGTTGATACCGCCGCCCAGCGTGTACATCACCGTGTCGAGGTCCGGGCAGACCTTCAGCCCGAAGAGATGGATGTCGTCGCCGGTGTTGCCGATGACCGTGACGTCCGCGTTCGGCACGGCCCGCTTCAGACCGCGCAGGAACCGGGCACCACCGATGCCGCCTGCCAGAACCACAATGCGCATGGGGCAAGTCTGGCAGGCGGGTACGACAGTGCGTCAGGTGGCCGATGGGTCATTCAGGCGGTGACCGCGCGCGGCTCGGTACGCGCCGCGCAGCTGGGGGAGGTGTGCATCGGCATCTCGGTCAGACCCGGGTAGTACACGTGCAGGCTCACCGCGGGCTCCAGCGTGTCGTTGACCACCTCGTGCACGTAGCCCGGTGCGAACACCCGCTGTGCGCCCTCCGCCAACGCGCGCGTGCCGCGTTCGGTGCGCTCGGTCAGCTTGCCCTCCAGGACGGTGAGGACTCCGGAGGAGCGGCCGTGGTCGTGCAGCCCGCTGCCCTGCCCGGGCACCCAGGACAGCAGCCACACCTCGTACCCGGGGCCGGTGCGCAGCCGGTGGTACCAGCGGGTGGTGGCGTCGTACTGGACCAGGTGCGCCCACTGGTCGCGGTCGGCGGCGATGGCGCGGGCGAGGCCCACGTACTCGGCGACGGTGGCGGGGTGCTCGCGCGGGGGCTGGAGCAGGTGCTGGACTTCGAGGATGTCGCCGGCGATCTGGAGGTCGTTGTCGCTGTTCATCGGGGTGCGGTGGTTCCTCGGTGAAGAGTGGGGGCTGGCTGGGTGTCGCGTGGCGTCCGCCCGGGTCACGGGCGTGCGGGGTGTCCTGGAGGAGGGTTCAGGAACGGGGAAACGCGGCCGGGCCGAGATGGGCCCGGGGACAGCTGGAGCGCGTTGGGCTCAACAGCTGGGACAGCAACAACAGCAACAGCGCGCGCGAGCAGCACCGAGGGACCCGGCGATGCGGGTCGAGGCGGGTGCCAAGTTCGCGAGCATGCCCACTAGGACATCGGTTCACACCCACACTGTCAACTCGACGCCCGGTATGTGCGACATGTTTCACCTCATCCGGTACGGCTCTCAGGTGAAAGGTTTGTTCATCCGACCCCCGGGACACATGGCGCACATCCGAGTGGTCGAGCCTCCCGGAACGCGATCGAACGCGGGGGCGTCCTTCTTCGTACAGAGCCTTGTACGGGTCCGCTGCCCCTCCGGGCCCTCGTCTGCATGTCAAGGTTTATGGCGATTTGAACACTTTCCGCACGGCCTTGGTTCCGCAGAGTGAATAACGGGCTCAATAGCAGATCTCGGCTTGACTCGCCCGGAGCAGCACACTTGTAATTTCACTCGTGTCGTTCAGCCGAAATCGGTAACGGCTACACACGGGGACGCGAAAGACAGACGAGGGGCGCACATGACCGAGCTGGTGCAGCAACTGCTGGTCGACGACGCGGACGAGGAACTCGGCTGGCAGGAGCGCGCGCTGTGCGCCCAGACCGACCCCGAGTCCTTCTTCCCCGAGAAGGGCGGCTCGACCAGAGAGGCCAAGAAGGTCTGTCTCGCCTGCGAGGTCCGCTCCGAGTGCCTTGAGTACGCCCTCGCCAACGACGAGCGCTTCGGGATCTGGGGCGGTTTGTCCGAGCGTGAGCGCCGCCGGCTGAAGAAGGCCGCCGTCTGAACACACATTCGCACCAAACCATCACGAACGGCCCGTCACCGGTGGGTTATCCACAGGCGGCGGGCCGTCGTCATGGTCAGCCGATAGTGTGGTCGCTCGTCCGAGACGCCCCGCTGTCCCCTCGACGCACGAGGAGACACAGGCGTCCACCGCAGTCCATCGAACCGGGGCCCGTACCTCGATGACCGTGCACAGCCATACGGCAGCCCAAGACCAGGCTGCCCTCCCTGAGTTCCCGCGTCATGTGGTGACCGCGGTCCTCGTCTCCCACGACGGCGCCCGCTGGCTGCCCGACGCGCTCGCCGGGCTGCTCGGCCAGGAGCGCCCGGTCCAGTACGCGGTGGCGGCCGACACCGGCAGCGCGGACGAGTCCGCCCAGCTGGTCACCGACGCCCTCGGCGAGGGCAACGTCCTGCACCTCGCCCGCCGCACCGGCTTCGGCCAGGCCGTCGAGGAGGCGAGCCGCACCGCGCCCGTCCTCACCCCGGACGACCTGCCGTACCTCAAGCGCCCCAGCGGCTGGGACCCGGTCACCCGCACCTGGCGCGACGACGCCTACGACCTGCCCGAGCTGCCCTACGGCGAGCCCGTCCAGTGGCTGTGGCTGCTGCACGACGACTGTGCCCCCGCACCCGACGCCCTCGCCCAGTTGCTCCGGGTCGTCGAGAACGAGATCGAACTCGGCCGCGACGACGTGGCGATCGTCGGCCCCAAGCTGCGCGGCTGGTACGACCGCAGGCAGCTTCTGGAGGTCGGCGTCTCCATCGCCAACTCCGGCCGCCGCTGGACCGGCCTGGACCGCCGCGAACAGGACCAGGGTCAGCACGACCACGTCCGCACCGTCCTGTCCGTCTCCAGCGCCGGCATGCTCGTCCGCCGCGACGTCTTCGAACAGCTCGGCGGCTTCGACCGCCGGCTGCCCCTGATGCGCGACGACGTCGACCTGTGCTGGCGCGCCCACAAGGCGGGCCACCGCGTCCTCGTCGCCCCCGAAGCGGTCGTCCGGCACGCCGAGGCCGCCTCCCGCGAGCGCCGCACCGTCGACTGCGCGGGCCGCACCACCGCCTCCCCGCACAAGGTCGACAAGGCGGGCGCGATCTACACCCTCCTCGTCAACACCCGTGCCGGGGCCCTGCCCTGGGTGCTGCTGCGACTTGTCCTCGGCACCCTCCTGCGGACCCTCGCCTACCTCGTCGGCAAGGTCCCCGGGCAGGCCGTCGACGAGATCCGAGGTCTGCTGGGCACTCTGCTGCGGCCCGAGCGGATCCTCGCCGGCCGGCGCCGCCGCGGACCCTCCCAGATCGACAAGGCCGAACTGCGCCGGCTCTTCCCACCGCCCGGCGCGACCATCCGCGCCACCGTGGAACAGATCGCGGGCAACTTCTCCGGCGGCACCGACAGCGACACCTCCTCGGCGGGCCGGCACGGCGGCGCCGTGGAGTCCGGCCCCGGCGGCGACGACGCCGACTTCCTGGAGATCGAGCAGTTCGCCCGGCTCAAGCGCATCGCCCGCAAGCCCGGCCCGGTGCTCTTCCTGGCCCTGCTGGTGATCTCCCTCGTCGCCTGCCGCGCCCTGCTCGGCGGCGGCGCGCTCGCCGGCGGCGCCATGCTGCCCGCCCCGGCCGACGCCGGCGACCTGTGGTCCCGCTACGTCACCGCCTGGCACCCGGTGGGCGCCGGCGGCACCCCCGCGGCGCCGCCCTACCTCGCCGTCGTCGCGACCCTCGCCACGATCCTCTTCGGCTCCACCGGACTCGCCGTCACCGTCCTGCTGGTCTGCTCGGTGCCGCTGGCCGGCCTCACCGCCTACTTCGCCTCCCGGCCCCTGGTCAGCTCCCGCCTGCTGCGCGCCTGGGCGGCGATCGCCTACGCCTTCCTGCCCGCCGCCACCGGCGCCCTGGCCGGCGGCCGCATCGGCACCGCCGTCCTCGCCGTGTTCCTGCCGCTCATCGCGCGCGCGGGCATCGCCGCGAGCGGTCTCGCGAGCCGCTCCGGAGCACGCGGCAGTTGGCGCGCCACCTGGGCGTACGCGCTGCTGCTGACCATCACCACCGCGTTCACGCCGATCGTCTGGCCCATCGCGCTGATCCTCGGCCTCGGCCTGCTCGCCGTGCGCCGCACCGACCTCGTCGCCACAGGCCTGCGCCTGCTCGCCCAGCTCGGCACCCCGCTGCTGGTCCTCGCCCCCTGGTCGCTGACCCTGCTCCCGTTCGGCTTCTTCAAGGAAGCCGGCCTGGAGTACGGCTCCTCGGCCGCCTCCGCCACGGACCTGCTCGGCGCCAGCCCCGGCGGCCCCGGCACCGTGCACGGCCTGATGCTCATCGGCATCGTCCTCGCCGCGCTGGCCGCGCTCCTGCGCTCCGAGCGGCAGTTGGGCATCCGGACCGCCTGGGCCGTCGCCCTGGTCGGCCTCGTCTTCGCCGTCCTGTCCAACCACTCCACCTGGGCCGGACCCGCCACCCTGGTCTACGGCATCGCCCTGCTGGCCGCCGCCGCGCTCGGCGCCGACGGGGCACGCGCACGCGTGGCCGAGCAGAGCTTCGGCTGGCGCCAGCCCGTCGCCGCCCTGATCGCCTTCGCCTCCGCAGCGGGTCCGCTGCTGGTCGCCACCGGCTGGATGCTCGGCGGCGCCGACGGCCCGCTGGAGCGCCGCGACCCGGTCCAGGTCCCCGCGTTCGTCGCCGAGGACGCCACCACCCGCGACCAGGCCCGCACCCTGATCCTCGACAGCGACTCCACCGCACGCGTGCGCTACACCCTGGTGCGCGGCTCCGGCGCCCGCATGGGAGACGCCGAACTCGCCGCCGCCGACGGGGAGAACGCGAAGCTCGACAAGATCGTCGCCAACCTCGTCGCCGGCTCCGGCGCCGACCAGGCCGGCCAGCTCGGCGGCTTCGCCGTGCGCTACGTCCTCGTCCACAAGGGCGCGCCCCGCGAGATCAGCCGCGTCCTGGACGCCACGCCGGGCCTGAGCCGGCTCAGCGAGCAGAACGGCAGTGCCCTGTGGCGCGTCGACCAGCAGGTCTCCCGCGCCACCATCGTGCCCGCCGGCGGCTCCGGCACCACCCAGCCCGTCGCCGCCGGAGCGGTGGAGATCCACACCACCGTCCCGTCCGGCTCGGGCAGCCGCGTCCTGCGCCTGGCCGACGCCGCCGCCGACGGCTGGACGGCCACCCTGGACGGCAAGCCGCTCACCCGCACCACCGTCGACGGCTGGGCCCAGGGCTTCGAACTCCCCTCGGGCGGCGGCAGGCTGGACGTCACCTACGACGCTCCGGTCACCCACACCGCCTGGCTGTGGGCCCAGGGCCTGCTCGCGGTCGTCCTCGTCGTCCTCGCCCTGCCCGGCCGCCGCCGCGACATCGACGACGACCTCCCCGAGGAGCAGCCGCTGCCCGCCCAGGCCACCGCGGGTGAAGGCCGCCGAGCCCGCCGCCTGCGCGCCCAGGCCGAGGAACAGGCCGGCCCCGACGAGGCGGACCTCGAACAGCCGGCCCCCGGCAGCACGCCTCCTCCTCCGGAGGAGGCCCCGGCCGCCGCTGTCCCGCACCAGCAGCCGTACGGCGACTGGGACGCCGCCTCCTACGCGGACGCCGACTACCCGGGCTACGGCACCGGCCAGTACCAGGACCAGTACCAGTCGGCCGGCTACGACCAGCAGGCGTACCAGCCCGACCCCTACCAGTCCGGCCAGTACGACCCCTACGCCTACGGCGGTACGGCCGACGCCTATAGCGGTACGGCCGAACAGATGCCGTACGACCCGGCGTCCTACCCCCAGGGCTACGACCCGGCCCAGCAGCCCTACGGCACCGGCAGCGAGCGCCCCGACGGGAGCCAGCAGTGAACCGCACCACCCTGTCCCTGATCGCCGGCACGGCCGCGCTGGCCGCCGTCACCGCGTTCGCCGCACTCGACACGCCCTCCGCGTCCGGCGCGAGCCCCGCCAAGGCGGCCGCCGAGCTGCCCGTGGAGCGCACCAGCCTGCTGTGCCCGGCGCCGAGCATCTCCGACATCGCCGACACGGCGTACACGTCGTTCACGCCCGTCACCCAGGGCGCGGACAGCGGCGGCAAGGCCGAACTCCAGGCGGCCGCCGAGCAGTCGGCGGACGGCACGGACAGCTCCCAGACGGGCAAGGGCAAGGACTCCAAGAAGGGCGCGGACAAGCCGGTCCTGACACCGAAGGCACCCGGCACACCCGCCACCGGCGACAGCTCCGGTGCCGAAGCGCCCGCCCTCGTCGGCACCGCCGACGGGAAGTTCGCGCCCGGCTGGACCGTCCAGGAGACCACCGAGGTCGCCGCCGGCACCGGACGCGGTCTCCTGGGCGTCACCTGCACGCCCGCCGACACCGAGTTCTGGTTCCCGGGCGCGAGCACCGCCGCCGACCGCACCGACTACGTGCACCTCACCAACCCCGACGACTCCGCAGCCGTCGTCGACATCGAGCTGTACGGCAAGGACGGCGCGATCAAGTCCACGGTGACCGACGGCTTCACGATCCCGCCCCACTCCAGCAAGCCGATCCTGCTCTCCACGCTCACCGACCAGCGGCAGCCCGACCTGACCGTGCACGTCAGCGTACGCAGCGGCCGGGTCGGCGCGGCCGTGCAGGCCCTCGACGACAAGGCGGGCGGCGACTGGCTGGCCGCGTCCACCGACCCGGCCGGCAGCCTGGTCCTGCCCGGCATCCCGAAGGACGCCACCGACGTCCGCCTCATCGCCTTCACCCCCGGCGACGCCGACGCGGACCTCAAGGTCCGCCTGGCCTCCCCCAGCGGCATGTTCACCCCGGCGGGCAACGAGACCCTGCACGTCAAGGGCGGCATGACCACCGCGACCGACCTCGGCGCGGTCACCCGCGGCGAGGCCGGCTCCCTCGTCCTCACCCCCACCGACCAGTCGGTCCCCCTGGTGGCCGCGCTGCGCGTGGTCCGGGGCAAGGGAGACAAGCAGGAGACGGCGTACATCCCCGCCACCGCCCCCGTCGGGCGGCGCGCCACCTCCGCCGACAACAGCGCCAAGGGCACCACGCTGTCCCTCGCCGCTCCCACGGCCACCACCACGGTGAAGATCACCGCCTCGGCGGGCAGCGACGGCGGCACCCCCGTGACCAAGACCTACACGATCAAGTCCGGCACCACCCAGGACATCCCCGCCCCCGTCCCCTCCGGTCTCAAGGGCACCTACGCCCTCACCCTGGAACCCCTCTCCGGCGGCCCCCTCTACGCCTCCCGCACCCTCACCACCACCGCCTCCGGCATCCCCGCCTTCACCATCCAGACGCTCCCCACCGACCGAGGCCTGGTCTCCGTCCCAGAGACAGACGAAGACCTCTCGGTCCTGCAGAAGTAGAAGGGGCCGAGAAGCGCCACAGCGGTCGTGCCTACCCGGCTGCGGGCAGTCGTGCCGCTGGGGCGGCGCCCGTCCCAAAGAAAGGCGGCACCCCGTCAGCGCGGACAAGCGACCCAACCTCAGCCCAGCCACAGCACACGGAGTCCCCGAAGCACAGGGCACCCAGGCTCCCGCACCAAGCCGCGCCTAGTCCTCCCCGTACCGAGGATCAACCGTCTCCGGGGTAAGCCCCAACAACTCCGCCACCTGCTCCACGACAACCTCGTGCACCAGCGCGGCCCGCTCGTCCCGCCCCTTGGTCCGAATCTCCACCGGCCGCCGGTACACGACCACCCGCGCCTGCCGCCCGTCCCGCGCAGGAATCACCCCACCCAGCGGCACCGGCTCATCGCTCCACGCCTCCGCACCCCGCCCCTCCAGCCGAGGCACCTCGAGCACGAGGAAATCGATGTCCGCCAACTGCGGCCACCGCCGCTCGAGCCGCTCCACGGAGTCCTGCACCAGATCCGCGAACACCTCGGCACGACTCGCCGCCAGCGGCACCTGCGGCGGCGCGATGGGCCCTCGCATGCCCCTTCCATGGCGATCACGACGTCGGGGCCCGGGGCCTGCGGCACGGGGCGGTACACGGTTGTCCATCACCGCTGAAGCCTAGTCCCCGCAGGCCCAGCCCGCCCGGCCCCACGCCCAGCCCGCCCGGCTCCACGCTGCGACCACCGGCAACCACCGTCACCGGCGGCCGCCCCGACCCCACCCACTCCCCATGTCGCCGGATGACCATTCCAGCCAAGGTCTGGCTCGTTTCCGTAACCTTCCAAGACCAGTGAACTCAAGGCAATTGACGGTGTTTGTGCCGACTCATGACCGGACGTATCCCCGCCCAAGTTCCCGCGCCACCTCGTCCTCGCAGGTCAGCAAGGTATGTTCGGAAAAGCATGTGGGGCGTCTCACAGCACGACACGGTGGAGTGACCTGGTGGAGAGTCGTCGCGGCCCGCTCAAGAGTGCGGTACCGTCCAACGTCGTGAGCCCTGTACGTCGCTGTTCGCGCACCGCCTGCGGCCGACCCGCCGTCGCGACGCTGACGTACGTCTACGCCGACTCGACCGCGGTCCTCGGCCCGCTCGCCACCTACGCCGAACCCCACTGCTACGACCTCTGCGCCGAGCACTCCGAGCGCCTCACCGCCCCCCGCGGCTGGGAGGTCGTCCGCCTCCTCGACGGTTCCGCCCCGGCCCGGCCCAGCGGCGACGACCTGGAAGCGCTTGCCAACGCCGTGCGCGAGGCGGCCCGCCCCCAGGAACGGGCGGCCGAGGCGGGCGGCGGCGGAGCCCGCACCGCGGACCCCATGGAGGTGGCCCGCCGCGGCCACCTACGGGTCCTGCGCTCCCCGGACAACTGACACGGCCGACGCGACCGACCCACGGCCGACGCGACCGGCACGACTGGCATCCTGCGTTACGGCGAAGCGGCACCTGTGAGTCCACTTGGTGTCCGCACACCCGCCCCTTACCCCCGACGGGTAGTTTGTGGGCACCCATAGGACTTTCAGGAGGGTTGGCCGTGGCAGCTGATCTGTCGCAGATCGTGAAGGCGTACGACGTGCGCGGAGTGGTCCCGGACCAGTGGGACGAGTCACTGGCCGAACTCTTCGGCGGCGCCTTCGCCGAGGTGACGGATGCGGCGGCGATCGTCGTGGGCCACGACATGCGCCCGTCGTCCCCCGGCCTGTCCCGCGCCTTCGCGCGTGGCGCGGCCAACCGCGGCGTGGACGTCACCGAGATCGGCCTGTGCTCCACCGACCAGCTGTACTACGCCTCGGGCGCTCTGAACCTACCCGGCGCGATGTTCACCGCCTCCCACAACCCGGCCCAGTACAACGGCATCAAGATGTGCCGCGCGGGCGCGGCGCCTGTCGGCCAGGACACGGGCCTCACCCAGATCCGCGAACTGGTGGAGCAGTGGCTGGAGTCGGGCGCTCCGGAACCCGCCGCCGAGCCGGGAACCCTCACCACGCGCGACACGTTGGACGATTACGCGGCGCACCTCCGCTCCCTCGTCGACCTGACCTCCATCCGCCCCCTGAAGGTCGTGGTCGACGCCGGCAACGGCATGGGCGGCCACACGGTCCCCACGGTCTTCGACGGCCTGCCCCTGACCGTCGTCCCGATGTACTTCGAACTGGACGGCACCTTCCCGAACCACGAGGCCAACCCGCTCGACCCGGCCAACATCGTGGACCTGCAGAAGCGGGTCCAGGTGGAGGGCGCCGACCTCGGCCTCGCCTTCGACGGCGACGCCGACCGCTGCTTCGTCGTGGACGAGAACGGCGACCCGGTCTCCCCGTCGGCGATCACCGCCCTGGTCGCCGCGCGGGAGCTGGTCCGCAACAGCGGCGCGGGCACGGTCATCCACAACCTGATCACCTCCCGCACGGTCCCCGAGGTCGTGAAGGAGAACGGCGGCACCCCGGTCCGCACGCGCGTCGGCCACTCCTTCATCAAGGCCGAGATGGCCCGCTCCGGCGCGATCTTCGGCGGTGAGCACTCCGCCCACTACTACTTCAAGGACTTCTGGAACGCCGACACGGGCATGCTGGCCGCCCTGCACGTCCTCGCGGCCCTCGGCGGCCAGGACGCCCCCCTGTCCGCCCTCACCGCCCAGTACGACCGCTACGCGGGCTCCGGCGAGATCAACTCCACGGTCACCGACCAGGCCGCCCGCCTCGCCGCGATCCGCGCCGCCTACGAGGGCCGCCCGGGCATCACCCTCGACGACCTCGACGGTCTCACGGTCTCCGCCGCCGACTGGTGGTTCAACGTCCGCCCCTCCAACACGGAACCCCTCCTCCGCCTCAACGCCGAGGCCAAGGACGAACCCACCATGACCAAAATCCGCGACGAAGCCCTGACCCTCATCCGCTCCTGACCCCCAACCGACCCACCCCGCCCAGCCGCAGGAGCGGCGAGCCCAAGCCGAACAGGACCGCGCCGCGTCCGGCGACGGCGACGCGCATCCCCATGGGCCGGGGGCTCGGCCCCGCGCCACCCCCGCCCCATCCCCGTGACCGCGCCTCTCGGCCACCCGAGAGCTCCCACCCCACCCCGCCCTGTCCCATCGGCCCGCCCCTTGCCGTGCCCCGGTCTTCCAGCGGATCCGGCCTCCATCTCCGTGACCGAGGCTCTCCATCACGCGAGTCGGGCGGGCGGGTGGGCAAGACCGGGGGTCCAGGGGGCGGAGCCCCCTGGGCGGCACGGCAGCAGGCCGAACCCTCCGGCACCGCCCAGCCAGCGGTACGCTGACCAGCACATCCGTAAACGTCGTATCCGCGCCCGAAGGGACACCCCATGCCGCTCGAAGCCGGCCTCCTGGAGATCCTCGCCTGCCCGGCCTGCCACGCCCCTCTCAAGGAGCAGGACACCGAGCTGATCTGCACCGGTCAGGACTGCGGCCTCGCCTACCCGGTCCGCGACGGCATCCCGGTCCTCCTCGTCGACGAGGCCCGCCGCCCGGCGTAACCCCGCCTGGCGCAAGCCGCCCGGCGCGGCACACCCCCGTCCGGCGTAACCCGTTCGGCGTAACCCGCCCGCCGTAGCACCGCCCCGAAAGGCGGCCGCCGCAATGGCGAGGCGCACCCCGCGCTCGACCCCCCAGCAGGACCCAGCAGGACCCAACCGGACCCGGCGACAACAGAACCCCGGCGAATCGGAGGCTGCCTCCCATGCTCGACGAATCGCTCCTCGACACCCCGGAGGGCCTCGCCGAGGCCGACCGCCGAGGCCTCCTGCGCGGCGCCGCGGAAGCCGGTGCCCGCGTCCGCACGGCCGCCCGGCACGCCACCGAGGCCGGCGTCGGCGACCTGAAGCCCGACGGCCGCCCCCGCGCCGTCCTCATCGCCGGCCCCGGAGCCGCTGCCATCCACACCGCCGACCTGCTCGGCACCCTGGCCGGCCCCGGCAGCCCCGTCATCCGGCTGGCCCCCACCGGCGTCGCCCCGGCCGCCGGCGCCCTGCGCTGGGAACTCCCGGGCTGGACCGGCTCCGTGGACCTGCTGCTGATCGCCACCCCGGACGGCACCGAACCCAGCCTCGCCCTGCTCGCCGAGCAGGCCTACCGTCGCGGCTGCACGGTCGTCGCCGTGGCCCCGGCCGACACCCCCCTCACCGAGTCGGTGAGCCGCGCCCACGGCCTCTTCGTACCGATGGCGACGACGCCGTACGACCAGGAAGAACCCCTCGCCGCGTCCTCCCCGGGCGTCTTCTGGGCCCTGTTCACCCCGCTGGTCGCCCTGCTCGACCGCATCGGCCTGCTCAGTGCCGGATCGGACGCCCTGGAGAAGGTCGCCGACCGCCTGGACACCGTCGCCGAGCGCTGCGGTCCCGCCATCGCGACCTACAGCAACCCGGCCAAGACCCTCGCCGCCGAACTCGCCGACACGCTCCCCGTCCTCTGGACGGAAGGCACCTCCGCGGGCCCCGCCGGCCGCCGCTTCGCCGACGCCCTCGCCGAACTCGCCGGCCGCCCCGCCCTGGTCGCCGAACTCCCCGAGGCCCTCGCCGCGCACAGCGCCCTGCTGGCCGGCCCCCTCGCGGCCAGCGCCGACCCCGACGACTTCTTCCGCGACCGCGTCGAGGAGGCTCCCGCGCTGCACGCGCGCGTGGTGCTCCTGCGCGACCGCCCGATCAGCGAACTCACCGCCGCTCCGGCCGCCCGCGACCTGGCCCTCAGCCACGACACGCCGATCAGCGAGCTCGAACCGGAGGAAGGCGCCGAACTGGAGACCCTCGCGGAACTGATCGCCGTCACAGATTTCGCCGCCGTTTACCTCGCGCTCGCTTCCAGGGCCTGATCTTGCTCCAGGTCGTCGTGTCCGGGCCCGCCCGGGGCGAGCGACCCGCGCCCACCGCCGGCACCCAGGCCGGTGCCGGTGCCCGCTGAGCAGCGCACGTACGGAGACAGAGAAGACATGGATCGCCTCGACAACACCATCCGCCCCTACGCGTGGGGTTCCCCCACCGCCATCCCGCACCTCCTCGGCGTCGAGCCGACCGGCGAGCCGCAGGCGGAGATGTGGATGGGCGCGCACCCGGGCGCACCCTCGCGCACCGCGCGCGGGACACTCGTCGAGGTCATCGACGCCGACCCGGAGCGTGAGCTGGGCGCGCGGGCGGTGGCGAAGTTCGGCCCGCGACTGCCGTTCCTCCTCAAGATCCTCGCCGCCGGCGCCCCGCTCTCCCTCCAGGTGCACCCCAACCTGGAGCAGGCCAAGGAGGGCTACGAGGACGAGGAGCGGCGGCGCATCCCCATCGACGCCCCGCACCGCAACTACAAGGACGCCAACCACAAGCCCGAACTGATCTGCGCGCTCACCGAGTTCGACGGGCTGTGCGGCTTCCGCGACCCGATCCAGGCGGCCGGCCTGCTGGACGGCCTCGGCGTCGACTCCCTGAAGCCGTACGTCGACCTGCTGCACGCCCACCCCGAGGACGCGGCCCTGCGCGAGGTCCTCACCGCCGTCCTCACCGCCGACCCGGAGGAGATGGCCCACACCGTCGCCGAGGCCACCGCCGCCTGCACCCGCCTCGGCGGCGACTACGCCCCCTACGCCGACCTCGCCCACCACTACCCGGGCGACCCCGGCGTCATCGCGGCCATGCTGCTCAACCACGTCCGCCTGCAGCCCGGCGAGGCCCTGTTCCTCGGCGCCGGCATCCCGCACGCCTACCTGAGCGGCCTCGGCGTCGAGATCATGGCCAACTCCGACAACGTCCTGCGCTGCGGCCTGACCCCCAAGCACGTCGACGTGCCCGAACTCCTGCGCGTCGTCCGCTTCGAGGCCGGTGACCCGGGCGTGCTGCGCCCCGAGGCCTCCCCGGACGGCGAGGAGGTCTACGAGACCCCGATCGACGAGTTCCGGCTCTCCCGGTACGTCCTCCCCGAGGGCGGCACCGCCCACGACCTCACCCTGGACACCCCGCAGATCCTGCTCTGCACGGCTGGCGCCGTCTGCGTCGGCGAGCACGAACTCCGCCCCGGCCAGTCGGTGTTCGTCCCGGCAGGGGAGCGGGCCGAGGTGTCCGGCGCGGGCACGGTCTTCCGCGCCACCGTGATCGCCTGAGCCGTCGTGATCGCATGACCGGGCCGTTGGGCGTGACCGGACCTGTGAGTATGACCGGGCTTGTGAACATATGACCGGGGCTGTGGATACCTGACGCGCCGCGGGCCCGGCGGGCTGCAAGAATGGCCCACCGGCAAAGCCCGGGCAAAGCCGGGCGGACGCCCGGACGGCGTAGACGTACGACGGTGAAGGGACAACGCGGACACATGAGCGCGTCAGGCGGTACCAAGGCGATCGTGGCGGCCCTCGGCGCCAATCTCGCGATCGCGGCGTCGAAGTTCGTCGCGTTCGCCTTCAGCGGCTCCTCCTCGATGCTCGCCGAGGGCGTGCACTCGCTCGCCGACTCCGGCAACCAGTTCCTGCTGCTGATCGGCGGCAAGAAGGCCCAGCGCGAGGCGACGCCGCAGCACCCCTTCGGCTACGGCCGCGAACGCTACATCTACGCCTTCCTCGTCTCCATCGTCCTCTTCTCCATCGGCGGCATGTTCGCCATCTACGAGGGCTACGAGAAGATCAGCCACCCGCACGAGGTGGAGCACTGGTACTGGCCGGTGGGTGTCCTCGTCTTCGCGATCATTGCCGAGGGCTTCTCCTTCCGCACGGCCATCAAGGAGTCCAACGAGCTGCGCGGCGCGCTGTCCTGGAGCCAGTTCATCCGCCGCGCCAAGGCGCCCGAGCTGCCGGTCGTCCTCCTGGAGGACTTCGGCGCGCTCATCGGTCTGCTCCTCGCCCTCGGCGGCGTCGGCCTCGCCCTGATCACCGGCGACGGCGTCTGGGACGGCATCGGCACCGTCTGCATCGGTGTTCTGCTCGTCCTGATCGCCCTGGTCCTGGCCGCCGAGACCAAGTCGCTGCTGCTCGGCGAGGCCGCGGGCATCGACGACGTCCAGAAGATCGAGGCCGCGATCGTCGACGGCGACACCGTCCCCCGCGTCATCCACATGCGCACCCTGCACCTCGGTCCCGAGGAGCTGCTCATCGCCGCCAAGATCGCGGTCCAGCACGACAACACGGCCGCCGAGGTCGCCAAGGCCATCGACGCGGCCGAGGCCCGCATCCGCGCCGCCGTCCCCATCGCGCGCGTCATCTACCTCGAGCCCGACATCTACAGCGAGGCCGAGGCCGCCAAGGGCCCGGACCCGGAGGCCACCCCTGGCGGCCCCACCCCGCACGCCACGGGCCACTGAGACCCATCACGCCCACGGGGCCCGCCGGATCCGGCGGGCCCCGCGCGCTGCCATCCCCGGCTTCGGACCGCTGTCATCCACGCGGACCGGACCCGGACCAGGCTCGGACTCGCTGTCGTCCGGGTCATCCGGGTCGGTCCGGTCGTCCAGCCCTCAGACCGGCTGCACCGGCCAGGGCGGGGGCGGCGGTACGAGGGCCCGCGCCCGTCGCCGTACCGCCCAGGCGCCGATCCCCAGGCCGACACCGACCAGCACCATGACGGCCCCGAAGACCATCCCCGAAACGAGCAGCCCAGGGACCGCACGGCTGTCCGTCACCCGGCCCCGGACCGCGCCCACAGGCACCGACCCGCCGTCTTCCGAGGTGAAGGCACGCGAGTCCCGGGCGTTCGCCCGGTGGTCACCCAGCAGGAACAGCCGCCCCTCGGGGACCTTCACGTCGTACGGCGGATACCCACCGTCGGCGTCGCCCTGGCTCACATACGGCTCCGCGATCGGCTTCCCGTTCACCGTGACCCGGCGCTGCGACCCCACGGTCGTACAGCAGGCCACGTGATCGCCGGCCACTCCGATGACCCGCTGCATGACGACACCGGGCCCGTAGCGCTCCGGCATCGAGATCAGGACCACGTCGCCACGCCGCACCTCGCTCCCGTCGACGCGTTCCCACAAGACCCGGTCGCCCGGCCCGTACGTCGGTGTCATGCTCTTGCTCGTCACGGTTGAGCCCCTGTAGGCCTCCTTGCCGTAGACGAAGGTGCCGCCTCCCAGCGCTGCCCCCAGCAGCCCCACCAGGAGAGCGGCGATCCCCAGTCCCCGTCCTGCGCCCACTTTTGCGTCCTCCCCGATACGGCGACTCTGCGGCATCTCTGCAGCACCTGTGCGGCGCGGAGAATATCGGGACCCCACGAACACCCCGCACGGCAGGCCGCGCCTCGGACACCGCCTGCGTCCGTTGATCGGCGTGATGTGTTCGCAGGCGGACTGGGGTGACCGGGTCCGGCGGTGTAGCTTGGGACGGAGCCAGACGTCGCTGCTGATGGCGGTCGGGCGGTCCCGGAGCGGACCGACCGAGGGAGAGAGGGCCTCCGACGGACTGCGCTGCGCGTACGTGGGCATGCCTGTGTCCTCTTTCTCGGGCACCCCTGTGTCCGCTGCCGCGCAGACCAGCCGTACCCACCTCGACCCGATACCGAGGAGCAGCTCGTAATGACGACTGTCGAGAACCGACAGGACTTCAAGGTCGCCGACCTCTCCCTGGCCGAGTTCGGCCGCAAGGAGATCACCCTCGCCGAGCACGAGATGCCGGGCCTGATGGCGATCCGCAAGGAGTACGCCGAGGCACAGCCTCTCGCCGGCGCCCGCGTCACCGGCTCCCTGCACATGACCGTGCAGACCGCCGTCCTCATCGAGACCCTGGTCGCCCTCGGCGCCCAGGTCCGCTGGGCCTCCTGCAACATCTTCTCCACCCAGGACCACGCGGCCGCCGCCATCGCCGTCGGCCCGAACGGCACGCCCGACAACCCGCAGGGCGTCCCGGTCTTCGCCTGGAAGGGCGAGACCCTGGAGGAGTACTGGTGGTGCACCGAGCAGGCGCTGACCTGGCCGGACAGCCCCACCGGCGGCCCCAACATGATCCTGGACGACGGTGGTGACGCCACCCTTCTCGTCCACAAGGGCGTCGAGTACGAGAAGGACGGCAAGGTCCCCGGCCTGGAGACCGCTGAGTCCGACGAGCACCGCGTCATCCTCCAACTGCTGCACCGCACCCTGGGCGAGAACCCCCGGAAGTGGACCCAGCTGGCCTCCGAGATCCGCGGCGTCACCGAGGAGACCACCACCGGCGTCCACCGCCTGTACGAGATGCAGCGCGACGGCGTCCTCCTCTTCCCGGCGATCAACGTCAACGACGCCGTGACCAAGTCGAAGTTCGACAACAAGTACGGCTGCCGCCATTCCCTGGTCGACGGCATCAACCGCGCCACGGACACCCTGATCGGCGGCAAGACCGCGGTCGTCTGCGGTTACGGCGACGTCGGCAAGGGGTGCGCCGAGTCCCTGCGCGGCCAGGGCGCCCGCGTGATCGTCACCGAGATCGACCCGATCTGCGCCCTGCAGGCGGCGATGGACGGCTACCAGGTCACGACCCTCGACGAGGTCATCGACAAGGCCGACATCTTCATCACCACGACCGGCAACAAGGACATCATCATGGCCGCCGACATGGCCAAGATGAAGCACCAGGCGATCGTGGGCAACATCGGCCACTTCGACAACGAGATCGACATGGCCGGCCTCGCCAGGGTCCCCGGCATCGTCAAGGACGAGGTCAAGCCGCAGGTCCACACCTGGACGTTCCCCGACGGCAAGAAGATCATCGTGCTGTCCGAGGGCCGTCTGCTGAACCTGGGCAACGCGACCGGTCACCCGTCCTTCGTGATGTCCAACTCGTTCGCGGACCAGACCCTGGCCCAGATCGAGCTGTTCACCAAGCAGTCCGAGTACCCGATCGGCGTCTACACGCTGCCCAAGCACCTGGACGAGAAGGTCGCCCGGCTGCACCTGGACGCGCTCGGCGTGAAGCTCACCAAGCTGCGCCCGGAGCAGGCCGCGTACATCGGCGTCGAGGTCGAGGGCCCGTACAAGTCGGACCACTACCGCTACTGAGCCCTGACTCCGTAGCCCCGCCCGCCGGGGGAAGCACGCCGGTGCACCGACGCGCTCTCCCGGCAGCAGGTCCACCGATCCTCCGAGGCAGGCCCCCGCACCCCCGTGCCGGGGGCCTGCCCCTTTGGCCGGACCGGCCCCTGACTGGCGGACCGGCTCCGGACCGGACCGTCAGCCCGCCAGACTCCAGGACCTCCCATGCCCCGCGGCCGTTATTCGCTCCACGATCCGCACGATCGCACCCCCCTCGCTGAAGAGCACTTCCAGTGCGCCCCCGGTCCGACCGGCTGGCGCTACGTCTCCCGGCTGACCACCCCCGCGGGCGACGAGCAGGGCTCTGTCGACCTCGCCCTGGACGACCTCGGCCGCCCCATCCGTCTCGAACTCCACGCCGGAGGCTGGCAGGTCCGCGGCGCTGCCCTGGACGGCGTCACCTGGGTCCGTACCGACCCCACCGGAGATCAGGCCACCGAAGGCAATGTGCGCGCCCACGCCTTCACCGGCACGTCCCCCGCGTTCCTCGTCGCCACTACACGTCTCCTGCGCCTCACCCCCTCCACCGCGGCGACCCGCGTACGCCTCGTGGCCCTCACGGACCCGGTCCTCGCCCCCCGCACCGTGGACCAGTCCTGGTCTCTGCTGAACAGAGAAACACACGCCACTGACAACGGCCTCCTGACCGTGGACGAATACCAGGTCACAGCCCTGGACACAGGCGAACAGCACACGGTGCACATCGCCGGCGACGTGGTCCTGGCGGCCCCTGGAATCGAGCTGGAAGACCTGCAGTCGCCACCGTCCCGGTTCGACTGATTCCGCCGATTCCGACGGATTCAAACCAAATGCGACAGAGTGGCGAGGTGGCGGCACAGGCCGACGCGGCTCACGCCGGCGGCACGAACCCCGTGGAACCGGAACCTGTCGAGCCGGCATCGGGACCCGAGGCCGAACCAGTGCCAGTGCCAGGGCCGGCCGCCGGAGGGACGGGAGCCTCAGGCTCTGCCGCGACCGGGGGCTGGACGTACGGAACAGGCGGGACAGGTCGCACAGACTGGGATCCCTTCGGCGGCCAGGCCGCCTGCGGCTGATAGGGGTGCTGACCGGGGTGTGCCACCGGCGGCTGCGGCACCGGCGAAACCGCGCCCCCGAACGCCTGCCGTGCCTCACGAGCCTGCCGTTCCTGGACCACGGCCGCCAGGAAAGCGGCCGGGTGCTCGCCCTGCGGCACGGCAGTGCCCGTACGAGCCGCGAGATCGGCCGCGAGCTGCTGCGCCATGCCCAGGGAGACCTGCGGGTCGAGCTGGTGCATCCGCGTCAGGTACTGCCGGACCCCGAGCCAGAGCCCGTTCGGAACCGCCGACAGATCCAGCCCGGCGAACCGTCCCGCGAGCCACGGCGGAGGAGGCGGAGCGAAGCCGGTCCGCCCGGCGGGAACCCGCTCACGCACGACCAGAGTGCCCGCGAACACGTCCCCGAGCCGCCGCCCGCGAGCCGACACGAACGAGGCGATACAGGCCACGACCCCGAACGTCATCAGGATCTCGACGAAACCGATCGCTCCGCGCACCAGCGCGTGCCGGAACCGGATCGGCCCGCCGTCGTCCCGCACCACGCGCAGCCCGAAAGCCAGCTTGCCGAGCGATCGCCCATGGCTGAGCGTCTCCACCGCTATCGGTGCGCCGACCAGTACCAACAGGAAGGTCGCGACCGACAGCGCGAGCCGCGCGGCCTCGTCCAGGGACGCGGTGCCCGCGACCAGCGCCATGGTGACCCCGATGTACAGGATCATGGCCACGACCAGGTCCAGCAACACGGCCAACGCCCTGCTCGGCAGCTTGGCGGGCCGCAGTTCGAGCGCCACCGCCTCACCGGTCACCAGCTCACTCACGTCCGCCGCCCTTCCTCTGTCTGCCCTGATGAACCGCAAGTCTGCCAAGCTGAGGGCGCATCGCGCCCCAGTACGACAAGCTGACAGCATCACGAGCATCCACGACGAGCAGTCGACGAACAGCCGAGGAGCAGGCAGACCCGATGGACCTGGACGTCTTCGTCTCCGCACACCGGGCCGAATGGGACCGCCTCGACGCCCTGCTCCGCCGCCAGCGCCGGCTCAACGGTGCCGAAGCCGACGAACTCGTCGCCCTCTACCAGCGCACCGCCACTCACCTCTCCCTCATCCAGTCCAGCGCCCCCGATCCGCAGCTGACGGGCTGGCTCAGCCAACTGGTGGCACGCGCGCGTAGCGCCGTCGCGGGAACCCGCCGGGCCTCATGGCGTGACGTCACACGCTTCCTGGGGCAGGGCTTCCCGGCCGCGGTGTACCGCGCGCGTCACTGGTGGGTGCCCACCGCGCTCATCTCCACGGTCATCGCGATCCTGCTGGGCTGGTGGATCGGCACCCATCCGGAGGTGCAGGCGTCCATTGCGGCCCCCAGTCAGCTCCGCGAGCTGACTCGCCCCGGTGGCGAGTACGAGACGTACTACTCCAGCCACCCCGCCGCGTCCTTCGCCGCCCAGGTGTGGACGAACAACGCCCGAGCCGCCGCGATGTGCCTGGTCCTGGGCGTCTTCCTGGGCCTACCCGTCCTCTGGATCCTCTTCGAGAACATGCTCAATCTGGGCGTCGGCATCGGCCTGATGTCCTCCGCCGGCCGCCTCGACACCTTCCTCGGCCTGGTTCTCCCCCATGGCCTGCTCGAACTGACCGCGGTCTTCGTGGCCGCCGGTACGGGGCTTCGTCTCGGCTGGACCGTCATCGACCCCGGTCCGCGAAGCCGCCGCACCGCGCTCGCGGAAGAGGGTCGGGCCGCCGTGGCCATGGCGATCGGCCTCGCCCTGGTGCTGTTCGTGTCCGGTGCCATCGAAGGCTTCGTCACCCCCTCGGGCCTGCCCACGTGGGCCCGCATAGGCATCGGGGTCGCCGCTGAGCTGGCCTTCCTGGCCTACGTCTACGTCCTCGGCGGTCGCGCGGTACGCGCCGGCGAGACGGGCGACCTCGAGGCATCCGAGCGAAGCGCGACCGTCCCCACGGCCGCCTGATGTGCGAACCACCCCTGTGAGCTGCTAGTCTCCTCTTCGCCCCAGAAACCCGTTGACACGGGTGGATGGGGGAGGTAGATTTCATGAGTTGCCTGGAGTGGGGCATGGCCCCCGGGCAGGCGCTAGAATCTATCTGCTTCACGAAGAAGTTGCGAAAGCGACTCCGAGAAGCAATCCTCCGATTACTCAGAAATGAGCGGCCGGTCAGACCGGCCAAGAACTTCTGATAAAGTCGGAAACGCCGGAAAGGGAAACGCGAGAGCGGAAACCTGGAAAGCACCGAGGAAATCGGATCGAGAAAAGATCTGATAGAGTCGGAAACGCAAGACCGAAGGGAAGCGCCCGGAGGAAAGCCCGAGAGGGTGAGTACAAAGGAAGCGACCGTTCC